>CAZLQD010000040.1:0-119305 GCA_964561605.1 uncultured Planctomycetia bacterium
GGCGTCGGGCATGTTGCGGCCCTCCGGGCCGCACATGCCCGCCGGCAGGGGCTGACGAAAAAATCGGGGCTGACGATGAAATTGAATCCCTTCGTCAGCCCCGGCCGGCTCGGGCATGGAACGTAGTGACATGCCCGAGACGTCCGGGGAGTGGCGACAGCATCGATAGCGTCCCAAAACAACACCACGAACCCACAAAAGCCCAGACTTCCCCCGGCGTCGGGCATGTTGCGGCCCTCCGGGCCGCACATGCCCGCCGGCAGGGGCTGACGAAAAAATCGGGGCTGACGATGAAATAGAATCCCTTCGTCAGCCCCGCCCGCCCGAGTCACGGTCGAAGAGCCCCCTTTTTCTCTCCCCTTCGTCAGCCCCGGCCGCCCGAGTCACGGTCGAAGAGCCCCCTTGTTCTCTTCCCTTCGTCAGCCCCGGCCGGCCGAGTCACGGTCGAAGACCGTGACGAGGACGTCCGGGGAGTGGCGACAACCCCGAAAGCGACACTACTCACGACCAGATCGAACGCACCTACGCTGGATTATCCCCCGAAAAACCCGTGACCCATCGGCCTGGAGGCCCGACGAATCGGGCGGTTGGGCGGGGGTGGTGGGCTCCAAGAGCGCTTCATTTCGAGACATTGCGCCCACCCGAAACTTTTCTTCTAAAAAAATCGGCTTGCCCGGTATACAGGGGCCGGGCTTGGCCCGGCTCCTGGAGAAAACTTGAAAAGGGCTATGGTTCGAAAGCCATGAGTCCCCAGTTCCGTACCCCAGAACCCTGAGGCCAGGGCTCGGCTTCGCCCGCCCTGAAAAGAAAACAAAAAATCCCCTTCTTCGAAAAAAGAGAACTCCATTTCCTTGAGAGCATCTTCCCCAACCTGTCGCCACGCCGAACACGCGGGAAGCGTAAAACACCAGTCGTATTACCCACCCATGCCCCCCAGACTCCCCCTGACGTCGGGCATGTTGCGGCCCTCCGGGCCGCACATGCCCGCCGGCAGGGGCTGACGGGAAAATTGGGGCTGGCGATGAAATAGAATCCCATCGTCAGCCCCGCCCCGCTCGGGCATGCCCCCCCATCGTCAGCCCCGGCCGGCCGAGTCACGGTCGAAGAGCCCCCTTGTTCTCTTCCCTTCGTCAGCCCCGGCCGGCTCGGGCATGGAACGTAGTGACATGCCCGAGACGTCCGGGGAGTGGCGACAGCATCGATACCGTCCCAAAACGACCTCCCGAACCCAAATCCTCCCAGACTCCCCCTGGCGTCGGGGAATCCTGCTCTTCGAACAGACTCCCCCGCCGGCAGGGGCTGGCAGGGAGCTTTTTTATTTACCCCGCCCGGCGGGGAAGCTACACAGGCCCGCCATGGCTGCGAACTTGATGGATTCCCTCTTGGCCGCCCCCGCCCTGGTGAAGATCCTCGGGGCTTTCGCCGCCGTTCTCGTGGCGGCCAGGCTGAAGCTCCACCTGGGACTCGCCATGGTGCTCGGCGCCCTGGTCCTTGGAGCATGGAGCCGACTCCCCGGGGGAGAAATCCTCTCCACCATCCTCCGGGCCCTGGTGGACCTCCAAACCTGGGGCCTGGTGATCCTGGTGGTTCTCATCCTCTTCTTCGGGCGGATCCTCTCCCTCTCGGGACGCCTGGACCGGGTGGTCCGGGCCACTGTGGCGAAGATCGGTTCACGCCGCCGGGCCTCGGCCTTCCTCCCCGCCCTGATCGGGCTCCTCCCCATGCCCGGCGGGGCCATTCTCTCCGCCCCCATGGTGGAGTCCGCCGCCGCCCGGGAGGGCCTCTCCCCCGAAAGACTCACGGCCATCAACTACTGGTTCCGCCACCTCTGGGAATACTGGTGGCCCCTCTACCCGGGAGTGATCGTCGCCGTGGGCATCCTGGAAGCCGCCCGCCCGGAAGGAATCAACCTGGGCTGGTTCATCCTCTTCGAGCTCCCCTTGACCTTCGTGGTCTTCTTCTGGGGGAAGATCTTCCTCCTGGGAAGATCCTATTCCAATGACCGGAATCGAGGAAAACCCTCCCCGGAAAGTGAAGCCCCCCCTTCCCCGGCGGGAACACCCCCGGAAGAAGGAGCCTCCCCCCCGGGCAGCCTCCTGGGCGGCATGGCACCGATCCTTCTCGTCGTGGGCCTCACCCTTCTCTGGAACCTCTACGCCATCGCCGGCCGGGCCCTGGACTTCCCCGTTCCCCTCCTGCCCAAGACCCTTCCCCTCACCCTCTTCGTCATCCTGGGGATCTTCCACGTCTTCCGGAGCGAGGGCCTGGGCAGGAAGCAATTCCTCGAGATGGTCCGCCACAAGACCGCCCTGGACATGGTCTTCCTGATCCTCGGCGTCATGGCCTTCCGGGCCATGGTCTCCGATTCCGGTTCGGTGGTCCATCTGGGGGGAGAACTGAAGGAAATGGGCGTGCCCGTCCTGGCCCTTGCAGCGGCCCTTCCCTTCACGGCCGGCCTGGTCACGGGCATCGCCGTGGGTTTCGCCGGGGCCTCTTTCCCCGTCGTGGCCGCCCTCATGCCCCACGGAGCCGATCCCCTCACCTTGGCCTCCTTCTACGTCCTGGCCTTCGGCGCGGGCTACACCGGCATGATGCTCTCACCCGTCCACTTCTGCCTGGTCCTGACCAAGGACTACTTCAAGGCCTCCCTGGCGGGGACCTACAGGCTCCTCGCCCTCCCTGCACTCTTCCTCTTCCTCTCCGTCCTGGCTCTCTCCAGGCTCTACGCCCTTCTCGGCGGATGAGCCTCCTCCGGGAGCCACCTGGGAGGGAGGATCCTCCCGGCAAGGGGAATTCCCAGAAAAAGAATGGAGCCGGGAAGGATGAAAGATGAAAAGGAAAGAGAGGGGGGAGGCCCGCCCCCGTGGAGACCGGGGGCGGGCCGGCGCGGCATCAGAAGGTGAGCTCCATCTGGAGCCAGAACTTCGCCGTGTCGGCGTATCCGGCCTTGCCGTCGAAGAGGCCCGCCTTGCCGAGGACCTTGACGTGATCCGAGAGCTTCTTGGTGAGGACGGCGTCCCATTCGTAACCCAGGATCCCGCCGCCTTCCTCGGTCTTGAAGGTGTGATACACAACCTTCCCCTTCAACTCGTAGGGAAGCTCGGGCGCAACGTAGAGATAGATGTCCTGCAGCCCGTCCCTCGGAGTGGTGAGGAAGGCGTCCACCCAGCCGTTGAAGGCGTGCAGGGTGGCGAGGGGCGTCTGGAAGGAGGCCTTCCCGTTGTCCGAGGAGAGGATCTCCCAGGCTGCTCCGGCCGACCCCAGGCCCTTCTTGGTCACGGATAGATCCGCCAGCCAGTAATCAGCCTGGTAATCCACGCCGCTCCTCAAGCCGTCCACCTGGCGCGCGTAGGAGAAGGTGTAACCCAGGTCCAGGTCCTCGTTCAGGTCGTGGCTCCCCTTGAACCGGCCGCCGTAGGTGTTCGAGTTCAGGTTCTTGGCGTTGTCGAAGTAGAGCAGGTAGGCGAAGAGGACCACCTTCCCGTAGGGGCACCCGTCGTAGGACGCGTTGAACAGGTGGGACCTGGAGTCGAAGTCGAGGCCCGAGTCGGGACCGTAGATCCGGTTGATCCTCCCCAGGAAACTGTAGAAGAAACCGAAGTCTTCCAGGGCCGAACATTTGAAGGTCGCGGCGTCGTAGGTCTGCTCGTTCTGCCTCCAGCCCACGTTCCCGATGAACCTGTGGTCGTCCAGGGTGATCCGCTGGCGACCCACGATGGCTTCACCCTTGCCGCACTTGTAGGAAAGGTACCCCTGGTTCAACTCCGTGTCCTGGGGATCGGCGATGACGGCCTTGCCGTTCTCCCGGTTGAGCCCGGCGGCATTGTAGAGGCTGTATCCGAAGGCCCGGATGTCCTCCATCTCCCCGTAGAGGGAGAAGCCGTAGAATCTCTTCGTTCCGTAACCCAGCCTCAACCGCTCCGTATAGGCCTGGGAATTCGAGACCCCTTTCTGGTTGACCCATTCGGCGCGGGTCCTCAGGTTCACCCGGACCTTGCCCTCGGTCAGGGCGTCCTCGAGGGAATCGAAGAAGGATTCGCTCCCCTCCTCCTTCTCCAACCCGGCGCCCTCCAGGCCCTTCTCCTGGGCCGCCGCCCGGAAAGGAAGGCCGAGGAAGAGCAGAGCCGCGGCCAGAGGAACCAAACGAGGAATTCGGAACTTTCTCATGACGACCACCTCCTGGATGTGAACGGAAGGACGGGGAAACGCTCCCCGGCGGACCGGCCGTTCCGGAGCCGCTGCCCGCCGCAGGGGGAATTGTTCCCGGAAAAAGACCTGGGAAAAAGAAAACAAAAAGATAAAGAAGCGGATCCCCGGGCTCCGCCGCCCGGGATCAATCCCTCGGCTTGGAGACCAGGATCACCGAAGACCGGGCCTTCACCCTGAGGCGGCTCCCCCGCACGAAGGGGGCTTTCTCCTCCCGGAGGATGTCCTTGGGGGCCTTCCTGGCCGTGTCCACCACCTTCCTCCACCCGAAACCTTCGCGAAAATACGGGACCTCGAAGGTGAGAGGGGCGTCGTGGGCGTTGAGGACGACGAAGATGTCGTCGTCGCCCTCGGCGCCGAAGCTCTCCGAACCGTCCAGGAGGAAGGCCAGGGCCCGGGAGGAGGGGGACCAGTCGGGACGGCCCGTCTCTACGCCGTGCCAACTGATGTCCGGAAGCTGGTCGCCGTCGTGGTCCAGGCCGGCGAAGAAGTGGCGGCGCCTCAGGGCCGGATGCCTCCTCCGGAAGAGGGTGATCATCCGGAAGAACCGGAGCATTTCGCCGTTCTTCCGGACGAGGTTCCAGTCCAGCCAGCTCGTCTCGTTGTCCTGGCAATAGGCGTTGTTGTTCCCCCCCTGGCTCCGAAGGACCTCGTCCCCGGCCAGGGTCATGGGCACTCCCTGGGAGACCATGAGGATGACCAGGAAATTCTTGGCCTGGCGCTTGCGGAGTTCCAGGACGTCCGGATCGTCCGTGGGACCTTCCACGCCGTGGTTCCAGGACCAGTTGTCGTCGGCCCCGTCCCGGTTCTCCTCGCCGTTGGCCTCGTTGTGCTTCCCGTTGAAGGAAACCAGGTCCCAGAGGGTGAAGCCGTCGTGGCTCGTGACGAAGTTGACCGAATGGTAAGGGGCCCTGCCGCCGGCCTGGTAGAGATCGGAACTCCCGGCGATCCTCGTCGCCAGGGCCGGGACCATGCCGAAATCTCCTCTCACGAATTTCCGGACGTCGTCCCGGAACCGGCCGTTCCACTCGGCCCACCGGCCCCATGCGGGAAAGGACCCGACCTGGTAGAGTCCCGCCGCGTCCCATGCCTCGGCGATGATCTTCGTGCCCGCCAGGACCGGGTCCTCGGCGATTCGCTCCAGGACCGGCGGGTCCGCAAGGACCTCGCCGTTGCGTCCCCGCCCGAGAACCGAGGCCAGGTCGAAGCGGAACCCGTCCACGTGCATCTCCATCACCCAGTAGCGCAGGCAGTCCAGGATCAGGTCCCGCACCAGGGGATGGTTGCAGTTCAAGGTGTTCCCGCAACCCGTATAGTTCCGGTAGCTTCCACCCTCGCCCAGGATGTAATATACGCTGTTCTCCAGCCCCTTGAAGGAGAGGACCGGCCCGGAGCCGTCCCCCTCGCCCGTATGGTTGAAGACCACGTCCAGGATCACCTCGATTCCCTCCGCGTGGAGGGCCTTTACCATTTCCCGGAACTCCCGCACCTGCCCGCCGCCGGCCGGCCGGGAGGCATAGGATGCCTTCGGGGCGAAGAAGGCCACCGGGTTGTACCCCCAGTAGTCCAGGAGCCTCTCCCCGGTGAGAGGGTTGGTCCGGACGTTTCCGGTCTCCACGAATTCCGCCACGGGCATGAGTTCGACGGCGGTGATTCCCAGGGACTTCAAGTAGGGGATCTTCTCCATCACCCCCATGAAGGTGCCCGGGGCGGAGACTCCCGAGCTGGGGTGGCGGGTGAATCCCCGCACGTGCATCTCGTAGATGATGGTATCCGCCAGCGGCCGCCCCAGGGGCTGGTCGCCCTCCCAGTCGAAGTGGTCCTCCAGGACGACTCCCTTCAGGACGGACCCCAGGCCCCGGTGTTTCTCCCCGGCGGGAACGTAGACCGGCCCGCCCCAGGTCTCCCCCCCCGCAAGGGCCCGGGCGTACGGATCCAGGAGGGAATAACCCGGGTCGAAACGGTGCCCCTCCCCTTCGGGATCCCAGGGCCCCTGGACCCGCCAGGCGTAGAGGGCTCCCACCCCCAGGCCTTCCACCTCCACGTGCCAGACGTTCCCCGTCTTGTTGAGAGCCGGGTCGAGGGGAACGACCCAGGCAGGTTCCTCCCGGGGATCCTCGAAGAGGAGAAGGTCCACCTTGACGGCGTTCCGGGAGAAGAGGGCGAAGTTCACCCCCCCCGGGACCAGCCTGGCGCCGAAGGGCAGGGGCGCCCCCCTGAGGACCTTGAGGTCCCCGTAGCCTCCGGGAACCCCGGGGCCGGTTCGTTCCAAAGCAGAGGACATCGGTCTCGAAGAGCTCTCCATCCCCCTCCCGCCTTTCCCCCGTCCCCCCTTTTCATCCCGTCCCGGGCCGGGGAATGCAACCGCAAAACCTGGGACACTTCCCCCTCCATGCCCCAAAAATTTCCCTACTCTTTTTTTTCTTCTCGAAAGATGGTGGTCTTTCGGAACCTTTGGGAGCATAAGGACCCTATTGGTGTTCCCCTAGGAGAAGGTCCATGCCGAACCATCAGATCCTGATCTACGAGCCTTGGTGCAAGGGCTGCGAAATCTGCATCCGAATCTGCCCCAAGGACGTTCTGGCCCTGAACGACCGGGGCAAGGTCTCCATCCAGAACCAGGATGCCTGCATCGGATGCCGGCAGTGCGAGCTCCACTGCCCCGACCTCGCCATCCGGGTGATCCCCGACAGGCCGGGGAAGAAGGAGGCCCCCCCCGAGGAAGCAAAGGCCCTGGAAAAGCCCCCCGCCCTCCTGGGAGAGGGGCCTCCCGCCATGCTGGGGGACAAACCCCTGGTGAAGGTCATGACCGGAAACGACGCCTGCGCCCTGGGAGCCATCGCCGCGGGATGCCGCTTCTTCGCCGGTTATCCCATCACACCCAGCTCGGAGATCGCCGAGAATCTCTCGGCCCTCCTTCCAAAAGTCGGGGGCCGGTTCATCCAGATGGAGGACGAGATCGCCTCCATGGGCGCCGTCGTGGGCGCTTCCCTGGCGGGAGCCAAGGCCATGACGGCCACGTCGGGCCCGGGTTTCTCCCTCAAACAAGAAAACCTGGGTTACGCCTCCATGGCCGAAGCCCCTTGCGTCGTGGTGAACGTCATGCGGGGCGGCCCCTCAACGGGGCTTCCCACCTTGGGGACCCAGCAGGACGTCATGCAGGCCCGGTGGGGCACCCATGGAGACCACCCGGTGATCGTCCTCTGCCCCTTCAGCGTCCAGGAGACCTTCTTCTCCACCATCCGGGCCTTCAACCTGGCCGAGAAATTCCGCGTCCCCGTTGTGGTCCTCCTCGACGAGGTAGTGGGACACACCACGGAGAAGGCCGTCCTCCCCCCGGCCTCGGAAGTGAAGATCGAAACCCGGCCCAGGCCCACCGACCCTCCCGAGACCTACCTTCCTTACAGGCACACCGAGACGGACATCCCTCCCATGGCGGTCTACGGCGAGGGCTACCGGTTCCACGTGACCGGCCTGGCCCACGACGAGACGGGCTTCCCCACCAACGACTCCCGGGAGATCGACCGCCTCCTCAGGCGGATCAACCGCAAGATCGAGCGCTACCGCGACGAGATCGTGGACGTCCAGACGGAGAGCCTGGAAGGAGCCGAACTGGTGGTCTTCTCCTACGGCTCCGCCGCCCGTTCCGCCAGGGAAGCCGTCCGTATGGCCCGGGCCGAGGGACTCCCAGTGGGTCTCTTCCGGCCCACCGTCCTCTGGCCCTTCCCCGACAAGGAGCTCGTCGAGGCCTGCCGGGAGGCCAAGGCCGTCCTGGTGCCCGAGCTCAATCTGGGCATGATGGCCCACGAAGTGGAGTGGGCCCTCCAGGATCGGAACAAGGTGCACAAGCTCAACAGGGTGGACGGCGAGCCCCTTCCCCCCACGGCCATCCTGGCCAAGATCAAGGAGGTGCTGGGATGAACCAGAACGAACCCGTGACCCCCGTGGCCGACTACCTGCGGCTCTCCAAGCTCCCCTTCATCTTCTGTCCCGGATGCGGCCACGGCATCATCATCCAGTCCTTCCTGAGAACCCTGAAGAAGCTGGAGATCCACAAAGAGGACGTGGCCCTCATCTCGGGGATCGGTTGCTCCAGCCGGGCGCCGGGTTACCTGGATTTCAACACCCTTCACACCACCCACGGCAGGGCCATCGCCTTCGCCACGGGGATCAAGCTCACCAAGCCCCACCTGCACGTGGTGGTGATCACCGGAGACGGCGACGCCGCCGCCATCGGGGGAAACCACCTGATCCACGCCTGCCGGCGCAACATCGACATCACCGTCCTGGTCTTCAACAACTACATCTACGGAATGACGGGCGGCCAGGTCTCTCCCACCACTCCCAGGGGAATGCGGGCCTCGACGGCGCCCTACGGCTCCATCGATCCGCCCTTCGACATCGCCAACCTGGCGGCCGCGGCGGGCGCATCCTTCGTGGGCAGGACCACCGTCTTCCATACCCCCCAACTGGACAAGCTCATCGAGCAGGCCCTGAGCAAGAAGGGGTTTTCCCTGGTGGAGGTCCTGAGCCAGTGCCCCATCGCCTTCGGGAGGCGCAACAAGATCCCCCAACCCTTCGAGCTCATGGAATTCATGAAGAAGGGCGCCGTCCCCGTCGCAAAGGCCAAGGACATGACTCCCGAGGAGCTCAAGGGAAAGTTCACCACGGGGGTCCTGGCCGACAACGACCGCCCCGAGTACGTGGAACAGTATTTCAAGCTCTGCGAGAAAGTTCAGGGAAGTTGAAAGGGACCCGCCCATGACCGAGCGTTACGAAATCCGCCTCAGTGGAGAGGGTGGCCAGGGCCTGGTCCTGGCCGGGAAGATCCTGGCCGAGGCCGCCGCCCTCTACGACGGCAAGAACGCCACCCAGAGCCAGTCCTACGGCCCCGAGGCCCGGGGCGGGGCGAGCCGGTCCGACGTCATCATCTCCGACGGGGAGATCGACTACCCCAAGGCCATGAACCTGGACATCCTCCTGGCCCTCACCCAGGAGTCGGTGGACAAGTACATCGGCAACCTCAAGCCCGGGGGAGTCCTCGTGGTGGACAGCGACTCCGTCCACACCGTTCCGCAAGGAGATTTCAAAGTGGTCCAGGTCCCCATTCTCCGGACGGCAAGGGAGAAGGTGGGAAAGAGCATCGTCGCCAACATGGTCGCCTTGGGAGTCATCACCAAGATCACCGGCGTGGTGAGCCAGGAAGCGGCGGAGAACGCCCTTCTCAACCGGGTTCCCAAGGGAACCCAGGAGATCAACCTCAAGGCCTTCCGCCTGGGCATGGAGATGGCAGGCTGAGCCTCCTCCTTCACCCCTCCCGGGGGGCGCGCCGAAAAAGGTAAAGAGACGCGCCGCCCCGGGGGGAATCCATGGGAACCGATCAGCTTCCAGCCGGCCTCTTTCTCTTCCTGGCCCTGAGCTCCTGCACCACCACCTACCTCTCCCGGGAGAACCCCGGAAGAGACCTTCCCGTCTTCCCTGGGGATGCCTCGAGGCCCTACCAGGTGGTGGGGCACGTCTCCCTCCACCAGTCCTCCTTCTACGTCCTGGGCTTCCTCTCCCTCGTCCCCCTGGACCTTCCGGGCCTCCTCAAGAGGGACCTTCCCCGGGCCGTCCGGGAGATGGGGGGAGAGGCCCTTCTTTTCGCCGAGGTCCGGGTCACCCCGCCGGGCTTCCCCAACCTTTTGAAGTTCCCCTTCCTCGCATCTTCGGGAAAGGCCGAGGTCTCGGGCCTGGCCGTTCGGTGGACCGGGCCGAAGAAGGCCGCCTCGGCGGGAAAAGAAAAAGGGACCTATGTTTCTCCCATTTGTGCCGTAGATAAGAAAACCGGCAAGGCCGCCCCCCTTTCCCAGGAAGACCCTCCCAGGGAGGGTCCCCCGGAGAGGGGAGAGAAGACCGAGAGATGACCCCGGGCCCGTAGGCCCTTGGAGGATCGGGCATGGAAGGATCCTGGAGCAGGAAGGCAGAAAAGGCCGCCGGGCCGGGACTCCACAAAGGTCCCCCCCCGGCGCCCAGCCGCCCCCCCGAGTCGGCCCAGGTCCTGGAGTGCCTGGACGGCCTGGGCCTGGAGCCCCTGGGCGGAGAGGTCCCCTTCCAGACCCACAACGCCCTCTTCCTCCCCGCCAAGGGCAGGGACGGCCGGCCCTTCCTCTTCAAGTTCTACCTTTCCTGTCCCACGGGGAAGTTCGAGCAGGGCCTGGACCCCGAAGGGGACTGTCGGAGGAGAGAGGCCGCCTTCTACCGGTTCCTCGACGTAGTGGACCGGGACCGGGTCTTTCTCAATGTTCCCCGCCTGGTGATCACAGACCAGGAGGATCCCCCCAAGTGGGTCCTCCTGGAAGGAATCCCGGGGCTCAAGACGGCCCGGGAGGAGGTGCCCAGGCCCGATTGGCTCCTGGACTCCATGAGGGCCCTCCAGAAGATCCCTCTCAGGCTCACCCAGGGCCGGAGGGGCCTGGCCCTGGAGAGGTGGGACCCTTACGCCCACAGAGAAGTCGTCCTCAGGATGCGGGACCAGGTGGAACCCAAAGTGGGCCCCAAAGCCTGGGACCTCCTTGTGCGGACCCTCAACGAGGCCCGGGAGTGGACCGACTCCCAGGATCCGGTCCTGGTCAACGGCGATTTCCAGGACGACAGCCTCCTCCTGGACCAGGACGGCAGGATCTACCTCCAGGACTTCCGCCGGGTGGGCTGGGGCAACCCGGACCACGACCTCTCCTGGTTCTGGGTGGGCACCACCAGGGACAAGGAATACCGGGACCAGATCTTCCAGCTCTACTGCTCTTCCATGGGCCCCTCCGAGAGGACCCGGGTGGAGTGGGCCATCCGGAGCACGGCCATCTACCGGGCCTGCCTGGACCTGGCCCAGGCCCGAACCCCCCAGGAGATCGCCCCGGCAGGAGAACTCCTGGAACGGGCCATCCTGGGAGGTTCCTACCTCTTCACCTGAGACCCCGCCCCGGGGGAAGCGCGAAATTTTTCGCGCCTTTGCCTTTCCCGGCGGGAGAGCGCGGAAAATTTCGCGGTCCTTGGGCCCGCCATCGAGGCCCCCGGAGAGTCCCTCGCCCTCAACCCGATGTTTTCCAGTAGGTTAGGGATGAATTTCCCCTTTCCCCCACCCTGGGCCCGGAGTTTGCTAGGTGGCCCCTTGCTGGAAGCACAAGGAGCATGAACGACATGGTGGCACGGACGGCGGCAAAGAAGGTCCCCCAGGTTTCCTCTTCCAACCCCTCCCGCGACAAAGTCTCCCAGGAAAGCCGACAAGGACGATTTTCCGAAGACGACGAGCTCCTGCTCCGGTTCTCCCTCGACGACGACCAGGACGCCTTCCAGCAACTCGTGGAGAAATACCAGGAACGGATCCATCGCTACATCATGGGGATCGTCAGGGACGACATCCTGGCCGACGACGTCACCCAGGAGGTGTGCCTCAAGCTCTACCTGAAACACCACCTCTACCAGCCGGGCACCCACTTCCGGGCCTGGCTCTTCGAGGTGGCCCGCAACCAGGCCCTCTCGGCCCTCCGCAGGAACCGCCGTATTCCCAAGCCCTTGAGCGCCCTGAACCTCCCCGAGGGGGAGCGGGATCCCTTCGAGAGCCGGGTCGTGGAGGCCCACGATGCCCCCAGGCTCGTAGAGGAAGAGTTCAAGAACCTCTTCCTCAAGGCCGTGGAGGATCTTCCCCCGATCTACAAAGAGGTCTTCACCTACTGCGTCCTGGAAGGCCATACCTACGAGCAGGCCTCCCTCTACCTGGAGATTCCCAAGGGGACCGTGGCCATCCGGCTCATGCGGGCCAGGAAGCGCCTCTTCCGGGCCCTCTCGCCCCACATCGGGCGGGTGCGCCGGCCCCCGGCCTGTTTCAAGTGAGAAGCCCCTCTCCTTCCAGCACCTCCAGGACGAATTCCGGGTCCAGGGCCGAGAGATCCCTCCCCCTTTGCAACGTGACCGCTCCCGGCCAGGGCGGCCCCCAGACCTTGGGATCGGTAGGACCGAAGAGGACCAGGGCGGGCACCCCAAGAGCGGCCGCCAGGTGGGAAGGCCCCGAGTCGTTGCCCACGTAGGCCCGGGCCCGGACCAGCCGCCGCCCCAGTTCCACCGCATCCCTCACGACCCGGGCCGCCAGGCCCCGCTCCTCGAAGAAGGCCGGTGTCGGTCCCCGCTCCTCTTCGGCAGGCCCGAGGAGGACCTCCACTTGGAGGCCCTTCCTCTCCAGGAGGCCTCCCAGGCGGGCGAAGGCCCCGGCGGGCCAGGCCTTCCGGATCGATCCCGCCCCGGCGTGGAGGACCACCAGGGAGCCCCTCTCCTCCCTTCCCCCCCCAAGAGACTCCCTGAGCCTTTTCAGGGGAGGCGGAGGCCAGGGGAGGAACTCCTCCAGGCCCGACCTGGCCAGGAGGGTCCTGGCGAGGCTCTCCCGCCGGTCCTCCCTGGGCCTGGTGGAAAAGAGGAGGATCCTCTCCCCCCAGGTCCCGTCCTCCTCCCATTCCAGGAGCACCCTGGAAGCCCGGGCCAAGGCCTCCGGCGGCGGCCCCGGGGGCATGCGCCCCTGGAAGATCTCCAGCAGAGGCGGCCAGGTGGAGGCTGGGTGGACCCTTTGGGCCAGCCCCGCCGCCAGGGCCAATTCCAGGTAGTCCCCGTGGCCCACGAAGAGCAGCTCCTCTCCCGGCGCGGACCTGCGGAAGGCCTCCAGGACGGGGAAGAAGAGCAAGGTGTCCCCCAGGGCACCCCGGCGGAGGGCCACCAGGCCCGGCTCTTTTCTTGATGCGGCCCCCACGGGCTGATAGATTCCCTTACTTCCTGGTTCCGCCGTCCGGCGGAAATCCTTGCGGTTCCTGGTCGAAGAGCGACTCCCGGAGCGCAGTATACCGGCGAGAGAGGTGGAGGCCATGCTGGGTGACTACCTGCCCCTTCTCTTCATGACCGCCGCCGTAGCGGCTTTGGTGGCCTTCATCCTGGTCGCCTCCTCCCTCCTTTCCCGCAACAGACCCACCCGGGGCAAGGCCAACACCTACGAGTGCGGCATGACCCCCGTGGGCGACGCCAGGAGACCCACCCAGGCCAGGTTCTTCGTCACGGCCGTCCTCTTCATCCTCTTCGACATCGAGTCGGTCTTCCTCATCCCCTGGGCCTTGAACCTCAAGGCTCTGCGGGGCCGGATGGGAGGCCTCCTCTTCTTCGAGATGCTCTTCTTCCTTCTGGTCCTGGGCGTGGGGCTGGCCTACGTGTGGAAGAAAGGAGGGCTCGATTGGAAGCGCTGACCCGGGAACTCCAGGAGAAGTTCGGCGAAAGGGTGGCTCCCATGGAGGATTCCCGGGACATGCCGGGATTCCAGGTGGCCTCGGGCATCCTCCTTGCGGTCTGCCGTTTCCTGGCGGAAGAGGCCTCCATCCGCTTCGAACAGCTCACCGACGTCACGGCCGTGGACGAGTTCCCCGCCGAGCCGAGGTTCCGGCTGGTCTACCACCTCCTCTCCCTCTCCTCCAACAAGAGGCTCCGCCTCCAAGTCCTCCTCGGCGGAGAGGACCCGGTGGTGGACTCGGTGACGGGGGTCTGGGCCGGGGCGGACTGGCTCGAACGGGAGGCCTGGGACATGTTCGGAATCCGTTTCGAGGGTCATCCCGGCCTGAAGAGGATCCTCATGCCCCTGGACTACACCCACTTCCCCCTGCGGAAGGACTTTCCCGTCCGGGGGATCGACCCGGGGCGGCATTACAGGGACTGGGACCGGGGCCGCAAGGCCTGAGGGGGGTTCATGGCGGGGACGGCGCAGACGAGGAAGGTCGAGTTCACCTGGATGCCCGGGGGGCACGAGGAACTCATGACCCTCAACGTGGGGCCCCAGCACCCGGCCACCCACGGGGTCCTCCGGATCATCGTCACCCTCGAGGGGGAACAGATCGTCGACGCCGAGCCCGTGGTGGGCTACCTCCACCGGGGCAAGGAGAAGATGGGCGAGGCCCTCACCTACCACCAGTTCATCGTCCACTGCGACAGGCTGGACTACCTCTCCTCCAACCTGAACACCATCGCCTACTGCGAGACCGTGGAGAAGCTCGCCGGCATCGAGGTGCCTCCCAGGTGCAAATACCTGCGGGTGATCCTGAACGAGCTCTCCCGCATCGCATCGCACCTGGTCTACGTCGGCACGGGCGCCCTGGACATCGGCGCCGCCACGGTCTTCTTCCATTCCTGGCGGGAACGGGAGAAGATCTACGACATCTTCGACCTGATCACGGGCCACCGCATGAATTACGGGTTCGCCCGGATCGGCGGACTCCAGGCCGACTTCAGCGACGAGGCCCTGGCCGCGATCCGCGCCTTCACGGAGGAGTTCGAAGAGCGGGTCGACGGCTACGAGTATCTCCTTACGAAGAACCGTATCTGGTGGGAGAGGAACAAGGGCATCGGCGTGATCGATCCCGCCACGGCGGTGAACCTGGGCCTCTCCGGCCCCAACCTCAGGGGCTCCGGTGTGGCCAGGGACCTGAGGATCCACGAGCCCTACGCCGCCTACGAGGACTTCGACTTCGAGATCCCCGTGGGAACCAACGGCGACTGCTTCGACCGATACATGGTCCGGATCCAGGAAATGCGCCAGTCCAACCGCATCCTCGCCCAGGCCCTGGAGAAGCTCCCCAAGGGAGAGATCTTCGCCGAGGACAGGCGCTTCGTCCTGCCTCCCAAGGAGAGGCTCCTCACCTCCCACGACCACCGGGGGGTCTACCCCGAGAAGGCCGTCATGGAGGAGCTGATCGCCCAGTTCAAGGTGATCACCGACGCCCGGATTCCCCCGGGCCGGGTCTACCACGCCGTGGAGGCTTCCAAGGGAGAATTGGGTTTCTTCATCGTCTCCGACGGATCCAACCGGGCCAAGCGCTTGCGCATCCGCTCGCCCAGTTTCGTCAACCTCCAGGCCCTGGCCGGTATGGCCCGGGGGCACCTCCTTTCCGACCTGATCGCAGTCATCGCGAGCCTGGACTTCGTCCTGGGAGAGGTGGACCGTTGAATTTCCCCAAGGAAAAAGTCGCCGCATGGGAGGCCCTGAAGAAGCGCTACCCCGATTCCCGGGCCGCCCTGATCCCCGTCCTCCACCAGGTCCAGGAGGAGGCGGGCTGGCTGAGCAGGGAAGCCCTGGAGTGGGTGGCCGATTTCTTCCACCTCCCCCCCGTGGAGGTCCTGGAGACGGCCAGTTTCTACTGGATGCTCCGCCTGAAGCCCGAGGGCAAGTACAGGATCGCCGTGTGCCGCAACATCTCCTGCCACTTGAGGGGCAAGGATGAAGTGCTCCGGGCCATCCGGGACGTGACGGGCCTCACCCCCGATCCCCACGGGCCCGTGACCAGCGAGGACGGCCTCTTCTCCCTTCGACTGGTGGAGTGCATGGGCGCCTGCAGTTCCGCCCCCATGATGGACATCAACGGCGAATACAAGGAACACCTGGACTACGAGAAGACCAGGGCCATCCTGGAGGAGATCCTCCGGAAGGAGGGAAAGCGGTGAAGGATCGCCCGATCTACCTCCTCGCCAGAGTGGAGAAGCCCGGGTCGGCCGGCATCGAGAGCTACCTGGCCGACGGGGGATACGAAAGGGCCCGCAAGGTGATCACCTCCATGGATCCGGCCGCGGTGATCGAGGAGGTGAAGGCCTCGGGGCTGAGAGGCCGGGGCGGAGCGGGCTTCCCCACAGGGCTCAAGTGGTCCTTCATGCCCAAGGAGCCCTCCCCCGAAAAGCCGCACTTCCTTGCGGTGAACGCCGACGAGAGCGAGCCGGGCACCTGCAAGGACCGGGTCCTGATGGAGAAGGATCCCCACCTCCTCCTGGAGGGGATCCTGATCTCCTCCTTCGCAATCCGGGCTTCCAGGGCCTTCATCTTCATCCGGGGCGAATACACATTCGCCGCCCGGGTCCTGGAGAGGGCCATCGCCGAAGCGGAAGAAAAGGGCTTCCTGGGGAAGAAAGTCTTCGGGACGGACTACTCCCTGGAGGTCATGGTCCACCGCGGGGCCGGGGCCTACATCTGCGGCGAGGAGACGGGCCTCATGGAATCCCTGGAAGGGAAGAGGGGGCATCCAAGGCCCAAGCCCCCCTTCCCCGCCGGTTCCGGCCTTTGGGGGTATCCCACGACGGTCAACAACGTCGAGACCATCTGCAACGTCCCCTTCATCATCGAGAGGGGAAGCGGGTGGTTCCGCTCCATGGGGACGGAGAAGTCGCCGGGGAACGTCCTCTTCTCCGTGTCCGGTTGCGTCGAGAGGCCGGGCGTGCTGGAACGCCCCCTGGGCACGAAGGTCTCCGAGCTGATCGAGGACTGCGGCGGGGTCTGGAAGGGAAGGAAGTTGAAGGCCTTCATCCCCGGGGGATCCTCCACGGGATTCCTTCCCGCCGAAATGGCCGACCTCCCCCTGGACCACGACTCGGTCCAGAAGGCCGGGACCATGCTGGGGTGCGGCTCCCTGATCGTCCTGGACGACCACTCCTCCATCGTGACGGCCCTGCGGATCCTGGCGGAGTTCTACGAGGACGAATCCTGCGGGCAATGTTCCCAGTGCCGGGAAGGCTCGGGCTGGGTGGTGAAGATCCTGAAGCGAATCGAAAGCGGCCGGGGACGGCCCGAAGACCTGGACCTCCTGGAATCCATCTGCAAGGGAGCCATGGGGAAGACCATATGTCCCTTCCCCATCGCCTGGGCCACGCCGGTTCTCACGGCCCTCAAGAACTTCCGGGAGGAATTCGAAGAGGCGGTCCGGTCGGCCCGGCCCGCCGGGGAAGCCCTGGCTCTCGGGGAGAACGGCTGAGGAAGGGCGGGCATGGCGAAGATCAAGGTGAACGGCAGGGAGGTGGAGGCGCCCGAGGGAGCGAACCTCCTGTTCTTCCTCAACGACACCCTGGGCCTGGACATCCCCCACTACTGCTTCCACCCCGCCCTGGAGAAGGTGGGTTCCTGCAGGATGTGCCAGGTGGAGTTCGTCCAGCGCGGAAAGGGGCCCGACGGCAAGGAGACGGTCCGCCGCGTCCTGGGCGTGAGTTGCCGGGAAACCGTGAGGGACGGCCTGGAGGTGGAGACCCACTCCCCGGCCGCCCTGGAGGCCCGCAGGGAGGCCATGGAGTTCCTCCTCCTCAACCACCCCCTGGACTGCCCCATCTGCGACAAGGCGGGGGAGTGCAAGCTCCAGGACTACGCCTACCAGACAGGCCAGCTCGAGGGCCGGACCATAGAGCCCCGCCGGAGCAGGGAGAAGCTCGTCGATCTGGGCGACGTGATCCTCCTGGACAGGGAGAGGTGCATCCTCTGCACCCGGTGCGTCCGCTTCTTCAAGCAATTCGAAGGAAGGGCCCAGCTCGGCGTGGTGGAGCGGGGGGACCGGTCCTACATCTCCACCTTCTTCGACCGCCCCCTGACGGGATACTACCAGGGCAACCTGGCGGACGTCTGCCCCGTGGGAGCCCTGACCCTCAAGAAGTTCCGTTTCAAGCAAAGAGCCTGGGATCTCACCCCCGTCCCATCGATCTGCCCCCTTTGCTCGAGGGGGTGCAACATCTACCTGGACGTGGCCCGCCACGGCGTGGTCCGGAGGATCCGTCCAAGGGTAAACTCCCGGGTGAACGGGTGGTTCATCTGCGACCAGGGGCGGCTCGAGTTCGACGACCTGAACGACCTGGAGGGGCGCCTCCGGTTCGCCAAGGTCCGCCTCGAGGGCCGCCTGGAAGAACGCCCCATGGAGGAGGCCCTGGCCCGGGCGGCCGGCCTGATCCGGGAAGCAGGAAAGGGACTCCTCGCCCTGGCCAGCCCCTTCCTCACCGTGGAGGAGGGCCAGGCCTTCCTCTCCCTCGTGGAGGAGGCGGGCTTCAAGGGCTTCTGGTCTCCCCCTCCCACGGGCCGGGGCGACAGGCATCTCAGGACGGACGACCCCTGCCCCAACAGGTGGGGCCTGGAACAGCTGGGGCTCCCCTCTGTCCACAAGGAGGACCTGGTCTCGGCCATCTCCGGGGCGTCCCTGGTCTTCCTGGCCGGGGAGAGGCTCCTCTCCCTCCTTCCGCCGGAGATCCTCAGCCTCTGCGCCGTAAAACCGGTGGTCCTGATCGAAAGGGTCCTGGGAGGGCTGGAGGGAGCCATCCAGGTGGCCCTGCCGGGGGCGAGCTGGGCGGAGAAGTCGGGCACCTTCGTCAATGCCGAGGGGAAGAGGCAGGAGATCCGTCCCGCCCTGTCCCCCCCGGGCGACGCCGCTCCCGACGGAAGGATCCTGGAAGAACTGAGGCGGCTGGTCCTGCTCCAGGGCGCCGGAAAGGAGGACGGACAGTGACGGTCTTCCTCGTGGCGGCCGTTCTCAAGGTGGCCCTCTTCATCGGCCTCGCCTTCGGCGTGGCCGCCTACGCCACCCTGGCGGAACGAAAGGTCGCAGGCTGGATCCAGAACCGTTACGGCCCCAACCGGGTGGGCCCCTGGGGCCTCCTCCAGCCCATGGCCGACGGGATCAAGCTCTTCTTCAAGGAGGAGCTCCTTCCCGCCGGGGCCAACCCCTTCCTCTTCAAGCTCGCCCCGGCCCTGGTGACGGGCTCGGCCCTCCTGGCCGTCGCGGTCATCCCCCTGGGAGACACCCTCACCGTGGCGGGCGAGAAGATCCCCCTGGTCGTGGCGGACATGCCCGTGGGCATCCTCTACCTCATGGCCGTCACATCCCTTTCGGTCTACGGGATCCTGCTGGGGGGATGGGCGTCGAACAACAAGTACTCCCTCCTGGGCGGACTCAGGAGCGCCGCCCAGGTCGTCTCCTACGAGCTCACCATGGTGCTCGCCATGGCCACGGTCCTCCTCTTCAGCGGGACCATGAGCACCAGGGGCATCGCCCTCTCCCAGGAAGGGCTCTGGAACGTTTTCCGCTTCCCCGTGGGGACGGTTGCCTTCCTCCTCTTCTGGATCGCCTCCTTCGCCGAGACGAACAGGCTCCCCTTCGACATGGTGGAGTGCGAGCCCGAGCTCGTCGGGGGCTACCACACGGAATACTCCTCGATGAGATTCGCCCTCTTCTTCCTGGGCGAATACGTCGCCATGTTCGTCCAGGCCAGCATGCTCACCACCCTCTTCCTCGGCGGGCACACCTTCTTCGGCCTGGAGCACATCCTCGGCGATCCCGTGCTGGACGTCCTTCTGGGGGCGGGGATCTTCCTCGCCAAGACCTTCTTCTTCCTCTTCGTCTTCATCTGGGTCCGGTGGACCCTCCCCAGGGTCCGGTGGGACCAGCTCATGGCCCTGGGCTGGAAGGTCATGCTCCCCGCCGCCATGGTCACGGTCCTGGCGGGGGGAGCCGGCGTGATCTGGGGGATCTACTGATGAACGGAAACGAAAAGGTACCCCAAGCGGCCCGGCCCTTCCTGGGGCCCACACCCTCGGGGCGGCCCGTCCCCGTAAAGGTGCTCCGCAAGGACCGCCTGGACTGGAAGGAAAAGGTGGCCCTGGTGGAGATCGTCAAGGGCATGGCCTTCACCCTTCGCGAGATGTTCCGCCCCAGGTTCACCATCCAGTTCCCCGAAGAACCCCTTCCCAGGCACCCTTCCACCAAGGGAAGGCCCGTGCTGGCCCGAAACCCCGACGGGTCCATCCGGTGCGTCTCCTGCGGGCTCTGCGAGTTCGTCTGTCCCGCCCGGGCCATCACCATCGACCCGGGGGAGTCGGAGGACCCCATCCAGAAGGAACCCAAGGATTTCCAGATCGACATGCTCCGCTGCATCCTCTGCGGCATGTGTGAAGAGGCCTGTCCCGAGGAGGCGATCATCATGAGCCGCGACCTCCTCATGGCCACCGATTCGCGGACCAAGGCCCACCATCACCTGGAGGACCTGCTGGTCCCGGCGGAGAAGCTGCAAGAACGGATCGATTACACGAAAAGGATGTACCACAAGTGGAATCCTCCCCAGTCCTGACCTGGATCCTGGCGGGCCTTCTGGGCTCGGGCATCCTGGTCTCGGTCTACAACCTGGCCGGGAGGAAGGCCCCCGTGACCAGCGGGGTCTTCCTGGTCCTCATGGCGGCCGGACTCTGGGCCCTCCTGGGCCTGCCCGCCGCCCTGGCCCTCTTTGCGGTCCTTGGGATCGGGACCCTGGGGTGCGCCCTGGGCATCGTTCTCCACCCCAACCCGGCCGTCTCGGCGGTCTACATGATGGGATCCTTCACCGGAATGGCCGCCATCTACCTCGTCCTGGGCTTCCCCTTCCTGGCCATGGTGCAGATCCTGGTCTACGCCGGGGCCATCGTGGTGCTCTTCCTCTTCGTGGTGATGCTCCTGGACCTGGGCCGCCGGGGGGAGGGATGGTCCGACTTCCGGCCCGGGCCGGTGGGCCCGGTCCTCGCCGGGGGCCTGACGGGAGTGGCCCTGACGGCCTTCCTGGTGACGGCCTCTTCTTCCAAGGGGGCCGTCCGGGACGCCCTGGAGCCGGCGGCTCTCTCGGCGAAGGCCGCCCAGGCCGGCGCCGTCGTATCCGGAGGCTCCGGTTTCGCCGATTCCCTCTTCGGTAAGTACCTGCTCCCCTTCGAGGCGGTCACCTTCCTCCTGCTGGCCGCCCTTGTGGGGGTGATCCTCCTGGCCCGTCCCGGGGCCGGGGGAAGAAAGGAGGCCTGACCCGTGCCGCCTGCACCCACATCGGCCCTCCTGGTCCTGGCGGGATGCCTCTTCGGCCTGGGCGCCCTGGGGTTTCTGATCCGCCGCAACCTGATCGTCATGTTCATGAGCGTGGAGGTGATGCTGAACGCCGCCAACCTGGTGTTCCTGGCCGCCGCCAGGGACAGGGGATGGGAGGTGGACGGCCAGGTGCTGGTGATCTTCGTCATCGCCGTGGCGGCCGCCGAGGCCGCCGTGGGACTCGCCCTGATCACCGCCCTCCACCGCTTGAAGAGGAGCGTCTCCGCCGACTCGGCCACGGACCTGAAGGGGTGATCGAATGGAAAACCTGCTCTTCCTGATCCCTCTCCTCCCCCTGGCGGGGGCCGCCGTCTCGGGGGCGATCCACGCCGGCCTGGCCCCGAAGAAGACCGCCGGGATCGTGGCCAACCTGGCCGTCTGGGGGGCCTTCGCCCTGGCCCTCACCCTCTTCCTGGGCATGGAGCCCGGCGGCGTCCTCACGGCCCGGGGCTTCACCTGGATCGAGGCCGGGGCCTTCCGGGCCGCCTTCGACTTGAGGCTGGACAGCCTTTCCGCCGTGATGATCCTGGTGGTCACCGGCGTGAGCGCCCTGATCCACCTCTACTCCATCGGGTACATGGCCCACGACGAGGGCTTCGCCCGCTTCTTCGCCTACCTCAACCTCTTCGTCTTCGCCATGTCCCTCCTGGTGCTGGGAGCGAACATGCTCCTCATGTTCGTGGGCTGGGAGGGCGTGGGCCTCATGAGCTACCTCCTCATCGGGTTCTGGTACGACCGGGAGGAAGGATTCGCCCCCGAGGCCACCCCGCCCAGGGCGGGGCAGAAGGCCTTCATCGTCAACCGGATCGGCGACTTCGGCTTCCTCCTGGGGCTCTTCCTCCTGGCGACCCACTTCGGGAGCCTGGACTACGACGTCCTCCGTTCCAAGGCGGCCTCGGGGGAGCTCACCCAGGGCCTGGCCCTGGCGGTCGGGCTCCTCCTCTTCGTAGGGGCCACGGGGAAGAGCGCCCAGATCCCCCTCTACGTATGGCTCCCCGACGCCATGGCGGGCCCAACGCCCGTCTCGGCCCTGATCCACGCCGCCACGATGGTCACCGCCGGGGTCTACATGATCTCAAGGTGTTCCTTCATCTACGTCCACGCCCCCCTCGCCCTGGCCGTGGTGGCCCTCGTGGGAGGTCTGACGGCGGCCCTGGCGGCGGCCATCGCCGTGACCCAAAGAGACATCAAGAAGGTCCTGGCCTACTCCACGGTGAGCCAGCTCGGCTACATGTTCCTCGGATGCGGTGCAGGGGCCTTCTCGGCGGCCGTCTTTCATCTCACGACCCACGCCTTCTTCAAGGCCCTCCTCTTCCTCGGGGCCGGCTCGGTGATGCACGCCATGCACGACGAGCTGGACATGGTGAAGATGGGAGGCCTCAAGAAATACATGCCCATCACCTACCTGACCTTCCTGGCCGGGGCCTTCTCCCTGGCCGGAATGCCCCCCTTCTCGGGGTTCTTCTCCAAGGACGAGATCCTCTGGCAGACCGCCCGCTGGGGGGATCCCTTCCACCTGGCCCTCTACGGTCTCGGGGCCCTGACGGCGGTCTTGACGGCCTTCTATACGTTCCGCATGTTCTCCCTCACCTTCCTGGGGAAGGAGCGCTTCGATCCCGGCCAGGTCCATCCCCACGAATCCCCCCCCACCATGACCATTCCCCTGGTGGTCCTTGCGGTCCTGGCCACCCTGGGGGGATTCCTGGGCCTTCCCCACCTCTTCGGCCACCTGAACGTGATCGGCCCCTTCGTGGAGCACTCCACGGCGGTCATCGAAGAGACGGGCGGGCTGGGCCACGAGGCGGAATGGATCTTCCTCCTCATCGGGGTGGGCTGCGCCCTTGCGGGGATCCTGCCGGGCTGGGCCCTCTACAAGGCCGGTCCCGAATGGGGGGCCAGGATGGCCCGGAAGCTCCGGCCCCTCTATCTCCTCTCGTACGGCAAGTTCTTCGTCGACGAAATCTACGCCTTCCTGGTGGTGGCGCCCCTGCGACTGGTCTCCCTGGGTTGCGCCCTCTTCGACATCTTCGTCGTGGACGGCCTGGTGAACGGAACGGCCCGGAGATGTGACGAAGCGGGAGGCGCCGTCAACAAGATCCAGGACGGCCGGGTCTCCACCTACGCGGCATGGTTCGCCGCGGGAGCCCTGGTCCTAGGAATCATCGTTCTCGTGGGGGTCCTCCGGTGAGCATGGCAGACATCCTGACACTCCTTTTCGGTATGCCGGGGATCCTGGTCTTCCTGCCCCTTCTCGGCGCGGTGGGCCTTCTCATGGCGCCCCCCAAGTGGGCCTTCCGCTGGACCGTGGCAGTGACCCTGGCGGTCTTCGCCTTCAGCGTTCCCGCCTGGTTCGGCTACGGCCCCGGCGCGGAGGGCGTGGCCTACGAGGTGAACCTCCCCTGGTTCGCCGATTTCCTGGGAGTGGAAGTCCGGTTCCACATGGGAATCGACGGCCTCTCCCTCCTGCTGATCCTGCTCACCACCTTCCTCACGCCCCTGGTGGTGATCGCCGCGCCGGGACACATCCGGAAGAGGGAAAGAGAGTTCTGCTTCTGGATGCTGGTGATGGAAGCCGGGATGCTGGGCACCTTCCTCGCCCTGGATCTCTTCCTGTTCTACGTCTTCTGGGAGCTCATGCTGGTCCCCCTCTACTTCCTCATCGGAATCTGGGGAGGGCCCAGGAGGATCTACGCCGCCGTAAAGTTCTTCCTCTACACCCTGGCAGGATCCCTCCTCATGCTGGGGGCGATCCTCTACCTGGCCCTGCAGAGCACGAAGATCGGCCCCTCGGGCGAGATGCTCCAGAAAGGCACCGTCCAGGTCCTGGAACTCGCCTCCCGGCCCCCCATGGCCTGGACGCCCCAGGTGCTCTGCTTCCTGGCCTTCACCCTGAGCTTCGCCATCAAGGTTCCCCTCTTTCCCTTCCACACCTGGCTTCCCGACGCCCACGTCGAGGCCCCCACGTCGGGATCGGTCATCCTGGCGGGCGTCCTCCTGAAGATGGGGACCTACGGGATGCTCCGGTTCTGCGCCCCCCTCTTCCCCGAGGCCTTCGCCTGGTTCGCTCCCTGGATCATGGGGCTGGGCCTGGTGGGAATCGTCTACGGGGCGCTCCTGGCCTGGGCCCAGGAGGACATGAAGAAGCTCGTGGCCTACAGCTCCATCAGCCACTTGGGTTTCGTCGTCCTTGGGATTTTCGCCCTCACCCTCATGTCCCTCCAGGGCGGGCTCCTCCAGATGGTGAACCACGGCCTCTCCACGGGGGCCTTGTTCCTCCTGGTGGGCATGATCTACGAGCGCCGCCACACCAGGCGGATCGCCGATTTCGGTGGCATCGCCAAGGTCATGCCCGTCTACGCCTTCTTCCTCCTGGTGGCCACCCTGGCCGCCATCGGCCTTCCTGGCACCAACGGCTTCGTCGGAGAATTCATGATCCTCCTGGGCACCTTCGAGAAGCACCCGGTCTTCGCCGTGATCGGCGCGACAGGAGTCGTCCTGGGGGCCCTCTACATGCTCTCCATGGTGAGGCGGGTCCTCTTCGGGCCCCTGGACAAGAAGGCCAACGAGGAACTGCGGGACATCGGGTGGCGCGAGCGGGGGGTCCTCATCCCCCTGGCGGTCCTGATCTTCTGGATCGGCGTCTATCCCTCGCCCTTCCTGGGACGGATGGACAAGACCCTCCGGAAGATCCAGCAGCGCGTGGTGAACATCCAGGCGGGGGGGAAATAGGCCATGGAACCGTTGAAGTTCACGTTCACCGCAGGCGACGCCTGGCTGGGCATGCCCCTCATCCTTCTCGCCCTGGGGGCCGTCCTGGTCCTCTTCTTCCAGGTCCTTCCCATGGAGGAAGGGCGGAGGAAGTCCCTCTCGGGATGGCTCGCCCTTGCCCTCCTCCTGGCGGCCTTCCTCCTTACGGCGATCCGCACGGGAGCCCTCTACGGCCTGAATACGATCTACCCCGAGAGGAAGGGCTTCACCGTCTCCCTCTTCAACGAGGCCTACTCCCTGGACACGGCCCAGTTGCTGGGCCACCTGGTGGTCCTCGGTGCGGCCCTCTTCACGGCCTTCCTCTCCCTTCCTTTCCTGAAGAAGGACGAGGACGGCGGGAGGGAAGGTGAATACTACGCCCTCCTCCTTCTCATGCCCCTGGGCGGAATGCTCATGATCTCCGGGGCCGACCTGATGGTCTGCTTCCTCGGCCTGGAGATCCTCTCCCTTTCCCTCTACGTGCTCACGGCCTTCCGGTCCCGGCGCCCCCGGGGCGTGGAGGCGGGTCTCAAGTACTTCCTCCTGGGCGCCTTCGCCGCGGCCTTCTTCATCTTCGGAACGGCCCTGCTCTATGCAGGGAAAGGCTCGATCCAGCTCCCGCCCTTCCGCATCCAGTGGGACGTGCCTCCCGAAGTCACGGGAATCGCCGGCCTGGGCGCCGCAATGATCTTCGCCGCCCTCCTGTTCAAGGCATCGCTCTTCCCCTTCCAGATGTGGACCCCCGACGTCTACCAGGGAGCCCCCACGCCGATCACGGCTCTCATGTCCACGGGCACGAAGGCCGCCGCCTTCGTTCTCATGGTTTCCGTCGCCGGCCTGGTTCCCCGGGAGGTCCGCTACGCCGTGCCCGCCCTGGCGATCCTCACCATGGCGGCGGGGAACTTCGGGGCCATCAGGCAGACCGACATCAAGAGGATGCTCGCCTACTCGGGGATCGCCCACGCGGGCTACATCCTGGTGGGCGTCAACTCCATCATGGCCGGCACGAGCTGGCCCGACTCCCAGCTCGGAATCAGGGCGGTCTACATCTACCTCATCGTCTACGCCCTCTCCAACCTGGGGGCCCTGGGCGTCGTGGCCTGGCTGGAGCGGGGGGACGAGAGGGCCGTGACCCTGGAAGGCCTCCAGGGCCTGGCTTCCCGCCATCCCGGCGCCGCGGCCTTGCTGGCCCTCTTCCTCCTCTCCCTGGGCGGGATCCCCCCCACGGCGGGCTTCCTCGGAAAGCTCCTCGTCTTCAGCGAGGCCTTCCGCCAGCACTTCTACGTCCTGGCCGGCCTGGGTCTTCTGCTCTCGGCGGTGAGCCTCTACTACTACCTGAAGGTCGTGGTCTACATGTACATGCGCCCCGCCGGGGAAGAAGACGCCTTCGCCCCGCGGCCGGGCCTCATGGCCTTCCCGATCGGCCTCTCCGCCGCCGGGGTCCTGCTCTTCGGCTGCGTCCCCTCGATCCTCCTCGATTTCCTCCTCTACGTAAACTTGTGAACGCGCCGCACCCGCGGCGGAGTCCTCCATGACCGACCGTCTTCGAAAGAACCTGGAGTGGGCCGCCGGCAGGTCCGGCGCGCTTCCCACCTTCACCGTGATCATCGCCGCCCCCCCGTGGAAGAAGGGGCTCCGGGCCCTGGACCCCCTGGGAAAAGTCCTCTATCCCCTTGAGAAGATCCAGGTCCTGCAGGCCAAGGGAACCCTCCCTTCCCGCCAGAGGAACCGGGCCGCCGGCGAGGCCGGGGGAGAGATCCTCTTCTTCCTGGACGACGACTCCGAGCCGGCGCCGGACCTCTTCCTCCAGGCGGCCCGGCGCTTCCAGGATCCCGGCCTGGACGCCCTGGGCGGCCCCTCCCTCTCCCATCCGGACCAGTCCTTCTGGCAGGCCTGCTTCACCCGGGCCCTGACATCCCCTTTCGGAGGATTCGGAATCGGCGCCCGCTACGAGGCCAAGGGGAGTTTCCGGCCCGCCACGGAGAAGGAGCTCATCCTCTGCAACTTCGCCATCCGCAGGCAGGTCTACCTGGATTCGGGCGGCCTGGACGAGAGGCTCTATCCCAACGAAGAGAACGAGTTCTGCAACCGCCTGCGCGAGCAGGGGAAGACCCTCTACTACGACCCGGAACTGGTGGTCTACCGTTTCCAGAGGAAGAACCTGGCCGCCTTCGCCCGCCAGATCTTCCGTTACGGCCGTGGAAGGATGGAGCACTTCGTCCTGAAACCCTCCTTCTTCTCCCCGGCCTACCTGGCCCCCATGGGCTTCCTCCTCTACCTGGTCTTCCTGGCCGCCTGGACCCTCCAGGGGGTCCTCTCGGGAAGGGGTTTGCCCCAGGGAGCGGCCGGCTGGATCCCTTTCCTCCCCCTCTTTCTCTATCTCCTCCTGGATCTGGCCGTGTCCCTTCCCTTCGCCCTGGGAAGGGGGCCCCTCCGCTTCCTCCCCTCCCTGTTCTCCATGGCCCTGACCTTCCTTGTGCTCCACCTCTCCTACGGCGCCGGAAGCATCTACGGCCTCTTCCGGGGCCTGGCCCTGAGGCTCGGAGGGAGCCGGGAAAAGGAGGCGGGCCGCTCCCCCGTGGAAGTGGTCCCCTTCCACCTTCCCGCCCGCTCCGGCTCCTGGGAATCGGTCCTGCCCCGGAAACCCAGGAAGAGGGAAGAGGCCTGAAAGAGAGGGGAAGCCCAAAAAAACCCTCCCGGCCTTGACAGGGCTCCTCCCCCCGGTTTCTTTTTTCCTCTCCAACCGTCACGAGAGCGTGAAATCTGGACTTTTTCGAGCGATCCGCCCAACGCCGGGACCCCGTTCATGATGAAAATCGCCGTCGCTTATCCCCCCTTCTCCGAGCAGGGCAAGAGGCCCCTGCTGGGGCAGAACCGCCAGTTCCGGTACTCCAGTTCCAGCGAGGTCCGGATCTACCCCATGCTCCCCGCCCTGGCCGCCACGTGGGCCGCGAAGAACGGTCACGACGTCCTCTGGCTGGACGCCCAGAACGACCCGGAACTCACGGACGGGGAGTACGAGAAGAGACTCGACGATTTCCGGCCCGACCTGCTCCTCATGGAGATCAAGGCCCCCATTGCGAACCGGTATTTCCGCTACGTCCAGGAACTCAAGGAGAAACGGCCGGAAACGAAGGTCGCCCTCTGCGGTGACCATGCGAGCTTCTTTCCCCGGGAGGTAATGGAGAAGAGCGGCGCCGACTTCGTCCTCGTAGGAGGCGACTACGACTTCCTCTTCTCCCGCCTGGCCGATTCCCTGGCGGGCCGCAACGGCGACCTGCCCGGCGGGATCTGGTACAGGAAGGACGACGGGGAGATCCATTCCACGGGCGAGCCGGCCCTCCTGGAGGACCTGGACCAGGTCCCCTTCATCGACAGGGATCTGACCCGCTGGGAGATCTACGGCGAGGCCTACCTCCGCAAACCCGCCACCTACCTCCTCTCCGGGAGGGGTTGCAAGGGAACCCGGGGGATCAGCGTCTGCACCTTCTGCATCTGGCAGCACGCCCTCTGGAGGAGGACGGCCCGTTTGCGGTCACCTGCAAACGTCGTGGCCGAGATCAAGGCCCTCGTCGAAGAGAGGGGGGTGCGGGAGGTCTTCGACGACAACGAGAGCGGTCCCGTCTGGGACCAGGATTGGCTCCGGGAGTTCCACCGCCTCATGAAGAAGGAGGGCCTGGTGGGCAAGGTCTCCATCTCGGCCAACGCCCGCTCCGACCTCCTCACGAAGGAGACCTGCAAGCTCCTCAAGGAGACGGGCTTCCGGCTCCTCAAGGTGGGCATCGAAAGCGGCTCCCCCAGGATCCTGAAGGAGGTCATCCGCAAGAAGGAGACCGTCGAGGAGATCAAGCAGGGGATCAAGAACGCCAAGGACCAGGGCCTGGTTGTCCTCATGACCAACATGGTGGGCTACCCCGAGGAGACCATGGAGGAGGCCGAGGCCACCTACCGGATGGCCAAGGAGCTCATGCTCTACAAGACCCACGCCGGCGATTCCCTCCAGGCCAGCGTCCTCGTGGCCTACCCGGGCACGCCCCTGTGGTGGGAGGCCAAGAAGAAGGGCTGGTTCATCGTGGATCCCGACGACTACGAGAGCTACCGCATGGACCGGGTGATGATGAAGACCGACATCCCCGCCCTGGATCTTTGCAACCGGCTCTGGCGGATCCACCTCCACCCCAAGTTCATCCTTCGCTCCCTCGTGACCGCCCGGAGCCTGGCCGACCTGAACGTCCTCTGGACGGGATTCAAGTCCCTCATCGGCCACCTCAAGGACTTCCGGGGGAGGAGAAACGGTAAGTGTGATTGAGCCTGTCGCCGGGGTTTCCCGGCCGCAGGAATCATTCTCCGCCCCCCCTTGCGACCCCCCGGCGGAGCCGGGGGACGAGAAAGAAGAGCAGGGCCGCCCCGAGCATCCCCTCCGAGGCGAAGGTGGCCCAGGCCGCCCCCTCCGCGCCCAGCCTGGGAATGAGTAAGAAGTTCAACGCCACGTTGACCCCGGCCGTGCCCGCCGCGGAGAAGGCGTAGGGCCATTCCAGGTCGAAGGCCAGGGCTCCCTGGGTGAGGAAGAAGTTGGGAAGGATGAAGAGGAGGGAGAGGGAGAGGGTCTGCAGGACCGGACCGGCCCTGGAGAAGTCGGAGCCGAAGAGAAGGGAGAGGACGGGAGGCCCTAGCAGGAACCCGGCCGCCCCGGAGAGGGCCCCCGCCAGGGCCATGGCGCCCACCCCCCTGAAGAAGTAGGAGGCCACCCTCTCCCCCCCCGTCCACCTCCTCCGGACGATCCGGAAGAACATGTGGGCCGCCGGTGTCGCCGCCAGGATGGCGCCCTCCAGGATTCGATACGCTGAGGCATATATTCCGGTCTCCGCCCTGTCCGCCGCCAGGTAGGGAAGGAGGACCATGTCACACCGGAAATAGACCAGCGTGGCGGCGTCGATGGCCAGGAAGGCCAGGAGTGTCCTCCTTCCAGGAGCGGGGCCTTTCACGGAGGGGCGCCGGATCTCCCCGGCCAGGGTCCCCATCCCCGGAGGGGTGAGAAATGCCAGGGCCAGGCCGAGGGACCAGGCCGAGAGGATCCACTCCACCCTCCTGGTCACGGCCAGGGCGGCGAGGACGGCCCCGGCCGTGAAGACCCGGGTCAGGACCTGCCAGAGGGCCTCCCTGGAAAAGAGGCCTCTTCCCTTCAGGAGGGAGGAGACGTAGCCCGAGACCGCCCCCAGGCCCGTGAGGACCAGGGCGAGGCAAAGGGCGCCCCTGTCCTCGAGAGGGAGGAGGAGGGTGAACCCGGCCAGGACGAGGGTGACCCCGGCCGTATAACGAAGGGCCCGGCCCAGGAGAGGGCCCAGTCCCCCCTCTCCCCCTTCCCGCCGGCTCGCCTTCTCCCGGAAGAGAAGGGTCCGGAATCCTCCGTCCTGGAGGACCGCCAGGATCGCGGCGAAGCTCAGGGCGTAGGAGAGGATCCCGAAATCCTTCGGCCCCAGGGTCCGCCCCAGGACCGAGGAGAGGGCCAGGGAGAGGAGGCCCGTGAAAGCGACGGCCCCCCACTGGGGAAGGAGCCCGCCCCAGTCCGACCGGCCGGTTCCCGGTCCTTCAACCCCGGCCGCCAAGGATCATCCTCCCCCCGGCGACGCCGACAGTTCCTCGTAGACCGAAATCACCTCTCCGACCACGTGGCTCCACCTGTGGTTCAGGGCCCACTCCACGTCCTCCCGCCTGGCCCGGGGGGGATTCTCCAGGACACGGGGGAGATCGCCCTCCCGTACAACCAGGGTGTGCTCCTTCACCTCTTCCGGTATGACGGCGTCTTCCATGGTGACCACCGGGATCCCGCAGGCCAGGGCCTCCACGATGGGAAGGCCGTAGCCCTCCACGGCGGAGGGGAAGACGAAGAGATCGATGGAGGAGAAGAAATCCTTCAATTCCCCGTCCGGGATGAAACCCAGGAAGCGGATCCTCGGATCGCCGCCGGCCCTCCTGAGGAGCCCCGCCTTGAAGTCCGGGTCCAGGGTGTCCCCCGCCACGAGGAGTTCGCCCCGGTGCCCCGAGGCCCTGTAGGCGTCGATCAGGATGTGTATACGCTTTCTTGCATCCAGGTAGGACAAGGTGCCGATCCTGGGGGTGGAATCCTTCTTCTCCACCGGGGCAAGGGAGTCCATCACCCCGTTGGGAACCACCCGGATCTTCTCCTCCGGGAACCCCGCCTTCTCCACGAGGTCCGCAGCCACCGCCCGGGAGATCGCCAGGATCCTGTCGGCCTTCCGGGCCCTCTTCACGGACCAGGAGAACCACATCCGCGAAATCATCGCCTTGACGCGGTTGCTGGCGTAGTGGGTCTGCGTGTACTTCCAGGCGTAATAGAGGGGGATCAGGTCGTGGACCGTCACCACCGTGGGCCGCTTCCCGTAAGGGAGGTGAATGGCCTCCGTGACGGCCATGGCGTGGTACACGTCCATCCCGGGCGGGGTGAGAAAGCGGATGACCAGCCCGGTGTAGAGCATGTAGGGCGGCAGGGTGAGGATCTTGCCTCCCCTGGTCCAGCGGGAGTCCTCCGAGCTCACCCGGCGGATCTCCAGCCCCCGGTCCTCCAGGCCGCGGGAAAGCTCCATGGAGTACCGGCCGATCCCCCCGTTCTTCAGGTTGAAGAACCTGCCGAGAAGACAAACCCTCATGGACACCTCGCCTGCTCCGCTCGAAGCCCCGCGCCCCCGGAAAGAGGGGGATCTTAGAGGAAGGAGAGGGCCATTCCAAGGCGGCGGGACCGGCCCACGGCCGCCAGGGGCGGAGATCCTGGACTTGCGCCGGGCACCTCTGGAATAATCCCCCCTTCGCCTGCGCCGGCCGGGGCCCGGCTCCGGGCCCGGAACCCTTCGAAAACCCGAAGAGGACCTGATCCATGACCACGAACGAAATCCCCGTCGGCGTTCTCGGCTGCGGAAAGATCGCCGAAGAGGTGCACATCCCCAACCTTTTCAACATCGCCGAATTCAGGCTCCGCTCCCTGTGCGACGTCTCTTCCGGGAGGCTCGCCCTGGTGGGGGAGAAATTCGGCGTCCCTCCCGAGAGGAGGTTCACCTCCCAGGAAGACTTCTTCCGGTCCGGAATCGAGGGGGTCCTGGTGCTGAGTCCCACGGCCCACCACTTTCAGAACGCCAAGGCCGCCCTGGAGGCGGGCCTCCACGTCTTCGTGGAGAAACCCCTGTGCGAGAAGCTGGACGACGGGAAGGCCCTGGTGGAAGAGGCCTCCCGCAGGGGCCGTGTCCTCTCGGTGGGACACTTCTACGGCTTCTTCCCCCAGCACATCCTGGCCAAGAAGAAGATGGCCAAGCTGGGAAGGATCAAGTCCGCCCGCCTCGTGGGGGAGAGCCTGATCATCAAGGAGGAGGACGGGGCGCTCCTGGATTACGCCAGCCACTTCATCCACCTGCTCCTGTGGTATTTCGACTATCCCAGGGTGGAGTGGGTCTTCGCCGACATGGTTCCCGGCGGCAAGGAGGGCAAGGAGATGGACCTGACCATCCTGGCCGAGCTGGAAGGAGGCATCCGGGCCTCCATCACGATCTTCTGGGCGCCGGGCCTGAAGAACTGGGACGTCCTCCAGAGGCACGTGGAGATCCTGGGGGAGAAGGGCCGGGTCAAGGCCGCCTTCACCGCCCCGGAGGTGACGCTCTATCATGCGGGAAACCTGATTTCCCGGGCGAGGGGGCTCCACTCCATCACGCCCTCCTTCGCCATGCACCCCGCCGTTCCGGTGAGCCAGACCTCCTACCGGAAGGAGCTGGAGGACTTCCGCGACGCCATACGGGGCGGAGAGCCCGCCGTGGACGGGAGGAAGGCCCTGGAAGTGATGGTCTTCATGGAGGCGGCCCGCCTCTCCGGCAAGGAAGGCCGGAAGGTCCGCCCCGCGGAGGTGGCGGAATGAAGGTCCTGGTCTCCCGGGTGGGCTTCGAGCCCGAAGGAATCGTGGCCGGGGTCAAGAAGACCCTGGACGAACTGGATCCCCTCCCCGACCTGGGAGAGGAGGAATTCGTCCTCTTCAAGCCCAACCTGACCTCCGACAAGCCCTCCATGTACAGCGGCATCGTCACCAACACCCACGTGGTGGAAGGCGCCGTCGCCTGGGTCCGGGAGAGGGCACCTTCGGCCCGGCTCGCCGTCGTCGACTCCGACAGCGACGGGTCGGCGGACAGGGCCTTCGAGCGGCTGGGTTACGGGAGGCTCAGGGACGAATACGGCCTGGAACTCCTGAGGCTCGACTCCATGCCCTTCTACAAGCTCCAGGTTCCCAAGGGGAGGATCCGGAGCATCTCCCTTCCCGAGGTCCTCTTCGAGGCCACCAGGCTGGTCAACATCGCAACCCTGAAGCGGCACGTCCACGAGAGGATCACCTGCTGCTGGAAGAACATGTGGGGCCTTCCCTCCTCCCTCAGGGAGAGGCTGGAGATGCACCCCTTCCTTCCCGAGGCCCTCCTGGCCCTGAACACCCACCTGGTGCCGGACTTCTGCATCGTCGACGCCGTCACGGCCTTGAGGGGGCCGGGCCCCCTGGAAGGAACCCCCGTGCCCATCGGGAAGATCCTGGCCTCGAAGGACATGCTCGCCGCCGATTGGGCCGCGGCGAAGATGATCGGCGACAAGGCCTCCAGGGTGCCCACCCTCCGCTACGCCATGAGGAAACTGAAGTTCGATCCCAGGAAGGTGGAAATCAGGGGGGACGCATTCCAGGTTCATCCCCTGGAATGGATCCCGGGAAAGGCCTTCTTCTTCTACCGCCTCGGCCTCACCCTGAGAAGGCTCTCCCTCAGGCTGAACAACCTGGCCACCCTGGTCTGGCTCACGGGCTACGCCATGCGTCTCGGTTCCGTGGGCGAATACGCCGGGGGAGGCATCCAGACCCTACGGGGTTCCCTCTCCATGGCCAGGGACTTCGCCCTCCGGTTCGAGGTGGCCCGCAGGATCTACGGCTGATCCTTCCGGCAGGGCCCTGAGGGCCAGCATGTAGAAGGAGAAGACGAAGAAGGGAATCGAGAGCCCCTCCAGGCCGGCCAGGGCCAGGAGCCAGCCCGCCGGAAAGGCCAGGAGGAAGCCCAGGGAAGAGGCCGTCCTTCCTCCGGGGCCTCCCCCCGGCCGGGACGCCCCGGCGAGGATCCCCAAGGCCCGCGCGAGGAGGGAGAGGATCCGCCGCCAGAGAAGGGCGAGGAGGAAGAGGGCCAGTCCCAGGGCTTCCAGGCCCCTCCCCGGGGAGAGAAGACCCGAGGCCTCCTCCCCGCCCGTGGGGGGCGGTACCGGTCCGGAGGGAAGACGGGCCTCCCGGCCGGAGGGTTTCAGAACCACCCTTTCCACGCTGAGAGTCTCGTGGTGGGGGAAGCCCAGGAACTCCTTCAAGGGCGGAGCGCCGGGAGGCACCAGGAGCCGGCCACAGAGCCAGAACCCCCTCCGAAGGATTTCCTCCGGGCCGGGTTCCCCCGTGGCCTCCAAGCGAAGGGGGCGGCCCCGGATCTCCAGGAGCGGCCTGTCCAGGGCCTCCTCCAGGGGAGAGAGGAAGCGCCATCCCCGATAATGAACCCGGATCTCCAGGGAGACCCATCCCCCCTCTTTCCTCACCTCGGGCGGAGGGAGGATACTCCAGGAGGCCAAGGCCGCCCCCTCCACCCTCCCATGGGAAGGGGAGGGCCCGGAGGCCAGGAACCCCTTCCCCTCCCCGGTGGGAGTCACGGCCCCTCTCCCCTCGGGAAAACCCGGACCGGGGCTCCAGGAAACCTCCCAGGGACCTGCACCCCAGGAAGGAAAGAGGTCTTCCACCTCCAGGAAGATCCGCTCCGCCCAAAGGAACCCGGCCCCCGGGAAAGTGCGGAAACGCAAGGGCCCCTTCTCCCCCTTCCTCCACCATCCTTTCATGACCAGCCTGTCCCCCAGGACCCGGACATCCAGGGTGGAGGGCCCGCCGGGATTCCTCACCTCCAGGGGGTGGTCCCCCGGGACAGGCCGCCTCTCCAGGAAGGAGTCCTTCCCCTCCGCCGGATCCCTCCCGGTCAGGAAGACCGCCCCCAGGTCGCGCGGCTCGAGCCCCATTCCTCCGAGGATCCGGAAACGCAGGGCGTCGAAGGGACCGGACGGCCGGATGACCGCCTTTCCGTAACCCCGGAACTCCGCCATCTTCCGGCCGCCGAGGAGGGTTTCCCCCTCGATACGCCACGAAGGAAGGGGGCTGCGCCCGAAACGAAGGAAGAATCCTCCGCCCCGGAACCTCCGCCCGAGGTTCCAGGACAGGATCCATCCTCCTTCCCGGCCCCTTTCCACTTCGAGGTTCCCCGCCGGAGGCGGGATTCCCCTTCCCGACCAGCGCCGGGGGAAGCTCCTCTCCACTCGCCTTCCCGCCAGGGGATGGAAGGCCAGGACCCGCTCCCCCGCCGGGACCGGACCGCGGAATTCCGGCCGAGAGGAATCCCCGCCGTGAAGGAGGGGGATCACCCGGGAGGGCCGGGTCACGAGGATCCCCGATCGGCCGAAGGCGATCCCCGAGGGAGCCCTTTCCAGGCCCGGGAGGAAACCCAGGATCACCTCCCGGGGAAGGCCGGGAAGATCCAGGTTGAGAGTCTTCCAGCCCCCGGGGCCATCCTTCTTCCAGGCCCGCAGGCCTTCCAGGGCCCCTCCGCCCCCCCTTCCCTCCCCGGAAGGAGAGAAGAAGGCGATCCGCCGGACCCGACCCTCCCGTAGAACCCGGTCCGCCCGGCCCCGGAGGCCCAGGACGATCTCCTTCAGGCGTCCCTCCCGGCGGAGATCCTCCCCTCCCAGGCGGGAGAGGTCCACCTCCACCAGGACCTTGTCTCCCGCCTTGTAGGTCTGGCGGGGGAGGGAATTCCAGTGGACGATCCTACCAGCCGAGAGGATTCCTCCGCCGACCCTGAGATTCACCCTCTCCAGGCGGGCCCCTTCCGAAAGGGTCAGGCGCATCCAGCCCAGGGATTCCAGGGGGATGTCCAGGCGTTTCTGGAAAACCGCCAATGGACCGTCCTGGGTGTAGACCCAGCCGGGCCGGGCCGGAGGAAGGCCCAGCTCCCTCCGCACCAGGTAGGCCGCCCCCTTCTTCCGGAAGGCCTCCCGGGCCAACTCCTCCTCCGCCAGGAGACGCCCCCTCCTGGCCAGGCGGCCCAGCCCTCTGAGGACGACCGCCTTCCGGCCCCCCTTCCGGCCGACGAGGACGGCCTTCTCCTCGAGCCGGCAGAGGTTCCCCTTCGTGAGGTCCCTGTAGCGGAGAAAGAAGAGGATCTTCGAGCCTGGAGGGACCTTCCCGGGAGCGGAATCTCCCCTGAATCGGCAATGGAGGAAGAGGGGCTTCCCCGTTCCGCCCTTCTTCCAGAGGACGGTCTCTCCCGAGATCCTCGCCCCCCCCTCCCTGCTCCTGGACAAGGAGCAGGTCCCTTCGAAGGAGGACAGGATCTCCCGCCCAGCCTTGCGGACCGGCCGGCAAAGGACCTGTACCCCGTAGACACCAGGGGGAAGGGGGGTCCCAGGGTCGGGGGCGACCAACCTGGGGATGGAAGGGTCCGGCCCTTTCACGGAGAGGAAGATCCTACTCCGGGCGGGGGAGCCCCCCCCCGCCGGCCCGGGGGCGGAGAGGACCTGGTATACGTCCAGCAGGAAGAAGAGGAGGAGTCCCCCGGCCAGGGCCGGGCGCGCGAGGCGGGCGGCCAGCCGGGAGGTTCTCCGACCGGGTCCGGTTCCCGTTCTCATTCTCCACCTCCCCTGGCGGCGAAGACGTGGGGCGGGGCCTGGGATTCCACCCTGTAGAGCCGGTAGGTCCTCCCCAGGATCCGGACCTCCCCTCCCGTGAAGGAGAAACCCGGCTCCCCCCAGAGGAAGGCGTCCCTACCCCTCTCCACGAGGAGGCCCTTCAGGGGAATCTCCCGCGCCACGGCCCTGAGGAAGTCCGGGTCCCGCCAGGACCCGCGGCGGAAGGCCTCCAGGATACGGTTGGAGCGAAGAGACTGGGCCGGCTCGGCTCCGCCCAGAGTGCGGTATCTCCCGCCGGAGAGGTAGAAGGGGGAAATGGTGTTCCGCCAGGTTCCCAGCCTCTCTTCGCCGTCGCAGTAGTCGAAGGGAAGCTTCTCCACGTAGGCGTCGGGGTCCCCCCCGGTGAGGGAGAGGACCCGGGCCTCGAACCCTTTCCGGTCCCAGGAAAAGGTCAGGAAGGCCTGGCCTATCTCGGGCGTGAAGGCGGCGAGAAGGAGGAGGAAGAAGAGAAAGCCCTTCCTCCCGCCGGCCTTCTCGAAGAACCAGGCGAAGAAGGGAATCGCCAGGACGGCGGCGGCCACGAGAAAGCGGCCGGGTGTCCGGATGGCCCGGAAGAGGAAGGAGAGGTTCCGGAAGAGGAAGGGGAAGAGAGGGGAGACCACGCCGAGGGAGAGGAGGAAGGCGAGGAAGAGGAGGAGTGCCGGTCCCCGCTTCCCCCGTCCTTCTCCCCCGCCGAGGCGGCGGGCCAGGAGAGCCCAGAAGCCCCCCCAGACCGCCAGCCCGAAGAGATCGAAGAGGCGGTTGCCGGCCAGGCAGCATCCTCTCATCCGCAACATGGGCAAAAGATCCGCCTGGGCGGCGAAGCTCAAGGGAACCCGGCCGTCTCCGTTGAAGCTCGCCACGTGGAACCCCTTGTGGATGAAGAGCTCGAGCCAGCCCGGGTCCAGGAGGACGGCGGGAAGGGCCCAGAGGGCCAGGAGGGCCGCCCTGGAGAGGAAACCTCCCCGGAGGGCCCGCCCCGCGTCACGGCCCGAGAGGCCCAGCAGGAGGGCGAAGGCGAAGAGGAAGGGATGGAAGAAGAAGGGATACTGGGGGTGACCCGCGAAGAGGAGGTAGGTGAGGGCCCCCGAGGCCAGGAACCAACGGAGGGAGAATCTCTCCGGCTCGAGGAAACGAATGGCCGTATAGACCCAAAGGGGGGCCAGGAAGAAGACGGCCAGGACCAGCCCGTGGCCCTCCAGGTTCCCCTCCAGGAAGTGGATTGGGAGAAGGGTATACATGGCGGCGGCGGCCAGGGATCCCTTCGGTGAGAAACCTGCGGCCCTTCCCAGGAGGTAGGCCGGGAAGGCGGCCAGGTAGAAGAGGGCGAAGAAGTAGATCTTCACGGCCAGGACCATGCTCCCCAGAAGGGAACCCAGGGCCAGGACGAGGAGGGGAAAAGTGGAAGGGAAGACGGAGTAGAGGGAGTATCCCCCGTAGGACTGCTCGTTCCAGGTGGAGAGGACACCGAAGGTGCGGATCGTCCCGCCGGCGAAACGGGAGAGGGAGAGGCTGGCCAGGAGATCGTGTCCCAGGGGATACCCTTCCCCGAAGAACCGCAGGCCGTGCCAGGCGGCCACGAGCAGGAGGGGGAGGATCCAGACCAGGCGCCCCCGGGGGAGGGAGGAGACCCGGAGAAGGGCGGACCGGAAGGAGGGGGAGATCTTCCTCCACTTCCGGAAGAGGAGAAGGGAGGCGCCCCCCAGGAGCAGGAAGGCAAGGACCGCCAGCAGGAGTAGACCCGCCTCGAAGGGGGCCTGGTGGCCGAACTCCAGGATGACGTCGAAGGGTTCCTTCTCCCTGCCGGGAGGGACGTACCAGGCGTTGGCGAACCCATTGGCGGGAAAGTGATCCGCCAGCAGGCTCGCCCTTCTTCCCCGGTCCGCCCAGAGGGCCCGGAGGCTCCAGGAGGTTTCGGGGGCTCCGGGAGAATACGTATCCCGGATCCAGGCCCGCCATGCCGGATGGAAGGTCTCCCCCAGGACGACCCAGAATCCGCCGCGGCCGGGATTCCCGACGGACACCTTGTAGCGGGCCGGGCTGAGCTTCCTCACCGCAGGAAGCGGGTCCCCGCCGGCTTTCCTCTCCTTCTCCCGGATACGGCGAAGCAGTACCTCGGGGGAAGGGGTCCCCGGGAGCCCCGCCAGCCGGAGATTCAATACGGCGGGCCGCGATTTTGCATTCTTCCCTTCCAGGAAGGGGGCCAGGCGGTTCCCGTCGTCCAGGACGACCAGGTCCACCAGTTGGAGAAGCCTGGAGATCCCTCGGGGGGTCTGGTCCTCGGAGAAGAAGAGAACGGGTCTTCCCTCCAGGAGCCCGGCTCTCTCAAGCCGGGGCAGGAGATCCACCCCCCCCTCCACCAGGAAGGAGGCGCCGGGAAGGCGCGGGGAGAGGAGGAGGGCGGAGAGGAGGAGCCAAAGGAGGAGGACCGGGAAATTTCCCAGGGGGAAGGGGAGTCTCCCCCCCCCTGCATCCTTCCGGCCTTCCCCTTCCGGGGTCGCCCGCCCCCCGGGCCCCCCGGGGGAAGCGGCTCGGGGGGAGGGGATCAAGCGCCCATGGAAGACTTCCGTTGCCCCGTCTCCAGGTCCTGCTCCAAGGTCCCCGCCTTGGCGGGGCGGGCGGCGGGCCTGTGGAAGAACTTGAAGGCGAAGAGCCTTCCCAGGTGCCGCAGGTAGAGGAGCTGCTCCTTCAAGGTGAGCTTGCTCTTCCCGAACTTCCTCTGGGAGAAGTGGATGGGGATCTCTTCCACCCGGCGGAACCGGCCCTTCACGATGAGTTCCAGGCCGATCTTGTAGCCCACCGGGTCCAGCGGCGCGGAGCGCTTCAAGGATTCCAGGCGGAAAGCGAAAAAACCGGACATCGGATCCTTGACCCTGGTGAAGGGACGGGAGAGCAAGGTGGCCACCTTGCTGTTGAGCCAGCGGAAAAAGCCCCACTCCGTGTCCTGGGTGCCTCCTTCCACGTAGCGGGAACCGATGACGAAGTCCGCCCCGGCGGCGAGGCGGTCCAGCATCTCGGGGATCTTCTCGGGCGGATGGCTCAGGTCGGCGTCCATCACCACGACGACCTCGTTCCGGGCGTGGGAGAGGCCTTCCACCACCGCCTGGCTCAGCCCCTTGTCCTTGGTCCTGACGATGAGTTTCACCCATGGTCTTCCCAGGGCCTCCACCACTTGAGGAGTTCCGTCCTTGCTGTCGTCGTCCACGATCAGCAGTTCCATCCGGAGGCCGGACTTCCGCTGGACCCCTTCGAGTCTTTCCACGAGGTGGGGAATGTTTTCCGCCTCGTAGTACGTCGGGACCACAACGGAGACGGATGGATAGAGACCCACCGCCGCCGCCTTCTTCTCCCCCTCGAGTCGGTCCAGATTCAGTACCATTTCTCCTCCCTTTCCGCCCGCATGGAAATCCACTCCACGCCGCTTCGTCGGCCCGCGCCCGGAGTCCGGGGCGCGCTGGACTCGACGGAAAGGTGTATCCTCCTGCGCCGGCCCTCCGGCTTTCCGCCGGGGAAGCCCCACCCCGGAATCCTCCGGGAGCCCGAAGCCTCCAGGTTCGAAACACCCTGAAAGGCCCCGTTCCGGCCCGAATCTTACAAACCAGCCGCCCGGGAGGATCCCAAAAGAAAAAAAGAAAAGAAAGCTTTTTTTCCCACCCCGGGGAAAGCTCTCCGAAAGGGGGAACAGGAGAGGGGGAGAGGGCGGCCGGAGGGGAGAGCTACTCCGGAGGCTTGGTCATGTCCATGGGCTCGTCGAAGAGCAGGGCCAACCCCCAGTTCTGGGCGTCCAGGGCCTGGACGCGGATGAGCTGGGCCTGCTTCTCCTCCTCCCCCACCCGGACCTTGACCCGCACCCCGCCGGGGACGATGGCCAGGACGCCGCCGGGGGAAAGGTTGCGGGCGTAGCCCGTGAGACGGCCCTCTTCGAGAACCACTTCCACCGGGAGATGCACTTCCCTGCGGGTTCCCTTGCGCCGTTCCTGGGTGGTCTTGTCGCGCTCCATGGGAGAAAGCCTTCCTTCCCGGCCGGGCCGGGACTCGAACCATCTTGATCCATCGACCGCAGGGTGCCCCGGACTTGACGGAGGGAAGCCAATCCCCACCGTCTTCCTCGAGCCTCCCCCTTCCTTCCGGGATGAACCCGGACGAACCCGGCCCCCTACCTGGATCAGAAAGAGAAACCTGCCCCCAAAAAAGGCCCGTCCAGGTCCACACCACCTACTTTCAGGTGCTGGTATCCCCCTTGGACCCGAAAAGGGCCTACCTGAGCCCCCAGAACCCCTCTTTCCTCGGTCACCCACGCCCCTCCCAGGGTCCCGGCGTGGAACTCGAGGGAAAAGAGCATGGGCTTCCCCGGCTGGAAATCGGCGGCATACACGAAATCCAACCCTCCCCGGCCTCCATTCTCGTCGGCCCAGAAACGGGCTCCCAGGCCGACCCGGAACTGGAAGGTCTCGCACTGGGCGAAACGGAGGGTCAGGTCCCCCACGCCGAGAAAAAGGTCTTCCGCCCCTTCTTCCCTGTATGCATCGAGTCGTCCCATGAACCCGATCCGGGCGCTCCCGTCGGCCAGGAAGGTCAGGCCCGTCCGGTTCAGGCCGTGGAAGTCGTTTCCGTTCTCCAGGCCCGCATCGACCTTCCAGCCTTTTCCCTTCCCCCCGTTCTCGGGGGGGAGGAAAGACATGGCTCCTTCCGCGTCCCCCGCGTATGGCCGGGAAAGGAAATAACCCTTCTCCCGGAGACCCGGATCGTCCGCCGCAACGACGGGAAGAGTGAAAGGAAGAAGCAATGTGTATTTGAGGATCTCCAGCTCCAGCTCCTCGAAGGGATCCCCCTCTTCTTCTTCGTCTCCCCAGGACTCCCGGTAACGCCCTCCCCCTCTCCTCTCCCCTCTTCCCCGGGAACCTCTCTTCTTCCTCGTCTCCTTCCGGAGCCGGTCCAGTTTTCCCTGGAAAGGGGCCGGAGCTGCGCATCCCCCACCGAAAAGAAAGGCCAAGAGAAGACAAAAGGCGTTCCGGCTTTCCTTCATGGAGCGGATAATCCTTTCGGCGGCAGGAAGGAACAAGGACAAAGACTGGATGGAACTTTCAGGGGACTATGCGCGCCGTTACAAGGAGGAACGCTTCCATACCTTCTGGGGCAGGCGCACCCACGAGAGGGAAAGCAGGGCCGTGGCGGACCTTCTCTCCCTGGCCGCCCCCCTGGAAGGCCCCTGGCTGGACATGCCCTGCGGGGCCGGCAGGCTCACCCCCCTTCTTCCAGAGGCGGTCTGCTGCGACCTGAACCCGGAGATGCTCCGTCTCCTGGATCCATCCTTTCCGTCCGTCCTGGCCTCGGGCCTGGCCCTCCCCTTCCGGGACAGAGCCTTCGAGGGAGTCCTCTCCATACGTTTCCTTCCCCATCTCGCAGGACCGGCCGAGCGGATCCAGGCCCTCAAGGAGATGGCCCGCGTCTCCCGGCGCTGGGTCCTGGTGAGTTTCTTCCACGCCCTCTCCCTCCAGGAAGCCCGGCGGAGGATCAAGCAGGTCCTTTTCCATAGAAGGAGAGGCCGGCGCGCCCAGACCTACGGCAGCTTCCGGAGAGAAGCCCTGGAAGCAGGCCTCCGTCCCGTCGCCGCCCGCCCCCTCGCCCCCCTCCTCAGCGAACAGTGGATCGTCCTCCTATCCCCCCATTTTCTGCCGGGAGAAGTTTTATAACGAAGATCCCCGCATTTTCTGCCGGGAGGAGTTTTTTAATGGGGATGTTGGGCGGTCCAGGCGAGGATCTGGTCCAGGGAGAAGGTGAGGGCCAGGAACCGCTCGGCGCCGGGGACGAGGCGGTATGCCACTTTTCCTTTCCGAGCCGCCTCCTCCAAGGGTTTCAGCAGGGCCCGGTCGGGATCCTTCTCTCCCTCGAGGAAAAGGGTGCGTTTCCCAAGGGGCGCAGGATTGCGGGGATCCACGGGCGGCCCGGAAACAAGGACCAAGCCGCCCCACAGTTCGGGATGGGCCAGGCAGGAATAGTAGGCCTGGCTCGCCCCCCTCCCCTGGCCGGCCAAAGTGACTCCCTTGGGAGAAACCCCGAATTCCCGGACCAGCGTCTCCCTGGCCGCCCGGATGGGGTCCCCGCCGCTCTTCAGATACCCCGTCTGGAGGCAAGCCACGACGACCCGGTGGCGAGCGGCCAGTCCCGGGAGGATTCCTGCACCGTGGACCTGGGCCAGGTCCGCCTCCCCTCCAAGCAGGTCGGGAAGAAAAAGGAGGGCCCTCCTCCGGCCCTTGGGAGGCAAACCGGGAGGGAGGTAGACCCTCAAGGGGACGACCGTCCCCCCTTCCACCCTGGTGCCGGCCGGGATGTCGCCCAGGCTTTCCGCCAGGGGATCCATCCCTTCTTCCAGGAGACGGGTCCAGTTCCGGGCGAAGAGAAGGCATCCCGCCTGGTCCACATCCACCAAGGGGGGATTTCCTTTCTGGGGGTTCACCGTTCGGTCCAGTTCCCCCAGAACGGACACCAGGGCCGGAAGAGCAAAGAAGCCTCCGGCAAGGGGGCCATTCCTTCCCGAGGGAGGTCTCCCCCAGGCCCGGTCCAGGGCGGAATAGCGCCTCCCCAGCTCGGCCATCTCCTCGTGGAAACGGTCCAGAAGATAGAAAGCGGTCCTCCGGTTCAGGACTTCCGGCCGGGCAGGCCCCTTCCCGTGGAACCGGATCTCCGCTTCTCCCACGTATCGACCCGGCGCCGCTCCGGCCATGGAGAAGGGTAGAGTCACGTCGTAGCGCAAGAGTCCGTGCCTGTCCGCCTCACCGGGAAAGGCCCTCTCCGCCAGGACCTTTCCCCGAAGCGGGTCCCGAACCCGAAAGACCACTTCCATCCCCCCGGGAACCTCCAAGGGGAGGAGAAGGCGGACCGTCAAGTGGATCAGGGCCTTCCGCCCCGCCTCCTGGACCTCGGGAAGGGCGTGAAGGAAAAGGCTCATCCGGAAGAAATTCTCCCTGTCCGCCGGAAGGCCGGCCCCGGCCAGGATCGCCCGGTTCAACCCATCGAGGACTCTTCCCACCTCCTCGGTGGACAAGCCCTTCGCCGCGTCCACCAGGAAAGGGACCATGGCGGACCGGGCGGCGGGACCGGCGGACCGGGCCAACCGAACCACCTGGGCGAGCCGCCGGGCGAGGGCGGGAGGATCCTCCATCCTCCCAAGGAACAGCCCCTGGGCCCGGACCGGGGGGGTCCACAGAGAGAAGAGGAGAAAGAGCAGGAAACTCATTCCCGCGTGGGATAGGTCTTGAGGACGTGCTCCCGCCATTTCTTCTCCAATTCCAGGATTCCGAAACCATAGACCCGGCGGAAGACCTCCCGCTGGGGACGCTTCTGCATGATCCCCCGGACGAGGCTCTTCATCTTCGCCCCACCATAAACGTTGAGTAGGAATTCCACGTAACTGAAGCTCAGGGCGTGTTCCAGGGGGGTGAGTTCGTCGATGAGCTTGTTGTAGAAACTCGGAAAGGAAGGAAGGGCGGCCCCAAGGGCAACCTTGGAACGGATGTAGGCCCGCCACTTCCCGCCCCGGAACCCCACCATGGTGTTCTGCTCGGTGTAGCAGAAATTGGTGCACCGTCCGTCCAGGAGGAACTCGAAGTAGTGCGCCACTCCCGCGTCCAGCCAACCCGCCTTGCGCTTCCCGATCCAGACGCAGGGGGAGATGTTGGAAAGCAGCAAGTGGGCCACGTTGTGCACCACGCACCGGTGAAGGTCCCTGTCGTTCCGAGTCCCCCGCCCCTTGGCCACGGTGAAGGCCGGCCGGGAGCCCAGAAGCTTGCTTCCCGTCCCGCCGCTCCCCCCCAGGCCCGTGATCCTCGGCGAGACCCGGGCCTGGTCGGTGGCGGAGTTCCAGATGAAGATCCGGAAAGGAGGGTGGAAGTCCCCGTCCGAGCAGGCCATCACCTTCTTGAACCTCTCGTAGAGAGCCTCGAGCCGGTCCAGGTAGAGGTGGAGGAGGTGATGCTGGTCCAGGGTGCGGCGCCCCACTTTCATGCGGGGGATGTCGAACATGAGCTGGAAGTGGGGGGAGGCGGCATGCATGAGCCGGTGCTTCGCAAGGGCGTCGATCTTCCTCCGCTCGGCGAGCCACTTCGCCTGCCGGACCCGCTCCTCCCTGAGCCACTCCTCGGCCGGCCGGTTCTTGCAGGCCTTGCAGTCCACCCTCAAGGTGCCCCCGCAAAGCTTGCATTCGTCCCTGACGGAACAGAAGGGCACCCCCTCCTCCAGTTTCCGCATCTCCTTTTTGTGCCGGGGACACCACTTCCAGCCCCGGTCCTTGCAGAACTTGCAATGGACCTTTCCCAGTCCCGGCACTTCGACGGGTCTCCTCCAGGCGGGCAGGGAAGGTCCTTTCTTCCCCTTCCGGGAAGGCTTCTTCTGGGCATACCCGGGGCCGGAGAGGGCCGCCCCCAAAAGAACCGCCGCCCCGAGAAGGATCCACGCCCGGAATCCTTTGCCGGGCCGGCCGAGCCGGATGTTAGGATCGAGGGATGCAGACATTTTCGAATCACACCTTGAAAGGGGTCCTCCTGGACGCGGGGAACACCATCCTCGGCCTGGACTACGAGCTCCTCGCCCAGACTCTAGCGCCGGGGAACCCGGCCGTCACCCCCGAGGCCCTTGCCCGGGCCGAGGCGAGGGCCAGGAAACTCCTGGCCCCCTACTTCGGCGCCCAGGCCCCCCCTTCCCTGGAAGAGGGGATCGCCCTCTTCGCCCGGGCCATGGCCGAGCCCTTCGGGATCCCTCCCGACAGTGAAGGGCCCCGCCGGCTCGTGGAACTCTTCCTCTCCCCCGAGGGAATGGACCGGGCCTGGAGCGTTCCCATCCCCGGCGCCGCCGAGGCACTGGGCGAACTGAAGGAACGGGGCCTCAAGCTCGCCGTGGTCTCCAATGGAGACGGCCAGGCCCCGAGAAGGCTCCGGGAAGCGGGCCTCGCCGATTTCTTCGAGGCCATCGTGGACTCGGGAAACGTCGGCGTGGAAAAACCGGATCCCCGTATTTTCCGCATCGCCCTGGAACGGATCGGCGTCGAGCCCGGCGAAGCGGTCCACGTGGGAGACTTCTACCAGGTGGACGTCCTTGGAGCCCGCAAGGCCGGCCTCAGGGAGGGGATCCTCATCGATCCCTACGGGGACTGGGAGGACGTGGACTGCCCCAGGATCCCCTCGGTGGCGGACCTTCCCGGACTCCTGGCCTGACCCGGAGCCCCCCGGCGGGGAGGGAGGCTCTTCCTCCCCGCCCCTCCGGCCCGACCGCCGCCGTCAGGCTCCCCCTGCGGCCGCCAGCCGCCTCTCCAGGATCTGGGCCTCCGGGTCGAAGCGGGCCAGCTTGATGTGCCGGGCCGTCTCCTCGTCAAGGGCATCCTGGGGCACCAGCCCAATGAGCTCGCTCTCCCGGATCCCCACGCCCTCCTTCTCCGCCTCCGCGGCGACGGCGTCGAAAGCCTTCCGGATGGGCGTAATCCTGTAGTTGGTCAGGTTCATCGAAACCTGGGCGACCCCCAGGTCGTCCAGGAAGAACCCCAGGGCCTTCACCTTGGGAAGCCCCCCGTCCCTTTCCCGCACCTTCCGGGCGATCCTCTTGGCCACGTCCACGTCGTCCGTCTCCAGGTTCACGTTGTAGGCGACCAGGAAGAACCTGGCCCCGACGGCGACGGCCCCCGCCGTAGGATGGATCCGATCGGGCCCGAAGTCCGGCTTCCGCTCCGGGTCCCTTCCGATCGCCTCCTTGAGCCCTTCGAACTGCCCCTTCCTGACCTTGGCCAGGTTCCGCCTCTCCGGCCGGGTGGCGGCCTCCTCGTAGAGGAAGACGGGAATCTCCAGTTCACGTCCGATCCGCTCCCCCGTCTTCCGGGCCAGCTCCACCGCCTCCTCCATGGTGGAATCACCCAGGGGCACGAAGGGGCAGACGTCCATGGCGCCCATTCTCGGGTGCTCCCCCTCGTGCCGGTTGAGATCGATCCGCTTCACCGCTTCCGCAGCCCCGCGAAGGGCCGCTTCCACCAGGGCATTCCCTTCGCCGGCCAAAGTGATGACGCACCGGTTGTGGTCGGGATCCATCTCCCTGTCCAGCAAGTAGACTCCACCCGGAGAGAGCATGGCTTCCACCAAGGCGTCCACCACCTCGGCCCTCCTGCCCTCGGAAAAGTTCGGCACCAACTCGAATCGACCCATGGATACCCTCCTCCCGGGATTCCCCCGGGGAACCTACTTCCGACTTGAAAACGAAAACTCCCGGGAAAGCCCCTCCCGGCGCCCCTTCCCTCCTTCACCCGCCCAGGAGTCCCCTGGGGGAAACCAACACCCTCCCCTCCTTCACCACCCACCGGGCGAGCCCTCCGGCCAGAGCGTAACCGAGACCCTCGAAGGAAGGGAGATCGAGGACCACGAAATCGGCTTTCTTCCCCGGATGGAGGCTTCCCGAAACGCCGTCCCGGCCCAGGCTGAAGGCGCTGTTGATCGTCGAAGCCGCCAGGGCCTCCCCGGGGGTCATCTTCATCTTCACGCAGGCGAGGGCCGCCACGAGGGGCATGGACCAGCAAAAGGAGGTGCCGGGGTTGAAATCCGTGGCCAGGGCCACCACGGCACCCGCTTCCAGGAGATCCCGGGCCGGGGCGTATTTCTCCTTGCCCAGCTGGAAGGTCGTCGCCGGAAGGAGGACCGCCGTCGTGTCCGACCGGGCCAGGGCCTCGATTCCCTTCGAAGAGATTTCCACCAGGTGGTCCGCCGAGGCCGCCCCGAGCTCCACGGCCAGTTCGGCCCCCCCCATGGGCTCGATCTCGTCGGCATGGACCCTGAGGCCGAAGCCCAGTTCCTTGGCCCTCTCCAAGTAGACCCGCGAATCCTCGAGGTCGAAGACGTGGGCCTCGGTGAAGATGTCGGCGAACTCGGCCTTCCCCCGGGCCCGGGGAAGCATCTCCCCGCACAGGAGATCCAGGTAGGCCTTCCGGTCCTGCCTGTATTCGGGAGGAACCTCGTGGGCCCCGAGGAAGGTGGAAACCAGGTCCACCGGGTGGGCCAGTGAGGCCTCCTCCAGGACCTGGAGACTCTTCTCCTCCGCCTCGGGGGAGAGGCCGTAGCCTGTCTTGGCCTCCACTGTAGTGGTCCCCTCCAGGAGCATCCGGTCCAGCCTGTCCAGGACCAGGCGCACCAACTCCTCCCGGGTAGCCTCCCGAACCCCCTTGAGGGAAGAGAGGATCCCTCCTCCGGCCTTGGAGATCTCCACGTAGGAGGCGCCGGCGACGCGCATGTGGAACTCCTTCTCCCTGGTGGAGGCGAAGACCGGGTGGGTGTGGGGATCCACGAAGCCCGGCACCAGGACCCCTCCGCCCAGGTCCACCTTCTCCCCCGCCTGGAAGCGGCCCAGGATCTCCTTCCTGGGGCCGGCCGCCACGACCTTGCCTCCCTCCACGGCCACGGCCGGATCGGCCAGGACCTCCACCCGGCCCGCCTCCTTCCCCCGGCGGGGTCCCCGGAATGGTCCCTCGGCCAGAGTCACCCCCTCCCGAACCCCCAGAAAGATCCTCTCCACCTTCTCCAAGGCTCTTCTCCTCGACATCTCGGAATCTCTCTCGGGAAGCCCCCCGGGGGCCCCCCGGGCCGGATCGGGCTTCCGGGATCGACCACCCGATCAAGCTCCCCGCCCGGCGAGGCCGATGAGTCCTCCAGACCACCTTCCAGGCCGGGAGGTCCCAGGACTACCCGCACAGTGTGGACATGATGACCCAGACCCAGGAAACCAAGGCCCTGTCCAGGGATCCATTTTCCCTGTTCCCCTCCCTCCTCTCCATGAGGAATCTCCGCAGGGCCCTGAGGAAGCGCCTCCAGGCGCCTCTCTCCCTGAAGGACCTGGCCCATCTTCTCTCCCTGGATCCCCTGGCCATAGTGCGGGGACTTCGGCTGGCCAACAGCCCCCTCCGCAACCAGGGATCCCCCGTCAAGACCGTGGAGGATTGCCTCCTCACCCTGGGGGGACCAGCCTGCACGGCCCTCTTCGGCGGCCCTGCCGTGGACGCCTCGGGTTCCCAGAGGATCCGGATCCTCTGGATGCACTCCCTGGCCACGGCCCACGCCGCCAGGCTCCTTGCGGGAACGGCCCAGGGCCCAACCCCCGAGGAGGCCTACGCCGCCGGCCTTCTCCACGACCTCCCGCAGCTGTTGAACCTCCTCTACATCTGCCGGGAGGGAGAGGCCCATCCTTTCCAATCCTCTTCCTATATCCTTCCTCCCTGGTACCGCCTCCCAGAAGAAGTGACGGCCTGGTGGAAACGTGAAGAAGGCCCCACCACGCCCCTCCTGGAACTCCTCCAGGCGGCGGAGCACCTGGCCGAGGTGAGCGGTTTCCGCCATCCCGACACCCCCTCCCCCGAGGAGGACCTCCTGGGCACCCTCTACAGCAAGGAACCCTCCCTGGCCCAGGCCGTCAGGGAGGAGGTCCGGAAGGCCCTGGGGCGGGTCGGCCTGGAAGTGGAGCAGGTCCTGGGCCCCCTCCCCGTCCTGGCACCCCACCCGGAGGACCAGATCTCCTTCCACGGAGAGGTTCCCTCCTACGACCTGGGAAAGGCTTCCAACCTCCTCCTGGAATTCACCCGTGCCGAGAGTCTCCAGACGGCCGTGACGGTCCTCCTGGCGGCTGTCCGCAAATACATGGGCTTCGACCGGGCCTGGTTCCTCCGCTGGTCCGGTCCGGGAGGATCCATCAGGTTCCGGGTCGGCCAGGACCTGACGCCCTACCCTCCGGGGGAAGACCAGGTCAGGCCCACCCCGGCCGAGGCATCCTGGATGGGGGACCTGGCCGAGCGGGGGAAACCGGCCGTCCTGGACAGGACGGCCTTCCCCGAAAGCACCCTCCTGGACATGGTGGGTTCCGACTCGGCGGTCCTGGCCCCCATCACGGCCTCCGGGGCGGCCCGGGCCTTCCTCATGGCCGACAAGGGCCTCCAGGGCCGGCCCGTGAGTTCCTCCTCCCTGGACGATCTCCGGGCCATCTGCGGAATGGCGGCCCTCCTGGCGGAGAACCTCCTGGTCCAACGGGTGGCCTGGCGCCACGGAACGGCGGCCAACATGGACCCCCTGACGGGGGTTTACAACCGCCGGGCCGGGCTCACGAGGCTGGCCCGCTACATGGAGAAGTCCCGCCACACCGGCAAGGTGGTGACCCTGATCATGTCGGACATCGACAACTTCAAGAAAGTCAACGACACCTGGGGCCACCAGGTGGGCGACCAGGTCCTGAAGACCGTGGCCCGGGCCTTGCTGGACCGTTTCGACGACATCGGAGTGGTGAGCCGCATCGGAGGGGAGGAATTCCTGGTGATCCTCCCCGAGCGCGCCCCCGAAGAAGTCATTCCCTACGTGGAAGAGGTCCGCCAGGCCGTGGAGAACGCCTCCGTCGAGATCGACGGCGGGCGGAAGGTGAAGGTCACCCTCTCCCTGGGGGTGACGATCACCCACCCGACCCTGGACACTCCCGACAGGGCTCTCCTCCGGGCCGACCGCGCCCTTTACGCTTCGAAACAGATGGGAAAGAACCGGTTCTCCGTGGATCCCGGCGACTGGGAAGAATGAGAGCCCTCCCCTGCCGGAAGGGACAGGGGGAAAGGGCTTGCCCCCGAAGAAGGAGCATGCGTAACTAGGTTCGAGCCTCACCCAGCACTCTCGGAGGAAAGGCCTCTTGGAGACAGAAGAAGAGGACAGCGGACCCCACCCGGCCGGCCTGCCCGGCGTGCTGGCCTTCACGGCCGCCGCCCCGGGCGGAAGGGATTCCTCGTTGTGGATCCTCCTCCTCCTGGCGGCGGGAATCGTCCTGGCCCTCCTGGGGGCCTTCCTCCAGGAAGCCCTGGCCAGGGTCTCACGGCCCAAGCTCCTCCAGCGCATCCAGGACGAAGGGGCGAAGAAGAAACTCGAGGCCCTCCTGGCCGATCCGGAGGAACCTTCCGCCTGGGCGGCCTTCCTCAAGCTCCTGGGCCTGGGGGCCGTCCTTGCGGCCTTCTTCTCCCTGGACGGAACCACCCCCCTGAGCCTGGCCGCCTGGGGTGGGATGATCTTTCTTTCCACCTTCTTCCTCACGGAGATCCTCCCCTTGGCCGTGGCCCGCCGGAACCCGGAGGGATTGATTCTCAAGGCCTTCCCCCTCCTCTCGGCCCTGCGCCCCCCTCTCACCCCCCTCTTCCGCCCCTTCCTCAAGGCCAGGACCATCGTTCTTCGGGCCATGGGCCTTCCCCCCGGCGAGGAAGTCCCGGGCCAGGGCCTGGCCGAGGAGATCCTGGCCGCCGTGGAGGACCAGGAGAGCCCCAAGCACCTGGACGCCGACGAGAAGGAGTGGATCGAGAACATCGTGGACTTCAAGGACATGACCGCCTCGGCCGTCATGACCCCCAGGACGGACATGGTCTGCCTGGAAGTCCAGACACCCCTGGCCGAGGCCCTGGCCCTGGCCGCCAAGGAGGGTCACTCCCGGCTTCCCGTATACAAAGAGAGGCTCGACGTGGTCGTGGGGATCTTCTACGTGAAGGACATCCTTCCCCACGTCCTCTCCGGAGAGAACTTCCTGGAGAAGATCTCCCTGGAGAAGATCATGCGGAAGCCCTATTTCATCCCCGAGACGAAGAAGGTCCCCGACCTTCTCAGGGAATTCCGCGCCAGAAGGCTCCACATGGCCATCGTCCTCGACGAATACGGCGGAACGGCGGGCCTGGTCACCATCGAGGACATCCTGGAAGAGATCGTCGGGGAGATCGAGGACGAGTTCGACAGCGGCGAGGAGAGCCCCTTCAGGATCCTCGAGGAAGGAAGGAGCGCCGAGGTGGACGCCCGGGCCCACGTCCGCGAACTCAACGAGACCCTGGGCATCGAAATCCCCGAGGACGAGGACTACGAGACCGTGGGAGGCTACGTCTGCTCCGTCCTGGGAAGGATCCCCTCCCGGGGGGAGACCTTCGAAGTGGAGGGCCTGCGTTTCAAGGTCCTCGACGCCGGGGAGAGAAGCGTGAAGAAACTCCGGGTGGAGATCCTGGAGAAGGAACCGGGCCGCCAGGAACATCCCTCTTGAAAGGTCTTCCGGAACCTTGCCACGCCTGACCACCCAAGCCCTGGTGATGCGCAAGCAGGACTTCCACGAGACGAGCCTGCTCCTCTGGCTCTTCCCGCGGAAGGGAGGAAGGCTCACGGCCCTCGCCAAGGGGGCCCACCGGCCCCGCTCCCCCTTCCTGGGCGCCCTGGACCTCTTCTTCCACCTGGAGGTGGACCTCTCCGTCAAGCCCGGAAGAGAGATCCAATTGCTCACGGGGGCCCGGGTGATCTCCCCCCACAGGGGCCTCTCCAAGGAACCGAGCCGCCTGGCCGGCGCGGCCTGCCTCGTGGAAGAGGCCTTGAGAGCCCTCCCCGAGGGGAGGGAGGACCCGCCCCTTTTCGATCTCCTGGCCGCCGGCCTCACCCTCATGGAACGGTTTCCCCTGGAGCGGATTCAACTGGCCCGCCGGGCCTGGGAGACCCGTTTCCTGGACCTCCTGGGCCTGGGGTTCTCCCTGGAGAGGTGCGCCGCCTGCGGCGCCCCCCTGCCGGAAGGAGAAGAGGAATATCCCTTCTCCCCCCTGGCTGGAGGATGCCTCTGCGGGGAGCACGCCCGGGGCGCCCGGGCCCGGAAGGTCCACCGGGGGGTCCTCTCCCTATTCAAGGCCTTCCGCTCCGCCCGGGCCCCGGCCCTGGCCGTGCTCCCGGCGGCCCGGGAGGATTTTCTCGTGGCCTCCACCCTCCTCGACCAGGCCCTGGAAGCCCGCCTGGAGACCCGGATCGCCTCGGCGGCGGTCCTCCGCTCCCTCGCCGCGCGTTGAACTTCCTCCTCCCAGGCCCCACAATTCCCGGGAAGAACGGCCCGAATCGAGGTGTTTCCCCATGATTCCAGGGACCCCGATCCCTCCCGCCGCCAGGCACCTCTCCGCCCTCGCGGCGGCGTGGCCGGGGATCTTCGTACTCCTGGCCTGTTGCGCCGCCCCCCCCAAGGCCGTCCTCTCCACCCGGCCGGGAGAGATCCTGGTGCGGGCCAGGCGCGCCCTGGACGCAGGCAAGCTGGACCAGGCGGACCTCCTCCTCCGCTCCCTGAAGAAACGGAAGCTCCCGCCCAAGGAGGAGGAGACCTACCTCTTCCTCCAGGCCCGGCTCCACTACCGCCGGGGGGAGCCCTGGCTCTCCTTCCTCAAGCTCGAGACCTTGTCCTCCCGGTTCCCCGTAACGGCCTACGCCCCCCAGGTGGCCTGGATGGAATACCAGATCGGGAAGTATCTCCTCCACGCCCACGGAGGGTTCCTGGGCATCTTCCCCCAGCGTTCCTACGGAATCCGGGTCCTGAAACACCTGGCCATAAACTGGCCACACCAGACCGAACCGGGCAATCCCAAGAACGTCCTGGCCGACGACGCCCAGGCCCTCCTCGGCCAGGACCTCTGGGACAGGGAGGACTGGCCCGGCGTGGTGGACCGCTACTCCCAGCTCGTCCAGGACTATCCCGACAGCGAATGGGCGCCCCTGGCCTACTACAGGATCGCCATGGCCTGGTTCTACCAGGTGGAAGGGCCGAGATACGACCTGGGCATCATGAAGAAGGCCGAGCGGGAGCTCTCTCTCTTCGTGCGGCGGGAAGGGGGATCTCCCAGGCAGAAGGAGACCGCCCGGAAGGCCCTCGCCCGGCTGCGGGAGTGGATGGGCGACAGGGCCTACAGGACGGCCCATTACTACATGACCGTGGGAAGCCCCGTAGGTGCCTGGCTCTACCTCCAGGAACTGGTCGACCAGTATCCCGGAACCCGGGCGGCCAAGAAGGGCGCCCGGGAACTCCCCCTCTGGAAGAAACGGGCCGAGCGATGGAAGGCGGCCCATCCTTTCGAGAAGATCGAGGAAGGGGGGAGGCCGTGAGGAATTCCTCCCTCCCGATCCTCCTGGCATGTTGGGCTCTCCTGCCGGCGGCCTGGGTGGGATGCGCCTACCGGACCGGCCTGGACCTGGACCACCTGGGGATCCGCACCCTGGGGGTGGACGTCGTCGCCAACGGCACCTTCCGCCAGAGAATCGAGATTCCCCTGACCCGCCGCCTCCAGCAAGACGTCGAGGCCCGGATGAACCTGGTGCCGGCCCCCCCCGACCGGGCCGACGCCGTCCTGAGGGTCACCATCCGTTCCGCCAGGGAACATCCTCTCGCCGAGGGCTACCACGACGTAGTCTCCGTGGGGAGCATCGTCATGGTGGTCCGGGCCGAACTGGTGGACCGCCGGACGGGCAAGGTCCTCCTCAGGGGAGCCGCGGCGGACTGGTCGGAGTTCATCCTTCCCGTGGGAGAGAACCTGGAGAGCGCCGTCCGGGCGGCCTCGGAGAAAATCTCCCGCCGCGTAGTCCTTCTCTTGGACCCGGAAATCGATAAATTGAGAAACCCGGCCCCCTCGGGGGAAGAGGGCCGGTCCCCCCGGGGAGGAGAGCCCCGGCGGAAATAGAACCTGGCGAGAAGAACGACTCCAAAACGAGAAAAAAGGATTTTATGCCCGAGACTCCTGGTCAAGGCGGCCCCGCGAAGGGATCCAGGAACGCCAAGAAGCCCAAGGGCTTCAGCGGGTTCTTCCTGCTGGTGGCCCTCATCTCGCTGTTCATCCTGCTCTTGCAGATGCACACCGAGCCCAACGTGAGCAACTCCCCCTACCTCTTCCTCCGCTATCTCTTCGCCGGCAGGCTCCGGAAAGTGCGGGTCGAGGAGAACCGGGTCCGGGCCGAAGTGGAGCCCCGGGAAGGGGCCAAGAGCGGCCTTCCGGGCGAAGAGTCCGGCCCTGCTCCTACGGAGTTCGAAGTAGTCTTCTCCAACATCGATCCCACCCTGGAGGAGATGCTCCGCGACGTGGCCGCCTGGGCCTCCCAGGTGGACACCCATTGGGCCGGGGGAGGGAAGGGAGTGCGCCTCTTCCTCGAGGACGCCCGAGCCGGCAAGGTCAAAGTCTCCAAGGCCTGGGTCCTCCACATCCAGGAGCCCTCTCCGGGGGAAGGCGGCAAGACCCGCTCCTGGGACAAGGTCTACCTCCTTGCCTCCACCGAGAGGGGCCAGGTCTACGGGGTGCTCTTCCCCGACGAGAGCGATCCCCAGGGCAACCTCCTGGCCGTGGAGAAGGTCCTCCAGGCCCAAGGGGCCCGGGTGGAACGCCTCCCCATCGCCGACACCTCGGTCTACCAGGTGGTCCAGCCCAACAAGTTCCTCCTGGTGCTCCTCACCACCGTGGGGCCCTGGGTCCTCCTCCTGGGGCTGGTCTGGTTCTTCTTCTTCCGCCAGATGCGGGCCGGCCCCGGCGGCGGGGTCCTCTCCTTCGGCAAGTCCCGGGCCACCCTCTACAACAAGGAGAACCGGACCAACACGACCTTCGCCGACGTGGCGGGCATCGAGGAGGCCAAGGAGGAAGTGGCCGAACTGGTGGAATTCCTCAAGAACCCCCAGCGCTTCCAGCGCCTCGGGGGAAGGATCCCCAAGGGCGTCCTCCTGGTGGGTCCCCCGGGGACGGGAAAGACCCTCCTGGCCCGGGCCATCGCCGGAGAGGCGGAAGTCCCCTTCTTCTCCATCTCGGGGTCGGACTTCGTCGAGATGTTCGTAGGCGTCGGCGCCTCCCGCGTTCGGGACCTCTTCAAGCAGGCCCGGGAGAACTCCCCCTGCCTCATCTTCCTCGACGAGGTCGATGCGGTGGGACGCAAACGTGGCTCCGGACTCGGGGGAGGCCACGACGAGCGGGAGCAGACTCTCAACGCCATCCTGGTGGAGATGGACGGCTTCGACACCGACGAGGGGATCATCCTCATCGCCGCCACCAACAGGCCCGACGTGCTGGACCCGGCCCTCCTCAGGCCGGGCCGCTTCGACAGGCAGATCACCATCGACTACCCGGACGTGAAAGGACGCCTCGAGATCCTCAAGGTCCACGCCCGCAAGATCCAGCTCGCCGACGACGTGGACCTGGAGGTCATCGCCAAGGCGACGCCCTCCTTCTCCGGCGCCGAGCTTGCGGCCCTGATCAACGAGGCGGCCATCCTGGCCAGCGTGAAGGACAAGGACGCCGTCCACATGGAGGACCTGGAGGAGGCCCGCGACAGGATCCGCTGGGGCAGGGAGAAGCGCTCCCGGGCCGTCGAGGAGGAGGACCGGCGCATCACGGCCTACCACGAAGCCGGCCACGCCCTGGCGGCGGTGCTCATGCCCGAAGTGGGAGCCCTCCACAAGGTGACCATCATCCCCAGGGGCATGGCCCTGGGTGCCACCATGTCCCTGCCCGAGAAGGACGACTACCACATGGGCCGGAAGAAGCTGAAGTCCATGCTGGTCCACCTCCTGGCGGGACGGGCCTCGGAGCAGGTCTGTTGCGAGGACATCAGCGCCGGCGCCGAGAACGACATCCGCCGGGCCACCCAGATCGCCAGGCTCATGGTGGCCGAATGGGGCATGAGCGAGAAGATCGGCCCCGTCTCCTACACCAGGCCTCCGGAGCACAATTTCCTGGGCAGGGATTTCAGCTTCGGGAAGGAGCACTCGGAGAACGTGGCCTTCGAGATCGACATGGAGGTGAAGGGCCTCCTGGAAGAGGCCCTCCAGAGGGCCCAGGACATGTGCAGGGAGAACAAGGAGATCCTGGACCGGATCGCCCGGGCCCTCCTCAAGAAAGAAACCCTCACGGGCAACGAGGTGAAGGCCATCGTCCGGGGAGAGGATCCCGACTCCATCCCGCCCGAGGAGCGGTGGGCCACGACGGGGAAGAGGGAAGAGACGGACCCGGCCGGGAATGAGGAGGGATCCTCCACCGGGGAATCCCCCGCCGCCGAGGAACCCTCCCCTCCTCCCTCCGGGAAAGACGGGGAAGGAGCGGGAAAGGAAGCATGAGCGGAGCGCCCCCCCTCCCCCGGGGCGGAATCCGGGTCGTCCAGGACGGACCCGGCCCGGAGGGCCCCAGGGCGGTGGTGGCCCTCTCGGGCCTGGATGCCGGCGAAAGGGAGGCCCTGGGGCACCTGGGGGAATCCCCCCTCCTCCTGGACGTCCCGGGCGATCCGCCCCAGGTCCCGCCCCTCCTGGAGAAGCATCCCGCCCTCGCCGGAGAGGTCCTGGATGCGGTTGGACGATACCGGAGCCTTCCCGCCGGACCTCCCGGGATTCCTCCGCCGCCCCATCCCGTCCTCATGGGAATCCTCAACGTGACCCCCGATTCCTTCTCCGACGGGGGGAGGTGGACCCGCCCCGAAGAGGCCCTCCGCCGGGCCGAGGCCATGGCCGGCGAAGGGGCCCACGTGATCGACGTGGGAGGTGAATCCACCCGTCCCGGGGCGGAGGAGGTCCCCGCCGGGGAGGAGATCGACCGGGTCGTGCCGGTGGTACGGCTCCTGAAGAAGGAGTTGCCCTCCCTCCCCGTTTCGGTGGACACCCGGAAGGCCGCCGTGGCCCGGGCCGCCCTGGAAGAAGGGGCCGACTGGATCAACGACGTCTCCGCCCTCCGGCACGATCCGGCCATGCCCGGGCTCCTGGCGGAGCGGGGCTGTCCTGTCGTGCTCATGCACATGCGGGGGGAGCCGGCCACCATGCAGAAGGACGTCCACTACGAGGACCCCGTGGCGGAGATCCACGCCTTCCTCCGGGAACGGGCGGCCTTCGCCTTGCAAAGGGGCATCCGGGAGGAGAGGATCCTCCTGGACCCGGGGATCGGTTTCGGGAAGCGCCTCGAAGACAACCTGGAGATCCTGAGGCGCCTGGCCGAATTCCGGACTCTCGGATTCCCCCTCCTGGTGGGGACGTCCAGGAAATCCTTCATCGGCCTCACCCTGGACCGCCCCGTGGAGGATCGCCTTCTCGGGACGGCCGCCACCGTTGCGGCGGCGGTCCTGGCGGGGGCGAGGGTCCTCCGGGTCCACGACGTGAAGGCCATGGGCGACGCCGCCCGGATGGCGGCGGCGATCCTGGCGGGACCTCCACCCCGGGACGGAGGCGACGAAAGGGCGGAGAGAGCATGGACCTGATCCGGGACATCATCGAGATCCTGGTGATGGCCACGGCCATCTACCTGATCCTGCGCTTCCTGAGAGAGACCAGGGGGAGCGGCGTGGTCCGCGGCCTGGCCATATTCCTGATCTCCCTTTCGATCTTCGCCTTCGTCATCGTCCCCCTCCTCCAGCTCTCGGAGTTGCAATACGTCTTCCAGGAACTCCTCCAGACCGCCGTCCTGGCCCTCCTGATCGTCTTCCAGCCCGAAATCCGGCAGGCCATCATCCGCCTGGGAGAATCCCCCATCTTCAAGACCTTCCGCTCCCCCGGCGAGGAGAAGGTGATCCAGAGGATCCTCCGGGCCCTGGCCAGGCTCTCCTCCGAGAACATCGGCGCCCTGATCGTCTTCCAGATGGAGTCCCCCCTGAAGGACGTGGTGGAACGGGGGATCAAGCTGGACGCCCTGGTGAACTCCTTCCTCCTGGAATCCATCTTCTATCCCGGCAACCCGCTCCACGACGGAGCGGTGGTGATCGACGGAGACCGGATCCTGGCGGCTTCCTGTCTCCTTCCCCTGAGCCAGAACCAGGACATCAGCAAGCGCCTCGGGAGCCGCCACAGAGCGGCCCTGGGGATCACCGAGGAGACCGACGCCCTGGCCCTGGTGGTCTCGGAGGAGACGGGGAAGATCTCCGCCGCCCGGTGGGCCAAACTCAGGTTGGACCTGAAGCTCTCGGAAGTGGAAAAGATCCTGGAAGATCTCTACGGGGTTAAGGAGGCCTGACGGAGATGACCCCTCAGCCCAAGAAGAAGCGGGGGATCCTGACGGGAATCTTCCTCGTGGACCCCTGGAGGAAGCTCCTGGCCCTGGGCCTGGGTTTCGCCTCCTGGTACTACGTCTCCACCAAGATCACCAACACCAAGGTCCTCCAGTTCCGGGTGGTCCCCGTGGCGGTGGAAGCGCCCGAGTACAGGACCTCCGCCTTGAACGTCCCCGTCCCGGAAGGCTTCGTCCTCTGGTCCGTGAACGGCGTGCCCCTGGAGAAGAATCCCAAGGTGCGCATCCTTTTCCGGGGCCCCCACAACAGGATGCAGAAGATCACCGAGTTTCTGAGAATCGCCGTCCTCCCCGACAAGCTGGCCAAGCTCTCGGGGGACAACATGCAGGTGGAGATCAAGGCCGAGGACCTGACCATTCCGGCCGACCCGGGGTTGAACGACCTGATCCAGGGGATCGTGGGCCCCGACGGGAGGACGCCGGCCCCCCTGATCCTGGAATTCGAGAACTACTTGAAGAACCAGCCCCTCCACCTGGTGAAGGGAGAGACCGCCCTGGTGGGGTCCACGCCGCCCGAGGGTTACGAGACGGATCCCGACAACGGGATTTGGTTCACTCCAGGCCAGGTGGAGCTCTCCGGGCCCGGCAAGGTGATCAACGGGGAGATCCTGAACCGGACCTCCTCGAACCGGCCCAGGCTGCTGGAGGATTTCCATCTCCATCCCGACGCACGGGTCCGCCGCTCCCCCACGGGGGGCTTCGAAGTCGTGGCCCACCTGGGTATCCGCTCCATCTGGATCGAGAAGGGGGTGACCATGACTCCCCCCCAGGTGGAGGCCCACCTCCCCTTGAGGCGGGTCCCTTCGGTGATCAACATCCCCAGCTTGAGGATCCCCGTGGAATTCTCGGGACCGGGGGCGCAGAACTGGAAGGTCGTGAAGGACACCCACCCGGATCGGCCCGTCGTGGTCTACGTCTACAACAAGAACTACTGGTGGCGCGTCATCAACGAAGTCACCCTCCCATCCCGGGGCAACAAGGAGGACAAGGTGGCCCAGAAGAGATGGGTCATCAACAACGTCCGCCTCCTGGTGAACGTCTCCTACCTGGACCCCAAGAAACCGGGGGAACAGAGCGCTTTCATCCACTGGGTGATCCTCCCTTACGAAAAGGACGTTCTCTTCGACCCGGCGGACATCAAAGTGGAAATCCGGGAGAGTGACAGGGTGCCGGTGATCTGGAGCCCCCCCGCCGAGACTCCCGCCAAGGGAACAGGAGGTTAGGAGTGACCCTCTTCGGAACGGACGGAATCCGGGACGTGGCCAACCACGGCGCCCTGACTCCCCGGATGCTGGTGCGGATCGCCGCCGCCTTCGGAAGGATCCTGGCCGGGGAACGAGAGAAGAAACCCGTCCAGGTCCTCCTGGGGGAGGACGGAAGGGAGAGCGGGCCCATGATCCGCTTCGCCCTCTCGGCGGGCCTCATGGGCGAAGGAGTGGACGTGGTCCACGGAGGCCTGATGACCACTCCGGCCCTGGCGGTCCTCACCTCCCTGGGGAGATTCTCGGCGGGCATCATGATCTCGGCTTCCCACAATCCGGCGGACCACAACGGGATCAAGTTCTTCGGCGCCGACGGCCACAAGATTCCCGACGAAGTGGAGAGGAGGATCGAGGCGATCCTCGAGGAGGATCCCCCCAGGGAAGGCCCCCCTCCCAGGCCGGGTCGGGTGGAGGAGGACCACACCCTCCTGGAGAACTACCGCAGGTTCCTCGTGCAGAAGGCCGCCCCGGACATCTTCCTGGGGAACCTGAGGGTCGTGCTGGACTGCGCCAACGGCGGTGCCTCGGAAATCGCCCCCAAGATCCTCAAGGACCTGGGGGTGGACTTGATCGTCCGCAACGACAGCCCCGACGGAACCAACATCAACCGTAAGTGCGGCTCCCTCCACGCCGACCTCCTCTCCCCGATCGTGCGGGGCGAGAAGGCCGACCTGGGAATCTGCCTGGACGGCGACGGCGACCGGTGCATCCTTCTCGACGAGAAGGGGAACGTCGTGGACGGCGACCGGATCCTCATGATCCTGGGGCGCGCCTTCCGGGAGAAAGGGGAGCTTCCGGGCAACCTCCTGGTCTGCACGGTCATGAGCAACCTGGGGCTGAAGGAGGCCATGGCCCAATCCCAGGTGGACGTAGAGGTGACTCCCGTCGGGGACCGGTCGGTGATGAAGGCCATGAAGGAGAAGGGCGCCGCCCTGGGCGGAGAGCAATCGGGCCACGTCATCATGAACCGGGGGGAACGTTTTCTCGGGGACGGACTGGTCACGGCCATCCACGTGGCCCAGGTCATGAAGGAGACGGGCCTCCCCCTTTCCAGGCTGGCCGGGGATTTCCGTCCCTATCCCCAGGTGATGGTGAACGTTCCGGTCAAGGAAAAACCTCCCCTGGAGCGACTCCCGGCCGTGGAGGAGAAGGTCCGGGCGGCGAGGGAGCGCCTCGCCGAGGAGGGAAGGGTGCTCCTGCGCTACAGCGGCACGGAGAAACTGGCTCGGATCATGGTGGAGGGCAAGGACGAGAGGGTCATCAAGGAGATCGCGAAAGAGATCGCCGATGAAGTCCAGAAGGCCATCGGCTGAAAAGGGGGGCTTCTTCCCCGCCCTGGCCCTGGAGACCTCCACCAGGCCCGGGTCGGCCGCAATCGCCCTGAGCGAGCGGGAGGTCTTCTTCACCGAGATATCCGGCGGAGGGGATCTGTCCTCCCACCTGGTCCCCGCCCTGGACGAGCTCCGCCGCCGGGCCGGCCTGGATCCCGACGAAATCCGCCTGACCGTCCTGGGGACAGGGCCCGGAAGCTTCACCGGGCTGCGCTCCGGAGCCGCCGCGGCGGCGGTCCTCTCGGCCTACATCCCCGCTCCCCTGGCGGCAGTCCCCAGCCTGGAGGGATGCCCCCTGCTCTCGAGACATCCCTCTCTCGCCCTCTGCCTGGACGCACTGAGGGGGGACGTCCAGGGCCAGATCTTCCGGGAAGGAGAGCCTACGGGGCCGCCTTTCCTGGCCTCCCCCCGGGACTTCGCCGCCCGCCTGGAAGGAGAGGGCTTCCTGGCGGGAAGCGCCGCGGCCCGCTTGAAGGAGGAAGGACTCCTTCCCCCGGGTTGGACCCTCCTGGAAGGGGAGGACTGGACCCCCAGGGCGGACCACCTGCTCCGCCGGGGAATTCTCTACGCCGAAAGAGGCAGGCTGGCGGACCCGGCCGGGATCGAGATCCTCTACCTCCGTCCATCCGCCGCAGCGGAAAGGCGGAGAAAGGACTCCGCCCGGTAAGAGCCCCCCCAGAAGCTCCGCTCCTTTCCGGCCGGGGCTTTCTTTCTTCCCCGCCGGGATCCGCCCCGGGAACGCATCCCACCCCCCCCCAAAAAAAACGGCCCGGGGAAACCCGGGCCGAAAACCTTCGAAGGCCTCCTTCTCAGAGGTCCCAGGGGCGGAGGGTCTTCCTCTTGTTGCCCAGGGCCCTTTCCTCGGCCTGAGCGATGAGCTCCCGGACCTTGGCGTCCAGAGCCTCGTAGAACTCCTTGGAGATGTTGCACTCCTGGACGGAGGCCTTCACCCTGCTCTTGGAGATGATCAGTTCCACCGGGCCCTTCTTGCCCTTGGGCCTTCCGGCTTTCTTGACCTTCTTGCCGGCCTTCTTGGTCTTCCTTGCTGCCATAGTTCCTCCTTGAGTTGGATTGGACGAGGAAGAAAAAACCCGTGAATTCTGGGGCTTACGTACCGCCCGCGACCATTCGAGTCAACGGGGAAAAACCTCAAAATTCCCCGGATACCCACGGGATTCGCCTTTTCCCGCCCTCCCCGGTCCTCCGCCTTGCCCGAAGGGCGGAGATGGTCATAATCACGGGCAGGGAGGGAACCTTGAGATACCCCTTTCGAATCTGGGCGGAAATCGACTTGGAGGCCCTGGCCTGGAACCTGGCCAGGATCCGGCGGGAGATCGCGCCCCGGCAAGGAATCATCCTGGTGGTGAAAGCCGACGCCTACGGCCACGGCGCGACCCTTCTTGCAAGGCGGGCCGAGGCGGAAGGCGTGGCCATGTTCGGCGTGGGAAACTGCCGGGAGGCCCTGGAACTCCTGGAAGCGGGCGTGAAGAGGCCCGTCCTCATCCTGGGGACCATCATCGACGAAGAGATCTCCACCGTCGCAAGGGAGGGAATCCACGTTGGGGTCCATTCCTCCTCCAGGCTCGACAGGTTCTCCTCCGAGGCTCTGCGGGCCCGCAGGAGGCTTCGAGTCCACCTCAACGTCGATACGGGGATGGGCAGACTCGGGGTGTTCCCCCGGGAGGCCCCCAGGTTGGCCGAAGAGATCCTCTCCCGGCCGGGCCTGGAACTGGCGGGAATCTACACCCATTTCGCCTTCGCCTCCTTTCCTCCTTCCAGGGAGATGAGAGAACAGGAAAGGACCTTTTCCGCCGTCGTGGCGGATCTCCGCAGGCGCGGGCTCCTTCCCAGGACGGCCATCGTGCACGGAGCCAACTCGGCGGCCCTCTTCGCCGGCCTGGGAGAAGGATACGACGCCGTCCGGCCCGGCCTGGCCGCCTACGGCATCCTTCCCGGGGAATTCCCCGCCGCAAGAGATCTCGAACCGGTCCTCTCCCTTCGCTCCCAGGTGATCTTCTACAAGGACGTCCCCGCCGGCGCCCAAGTAGGTTACGAGGGAACCTGGAAGGCCCCGAAGCCGACGAGGATCGCCACCGTTCCCGTGGGCTTCAACGACGGGATTCCCTGGCGCCTCGGCCTCCAAAGGGGTGCCTTCGCCCTGGTCCGAGGGAGGAGGGTTCCCTTCGCCGGCCGGGTCAGCATGGATTACCTTTGCCTCGACATCGGGGACGTTCCCGGGGTGCAGGTGGGAGACCCGGTGACCTTGATCGGAAGAGACGGAGGAGAGGAGATCACTGCCATGGAGTTGGCCCGCCTGGCGGGAACCACGCCCTATGAGATTCTCTCCCGCCTCGGTAAAAGAGTGCGGCGCGTGGCCCTCCACCAGAGGACGGGAACATTCCACTCATGAAGGTCCGAAAGGCGGTCTTCCTCTTCTTCCTAACCCTGGCGGTCCTCCTTCTCGGGACCTGGTTCGTCCTGCGCGCCACAGGAGCGGGCCAGGCCATCGTCCGGGAAGTCCTCTCCAAGGTCTTCAAGGGCCGGTTCGGAATGTCCCGGGCCGACTTGGACGTCCTTGGAGGGACGGTGGAGATCCAAGACTTCGAGCTCAGGGACCCGGACAAGCCGAAGAAGGCCTTCCTTACGGTCCGCAAGGTCCTGGTGGACCTCTCGAGGAATCCCCTGAACCCGGGCGCCATGGACCAGGTTACGTTGACCGGGATCTCTCTCCACCTCCGCCTGGGAACGGGCGAGGCGCCCGATCTCTCCAAGATCGTGGACACGGCGGCCCAGAAGGGAGGAACGGCGGCCCCGGCGATCCGGGTGGAGGACTCCACCTGCTACATCTACCTTCCCCGGGCCAGGACCCCCTCGTGGACCCTCGAGAACATCTTCCTCCGCTTGGATCCGGAGGAAGCCCGCGGGGGGACCAGGGTCTACAGGATCGAAGGGAAGGTGGACATCCCCTTCGGAAAAGGCCTGGATCTCACGGGGGCCCTCACCCTTCCCCCCCAGGGGCCTCCCCGGATCCGGCTCAAGGCATCCTGTCCCGAATTCCTCCTGGAGCCCGGGTCCAGGATCGGCCTTCCCGAGGTGGACCGCTACCTGGCCAGGATCCGGCCCGAAGGAAAGGGCGGGCTCCGGGCCTGGATGCAGTATCCCGGCGAGGACGGCGGCCTGAGGGGCGGAATCCGACTGAACCTGGAGGGGATGGACTTCACCCCGCCGCCCGTTCCATACAGGGTGACCGGGTTCAGGGGCACCCTGGAGGCCAGGACCGACGGGGGCGGCACCTTCCTGGCCGACCTCTCCGCCCAGACCACCCGCTCCACCTTCCGTGTGAAAGGCAAGGTCGTCGGGCCCGCCGGTCCCCATCCCTCGTGGGACCTCCTCTTCCAGGCCAAGGACGTGGCCCTGGACCAGGCCATGCAGAAGGCCATCCTCGCCTCGGAACTCCCCGATCCCCCCCGGGCGTGGAAGGCCTTCTCCCCCTCGGGGGGACGGGCCGACGCAACGATCCTCCTGGAAAGCCCTCCCGGCGGCGGCCCCCCCCTGGCCAAGGTGGACCTCTCCTTCCGGGGCGTCTCGGTCTTCTTCCGCGGTTTCCCCACCCGGGGCCCGGGAAGGCCCGTCTCCTTCCCTTATCCGTTGAGTGGAGTATCCGGAAGGGTGAGGATCCTGCCGGGCGGCCACGTCCTTCTCAGCGGGATCGAGGCCGACGCCGGGGGGGGAAGGGCAGCCATCGACGGAGAGATCCACATCCCCCCCGGGGAGGGACGGGGGAAGGTCGACCTGGACATCCGCGCCCGGAAGGTCCCCTTCGGAAAGGACCTCCGCCGGGCCCTGGAGGCGATCCTTCCCGGCGGGGGAAAGATCTACGACGACTACGCCCCGGAAGGGCGTTTCGACGCCCGGGTCCTGGTGGATCGGCCCGAGGGGGAGGAGGAGATCCGGATCCGGACCACCCTGGTCCCCAGGGGAGCCTCGGCGGCCTTCCGGCTCTTTCCCTACAGGGTGGAGGACCTGGCGGGAAAGGTCACCATCCTTCCTGAAGGAGTATCCTTCGATCTCCGGGGGGGAAGCGGGCCGGCCCAAGTGGAGGCTCACGGGCGCTTTCCTTTCCGCCGGGGCGGGGCGAAGGAACACATGGAACTCACCGTTTCCGCCCGGGACGTCCCCCTGGACCGGAAGCTCCGCCGGGCGATGGCCGCAATGAATCCCGCCTCGGCCAGGCTCTGGGAGATGCTCTCTCCCGAGGGAAGGGCCGACGTGGAACTCGCCGGCGCGGGTCTTCCCGGCGGAAAAGGCCCGGTCTTCTACGTCTCCCTCGACTTGCGGGAGGGGAGGTTCACCTACAGCGGATTCCCTGTCCCCGTCGTCCGGGCGGGCGGGAAGGTCTTCGTGAAGATCGATCCCAAGACCATCCGCACGGAGATCCTGGGAATCCAGGGGAAGGCCTGGGGGTCGCCGGTCTCCATCTACGGAACTCTCGAGACCGAGAGGAACTCCGACCTTCCCTCGGCCATGGACATCCTGGTCCTCTCCAGGAACGTCAGGATCACCCAGCGTCTCGGCACCCTTCTCGACAAGTACGGGTTTCTCCGCAGAGAGGTCTTCGACCTCCTCTCGGCCAGGGGAAAGGTGGACCTGGTACAACACCTGGTCAGGGCCAAAGGGGAGACCCGCATCCGCGGTTCCGCCGAGGTGCAACTCCTGGGAGTGGAGAGTGATTCCCGGCTCCTTCCCGACAAGGCCACGGGTATCGAGGGAACCGTCCTGGCCTTCCCCGAGGGAATGGACATCCTCTGGCTGGAAGGAGTCCTCGGCGGGGCCCGGGTCACCGTCCCCCGGGGCGAGGTCCGCCTCACCAAGGAGACCGCCCGAGTGGAGGTCCAGGTGTCCTCGGACGACTTCCCCGTGGACGACAGGCTCGCCCGCCTCATGGACGCCCCGGTGGACCGGATCTACCTGGACAGGAAGGCCCGCGGCAGGATCCGCCTGGCGCCGCTGAATCTCTCCTTCCAGGTCCCCCGAAAGGGCGGCCCCTTGAAGATCGGTTTCTCCGGGCACTTCGAGGCCCTGGGTGGCAAGGCCGTCCTGGGGGTCCCCGTGGAGGGCATCCGCGGACCCTTCACCATCCTGGAGGGCCGGCTCGAAGGAGGAAGGGCCTTCGTGCGGGGAAACCTGGAGGGGGTCGACCTTGCCGTCATGGGGATTCCCTTGAAGGGGATCACCGGCGCCGTGGAATCGGACGAGAAGATCCTCCGGATCCCGGAGGGAAGGGCCCGCCTGGCGGGAGGCGTCATCGAAGGGTTCAAGAAGGGGAAGGACGTCTTCACCTTCTCCTACGGGGAACCCCACGCCCTGACCTGCAACCTTCGCTTTTCGGGGATCCGGATCAAGGATCTCCTGGCGGCCCTGGGCGGTGGGCCAGTGCCCTACAGGGGATTCCTCTCGGGAAACCTCGAGGCCCAGGTGCCCGACAGGGACCCCAGGGACATCACCGCCCGGATCCGCCTGGTGGCCAAGGAGGCCTTCATCGGAAAGGTTCCCCTCCTGGACGACCTCTACAGGCTCCTCACGAAGAAGAGAAGCCCCTCCTTCGAGGAAGGCAAACTGGTGATCCGGATCCACCGGGGAAAGGCCCTCTTCCAGGAGATCACCCTGAGGTCCAACTTCTTCGACGTGAAGGGGACGGGGGTCTTCGACCTGGAGAAGGGCTTCGACTTCCACTTCAAGGCGGGCAACCTCGGCACTTTCGTATTGAATCCATTCATCGGATACAGGATGAGGGGAACCCTGAGGGACTACACCATCAGCCTGGAGAGCCCCATCCTTCCCGTGGGAGGCTCCCCGCCCCCGGTCTTCCCCGTCCTTCCCGACATGTCCGACCTCCCGGAACGAAGTCTCCTGGGAGGCCCCAAAGGAGGCTGACATGCTTCACGCCGTCATCATGGCCGGCGGATCGGGCGTCCGCTTCTGGCCCGCCAGCAGGAGGAGCAGGCCCAAGCAGGTCCTCCCCGTCGCCGGCGGGGCGCCGTTGATCCTCCAGACCCTGGAGAGGCTGGAGGGCCTCGTCCCCCCCGAGAGGACCCTGATCCTCACGAGCCGGCCCCAACTCGAGGTCATCCGGAAGGCCATGCCTCCCGCTCTCGAGGAAAAGGTCGTGGCCGAACCCGTCCCCAGGGATACGGCCCCCTGCGCCGCCCTGGCGGCGGTCCTGGTGGAACAGGCCGAACCGGGGGCCGTAATGGCCCTCCTCCCGGCGGACCACGTGATCACACCGGCCGAGGATTTCCGCAGGGCCCTCCGGGCCGCCGCCGAAGCGGCCGAAGAGAGGGACGCCCTGGTCACCTTCGGGATCCCCCCCACCTTCCCCGCCACGGGTTACGGCTACATCCAGGCGGGCCCGCTGGCCGGAAGCCTGGGGGGGATGGAGTTCCTCCGGGTGGAATCCTTCCACGAGAAACCCGACAGGGAGACCGCCGCCCGGTGGCTCAGGGAAGGCAAATGGTTCTGGAACAGTGGGATCTTCGTTTGGAAGGCCTCGGTCCTCCTCGAGGAAATGGGACGCCACGCCCCTGAGCTGGCCCGGATCGCCGGAGCCCTGGCCGAGGCCGCAGGAAGGCCGGGATGGGAGGAGCGCCTGGAGGAGCTCTTCCCCAGGGCCCCCAAAGGCCCCGTCGACAAGGCCGTCATGGAGAAGACCGACCGGGCCCTGGTCCTCCCGGCCCCCTTCTCCTGGGACGACCTGGGCTCCTGGTCCTCCCTGGCCGACCACCATCCCCGGGGGGACCGGGGGAATACGGCCGTCTTCCCCAAGGGAGGGAAACACGTGGACGTGGACTCCCGGGACCTGCTGGTATTCTCCCAGGAGGACCACCTCATAGCCACGCTGGGCCTGCAGGGACTCACCATCGTCCACACCCCCGACGCCACCCTGGTCTGCCCCACGGAAAGGGCCCAGGAGATCAAGGACCTGGTCCGTCTCCTGGAGGAAAAGGGGTTGGAGGAGCACCTTTGAAGCCCACCCGGAAGGACCGGCTCGTCCTGGCCGTGGACTTCGGGGACCGGCGGACCGGCCTCGCCGGAACCGCCGGGGAAGGGGGCTTGGCCTTCCCTCTTACCGTAATCGACTCGAGAGACAGGAGGGTGGTCACGGAAGAGATCCGGCGGGTCGTCTCGGAAAGGGGTGTGGACCTGGTCCTTGTGGGGATCCCCCTGGCCCCCGACGGAGGGCTCGGCGCGAGAGGCAAGATCACCCTGGAATTCGCAAGAGAGCTCGCCCGCGTTCTCGAACCCGTACCGGTGGAAGGAATCGACGAACGCCACAGCTCCTCCGACGCCCACGAGCGGTTGAAGGGAGCCGGAATGAAAGCGGCCAGGCGGAAAAAGAAAGGCGTGGACGCCGTCGCCGCCCTGGTTCTCCTGGAGTCCTGGCTGAACGGGGAGGATTCCTTCCCCCTGGATCGCTTTCCCTCGACCTGATCCCGGCGCCGGGCCGACCTCAGGCCTTCTTCTTCTTCCGGAAGAACGAAAGCAAGAGGAGCCCCCCACCCACGAGGAGAAGGACCTCCGGTTCCGGAACGCTGTAATCAGCGGGATCGGTCTTTGGGGAAGAGGGTGCGGAAAAGGCCGCCTTGGAAGAAGGATGCTTCTGGGGAACGGACTCCGCGCGAAGTGTTCCGTGGCCCGCTAGAAGGAGGAGGGCGAGAAGGAGAGAAGACAACCTGTTGGTTGCGTCTTTCACGGCCACGTTCCAGCAAAAGAGGACCTGGAAAGGAAGGGCTCGTCGCCAGGCCTGTTAGCAGGTTCCCACGAGTCGCTTCGATGGAGTCCCCATTAAACTGCCCCCACCCGGGAAGTAAAGGTCTCTCTCACAGATCTTCCGGGAATCCTACCTTTTCTGTACCACCTCGAAACGGCGTCTTTCCTCTCCCGGCCTATCGATCGAGCCTCCTGGAACGTAGAATCTGCCGGCCGGTGGAAGCGGGTGAGGCGGCCGCTCCCGCCCCTGGAGGCGGGGGAGGAAAGTCCGGACTCCGCAGGGCAGGGTGGTGGCTAACGGCCACCGTCCGCAAGGATAGGGAAAGTGCCACAGAAACCACACCGCCCAAGGGGTCCCGGCTCCGGCCGAGGCCCCCGGCAAGGGTGAAATGGCGAGGTAAGAGCTCACCGCGGGGCCGGAGACGGTCCCGGCAGGGTAAACCCCACCCGGAGAAAGGCTGAATAGGGGAGGAGGCGCGGCCCGCGCCGCTAGGACTCCCGGGTTGGCCGTTCGAGGCCGGCCGCAAGGTCGGTCCCAGAGAAATGGCCGCCCCCGCGCACTCGCGCGGGCACAGAATCCGGCTTATGATCCCGCTTCCACCGGTCTTCTCCCGTCCCTCCCTCCTGGAAGGGCTCCGGGGGGACCCGAACCGCGGGAGGTCCAGGCCTTGGAGTTCGTACTCGTAGTTCCCAGGGACGAGGTTTTCGAAGGTTTCTATCCCCAAGGGCTCAGCCTGGAGGGCGAAGTGGACACCAAGGGGCTCCTGGCCCGGGCCCGGGAGAGGTCTTTCTTCATCGAGAGGCGAAAGGCCGAGACCGATCCCGGGCTGAAGCAGCTCATCCCCTACTGCCTGGTCCTCCACCCCAACAGCCGGAGCATCTTCCTGATGAAGCGCCTTCCCGCCCAGGGCGAAGCCAGGCTCCACGGCAAGCTCTCCGTCGGCGTGGGAGGACACATCAACCCGCCCGACCAGGAAGGGGGAAGAGACCCAATAGAAGGAGGGCTCAGGCGGGAATTGGAGGAAGAAGTCGTCCTCCAGGGCGAAGAACGGGTGGATTTCCTCGGGATCCTCAACGACGACTCCAACCCGGTGGGGGCGGTCCACCTGGGACTGGTCCACGTCCTGATCCTGGGACCTTCCGGCACGGTCCGGGTCAGGGAGACCCACGCCATCGAAGGGAGCCTGCAGCCACTTGAGGAGGTCCGGCAAATGTGGCAGAATCCCGGCGGATTCGAAACTTGGTCGGAAGCGGTTCTCGAGCGGTCCTCCGAGTGGTGCGATCGTTTTTTTTGAACAGGGCGAACTGGAGCCCCCGGCCCGAGACGTAGAACCGGTCGAGCGCCGAAAGGGCGGACTTCAGGAGGAGGTCTCGGGGCGGGCGGATGGAAAGTGAGCCCGTACCTGGAGTTGCAGCGCAGGCCCCCTACCCGGCGCTCTCCAGGCCAGCAGGCGAAAAGGTGGTGGAAACCATGGGATCCACAGCCTCCCGGAAGAAGCGGAAACATTCTCTGGAGCGGATTTACGACCTGCTCATGAATGCCAGGCAGTCCAACTGGGTCACCTTGCATTTCAACGATGGAGAGGTGGTCTCCGGGGCCATCATCTTCAACGAGTACAAGGGAACCGGGAGGATCATCAACGTGGACCAGGAGTTTTCCCGGGACTTCAACGCCATGGAGATCCGAGACGTCAAGCTCTAAGTCTCCTCTCCCTCCAGGCGACCCAGCTTCCCCCCCTCCCCCTCGGAACCTTCCAGCGGAAGGGGTCCGTACCCCCGGTCGGACGAAACCCTTCGGAACCCTTTTCCACCCAGAGGGGAAGGAATCCGCCGCCGGCCTTCACGAAAAAAGGCCTCCCTCTCGGGAAGCCTGGGAAAAAGGCCCGGGGAAGAAAGAAAACGGGAAAGACGGCGCCGGCCCGGATCGGGGAAGGTGGACTGATTGGGGTTTTCGCTTGGAAGCCTGCTTGCAGGAACGCCCAGACCGGCGGCCGTCCCATCCCTTGTTTTGCGGTTCCCCTCCCATTGGTGGAACCGCCCAACCGGGGGGAAGTGTAAAGAACGGAAGAGGGGGAGAAAAGAACTTTTTCAAAAAAAACCCAAGATCTTGTAGAGCCGCCTTCTTTTCCGCCCCAGGGCTGGCGGCCCCATCCCTGGTGGAGGTAAGAACCCTCCTCTACAAGGAGGAATGAAACCAGGAAGGAACCCATGAACGACGCCGCTCCCCTTCTCTTCTTCGCCTCTCCCCTCCAGGACGCAGACCTTCTCTACCTGAGCGGTTTTCCCGCACCGGACCCTTTCGTCTTCGCCGTCCTCCCCTCGGGGGAAAGGGTCCTCTTCGCCTCGGACCTGGAGTTCGACAGGGCCCGGAAGCAATCCAAGGCCGACCAGGTGGTGCGCTTCATGGAGATCCAGGAAAGGCTGAAGGCCCAGGGGGCCCGGCGGACCGATGCTTTGGCCTCGGCGGCGGCCTGGATGAAGGAGAAGGGCTTCCGGGACCTCCGCGTACCCCCCTCCTTTCCCATGGGAGCCGGCCGATGGCTCCAGCAGGAGGGCTTCGGCCTGGAGGTCCTGGAGAAAAGCCCCGCACCGGAACGAAGGAGGAAGGCTGCCGGGGAGGTGGAGAAGGTCCGCCGGGTCCAGGAGGCCACAGAGGAGGCCACCCGGAAGGGGATCGAACTCATCGCCGCCGCCAAGCCCGGCAAGGATGGGACCCTCTACCTGGAGGGGGAAGTCCTCACCTCCGAGAGGGTGAAGAGTGAAATCCTGAAGGCCCTGGTGGAGCGGCAATGCTTCGGCACGGGGACGATCGTGGCGGGAGGAGAACAGGCCTGCGATCCCCACGACGAGGGATCGGGCCCCTTGAAGGCGGGGACCTTCATCATCCTGGACGTCTTCCCCAGGAGCCTGGAGAACTTCTACTTCGCCGACATGACCCGGACGGTCCTGAAAGGGAAGGCCTCGGCCGAGCAGAAGGCTCTCTTCGAGGCCGTCAGGGAAGGACAAGAACGGGGAATCTCCATGCTCCGCCCGGGAGCCCCCGTCCGGGAGATCCACCTGTCCATCAAGGAACTCTTCGCCGGGAAAGGTTTCCCCACGGGCCTGATCGAAGGAAGGATGCAGGGCTTCTTCCATGGAACAGGCCACGGCGTGGGGCTGGAGATCCACGAGGCTCCGCGGATCTCCGACTGTGAAGGCACCCTGGAGGAAGGGGACCTGGTCACGGTGGAACCGGGCCTCTACTACCGGGGATTGGGCGGGGCCAGGCTGGAGGATCTCCTCTGGATCGGGCCCCAGGGAGTGGAAGACCTGACGACCTTCCCCAAGATCCTGGAACTCGATTGAACCGGGAGGGCCACCCGTGAAATTCCGGACCCTTCTCCTTCCACTGGCCTCGGGCCTCTTGGGCCTGGCTGTGGGTTTCTACCTTGGATCCCACTACGACCTGCCCTTCCTGGGCCGGCGGACCATCTGGTCCATCGGAATCTACAAGGGGCCCACCCCCCTCTCTTTGGCCCCCTGGCCCGGCGTGGAGGAACCCCTCTTCTCGGCCTCCCAGGTGACGGACGTCCCCGCCGAGGGGGTGGCCGATCCCTTCCTCACGAGGGAAGGCTCCACCTGGTACCTCTTCTTCGAGATCCTGAACCGGGAGAGCGGAAGGGGGGAGATCGGCTACGCCAGGAGCACCGACCTGGTCCACTGGTCCTACGGAAAGGACGTTCTCAAAGAGCCCTTCCATCTCTCCTACCCCTGCGTCTTCCAATGGGAGGGGACCTGGTACATGGTCCCGGAAAGCAACCAGGCTCTCTCCGTGCGCCTCTACAAGGCCGTCCGCTTCCCCGACGAATGGACCTACGTGGGAGACCTGTTGCGGGGTGCCCACTTCGTGGACTCCACGATCTTCCGCCACGGGGGGAAGTGGTGGATCTTCACGTCCTATCCAGAGAACGACCTGTTGGACCTCTTCTATTCCGAAAAGCTCCAAGGCCCATACACCAAGCACCCGGCGAGCCCGGTGGTGCGGGGGGACCGGAAGAGGGCCCGCCCCGGCGGCCGTGTTGTGGAGTGGCGGGGGAAGGTGATCCGTTTCGCCCAGGATGCCTATCCCCGATACGGCCACCGAATCCGGGCCTTCCTGGTGAAGAAGCTGACCCCGACGGAATACGTCGAAGAGGAAATCCCCATGGACCCGGTCCTCGGCGCCTCCGGAAAGGGGTGGAACGCCGACGGCATGCACCAGGTCTCCCCCATCCCCCTTCCCTCGGGGGGCTGGGCCGCAGGCGTGGACGGCGTGAACAGGAACCACCTGGTCCTGGGGGGCTAGGTCTTTCCAAGGGACTTCGTGCCTTCCTTGCAGGGAGAAGGCTCCCCAAGAACCCGTCTCAAGACGAAACACCTTTCCTGTCTTCGAAAGAAGGCCGCCCGGCCCTGGGGGAAGAGAAAAAAGAGGGTATGCACCGGAGCGGCTCAGGGTGGGACAGAAATCCCTTCTGATTCCCGCCGGCCGGGAAAAAGGGGGGGGAAGTGGGGAGGAAGGCTTGTCAGGAAGATGTTAACCTTGTATGGTCACTGGTTCCCAGGAGGTCGTGACCCTGGGAAACACCATCGGAGAACTCAGTTCGTTTCGTCTTTTTTCACCCCCCTGTTTCTCTTTTCCCAAAGGAGATCCACCCATGAGAAGAACTCTCTTCGCAACCCTGTTCCTGGCGGGCGCCCTTGGTGCCCAGAGCACGGTGGTCGTCCCCGGAGGCTTCGCCAACAAGGAAGGCGGCTCTTACTTCTGGGTCCTCGGCCAGTACACCGTGGCCAGGGTCCAGCAGCTCTACGCCAAGAGCGCCATGCCCTCCACGCCCATCGTGATCAAGTCCTTCAAGATCCGCCGCAACGGCACCTCCAGCGGGACCTTCATCGCTCACACCTTCGACATGGAGGTCTACATGAGCAACAGGAACCAGGATCCTCCCGCTGGATGCGGATTCGGCTGGGCCGGGAACCACGGAACGGATCTCACGAAGGTGATGAACAAGAAGTCCATCTCCTGGCCGGCCACCCCCAAGCCCACTACGCCTCCCGCACCGTTTACGGTGGCCTTCCCCATGGACAAGCCCTTCCCCTACAAGGGCAAGTCCTTCGCCATCGAGTTCAAGAACATTCCTCCCGCCAACGTGACCACCTACCGCTATTACTGGTACACCGACGCCCAGTACTACTCCACCTCCGCGGGCTGGAGCTATCCCAAGACGATCACTCCCAAGAATATCGGCAAGAGCTGCCGTCCCAAGGGCGCCACGAGCGATCCCAGGAACTACGGCTACTACCCCTATCCCGGCTCTCCCTTCCACTTCTACAGCTACTGGTACCTCAGGAAGGCCAACATCCCGGCGTTGCTCTTCATCGGCTCCAGCGACAAGAAGTGGGGCGCCATCAACCTTCCCTTCGACCTGACTCCTCTGGGAGCCCCCGGCTGTAACCTCTACGTGGACATGGTCACGGCCTACGTCTCCAAGACCGACAAGAACGGGAAGGCCGACTTCAACATCGGCGCCGTTCCCAACGATCCCACCCTCACGGGCCAGGTCTTCTACAACCAGCAGTTCCTCCTGGACTCCGCCTCCAACAGCATGGGCGTCGTCTCCACCTACGGCAGGAAGTACACCATCGGCACCGGCTTCACCGGCAAGTGCCCGGGCTTCTGCTTCTATACCTACAAGTACAGCGCCAGCAGCACGTTGGACCCCAACGCTCCGACTGCGGCCTACTACACCTCCAGGGCCAACATCATCGAGCTCACCTACTGATAGGCCCTCTCTCCTGAACGCCAAGGGGCCGCTCCCCAATGGGGGGCGGCCCCTTTTCTTTTTCTCCATATTACGGCACCCCGAGCAGCCGCCCCGCCTTCGTCGAATCCCGATTCCCCCGGCGCCTGGAACAGGCGATGGAACCGATCCTCCGAATCCGCCCTCCTTTCCTCTCTCAGGAAGGAAAGACCAGGACGGGGAGTTCCGGCGGCGCCCCGATCCTCCAGGGCAGGAGAATGGCCCCCACACCGCCGGAGACGTAGAGCAGGCTCTCCCCCCGCCGGAAGAGCCCCTGCAGGTAGCCCAGGCGGGTGTGGGCCACCAGGGCCCGGCGGAAGAACCGGAACTGTCCCCCGTGGGTGTGTCCCGAGACCTGGAGGACGATCCCCTCCCGGGCGGCCCTGGGAAAGAAATCCGGATGGTGGCAAAGGAGGATCGCCGGCTCCCCGTCCCGGCGGCCTTCGAGGGCCGCCTCCAGGTCCGGTTCCCCCTCCCCAGGATCGTCCACACCGCAGACCCAGAGGGACCCGCCTCCCCTTTCCACCCGGATCCCCCTGTTTCTCAGGACCCGGATCCCCCGCTCCTCGAGGCGGGCCTGGAGAAGGGCCGGATCGCCGTGGAAGAATTCGTGGTTCCCCGTGACGGCGAAGGTCCCCAGGGGCGGATCCAGGCCGGCCAGGAGGGGCTCCAGCAAATCCAGGTCGCTGTTTCCCATGGCGATCAGGTCTCCGCAGAGACAGACCAGGTCGGGGGAAGCGGCCCGGGTGACCTCCAGGATCCTCCGGGCCTCCTCCTTCCCGAGAAAGGGGCCTGCATGGAGATCACTCAACAAGGCGATCCGCAGACCTTCCAGGGCGGGAAGGTCCTCCCGGACCGGAAGGAGCACATCCTTCGCCTCCAGGCCGGCCAGGATCCTGCCGTAGGCGTCCTTGACCCAGGGAACCCTCCCCAGGCTCCTCTCCACGAAATTGAGGAAAGTCGTTACGCCCCTGAGGAACCATCCCTTCCGGCCCCTCTTGCCCGGTGTCCCGGCGTAGAACCCGGGAAGGGGTTCCTCCGCCCCGGCACCTCCCGCGGCGGAACGCCTCATCTCTCCCGGAAGCCCGGATCCCAGGCCCCGCGCTTCCGGAACCGGAGCTTCCCCAGGAGATTCGCCAGGACGCCCCGGGCCTCCTTCTTCCCGAGCCCGAGGAGGAAGGCCGTGACCTTGCCTCGGAACAGGAAGGCCGAAAGAAGGTCCCGGCGGGTCTCGAGAAAGGCCTGGAGGAACTCCTCGGCGTCCTTCCCCGTGTCCCAGGCGGCCACCCAGACGAGGCAGGTCCGTCCCTTCCCGTCCGTGTAGCAGGCCCACCGGTCCCCTCCCCATCCCGAGGCGGCCCGGGTCGTCCAGAAGAGAGGTTGGATCATGGAAGTGCCCCGGATCTTCAGCCTGAAATCCTTGGGGCGGGAGAGAAGGGCGCACTGGAGCTCCCCCAGGGTGTCCATCCAAAGACACCTCCACTCCCCCCCCAGGAATTCCCCGGCCCCGGGAAAGGAGATCTCCACGGGATCGTCTCTCTCCTTCTCGTTCCAGTACTTCCGGGGATGCAGGATCTGTTCGGACGAGAGAGGGGGGTCGAAGATCGCCTTCTCCAGGGTCTTTCCGCACCCGTCCTTGGCGCGGACGAGGTTTCCCTTGGAGAGAAAATACATGCCCATCGTGTATCGGGCCAGGAGGTCCCCCGCCAGGGCGGGAGGGGCGGCCTCGATGAGCTTCCCTTGCTCCCTCTCCATCCGGGCCTGGGCCGCCAGGGCCTTCAGGTCCAGCCCCCCCCGGGCCTGGGCCATGAAGGTGAAGCGCATCTGGAGGGTCACGGCCGATCCTTCCGTCACCGACCCGAAGGCGAACTCCCTGTCGCTGGAAGACTTGGCGGCGTCCCCTCGAGTCTCGAGGTCGTAGTACTGGTCGTCCAGGGCGTGGGTGAGTTCGTGGGCCATCAGGATGTCCAGGACGGCGCCGCCCACCTTGCCCTTCACCAGGTTGAAGGTCTTGCTCCGCGGGTCGTAGAAGCCCGCCACCTGCTCGGAGAGGAGCTTCACCATCTCCTTGCGGAGATCCGTTCCCGGGGGAATGAGCCCCAGGGCCGTATATGCCGCCTGGGTGGCCTCGAGCCTGGGCCCCGACATCTCCCGCTTCAACTCCTTCAGAAGGAAGGCCCGCAACTCCTTGGGGGTGACCACGCCCTTCCGGACATCGTGGAGGAAGGGCCTTCCCCTCAGGAGCGCCACGTCCTCCATCACCTTCTCCACCCTTTGCAGGGCCTCCGCCTCGGCGGTCTTCGCCCCGGAGGCGGTTTTCCCGGCCTGGCACAAGAGGGGAGAGGAGGCGAGGAAGAAAAGTAGGAGAAACCGAACCGAACAGGGGATTCTCATGGGATCGACCTTTTCCGTTTCAACGTTCCCTGGCCCTGTAGGGATGCTCCTTCAAGCAGAAGGCCATGACCCCCAGGAGCAGGAAGATCGCAATGTACTCTCCCGCCCCCCGGAGCACACCGTACATATGCGCCCCTTCAGGAAGGGTGAGCCCCTCCGAGACGACCTCCCTCCAGGTTTCGGGAAGGGAGAGGAGCACGACCTGGCGGGAGAGGTCCGTTGCCAGAAGGGAGCGGAGCCCCGTCACCTGGGCCTGGGAGAGAAAGCTCCCGGCCGCCAGTTCCCAACCGACCACCAGGGCCATTCCCAGGAGGAGCCCTTTCTTGAAGAAGGCCCCGAAGAAGGTCCCCAGGGCGGTGAAGCAGAGCCCCCCCACCAGGGTGGCCAGGAAGAAGGCCCCCGGCGCCCCGGGGGGAAGGAGGGATCCCCCCCCCAGGGACGGGCCGGCCAGGGAGAACACCGAGAGGCTCACAGCCAGGTAGATCCCCCCGAAGACCAGGGAGGCCAGGCCCGCTCCCGCCGCCCTTCCCAATGGGACGGCGGGCCTCGGGGCTGGACGGGAAACGATGTAAACCAGGCTCCCCCCGTCCCGGTCGTCCTGGAGGGCCGAGACGGCCAGGTAGAGGGAAACCAGGGGCAGAAGGATGGAGAGGTAGGCCCAGGACTGGAAGTAGAGGAAGAACTTCTCCAGGAAATGGGGGTTTCCCCGCCTCGTCAGGACGACGACCTGCATGGCCCAGAGAGGCAGGCATCCCACCAGGGGGATCCAGGCCCGCCGGGAAAGGACGCTCCTCTTCCAGCCCCACCAGAACTGGGTCCGAAAGGTGGTGATCCAGAGTCTCAACACGGCCCGCCTCCCAGGGGCGAATCATCCCACGAGGTAATCAAAGAGGGCCTCCAGGTTTTCGTCCAGGATCCGCACTTCCTCCAGGCCGGCCCAGTCCGACCGCCCCAGGCCTCCCAGTGCTTCGAAGAAGGCCTCGCCGTCCCAGGCCTCCACCTCCAGGGAGTCTCCGTTCAACCGGAATCCCCCCACCGAGGGCCAGCGGGCCATCTCCGAAGCGAGGCGCCTGGAATCACGGCCCCTGACCAGGACCCGGATGGGCTGGTCCTTGAGAAGGGCACGGATCTCCGGGATCTCCCCCCAGGCCAGGATCCTCCCCTGGTTCAGGAGGATCACCCTGCTCGTCATGGCCTCCACCTCGTGGAGGACGTGGCTGGAGACCAGGATGGCCTTCCCCCGCTCCCCCAACTCGTGGACCTTGGCGATCACCTCCCGCCGGGCCAGGGGATCCAGGCCCGTCAGAGGCTCGTCCAGGAGGAGGAGGTCCGGGTCGTGGCCCAGGGCCTGGGCCAGTTTCAATCTCTGTTTCATGCCTTGCGAATATCCGGCGGCCTTCCTGTCGGCCGCCCGGGCCAGGCCCACCTCCTCCAGGAGGGCGTCGGCCCTGCGCCGGGCCTCTCTCCCGGGAACCCCCGAGAGCAACAGGCAGGTCCTGAGGAAAGTCCGGCCCGTCACGCCGGGGGGAAAGGACTGGGTCTCGGGAAGGAGGCCCAGGCGGGCCCGGGCGGAACCCGAAAGGAAGGGGGGGCGGCCGAAGACTTCCACCCTCCCCATCCCGGGCCGGATGAGACCGGCGGCCAGGTGGAGGATCGTGGACTTTCCGGCCCCGTTGGGCCCCAGGAGACCCGTGACCCCCGGCTCCAGGGTGAAGCTCACTTCCAGGACACCCGCCACGGGGCCGTACCACCGGGTCACCCTCTCGAAGCGCAAGGGGGCAGGACTCATCCCACCACCTCCAGGGGTTTCAAGTTCCTTCTCAGGACCAGCAAGGAGAGGACCACCAGGAGGAGACTCAGGGCGGCGCACCAGGAAAGGGAGAGTGGGACCTCGGGATCCACGCCCAGGATGGCCTCCCCCACCCTCTGGAGAATGGCCCAGGGAGAGAACTGGGCGGGCCACTCTTCGTGGAGGAATCGCCTGAGTCCCCCCGAGAAGACCAGGTGCATCACCGCCAGGAATCCGACCCAGAGGATCTGGCCCGTCCGGACGGAAGAGCTCATGGAGGAGAGAGCGGCGGCGCAAATGCCCAGGACCGAGGCGAAGAAGGCCCCCTGGAGGAGGATCCTCCCGGGGATCCAGAGGGTCTCCTTGAGGAACCCCCAGTCCGGGGCGGCCAGGGCGCCTGTGAGCCATACCAGCAGGACGGGCAGGGCAGTGACCGAAGCGGCGGCCATGGCCGCCCCCGTCCAGCGTCCGAGGATGTATCTCCAGGGCGAGAGGGGCCGTGTGAAGTAGAGCTCCAGGGCGCCGCTCTTCCTGTCCAGGCTCACCGTGCGGATCGCCGTGGCCGCAAGGAAGACCAAGACCGGGAGGAGGGAATCCTCCAGGAGGGTTTTGGCGTAGAAGGCCATGCTCTCGGGATCGCCCAGGAAGGCCGGGGAGGGCCCTCTTCCACGGGCCGGTCCCCCGTCCAGGCCCACCAGGGCGAGAGCCATGAAGGTCCGGACCAGGAGGACCAAATGGGGAACGATGCAGACGAACCAGAGGATCAGGAGTTTCCTGTTCCGCAACCAGGAGGCCCACTCCTCCTGGGGCAGGACCGTCCACGAGGGACGGCCCGGCCTCTCGTCCTCCCGGAGTTCCAGGTATCCCCTCTCGAAGACAGGCAACTCAGACCTCCCCGCCTACGGTCTCGCCGAAGACCTCCTCGAGGGAACGGCGTGCCTCCACCAGCGAGCGGACCACTCCTCCCCCCTTGGAGACGGCCAGGAAGATCTCCCGGCCACCCGCGCCGGGAGGGAGTCCGACCCGGAACTTCAGGAAAGGCCCGGCCCTTTCCACCCGGAGAACCGAAATCCCCTGCTCCTCCAGGGCGGCCCGAAGAGAGGATTCCTCCCCGGCCGCCAGGACCTCCCTCACGCTCGGGGCCGCCGAGGTGAGTTCCCCCAGGAGCCCCCGCTCCAGGACCCTGCCTTCGTGGAGGAGGAGGGCCTCGTCGCATACGGCCTCCACGTCGCTCAGGATGTGGGAGGAGAGGATCAAGGTCTTCCCCTTGGCCGAGGCCAGGTCCCGCACCCTCTCCAGCATCTGCTTGCGGCCCGCCGGATCCAAGCCGTTCGTCGGCTCGTCCAGGAAGAGCAGGGGAGGATCGTGGACCAGGGCCATGGCGAGCTTCACCCGCTGGAGCATCCCCGTGGAGTAGCCCTCCATGGGCCTGTAACGGGCCTCCCCCAGGCCGGCGAAGTAGAGCATCTCGTGGGCTCTCTTGCGGGCCACCCGCCGGGACAACCCGGAGAGTCTCCCGGCGAAGGCCACGGCCTGGAAGCCCGTCATCCCGGGAAAGAAGACCTGTCCTTCCGGCAGGTATCCCACCCTGGCCCGCACGGCCAGGGGATCGGAGGCGGCGTCCAATCCCAGGACCCGGAGGGATCCCCCGCTGGGACGAACCAGCCCAAGGAGGGCCCTCAGGATGGTGGTCTTCCCCGCGCCGTTGCGGCCCAGGAGCCCGAAGGTGCCTTTCCCCAGGGAGAAACTCACCCCCTCCACGGCAGTGAAGGACCCGTATTTCACCGTCAGGTCCCGGATCTCCACTACCTTGGGGGACACGTGCTCCTCCGTTCCATGAGCCGGTCGAAACCAAATAGGATACAGGTCTTCGAAGGGAAGGCCATTTTCTTCGCCCTTTTCTCCCGCTGGGTTCTCCTTTGGGGGGGTGATGGGAGAAGGGGACCGCCCCGCAAGTCCGGCGGTTTTCGTTACTTTTTTGTGAAACTCCTCCGCCCGTGGGGGGATCCTGGAGAGAGTAGAATCCAAGGGGAGTCCCCAATAGGGCCTTCCCGGCACGAAACGCGGAGGATCCTTGCCTGTGCGACGCTCCATGGTGCGCCTCCTGGCCCCCGTCCTGGCCATCCTGCTGCCCTTCGCCCTCCTGGTGGGGCTGGGGGTGAACTACATGAGCCTGGTCCGTGCCAACAGGGAGAGGAACCTCCAGGGAAAGGCCCGCCTCCTCCTCAAGGGCATGGAAGCGGACCTGGCCGCCCGGGTGGAAGACCTGGCCGCCCGGGCCCTGGACATCCTTGCCCCGCCCCTGGCGGGAGAGGGAAGGAAGAGGAGCTTCTCCGAGCTCTTCGCCAAGGACCTCGCTCCCCAGGCGGAGGCCCTGGAGGGTGTGGCCGGAGTCTTCCTCCTGGAAGGAGGAAAGCTGGTCTACCCCGATCTCCCCCGCCAGGTGATCCTGGGAGCCAAGGGGGCGGAGTTCCCCTTCGAATACCTGGAGGACCCTGTGGCCCAGGATGCCTGGGACCGGCTCTCCGGGCTCGTGGACGACTACCTCAGGACCCTCTCCTTCGACTGGGCCTTGGAAGAGATCCAGAAGGCGAGGAAGAACCCCTCCGTGAAGGATCCGGACTTCCCTTACTACCTGGACTACCTGGAGGCCACGATCTGGATGGCCAGGAAGGAGAAGGCCAAGGCCCGGAAGGCCTTCCTCGCCCTTGCGGAGAAGCTCTCCAGGCGGATTCCCCGACCCGGAAGGGAGACCCTGCTCTGCCGTTACGAGGCGGCCCGCCTGGCCCCAAGGGAGGTCCGGACCAGGGAACTCCTGGACCTGGCCCGGGGCATCGCGGGAGGGGAATGGGACGACGTCCCGGAGAAGTTCCTCCAGTTCATTCTCGAAGACCGGATCTTCTCCGACCTCTCCCGTGAAGAGGACCAGGAGGTGAAGAACGAGCTGGAGAACACCATCAAACCCATGGAAGCCGCCCGGGAGGCCCGCCGGGCCTTCGCCCTCTCCATGAAGTTCCTGGGGAAGGTCCTGGTCCTTTCGGAGCTGAAGCGCCAGGCCCTTCCCGAAGAGGAGCCCCACTACCTGGACATGGAGGGGCCCGACGGCCCCCTGGTCCTGGCCTTCCGGGCCATTGCGGGCCGGCCGGGCACGGTCGAAGGCGCCGCCTTGAGCCTTCCCTTCCTGGCCAAGGACATCCTCTCCCGGAGCGATTCGGCAGACCTGGAAGGGGAAGAGGCCCTGGCCGTCTCCATGAGGACCCCCAGGAACCAGCCCGTCCTCCCTCCTCCCCCCGGGAAAGGGACGGCCGCCCCCGACGGCCCCCCGCCCCTGGCCGCCCTGGACCTGGGCCCTCCCCTCCAGGGCTTCCGCCTCCTGGCCCGCCTGAAGGATCCAGCCGAGGCCCGCCGGAGGGAGGCCATGGACCGGTGGAAGCTGGGGGTCTACCTGGCGGCCCTGACCCTCATGGCGGGCACGGGGGCCTTCTTCCTCGCCAGGAACGTCCGGCGCGAAGTGGAACTGGCCCGCATGAAGGCCGATTTCGTCTCCCGGGTCACCCACGACCTGAAGACCCCTCTCTCCCTGATACGCCTCTACGCCGAGACCCTGGTCATGGGGAGGGCCGCCGCCCAGGGCGGCCAGGAGAAATGCGGCTCGGTGATCCTATCGGAGTGCGACCGGCTCAACACCATGGTGGACCAGATCCTGGACTTCTCCCATATGGACCGGGGGCGTTTCACCTACAGGCCCGCCCGGACCCGCCTGGGCCGCCTCGTCCGCGAAGCCGTGGAGGCCTTTCGTCCCAAGGCGGTCGAGGGCGGAGTGGATCTCTCCTGGAACCTGGAGGAGGATCCGCCCGTCCACCTGGACGAAGAAGGCTTCCGCCGCTGTCTCCTGAACCTCCTGGACAACGCCGTCAAATTCGGGGGGAAGGATGTGGAAGTCGTCCTCGGTTCCCGGAACGGGGAGATCTCCCTGGAAGTCCGGGACAGGGGACCCGGGATCCCCCCGGGGGAGAGGGAGAAGGTCTTCCGGCCGTTCTACCGAGGAAAGACCGCCGGGGAAAAACGGGGCTCCGGCCTCGGGCTCTCCCTGGTCCACCATTTCGTGATATCCCATGGAGGCGCGATCCGGATCCTGGACCGCGAAGGGGGGGGAACGGTGTTCCGAATCACCTTCCCTCCCCCCCCACCGCAGGAAGAACCATCCCCCCGAAAGGAGGCCAGAGAATGAAGACACCGGAATCGGCCAAGATCGCCCTCATCGAGGACGAACCCCAGATGGCCGAAGGGATCAAGTACAACCTCGAGCTCGAAGGATACATGGTGCGGACCGCCGCCGACGGCGAGGAGGGCCTGGAACTGGTCCTCGACTGGGAGCCCGACCTGGTCCTGCTGGACCTGATGCTTCCCAAGATGTCGGGACTGGAGGTCCTGAGGGAACTCCGCAAGAAGAACGTCTGGACTCCCATCCTGGTCCTCACGGCCCTGAACCGGGAAGGGGACATCGTGGCCGGCCTGGAGACCGGTGCCGACGACTACGTGTGCAAGCCCTTCAGCCTGGCCGAGCTCCTTGCCCGGGTCCGGGCGGTCATCCGCAGGAGCCGCCACGCCAAGGCGGGCGAACAGGACCTGGTCGTCCTGGGAGGGAAGACCGAGGTGGACTTCCTCCGGTACGAGATCCGGCGCCAGGGGAAGCGATTCCCCCTCTCCCGGTTCGAGGCGGAGATCCTCCGCTACCTCCTCTCCCGCCGGGGGGAGGTGGTGAGCCGGGAGGACCTGCTCCGGGACGTGTGGGGCTACAAGATCCTTCCCCAGACCAGGACGGTGGACAACCACATCGCCAGGATCCGCAAGAAGCTGGAAGACAAGCCGGAAGACCCCTACTGGATCCAGACGGTCCACGCCATCGGCTACCGCTTCACCCCCGAGGCGGGGGGACTTCCCGGGGGAGAGGGCTGAAGGCGACCACCGAATGACGAAAACAGGTTACAGGGTGATTACACCTTCCAGTAAGGCCGAAAGCCGAAAAGGAATAGAATAGATTTGTAGGCCTTCATCCAAGCGACAGGAGAACCGGCCATGACCCGGTGGATCTGGTCCAGCCTCTTGGGGCTCCTCTTCCTGGCCCCCGCTCCCTGCAAGGGGCAGGAAGACCTGCGCCTCTACCACGAGGCCTGGTACCTGGAGAACGTGGCCCACCAGCCTGAAAAGGCCCTGGAGAAGTACCGCAGGATCTGCCGGGACTTCCCGTCCTCGCCCTTCCGCCGGAACGCCCTGGTCCGGCAGGCCGACCTCCTGCGCAAGCTCCACCGGCCCGAGGAGGCCAAGAAGGTCCTGGCCATCCTCTCCCGGGAAGGCCTGGCCCGGGAGGCCCGGCGGGACCTGAAGAGGCTCGACAGGAACGCCGGCGATCTCAAGAGGAGAGAGGCCCTCCTCAGGAAGATCACACTCCTGAGGAAGAAACTGGAAACCCTCAAGGGCCAGCTCCTCCAGGTGAGGAAGAAGGGCGCCCCGCCGGCCCAGGTGGGCCGGCTCGAGAAGGAAGTGGGAGAGCTGCGCCGGGCCATCGAGGCCCTGAAACCCCAGCTCGCCCGGACCCGGCCCTTCTCCCTGGGTGTGAAGCGCAAAGGCCTCGTCTCGGGAAGGCGATTCCAGGAAGCCCGGAAACTCGGCGCCAGGATGGAGCAACTCCGCCGCCAGCTCCACGCCCTGCGCAGGGAAGGCAAGAAACGGGAGGCCGCCCAGGTCCAGGCCGAGCTGAGGAAGGTGCAGGCCAGGCTGAATTCCCTCATCCGTTCCCTTCAAGGGAGGGGAAGGAGATACGCCGGCCCGGGTCGGAAGGGAGCCAGGTTCTTCTTCCGCCTCCCCTGGGGCATCCCCGAGAAGATCGGCCTGCTCCTTTCTCCCGAGAGGCTCTCGGCCCTGGACCCGGCCGGCCTGGCGAACCTCCTGAGGACCATGGACAGGTTCATGAACTTCCTTTCGGTCCTCATGAAACGAAGGGGAATGGCCGGGGCGGGGATCCTCGCCAGGAGGGACTGGCCTCCCGTTCGGAAGCTCTACGAGAAGAGGGCCTTTCCCCTGGCGGCGCGGAAGTTGAGGGAACTCCTTCAGAAGCTCCCGAAAGGCCCCTGGAGGTTCCATCCCCCCCGCCGGCGCCGCCCCGCCGTCCCTCCTCCCCGGGCCGAACCCGCCAAGGGGCGGCTCAAGACGGGAAAGAACAAGTAAGCATCCATCCCAAGGGACCTTCCAGGCGGAACCAATTCCGGCCCCTTCGAACCACCCGGTCCCCCGCGAGCCTGATGGAGACACTTTTCCCGGGAATCCCCTCCCCCCGGCCCAGGACCCCAAAAGATCGGGCCCGGTGAAGGCCGTTAAAAGGTGGAGGAAAGGCCCGCAAGGGCCGGCGGGGAGATCCCAGCGGAAAAGGGGGCTGATTTCATGCCGAGAAGGACCGCCGTACTCCAGGGAAGGAAGACCTTCCCGATCCTCCCTTTGGACTCCGTCGTGGTCCTGCCCTTCTCCGTCACCCACCTGGCCCTGGAAGGCCGGGAGGGCAAGGAACTCCTGGACCGGGCCTCCGGGGGAGAAGAAGGGGACGAGGGAATCCTGGTCCTGGCCCTGCTCGAGGACCCGGAGGCCCCCCCCTCGCCGGAGAACCTCCATCCAGTGGCGGTCCAGGCAAGGATCCTGGGAAGGACCCGCCTTGGGAAGGGGCGATTCCAGGTCCTCCTCCGGGGAGAGTCCCGGGTCCGCCTCCGAAAGGTCCGGGCCCGGGGGAAGATCCTGGAAGGCGAAATCCTCCAGGTGAAGGAGGAAGCCCGGCTCACCCCCCTTGCGGAGGACCTGGTGGAGAAGGCTTTCCAGCTCCTGGAGACCCTGGTCTCCACCGACGAGACCCTTCCGCCCGAGCTCGCCCAGATCCTGGGGCGCAACAGGGAGACCCCCTGGGCCTTCCCCGACTACCTGGCGGCCGCCTTGGATTTCGACACGGAAGGCCGCAAGCGCCTTCTCCTCTCCGAGGACCCGGAGGAGCGCCTTTCCGTCGTCTGCGACCTCCTGGCCGCGAAGGTGGAAGACGCCGTCCAGCGGAGCGAACTGATCCAGCGCACGAGGGAGCGGGTGGAACGGAGCCGGCGGGAGAGCTGGCTCCGCCACCAGATGGCGGAGATCCGGGAACAGCTCGGCGAAGGAGAAGGGGAGGCGAGGCGATACGTGGAGCGGGCCCGGGAGGCCGGCCTCCCATCATACGCCCTGGCGGAAGTGGAGAAGGAGGCCCGGCGGCTCGAGACCCTTCCCTCCGCCTCCTCGGAAGCGGGTGTGATCCGGGGGTGGCTCGATTTCGTCCTGGAACTTCCCTGGAACCGGACCCTGGCCGACCCGCCCCCCTTCGAGGAGGTCGGAACCATCCTGGACGCCCACCACTACGGCCTGGAGAAGGTGAAGGAGAGGATCGCCGAGGAGATCGCCGTCATGAGGCTCCGCGGCCCGGGAAGGGGGACGATCCTCTGCTTCATCGGTCCTCCGGGGACGGGAAAGACCTCTCTCGGGCGTGCCGTGGCCCGGGCCCTGGGCAGACCCTACTACCGGATCGCCCTGGGAGGGATGCGGGACGAGAGCGAGATCCGCGGCCACAGGCGGACCTACGTGGGAGCCCTTCCCGGGAGGATCCTGGACGGCCTCAGGAAGGTGGGGGCCAAGGATCCGGTCTTCTTGATCGACGAGGTGGACAAGCTCGGAGTCGGGTACCAGGGCGACCCTGCGGCGGCCCTCCTGGAGGTCCTGGATCCCGAACAGAACAAGGCCTTCACCGACCACTACCTGGGCATGCCCTTCGACCTCTCCGGGGTCGTCTTCCTGGCCACGGCCAACTCGGCCGAGGCCATTCCCCCGGCGCTCCGGGACCGGATGGAGATGATTCCCCTGCCCGGATACACCGAAGAAGAGAAGACGGCCATCGCCGGGCGTTTCCTCCTGCCCAGGGCTCTCGAGGCGGCCGGGCTGGAAGAGCACGCCGCCCGGGTCACCCCCAAGGCATTGAAGAAGATCGTCCGCCACTACACGAGGGAGGCGGGAGTCCGCAACCTGGCCCGGATCATGGAGAAGGTGGCCCGAAAGGTGGCGGTGAAGCGGATGGAATCCCCGGGGGCGACCCTCCGGGTGGGGGTTCCACAGTTGAAGGAGATCCTGGGGCCGCCCAGGTTCAGGAGGGATTCCCGGGCCCCCTCCGGGGGTGTGGGATCCGCCCTGGGCCTGGCCTGGACCCCTTCCGGGGGAGACCTGCTGGAGGTGGAAGTCCTCCTCGTCCCCGGCCAGGGCAAGTTCTTCGTCACCGGCTTCCTGGGCCAGGTGATGCGGGAGTCGGTCCACGCCGCCTATACGCTGGTCCGCTCCAGGGCCGGGCGCCTGGGCATTCCGGAAGAGGCCTTCCACAAGAGGGACCTGCACATCCACTTCCCCGCCGGGGCGGTGCCCAAGGACGGACCCTCGGCCGGGCTGGCCATCGCCACGGCCCTTGCCTCGGCCTTCAGCGGAAGGGCCCCGGCTCCGGGCTTCGCCATGACGGGGGAACTCGCACTGAGAGGGAAGGTCCTTCCCGTGGGGGGAATCAGGGAAAAACTTCTGGCCGCAAGAAGGATGGGCGTCCAGGAGGTGATCCTCCCCAAGGCGAACCTCCCCGACCTGGAGAAGGTTCCCAAGGAGGCCCTGGAGGACCTGGTGATCCACCCGGTCCAGAAGGTGGACCAGGCTTTTCAGCTCCTCTTTCCTGGAAGCCCCCTCCCTTCGAAGAAGGCTCGAGGCCGGCCCCGAAAGGACCGGCATCCCGCTTCGAAGGTCTAGGAAGCCCCTGCCCGTGGGGAGAGTCCCTTCTCTCCAGGAGGAGTCGATCCCGGGGAAAGAAAATCCCCGGCGGCGGTGCAAAGGGGGATCCCTCCCGTTTTAATGGGCCCCCATGAGTTCCCTCTTCCTTCTGCTCGGTCTCGGCAGGGAACCCCACGCCCACGCCGGGGGAGGGCTGGTGGGGGTGATCCAGGACGCCGTCCTCGTCACGGCCTTCGTTGCGGTGATGATGCTCCTGGTGGAATACCTGAACGTCCGGACCAAGGGAGCGCTCCAGAAAGGAATCCGGGGAAAGGCCTGGCGCCAGTACTTGCTGGCCATCGTCCTTGCGGGAAGTCCCGGCTGCCTGGGGGCCTTCGCCCTGGTCACCCTCTTCACCCACCGCCTTCTCTCCCTGGGAGCCCTCGTGGCGGGGATGATCGTCACCAGCGGAGACGAGGCCTTCGTCATGCTGGCCCGCATTCCCGGCCCCTTCTTCCTCCTCCTGGGAATCCAGGTGGCCGTGGGTCTCCTGGCTGGAATCCTGACGGACTTCTTCCTCAAGAAGAAAGACCTCGCCCCGGAGGAGAAGTACAAGGAGATCCCCTTCCACGACGAGGACACCCTCCCTCCCCTGACCTGGCCCGAGATCCTGGACCACCTCAAGCACTGTTCCCCCGCCAGGGGCACCATGGCCACGGCCCTGGTCCTCTTCCTGGCCGCCCACCTGGCCGGCCAGGTGGGCCCAAAGGAAGAGTGGGCCAGCATCACCCTGGGCATTCTCACCACCCTGGGGCTCCTGGTGGTCCTGGTCGTGCCGGACCACTTCCTGGAAGAGCACCTCTGGAACCACGTGGTCCGGATCCACGCGCCAAGGATCTTCCTCTGGACCCTGGGCACGATGGTCCTCATCTATTTCTTCCGCCACGACCTGGAGACCCTGCTCCACCAGTCCTACGGCCCCTGGGCGGCCCTCCTCCTGGCCTGCCTGGTGGGGATCATCCCGGAATCGGGGCCCCACCTGGTCTTCGTCCTCCTCTATGCCCAGGGGGATCTCCCCTTCGCCGTCCTCCTGGCCAGCTCCATAGTCCAGGACGGCCACGGCATGCTTCCCCTCCTCGCCACCTCCCGGAAAGACTTCCTCCTCGTCAAAACCATCAACCTCGCCGCCGGCCTCCTCACCGGCTGCTGTTTTCTGCCGGGAGAACTTTTATAACGTGCAGTTTTCTGCCGGGTGGACTTTTATAACGAAAAGGGGCCCTATGTCCTGGAAAGAGACATAGGCCCGTCCCTGCCGGCTTCCCCTGCTCTTTCCTGTCCGGTTCCGCCTCCCTTTCCCGCTCTCTTCCCGGGAGGGACTTCCCTCCCTCGAACGGCCCCCTTTTCCCGGTGGAGACGGAATCATGAAACGAATCCTCTTGCTCCTCTTTCTCTTCCCCTTCGTCCCCCTCGCCCTTCCCGGACAGACCCGCCGTCCCCTCTGGACGGCCTCCCCCCCCAGGCAGCCCGCTCCATCCGGAGCCATCTCCGCCACCGACGGGCCCGCCAGGGCCGTCATCCTTCCCCCCGGATCCCAGACCTTTCCCGACGAACCCTACTCCTTCGAAAAGGGCGGGAAGGAAACGCCCCGGGAATACCTGGGAAATCCTTACTTCCTCGGCTTCGCCGGCGGACTCCACCGGCCCCCTTCGGGGGAAAGAGTCGATCCGGCCCTGGCCGATAGGATCCGGCGGGGCCCCAGGAACGGAGAAGACCAGGCCTTCACCTATGCCTACGTGATGTTCCAGGGGAGGATCACGGAGGCCAAGAAACGTTCCGTCCGGGCTCTTGGAGTAAAACTCCTCTTCTACCACCCCAACAATTCCTACGCCGCCAGGATTCCCGTCCACCTGGTGGGCGAACTCGCGGCCATGCCTTGCGTGCGCTGGGTGGGTTTCGCCCAGCCCACGCAAAAGATCCACCCCGCCCTGGATTCCGTCATGTCGGAAACCCCGGCTGGGAGGGACATCCCGATCTACATCGACCTCTTCGAGAGCGACCTCGGTCCGGAGAGCGAAAAGGTGATGGGCCCCCTTCCAGAATTGGCCACCATCGGCAGGGAGCAGCGGAAGGGAGACCCGGCCTACGCAGGATGGAGCTGGAAGACCCACGGGAAGATCCAGGCGAGACTCGAGAAACTCGGCGTCAAGATCAAGGACTACCGGGAAGAGATCCAGTCCTACGAGGCCGAGGCCGACGCCTGGACCATCCTGAAACTGGTGGACCTGGACTTCGTCGCCTTTCTCGAGTGGCGCCCCAAGGCGGTGCTCATGCACGACAGGGTGATCCCCCAGGTGGGAGCGGACTACTTCCGGGAGATCTACAAGGCCACGACGGTGACGGTCGGGGTGATCGACTCCGGTTTCCACCTCGCCAACGGCGGGTACAACGGCCACGTCGACCTCTCCAAGCAGGCCGTCGGCTGGAACTACTGGACCGGAGGATGCGGGAGCGTATATTGCGACGAGAAGAGCACCGGGTACCACGGCACCCATGTCCTGGGCACGATCTGCGGCGAGGGAAAGGCCCAGATCAAGTACCGCGGGATCTCACCCTACCTTGGCTCCGGGCCCGCCACCCACAGGCTCTTCCTCGTGAAAGGACTCACCAGCAAGGGGTTCTTCCACATGCGCCAGGACTATAAAGACCCCTGGAATCACGTGACCCCCAGGCCGGTGGTCGTCACCAACTCCTGGGGCCACGCGGGTTGCCTGAACAACTGCACCCAGCCCGCCTTCTGGATCGGCTCCGAAGCGGACGCCCGGATCTGCGACGCCGAGGTCTTCAACTACAACCAACTCTACATCTTCGCCGCCGGAAACCACGGGGGTATAGGAGGAAAGAACTACGTAGCCGGAACACTCGGCATCGAGGCCGTCGCCAAGAACGTCCTGGCCGTGGGCATGTGCCGCGACGGGAACCGGACCACACCCCCGGCGGGCGGCCCCGGATCCATCGTCTCCTGGTCCAGCCACGGCCCCTGCGGCGACGGCCGCTGGAAACCCAATGTCTCCGCCCCTGGTTGCGTGACCATGTCCACCGCGGGAGGCACCCGGACCGGTTACAAGACCATGTGCGGAACCTCCATGTCCGCCCCGGTGGTCGCCGGAATCATGGCCTCGACGGCGGAGCGCTATCCCTCGGTGGGGAAGTCCGCTCCGCTGATGCGGGCCTGGGCCATGGCCACGGCGGTGACCCGCGATGACGCCACCGCCCAAGGGAGCTGGGGCCACCTTCCTTCCTCCCACTTGAACTCCCACGGCATGGGCCGGATCTCGGCCCTCAAGGCCTTGAGGGGCGGGGGGTACTTCCCCTGGATCCGGGTCTGGCTCAGGCCCACGATCGGAACAGGCGGGGGCTACTACGATCTCACAGTAAACCCGGGAACCACCAGGCTCGTCCTGGTCCTCACCTGGGACGATCCTCCCGCCGCGCCGGGCGCCAAGCCCGCCGCAGTCCACGACCTGGATCTCTACCTGGACAAGTACCCCTTCACGGCCGGAACCAATACGGGCGAATACAAATCCACGTCATCCCTTGACACCGTCGAGCACCTGGTGCTCAACAACCCGGCACCCGGCAAATACAGGGTCAAGATCCATGCCTACAAGCTCACGGGAACCGTTCGGGTCGGCCTCATGACCCTCCTGCTTTCCGGAGACACCACTCCATCCGGGGCCCTCACACTCACGCCGGACAAGCGGTACATCAAGCCCGGCGGCACGGTGGATCTCACCGTGTCCGCCAAGCCCGAGAGCTATATCGCCACAAACGTCTGGGTCGGCGAGGGCGCCCATACCGGTTTCTCCCGAACCGGAAGCTCCCTCGAGCTCAAGGACGGCGTGGTGGTCGCCGGCCCGCACGACGCCGGCGACGGCGGAGTACTCCTGGGCGACGTTCTCAGGGGCCAGGCCAGGAAAGTGGTCTACCGGTACAAAGAGACTTCCGGCCGGGACGCGGTCCGGTATCTCTACTTCAGCGGTCTTTCCGACAACTGGGGAACCAGGCACTCCCGGGCGACGGTCGTCGTGGACGGCACCCCGCCCTTCTCCGTGCGGAACCTGAGGTCCACAACCCACGCCACGGGGACCTGGTCCAACCAAGGTACGATCCACTTCACCTGGACCGCCGCCTGGGACAACCTCTCCGGAATCGACGGTTACAGCATCCTGACCAGCTTCGGCTCCGCCGCCATCCCGAACGCCGTCAAGGACATCGGGGCCCTCACCGCCCATGACGCGGTCTTTTCCAGCAGCACCAAGCCTTACTACTTCAGCATCCGGTCCCTGGACAGGAGCGGAAACTGGGGAAGATCCTTCTCCTGGACCGGTCCCTACTACATCGACACCCTCCAGCCAGGCACGGTCACCAACCTGAAGTCCACGACCCACTCCCCAGGGGCCTGGTCCAGGAACCCCAGGATCACCTTCACCTGGACGGCCGCCCCGGACGCCCACTCCGGGCTCGACGGCTACGGAGTCCTCTTCAGCGACGACAAGCCCACCAGGCCCGGCGCGATCAAGAAGATCGGGGCCCTGACGAACCTGTCGGCCACCCTTCCCTCTTCCGCCCACGCCTGGTATTTCAACATCCGGTCCACCGACAAGGCCAAGAACTGGGACGACCACTGGGTCTCCTCCGGCCCCTACTGGATCGACGCCCTCCCTCCAACGGGGGTCACCCTGAAGATCGACCACGGGGCCCCGGAGACCTCCTCGCCGGACGTCGGCCTCTCCATCACCGCCGCGGATCCCCACTCCGGTGTCGCCTACATGCGTTTCTCGAACGACGGAGGCTCCTGGTCCCCCTGGTTCCCCTTCGCCCCGACCAGGTCGTGGAAACTCACCGATTACGGGGGATCTCCTTCCCTGGGATCCAGGACGGTCGTGATGGAGGTCCGGGATCGGGCCGGGAACACGACCCGCGCAAAGGACACGATCTACTACTTCAAGAAAGTGGTCTACTTCGGGACCGCCTGCGCCGGCTCCAAGGGAATCCCATCCTTCGTCGTCGGGGGGGTCCCCGGGGTGGGAAGGAGCGTGGGCTTCCTCGTGAAGAACACCTCCGCCACGGCGGGGGCCCTCTTCTTCGGGGTCTCCAGGACATCCTGGATGGGATTGCCCCTCCCCATCGACCTGAAGTTCGTCGGGGCCCCCTCCTGCTTCCTCAACATCTCCCTGGACGCGCCGGTCTACATCGGAGCCTTGACGCCGATCCGTATCACGGTTCCCCGGGATCCCGTCCTGGCCGGAGTGCCCACCCACTTCCAGTGGCTTCTCTTCGGGGATTCCTCGGGCAAGGCCGTGGTCACCACCAAAGGCGCCACCATGGTCCTCGGAGGGCTCTGATCCCGGAAATCCGGAGTGACCCTTCGAACCCTCGAAGAGGCCGGACCGCCTCGCGCGGCCGGCCTCTTCCTTCAAAGGGAGAAGAACTGGAGCTCCCCCAGCTCTCCCTCCAGGCGCTTCGGCTCGAGGCGTGGGCCTTCGGCGAGCTTCCGTGCCTCCTCCTCCGCCTCCTTCAGCCAGCGGGTGTAGAGTTTCTTCCGCTCTTCCTCCGGGATGGGCGAGGGCCGCACCGCCCCCGCCCCAAGGGCCGCCTCGATGGAGAAAGGCTCCTCGGTGATCTCCTCCCGGCAATGCGACCAGTGACCCGTGCGGACATCGAAGCAGTAGGCCGGCACGAAGGCCCAGGCCCAGTTCCCCAGGAAATCCACGGCGTCGATGACGAAATCCGCTTCCGCGTCATCCATGGTGAAATGGAAACCAACCCGGCACCAACCCGGCTTGATCCCCTGGTATCCCCTGAGGACCCACTTCCGGTAGCGTTCCGATTCCTCCGGGCCGATCCCCAGGAGCCTGTGGCCGTAGGGCCCGGCGCAGGAACAACCCGCCCTGGACTGGATCCCGAAGAGATCGTTCAAGAGAACGGTCAGAAGCCTGGGATGCACCCATCCGCCCCGGGGATCCTGGATGTTGAAGGAAACGATGGCCACCCGGAGGTCCGGATCCGGGTTCCCCAGGATCCGGATGTTGGGATTGGACCTCCACCTGGCGAAGGCCCTCCTGAGGAGTTCTCCTTCCCTGGCCTCGATCCTCTCCACACCGACGGCCCGCTTCACCTCGAAGGCCAGGGCCGCCTTCATGGTCTGGAGCACGCCCGGGGTTCCGGCCTTCTCCCTGGCCTCGATGTCCTCCATGTAGTCCTGGGCGTCGAGACCCACATAGTCCACCGTCCCCCCGCCCCCAACCGTGGGAGGGAGATCCTTCCTGTAGACCTTCTCGTGGAAGACCAGGATCCCCGAGGAGCCCGGCCCCCCGAGGAACTTGTGAGGGGAGATGAAGACCGCATCCAGTGAAGGATCCCCCCCTTCGGGTCCGGGATCGGGATTCATGTCGATCTCCACGTAGGGGGCGCAGGCGGCGTAATCGAAGACCGCCAGGGCCCCGTGGGCGTGAAGGAGGCGGGCCACCTCGTGGACGGGGGTGCGCAGGCCCGTAACATTGGAGGCCGCCGAGAAGGAACCGATTCTCAGTCGTCCCTCGAACCGGGGGTCCTCGAGGAGGCTCTTCAAGTGGGCCAGGTCCAGCCTCCCGTCGGGCGTCATTTCCACCGTCACCACCCGGGCGAGTCCCTGGCGCCAGGTCACCTCGTTGCTGTGATGCTCGTAGGGGCCGACGAAGACCACCGGCCGCCGCCTCTCCAGGGCCGCCCGGAAGTCCGCCAGGGCTTCCTCTCCTCTTTCGGCTCTCAGGATTTCCTCGATGAGGGCCATCGTGGCCGGGGGAATCTGGACGCCCAGAATCTGCTGGTACTTGTCAATGGCCCCTGTGGACCCAGCCCCCACGGCGATGAGCTTCCCGTGGGGCCCGGCGTTCACCGCTTCCTTGATGGTCTCCTCCGCCCGGTGGAGGAGGCGCGTCATGCTCCGGCCCGAGACATCGTCCTCGGTGTGGGTGTTGGCGTACGTCCGCTGGACGTGCATCAAGTAGTTCTCGATGAAGGCCAGCCCCCTGCCCGAGGCCGTATAGTCGCAATAGGTCATGAGCCTCTCCCCGAAGGGCGTCCGGAAGGCGGCGTCGATGCCGACGATCTGCCCCCGGAGAAAGGCGAAGTCCAGCGCGGCGGTCTCCATGCTCCTGCTCCAGCGTCCGTGCCAGGAAGAAGAGGGAAAGGAGAAGAGGTTAGCAAAAATCCCCTCCCGCTTCCTCGTCCGCTCAAAGGCCCTTCAAGGCCTCCCGGACCAGGGGGTTCATCTCGAGGGGCAGGAGAGCCTTGAGTCTCTCCAGGTCCCCCTTCTCCCCGATGGACCTGAGAGCCCTTACCGCGGCCGCCCGGAGCACCGGGTCCGGGTCCTCCAGGAAGCCCAGGAGAAGGGACCTGGCCTCCACGGCCCGGGCCTTCCCAAGGATCCGCACCATGGGAATCCGGACGGCCCCCTTCCCGCCTTCCTTCAGCTTCTTCACGACCTCGGGAACGGCCTGGGCCCCCTTGGCCTCCAGGGCCGCCTCCGCCCTCTCCCGGACCGGCCAGGCCCGGTCCTCCAGCAGGTCCAGGAGCGACGAGACACTCTCCTTCCCGGCTACCCCTTCCAGGCATGCCGCCGCGGCCACCCGGTCCAGGACCGAGGAAGAGGACCTGAGAGCTTCCAGGCCCGAAGGGACCCCGGCGAGGCCGATCCGGCCCAGTGCCTCGGCGGCGGCCCGGCGGACCGCCCGGGAAGGATCCGAGGCCAACAGGTCCTTCAACTTGTCCAGGGAGGCCCGGTCCCCGAGGAGCCCCAGCACCCGGGCCGCAAGGGCCCTGCTCCCCGGAAAGGAATGCTCCAGCCCGGCCCGGGCCGCCCGGGCCGCCTCCTCCCCTCCCACCTCCAGGGCGGCGGCCTCGAAGAAGGAAGACATGGCGGGCGTCGGCGAGGCGAAGGCCCTGGCGGCAAGCCACTCCAGGGCCTTCTTCCCCCCCCGGGCGAGGTCCTTCACGGAGGCCTTCCAGGGGGGGCTCCCCGGGAGAGAGTCCAGGGCCCGGTGCAGGTCCTTCTCCAGGGAGAGGAGATCCGGCCCCTTCTCCTTCCTTCCCGGAACGGGCGGGGAAGGGGAAGGGGCCGGCCTTCCGGCAGTCGTTTCCGTTGATCCGGAATCTATCGAGATTCCCGCCAGCCCCCTGGTCTTCCTCCCCCCGTCTCCCGGTCCCAGGCTGTTGTAGTCCTTTCCTCCGCAATCGATCAGGACCCCCAGGGATCCCCATCCGCCCGCTTTCCCCCCCCATCCCTGGGCGCCCCCGTTCTTTCCCGGCCGTGCCTGTCGGACGTCGTTTCCGGAGAGATCGAAGAGGAAGCCCGACCCGTGCCAGCTCCCGGCCCCCTGGCAGAGCCCCCCGGCGCGGAAGCGGTCGTCCCCACCCACGTCCAGGAGCATCCCCACCCCCATGTCGTGGCCGGCACCCTGCGAAACATCCCCACCACCGTAACTATCGTCCCCCGCCCCGTCCATGAGGAGCCCCGCCCCGCGGCTGGACCCCATTCCCTGGGACCAGCGGCCCGAATGGAACCGGTCGTTCCCGCGGGAGTCCAGGAGGGCAGCGCCTCCCCTGAGAAACGCCGCACCCTGGGCGGACCTCTCAGCCGAATATGTGTCGTCCCCCCCCAGGTCCAGGAGGAGTCCCGTGCCCCCGGAGGCCCACACCTCGGCCCAGCCGGCCGCACCGCCCTGGCTCGGAAGGGGCGCCGCCGGCGATCCTCTCCCGGAGGATGTGTAGACGTCCCCGCCCCCGGAATCCACCAGGAGGCCCGCTCCACCGGGCCCGGCCGTCCCCTGGCAGGGGGCATTCCCGCGGTAGGAATCCTCCCCGGCCCCGGCCAGGAGGATCCCCGTCCCGAGCAACCCCGCCCCCTGGGAGGCCCGGCCCGCACGGAAGAGATTCCGCCCTCCGTCGTCCAGGAGGATTCCCGTTCCGAGGATTCCCACTCCCTGGGAGAGGTCTCCTCCATCGTAGAGGTCCCTCCCCGCCCCGAGGTCGGCCAGGAAGCCGATCCCCAGGAGCCCCGCCCCCTGGCCGCCCCTCCCCGGGGAGCGGTACAGGTCGTCTCCTCCCAGGTCCACCACCACCGAGACGGGCATCTCCGGCACGGCGCTCCCGGCGGGACACAGGTAGAGATCGTCCCCGCCCAGGTCCAGGACGAGGAAGGCCCGTTTTCTGTAGATCGTAACCCCAGGACCCCCGACGACCAGGTCCCCCCAGGGCGTGGGAAGGAAGAGGCGCAGGTCCCCCTCGTATCCGGGAGCGCTGATCCGCCCGGGAAGGGCCGACCCTTTCACGGAGACCTTCCCCTCCACGGAGAGGAACCGGGAGAATCCCAGGGCAAGGACCCGGGCCGCCAGGGCGGTGAGCCTGGAGTCGAAGCTCCCCGCCAGGCCCAGGATCCTGCCCGTCTCGGCCCGGTCGGGGGCCCTCCGCCCGGTCCAGCGCTCCGCCAGCTCCTCCAGGAGGAGATCCCGCTCCCGCGGCCCCAGGCCCTTCGCCGCCTCGGCGCACCACAGCCGGGCCGCCAGGGCCGACCGGAGCAGGGGAAGGAGAAGCTCTCTCAGCCCCGGAGAAAGCCCGCCGGCCCGCTCCAGGGGAACCTTCCCGGCGAAGGCGGCCTGCAGGAGATCCGAGACCGTATGAGCCCCCTCCAGCTCGGGCCTGGAGGCGGGCACGGCCTTGAGCCCCCGGAATTCCAGGGAAAGAGCCAGGGCCTCCCGGGGATCCTCACGGGCCAGCCGGGCGGCCCACCGGGAGGCCAGGCCCGGAAAGACCAGGGGGTTCTCCAGGATTCCCTCCACCCAGGGAGAGAGATAGGGATCCTTGGGTGCCCTTCCCAGGGGGTTCCAGGAACTCCCGTCCAGGCCGAGGACGTGCCTCGCTTCCCCCAGGAAAGGGGCGGCCCGGAGGAGAGGGGCCCTGGGAAAGGGAGCCGGCCCGGCCTGGGCCGGCGCCACCCTCGCCCAGGCCAGGCCCCAAAGAGCCAGGAAGAGACCCGGAAGGAGGGGAATTCCCCTCCACGGCCCGGCCGGGATCCGCCGGAAAGGAACCCGCCCAAAACGCTCCGATACCGCCATGAACCGGCCTCCCCAAGGGGGCTCCCTTGATCTATGCCCCCGGAAGGGTAGTCTCTTTTTTTCTCCGCCTCCAGGGCGGATCGAAGGATCCCTTTTCCTCCCCTCTACGAAAGCAAGGAGACCGGAAAGTGATGGCAGCAAGCGACTCCTTCGCGTCGGGCCTTTTCGACGACGACGAATTCTTCCAGGACCAGGTGGAAACGACTTCCGAAACGGGTAGGGAATCCAAGAAAGAAGAGGAGAAGGCCCCGGTCCCCGAGGAGAAGGTTCCGGAGACGCCCGCCCCGGAGGAGAAGGCGGAAGCCCCGCCCCGGGAGGAAGAATCCTCCCAGCCCCAGGAAGAGAGGAAGCCCCGGGAGAGGCACCGGCGCAAAGGCCGGGAAGGAGGGGGATCCAAGGAGAGAGGCCGGCCCCGCAGGGAAAGGGAGGGCGCCCGGGGAGAGCGCAAAGGCGCCGAACGGCACAACCAGTCCAGGCCCAGCTCCCCGGAGGGCGTCCATTCCAGTCATCCCTTCACCACACCCTCGGGGGTGGCCACGGGCGTGGGAGCCATCCCGGCGGGCACCCTGGTGCACCAGAGAGTGCTCCTCCTGGTGGACGCCGACCTCCTCGACAGGGAGGCCCAGGACACCTACCAGGCCAAGGTCTCCTACAGGAAGGTCTTCTCCCACACCGTCCTGGGCCGCCGGGCCATCCGGGCCATCGCCTACATGAGCGAAGAAGAGGAGGACGCCCGGGCCCCCTTCCAGGACCACCTGAGCACCAGCGGCTTCGAGAAGGTCAAGCGGGTCGGCCCCGGCAGAGGAGACTGGGCGGTCCGTCTCACCTTGGACGCCGTGGACAACGCCCCCAAGGCCGACGCCGTGGTGATCGCCAGCTCCCAGGCGGCCCTCCTGCCCCTGGTGGAGAAGCTCAAGGCCCAGGGGTGCCGGGTGGAAGTGGCATCCTTCCTCCCTCCCGAAGAGAACCCCTTGGCCCAGGGAGCCGAGTTCTATCTCCGTCTCGGACGATCCTGCCTCTACGTTCCCTGACCCGGTTCCATCCCCCCCTCCCGGCTCCAGGAGGTATACTTACCTGTTCTTCCTGGACCGAGACGGGAACGACCAAGAGGGGAGGACCAGGGTGAAGAACGGCATGATGGGATTGAGCGTCCCCTTGATGGCAGGGCTCCTAGCGGCAGGGCTCCCCGCCTGGAACAAGATCGAAGGGCAAGGCCCCGCCTCCGAGGCCCGGGCCAAGAAGGCCCTTCCGGCCCAGGTCTGGCTCCGGAACTACGCCCCCCAGGCGAGCCGCCGGGCCTTTTCCGCCTGTGACCTGGACCGGGACGACAGGATCACCTTCCGGGAGGCCCACAAGACCCTGGGCCTCTCCACGCCCCAGGCCTTCGCCCTCTGGGACACCGACCGGGACGGCTGGATCCACTTTCCCGAGTTCGACAGGCGCTACAAGCAGCTCGTCCGGGACGGCTGGGGCCTGACCCTCAGGGGACCGGCCGTGGTCAGGGCCCCCAAGGATCCCCCCCCATCGACCCTCCTCCCCTTGAAGAAACTCTTCCAGACTCTGGATCGCAACGGGGACGGCCGGATCGAACCGGCCGAATGGAGAGGCACGACCCGGGCCATCTCGGCCACCCTCTCCAAGGTTCCCAGCGGCTTCTTCGGCCTGGACCGGAACCGGGACGGCACCCTGGAACTGGAAGAGATGGCCCCTCTCCTGGCCCTCTTCCCCGGGCTTTCCCGGAAAGAGACACCGCCCCTTCCCCTGGACAAGTCCCTCCCGGCGGACCTCCAGGGGGCGGACCGCAACGGCGACCAGCACCTGGATCTCAGGGAACTGGAGTTCCTCTTCCGAAAGCTCGATCCCGGACTGGTGCCCTGGGCCCGGATCCTCTTCCAGAAGAAGGACAAGAACCAGGACGGCCTTCTATCCCCCCGGGAACTCCGGGCGGGGAAGAAGCTCCCTCGCCGTCCGGCCGGACCGGAAAGAAAGAGGCCATCCCGGGGCGCCCACCCGGCTCCCGGCCCGGCAGGGGGACCCCGCAAGGCCTCCTCCGGAGGTGCGGCCCTTCTTCCTCGAGGGGACTTCAGCTTCAAGTTCTGAGCCGGCCCCCGGCCTTTCCCCCCCTCCTTCCAAAGGGAAAGAAAAAACCCCCCTCCCGCCCCCGTTCCTTCTCGTAGAAGGAACTTTCCAGCTCCTTCGAGTTAAGATGGCCCCCGGGAGCCGGCCTCCGGCTCCCGGTCCTTTTTTCTTGTTCGACCCAAGGAGGCGGGATGAAGACCTTTCTTTCCTGGAGATCCGCCGGAGCGGTTCTCTTCCTGTTCACCCTCTCGGCGCCGGCCCTCCACGCCGGCGATCGGGCCAGGGCCTTCGAGAAGGAGGCCCTGAACCTGGCGAAGAAGGGAAAATACCTCGAAGCGAAACAATCTGCCGGGAGAGCCCTGGAAGTCCTCCTCTCCGACGAGTGGACCTCCACCCCCGAGGACCGGGCCTACGGCGCCTATCTCCTCTCCCTCCTGGAGGACCTCGATTCCAGGACGGGGGACACCCTGGGGACCCTCTCCTTCCTCTCCGGGCTCAGGGCCTCCTCCAAGACCCTCCCGGGGGAACCCCTCCTGGCCGCCTCCATCGACCTCGTGAGGCAGTCCCTCCTGGAGAAGGCCTTCCGGTTCAAGGAGGCCCGGGCATTGAATTCCTCCCTGGGATTCCTTTGCGACTGGCAGATCGTAGGCCCCTTCGACAACGAGCGCGGCCGGGGCTTCGGCCGGACCTTTCCGCCCGAGAAGAAGATCGACCTCTCCGAGAGCTACCAGGGCAAGAAGAGGAAGATCTCCTGGCGGAGGGTGAACGTCTCGACCGTCCCGGGGGGAATCGTGGACATGGCCGCCCTCATGAGGCCCAACTCCCAGGTATTGGCCTACGCCGCGACCTGCCTGATCTCCCCCGTCGAGACGGACGCGGTCCTCCGCGCGGGGAGCGGCGGATCCCTGGCGGTCTGGGTGAACGGCAAGGAGGTGATCCGCCGGGACGCCAGGCGCCCATTCCACCAGGACCAGGACGAAGGTGCGGTCCACCTCCTCGAAGGTCCCAACCTGGTCCTGGTGAAACTGGGAGCCCAGAAGGATCCCTTCAAGTTCTCCCTCAGGGTCGTTTCCCCCCGGGGAAACAGGATCCCCGGGATCGAGGCCAAGGCCGAACCGGACCTGGTCCAAAAGGAGCCCCCCGTCTCCACGGCCGCCCCGGGCCCCTGGGCCGAGGGTCCCCTCGCCCTCCTGGAGGAGATCTACAAGAAGGACAAGAATCCCCGCTGGGCCTATGAGAGGGCCTATCTCCTCACCCGCTTCCAGACCTTCGACGAGGACGTCCGGGAGGACAGGGACTGGGCCCGCAAGGCCGTCGACGGCGATCCCAAGAATCCTTTCTACCAGTATCTCTACTCCGTCACCCTCGGGCGCCGCGGCGGAATGGCCGCCGAGAAGGACGAGAATCCCCGGAGGCGGAGACTGGAGGCGACCCTCCGCCTGGACTCCTCCTTCGCCAGGGCCGAATATGCCCTGGCCCGTTACTACAAGGACGGGCAGGAAAACCCCACCAGGGCCATGGAGCACGCCAGGAAGGCCCTGGCCGTCAACCCGGGCTACATCGACGCCGGTCTCCTCCTCGCCGAACTCCTGGACGACATAGACGCCGGAGTGGAGAGGCGGGCGCTCCTGGAGAACCTCTACGCCACCCCCGGGGGCAGGCTCCATCCCCGGCTCTGCCGGAAGATCGTGGGCCTCGCCCTGAACAGGGACAACCTGGGCCGGGCCCTGGCCGTCCGCATGGACCTTCTCTCCCGGCGGGCCTCCCCGGAAACCCTGGTCTCCGCCGCCCGGACCCTCATCAGGGCGGGGAAGACGGACCGGGCCGCCGCCCTTCTGGAGAAGGGCGCCCGGGCCTGGCCCTTCTCCAGGAAGATCCGGCTGGCCCAGGCAGATCTCTTCCTTTCCCGGAATGAGATCCTCGAGGCGGAAAAGGCCCTTCAGGCCGTCCTGGACTTCTGTCCCGGCGACGACTCCGTCCTGGTACGCATGGGCCGTCTCGAGGGTCTCAGGGGCAACAAGGCGGCCATGATCGCCTGGTTCAAGAGGGCCCTCTCCTGGAATCCCAACCTCTCCAAGGTGAAGCGCCACCTGGACTTCCTCCAGGCCGAGGAGAAGCCCTTCTACGCCGACCTGGAAGTGAAGGCCCGGGACATCCTCAAATCCCCTCCGCCTCCCCCCCCGGACGCCAAGGAGAAGAACGATCCCTACGACTACCTCCTGCGCCACAAGGTCATCAAGGTCAACAACGACGGCACCAGCCACATCTACGAGCACATCGTCGCCCGGATCTTCAACGAGGCCGGCGCCGAGCACTTCGACACCTTCGGCAGGTCATATTTCGGCGGTGAACAGTCCGGCCGTATTCTCAAGGCCGAGGTGATCCATCCCGACGGGACGGTGGACCGGGCGAGGATCCTCTCCTTCCTGACGGGCATGGGGAGGATCTACGTGGACCTCCCCCCCATCAAGCCCAAGGACGTGGTGAACATCGCCTTCCGGATCGACGAGCTGAAGCCCTCCTTCTTCGGGACCTACTTCGGCCACCGCCATATCTTCTCCGCCTCCGACGCCGTGGTGGTCCACGACTCCAGGCTCGACGTCCTGGCCAAGAAGGACCGCTACCTGAACCTGTACGAGAAGAACGGCGCCCCGAAGCCCACCGTCGAGAAGGTGGGAAAGGACATGGTCCTCAGGTCCTGGAGGATGAAGGACCTCCCCCGGGTCGTCCGGGAGAACAACATGCCCGACATCTCCGAGTTCTGCCCCCTCGTGGAGATTTCCACCTACAGGAGCTGGAACGACTTCGCCACCTGGTGGTGGAACCTGGTCAAGCGCCAGTACGACTCCTCTCCGGAGATGGAGGCCAAGGTAAGGGAGCTCACCCGGAACTGTGCCACCGAAACCGAGAAGATCCGTGCGATCTACGACTTCGTGGTCACCGACGTCCGTTACGTAGCATGGGAATTCGGCGTCCACGGCTACAAGCCCTACAACGCCTCGACCATCTTCAGCAGGCGTCACGGAGACTGCAAGGACAAGGCCATTCTCATCGGCGCCATGCTCAAGCTGGCGGGGATCAAGGCCTGGCCCGTGCTGATCTACGCCGATCCCAGGAGGTCCAAGGACGACCTCACCCTCCCCCTGGTGAACCACTTCAACCACTGCATCGCCTACGTTCCCAAGGTGGGCGACTGGCAGGGAGGCTTCCTGGACGGAACGGCCACCTACCACCCCCTCGGCGTCCTCCCCACCATGGACCACGGCGCCGACGTGCTGGTAGTCGAGGGGGAGAAGGCCAGGATCGCCAGGATCCCCTGGTCCGATCCCAAGGCCAACCTGGACGACCAGGAGTTCCTGGTGCGCCTCACCCCCGAGGGAGACGCGTCGGTCCACTTCACGGGGAGGCCCAAGGAGAACCAGGCGGTCTACATCCGGATGGAATACGGCAACGAGCCGGGCAAGAGGAAGGAGAAGCTGGAGAACCGCTTCTCCCGGATCCTGGGCAAGGTCAAGGTCCTGAAGATGAAGTTCTCCCCCCTCCTGGACCTGGAGAAACCCGTGGTCTACGAGGTGGACATGGATGTGAAGGAGTTCGCCGAGAAGCGGGGCGACGCCCTGGTCCTCAAGCCCAACTTCCAGCCCGCCCAGTGGACCCGTCTCACGGCGGGAGAGAAGAGGATCCACGACCTGATCCTCACCAATCCATGGACGGACCGCTTCGTGGTGCGTTACGAGCTTCCGCCGGGATGGGAGCCCGTCTCCCTGCCCCCGGACGCCTCGGACGAGAACGACTACGCCGCCTTCAGCGTCAAGTGGCGGCGCAAAGGAAACGAAATCGTGGTGGAAACGGTGAGAACCCTGAAGAAAGAGAGGATCCCCGCCTCGGCCTACGGAGTGTTCCGTGACTTCGCCGGGAAACTGGACAACGCCGAGACCCAGGAAGTCCTGGTACGGCCGGCCGGAAGCAAAGGAGGTGTGAAATGAAACGCGCCGGATTCGCCCGCTTCGCCCTCCTGGGCGCCCTGGTCCTGCCCGTCCTTCCCTGCCGGGCCGCAGGCACCACCGCAGAGACGGCTTCCCGGATTCTCCTGAAGGCCCTCGCCGGGGCCCCCTTGGACCCCGCCAGGGCCCAGGAGATCCTTGCCGACTGGATCCGGGAGAACCCCGGCTCCCCCCTGGCCGAGGCGGCCGCAGGCTTCCTCCTCCAGTGCCGCGGCGTCGCCCCCGACCCCCGGCTCGGCGCCGACACCATCCTCTCCCTTCTGAAGACCAAGGGACTCCACGGCCTGGCGGCGAGGAAACTCCTTGCCGCCGCGGCCCGGGACGCCGCCGCCCGGGGAGACCTGGAGAAGAGGAAGGCCCTCCTGCCCTCGGCGGGAGACCCGGCCCACTACCTCGTCCTGGGCCCCCTGGGGGACTTCGCCGGGGACCAGCACGGCGTTCCCTTCGCCCCCGAGAAGAACGGGATCGACCTGAAGGCCTCCGTCGCGGGAACTTTCGGCCCCGTGCGCTGGCGGACCTATACCCGTCCCTGGTACGAGCTCTACGTGGACCTGGGTTCCGGGCTCTACCACGACGAGGGAGCCTACTACGCCCTTCTCCAGGTGAAGAGCCCCACCACCCGGCCGGCCTGGATCTTCTTCCGGCCTACCGGATCCTGCACGATCCGGTTCAACGGGAAGCGGATCTACGACCTCCACACCCCCGAAGAGATCCGGCCTTCCCGGGTCTTCCTCCCGGTGCGCCTGGAGAAGGGGTGGAACCGGGTCCTCGTGAAGACCACATCCCAGGATGCCCCCTCTTTCGCCCTCACCTTCGTGGACGGCGTGGGGAGGACCCTGCCGGATTTGACCGAGGAGGAAGGCCTCACCCTCCATCCCCTGCCCGCCGAGGTCACCGGCCCTCCCCCCGGGGCCTTCCGCGACGGCCTGGCCGTCCTCTCCGGGGAGACCGGCCCCTGGGCTTCCCTCCTGGCGGGAAGGCTCCTTGCGGAAGACGGCTTCACCTCCAGGGCCCTGGCCCGGATCGAGGCGGGACGCAAGGCCTGGAAGGGAAAGCCCGATCCGGTCTGGTCCCTCCTGGCCGCCCTGCGACTCCTGAACGCCCGGCACCTTCCTTCGGACTACCGCCGGAACCGGGCCCGAAGCGTCCTGGAGTCCCTTCTCTCCGACCCGGGAGCGGCGGGTGTCCAGGCCGGCCTCTACATGGCCAACATCCTGGTCTCCGACGACAAGGGTGAGAGGGCCGTCAGGACCCTCAAGAAGATCCTGGCCGCCCACCCCAAGGTCTTCCCGGCCCACAACCTACTCTACCGGGTATACCGGAACCTCTCCTGGAAGATGGAGGAAGAGAGGGAGCTCCAGGGGCTCCTGAAGGCCGCCCCCAACCATCCCGCCATCCTCCTGCGGGCCGCCTCCCTCCAGGAAAGGCGGAACAACCCGGCGGCGGCCTACGAGATCCTCAAGAAGGCCTGTGCCGCCGACCAGGGCGACGCCAGGCTCCTCTCCCGCGCCAGGCGGGACGCCCTCTCCCTGGGGCGGATCGACGAGGCGCAGGAGTGGTTGAAGAAGGAGATGGCCCTCTCCCCCGCCGCCCACGACCTCCTCTCCCAGGCGGCATGGATCGCCCTGGACAAGGGGGACTATCCGAAGGCCCTGGAGCTCTGCCGGAAGCTGGAGGAACTCCAACCGGACCAACCGGCCTGGCCCTACCGTGTGGGAGACATCCTCCTGGAGACGGGGAAGAAGAAGGAGGCCCTGGCGGCCTTCAGGAAATCCCTCTCCCTGGATCCCTCCCAGACCAAACTCCGCAAGAGGATCGCCCTCCTGGAGGGAAGGGACTGGACCGAGGACTTCGCCGAGTACCGCGTGGACGGTGAGACCATCATCCGGGAATTCAAGATGAAGCCCTCCTACAGCGAATCCCACTCCGTCCTGGTCCTGGACCACATGACCGTCCGGGTGAACTCCGACGGTTCCTGGGCGGCGGAGATCCACCAGATCCGGAGGATCAACGACCTGGAAGGGGTGGACGCCTACGGATCCATCCGGCCCCAGGGCGAGGTGGTGACCCTCCGCTCCTGGTCCCCCGACGGAACAGTGAGCGAACCCATCAGCGTGGGGGGCGAATACCAGATCCCCGACTTGAAACCCGGGTGCTTCGTCGAGGAAGTCTCCATCGAGACACACTCCGAGTCCCTCCGGGCCCCCTGGGAGATCTCCTCCTTCTTCTACTCCAGCTTCGACGAGCCCTTCCTCTGGAGCAGGCTCGTCGTGATCCTTCCCGAAAAGCGGCGCGGTTCCTTCGCCTGGGGTGGAGGCCTTCCCGCACCGAAGGTGGAGAAGGACGGGTCCAGGCTGGTCTATACCTTCCAGGTGAAAGACCGGCCCAGGATCGTCAAGGAGTCCTTCATGCCCGGCGAGAAGGAGACCATTCCCTGGTCCCTCTACGGCGAGAACCGGCCGGCCGGGGAGAGCGCCAGGACCATGAGGGCCCGCCTTCTCCCCCTCTTCAAGCCATACACGGAGATCCGGAAGGCCGTCGAGAAGGTGTGCGCCGGAAAGAAGGGGGACCTCGCCAAGGCGAAGGCCGTCTACGACTTCGTCCAGGAGCACGTCCACGACACCCGCGGCTCCAGCAACCCCGTCTCCATCCTGTTGAAGGGTGAAGGGCGGCGCTGGTTCCTCATGGCGGCCATGTTCCACGCCGCCGGAATCCCCCTGGAGATCGGTTTCGCCCACGGGTCCGCCCCGGGGACGGACAAGGATCCCTTCCCGCCCTTCACCAACCCGGAAACCCTGTCCTCCTGGTTCCAGCTTCCCTGCCTCCTCCTCGAGCCCAGGGACGGAAGGCCCACGTGGATCTTCGCCGGAATGCCCAGGTATCTCCCCTTCGGCATGATCCACCCGGCCCTGGGAGGATCCACGGCGGTTCTCCTGGAAGAGAACGCCCTCTCGGTCCGCTTCATCCCTCCCGTCGCCATGGACGCCCGGGCCCAGTTCCTCGTGGAAGGCACCATCCAGTTGGAGCCCCGGGGAAGTGCGAAAGGGCTGTTCACTCTCACCTTCCCGGGTCCCCTGGGATGGCAGATCAAGGATCTCCTCAAGAAGATCCCCGCGAGCAGGCGGGAGATGTTCCTGAGGAGCCAGATCGTGGCCCCCCTCTTCCGGGGAGCCTTCCTGCGGGAGTTCCGGCTCCTCGGCCTGGATCCCCCGGAGGCCCCCTTGAAACTCCGCCTCACCCTCCACTACGGCCACTTCCTGACCCGCGAAGCGGGAAAGCCCGCCATCCCCACGGGGATCCGGCCTTCCAGGCTGGCCGGCCTCGTCCAGAGGCCCAATCGAACCTGGCCCTTCGTCTTCACGAACTACGCCGTCCAGAAGTGGAAGGTCACCATCGATCCGGGGAAGGCCTGGGAGATCCGGGACTGGCCGGAGAGCGGGATGAAGGTTTTCCACTTCCTCACCTGGAACCTGGCCTTCACCAAGAAGGGGGGAAAGCTGGTGGTGGACAAGAGCCTGGTCCTCCGGCCGGGCCGGATCCCGGCCTCTCTCTATCCGAGGCTCATCACCGTGTGCCGTTCCATCGACGATGCGGAAGCCCGCAAGGTCATCCTTGCGCCCAAGGGCGGGCGCTGAGCGGCGGCGCCGGGGCCGGATCCCCGGGAGGAAAGGCCCGGCGGGCCTCCCCTTCCCGGGGATCCTCCTCTCCCTCCTCCTGGCCGGATTCCCCCCGGACCTCCCCGCCGGCCCGGGAGGTCCGGAAGAGGGGCCGGTCCTCCTCACGGCGGAGAACCGGGCCCTCCTGGAGAGGAAGGAGACCGCCCTGGCGACCATCCCCTTTCCGAGGGGGAAGGTCCGGGAAAGAGACCTGGCGGAACTGGTCGTCCGGGGCCGGCCCACCTCCTGGCGGATCCTCTGCCGCTGGCCCGGCGGCTCCCTCCGCGCCGCCCAGGCCCAGTTCCCTCTCAGGCTGGGGCCGGGCCAGGCCGTGCGACTCCGCCTCGCCCGGGGAAAGGCCCTCGCCGGCCCTTTCCGGCCCTATCCTCTCTCCCCGCCCGCCCCTCCTTTCGGAATCACCTCCTTCGTGGCGGACCGCTTCGGCGTGACCTACCGGGCCTCCGTCCCGGGCGGAGAAGAGGTCCTCCTGGAAGAGACTCCCCAGGTTCGGGTCCGCCGCTACCACACTTATCACCGCAACCCGGATCCCGGGGCGGGAATCGGCAGGGACTTCCTCTCCCTGACGGTCTACCTCACGGAATTCTCCTCCACGCCGGTGGTCCTCCTGGACGTGATCCTGGGAAACGACTACCTGGGATCCGACCATCCCGGTTCCTCCAAGGACCCCAATCTCCATCCCCTGGGAGACGTGGCTCTCTCGGAGTTCCGCCTGGAGGGAAGAGGCCTGGATCTCCTCCCCCTCTTTCCCTCCGAATGCGGACTGGAGGGTCCCAGGAAGGAGAAGGACGGCCGGACCGCCTGGGTCCTCTTGAAGGACACCTACCTGGGGGACGGCCAGTGCCGGCGCTGGCGTTTCGCCGGGATCCCCTCCAGGGACCGGATCCCCGGAAAGGACCGCCGCCTCGCCGAATCCACATGGAAGGCCCTGGCCCGGGCCCCCCTCCTCCCCCTGGCCTCCGGGAAGGCCTGGAAGGAGTCGGGAGCCCTGTCCCTCTACGGAGGACCCGCCTATCCTCCGAGGAACTGGGCCGCCCGGGCCGCCGGGGAGTTCCGCTCCTGGAAGACCAGGCCCTGGTTCGGGCCCTTCGGCTCCTGGGGGGACGTGAAGGAGACCGCCACGACGGGAACGCCGAGAAACACCCCTTGCAGCCCCGAATGGGTCCACGCCGTCCAGACCAACCGGAGCTTCCTTCTCCTCCCCCTCCTGGGAAAAGCCTGGCAACAGGCCTGCCGCCCGTACCATCTGTGGGGACTCCGGGTGGGGAAGGACCAGGACCTCCGGCTCTGGGGAGGTCTCCCCCTCAGGCCTTCCTGGGCCGGGATCGTTCCGGCCGATTCGGAGACCCTGGGCAGGCGCAGGCTCTACGCCACGATGCCCTACCGCAAGTGGGCCCGGGGAGCCGAATACGGCCGGGACCGTCCCCACGGCTGGAACGCCTACGACAACGAGCACTGGACCACGGACCTCCTCTTCGACGCCTGGCTCGCCACGGGGGACTGGTGGTGCAGGGACGAGCTCAGGCTCCTTGGGGAATGCGCCATGGGGATGCTCCGCCCCTTCCGCTACTCCACCCGCCGGCCCCAGGCGGCCCGGTGCGAAGGCTGGGTCGCCCAGTCCCTGGTGCAGGTCTGGCTGGCCACGGGGGACGGCAGGATCGAGGATTTCCTCTGCGACCGCATCCGGAGGATCCTGGTGCCCGCAATCCGCCGGGACCGGCCGTGGAAAACCCCCTTCCTCCAGTCCGACTACGCCGGAACGGGTTTCCCCATGCCCCACAGGTTCTACATGCCCTGGCAACACGGCCCCCTCGTCCTGGGAATGCTCGCCGCCTGGGACCACTTCGGCGAGAGGGGGGCCCTGGAGCTCTGCGAGGCCGCCATGGACGCACTGGAATACGCCCGGGTGAGGAACGTCCGCCTCCCGGGAGGCCGGTTCGTCCGGGAAGGGATCCGCTATTACGTTCCCGTGGAGGTGAAGGGGAAGGCCGTTCCGGCGGACTGCTTCGATGCCGATCCCCGTATCGGAATCAAGCTGGCCTCTTCCCCGCTCGGGGGTCCCAACGAGTTCCTCACTCTTCCTCTCTACCTGGCCGCCCGGGAAGAGAGGCTGTCCCCAAGGGCCAGGAAGATCGCCGCCGGCCTGGGGAGTCTCCTCCTCGGGGCCCACAGAAGAGGCCCGGAAGGCCAGTGGAACAAGTGGACCTTCCTCATCCCGGGAGGCCCCTCACCCCGTTGAACCCGGCGGGCCTCCTATCCCCCCCCTTTCCAGGCGGCCCGCCCCCCCTGACGTCGGGGAATCCTGTTCTTCGAACAGGCTTCCCCGCCGGCAGGGGCCAACGGGCTCTTTTTTTTCTTACGTCCGCCCCACGCAGTCAGGGACCAACGGGCTCTTTTTTCTTACTCAGCCACCCGCAGCCAGGGACCAACGGACTCTTTTTTTGTACGTCAGCCCAGCACAGACCGGAGCCAACGGGCTCTTTTTTCTTACGTCAGCCACCCGCAGCCAGGGGCCAACGGGCTCTTTTTTTTGTACGTCAGCCCCGGCCGGCCGAGTCCCCTGCGAAGCAGGGGACGAGGACGCCCGGGGAGTGGCTCCAGCATCGACAGCGCCAAAAAAACACCTCGACCCCCCTCACACCCCCCTGACGTCGGGGAATCCTGTTCTTCGAACAGGCTTCCCCGCCGGCAGGGGCTAACGGGAAAATCAGGGGACTAACGAAAAAAGCGGGGGGCGCGGCGGCTTGGGGTTCCCTGCCGCGCCCCCCACAGGGAGCAATCTCGGGAGCTGCCTCGATCAAGTCCGGGACACCGGACGCACACTCATCCAGGCCATCCGTTCCATACCGGCCCGGGCCGCCGGCGCCGGAAGGCTCCGGAACCCCCTGCTGGCAAGACCGAAGCCTGGACAATCACCCGCTCCGGCGGAACCCACGCCGCCCAGGCTCCCCAGCCCCGCGAAGAGGGCGGGAAGAAGAAGGGCGGAGAAGGCCACGGCCAGGAAGCTGGAGACTCCCGGCTCGGCCACAGTATGGACCTCTTGAGGATGAGGATGGTGCAAGGCCCCAGCCTCGAGGGCTCCCTCATTCCAGGGACCCGCTCTGATCTTCCTCCCCATAGGACACCTCCCTTTTTCCAGGTTTCCCTTCACGCCCGGGCGCCCTTCCCCTCGAAGGGCTCTCTCCCGGCGTTGTCTTCTTCGGCAGAGGGAGGCCTTTCCTGTACAAAAACTCCACGGCCGGGCCCACCCCCCTGTCTACAGGGGAGACAGCCGGAAAAGGATCCAGGAGAAACGCCGGGTTTTCAGGAAAAAAACCCACCCGGAAAAGGCCCCTTCACCCCCCCTCCCTTCCCGTCCGCTTCAAGGGCCTTCCCACTTTCTCCTCCACGGAGCGGACCTTGGTTCCCAGCCGCCCCTCCCGGCCTTTGCGGTAGTCGATCTTGATCGAGCAGGTGATCCGGCTGCAATCGGCCCGCATCCTTTCGAAACACTCCCGGATCACCTCCATGACCTCCTCCCAGGTTCCCTCCAGGACCGTGCCCATCGGGGTGAGAAGGTAGTCCAGGCCGCTTTGGTCCACCACGTCCAGGGACCTGGCCACGAAGGCCGAGACGCTCTCTCCCTTGTCCAGGGGAGTCATGCTGAATTCCGCCAAGACTTCTCGGGGGACCTTTTCGCCCATGGCCGCACCTCCTATGTTGGAGTCTTGGTTTCCACCCTAGATCCCGCAGAGGTTTTCCGCAATGGAACCAGGAAAGACCGGGGAAACACCCCCAAAGGAACGTCTGGAGGACTTGGAGAGGAAGGTGGCCCGCCTGGAGAAGGCTCTGGGCCTCCTCCAGGAACGACAGAGGAGCGAGCAAGAAAGGAAGAAAGAGATCGAGCGCCGCCGCCTCCTGGAGAACCTTCCCCTTACCGCCCTCATCGTGGTCCTGGCCGTCCTGGCCGCCCAGTGGGTCTGGCACATCCTGGGCCTTTGAGGCCCGGGTACCTCCTTCGCCGGGCGGAACTTTCAGAAAAAATACCCTTTCCCCCCGTTGCCAAGGCGTCCCTTCCCCTTTAGGATTCCCGCCCCATCGGGATCTCCTCCGGGAAATCCTGGGAGAAACCATGAAGACGAGGCACGGAAATTCCACCTTCCACCACTCCCCCCGGCCCGCCGCCGGGCAGGGAGGCCGTGTCTCCTCCATCCGGGAGGATTCCTCCAGGAGGTGCTTCGGGCCGGTCCCCGCAGGGGGTCCGGCCTGTTGCAAGAAGGCCTCCTGACGGGTCCCGAGAACCCGTCCCTTCCGGCCGCCCCCCCTTCGCCCGGGCGGCCGGTTCCCCCGGTCGCCCCCACCGTCGTACCCCCCCCTTTTTCCACCCGGAAAAACCCTCGATTCCACGATTCCACACAGGAGGAAGACCATGACCAGAACCACAGAATGTCCCGAATGCGGCGCCACAGTTACCTTCCCGGGGGACGTGATGCAGGGAGAGATCCTCTCCTGCCCGGACTGCGGGATCGAGCTGGAAGTCCTCTCCGTGGACCCGCCCCGGGTGGGCCCCGCCCCGGAAGAGGAAGAGGACTGGGGCGAGTGAGCCCGGGAAGGAACCCACTCTCATGAAAAACCCCAGAGTCGGCCTCCTCCTCTCCCGGGTCCGCCTCGAGGAGAAGCATCTCCTCAAGGCCCTGGAGAAGCGGGGGGCCCGGATCGAGATCCTGGACGACCGCAAGATCGTCTTCGACTTCCACGAAGACGGCTGGAACCGGTTCGACGTGATCCTGGAGCGGTGCATCAACCACTCCAGGGCCCTCTACGCCCTCCGTATCCTCAACGACAGGGGCGTCCCCACGGTGAATTCCTGGAAGGTGGCCCTGGTCTGCGGCAACAAGCTGGAGACCACCTCCGCCCTGGTGAGGGAAGGGATCCCCACTCCCCGGTGCAGGATCGCCTTCACCCCCGAATCGGCCCTCTCCGCCATCGAGGACATGGGCTATCCGGTGGTCTTGAAGCCTGCCGTGGGATCCTGGGGACGCCTGCTCTCCAAGGTCAACGACAGGGAGGCCGCCGAGGCGATCCTCGAGCACAAGCAGGTCCTCGGGAGCTACCACCACTCCATCTTCTACATCCAGGAATTCGTGGAAAAGCCGGCCCGGGACATCCGCTCCTTCGTCGTGGGCGAAGAGACGATCTGCGCCATCTACCGCTACTCGGAGCATTGGATCACGAACACCGCCCGGGGCGGCCGGGCCGAGAACTGCCCCGTCACGGAAGAGATCGACCGCCTCTCCCTTGCGGCGGCCGAGGCCGTGGGCGGCGGGGTCGTGGCGGTGGATCTCCTGGAGACCCGGGACGGAAGGCTCCTGGTCAACGAGGTGAACTACACCATGGAATTCAAGAACAGCATCGACACCACGGGAGTGGACATCCCGGGAAAGATCGCGGACTACGTCCTGGCCGTGGCCGAGGAAGGGAGGTCCAAGTGATCCGCGTCTCCATCACGGGAGCCAGTGGTTACGCCGGGGGAGAACTCCTGCGCCTCCTCCTGGGCCACCCGGGCGTCCGGGTCGCCCAGGTCCTCTCGGCGAGCCGGACCGGCAAGTTCGTCCACACCGTCCATCCCAACCTGGCCGGGCTGACGGACCTCAAGTTCGACCACCCCGAGGCCCTAGAGGAATGCGACGTCCTCTTCCTCTGCGAGCCCCACGGCAAGGCGGCGGGAAGGATCGAGCGGTTCGCCTCCCTGGCGGAGAGGATCATAGACCTCTCGGCCGACTTCCGCCTGGGGGCGCCGGAGGACTACCAGAAGTGGTACGCCTGGGAGCATCCGGCCCCGGAGTGGCTCCCCCGGTTCGTGTACGGCCTTCCGGAATTCTTCCGGGAGGAGCTGAAAGGCGCCCGGTACGCCTCGGGAGTGGGATGCAACGCCACGGTCACCAACTTCGCCCTGGCTCCCCTGGCCCGCTCAGGCCTCCTGGAGAGGGCCGTCGTCGAGGTCAAGGTAGGCTCTTCCGAGGCAGGCGCCAGGCCCACCGAGTCCTCCCACCATCCCGAGCGGGCCCAGGCCCTCCGGGTCTTCTCCGCCGCGGGCCACCGCCACCAGGCCGAGGTCCGCCGCCTCCTGGGGGAGGACTTCGAACTCCACTTCTCGGTGGTCTCCGTTCCCCTCGTCCGTGGGGCCTTCGCCACGGCCCACTGCTTCCTGAAAGAGCCTCTCTGCGAGAAGGACCTCTGGAAGCTCTACCGGGGCGCATACGGGAAGGAGCCCTTCGTGAGGCTGGTGAGCAGGAAGACCGGGATCCACCGCTACCCGGAACCGGCGATCCTGGCGGGGACCAATTTCTGCGACGTGGGCTTCGCCGCCGACCCGGGCTCCCCCGGCAACCGGGTGGTGGTGATGGCCGCCCTGGACAACCTGGTCAAGGGCGCCGCCGGTTCGGCCCTCCAGTGTTTCAACCTCATGACGGGACAAGACGAGAGGGAAGGCCTCACCTTCCCCGGACTCCATCCGCTCTAGGAGAATCATCGTGATCGTCGTCAAGATCGGAGGAAGCGAGGGAATCGACCTGGACGCCGTCGTCCGGGACCTGGCCGCCCGGCACGAAGAGGGGAGGGAGACCGTGGTGGTCCACGGCGGTTCCGCCCTGGCCACGGAGCTGGGGGAGAAGCTGGGCCACCCGCCTGTCTTCGTCACCTCCCTCTCCGGATACACCTCGCGGCGCACCGACAGGAAGACCCTGGAGATCTTCGAGATGGCCTGCGCCGGCAGGATCAACAAGGACCTGGTGGAGCGTCTCCAGCGGCTGGGGGTTCCGGCCGTGGGGCTCTCCGGCCTGGACGGAAGGATATGGGAGGGAACCCGGAAGTCCGCCATCAAGGTGCTCCACAAGGGCAGGAGAATGGTGATCCGCGACGACTACACGGGGAAGGTGGAGAAGGTGAACGTCTCCCTTCTCTCTACCCTCCTCCGGGCGGGCTACCTCCCGGTCCTCTGCCCTCCGGCGGCGAGCTACGAGGGGGAAGCGGTCAACGTGGACGGAGACAGGGCGGCGGCGGCCACGGCGGCCGCCCTGGGGGCCGAAGCCCTCGTGATCCTCTCCAACGTGCCCGGCCTCCTGGAGAGATTCCCCGACGAATCCACCCTGATCCGGAGGATCCCGGCGGACAGGATCGAGAGCTTCATGGATTTTGCGAAGGACCGTATGAAAAAGAAGGTCATGGGCGCCGCCGAGGCCCTCCAGAAGGGGGTGGGCCGGGTGATCTTCGCCGACGGCCGGGTGGAGACCCCCCTGGAGCGGGCCCTGGCCGGGGAAGGGACGGTGATCGGAGGATGAGAGACATGGAGAGACCGGAAGACCCGGGAAGGCTCGTTTCCCTGGAGAAGGAACACATGTCGGGCGGAATGGCCCGCCGGGACGTCCTGGTCGTCCGGGGCGAAGGAGCCCGGCTCTTCGACGCCCGGGGAAGGGAATACATCGACCTGGCCGGCGCCAACGGCTGGGCGGCCCTGGGCCACGCCCACCCCGAGGTCACCCGGGCCGTCCGGGAGCAGGCCGGGCGCCTGGTATGTTATACAGAAAACGGATTCAACGACCAGAGGGCTCTATGGTTCGCCGAGCTCTCGGCGGTCCTCGAGCGGGAGCTCGGCTCCGGCGAAAAGGGCCCCCTCTCGAGGATCCATCCCTGCAACAGCGGGACCGAGGCGGTGGAAGGGGGCGTCAAGGCGGCCCGGTACTTCACGGGAAGGCCGGGGATCGTGGCGGCCAAGCGGGCCTTCCACGGCCGGACCCTTGGCTCCCTCTCGGCCACGTGGAAGCCCCACTACCGGGATCCCTTCCGGCCCCTGGTCCCGGAATTCACCCACGTCCCCTTCAACGATCCGAAGGCCCTGGAAAAGGCCGTCACGGACAGGACCGCCGCCGTCCTCCTGGAAGTGGTCCAGGGGGAGGGAGGCGTCCACCCGGCGACGGAAGAGTTCCTGTTTGCAGCGGAGCGGATCTGCCGGGAACGGGGCGCCCTCCTCCTCTTCGACGAGGTCCAGACCGGCATGGGCAGGACGGGGAAGTGGTTCGCCGCATGCCACTACGAGGCGGAACCGGACATTCTCCTTCTCGGGAAGGCCCTGGGAGGAGGAATCCCCCTCGGCGCCGTGGTCTGGCGGCGGGATCTCGGGACCTTCCAGGCGGGCCGCCACGCCTCCACCTTCGGCGGCAACCCCCTGGCCTCTGCCGCCTCCCGGGCGGTGCTCCGGGTCATGGAGGAGGAAGACCTCCCGGGCCGGGCCGCGCGCCTCGGGGAGAAGGCCATGGCGGCCTTCCGGGAGCGGAAGCCCCCCGTCGTCCGGGAAGTCCGGGGACTGGGCCTCATGATCGGCCTGGAGCTCAAGAAAAAGGTCCAGCCCTACATCCAGGCCCTCATGGACCGCGGAGTCTGGGCCCTTCCGGCGGGCCCCACGGTGCTCCGCCTCCTTCCTCCCCTGGTCATCCCCGAAGAGGACCTCGACCGGGCCGTGGAGACCATTCTGGAGGTGCTCCATGGGTGAGGAAGAGGCCGTCCGCCTCCTGGAGGGCCTGGTCCGCATCCCCAGCCCCTCGGGCCGGGAGGCCGAGGCCTCCGCCTGGCTGGTGGAACGGATGAAGGAGACGGGCTTCCAGGCCCGGGTGGACGAGGCGGGAAACGCCGTGGGCCTCCGGGGCTCCGGGAAGAAGGAGATCCTTCTCCTGGGGCACATCGACACCGTCCCGGGGGAGATTCCGGTTCGCCGGGAAGGGAATCTCCTCCACGGCAGGGGAACGGTGGACGCCAAGGGGCCCCTCTCGGCCTTCCTCCTGGCCGCCGCCGGGGCGGACCTCTCCGAGGGATGGCGGATCACCGTGGTGGGCGCCGTGGAGGAGGAGGCCGCCACCAGCAAGGGAGCCCGCCACGTCCTGGCCACCCGGTCCGCCCCGCCGGATTTCCTCGTCGTAGGCGAGCCTTCCCGCTGGGACCGGATCGCTCTGGGCTACAAGGGGCGCCTCCTCCTGGATCTCTCCCTCCGTGCCCCTCTCTCCCATTCCGCCGGGAAGGAACTCCTTCCCGCCGAGGTCGGTGTCCTGGCCTGGGAGAGGATCCGGAACTGGTGCGCCCGGTGGAACCGGGACGGGGGAACCCGGGGAGTCTTCGATTCCCTGGACCCATCCCTTCGTTCCTTCCACACGACGCCAGAGGGAACCCACGTCCTCGTGGAACTCGAGATCGGTTTCCGCCTTCCCCCGGGCCTGGACCCGGGGAGACTGGGGGAAGACCTGGCGGCCCTCCTGGAGGACCTGGAGGGCGCCCGGGCGGCCTTCGCCTTCCGGGGGGCCGAGAGGGCCGTCCGCCTTCCCCGCCGGGGCCCCCTGGCGGCGGCCTTCCTCTCGGCCATAAGGGAGCAGGGAGGCTCGCCCCGCTTCGTGGTGAAGACCGGCACCTGCGACCTCAACGTCCTCCACCCGGCCTGGCCGGAAACACCGGCCCTGGTCTACGGCCCGGGCGACAGCGCCCTGGACCACACGCCGGGTGAACATATCGACCTGGAGGAATACCTCCGGGCGATCCGAGTCCTGCGTTCGGCCCTGGAAAGAATCATGGAAGCGAATCGATGAGCAGTCCCGGCCCCTTCCTCTTCGAGAACTACCAGCCCCGCCAGCTGGAGATCCTGGACACCACCCTCAGGGAGGGCTCCCAGACCTCCCTCCTGCACGACCACTACAAGTACTTCTTCACCCTCGACGACAAGCGGGAGATCCTCCGGGCCCTCGTCATCTACGGCGTCAAGTTCGTGGAGCTCTTCGCTCCCGTGGTGAGTCCCAGGGAGAAGGAGGACTTCCAGGCCCTCAAGGAGGTGCGGGACGGACTCATCACCCAGAAGGGATATACCTTCCTTTTCGCCCACGCCAGGTGCCATCCTGCCGACGTGGAGGCGGCCCTCGAAGCGGGTTTCGACGGCCTCGATCTCTACTTCGGAACGTCCCCGGCGGCCCGCCGCTGGAGCCACGGCCTGGATCTGGACGAGATGGCCCGCCGGGCCGAGAAGATCCTGGAGGACTTGAGGCGCAACCACCCCGGGTTGGTGCTCCGCTTCTCCGGCGAGGACGCCTTCCGCACCCCGGCGGAGGACCTCTTCCGGGTCTACGACAGGATCGCTCCCTTGGTGGACCGCCTCGGCATGCCGGACACCGTGGGGATCGCCACGCCCGCCCAGGTGGAGGAGCGGGTGGCCCTCCTGCGGGAGCGTTATCCCGGAACCGACCTGGAGGGGCACTTCCACGCCGACAGGGGCTTCGCCCTGCCCAACGCCCTGGCCGCCGTGAGGGCGGGGATGCGCTACATCGATACGACTATCCTTGGTATCGGCGAACGCTCGGGGATCACCTCCATGACGGCTCTGCTCTACAACCTCTACATCGAGGGAGACTACGACCGGCTGGAGGGATACCACCTGAGGGGAAGCTATCCCATCAACGTCCTCCTGGCCGACAAGTTGAAGATGCTCGTCCCCGCCGCCGAGCCCGTATCCCTCACCAACAGGACCCATACGGCCGGAGTGCACCAGAAGGCCGTCCTGAACCATCCCTCCACGTACGAGGCCCATCCACTGGACCGTTTCGGAGTGACCGAGTCGGAGATCCTGCTCGGCCCCCTGAGCGGCTGGAACGTGATCCACTACTACCTGGGGGAGATCAAGGGCTTCCAGTTGAGCCGGGACAAGGCGAGGGAGATCACGAAGGCCTTCAAGGAGGAGGTCTACAAGGCCCCGCCGGGAACCAAGCCGGCGGATTTCCTCGTCTCCCTGGCCGAGACCCGCTTCGGCCTCACCCGCCTGGCCCACCCCGAACCCTTCAAGGACGCCCTAGTCCAGCGGATGGACTCCCCCGAGAACGGGTCCCGTCCCTGACCCGAAATGCGGAAATGATGCCGCTCCTCGATGCGCCCTTCCATTGCCCTCAGCCCCGGCCGGCCGAGTCACGGCCCGAAGGGCCGCTTTCTCTCTCCTCTCGTTAGCCCCGGCCGGCCGAGTCTCGGCCCGAAGGGCCGCTTTCTCTCTCCTCGTTAGCCCCGGCCGGCCGAGGTCTGGTCGAAGACCAGACCGAGGACGCCCGGGGAGTGGCTCCACCATCAAAAGCGCCCCCCCAAAAAAACTCCGAACTCCCTCCCCCCTGACGTCGGGGAATCCTGTTCTTCGAACAGGCTTCCCCGCCGGCAGGGGCTGACGGGGTAAAGGGCAGGGGCTAACAATGAAATCGGGAGTGGCTCCACCATCGAAAGCGTCACTTCTCACAGCAGAATCGAACGCCCCCCATGTTGAAATTCCCCCTGAAAAACCCGTGACCCATCGACCTGGAGGCCCGACGAATCGGGCGGTTGGGCGGGGGTGGTGGGCTCCAAGAGCGTTTCAATTAGAGACGTTGCGCCACTCCGTTTTCTTTCTTCTCAAAAATCGGCTTGCTCGGCGTACAGGGGCCGGGCTCTGCCCGGCCCCTGAGGAACAACTTGAAAAGGGCCATGGTTGGAAGGGCAAAGAAATACAGAACGAAAACACCACCTTCCCCGACGCCAGGGCTCGGCTTCGCCCGCCCTGAAAAGAAAACAAAAAATCCCCTTCTTCGAAAGAAAAGAGAAGAAGAAACAAACTCCCCTAAGACCGGGCCACCAACCTCTCGCCACCTCGACCATCCGCTGATTGGCGCCAGCAACGAAAGTGCCACGAAAAAACCTCGCGAATACCCAGACTCCCCTGACGTCGGGCATGTTGCAGCTCTTCGAGCTGCACATCCCCGCCGGCAGGGGCTGACGATGAGATAGAGCAGGGCCTAACAATGAAATCGAAGCTCGAGACGTCCGGGGAGTGGCAGCAGCATCGAAAACGCCACAAAAAACACTTCGAACTGCCACCCACTCCCCTGGCGTCGGGGAATCCTGTTCTTCGAACAGTCTTCCCCGCCGGCAGGGGCTGACGATGAGATAGAGCAGGGCCTAACAATGAAATCGAAGCCCGAGACGTCC
>CAZLQD010000041.1:0-28942 GCA_964561605.1 uncultured Planctomycetia bacterium
CGTTGCTGGAGCCACTCCCCGGACGTCCTCGGTCTGGTCTTCGACCAGACCTCGGCCGGCCGGGGCTAACGAAAAAAATTTGTACTTCGCTCATGCCCGACGTCAGGGGGAGTCTGGGCCTTCGCAGGGTTGTTTTGTGGCGCTTTCGATGCTGGAGCCACTCCCCGGACGTCCTCGGTCTGGTCTTCGACCAGACCTCGGCCGGCCGGGGCTAACGAAAAATATTTGTACTTCGCTCATGCCCGAGCCGGCCGGGGCTGACGAGAGGGGGGGAATGCCCGACGTCAGGGGGAGTCTGGGTCGTCAGCCCTCTGAGCCATTCCCACCATAGCCCTTTTCAAGTTTTTCTCACGGACTGGTCTCTGGAGAGAGGGATCTCTCTTCTCCTTTCTTTCGAAGAAGGGGATTTTTTGTTTTCTTTTCAGGGCAGGCGAAGCCGAGCCCTGGCATCGGGGAAGGTGGTATTTTCGATCTGTATTTCTTTGCCCTTCCAACCATAGCCCTTTTCAAGTTGTCCTTCAGGGGCCGGGCCGAGCCCGGCCCCGGTACGCCGAGCAAGCCGATTTTTTGAGAAGAGAGAAAACGGAGCGGCGAAACGTCTCTTTTTGAAACGCTCTTGGAACCCACCACCCCCGCCCAACCGCCCGATTCGTCGGGCCTCCAGGCCCATGGGTCACGCTCTAATCAGGGGGATTTCAACGTAGGGGCGTTCGAGTCTGTCGTGATTAGTGACGCTTTCGATGGTGGAGCCACTCCCGATTTCCTTGTTAGCCCCTGCCGGCGGGGAAGACTGTTCGAAGAACAGGATTCCCCGACGTCAGGGGAGTGGGGGCAGTTCGAAGTGTTTTTTGTGGCGCTTTCGTTGCTGGAGCCACTCCCCGGACGTCTCGGGCATGTCACTGCGTTCCATGCCCGAGCCGGCCGGGGCTAACGAGAAAAATAAAATGGTCTTGCGACCCAGACCTCGGCCGGCCGGGGCTGACGGGAAAAATAGGATGGTCTTGCGGGCCGGACCTCGGCCGGCCGGGGCTGACGGGGAAAATAGATGCCCTTTGGGCCGGACCTCGGCTGGCCGGGGCTAAGGAGAAGAAGAAATCGATTCAGTCCAGGGTCCACTCCCCCGAGGAGACGGCCAGAATTCTCGGGGGCCTTCCGAATTCCTTCTCGAAGGCCTGCCGCATGGCCCCTTCGGCCGCTTCCAAGGCTCTCTTCTCCACCAGGGCCACTACGGCCCCCCCGAAACCCGCTCCAGACATCTTGGCCCCCAGGACCCCCTCCATACCCTTCACGCTCTCCACCAGAACGTCCAACTCCCGGCAACTCACTTCGTAGAGGTCCCTCAGGCTCTCGTGGGAAGCGAACATGAGTCTCCCGAAATCGGCCAGTCGGCCCTCCCGAAGGGCTTTCACCGCCCGGGCCACCCGGGCCTCCTCACCCAGGACGTGCCTGGCCCGCTTGAGGGGAATCCCTTCGAGCCCTTCCTTCTCCGCCCGTTCCAGGAGTTCCTCCCCCGCCAGGGCGAGATGCCCCGGCTCACCGAGCCCCGCCTTCCGGGCCGCTTCCTTCAACGCCGCCAGGGCGAGGGAACAACTCTCGGTGCGCTTGTTGTATTCCGATCCTGCCAGGGCACGTTTCACCTCGGTGTCCGCCACCAGGACCTGGACCCGCTCCTCGTCCAGGGGAAGGAGTTCGTGTTCCAGGGAGGCGCACTGGAGTTTCACCACCTTTCCCTTCCGTCCCGCCCAGGAAGCGAACTGGTCCATGATTCCGCAATTGAGGCCCGTGAAATCTCTCTCCGCCGCCAGGCAGAGGGAAGGCACCTCCCCGTCCAGGCCCTCGCACCCCCAGGATCGGGAGAGCGCCAGGTAGGAGGCCACCTCCAGGGCGGCCGAAGAGGAGAGGCCCGCCCTGTTGGGAAGGTCTCCGTGCACCAGGAGCCGCAACCCCGCCGGGGGAACGCACCCCTCCTTCCTGGAGAAGATTTCCTTTGCCACTCCGGCGATATAGTCGGCGAAATGCCCCTCTCCCTTGGGAACGAGGTTTCCCAGGTCCACCCGGGCCTCCTGTTCCAGGTCGTGGGCCCGGACCAACAACTCCCCTTCCCTCCACGGGCCGGCGGCGATAGAGATTCCCAGGTCCAGGGACATGGGGAGGACCGTCCCTCCGCAATAATCCGTGTGCTCCCCCAGAAGGTTCACCCTCCCCGGCGCCGAGGCCGTTAGAGCGGGCTTCTCCCCGGTCCACTCCTGGAACAACTCCCTGGTCTTCTCTGCATCCATGCGCGCCTCCCTGAGAGGATCCTTCTCGGGCTCCTACGGAAAAGCTCCAGTGTGCCCCACGAGGGTAGGAGAAGACAAGGAAAGCCGGGGGAAGGCCTTCACACCACGAGGGTGTGGAGAAGGCGGGCCAGGTCCTCCAGGTGGAAAGGCTTGGCCAGGAAGGCGTCTTCCACGACCTTTCCTCCCGAGGGAGGAAGGAAGCCGCTGGTGAGGACCACCGGGAGACCGGGACACTTGGCCTTCAGGGCCTCCGCCAGGGCCCGGCCGTCCATCCCCGAAAGGGAGAAGTCCACCACGGCGGCGGCGACATCCTTCCCCTTCTCATCCAGGATCTCCAAGGCCTTCCCGGCGCTCCCGGCGGGGAGGAACCGGTAGCCCAGGTAGTCCAGGAACACCTGGAAAAGATGGAGCACGGCCTCTTCGTCGTCCACGACCAGGATCGGCTGCCCCTTCCCCCGGGGAAGGTCCGCATCCTCACCCTCCCGCTCCCCCCCGGCCCGTACCTCATCCTCCTCCTCGGTCTCCAGGGCCCTCCCGCCCAGGAGGGAATGCTCCATGGCGGAAAGGGTCAAACCCGCCAGGAGTTCCAAGGCCCTAACAGTCCCCTCAGACGGTCTCATCCCGTCGAAAGGATCTTCCAGGACGAAGAGCCCCATGACCTTCCCCTCGTTGCCCTGGAGAGGAACCAGGAGGATGTCCCCCTCCCGCCAGGGGCTCCTGGATCTCCACGGCCCGGGATCGGCTCCTCCCGCCTCGCCCGGAAGACGGGCCTCCACGGGAATGAAGAAAGAATTTCCGATCCGGAAACGCTCCTCCCCGGCACCCTCCCGCCCCGGATCGAGGAAACCCTCGAGTTCCCCCAGCAACACCTCCTCGGGAAGGGATCCCCCCAGGGAAGCCAGGATCTTGAAACGCCTCTCCTCCCCCTCCAGCACCCCCAGGGAGACCCGCCGGAAAAGGCCCGCCTCCCGGACGGCCTTGCAGGCCAAGTAGAGCCTCTCGTTCAAATCCTCCACGCGGAAGATCCCCGCCGCCGTTCCCAAGAACCGGGCCAGCATGTCCCTCTGGCGGCGCAACTCCTTGAACTGGGAGGCCCCCTCCGTGCCCCCTTCTCCTCCCTCCGGATCCTCTCCTTCCTTTTCCACTCTCCGGACGAAGAGGATGGCCCCGCTGGGCTCCCCTCCCTTCCCCGGCAGAGGATGGGCCGAGACAAGGCACCTCCCCCCCAGGCGGGGAAGGTCCCTGTAGGCCACGGCCGAACGGCCCGAACGCAAGGTCCTCCTCACGAGGCAATCCTTGGGAGCCCGCCTGGATCCGTGGAGCACCTCCTGGCCGAGCAAACCTACCAGGTCCGAGGGGTTCTCCAGTCCCAGGGCCCGGGCCGCCGCAGGATTGGCCTGGAGGATCCGGCCCTCCTGGTCCATCACCAGGAGGGGATGGTCCAGGGCGAAGAAGACCCGCTTCCACTCCCCCTCGGAGGCCCGGGACTCCCGGTAGAGCTCCCCCATGTTGAGGAGGTCCGAAGCGGCCCGGCATACCGTCTCCAGGGATCGGAGGAGGCTCTCGGCGAAGGGCGGGAGGAACCGCCTGGTCCCTCCCAGGAGAACCCCCAGGACCTGGCCCTGGGAGAGGAGGGGAAGGAGGAGGACCCGCCGGAACCACATCCGCTCCAGAGGATCCCAGTCCCATTCCCCGCCGGATCCGGCGGGCTCCAGGATCTTCCTTCTTCCCGAAAGGGCGGTCCATCCCAGGGGGGTCCGGTCCTCGAGGGAGATCTCGCCGGGAAAGTCCTGGGAATCCTCTGTGCCGCCCAGAAGGAAAAGGGCCCTCCTGGAGGGGCTCTTCCAGTAGACCTGGACCGACTCCAGACCCGTTCTCTCCGAGACCGATCCCGCCAGGGCCCGGGCGAAGGAAGGAGGATCGCCGCTCCAGGCTCCCAGGGAGCGAAGCGTTCTTTCCATCCAGAGCCGATCCTCCCTCTCCCGGAAGAAGAGCCCAAGCTCCTCCGTAACTTCCCGGATCGTCCAGAGGAGAGGATCCATCCCTCCCAGGAAGGGAACCCGGGTCAACCGGAACCACCGCCCCCGGGTGGAGAGGAGAAAGGCCTCCCCCCCCGGGAAAGGATAGGAACTCGAAGATCCGGCCCGGTCCAGAAGCCCCTGGAATTCCTCCTTCCCCAGATTCCTCTCCAGATCTTCCCAGGAAGGACTCCAGGCGAGCCTCTTTCCGCCGGCCCGGACCAGGCAGGCCGGAAGAGGAAAGGACTCCAGGAAGAGTCTGGCCAGGCCCGGGGAGAGAGGGATCCACTCATCCCTGGGAGGCCCAGTCTCTTCGCTCCAGGAGGATCCCTTCCCCCGCCCGCGGAGAAGGCGCGGGAAGCCGGGCACCCCCCTGGATCCCCGGGGAAGGGGAGAAACGGGTCGAACCATGGAAAAAGGTCAACCGAAAAGAGGACTGCGACCCCCCTCCCGGAACTCCCACGATACGAACCGGGCTGGAAATAAAGGGGAATCGGAGGGGCGGAGTGTACCATCCCGGCCCGGAAAAGATCTACTTGAAATCCATGAAAAATTGTGTCCCATTTTCCTTTCCTCTCTTCTCCTTGCCAAACACAGAGGCGGACCCATGGGGCGTTCCTTTCCAGGTTGGTCGCTCTTTCTCCTTCTTTTTTTCCCGCCAGGACCTGCTTCCCCCCAGGATCCGCCCCGCCCGAAGCTGGAGATCCCCGGGACGGGATGGCGCCTCTGGCTGGACCGGAAGGCTCCCTGGAAAAAGGACATCCTCTATCTCCCCGGGGATCTCCCCCCCCTGGAGCGCCTGCCCGGCCACCCACCCTCCTGCGGATGGAAGGGCCTGGATCCAAGGCGGGGCATCGCCGTGACCCTCCCTTCCACTGTGGAGGAACACTTCTGGGGAGCGGCCGGCCTCCGGCCCTACACGGCCGGAGAATACGAGTACTGGCACGACGACAGGGAAGTGAAGAACGGGAACTACCTGGGCGTGAGCTGGTGGTGGAGGAAGGTCCGCTTCCCCCCCTCCTTCGCCGGCAGGAAAGTCCTTCTCCACTTCCGCGGCGCCCGTCTCAGGGCGGAGGTCTTCCTGGACGGAAAACTCGTGGGCTACCACCTGGTGGGGGAAACCCCCTTTACGGCGGACCTGACGGGCCGGATCGATCCCTCCCGCGACCAGCTTCTCGCCCTGCGGATCACCAACCCTGGAGGAAGGATGGAATGGAACGACACCACCTCCTTCCGGTGGGGCAAGTATCTCTTTCCCACGAGCCACGGATTCGGAGGCCTGGACGGGGGGATCTACGCCGAAGCCCTCCCGCCGGTCCACGTGGCCGACCTCTTCTGCATGAACCGGCCCGAACCGGGGACGATCGTCCTCCGCCTGGAAATCCGAAACGAACTCTCCCGGGCCGTCCGGGCCCGCCTGGCCCTGGAGATCCGCCCCAGGAGACTCCCGGGACGAACCCTCGCCTCCAAGGTCCTCCAGGTCACCCTTCCCCCTGGAAAGACCACCCTGGAAAGGACCCTCGTCGTTCCGGGCGCCAGGCCCTGGAGTCCGGACCACCCCTTCCTCTACGTCGCCTCGACCCGGCTGGAACCCCAAGGCGGCCCGGCCCCGGACGGCATGGACCGCCTCTTCGGTTTCCGCTGGTTCGAAGCCCGGGGAGTGGGAAAGGAGGCCCGCCTCTTCCTGAACGGAAGGCCCATCCTCCTGATCTCGGCCATCTCCTGGGGATTCTGGGCCCCCAACGGGCTTTGGCCCGACCGGGAAGGGGCGCTCAGGGAGGTCCGGGCCGCAAAGGCCCTGGGCCTGAACATGCTCAACTTCCACCGGTGCATCGGCAGGCCTCTGGTCCTGGAGGCCCAGGACGAGCTCGGGCTCCTGCGCTACGAGGAGCCCGGTGCGGGAGAGCGGATCCTGGCGCCCCGGGACAGGGAACACTGGAAACTCCTCTACTCGCCTCCCACCAAGGGGCCCGTGGACACCAGCGGGAAGGGCGGAGAGCCCAGGACCTTCGCCGAACGTTACGAGACAGCCAAGGTCCTGGCCATGGTCCGCCGCGACAGAAACCATCCCTCCCTGGTCCTCTATTGCCTCCAGAACGAAATCTGGCCGGACCTCCACAACCCCAGGATCTACTACATCCTGCGGAGGATGCACGAAATCGATCCGACCAGGATCATCCTCCTCAAGTCCGGCATCAAACCCTGGAACCAGGCCTGGGTGGAACCCTGGACGGGAAAGATCCGCGTCGACGACGGCACGGGGTATTCCGGCTGGTGGGACAAGCACACCGTGGGGGGACCGGGTGTCCTGAACGACTCCTTCTACCGCGGCCCCGGGAATATGACGCCCTGGTCCGAGAACAGAAGGGAAGTGGTCATGTGGGGGGAGATGCTGGGAGCCGCCACTCCCGACGACCACGGGGCGATCGTATCCTTCTACCGGGGGACGGGAAGGAAGGGCTACGACAGGGCCGACCACGAACGAATCCTTTCGGCATACCGCAATTTCCTGGACAGGTGGAATTTCCGGGCCGCCTTTCCCACCCCGTCGGATCTCTTCCGGAGCGCCGGTGACCGGGCCTACACCTTCTGGGGAAGGATCGTGGAGAATGGGAGGATCGGAGGGGTCACGGACGTCATGGTCCTCTCCGGATGGGAATCCACCGCAATCAACAACCACTCGGGCCTGGTGGACTCCTTCAGGAACCTGAAGGGCGACGCCGAGCTCCTGCGTTTCTACACACGCCCCCTGCACCTGGCCCTCAAGGCCCGAAACCTCGTAGTGGAGAAGGACCGCCCCTTCCTGCTGGACGCCTACCTGGCGGGCCCTCCCCCCATCCGGGGAAAGGGCGAACTCCGCCTGGATTTCCTGGACCCCGGGGGAAATCTCCGGGAAAGACACACCCTGGAAGCCTTCCTCCCGGCCGGGGGTAAGGGCACTCTTCTTTCACGGGGAACGCCCTTCACCCCACGGAGCACGGGCTTCTGGAGGATCGAGGGAAGCCTCCGCCGGGGAAACAGGATCCTCGTGGAGGGCCGGGAGGAGATCTACTGCGTGGACTGGAAGATACCGGACCTGCAGGGCCTGAAGAAGACCGCCCTTGCGGATCCCAGGGGGTTCATGGGAAAGGTCCTCGGGGAAGAGGGAGTAGAATTTCCTGCCTTCCGCAAGGATCTCCCCCCCCTGAAGGTCATCCTGGCGGCCCCGCCTTCCGGGACGGGAGGGGTCCTGGAGGTGAAACGCCCCATCGCCGGGACCAAGGACGATCCGCTCTACCGGACCGAGGAGAACGGCCCGGCCGGCGAACTCGCCTACGTTTTCACCGGCCTCCCCCCGGGGGCCTACCGGGTCACCCTGAAGTTCGCCGAGATCTGGCACAAGCGGAAGGGCGCCCGCATCTTCGACGTCGCCCTGAACGGAAAGACGGTTCTACGAGATCTTGACATCCTCGCCCTTGCGGGAGGACCGGACCGGGCCCTGGACCGGACCTTCACGGTCCACGTGGGCCCTGAAGGAAAGATCCGGATCACCTTCCCCCGGGCGAAGGCGGACCTGCCCAAGGTAAGCGCCATCCTGGTGGAAGGAAACGGAGTGATCCGGGCCGTCAATTGCGGCGGAAAGCCCTACCGGGACAGGACCGGACTCCTCTGGGGGCCCAGGCCGGCCCCCCTTTACCTGGAAGAGGAATGGGTCCGCCGGGTCCGGGAGGATGGGACGACCCTGGTCCTGCTTCCGGAAACGGACACCGCCTCGGCCGGGGCGGCCCGGGAACTCGCGGGCCTGGGGGTCTGGAGATTCCGCGGCCTCCTGGGCCGATCGAGGGCATCCTGGATGGGGGCATGGTACTTCAACCGGCCCCACCCCCTCTTCGAAGGTCTTCCCTCGGGAAAGGTCCTCTCCTGGATCTACCAGCCCAGGGGACCCAAGAACGGCCTCCTCCTGGAAGGCCCGAAGGTGGAGGTCCCCATGGGCTACGGCAGGGATCACGGAGCCACCCTGGGAGCCGGAATCGCCCTGGCCCCCTACGGAAAGGGGAGGATCGTCCTCTTCTGCATGCCCGGCCTCTACGGCTCCCTGGTCCGGAGAGACGGAGCCTTCCACACCCTCGTTGCCCGCCGGATCCTGGGGAACTCCCTTCTCTTCGCCTCCCGGTGAGAAGCCCCAGCCGCCCTCCCCGAGCCGGCGGGGAGGGCCGCTCCCCCCCCGGGGGGATCCCCGATCAGTGCCGGAAGTGTCGCACCCCCGTAAAGACCAGGCTCATTCCCGCCTTCTCCGCGGCGGCGATCACCTCCTGGTCCCTCCTGGAGCCCCCGGGCTCGATTGCGCAGGTCACGCCGGCCGCCGCGGCGGCCTCCACCCCGTCGGCGAAGGGGAAGAAGGCGTCCGAGGCGAGGACCGCCCCTTCGGCCCGCTTCCCCGCCTTCTTCACGGCCAGCTCCACGGCGTCCACCCGGCTCATCTGTCCCGCCCCGACGCCGACGACCTTGCCCTCCTTGGCCAGGACGATGGCGTTGGACCGCACGTGCTTCACCACGTGCCAGGCGAAGAGCAGATCCTCCCGCTCCTCCTCGGAGGGGCTCCTGGAGGTGACCACCCGGAAATCCGGATCGGAAAGGCCCGGGGCGTCCCGGTGCTGGAGGAGGAAACCTCCCGTCACGGGACGGATCTCGAGGGGGCCGCCGGGAAATCCCCAGGAGGGTACTTCCATGAGGCGGACGTTCTTCCCCCACTTGGCTCCCTTCAGGATCTCCAGGGCGCCGGGCTGGAAGGAGGGGGCGACCACAGCTTCCAGGAAGGTCCCTTCCCCGGCCATGGCCCGGGCCGTCTCCTCGTCCACGGGCCTGTTGAGGGCCACGACGCTCCCGAAGGCCGAGACCGGATCCCCCTCGAGGGCGCCCAGGAAGGCCTGGGCGGGCGTCTCTCCCAGGGCGCACCCGCAGGGGTTGGTGTGTTTGATCACCACGGCGGCGGGCCGGCCGAACTCCGCCGCCAGGGAGAGGGCCGCGTCCAGGTCGAGGAAGTTGTTGAAGGAAAGCTCCTTCCCGTGGACCTGCCTGGCCCCGGCCACGGAAGGGCCACGGTCCTCCAGGAGGCGGTAGAGGGCCGCACCCTGGTGGGGGTTTTCGCCATACCGCAACTCCTTCTCCTTGTCCCCGACGACGGCGAAGGTGGAGGGGAAGCCGCCCTCTTCCTCCTGGCCGGCGAGCCAGGCGGCGATGGCCGCGTCGTAGGCGGCGGTGTGCCGGAAGGCCGCCAGGGCGAGCTTCCGCCTGGTGGGCTCCCCCACTTCGCCCCCCGTGGCCCGCATCTCCGCGAGGACGGCCGTGTAATCCTCCGGGTCGGTCAGGACCGCCACGAAACGATGGTTCTTGGCGGCGGAACGCACCATGGAGGGACCGCCGATGTCGATCTGTTCGATCGTCTCCGCCCGGGAGAGGCCCTTGGCGGCGGTCTCCCGGAAGGGGTAGAGGTTCACCACCACCATGTCGATGGGAAGGATCCCGTGTTCCCCCATGGCCTTCAGGTGGTCCGGGGCGTCCCGCAAGGCCAGGATCCCACCGTGCACCTTGGGGTGGAGGGTCTTCACCCGTCCGTCCATCATCTCGGGGAACCCCGTGTAGTCCGAGACCTCCCGGACGGGGATCCCCGCATCCTTCAGGGCCGCCGCCGTGCCTCCCGTGGAGAGGATCTCCACTCCCATGTCGGCCAGGCCCCGGGCGAAGTCCACGATCCCCCGCTTGTCGGAAACCGAGATCAGGGCCCTCTCCACCTTCATTTCTTCTGCCTCCGCACGCCTTTCAAGTAAGCCTCGATGAAGCCCTGGATGTCTCCGTCCAGGACCGCCTGGGTGTTGCCCGTCTCGAACCCCGTCCGGAGATCCTTCACGAGCTGGTAGGGGGCCAGGACGTAGGACCGGATCTGGTTGCCCCAGGCGATCTCGCCCTTGTCCCCGTAGAGGGCCCGGATCTCCTCTTCCTTCTCCATCTGCTGGCGCTGGAAGAGCCTCGCCTTGAGGACCCGCAGGGCTACGGCCCGGTTCTTGTGCTGGCTCCGCTCGTTCTGGCAGGTCACGACGATTCCCGTGGGGATGTGGGTGATCCTCACGGCCGACTCGGTCTTGTTCACGTGCTGGCCGCCGGCTCCGCTCGCCCGGTAGGTGTCGATCCGGAGGTCCTTGTCCAGGATCTCGATCTCGTCGTCGTCGTCGAACTCGGGGATCACCTCCACGGCGGCGAAGGAAGTATGCCTCCGGGAGGCCGCGTCGAAAGGACTGATCCTGACCAGCCTGTGGACCCCGGCCTCGGCCTTGAGGTAGCCGTAGGCGTAATCACCCTTGATCTGGACCGTGGCGTTCCGGATCCCCGCCTCTTCGCCGGGAAGGACGTCCACCATCTCGGCCTGGAAGCCCTGCCGCTCGGCCCAGCGCAGGTACATCCGAAGGAGCATCTCCGCCCAGTCGCAGGCCTCCACCCCTCCCGCCCCGGCATGGACCGAGAGGAAGGCGTTCTTGAGATCGTGCTCCCCGCCCAGCATGAGCTGGAACTCCACCTTGTCCAGCAAGGCCTCCGCCCGGGAGACGGTCTCCTCCAGGTCCGATTCCACCTCCTGGACGTCCCCGGCCTCCCGGCCCAGCTCCACCAGGACCTCCCCCTCCTCCAGGGCCTTCTCCACCTGGGAGAGGGGTTCGACCCGGCTCTTCAGGCGCTTGAACTCGGCCATGAGCTTCTTCGAACGCTCCCGGTCGTCCCAGAAGCCCTCGGCCCCCATGGCCTTCTCGATCTCGGCGATTCTTTTCTTGGCCCCGGCCAAGTCAAAGAGACACCGTCAGGTGAGCGGCCCTCTCCTTCGCCTCCTTCATGCGCGCAACGATCTCGTCCAACATGGTTCTTCCGTCCTCCTGGGTCAGCTCTCGAAAGAAGATTCCTTCCCCCCCCCACCGGACGCCGGGGAAATCTACCCGGGCCGTCATTCCGGCGCCACCACCAGGGCTCTTGCCTTCCTTCCCGGGCGGACCGGGAGGGGGCGTTCAGTCCGGAAAGCGGGGAATGCCAAGGAGGGTCCGCCTCCAGGTCTCCCTGTCTGTGCCGTAGCGGACCCAGAAGCGGTACCACTGCAAGGCGGCCCCCCGGTTCCAGTTGATGTCGTAGCCGTTCTCCCAGGGGGGCGGGAAATCCGATCCGGGCAGGACGGCCCCGTGGAATTCCAGGCCAACGCCGCCGCACATGTCCTTGAGGAGGTCGAAGTAGAGGGCCCCCCGGACCACGTCGTCCCGCCTCGTGTAGTCCAGCCGGACGATCTTGTTGATCACCGCAGGGACGGCCTCGTAGCCGATGTCGGCCAGCTTCTTGTAGGCCCGGAAGACCCGGGCCGCCGGCTCTCCCGTGCGGCCCACCGTATCTACGAGGCGGCGGATCCCGGCCTCCTCCTCGGGGGAAGTCCCCCGCGGCGGGGAGAGGAGGGGAAGCTCCTCGAGGTCCCGGGCGGTGAGGTCCTGCCACCGGATCTTCCCCACCTTGCCGTAGAAACGAGGATCCGGATAAGGCTCGTAGGTCTCCCGGCCTTGAAGGAGCAGAGGTTTGAGGAGGGCCTTGAGAAGGATGTAGCCCCGCCGGGACGGGCGGCGCCCGTCGGCGTAGAGGAGCGGCCTTGGCCGCCCCTCTTCGTCGAGCATGGCGGGCGCGAGGTCGAGGAAATTCATCCCCCACCGGCCCTTGCACCACTTCCGGAGGGCACGATCCACCTCCCGGGCCTTCTCCCGCAAGAACCAGCGTTCCGGACCCGGGAGGAGGGAGAGGAAGAAGATCCCCGTCTTCGGAAGGGCCCTGCGCACCTTGGCGGCGAAGGCCCGGAAGAGAGCGAAGACCTCCCGGGGGGACCGTCCCGAAGCCAGGTCCTCCAGGCCCGCCCGGACGACGACCATTTGCGGTTCATAAGGAATCACGAACCAGTCCGCCGCCCCCAGGATCTCCTTCATGCCGGCGCCCTCCACGCCCCGGTTCACCGCCGAGAGAGGGCGCATGTCCTGGAAGAGCCCCTTCCACGAGGCCACCAGCCCGTCTCCGATGAAGACCACCGCCCCCCTGGAGACGGGATAGGCTGCGTCTTCCTCTTCGAATCGGCGGAAGGTCTTCTCGAACCGGCCGGCCCAAGGGCGCCTGCCGGCGGGGGCCTTGCCGGGAAGTCCCGGCCCGGTGCTCACCAGCTCGTTTCCCGGCCCTCCTCCTCTCTCCCCGGGCTTCCCGGCCGCACAGGAAGAGAAGAAAATGGCCGGGAGAAGAAGGGCCGAAAGGACCGGTGCCGCCGCGAACCGCATGGTCACCTCCTGGGATCTCCCCTGGGAACCCTGCGATTCTACCCCTTCCGGCCGGGTCCGCCCTCCCCGGCGGGCCTGAAAAGAAGGGAGCCGGCCCCGGAAGGCCGGCTCCCCGTGTAGGAGGCCGCGGCAGGCTCTGCAGGCAAAGGATCGAAGTCGGCGAATTCTCGACCCGCCGCGGCCGTGTGTTCCCTGGAGGAGCCGTTTCCCGAAAGGGCCCCTCCTTCTTCCCCTTTTCCCGGGAAGATTCTCGGCCGATCCGGCTTCGGCATGAGGAAGGGAGGGGGAAAAATGCCCTTCCACCGTCCCGGGATCGATCAAAACCCTCTCGATCGGGGACGTTCCCCTCCTTACCCGGGGGTTGACGGGCCTTCCGGCAAGATGAGAATCGAAAATTCCGATTACTTTACTGGGAGGGGGAAACCTACCTCTCCCGCCGGATCCTGAACAGAAACTCCGCCCGTCGATCCAAACCGGGACGCCACTCATGAGACGAACCCTCCAGCTTCTCGGCCTCTTCCTCCTCTTGTGCGGAGCCCCTGGGCTCCGGTCCCAGACCTTGCCCGTCGATCCCAAGGTTCCCCATCCCTATTGGTTCAAGGTCTTCGCCCAGGGCGCCAAGCACCGCCTCCTCATGCCCACCTGCCTCACCTTCGATCAGAAAGGCAGGCTCTGGGTGTGCAACCTGGGAGGATCCATCCTCCGGCTGGAGGACAAGAACGGCGACGGCGTGGCCGACACGCCGGTCTACCAGTTTCCCGTGAGCGCCTCGGCCATCCCCAACATCGTGAGCATGCTCTTCGTGGGGAGCGACCTCTGGGTGAGCCTCTACGGAGCCATCGGGGTGTTCAAGGACACCAACAAGGACGGCGAGCCCGATCCCAACTTCCTCACGGTCATTCCCAAGATCCCCCACAACTACCACGAGACGAACCAGCTCGTCCTGGGGCAGGACGGGTGGATCTACGTGAGCATCGGCTCCCTCTACAACCAGGCCCCGGGCGCCCCGAACCTGGCCACGATCGTCCGCTTCAACCCGGCCGCCAAGAATCCCGGATCCACACTCCAGATCTTCGCCCGGGGGATCCGCAACTGTTTCGATCTCTGCTTCGACGACAAGGGCAATCTCTTCGGCGGCGACAACGGCCGGGACGACCTGGGCCTCCAGGCACCGCCGGAGGAGCTCAACCACTACGTGAAGGGGGGCTTCTACGGATTCCCCACGGAAGGGGCCAACACGATCCCCCCCATCGCCACCTTCCCGCCCCACAGCTCCCCCTGCGGGATCCTCTTCTATACCCACCCCAGGTTTCCCGGCTTCGCCGGCTCCCTCCTCATGGTGCTCCACAGGCCCCTCCCCGGGAACTGGGCGGTCAACACGACCAAGCGGACCCGCAAGATCGTCCGGATCCAGCTCATCCCCTCGGGCAAGACCTTCAAGACCAAGGTCTTCGACTGGGTGACGGGCTTCGGATCGGGGGATCCGCCCCTGGACATCGCCATGAACAAGGACGGCGAAGTCTTCGCCATCACCTACAACGCCTCGGCCATTCCCGAGGCCAGGGTGCTCAAGTTCTCCTACCCCTACCTGGACCTGGACTCCAAGCCCAAGATCGGCGGGAAACTCCGGATCCGGACCTGGGCCAAGTCGGGCTGGGCCGTCTTCGACCTCCTGGGCATCCCTTCCACTCCCCTTCCCACGCCCTTCGGGACGTTCTCCCTCTCTCCCTACAGGATCCTCCTGGTCCTGGCCTCGGGAGTGGCCCCGGGAAACGACATCTTCGAGAGCCGAATCCCCCTTCCCAAGGATCCTTCCCTCATCGGGGCCAAGCTGGGGGTCCAGGGCCTGGTGGGCCCCTTGACCAACCTCAACAAGCTGGTCCTGACCAACATGAAGGAATTCACCATTCAGTAGCCCTCTTCCCTGGAAGGCCCACCGGACCGCCCCTCAAGACCGAGCCTCGGCCCGCCCGAAGAAGACCAGGTGGGGAAAGCCCTTCCCGAGGGGGGAAGGGACGAGCATGGCCTGCTTGGGAAAAGGGGCGGACATGCAGGAAGAACGACTGGGGCAGATCCTCCTGGAGACGCCCTTTCTTTCGGCCGGAGAACTGGAGCGGTGTCTCCAGATCCAGGCTCTCTCTCCCAACCATCGTCCCCTGGGGGAGATCCTCATCGCGGAAGGGCTCATCTCCCGGGAGACCCTGGAGCGGGTCCTGGAAGTCCAGGAGGCCCGCCGCCGGAAGGGGCGAGCAAGGAAAGAGGGCCCCCTGCGGCCCAAGGCGGACCTGGCCATGGAGCCTTCCAGCCTCCTCTCCTACGCCAGGACCCTGGGAGCGACGGACCTCTTCCTTTCCCTGGGCAGGAGGCCGAGGTTCAAGGTCTACGGCCGGGTCTTTCCCGTTGGAGAGGCGCCCGTCACCCGCCGGGACATGGAGACCTTCCTGGCCGGGCTGACGGGAGAGGGGGTCCAGGCTCTGGAGACCCTGGAATCCGAGAGCCTCGCCTGCACCACCTATTTCGGCGCCGACCCTGCAGGGGGCAGGTTCCGGGCCCTGGTCTTCAACAGTTGGACCGGCCCGGCCGTAGCGGTCCACCTGGCACCCACCAAGGTCCCTTCCTTCGAAGAGCTGGGCCACCCCCCCGTGGTGGCGGACCTCCTCCATCCTGGAAGAGGCCTGATCCTCGTGGTGGGACCGGCGGGGCACGGCCGTTCCACCACCCTGGCCGCCATGGTGGCCCACATCTGCAAGGAGAACCAAGTGGCCGCCGTGGTCCTGGACCAGAGCCTGGAGATGGATCTTCCCAAGGGGAAGGGCACGATCCTCTCCCGGGTGGTGGGAAGGGACGTCCGGAGTTTCCCCGAGGCCGTAAGGGCCGCCGCCCGGGAGGACGCCGACGTGATCGCCACCAGGGAGATCCCCGACAAGGAGGCCTTCCTGGCCGCCCTGGAAGCGGCCGAGGCGGGTCACCTGGTTCTTGCGACCCTGGACGCCCCCACGGCCGCCCACACTCTGGAGCTGATCTTCAAGGCCTTTCCCGGTCCCGGCGGGGCCGAAGCCCGCCGGATCCTGGCCACGACCCTTCGGGCCGTCCTGGCCCAGCGCCTCCTCCCCTCGCGGGACGGCAGGGGAAAGGTCCTGGCCCTGGAGATCCTCGTGAATACGCCGCCCGTGTCCGAGGAGATCCTTGCGGGAAGGACGGACCAGCTTGGCCTTCTCCTGCAACTCGAGAAGGAGAGCGGCTCCGTGGGCCTGGACGAATCCCTCACGGAACTCCTCATCCAGGGGAAGATCTCCTTCGAGGACGCCTTCGAGGCCGCCCAGGACAAGGGGCGCCTCCTGAAGAGACTGGAATCGCTTGGCGCCGCAGGCGCGGGAGTCTGACCATGGCCGCCGATCTCCACGCCCTCTTGGATGCGATGCTCCGCATGGGAGGATCGTCCCTCATGCTCAAGGCCGGCTCGCCGCCCCTCTACAGGGTGCAGGGAGCCCTGGTCCCCTCGGAGGATCCTCCTTGCGTCGAGGAGGAACTGGACAGGGTTCTGGAGGGACTCCTCTCGCCGGACCAAAAGGCCAAACTGGACCAGGAAGGGCAGGTGGACCTGATCTTCGAAGGCCCGGGAGAGACCCGCTTCGGGGCCCACGTCTTCCGCCACTCCCAGGGCCTGGGGGCGGTCTTCCATCCCATTCCCAGGGAAGTGCCCACTCCCGGTGAACTTGGCCTCCCGGATTGCGTAGTCTCCCTGGCCGGAAGGCGTTCGGGGATCAATCTCTTCACCGGTCCCACCGGGTCTGGGAAGACCACCACCCTGGCGGCCCTGGTTGGGGAAGCGGCCCGGGCGGGAAGACACGTGATCAGCGTGGAGGATCCGATCGAATACCTCCATACCGAGCCGGGTCCCGGCCTGGTCCACCAAAGGGAAGTGGGAATCCACGTGGAAAGCGCCGCCGCCGGGGCGAGGGAGGCCCTTCTCCTGGGAGCGGACGTCCTCATGGTGGGGGAAGTCCAGGACGGAGAAACGGTGCAGGCCATCCTCGAGGCGGCCAACGCGGGTCTCTTGGTCTTCGCCGGAATCTCTTCGGCCAGGACCGTTTCCGCCTTGGAGAAATTCCTGGGACTGGTTCCGCCGGACCAGGTCGAGCTGGCCCGGACCATCCTCTCCTGGCATTTGAACGCCGTCGTGGCCCAGGCCCTGGTCAAGAAGCGCTTTGGAACGGGCCTTGCCCTGGCCGTGGAGGTGCTCCTGGCCTCTCCGTCGGTGAAGGAAGCCGTGAAGAAGGGAGACCTCCACGACCTTCCGGCACACATGAAGAGGGGAAGAGGACTGGGGATGTGCACCATGGAGGCCAGCCTGGAGAAACTCCTCTCCCGGAAGGTCATCTCCAGAGACGAGGCCTGGATGCTGGCCAAGGAAAAACAACCTGCCGGCCTGCCTTTCTGAAAACACGGACATGAGCTTCCGATGCTCCCGTTAGCCCCTGCCCCAGATATCTACGTTAGTCCCTGCCCCAGATATCTACGTTAGCCCCTGCCCCAGATATCTACGTTAGCCCCTGCCCCCGATGCTCACGTTAGCTCCTGCCCCCGATACCTACGTTAGCCCCTGCCCCAGATATCTCCGTTAGCCCCTGCCGGCGGGTATGGGCGGCCCGAAGGGCCGCAACATGCCCGACGTCAGGGGAAGCATGGACCCTCGCAGCTCGGGAACGTTTCGGAGTTGTCGCCACTCCCCGGACGTCTCGGACATGAGCTTCCGATGCTCCCGTTAGCCCCTGCCCCAGATATCTACGTTAGCCCCTGCCGGCGGGGATGTGCGGCCCGAAGGGCCGCAACATGCCCGACGTCAGGGGAAGCAGGTGTTGTTGGTGTTCAGGCAATTGCAACCATAGCCCTTTTCAAGATTTTCTTCAGGGGCCGGGCCAAGCCCGGCCCCTGAACGCCGAGCAAGCCGATTTTTTGAGAAGGAAGAAAACGGAAAGGCGCAACGTCTCGAAACGAAACACGCTTGGAGCCCACCACCCCCACCCAACCACCCGATTCGTCTGGGCTCCAGACCCATCGGTCACGCTTTTTTCCGAGAGAATTCCAACGTGGGGGGGGTCGATTTTGTTGTGAGGGGTGGCGCTGTCGATGGGGTCGCCACTCCCCGGACGTCTCGGACATGAGCTTCGCTCATGACCGAGCCGGCCGGGGCTAACGAGGGGGAAATATGCTTCGCTCATGAACGAGCCGGCCGGGGCTAACGAGGGGGAAATATGCTTCGCTCATGCCCGAGCCGGCCGGGGCCAACGAGGGGAATCTATGGCCCTTTGGGCCGTGGCTCGTCCCGCCGGGGCTCATGGTGATCCAGGGGAAGGGAAATCTCCCTGGTGCAAGGAACTTCTTCTCACCCGGGCCACCAGGGGGGCCTCTCTTCTCCCAGGAGGACCTTCCAGGTCTCCAGGTATCCTTCCGGAATCCCGCAATCCAAGGGCCTTCCCCCCACGGGCACGCCCAGAAGCCGTCCTTGGGAGGCCCACCTGGCCAGGTATGGGGTATCGTCGTGCTCCTTCCCCCCGAGTCTTTCGGCGCCCATCTCTTCCAGACACCGGGCGGGGAGCAAGTACCGCCCACCGCATTTCCAATTCTCCGGAATCTCGGCGAAGGTCTTCCCCCGTTCCTTGGGGAGGACCTCCAGGATCGGATACACAGGCCCCTCCCCTTCCTCCACGCGGACCCGCCCCGCAGCGGCCACCCTGCCGGCCCATCCGGGTTCCACCCGGATCAGGGGAAGGACCGGATTCTCCACCGCCCCCGCGGCCCCGGTCATGATCTCCAGGGGCGGCCCCGGCGAAGTGAACAGGCTGTCCGGATTCAAGACCGCCGCCCCCTCCCCCTCCAGCCAGGGAAGGGCCCGGAGGATCGCGTCGGCCAGTCCCTTCGGCTCCTCCTGGACCAGGACCTCCACGGGAATCCAGGAAGGATCCCTTCCTTCCAGGTAACGGCGGGCCGGCTCCACCATCCCCGGCGAAACCACCAGGGCGACCTCTTCCATTCCAGCCGCCTTCGCCTCCTGGAAGGCGAACTCCACAAGGGGGAGGTTGCCCAGGGGAAAGAAAGGCTTGGGCACGGCCAGGCTCAAAGGCCGCATCCTGGTCCCTCCTCCCGCCGCAGGCACAACGGCCTTCCGGATCCGCTCCTTCCCTCCCGGCCGCCCTGGGTCTCGTTCCTTCAAGATGATCCTCCGCCCTCCCCTCCCCGCTCCCTTTCCCCTCCCAGGACCGGCGCTTCCGGGTCCTGGCGCATCGCCACCCTGCGGGCCCTCTCGTGGTCCGCCGTGGCGTAACAATACACGCAACCATGGCCGCAGGTCCCGTGGACGCCGATGTCGAGGGAAAAATCACAAAGGCAATCCCCCCGCTGGCCCTTGTGCCTTCCCCCCGGCATGGGCCGCCCCAGGACCCTCTCCAGCCAGGCCGCATCCAGGCAGGCCCCGTCGGGAATCCAGGGAAGGAGCCTCCCCCCCTCGGCGCAGGCCTGGATCCCCATTCCCCTCTCGGCCGCCCGGGCCGCCATGGACTCCAGCAAGGCCTCCAGCCCCGGCTCCCGGTCCGGTTCCCTGGAAAAAGAAAACCCCTCCAGGGCGGATAGACGCCTGAGAGTCTTCCTGTAGAGGTCCACCAGGCTCACGATCACCCTTTCCGTGGCCCCCTCCAGGGCCCGGGCCAGGAAGGCGAAACGTTCCTGGTGCCACCGGGGTGTCAGGTCCCCTCCGAAGAGGATGGGATCGTACCGCCAGGTCACCCTCCCAGGGCCGATTCTCTCCGCCAAGGCCCGGAAACTTCCGATCCGCTCCTCCAAGGGCGGAAGGCCCGGCTCCAGAAAGGAAGGGTAGGCATTCAAAGTGAAAAGGAAGACGTACCGGCCGTATCCCAACCCCTCCAGCCGGTCCAGGAAGGAGAAGAAAGGGGCCGGGTCCTTGGTCCAGAAGACCAGGGCGTCCACATCTTCGGGCCTGGGCCGGATTTCCCTGACCTGGCTGGGCCGAAAGGGATTGGGCACCCGGATCAATCCCTCTTCCAGGCGGCGCAGGAGCCACTCCCCGAAGAAGGAGGGGATGTCAGTCCGCCTACTGGCACTCAAGATCCAGCCCATGATCCAGGGAACCTACACGTTTTTCCCCCCTCCCACCCAGGATTCGGAGGCCCTTTCGTACCGAAAAGGTCCAGAGGGAGCAAAAACCAGGGCCAAAATGAGACATTTCCCCTTTTCCAAGAACTAACTTCCCTTTATCCTACTTTTTACAATCTTCCTTTCGATCCCCCACGAGGACTTTCTCTCTCATGAAAGCCAGGGCTTTCACACATGCCGCCTGGACGGCCGGTCTCATTTTGAGCACCGCCCTTCCGGGGCCCCGGCTTCCTTCCCAGTCGAACGTCCACTATTCCGGGGGATACCTGGACCCGCGCCTGGGCACGATGGCCCTGTGGCACCTGGACGAGACCCAGGGGACCACCCTGAAAGACGTCGGCCCCTTCCGCCTGGACGGCCGGATGGTCCCAGGAGCCTCCCGGATCCGGGCCCCCTGGGGAATGGCCCTCAAGAGCGCACCCAAGACGGGGGCCTTCCAGGTCCAGGACTCCAGGAACCTCCTCCGCCTCTCCTATCCCTTCACCCTCGAAGCGTGGGTCAGGGTGGACAAGTTCAATCTCCCCGTCCATCCCATCCTTTCCCGGAAGGGCTCCTCCTGTAACGCCGTCTTCGAACTGCGTTTCATGAGCTTCCCCTCGGGCTTCGCCTTCAAGGTCCTGGACTCCCAGGGAGTTCCCCAGGTGCTCTACGGGAGGGTCCAAGCCAGACCCGGCGAGTGGCACCACGTGGCCGTCACCTGGGACGGCAAGGAGTCCCGCCTCTACGGCGACGGCAGGCTCCTCTCCACCCTCCCACTCTCTCCCTTCCAGACGCCCGACCTGAAACAGCCCCTCCTGGTGGGAGCCGGTGAGAACGGCGCCTACCTCGCCGGCGCAGTGGACGAGGTCCACATCGCCGCCGGTGTCCTTCCCCCGTCCTCCTTCCGCTCGGGCTGGGCCAATTACGGCATCGGGAAAAAAGGTGGAGCGGGCCTGGCCCCCACTCTCTCCCTCCAGGGAGGCCCTCCCTCCACGGCCTGCGCCAGCCTGCGCTTCGTCGTGGACAAAGGAACCCCCTACATGCCGGGCCTCTTCTTCCTCTCCTCGAGGCCGGACCGGATCTTCTTCGGCGGAGGGCTGCTCCTGGTCTCCCCGGCCGGAATGGTGACCACCCCCATCCAGCTCGACCAGGGAATCGGCGGGATCCCGGGAACCGCCCGGACCGTGATCCACCTTCCCCCGCCGGGACCCACCTTCCTGGGGCGCCCCCTCTTCTTCCAGGCTCTCCTCGTGGACCTCCAGGCCCCGGGGTTCTTCAGCATGACCCCCGGCGCAGCCGTCTGGTTCCCCTACTGAGCCGCCCCGGGGATTTCTCCTTGCCGAGGGCCCATCCCGGCGCCACCTTCAAAGACATGGGTGAAGGCATCTACCTGGATTACAACGCCACGACTCCCGTGGACCCCAGGGTCGCCCGGGCCATGCTTCCCTGGCTGGAGAAGGAATTCGGCAATCCCTCGAGCGCCCACCTCTGGGGGGCCAGGGCCAGGCAAGCCCTGGAGGAGGCCCGCCGGAAGGTGGCGGCCTTCCTGGATGCCGAACCCGGAGAGATCCTCTTCACCAGCGGCGGGACGGAATCCAACAACCTTGCCATCCGGGGGGCGGTCCGGGCCCTCCGGCCGAGAGGCGGCCACATCGTCGCCACGGCCGTGGAGCACCCGGCCGTCCTGGAAGTCCTCTCCGCCCTGAAGGAGGAAGCCGACTGCGACTACACCCTCGTCCCGGTGGACCGGAACTGCCGGGTCCGCCCCGGCGCAGTCCTGGAGGCCCTCCGGCCCGAGACCGTCCTGGTCACGGTGATGCTCGCCAACAACGAAGTCGGCGCCCTCCAGCCCGTGGAGGAGACCGCCCGCCTCGTGAGGGAGAAGGGGATCCTGTTCCACACGGACGCCTCCCAGGCAGCGGGCAAGATCCCCTTCGACGCAAAGACCCTGGGAGCGGACCTCCTCACCCTCGCGGGCCACAAGCTCTATGCGCCCAAGGGAGTGGGAGCCCTCTTCGTCCGGAAAGGGATCCCCCTCCGGCCGGTCCTTCGCGGGGCGGGCCAGGAAAGAGGCCTCAGGCCCGGGACCGAGCCGGTCATGCTGGCCGTAGGCCTGGGGGAGGCCGCCCGTATCGCCGGGGAGGAACTGGCCGGCGGGGAAGCGGAACGCCTGGCCGCCTTGAGAGACCGCATGGAAGAGCTCCTCCTGGAGAGGATCCCCGGTGCCGGGATCCATGCCCGGGAAGCCTCCAGGCTCCCCAACACGACGAGCCTCTTCGTCCCGGGCATCCTGGGGCCCGACCTGGTCGCCCAGGTGGGCATGGAACTGGCCGTCTCCGCCGGGGCGGCCTGCCACCAGGACACCCGGGAGGTTTCCCACGTCCTCCGCGCCATGGGCGTGCCCGAGGAGGCGGGCCTGGGCACGCTCAGGATTTCCGTGGGCCGTTTCACGAAGGAGGAGGAGATCGAACCCGCCGTCCGGATCCTCGCCCGGGCGGTGGAAGATGCCCGGAGAGGAGGACGGGAAGGGAAGTGAGCCGCCCCAAGAGCCCAGGTTTTCTCCAGGGTTTCCTCTTCGTCGTAGAGGGAGCCGGATTGGTCCTCCGGGTCCCCTCGGCCCGCAAGGTTCTCCTCCTTTCCATCCTCGGCAACCTGGCCGCCATGGTGATCCTCGTGGCCGCGGGAGTGGGAGCCTGGCTGACCTGGGGCGCTTCCTACCTGGAGAGCCTGGTCCACGGGACCCTGGGGGGGTTCCTCTTCTTCTTCTCCGGCGCCGTCGTGCTGGTGGTCCTCGTGGCCATGGCCTTCGTGCTCTTCCCCGTCCTCGTCCCCGTCCTCTCCGGCCCCTTCCACGAACCCCTGGCCAAGAGGATCGAGGCCCACATCCTGGGACAGGCTCCGCCCGAGTCTTCCTTCAGCTTCTTCCGGGGCATCGGCCACGATCTTTCGGTGGGCCTGAAGCTCCTTCTCCTCGACCTGGCGGTCCTCCTCCTTGCGGGCCTGGCCTCCCTCTTCCTCGGGGCGGGCCTCCTGGTGGGGCTCCTTCTGGGAAGCTGGCTCTCCGCCCTCTCCTGGCTCGACTTCCCCCTGGGGCGGAGAGGCTATTCCTTCTCCCGGCAACGAGCCTGGGTGCGCTCCCACTTCCCGGCCAGCATGGGCTTCGGCCTGGCCGTCACACTCTCCTTCATGATTCCCGTATACAACCTCTTCCTTGCCGGACCCGCCGCGGCGGCAGGAGCATCCCTCCTCTACCTCAGGGCCGCCGCCGCCGAAGAAGAGGGCTGACCATGCTCCGGGCCCTCCTCTTCGAAATCCTCCGCAGGAGATACTTCTTCGCCGCCCTGGCCCTGGCGGGCCTCACCCTCCTCCTCCCCAGGCCCGAGGGCCTGACCCAGAGCGGCCAGGGAACCCTGGCCCTCCTGGTCTTCGCCGTGGTCTGCTTCCTCACCGACCCCGTGCCCCTTCCGGCCGTGGCCCTCCTGATCGGCGTGGGCGAAGTGGTCTTCGGGATCAAGAGCCCCGAGGCCATGCCCCACTCCTACATGAGCGGCGCAGTCTTCTTCATCCTGGGATCCCTCATGATCGGGGCCGCCCTGGTCCACCAGAAACTGGACCGGCGAATCGCCCTCTTCCTGGTGCGCCTCACGGGGACGGGCTTCAAGAAGATCACCCTGGGGCTTTCCGTCCTGGCGGCCCTGCTCGCCTCCTTCGTCGGCCCCCACGTCGTGGCGGCCACCCTCATGCCCGTGGCCCTGGTCCTGGTCCGAAGGAGCGGTGCTCCCCCGGAAGAGGAGAAGAAGATGGCCAAGACCCTGCTTGTGGCCTTGGCCTACAGCGCCGCCCTGGGAGGCTTCGGTACCCTCTCGGGAAGCGCCCGGAACGCCATCATGATGGAGTATCTCCGCTCCCGGCCCTACGGGATCCAGGTGGACTATCTCGAGTGGATCCTCCTGGCCTACCCCATGCTCCTTCTCACGGCGCCGGCCATCGCCCTGGTGAGCCTCTGGACCTTCAAGCCCGGCGTGCGGGACCTGGCCGGGGCCGTGGCCTCCCTGAAGGCCGACTCGGCAAGAGAAAGAGGATCGGCCAAGGCCTGGCTCTCGGGGGCCATCGTGCTTCTCACCCTGGTGGGGTTCTTCACCGTGGGAAAAAGGATCGGAATCGGCACGGTTGCCGTCTTCGGAGCCACCCTCTTCCTCGTGACGGGGCTGGTCACGTGGGAACAACTGGACAAAGGCGTCAACTGGGGGGTCGTTCTCCTCTACGCCGCCGCCATCTCCCTGGGGATCTCCATGAGCGAGACCGGCGCCGCCCAATGGCTGGCCAGAACCGTCCTGGAGGGCCTGGCCCCCCTGGGTTTCCGCCACGGCCTCCCCCTTCTCTTCGTCGTGGGACTTCTCACCATGCTCACGGCCAACGTCATGTCGGGAGGCCCCTCGGTCTCGGTGATCGGGCCGGTTGTCCTGGCTCTCGGGGCCCTTTCCGGCGAGGATGTCGCCCTGGTGGGCATCATGTGCGCCGCCGGAAGCTCCTTCTCCTACTTCACGATCATGGCCAACCCAGCCAACAGCATCGTCTACTCCTCGGGATGGGTCCATCCGGGGGACTTCCTCAGGACCGGGTGGAAGATGGCCTTCTTGTCCATGTTTCTCGTGCTTCTCCTGGCGGGCCTCTATTGGCCCCTCTTTTCGATCTGAAGGTAGGAATGAACGGGAAACGGGAAAAGACGGCACGAGTGGAGCTCCTGGCGGTAATTGGAGAGGAGCTCTCCACCAAGGACCTGGTCCGCTTCACCGGGATCGTAGGCCTGGGCTTCGAGGCGAACGTTACCTTCCTTGCCGTGAGCCCGGGATCCCGCCAGGAGTTCCGCTCCCATACCGACCTGGCGGCCGACCTCCTCACCGAGTGGGAGATGGAGACGGCGGCCATGAAGAAACTCGCCCTCGTGGAGGAGTGGCTCGTGGGCTTCCGGATGGTGCTGCTCGCCTCCGACGGCCGGCCCCTCACCAAGACCCCTCTCCACAGGAGGAAGGACGGGACCCTGGCCCGGGAGCTCCTTGGGCTGGACGGCCAGGTCTTCCGCCTCCTCCTCAGGGAAGGGAGGCTCGAGGAAGAGGTTGTCATCGAGACCCGGGAGCGGACCTACGACATGATCTTCCTGGGGATGCCCCGTTCCTGGCGCCAGATCTACCGGGTCCTCCAGTTCACCGAGCCCCCGGTCCTGGTGATCCGGAAGTGGGAAGAGGGAGAATACCGGTTCCTGGTTTGTTTCGACGGTTCGCCGCCTGCCTGGAAGGCCCTGCGCCTGGCGGCCCGCCTGGCCAAGGTCCTGGTGGCGCCCTTGGAGGTCTGCGCCGTGACGGAGAGAGGGTTCCCCGCCGAGGAGGCCCGCCGGTGCCTGGAGAGGGCCGGCCGCTACCTGGAAAAGGCGGCCATCCCCTGCAGGACCTGCCTGGAGGAAGGGCCCTTCGAAAAACGGGTCCTCCAGAAAGCCGACGCCCGCACCATCCTGACCCTGGGGACGAGCCGGAAGAGCCAGGTCCGCCAGCTCCTCCTGGGGGCCGCACCGTTGCGGATTGCATCCCGGGCGGCGGGCCCCGTCCTGGTGGTCAAGTAGTTTTCAATTTTGAAAAAACAATCTCTTTTTCTTCCTCTTTTTTTCCCCTTTTTCCCCCTCTCGAACGGTCCTAGTATGACCTCGTCACCCAGGCCTCGCCCGGAGGCCCGACGTCGAACCAGGAAGAAATCCTGACAACGTATTCTCACAATATCCCCGGTTCCCCGGCGGGAGGTTGACCGTGACCGAACCACAGGAACCCATGAAGAGGCGCTCCTTCCTGGGCGTCCTAATCGCTTTCCTTCTCGCCGTCCTGGGAGGAATCGCCGCATTCCTGGCCGCGGGCTTCCTCTACCCCGTGCGGAAGAAGAAGGGAAAGCCCATCTTCGTCTGCCAATTGACCCAGGTTCCCAAGGGGACCACCCGAACCATCCTGGACCCCAGGAAGCGGAAGGTGATCCTCATTCATACCAAGGAGGGGAAGCTCCTTGCCTTGAGCACGGTCTGCACCCACCTGGGTTGCACGGTCTTCTACCGGCCCCAGGAACACCGTTTCGACTGCCCGTGCCACCAGGGAGTCTTCGACGGCGAGGGCAACCCCGTATCGGGCCCTCCCAAGCGCCCCCTCGAAAGGTATCCCGTTCAGGTCCGCAACGGTCTGGTCTTCGTTCAGTTCGACTGATCCGGTCTCCCGGGTAGAGGAGGATCCATGACGGCCGAAGAGAAACATCCGCTGCTCCGGGCGTTTCCGATCGACATCGAGGGTCTCTACGAAAAGGTGGACGAGCCTCTCCCCCACTCCTCCAAGAAGTGGTGGTGGTGCTGGGGCGGAGTGGTGGGACTCCTGTTCCTGGTCCAGGCCGTCACAGGCCTCCTTCTGGCCTTCTACTACAGGGCAGAGCCGGCCACGGCCTACCAGTCCATCCAGTACATCACCGAAAACGCCCGGTTCGGCTGGTTCCTCCGCTCCATCCACCAGTGGGGCGCCACCTTCATGGTGATCACCCTCTTCCTCCACATGTTGCGGGTCTTCGTCACGGGGTCCTACCGGGACGGCCGCTGGACCACCTGGATCGCCGGAGTCTTCCTCCTGGGGACCACCCTGGGGCTGGCCTTCACGGGGTATTCCCTGGTCTACGACCAGACGAGCTACTGGGCCGTGACCGTGACGGGAAACATCCTGGCCCAGGTCCCCCTGATCGGCGGAACCTTGAAGAGCTTCTTTCTCGCCGGCGACGACATCAACCAGGCCACTCTGAGCAGGATGTACGCCCTCCACGCCCAGGTCCTTCCGGCGGCCCTGATCCTCTTCGGGCTCGTCCACCTCTTCTTCATCCGCCTGAAAGGTCTCTACCTACCCGGAACGGAGGAGGACGTGAGGAAGGAGAAGGAACTCACCGCCCGGCACGGTCCCTACCACTTCTTCCCGGACCACATGCTGAGCGAACTCATGGTCTTTCTCTACATCTTCCTGGTCATCACCCTTCTCTCCTTCATCTTCAGCGCCCAGATGGGCGTCCCGGCGGATCCCACCGTCACTCCCGCCCATATCAAGCCCGAGTGGTATTTCTATCCCTTCTACCACCTTCTCAAGCTCGTACCCGGTCCCGTCGGTGTGGCCATCATGGGCCTGGCCGGCGCGGCCCTCCTTTTCTGGCCCCTCCTGGACTGGGCCGCCTTCCGGAAACTCGACCGGACCCTCAAGTGGCGCTTCGAACTGAGCGTCCTCATCGGAACGATCTTCATCGCCTTCTACCTGGCCTGGGCCTACGTCGAGGCCGTCGGCACGGGAGCCTGAATACGATTGCATCTGGAGGAATCCATGGGACTCAAGGCTAAACAGGTCGTCATCGCCCTCCTTTCCATCGCCATCCTGGTGGTCCTCGGCTTCGTGGTATACACAGAGAAAGAACACGTCCTCGTGAAGCGCCACGTCGTCGTAAAAAGCGACTCCGCCGGGTGTGTCCACTGCCACGGGACCCAGGACAAGGACGGAACACCCGGCAAGGACCCGGGTATCGTCGCCCACTGGAAGGCGAGCGAGCACGCCGTCCAGGGAGTGGGGTGCATGGACTGTCACGGCGTGCCCAAGCCGGGAGAGCTTCCCGACGAGAAGAATCCCCGCTACGTGGTCCAGATGTCCTGGGACAAGAACACCGGCCTCAAGACCATGAAACTCCTGAAGAAGAACGGCAAGCCCGTGGAGAGGCCCGACATCTGGAAGCACGAAGGTGCCGAGATCGTCACCGACGTCTCCCCCAGGACCTGCGCCAGGTGCCACGAGAAGGAGGCGAGGGAATTCTTCAACTCCCGCCACAATTCGGCCTCCCAGTTCATCGGGTCGGTGGACAACTTCCTCGGGCGCTTCGCCGAGGGCCCTGCGGCGGCCAACAACGGGTGCCAGCAGTGTCACGGAAGCGTCGTGCGCGTCTCCAAGCCCGCCGTGGACGGGAATCCTCCCGTATACGCACCGGACACCTGGCCCAACACGGGCATCGGCAGGGTCAACACCGACGGCTCCTGGGGATCCTGCTCGGCCTGCCACTCCCGCCACGAGTTCTCCGCCGAGCTGGCCCGCCGCCCCGAAGCCTGCGGCAAGTGCCACATGGGCCCCGACCATCCCCAGATCGAGATCTTCAACGAGTCCAAGCATGGAATCGCCTTCAGGAAGAACCTGGGGAACATGAACATCGACGCCCCCGGCGGGGAATGGATCCTGGGAAAGAACTACACCCAGGCCCCGACCTGTTCCACCTGCCACATGGGGCCCGTGGCGCCCCACGGCAACCACAAGGGCCTGGAGCTGACCCACGAGGTGGGTGCCCGGATCTCCTGGACCTTGCGCCCCAAGGTCTCGATCCAGCCCAAGGGGATCACCGCCCCCAACGGCGAAGTGATCCTGAAAGGTCCCGAAGGGCGCAGGGAAGACATGAAGCAGGTCTGCACCACCTGCCATTCCCAGGCATGGGTGAACAACTTCTACGTCCAGTTCGACCAGGCCGTAAATCTCTACAACGAGAAGTTCGGTAAGCCCGCCACGGCGATCTACAACTTCCTCAAGAAAGAGAAGATCCTCGACTCGGTGCCCATGAACGAAGAGATGGACTACCTCTACTTCGAGATCTGGCACCACGAGGGACGCCGGGCCCGCCATGGAGCTTCCATGATGGGACCCGACTACGTCCAGTGGCACGGCTTCTACGAACTTACCCGGAACTTCTATACCCACTTCCTCCCCCTGGCCAAGGAGCTGGGCGAGAAGGCCGGAAAGGGCGAGAAGGTGAAGAAGTTCATCGAGGCCACACTCCACGGCAAGGACGGTAAGGCCTGGGAGAAATACCACCGCTGGACTGAAGGCCTCACCCCCGAGCAGCGGAAGGCCATGCTCAACTGGGAGCGGGAGACCTACGAGTCCCGGAAGTAGCGACACCCCTCTCGCTCTCGCCAACCACCTACCTTCTCCTCGAACCGGGCCGGCTCGGGCCATGCTTCCCCTGCCGGCGGGGAATCCTGTTCTTCGAACAGGCTTCCCCGCCGGCAGGGGCAAACGTAGGTATCGGGAGGGGCTCCAGCATCGACAGTGCCACGAGAAACGTCCCTGAACCCTGAACTCCCCCTCCCCCC
>CAZLQD010000042.1:0-88921 GCA_964561605.1 uncultured Planctomycetia bacterium
ATCGTTAGCCCCTGCCGGCGGGGATGTGCGGCCCGAAGGGCCGCAACATTCCCGACGTCAGGGGGGTGGGTGAAAGAGGGTGGGGGTGCGGGTTTTCGGCCTTTCCTTCTTTTCTTCAGGGCTTCTCCCGGTAGATCCCTACGTCGATATACTGGCCTCCGCCCAACTGGCGGCAGTGGACGGCCAGGATGTTCCTTCCCTTCCGGAAGGGGGGGCTTTCGGCCAGGGGATAGGGTAGGTAACTCTTGGTGTATTTCCCGAGACGCAGGAGGAGCCGGCCGTTGAGGTAGATCTCGGCGTCGTCGTCGTGGTGGACCATGAGGTAGAACCGGTTTCCTCCCGGGATATCCGCCAGGTCGAAGGTGGTCCTGAGCCAGATATCCTTGCTCTTCCACGGCGTGCGGATCTTTGCTCCCGGCGTTCCTGTCCGCCCGAATCCTGCGGGTCCTCTCTTCCAGGTGGTGTCGTCGAAGCCGGGCCTGGTCCAATCTTTCCCCGGACTTTTCAAGGTGTAGGCCCAGGTCCTGGGTCTTTCGCGGGAATCGGGGATTACAGGCTCCAGCACGGGAGGAGGAAGATAGAGGGCCCTCGCCGCGGCGGCGGCCTTTTCCGGGTCCACCTTGAGGACGGCCCTGTCGTAGGTGAGGAGTCCGTTCACTTCGATCTCCAGATCCGTGGTCTGGGTGTAGATGGCCGCTGCCAGCCCCATGGTCTGGAGGAGGTGGACCTTCCGGAGAAGGTCTACGTAGGCTCCCGTCAGGGCCTCCCTGGTCTTGAAGTTCCTGTAGCCCCAACTCTTCTCCTGGATCCAGGTGTGACCCCGCAAGGGGAGGCCCAGGCCGCCGAATTCGCCCAGGACGGCGGCCCGCTTCTCTTCCTGGGGCGGGCATGCCGGCCCCGGGTAGGCGTGGATGTCGTGGACGTGGCCCACGCCCCGATCGGTCCAACCGCTGGCGCAGTCCACCAGCCTTGTCGGGTCGTAGGCCTCGAGCCAGGAGACGATCCTCTTGGTGTCGAATTGACCCCACCCTTCGTTGAAGGGAACCCACATCACCAGGGAGGGATGGTTCCGGAGGGAATCCACCGCCTCCTCGAGTTCCGCCTCGAACTGGCGGGCCGACTGGGCGACCCTCTTCAAGTCAGGGTCGTTCCCCCGGATGTACCGGTCCCCGCTGGGCATGTCCTGCCAGACCATGAGGCCCAGCTTGTCGCACCAGTAGTACCAACGGTCGGGCTCGATCTTCACATGCTTCCGGACCGTGTTGAATCCGAGCTTCTTCAGGATTTCCAGGTCGTACCTCAGGGCATCGTCACTGGGGGCCGTATACAACCCGTCGGGCCAGAAGCCCTGGTCCAGGGTCCCGAAGTGGAAGAGGGGCTTTCCGTTCAGGAAGATGCGGGTGATCCCGGCCCGGTCCTTCCCCAGGGAGATCTTCCTCATCCCGAAGTAGCTCCCCACCTTGTCCAGGATCCGGCCGTTCCGTTCCAGGCCGATCTCCAGGGTGTAGAGGAAGGGGGAGTCGGGCGACCAGGGCCTGGGGTCGGGGACGGCAAGGGGAAATTCCTCCCCCGGACGCCCCCTGGCGCTGGAGATCTCCTTTCCCCCGGCGAAGGCCCTGGCAGTGACGCGGCAACCGGGAAGGAGCGCCCTGCCCTTCACTTCCACGAGGAGGCGTTTCCCGTCGAGGTCGGGTGTGAGTTTCAGGGAGTCGATGGATTCCAGAGGGACGGGCTCGATCCAGACAGTCCTCCAGATTCCTGTGGAGGGGGTGTACCAGATTCCCCGGGGTTTCAGGACCTGCTTTCCCCTGGGTTGGTATCCTGCGTCGGTGGGATCCCAGACGGCTACGACGATCTCCTGGTCGCCGCCCGGGCGAAGAGCCGCCGTGGCCTCCAGGGTGAAGGGAGAGTATCCGCCTCGATGGGCTCCCAGGAAGATCCCGTTCATCCAGACCCGGGCTTCCCAGTCCACCGCCCCGAAGTGTAGGAGGATCCGCTTCCCACCCCAGGCCGGAGGGAGGCGGAAGGTCCGGCGATACCAGACCCTCTCCGCCGGGGAGACGGGTCTCCCCACTCCCGAGAGAGAGGATTCCAGGGGGAAGGGGACGAGGATCTTTCCGTCGAAGCGCTCCGGCCTGGGCTCCTGCCGGGGCCGGAGGGCGTAGTCCCAGAGGCCGTTCAGGTTCATCCAGTCGGAACGGACCATCTGGGGCCGGGGATACTCAGGGTGGACCCGCTCCGGTCCCACCCGGGAGGCCCACTTCGTGGCGATGGGCGACGGAGCGGGTTTCCATCTCGGCTGGGAGGGGAGATGGGGCGGAGAGAGGAGCAGGAGGGCGAACAAGAAGGATGGTTTCATGGCATTTCCGGGGGAAATGGGGTTTTCTTGGGGACCCTGGAGTTTCGTCCGACTGACCGAGGAACCGATCCATGTCGAGACCGAGAGCGATTCTATCCCTCCTGTGCGGTCTTTTCTTCCTTCCCTGGGCATGCTCCACCGGGACGGCTCCTTCCGGAGGAGGGGGACCTTTAGGGGAGCTCGGGGAGCCGGGCCTCCGGGCGGTCCGGGCCCTGGCCCGGCGGGTCCTGGGGAAGAGGGCCGGGGAATTCCTGTTCACGATCCTTCCCAAGAAGGACGGCCTGGAGTTCTTCGAACTCCGCGACAGGGAGGGAGGCATCGGAATCAGAGCAACGGGGCCCCTGGCCCTGGCCTCGGGCCTCCACTGGTATCTCAAGCACTACGCCCGGTGCCACATCTCCTGGTGCGGCGACCAGATCCGCCTTCCCCGGCCCCTTCCGAAGGTGGGAGGCGAGGTCCGCCGGATCTCCCCCTTCGAGCACGGCTTCTATCTCAACTACTGCACCTTCAGCTACACCATGCCCTGGTGGGACTGGAAGCGCTGGGAGCGGGAGATCGATTTCATGGCTCTCTGCGGGATCGACATGCCCCTGGCCGTGGTGGGAAGCGAGGCCCTCTGGATCGAATTCCTGAAACGGTTCGGGTATACGGAAAAGGAAGCCATGGCCTTCACGGCCGGCCCGGCCTACCAGGCCTGGTGGCTCATGGGAAACCTGGAAGGCCGGGGCGGGCCTCCCACCAAGGCCTGGGTCCGACGGGGGAGGGACCTCCAGAGGAGGATCCTTGCCCGGATGCGGAGCCTTGGGATGAACCCGGTCCTTCCGGGATTCGTGGGCCTGGTTCCCTCGGACTTGGCCCGGAAGTTCCCGGGAATCCGCCTCATCCCCCAGGGAAAGTGGGGAGGAGTCAACCGGAGGCCGCCCCTCCTGCATCCGGGGGAGCCCCTCTTCGACAAGATGGCCCGGACTTGGTACCAGGTCCTGGACGGGCTCTACGGCAAGGCCTCGGCCTTCGCGGGGGACCTCTTCCACGAGGGGGGGCGCGCGGGCGGGCTGGATCCCGGTGCCGTGGCGGCCAAGGTCCAGGCGGCCATGCTCCGCTACAATCCCCGGTCCGTGTGGGTCCTCCAGGCCTGGGGGGGGAATCCGAAGAAGGCCCTCCTGGCCGGCTTGAGGAAGGACCGGACCCTGGTGGTGGACCTTTGTTGCGAATTCTTTTCCCGATGGGAGAAGACCGGGGGCTTCGGCGGGTTTCCCTGGGTCTTTTCCACCATCATCGACTACGGGTGGAACACGGCCCTTCACGGGAGGATGGACGCCGTGGCCGGGAGCCTCGCCAAGGCCCTCTCCATGGGGGGTGTCTACAAGCCGGCCGGACTGGGCGCCACCTGGGAGGGTATCGAGAACAATCCCGTGGTCTTCGACTTTCTCTGGGACCTGCGGTGGCGGGAGAAGGTCCCCGACCTGGAGGAGTGGGTCCGGGAATATTCGGTGCGGAGGTACGGTGCCGATCTTCCCTGCCTGAAGAGAGCCTGGACGGACCTGCTCCACGGACCCTACAAGGCCTGGCCCGGGCAGAGGCGACCCCAGGAGAGTGTGTTCTGCGCCAGGCCTTCCTTGAACGTGAAGAAGGCCTCTCCCTTCGCGGCTTCGGTGAACGTCCGCTACGATCTTCGGCTCCTGAGGCGGGCCGTCCTCTCTCTTCTGGAGGCGGCACCAGCCTGCCGGGACCGGGAGACCTACCGGTTCGACCTGGTGGACTTCACCAGGCAGTTCATGGCCGGTGTGGGGCTCTCGGCCTACCGGAAGGTCGTGGAGGCCTTCCGCAGGCGGGACCGGAAGGCCTTCGCCCGGTTCAGAGATCTCTTCCTGAAGATGCTCGACGACCAGGACCGCCTCCTCGGCACGGAGGGACGTTTTCTCCTGGGACGGTGGCTCCACCGGGCCGCGGCCTGTGCGCCCGATCCGGTGCAGGCCGGGCGGAACCAGCACCAGGCCAGGGTCCTCATCACGACGTGGAACGTTGAGAAGAGTATTCTAAGGGACTACGCCTGGAAGGAGTGGAACGGCATGCTGCGCTCCTACTACAAGCATCGATGGGTCCTCTTCTTCGAGGAACTGGAGCGCCGCTTGGAAGGGCAAAGACCCCGCCGCCTCGATTTCTTCCCCTTCGAGAGGGAATGGGCCGCCCGTTCCTGGAAGGACGATCCTTACCCCTGGAAGCCTGCGGGTGATCCCGTCGGGGTGTCCCGGGAACTCCTGGGGCGGTACGGCCCTCTCCTGGACGACCGGGCCTTCTATGCCCCGCCCCGTCCGGAAGGAGGGAAACGGTGAGTTCCCTCGACTTCTTCGTTGTTGGAGCCTACTTCGCCCTCATCCTCGCCCTGGGAATCTGGGCCGGACTCAGGAAGCAGGGAAAGTCCGGCGCCGGAGGGTATTTCCTGGCCGGAAGGAGCCTGGGCTGGCCCATGATCGGCCTCGCACTCTTCGCGACGAACATCTCCTGCGTCCACCTGGTGAGCCTGGCCCAGTCGGGCTACGACTCGGGCCTCCTCTACGGCAACTTCGAGTGGATGGCCGCATTCACCCTCCTCCTCCTGGGGTTCTTCTTCGTACCCTTCTACATCCGGTCGGGGATCACCACCCTCCCGGATTTCCTGGAGAAGCGGTACGACCGGGCCTGCCGGGACTGGCTGGCCGTCATCTCCCTGCTTTCGGCCGTGGTGGTCCACATCGGTTTCTCTTTCCTCACGGGGGGGATCTTCCTGGAAGCTCTCTTCGGGATCGACAGGTATACGGGGATCCTCTTCGTTGCGGCCCTCACGGGGATCTACACCATCATCGGAGGGCTTGCGGCGGTTGTTGCAACCGAGGCCCTCCAGGCGGTGGTCCTCGTCCTGGGGGCCCTGGTGGTGACTGTGATCTCTCTCCACGCCGCCGGCGGATGGGAGGGGATGATGGAGGTGCTCCGGTCCCGGGGAGAGACGGTTCGCCTTTCCATGCTGAGGGGGCCGGGAGAACCGGGGGGGATGCCCTGGTATTCGGTCTGGTTGGGGTATCCCGTCCTGGGAATCTGGTACTGGTGCGCGGACCAGACCATCGTCCAGAGGGTGCTGGGCGCCAAGGACGTGAACCATGCCAGGATGGGGCCGATCTTCGCGGGTTTCATCAAGATCCTTCCGGTCTTCCTCTTCGTCCTGCCGGGACTCCTGGCCTGGGTCCTGGCGGCGCAGGGGAGGCTGGACCTCTCTTCCCTGAGCCGGCCCGGACCGGGAGGGACGATCCAGGTGGACTCCAAGGGAATCTACGGGGTGATGGTGACCCAGTTGCTCCCCCGGGGACTCACGGGCCTGATGGTGGCGGCCTTGCTGGCGGCCCTCATGTCCACCGTCTCGGGGGCCCTGAACTCCATCTCCACCCTGGTCAGCTACGACCTCTACAAGAGATTCCGGCCCGGCGTCTCCGACAGGCGCCTGGTGGCGGTGGGAAGGATCTCCGCCGGGGCGGCCCTCCTCCTCTCGATCGGCCTGGTGCCCCTCTTGGACAGCTACGAGAGCCTCTTCCAGGGGATCAACGACGTGATCGCCCACCTGGCGCCGCCGGTGACGGCGGTCTTCCTCCTGGGAGTCTTCTGGCCCCGGGCGTCCGCCGGGGGCGCAAGGGCGACCCTCTGGATCGGGTCGGCCCTGGGGGTGGCGGTCTACGCCGGGGCGGCGATCGGGAAGGGCCTGTCCGCGGGGGGGGGCGGGCTTGGCGGAGCCGCCCGTTTCCTTGCGGGGATTCCCTTCATGATGCGGGCCTTCTATCTCTTCCTGGCCTGTTCGGTCATCCTGGTGGCGACCTCCCTTGCCTCGCCCAAGAGAGAGGGGGAGGACAAGGAGGGGCTTTCCTGGTCGAATCCTCTCGCCGCTCTACGGGAGGGCGGGGGGTGGGGCTACAAGGTGATGGGTGGGCTCCTTGTGGTAGTCATGGCCCTCCTCTACTGGATTTTCCGGTAGGAGGACTTTCCGGTAGGAGGACATGGAGGAGGGAGCGCCTGCGCCGGGGAGTTACTCTTCTTCGTCCTCTCCTTCCGATACGGCCCAGGCCGGGTAGCTTTCGTCGTTCCGGCGAGCCGCGAACCAGAGGATCCGGTTCAGGGTGTCCTCGTCGGCCTCGTCCACGTCTTCCAGGGGGAGGGAGAGAGAGGCCAGGGCCCACTTCCTCTCCCTCGGGTCCTCGATGGCCGAGAGGCGCGGGTTCAGCCGGTCCAGGGGAACGAGGTTCTTCCTCGCCCGGTAGGGGGTGAAGTCGGGCCTCTCCGTGAAACAGGTGGTCATGGGGGAGGCCGAGGCGTCGAACTGGTTCATGGGAGGGAGCCCAAGGATCAGCTCGATGGTGCGGACCATGCTGGTCTGGTTGTAGTTGGTGTGGTCCACGAAGCCTCTCTTCGTGTAGGGACTGATCACCATCCCCACCGTCCTGTGCCCGTCCACGTGGTCGAAGCCGTTCTGGGGATCGTCCTCCGTGACGAAGATGCAGGTTTTCGACCAGAAGGAACTCCGGCTCACGGCCTCGACGATCCGGCCCAGGGCGAGATCGTTGTCGGCCACGGCCGCTTCGGGGACGGGCATGCCGGGCCGGGTGCCCGAAGTGTGGTCGTTGGGAAGGAGGATGATCACGAAGTGGGGCATCCTCCCCCTCTTCTCCCACTCCTTCAGTTCCTCCAGGAAACAGGAGGCCCGGTACTGGTCGCTTACGATACTTGGAAAACCGATGGCCTTGGGGCAGACGTAGGGGGCCAGGGTGCGGATGGAGGCGCGGCCCCGGATTTCCACCAAGCCCGTCCCCCGGAGGAAGTCCCTGTAGCAGTCCGTCCAGGTCGGGCGTCCCTTGCGGGAGGGATCCTTCCAGCGGACCGTGGCCTTCACGAACTCGCCGAAGACCCGGAGGGTCTTTCCCCGGGCCAGGACTCCGTCCCAAAGGAATCCGCTCGAGGCGTAGGCCATGGCGTCCCCGCCCCAGTAGGGATAGCTCCTGGGCCACCCGGCGAAGGCCTTCTCCACGTAGTCCGTGACGAAGGCCTGGTCGGTCCACATGTGGCCGTCGGCGCTGAGGACGCCGTTGCAGTAGAAGTTGTCCAGGAGGACGAATTCCTCCACCAGGGCGTGGTGGTTCGGCGTGACCTTCCTGCCGTAGATGCAGAGATCGGGATCCCCCTCGCCCTTCTCCAGGTCTCCCAGGACCTGGTCGTAGGTCCGGTTCTCCTTGATGATGTAGATCACGTGTTCGAAGAGAGAGGGCTCGCCGTGGCGGCGGGGGACGGGAAGGGGGCGCACCCCTTTCCTCGGAGGGAGAAGGGCGTTGACCTGGAGAGTGAGGCGGTTGTTCTCCAGGACCTTTGCGGTCATCCTGCAGAGGCCCTCCCCGGAGGGGAGAGGGATCAGTGAGACGGCACCGAGCTGGTCGTGGGAGTTGTAGCCCTCCACCTTCCTCCCCTTCACCTTGCGCTTGCCTCTCCACCGTGTGCTCCGGGAGCCCAGCCCTTTCACGTCGGCCACGTAGAGGGCGCGGCGCCGGGGATCCAGGACGATCCCGGCGGGATACCAGGCCGTGGGAATCAGGCCGAGGAGGCGGCTTCCGCCGGGCCGGAAGGAGAAGACCGCCACGGCGTTGTTCGTTGCGTTGGATACGTAGAGGCGCTCTCCGTCGGGGGATGGAACGAGGGCGTTGGGCGTGCTTCCGAAGGGGAGTTCCTCCCTGGGCCTGGTGGGAATGGTCTCCACCACTTCGTCCCGGTCCGTGTCGATGACGGACACGCAGTCGCTGTTGGCGCAGGCCACGAAGACGTATTTCCCGTCGGGTGAAGGGGCGATGCCCGAGGGGTGGAGTCCGACGGGGATCTGCTTCAATTCCTTTCCCGCCGAAAGATCCAGGACGGATACCGTGCCCTCCGAGGCGATGTGGCGGCGTGGGTCCACCTTGACGGGTGTGCCCGCCCCGGAGGGGCCCGTGAGGTCGCCCTCCCGGGGGAGGCCGCCGGCCCAGTTCGTCACGTAGGCCTTTCCGCCCAGGATCACCAGGCCGTAAGGGGCGTTTCCCACGGGGATCCGGCGGAGGATCCTCCCTTCCACCGGGTCGATCTCGGCGACGAGATTGCGGAGGTTCAAGACCGCCCAGAGGCGGCGGCCGCCGGGGGAGAGGGCCAGGCCCACGGGAAGGGCGTTGCGGGGGCCCGCGCCGGGAGGGAGCTTCCCCTTCCTGGGAGCGACCGGGCCTGTGGGGCTGTTGGCCGTGCCGCGATACCTTGGGTTCTTCGGGGCGGGAAGGGGGATGGACCTTTCCTTCTTCAGCTTACCCCGGGGGTCCAGGCGGAAGACCGCGATGTATCCCCTGATGCAGGAGGCGTAGAGGGTCCTTCCGTCGCGGGAGAAGAGGATCCCGGCGAAGCTCCCCCCGCCGAAACGGGCCCTGGAGAGGATTTTCCCCGAGGCGGGAGAGAGAACCAGGACTTCCCGCATGGAGAGGACCGCCAGGAAACGGCCGTCCGGGCTGAGGGCGAGGTCGGTGGGCCTTCCGTCGAAGGCGACGAGCCGGCCCGCCGGTTCCAGGACCTGGTTGGCCGGAATCACCACCTTGTTCCCCATCCGGCCGCCCACCTGGAAGCGGTCGTAGCCCGAATCGGGGATCGGGGACGTCCCGTTGCGGCAGGAGGGGAAAAGGAGGAAAAGGAAGGCCGGGAAGAAAAAAAGGGCCCCGATGGAGGGGCCCGGATTTCTGGGGTTCATCGCATGGATTCCGCAATTCCGGAAAGGAGCCGTTCAGTAGCTGGTTTCCTCGAGTTGGACCTTTCCGCGGAAGATCCAGTAGATGAAGGCCGTGTAGATCAGGACCACGGGCATGCCGATTCCGGCGATGACGGCCATGGTCTTCAGGGTCTGGAGGGAGGATGAGGCGTTGTAGATCGTCATGTTCCACGCCGGGTCCGTGGAGGAGATGAGGATGTTGGGGAAGAGGCCGAAGGCGAAGAGGAAGATCGCTCCCAGGGTCAGGATGGTCGATCCCAGGAAGGCCCGTCCGGCCTTTTCCTTGAGGAGGCACCGGTAGTGCCAGAGGAGGACCAGGACGGCTGCGCCCACGACGGCCCAGGCCCAGGGATATTTCTGGAAGTTGGACTTGAGGTAGGGGGCCTTCATGTATCCCCAGGCGAGGGCGGCAAGGAAGAGGACCAGGAAGACCCAGTAGATCTTGCGGGCGGCCCGGTTGATCCGGCTCCTGAGCTCCCCTGCCGTCTTGAGCTGGAGGAAGGCCGCTCCGTGGAGGGCGAGGAGGGCGGCCGTGAGAAGGCCCGTCAGGATGGGGAAGGGCCTGAGAAGGGTCAGGAAGTTGCCCGTGAACTCCCAGTTGCGGCCGATAGGAATCCCCATGAGGACGTTCCCCCCTGCCACGCCCAGGAGGACGGCCGCCAGGAAGCTCCCGAGGAAGAAGAGGAAGTCCCAGAAGGACCGCCAGAAGCCGCCCTGGAGCTTGCTCCGGAATTCCAGGGAAACGGCTCTCAAGATCAAGGCGAAGAGGACCGCCATGAGGGCAAGGTAGAATCCCGAGAAGAGGGTGGCGTAGGCGTCGGGGAAGGCGGCGAAGAGGGCTCCGCCGAAGGTGATGAGCCAGACTTCGTTGCCGTCCCAGGTGGGGCCGATGGCGTTCATGAAGATCCGCCGTTCGGCGTCGGTCTTCGCCAGGAAGGGATGCAGGATCCCAACCCCCAGGTCGAAGCCGTCGAGCACGGCGTAGCCGCCCAGGAGGACCCCGAGAAGAAGGAACCAGAGCAGATGAAAGTCCATGGTGCTACGACTCCTGGGAAGAGGTTTCGGCTGCGCTGGAGGAATCCCCCATGCCCAGTTCCAGCTCGATGCTTCCTTCTCCGCCCGCCGGGGCGGGGGCCGGCGCCAGGCCGGCCCGGATCTTCCTGGTGAGCAGGAAGAACCAGAGGATGCCGAGGATGGTGAACAATCCGGTGAACATCACCAGGGACGCCGTCACCTCGGCCTCGTTCAGGATGGGCGAGACGGCGTCCTTGGTCTTGAGAAGCTTCCAGACGATCCAGGGCTGGCGTCCCATCTCGGCGGCTCCCCAGCCCGTTTCGTTCGCGATCAGGGGAAGGACCACGGCCACGACGGAGAAGCGAAGAAGCCACTTCTTCTGGAAGAGGGTCCCCTTCCAGTGGAAGAAGAGAACAAGGAGCATGTAGAAGATGAAGAGCATGCCCAGGCCCACCATGACGTGGTAGGAGAGGAAGGTGGCCGCCACCAGGTCGGGTCTCTCGTCGGGGGGGAACTTGTCCAGGCCGGGGACGGGGGTGGAGAAGTCACCGTGCACCAGGAAGCTCAAGCCTCCCGGGATGGCGAGCCCGAACTTCACTTCCTGCTTCTCGTCGTCGGGCAAGCCCCAGAGATAGAGGGGGGCGCCCCCTTCGGGGGTCTTGTAGAGCCCTTCGAAGGCGGCCAGCTTGGAGGGCTGTTGCTTGGCCACCATGTCTGCCTGGAAGTGGCCCGACCCGAGGACCAGGATGGAGAAGACCACTCCCACCCAGAGGGCGCTCCGGAAGCTCTCCTTCCAGATCTTCTCGTCCCGTTTCTTGAGGATGAAGTAGGCCGCCACGCTCATGACGAGGAAGGCCCCCAGGATGAAGGCCGCCATCCAGACGTGGAGGAGCCTGTGGACCGTGGAGGGGTTGAAGACGGCCTGCCAGAAATCGGTGATCTCTGCCCGCTTGACGGTGACGCCGTTCACCACGCGCTCCACGATGTGGTATCCGGCAGGGGTCTGCTGCCAGGAGTTGGCGACGATGATCCAGATGGAGGAGAGGATGGAGCCCAGGAAGACCATCCAGGTGGAGAAGTAGTGCATCTTGGGCCCCACCCGGTTCCACCCGAAGACCAGGACCCCCAGGAAGCAGGACTCCAGGAAGAAGGCGAAGACCCCTTCCGCAGCCAGGGGGGAGCCGAAGATGTCCCCGACGAAGCGGGAATAGGTGGACCAGTTGGTGCCGAACTCGAATTCCAGGATGATCCCCGTGGCCACGCCCACGGCGAAGTTGAGCCCGTAGATCCGGGTCCAGAATTTCACCACCCTTTCGTAGTCCGGGTCTTTCGTGACCAGGTATCGTCGTTCCAGGAGGACCAGCATCAGGCCAAGCCCGATGGCCAAGGGTGGGAAGATGTAGTGGAACGCCGTGGTCAAGGCGAACTGGAGGCGGGAGAGTGCGACGACATCCATGGCCTGCTCGACCTTTCCTTGGAAAAGAAGGTGGCCCCGGACCGCCCTCCGGGCCGGGGATCGTCGCTCCAGGGAATAGGGGATGGTTCGGGGAAATTCAAGGGATTCCCTGCGGGAGGGCGCGGGGAGAAGGCGGCCTGGAGAGGGGAAGGGGAGGGGACCGGGTTCCAGGCCTTTTCCGGTCGGGGTTCCAGGGGTATCCTCCTTCCTGTTCGTCCTCTCAGGGGGACCCTGGAAATCCTTCGTTTTTCGAGGCCCGAAGAGTCCGGGCCTCACCGGGAAAGGAACGATCCATGCCCCAGATGGAAACCGGAGAAGGCCGGAGGGGAAAAGACCCAGGAAAAGAAGAAGATATCTCGTCCCGTCCGGGAGAAGAGCTGCTTCCACCACCGAAAGTCTCCCCCCGCCCCGCCCGGAGGCGGTCCGGCCGGAGGGGGAACACCCCCGCTTTCGGCCCGGGTATCCTCCTGAGCGGTGGTATGGAGTTGGCCCTGAAAGGCTGGGTCGTCTTCTTTGTCACCGCCTTTATTTGTTTTCTCCCTCTCTTGGGCTACATGGGCCTCGATGCCTGGATGAGCTATGCTTCCATGGGGGAGGCCATGGGCGGCGGGGCGGCCGGCGGCGCGAAGGGAATGAATGGCCCTTTCTGGGAGGCGGTATGGGTCCTTCTCGGGGCCATGGTCTTCCAGGGGCTCGCAACGGGGACCCTGGTCTTCGCCGCGGTGGGGTTTCTCCAAGGAAAGCGGCCGGGCGTGGGGAAATCCCTGGCCGTCGGATGGAAGCGCCTCCTTCCGGTCCTTTTCACGAGCTTGCTGATTGTGGGCTTCGTAGCCATCGGAACATTGCTCTTCGTCATTCCCGGGGTCATTGTGCTCGTTATGCTCTACCTCGCCTTGCCCGTAACCGTCCTGGAGAGGAAAGGAGGAATGGAGGCCCTGAGTAGGAGCGCCAAGCTCACATCCGGTCACAAGATGAGTATTTTTCTGGCCCTCTTGCCCCTTGGGATTCTCTCTTCCGTGCTTTACGCCCTTTGGGGGCATCTTGGATTGGGACTCATCGACGGGATCCTGGGAAGGGCCTCGTCCTTTGGAGAGTCCCGGCTCCATTTTGTCCTGTTCGTCCTGGGGAGGGAGGGCTTGGATGTCCTGCTGGCTCCTTTTTATGCGGCTCTGTCCGCCTTCGCCTATGTGCGGCTCAGGGAAATCAAGGATGGGGTCCGGTTGAAAGAGCTGGTTAAGGTCTTCAGGTAGGGTGGATCTCCTGGTAGGGACGGTAAACCGTAAGGAGAACCGGAAGCACCCGTGGCGAGGGTGGCGGGAGAAGGGCGGATCCGGCCGCATGTGGGCTCCGGCGGCCTTTTTTCTCCTGGCCGTTTTCCTTTCACCCCGGCCCGCCCCCGAGTCGGCGGGTCCCCCTCTCCCGGGTGAGGCGGACCGTCTCGCCCGGAGGATCCATGAAAGGGGAAAATACCCTTCGGTCCTGCCCGGCGCCGGGCCGGCCTGGGAAGGGGAGAATCACCGCCGCCGGGCCCGGGGGAGGCATCCTTTTCGGGCGGGGCCTTCCCGCAGGCCTCTCCTTCCGCCTCCGGTCTCCATCGAAGCCCCCTTTGGCTCCCTCATCGCCTGGCTGTTGGTGGGCCTGGGGGGAAGCATGCTGGCCTTCCTGGCCCTCCGCCTTCTGAAGGATCTGCCCTCCCAGGGGAGGTCCGGGGGGAGGGCGGAAAGGGGACGAGGCTCCCCGCACCGTGGGAGGGCGGTCCCCCCCGGAAGGGGAGAGGGAGAGGTCCGCCCGGACCCGGAGGAATTGGCCGCCCAGGGGCGGTTCGGGCCGGCCGTCCAGGCCCTCTTCCTCTCGGCCCTGGCACACTCGGGCTGGTCCGGCAAGGGGAGGGAGAAAGGGCTCACGGCCCGGGAGATCGTGGCGCGCATCCCGGAAGGGGAATCCCTGAAGGCTCCTTTGGCGAGGCTCCTGGCCCTGGCCGAGGGGATTCATTTCGCCGGGAAACCCGCTTCGAAGGAAGTCTACCAGGAGGCCCGGAATACCTTCCGCCTCCTGGTCTCCCTTGCGGGGGATTCGACGGAGTCCTCCGGGGGCGGTGAAGGAAGGGTGAGGGGACGGTGAAGGGGCGGAGTCCCTTCCTCGAGTCCCTTCTCGCCGTTACGGCCTTGGTGAGCCTGGCCTTCTCGTTGGTCCTTTCCCTGCACAGGCCCGAGCCGGCCACCGCCCGGGAGGGGGCCGACTCCTTCTCCCGCGGTCCCGTGGGCCACAGGGCCTTCCTGGAATTCCTCGAGGCCTTGGGGGTGAAGGCCGAGCGTTTTCGGAGCTTCGTCTACGATTCCCCCAGGGACCCGCTCTTCTTCCTGGAGCCGGAGCCGGAGGCCGTTTTTGGAGGGAAGGCGTTCGGCCTTCGCCCGAGCGTCGTCTCCCGGGTGGAAATGGGGCTCCCCACGGTCCTGGTCCTGCCGAAGTGGAAGTGGGAAGGCAAGAAGTCGGTGTTCCGCCTGGAGGACCTCCGCCGGGTGGAATCGGTCCTCCGGGCGGCCTTCCCCAGGCCGGAAGAGGCGCCTATGCTCTCCCGGAAGTCTCTCGGCCCCGGGAAGGCGGACGAGCCCATCCTGGTGTCGGCAGCGGACGGGATTCCCTCGCTGATGGTTCACCTGCCCATGCCCCAAGTGATGGAACTCCGGAACTTGGGCCAGCCCCTCCTGGGCAGGCCCGATGCCTGCCTGGCCGCCGGGTTTCCCGACAGGGATGGCCCCCTCTTCGTGGTCTCCGACCCGGACTTGCTTCACAATTTCAACCTGGGCAGGGCGAACCACGGGACCTTCTGGGCGGCCTTCCTCGGGGAGATCCTGCAGGCTGAAAAGGTCTACCTTGACGAATCCTTCCACGGGTTCGGGCTCCTTCCCTCCCTTGGAGAAGAGCTGGCCTCCTTTCCTGGGATCCTTCTTCTCGTGCAGGTGATCCTCCTCTTGCTGGGGATGGGCTGGGCGGCTTTCCACCGGTTCGGACCGCCCCTCCGGGTGGGTGAAGGCGGACGGGGGGCGGCCATCTCCCTGGTGGAGGCCGGCGCCGGGATCCTGGAAAGAGCTTTGCCCGGGGAGGAGCTCGCCAGGGAATACGTGGAATGCATTTTGAGAGATGCGGCGGAACGGCTTCACTTGCCCCCTGGGAGGGACATGGACACCCTGGCCCTTTCCCTGGACAGGGCGGCCTCCGCAAGGGGCGTGGATCCCGGGGCCCGGGAGGCTCTTTCGGCGGCCCACTCGGGCATGGAGGGAGCCCGCCGGGCCTGGGCCTTCAGGCGGCGTCTCCTCGGCAAGGGCCGGGGGAAGAGTGGATGAAGAAGGGTGGTGACCATGGAAATCGGTGAGCTTCCTGGACGGTTGGAAGAGACCGTTGAACGGGTCGGACGGGTCGTCTACGGAGCGAGAAGGCTCACCCGGGACGCCCTGACGGCCTTCATGGCAGGAGGGCACATCCTTCTCGAGGGCCCCCCTGGTGTGGCGAAGACCCTCTTCGCCAGGGCACTGGCCCGCTGCCTGGGCCTGGATTATCGGAGGCTCCAGTGCACTCCGGATCTGATGCCGGGCGATGTGCTCGGGGCCAACATCTTCGATTTTCGAAGCCAGGAGTTCCACCTGACCAAAGGGCCCGTATTCTGCGAGTTCCTCCTGGCCGACGAGATCAACAGGACTCCCCCCAAGACCCAGGCGGCCCTCCTGGAAGCCATGCAGGAAAGGTCGGTCACCATCGACGGTGTGAGCCATCCCCTTCCCGGGACCTTCTTCGTCACGGCTACACAGAATCCCATCGAGCACGAAGGGACTTATCCCCTCCCCGAGGCACAGCTGGACAGGTTCCTCTTCAAGCTCATTGTTTCCTATCCGGCCGAGGAGGAGGAAGTCCTGGCCGTCCGGGCCCACTCCACCGGGGCCGGAACGCCCGACCTGGACGCGTTGGGTGTGGAGCCCGTCTTCCGCAGGGAGGAGATCGGAGAACTCAGGAGGATCCCCGGGCGGATCCGGGCGGACGAGGACGTCGCAAGGTATTCGGTCGGGCTTGCCCGGGCCACCAGGGAGCACCCATCCCTTTCGGTCGGACTCTCCACGAGGGCCGCCGTGGTGCTCCTGGCCGCCGCCCGGGCGGCGGCGGCCCTGGAAGGGAGGGACTACGCCCTTCCGGACGACCTGAAGAGTCTCTTCTTCCCTCTGGCCAGGCACAGGGTGATCCTGGATCCGGGAGCCCAGCTCGAGGGAGTTACGGAAGAAGAGGTTCTTGAGGAGATCGTCCAGTCCGTGGTTCCCCCGAGGTGAAGTCCGTGTATCCCACGCCGTTCCTCCTGCGCCTGCTCACCGCCGCCTTGGTGCCGGCGGCCTTTCCCCTGCTGTTGGGGCGCTTCCTCTGGCCCCTTCCCGCGGCGGCCGCGGTGGGGATCCTCGCCGGCACCCTCCTGGATGCATGGACTCTCATCCGGGCAGGCGGTTTGAAGGACGTCCAGGTCCCGGACAAGGCGTGCGTGGGGGACCGGGTGAGGGCGCTTTGCTTCCTGGAGAACGGGTGCCCCTTTTCTTTCAGGGGAAGGTTGACCCTGGAAGTGACGCCGCCTCTCGAGGTTTCCGGGGAGATCCTCTTCCTCCTTCCAGCCGATGGGGCGGTTCGGGTGGAGGCGGAGATCGAGGCTCCCAAGAGAGGGGAGGGGACCTTGGCCGCGGTGTGGCTGGAGATCGGCGGGCCCATGGGCCTCCTGCGCCGGGTGAAGAGGATGGCCGTTTCGGAGAAACGAATCCACGTCCTCCCGAATCTCGCCCGGGTGAGGGATGCACTTCTCGGGCTGATCGCCGGGTCCCCGGTCCGGGGAGGGCTGATCAGAGAGAGGCGAAGGGGCGAAGGGGGGGAGTTCGACGCCCTGGAGGCCTATGTCCCCGGCATGGATCCCCGGGCCCTGGACTGGAAGGCCTCGGCCCGTCACCAGGAACTTGTCGCCAGGCGGTACCACCTCGAGCGGAACCAGAGAATCGTCCTGGCCGTGGATACGGGGCGGCTCATGGGGGAGGTGTTGGAGGGTTTGGAGCGCCTGGACCACGCCGCCCACACGGCCCTCCTCCTCTCCTGGGCGGCTTTGAAGGAGGGGGACCTGGTGGGGTTCTATTCCTACGGGACCCGGCCGGGGACTTGGCTCGCTCCGGCGGGTGGGATGGCCTGTCTTCAGCGTATGCGGCGTGTTCTGGGAGGCTTGGAGGTGGAGAAGGGGGAGACCAACCATGCTTGGGGTATGCGGGACCTGGCGGGGCGGTTGAAGCGAAGGAGCATGGTCGTCGTCTTCACGGAATTCACCGATCCCGCCATGGCGGCCCTGATGGTGGAGAACGTGGGGGTCCTGGCGGAGAGGCACTTCCTGGTCTTCGTCGCCCTGGAGGATCCTCTCCTCGCGGGATACCTGGAAAGAGAGCCCCTGTCCGAAAAAGACGAGGCAATTGCGGTGACGGCATCCCGGATACGAATGGAGCGGAGAAAAGTCCTGGGAAAGCTCCGGGCCATGGGGATCCGGATCGTGGAGGGAGGGCCCGGAAAGGCCGCCCTCGATACGGTGAAGGTCTACCTCGAGGCCAAGAGGAGGGAGCTGGCGGGATGACCGGAAGGCCTTGGGAGACGAAGCCCTGGTCTCTGGGATTCCGGAGGGAGAGAGAAGCCCTGTGGAGACAGCTGGCCAGGATCGTCGCCAGGGCGGAAAAGAGGAGGGGCAGGCTGGATGCCGGTGAGGCTGTCAGGCTTCCTTCCCTCTACAGAGTCGTTCTCTCCAGTCTTTCCGTGGCCAGGGCCGCCGCAATGGACAGGGCTCTGCGGGAATACCTGGAATCCCTGGCGGCCCGGGCCTGGCTCCTGCTCTACTGCCCCCGCAGGCGGGCCCGGGGTGCATTCCGGGAGTTCCTTCTCGAGAAATTCCCGGCGGCCGCAAAGGGCCTGGGGTTCCGGTTCGGCCTGGCGGTCTTCTTCTTCCTTGCCGGGACTGCCCTTGCATGGATTCTCACATCCACGTCGCCGGAATGGTTCTACGCCTTCGTGGATCCTTCCCTTGTAAAAGGCCGCGACCCGTGGGCTTCCAGGGAGATCCTGGAGAAGTTCCTCTACGAGGGAGGCGGTTTGAACCACGCCCTTGCGACCTTCGCGGGGTTCTTGTTCACCCATAACGCCCAGGTGGGGATCCTGGCCTTCTCCGCCGGGATCGCCGCCGGGGTTCCCGCGGCTTATCTCCTGTTCACGAACGGCCTCGTCATGGGCTCCTTTCTCTCCGTCTACTCTTCGAAAGGCCTTCTCTTGCCTTTCCTGGGTTGGATACTACCTCATGGGATTCCCGAGATCCTTGCAATGCTACTTTGCGCGGCTGCGGGCCTGGAGATCGGGCGGGCCTTACTGTTTCCGGGGAGGAGAACAAGGCGGGATTCCCTCGTGTCGGCGGGGCGAAGAGGGGCGGTGGTGGCGGCAGGCTCGATCCTCCTCTTCGCCTGGGCGGGTTTGATGGAAGGGATCTTCCGGCAGGTCGTGACGGGGGATCTTTTCAGGTTTCTGGCTGCGGGCGTGAACGCCGGAATCCTGGCCCTTTGGGCCTATAACGCCAGGGGAAAGGCAGAATGACGGCTGGGGAGGAAAGAGGAACTGTCGGATTGGTGACGCCCGAGGGCGTGCCCTTGGAGTTTCACCTCGCCGATCCTGGGGAAAGGCTCCACGCATTCATAGTGGACTCGGGTCTCATCGTCTTGGGGTGCGTCGTCTCCCTCCTCCTCATTGGAGCCCGGGCTGACCTTGGGGTCCTCTCCATGCTCGCCGTTTTCTTCTTCCGCCAATGCTATTTTTTCACCTTCGAACTCGTCTGGAACGGCTCCACGCCGGGCAAACGTTCGGCGGGGATAAGGGTCGTCTCCCGATATGGGGGACCTCTCACAGTGGAAGCCCTTCTCGCAAGAAACCTTATGCGGGATCTGGAGATCTTCGTGCCATTGGTCGTGATCCTCCACCCCGGCCTGTTCCTAGGGGGGGGATCCCCATGGCTCGTCTATCCCGCCTTCGCCTGGGTGTTTCTGGTGGCGGGCCTGCCCCTCTTCACCAGGGATAGGGTTAGGGCGGGGGACATCCTCGGGGGGACCCTCGTGGTCCGGGTGCCCGAGGGGGTCCTGCCGGAAGATCCAGCAGCGTCCTCCGGGGATTCGGGGTTCCAGTTCGAAAGAAGACATCTGGAGATCTACGGCGAGAAGGAACTGGAGGTCCTGGCCGGAATCCTTCGCTCTTTGAAGGAAAAAGAACATCTCCGTAGGGACCTCACCCTCCTTGCAGGCACGATTGCAAGGAAGATCGGTTATGATGGACGTGAGCCGACAAGCAACCCGTCAGCCTTCCTGGAGGCTTTCTATAGCGCCCAGAGAAAGCACCTGGAAGAAAGGCTCCTCTTCGGCAGGCGCAAGGCATCCAAGGAGGACAAGGAGGGGGAAACGTCTTGAAAAGGAGGGAAAGGAAGAAGGGGAGGATCCGGAAAGGTCCGGGGAAATGCTGGGAACGCGATGGCGGGCGGAAGAGGACAGGGAGGACCGGTCCTTTCCCGGCGATCGAGAATAAAACGGATGTCTCGATGGGGCGTGGATCGCAGAGATGTTCGTTTTCTTTCGCTGGGCCGGTCTCGACGGCGACGGATTGGACGAAATCTTTGACGCCGGGATGAGAATATTTAGAAACCCGGATAGGGATCGTTTCTCCACCACAGGGAAACTTCTTTGGAAGAAGGAGAACCCCAAGTGGGATCCTTGGGGGCGACCTTCAGCTTGGATCTCGACAACGAGGGGGACAGGGACGTTGTTTTTTTACTGGCAAACCTCGAAACCGGCCTGTCAAACGGGGCGAATCATTCTCCGGAGGACCGGGAGATCCAAATTCGCCAAGGATCAGGAGTGATACGATGTTCCCGACAGCTTCGCCGGGGGGGCTTCTCTCGTTGACGTGGACGGGGATGGGGATTTGGATCGGTTGCTTTCGTTCGGTTCATTGCGGTCCGCTTGTCCAATAATTCAATTGAACCTTCCCCAGCAAGTGGCGACGAAGGGGTCTTGGGGGCTCGGGAAGGGAGGCAAGGTCGGACTTTTCGGGCACCAGGGGGACTTTTCCTGATGATGGCCGGGATGGAGGGAAAGGTCACTGCTCTTCTATCGAGGAAAGGGAAAGGAGTCTTCCTTTCCGGGGCGGACTGGGGGCGCATTACTGGTTTTTGAACCTCACCGGGGAGGCGGGGGGGCTTTTTCGGCGGAGGATTGGGGGGAAGTGGGCCTGGGATTCGATGATCCGGGACCGAGGCGGCGGAGGCGATGGAGGAGGGGCGGGTGGGACCAGGAGAGGGCCACGGCCATGGGGTGGGGACAGGGATGGGAGAGGTGGTCCGCCGAGAGCTTCTTCAAGGCCGCGGCCAGGGGAGCGGCGGATCCCAGGGTTTCGGCGGCGAAGCGGTCGGCCTGGTATTCGTGGAGTCTCGAGAGGTAATTGAAGAAGAGGGAGAGTAGGAGTTCCACGGGGGCGTAGAGGAGGCCGAAGAAGACAAGGGCCCCGTGGACGGTGATCCTTTCCATGAAGAAGGCCCGGTGGAGGCCCGGGACTTGGAGGAAGAGGGAGAGGAGGAAGAAGAGGATTCCTGTGTGGAGAATACCAAGGAGGGTTCCCTTCAGAATGTGCCTCTCTTTGTAGTGCCCCATCTCGTGGGCCAGTACGGCCAGGATCTCCTCCTCGGTATGTTTCTGGAGAAGGGTGTCGAAGAGGACGATTCTCTTGTTTCTCCCAAAGCCCGTGAAGAAGGCGTTCGCTTTTCCCGAGCGGCGGGAACCGTCGGCCACGTAGATTCCCTGGAGGGGGAAGCCGATCTTCTCCGCGTAGGCCCGGATCTTCTCCTCCAGGGTGCCCTTCTCGATGGGAGTGAACTTGTGGAAGAGGGGGAAGATCCAGGTTGGTGCGATGTACTGGATGAAGAGGGAGAAGAGGGTGACGGCGCCCCAGCAGTAGAGCCAGGCCCACCTTCCTGCATGGAGGAAGAAGGCAAGGATTCCCGCCAGGAGGGGAAGGCCGAGGACGAGGAAGAGGAGGAGGGCCTTCAAGCGATCCAGGAAGAAGGTCTTCGGAGTGGTTCGATTGAAACCGAACTTCTCCTCCACGACGAAGGTGCTCCAGGCCTGGAAGGGAAGGCCAAGGACGGCTTTTCCGAGGAGAAGGGCCGCCAGGAAGGAGAGGCCTTTTCCGAGTTCGCCCAGGCCGAGGTCCGGGGCGATCCTGTCCAGGGCGGGAAAGCCCTTGAGGAACCAGAAGGCGAGAAGAAGGGCGGTGTCGAAGATCCGCTCCGTCCAGCCGAGTTTGAGACGGGCGACGAGGTAGTCCCTGGTTCTTTTCCACCTCTCCCCTTCGTAGAGATCGGCCACCTGGGGGAGAGGATCCCCGCGGAGGGCCTTGAGGTTCAAGTAGGAGGCCAGCCCCTGGAGGAGCAGGTCCAGGAGCAGGGCGGCAAGGATGAACCAGGAGAAGAGGTTCATGGAAACCCTGGTTTCGTTATAAAACTACTCCCGGCAGAAAATGTCAGGTTTCCTGGGAGACTTGGATGGTCTTGACGCGCCACTCGGTGGTGAGTTCGTTGAAGCGGCTCATCTTCTTGGCGATCCGCCAGACGTTGGGGAATTCGATGGTTAGGGAGGGGTCGGTCTTGTGGCGGAGCCGGAAGGATCCGAAACCGAAGGTCCGTTCCACCACGTCGTCCACGTCGATGTTCAGGTCGTATTCACTGTATTCGATGGGACGCTCCGAGGCGTAGACCCCCCAGACGAGGAACCCCTTGTTGGGCGTGGCGATGAAGTAGTGGAACCGGGCGTAGATCCAGACCACCACGATGTCCGCCGTGGCGATTCCACCCAGGATGGTATACATGCCCCAGTTCCCGTAGACCTTGAGCTTCCTGATGGTTGCCAGGAAAGGAGCCCACTGGCCGATCTTGTCCATCCAGAAATAGAAGGCCAGGAGACAGGCCATGATGGCCAGGGTGAGGGCGGCCTTCATCCGCACCCGGAGGACCAGCACGGAGAAGCAGAGCAGGACGGCCCACCAGCCTCCCATGGTGTAGGGATTGAGCCAGGCGCTTATGGGCTGGTTGGTCCCTTTGTGAAGGTAGACCCAGGGCTTGTGGAGAGGGTCGGGAAGGACGAAGTCCCCTACGGCCACCTTGTGCTGGACGTAGGCCATGAGGATCGCCATGGCCCATGTGAAGAGGACCATGGGCCAGAGCACCAGGAACCTCGAAGAGGGGCGGAAGACCACCAGTGGGACTGGGGGCTTCTCCGCTTTCAGGGCCATCACCTTGCGCTGGCCTGTGAGCACCTGGAACCCCACCCAGAGGGATGTGAAGAGCCACTTGAAGAATTTCATGGATCCGCTCCTTTGTTCCTCGTCGTTCCCTGGTTTCGGCCGTGGAGCCGCCCTCGGGCCGACCGCGTCCTGGTCCTGGTTTGCGTGGCCGGCGGCGGAAGATTCTAACCGCCCCGCCGCGGGGAAACGACGGCCCCGGGAGAAGGGGTGGAGAGAAGGGCCTCCCCGGCGGGGGAGGCCCTTCTCGATGGGGCCGGCCCGGGACCAGGGAAGACCCGGTCCCGGCCCAGGGGATCAGAAGGTGACCCTGGCGGCGTTGGAGACGTCCAGGATCCTGGCGTTACCGTCGATCACCAGGGTTACGCCGTCCATGGTGGTTCCCTTCAAGGCGGTCAGCACTCCCGGCGGCACCTGGAAGGGGGCGTTCGGGAAGAGGGCCGGGTTGGAGGTCGCCTTGAAGTGGAGCAGGCTCCCGGCCCGGGCGGGCTGGACCAGGACGGCCGCCGTCAGGCCGTCGGCCTCGATCCCCACGAAGGGGCCCAGGCCGGCGGGAAGCTTGGTGGAAAGGGAGAGGAAGGTCCAGCCTTCCTTCCAGCCCAAGGGGAGATTCTTCACCACGGCCTTCAGGTCGCCCTGGCCCTTGGTGGTGAGATCCAGGGTCATGTGGGTCCGGTCCCGCCCCGAGGCGATCCCGCTGGCCACCAGTGCGTAGTCGGCGTCCTTGGCCGCCGTCTCCACGTGCCCGTCCTGGACCACCTGGGCCGCCCGGACCCGGACGTGCCAGATCCCCGGAGCCGGCCTCTTCACGAAGACGTTCTCCACGGTGTCGATCTTGTCCGCCGAACCGCCCGGCGTGCTGTAGTTGCCGCTCTTCAAACCGTGGTTTCCCCAGTAGAGGGTTCCCGCCGGATCCGAGACCTTGAGGTCCAGGTCGTTGATCCTGGCCCTGGCCGAGGCCGGGTTGGCCGGAGGATCGGGGAAGACCAGGGTCACCCGGAAGAGGGGCTCACCTTTCCGGACGAAGAAGTAGTAGTCCTTGGATTCCAGGTTCTTCAGGACGTCCCACTCGTTCACCACGTGGATCTTGTTCCTCAAGTCCCACATGTCCTGGACGTTGGGGAAGCCCCACCCCTGGTTGAACCGGGTGAAGTCCTTGTAGTTGGGGAAGGGATATTGGCGGGCCGTGTTGATCATCAAGGCCTTGGTCGTGGAGAAGTGGGGCCGGTTCTCGAAGCGCTTCGCCGCTCCCCCGGGCATGGGATGGCCGAAGATTCCGTCGGTGTAGAGCTCGATGGAGAGGCCCACGTAACCGGCCACGATGGGGGTTGCACCCGAAGTTCCGCCGAAGCTGGAGGTGTAGCTCGTGGAACTGTAGCCCGTGGTGTAGATGTAGTCGTAGTAGGCGCAGAGGTCGGGCTTGATCCTCCCGTCCGAGGCCGGCCCCGTGCTCCCGCTGCGGCCCCACCTGTCGTCGGAGGTGGTCAGGGTGTTGTAGTGCCGGACTCCGCCCACGGAGATGATGTTCTTGGCCCAGGCCTGGGGCCGGGACATCCTGGGGTTGGACGTTGCGCCGGCGTTGCTCTGGCTCTGGGTGATGGGAAGATCGAGTTCGAAGATGATCTTGTCCATCTCGGCGGAGCGGGAGGTGTAGAGGGTGGTCCGGGCGTAGCCCCAGGAGGCGGTCTGGAACATGCCGCGGTAATTGAGCTTGGGATCGGTCAGCTCCTTCACCACGGTGTATCGCCGGTTGTTGTTGAAAACGTAATAGTAGTTGCAGTAGATGCCCTGCCCGTCGGGGAGGAGTCCCCTGGCCTGGGCCCTCACGCCCTTGGCGAAGACCTCGCCGAAGGTGGCGGTGCCGTGGCCCGAGCCTCTTCCGTCGTGGAGGACGATGGGCCAGGACCTGTAGCGGGTGGGGCCGAACTCGGGGTGGGTCTTGTAGATCCCCTCCATGATCATGCCCCTGATACCCTTACCCGTGTAATGCGACGGCTTCTTGAACTCGATGTAGTCGGCGCCGCCCTGCTTGCGGGCGTTGTCCATGTCCACCTCGCCGGGGCTCCAGCGGTCGATCCAGTCCACCGTGTCCAATGCGGCGGCCCGCACCAACTGGGATGGAGTGAGCAGGGCCTCGATGAGGAGGTTGTCCTCCGGGGCCGTGGCCACTTTGCCCCCCATGGCCTCGATCCCGGCGACGAGTGCGGCCCGGTCCCGGCCCTTCTCGTCCACAAGGACCAGGTTGTACTTGGCCGGTTCGGCCGGGAGGGTTTTTCCTTCCAGGGCTTCCAGGACGGCCGGCTCCAACCTGTAGGCCGGGTGGAAGGGGCCGACCCAGCGCACGAAGGGAAGGGCCTTCACCTTTCCCTGGAGGGAAGGATCCATGCGGACCAGGAGGGCCTGGTCGGGAATGTAACCCTTCACCCGGGCCCCCAGGCCTTCCAGGACCCGTTCGTAGGCCTCGAGAGGCTGGGTGTGGAACTGGACCAGGAAGAGCCGGCAGGTCCGGGGTGCCAGGAGGTACCCCGGCACGGCGGGTGTGCCCTGGAGGGGGTCGAAGGTGGCGTATTCCAACCGGATCAGGACCTGGGAGGGAACGGTCTCGGACCAGGTGGCTCCCCCGTCCAGGCTGACCCGGTAGAAGGAAAGGCCCTTCTTCTCCAGGAGAAGGACCTGGGTGGCGGAGCCCGGGACGCGGATGGGCTTGCGTCCCGGAGGCGGGGCGGCCCGGAGGGATGCCAGGGCCAGGGAACCGAAGAGCAGGCACAAAGACAGTTTTCGCATTTGGAACGCTCCTGTTCTGGGGAGTGGGGACTTGGGCTTCATTGGGCGTGAGAGGGACCGGTGCAAGACCGGTCTCCCCGGGAAGGGGATCTCCTTTCAGGGTAAGGCCGCGGCCCGGGTCGGTTACGGGAAAACTCCCCGGCCCGGCCCGGGAGGTGTCCCGGATCGGGACGGTCCGAAAGTCTATCGGGTTTTCCCCTTTTCCCCGGAGACGACCCTGGAGAGGGCGATCACGGCGAAGGCCGTCCCGTAGGGCTTGTGATATCCGTACAAGGGATAATCCCAGAAGCTCCCGTCGGGCTCCCGGCAGAACATGACGCCCCGGAAGAGAGGCTCCCGGAATCGTTCCCGGTCCTTCTCGGGAAGGGTGTCCAAGAGCCATGCGGCGTAGGCGTGGCCGTAGAGATAGAAGTAACCCGAGATGGAATACCACTTGTGGTGGGGAATGGGTTCCCGGACGGCGATCTTTTGGAAGCGGGGAAAACGGAGGAGGAGGTTCTCCAAGGCCTCCAGCCGGGCCTTCCGGGAAAAATCCCTCCCGAAGAGGAGCATGGAGTACTGGCAGGCGGGCGTCCTGCAGGCCGACCCCTTGGGCCCGTTGATCCCGTGGGTGAGCCTGTAGCGCAGATAGTAGCCGTAGAGGAAGGACCCCCTGGGCGTGAGGCACCTTTCCATCAGGCCCAGGGCTTTCCGGATCATGGACCGGGGAACCTCCAGGCCCGCCGCCTTCGCCCGGGCCAGGCCCACCAGGTCCGTGGCGGTCGTGAAGCTCATGGACGTGTCCGAGGGCCTGTAGGTGGGGACCCCTCCGAGGCTCAGGTAGCCCCAGCCCCCGTCGGTGCACTGGTAGATCCCCAGTTTCCGGACCAGTTCGGCCGAGGCCTTGCGGATGGCCCCGTTCCGGCGGTCCCCGGGATGGCGGCGGAGCCAGTCCCCAAAACATTGAAGCGTATAACCGAAGGACCAGACGTTGTAGTGCTCCACTCCGTTGGGCCGTTTCACGTCGTAGGCCCCAAGGAGGTAGTCGATCCCCCGGGAGGCGGCCTTTACCGCGGCGGGAGGTTCGTAGGGGCTCTCTTCCAGGGCGATCACACAGAGGGCCGAGGTGGCGACCCGGAAGGCCCGGTGGGAGCCCGGCACGTCGCAGAGAATCTTGTAGACCCGGGCCGATTCGTGGGACCCCCAGCCTCCGTCGGGGTACTGGTGGCGCACGAGCCAGTCCACGGCATCCCGGAGGACCCGGCGGGGCGAAGGGCTGGGGGCCTTCGCAGGCTGGGATGGGACCGTCCCGGCGAGGAGGGCGGGAAGGGCCCACAAAGGGAGGAGCTTCACGCTCCCCCCTTTCCGAGGAGGACCCGCCGCCCCTCCTCCAGGCCCTTGGTGATCTCCACCATGCCTCCCGAACGGGCCCCCGTCTCCACGGGGGTCTTCACGAAGCGGCCGGTCTTTCCTTTTTCGGCGTAGCAGAACCAGCGGCCCTGGGTTCCGAAGAGGGCCGCCTCGGGGAGGAGGAGGACCCCCTTCCTGGGCTTCAGGAGGATCTCCGCCTTCCCCTCCATGCCGGGAAGGAGCCCGGGGGTCTTTCCTTCGATCTCCACCAGGGCGTGGAAGGCCTGACCGCCCCGGGGAAGGGGGGTGGGGAAGCGGTCCACCCGCAGGGCGCCCAGGTAGGCCTTGGCGGGGGCGGCCAGGGCCCGGACCTTCACGGCCGTCCTCTCCTTCAGGGAGGGAAGCCTGCTCTCCGCCAGGTCCAGGGCGAAGTCCACCTTCTCCGGCGAGGCGATGGTGAAGAGGACCGTCCTGGCGGGAAGGCGGGATCCCTTCTTGTAGGAGGGAGGCGTGCCGCCTGGCCGGTAGGCCTTGGGGGAGCCGTAGAGAAGGATCCCCGGGACGGGAGAGCGAAGCTGGAAGAACTCCCGGTCCTTCTTCAAGTCGTCCAGCCTGGCCCGAAGCCGGCGGAGATCGCGGCGGAGCTTCTCGATGCCCGCCTTCCTGGACCGGGCGGAGAGTTTCACCCGGACCTGGAGGTCGGAGAGTTTCCGTGAGAGGGCCTGGATCCCCTCGAGTCTCTTGGCCCGCTCCAGGGGTTCGGCGTACTCCCGCTTGTGTTTCAACTGGGCCGTCCGGAGGGCCTGGGCCTCCAGGGCCCGGGCCAGGTTCCGGCGCGCTCTTCTCAGGACGATCTCCTCGGTCTCGTCCACGAGCTCGTCCTGGCGATACATCTTCTCCAATTGCTCCAGCTCGTCCTTCTGGTCCTGGATGTTGTCGGCCATCCGCTGGGCCTGCAGGTCCTCCGACCGGTGGGCCAGGGGGAGTTCCACCTTCTCCCACATCCGGAAGGCCTTCTCCGCCCGGGCCAGGGCCTTCCGGGCGTCCTCGATCTGCTTCTTCTCCGACGCCGATGCCAGGCGGTCCTCCTGGACGGCCTTGTCCAGGGCCAGCTCCTGGGCCTCCACCTGGCGGGCCAGGTCCTGGAGGGATCTTTCCAGGCTCTTTGTATCGAATCGGGCCAGGAGGGATCCCTTGGCCACGGGCGTTCCCTGGGGCAGGACCCAGGTGAGGAGCAGGTCCCCCTGGAAGGCCTCGGGCCAGAAGCTGAGTGTCCGAGGGGAAGAAGGGACGAAACGGCCTTGGACCTGGAAGGCCCTGGGAAGGTCGCCTTTGCAGACTTCCACGAAGGGGGCGGAAGGCTCGGCCGGGCCCTTTTTCTGGGCCTGAAGGGTGAGGGCCAGGGCCAGGAGAGAAAGGGGGATAAAGGCACGCATCTTTTGCCTCCTCGATAGCCATCCTCGATGGATCGGAAAGGGCCGAAGGTAGCTCAGGGAATGGAAATCCGCCACCTCGGGGAAAGATCCTGCAAAAAGCGGGTGTTCTCAGCGGGGACGGAGGGGTGAGGCTGGCTCGATCCGGAACATGGACGCCAGGATTCGGCCTTTCCCCCCTGTTCAAAAGTCATTCTTCGCATATAAGAGGGAAGCACTTTCATTCCTTCTGAAACAGGAAGTTCTTTTCCCTGATTCCATCCAAGGAGAAAATCCCAATGAAGAAACTAGGAATCCTCTGCGCCTCTCTCTTCCTGGCGGCGGGCCTCTCGGCCCAGGGCACCTTCGTGACCCACCTTTGGGTGGACGGTGTCAACGGCTCCGACACGAATCCCGGCACCAAGGCGAAGCCCTTCAAGACCTTGACCAAAGGACTGACCACCTTGAAGAGCAACGTGGTGGTCCACGTCCTCCCGGCGGTCTACGGGCCCCAGACGACGGGCGACTTCTACGACCCGGCCACCAAGAAGAGCAAGCACGTGGACCTCTTGAACTGCAAGAACTTCAAGGTCGTGGGCACCGACAGGGACAAGTGCATCATCGACTTCAACAACCTGGGCAACCAGTTCTGGTCCTTCATCTGGGTCCGGGGAAGCGCCACGGACGGTGTGGAGGTCACCAACCTGACTTTCAGGAACACGGGAACCAAGTCCTGGGGCACCGGCCCGGTCCATACCCACGGCGGGTGCGGAAAGAACGTGGACATCCACGGCAACGTCTACATCGACTGCAACTCCGCCTTCATCGCCTGGGCGGGAACGAACGTCGCCTTCCACGACAACGTGGTGATCTCCACCAAGAAGGGCACGGGCGTGGCCGTCCGGATCCGGATCGGCAAGGCCACCGAGTCCTGCTACATCTACAACAACGTCTTCTACCAGCAGGGCCACGGCATCTCCTGGAGCAACAGCTCCAAAGCGCCCAAGCAGTGGATCTGCAACAACATCGTCCTGAACGGGTCCACCGGTTTCCCCGGCTCCAAGCCCAACGCCACATTCGTGACGATGAAGAACAACATCTCCTTCGGCAACACCACCAACTATGCCTATACTCCCGATCCCTCCAACCTCACGGTGGATCCCAAGCTGGTGAACCCGGCCAAGTACGACTTCCGCCAGCAGACGGGCTCTCCCTGCCTGGACGGCGGGTATCCCATGGGCCTGGCCCACATGGCCAACGACTTCTACGGCAACGCCCGGGTGGCCGACGGTGACCTCAACGGCGTCTCCGTCCCCGACATCGGCGTCCACGAGGTCGTCCAGGCGACCTTGAGCGTCTCCAACTTCGCCCAGGGCCAGACGGCCACCTTCCAGACCCAGAAGCTGGTCAACGCCGGCTTCGCCGGAGTCATCTTCCTGGCCTCCGGGAAGGACACCTTCGTGGCGAGCCCCTTCGGGATCTTCAGCCTGGATATCACCAAGCTCGCCGTCTACGGCCTGATCACCTTCCCCGGCCAGTACAAGCTCCCCATTCCCACGAGCACGGCCCTGAACGGCCTGGTCCTCTACTCCCAGGCCCTGGGCTTCCGGCCCCAGACGGGCGGTGGATTCGTCTTCATGCCCACGGGCAGGCTGGATCTCTACCTCTGAGATCCCCTCTGCGAAGGCAAGGATCGAAGAATCCGGACCGCCGTCCCCCCCCGGGGGGCGGCGGTTTCTTCATCCCCCGGGCGTGATGGTCCCCTTCCTGCCTTAGGAGAGGGTTGAACTCTTTCGGGGCCAAGGGGAGAATTTCCTCCGGCAAGGGCGGCCCAGGGCCGCTTCATTCCAGGAATCGTCCGGCATCTTTCCTTTTTTCCACATCCCGAAGAGGCGTTCGCCATGAAGATCAAAGTTTTCCTCTTTTCCCTCCTCTTCCTCGCGGCGAGCCTGCCGTCCCAGGTGACCCATGTCTGGCTGGATCCGGTCAACGGCTCCGACACCAATCCCGGGACCCGGGCCAAACCGATGAAGTCCATCAAGAAGGCCTTGAGCGTCTTCAACAGGGACGCGGTGGTCCACCTCCTTCCAGGCGTTTACGGCCCCAAGACGACAGGGGACTTCTGGGATCCGGTCCAGAAGAAGCCGGCCCAGATCAAGATGATCGGTTTCAGGAATTTCACCCTCACGGGCGTGGACCGGGACAAGTGCATCATCGATTTCAACATCGCCTCCACCGTAAAAGGTGTCCCTTTCTACGGACTGTTGCACATCTCCGGGTCCTCGACGGACCATGTGACCATTTGTCACATCACCTTCAGGAACAACGCTTCCAACAATCCCTGGGGAAGCGGGGCCATCCAGACCTACGGGGACGTGAAGCACGTGAACATCCACCATTGCGTCTTCGACAAGACCAACAGCTCACTCATCTTCTGGGGCGGATTCGACTGCACGATCCACGACAACCTCTTCATGAACGACAACGTGGCCTTCCGGACCCGGGTGCGCTACTTCAACAAGAGCTTCGGTGACAGGCTCTACGTGTACAACAACGTCTTCTACAATTGTGCCCAGGGGATCGGCATCGGCGCCGGAAACGGAGCCAAGAACATTCCTCCCCCGTACCAGTACATCGTGAACAACGTCGCCTTGGCCTGCGGAAACGGCTTCATCGGCGGCGGCAACCCCCAGCCCAAGGTCCTCACCTTCGAGGGCAACCTGGCCTTCAAGTGCACGACCAAGAATTTCGCCATGCCCTGGACCCCATCCAAGAGCAACCTCTCCCTCGATCCCATGTTCGTGAACCCGGCAAAGGGGGATTTCCACATCAAACCCGGCTCGCCCTGCATCGACGCCGGATGGCACGGGATTCCCGCCGGGCTTCCCTCCTACGCCCTTCCCGACATGGGGAACGACTTCTTCGGTGATTGCAGGGTGAGCGACGGCGACCTGAACGGTTCGGCCGTCCCCGACATCGGGCTCCACGAGGTGAACACGGCCCATCTCAGCGTCTCCAACTTCGCCCAGGGGCAGACGGCCGTCTGGTCGCTTACGAGGACCACCCAGTTCCCCTTCACGGCCATCTTCTTCCTGGCCTACAAGAAGGACTCCCTGGCCTACGATCCCTTCGGGCTGGTCTCGGTGAATCTGACCAAGAGCATCTTCAGGACCGTCCTCCCGGCCCCCGGCAAGGTGAACCTTCCCATCCCCAAGGACCCGGTTCTCACGGGCCTTCCCATCTACGCCCAGGCCCTGGGCTTCAGGACCACCCCTTCGGGGTTCCGCTTCATGCCCTCGGGCCGGACCACGAGCTACCTCTGATCCGGTCCTCCTTCCTGGAGAACCCCGCCGTCCCCCCCCGGGGGGCGGCGGTTTCTTTTTGGGCCTTCCGGTGGTAGGGGATAGGGAGGACGGGCCCGAGCCGGGGGGGGACCCGGAGGGGCCGGGCGAAAGGTGAAAGGAGCGAGGAGCGGTCATGAGAAAGGCTTTTCCCCTGTTGGGTTTCACCCTTCTCGTCTCTTCCTTGTGGTCGGCTTGCTCCAAGGGGGAGGCCCCTCCCCCCATTCCCGAGGGAGTGGAGGCCTCCCGGCGGGAAGGGGGGAAGGGGGCGCCCGAACCCCTGGCGGGCTCGGGGCTTCCCGCCGCCGGGGGGGCCGGGGCGAGGCCCGCGGCGGAGGCCGATCCCCTCCCCCCCGGGGAATCCAGGGGCGGCGGGCGGCTCCACCTGGAACCGGGAGGAGGAAGCCACAGGATTCCCTGGGCCGTCTTCCGGTGGCCCGCCGCCGTGGAGGGGGGACAGAAGAAATTCCGCCTCACCACCAGGCCCGCCGGCACGGGAGCCTGGCCCTGGATCACCCTGGAGGCCTGGATCCCCGTGAAGGGGGGGCTCGAGGAATGGGCCGGAACCCGGACGGCCCTCAACAAGATCTACTACCAGGAAGGCCCGGGCCTGGCCCCCTGGCCCAGGAAAGGCCCCTGCTACCTGGTGATCCGGAAGGCCGGATCCCGGGAGGTGGAACTGGATCTCCACCTGGAGCTGATGGATCCCCTCCACGGGGTGAAACGCACCGTGACGGGGACCCTCAAGGCGGTGAAGGCGGGAAAGCCCTAGGAAGGGGGGCGCCCGGGGAGGATCAACGCCTTCCCCTGGACCCCCTCCTGGAGGCGCCGCTCCTTCCGCCCCTCCCCCGGCCCTGCCTCTGGACCTTCTCCTTCTCCTCCACGGAGACCCGCTCTTCCGGCGGCAGGAGGGGACCCCGCAGGGTCTCCCGGTAGAACCGGTCCAGGAGCATGGCCACCAGGTCGGGGCCCTTCTCCATCCGGCCCATCTCCTTCGCCAGGGGAAGGAAGCGGCCGATCCTCTCCTGGTCCATCCGGGTCAGGTCGCGGAACCTCTCCTCCAGCATCACCCGGACCCGTTCGGCCACCTTGCGTTGCACGTCCTCCTCGGTGGGAGGCTCCTTCTTCAGGAGCTTCAACCCGAACTGCCTGGCCCGCTTCTGGAGTTCCAGCTCCTCCAGGGGGGAGACCAGGCTCACCGCCACGCCCCCGCCGCCGGCCCGCCCGGTCCGTCCGGCCCTGTGGATGTAGTTCTCGTGGGCCTGGGGAAGGCTGTAGAGGACGACATATTCGAGATCGGAGATATCGATCCCCCGGGCCGCCACGTCGGTGGCCACGAGAAAGCGGAGCTTGCCCTCCCTGAGGGCCTTCATCACCCGGTCCCGCTCCTTCTGGCTCAAATCCCCCGAGAGGTAGTCCCCGTCGTACCCGAAATTCTGGAGGAAGGCCCCCAGGTACTCCGTCTCCTTCTTGGTGTTGCAGAAGATGAGGGCCGACGGAGGGTTGTCCATCTCGATGAGCTTGAGGAGGGTCCGGTCCTTCTCCATGGCGTCCACCACGTAGTAGACGTGCTCCACCTCCTCGACGTGCAGCACGTCGGAGCTGAGGAAGAGCTCCACCGGGTCGGTGGTGAAGCGCCTCACCAGGGCCTGGACGCTCCTGGGGATCGTGGCGGAGAAGAGGGCTGTCTGGCGGTCTTCCGGGAGGTAGCGGAGGATCCGCACCATGGAGGGAAAGAATCCCATGGAGAGCATCTCATCCGCTTCGTCCAGGACCAGGAGCCTGACACCCTTCAGGGAGAGCCTCCTGGAGGATAGGTGGTCGATGAGGCGGCCCGGCGTGGCGACCACGATGTGGACCTTCTTCTCGAAGGCCTCGATCTGCGGCCCGTAGCCGACGCCACCGTATACGGCGACGGTGCGGATCCCCGTCCCGGCGGAGAGGTCCTGGATCACCTGGTGGACCTGCTCGGCGAGTTCCCGCGTGGGAACGAGAACGAGGCCCTGGACCTGGTCCTTCTCCGGGTCCACCCCCAGGACGAGGGGGATCCCGAAGGCGCCGGTCTTCCCGGAGCCGGTGCGGGACTGGACCACTACGTCCCGCCCCTCCAGGAGGGGGGGGATGGCCCTGGCCTGGACGGGCATGGGTTCCTTCCACCCCATGCGGGTCACGTTCCGGGCGAGGGAGGGCGGAAGGTCGCGGAAGGAGAATTCCCCCTCCTTCCGGGCGGGAGCCTCGGCCCCGGCGGCGGGTTCGGCCTTCTTACTGCTCCCCTCAACGGCCTCCCGGGGCCCTCCGGAGGGCTCCGCCGGTGTCTTCTCCTTCCTCCGCCTTCCCCGGGGGGAACGGCCTCCGGCGCCGGCGCCACTCTTCTTCCTGGTTCTTCTTGGGGTGTTTTTCTTCTCGGGCGTTTCGGGGGTCATGAATGGGAACTTCCACCTTGCAGGTATTTCCTTCCTCCCTGGAAGAGGGAGAGTCTAACAGGGAGGAAGGAAATTACCAGGAGGCCTACCTCCCCGGAGGGACGGTCCGGAGGAGCCGGCTCTCGATCCGCTTCCCGTCGAAAGCAGTGAGGATGAGCTCCGTCCCGGGGGCGATTCCCGGGATCCCCCGGATCTTGAGCCTTCCTTCCCGGTCGGTCCTGGTCCCGCAGAGAGGCTCCCCTTCCAGGGTGGTGAAGTGGACCCGGGCCTCCGGGAGGGTCTTCAGGGGGGGAAAGAGGGATGCCGGGGGGCGGCCGGTGTTGGAGGCCCTCTCCTCCACCCATCCTCCTCCCCTGGGTTCCGCCGAGGGAGGGTCCACCAGGTTGCGGATCTTGAAGGAGAAAGCGGGATCCAGGCCCCTGGGATCGAAAGTCATCTCCAGGAAGTTCCACGGCTTGGGGCCGGTCCTGGGCTTGAGATCCGGGGTCCCGTAACGCTGGTGGTAGAGGGCGTGGACCCGGACCTTCCTTCCGTCGTAGTCGGTCGTCTCCGGCCCGAACCCGGGCTTCACGGGCCGGGCGCCGCTCCTGCCGATTGGGCCGAAGGAGCACTCGTAGAGCCGGTTCTCCTCGTTCTCCACGATGCTCGCCAGGTGAATGTCGCCGTAAACGGTGACCACCCCGGGGCGGCTTCCCAGGAGCCGGATCACCCTGTCGGCGCCGGCCTTCACCCAGCCCGCGTAGTCCGCGGCGACCCGGTCACGGGCGTAGAACTTCAAGCCCGTCTCGGGGTCCTTCTGGAAGCCGGACCAAAGGGTATGGAGTGCGTTTAGGCCGGTGACGCAGATCAGGGGGGCCGAATCGGTGTGGATCTCCCGGCTGAGCCAGGCGAACTGCTCCTCGCCGAGGAGGTCCCTTATGGGACTCTTCCTGTCGTAGGCCCCGTTCTTCGAGGGCCAACCCTCTTCCACCCAGAGGTCCAGGTACTGGGAATCCCTCCAAAGGCGGGAGTCGACGAGGACCAGGGTGAAATCCCCCAGGGGCATGCGCCAGGCCCGCCAGTCCTTGGGGTTCTCCGTGCCCGAGGGCCGGACGTCCCCCGAGACGAGGTGGCGGACGATCTTGAAATTCCGCCGCATGTATTCCGGGTCCTGGCCCAGGTCGGACCTCGTCCGGACGGCCATCTGCTCGGGGCCCTTCACGTCGTCCATCCCGTAGTCGTGGTCGCCGGGGTGGATGACGTTCCAGTGGCGCATCATCTGCCACCGGGTGGTGGGGCCGGCGATGGTAAGGGTGATCACCTTGTAGGCGTCGTCCGTGCTGGGCGGGGGGAAGAGAAGCTCCAGGTACCAGACGTCGTCCTCCCAGTCGATGATCTGGAACCGGTAGTCCTCGAAGTACTTGTAGGCATCGGGTGTGGGCTGGTCGTGGATCCAGTTCCTCTGGAAGCGGCCCGCCCTGGGCAGGTCGGGTCCTCCGCCGTGGATGGCGTGGCCTCCGAGGGCGCAGACCCTGTAGGGGGGAGCCAGTCTGGGGAGGCGGCCCACGTAGTCCTTCTTGCCAAGGAAACCTCTCCTGGGATCGGCGGTGACGTCCTTTCCGTCCTTCCATACCGTGTAGTAGAGGGTCTTCTCTGCGGGGGAGCAGGGCAGGGTGACCTCGATGGAGGAGGTGAAGAGCCTGAAGTCGTCGTGCACGATGGGCGCCTCCCCGGCGGAAGGCACCTTGCCCCATCCGCCTTCAGGGGAGGGGGAATCGGCCACCCGGATCCGGGCGGTCTTTCCGTCGTTGCGGAAGATTGCGATGAAGCGGCACTTCCAGCCTTCCTGGGTCCTCTTCAGGGTGTCGCCCAGGGCGTAGCAGGTGTGGAGCTCGTTCAGCACGATGGGGAGGGGCTCGTTGCCGCCGGGCTCGATGAGCACCCGGCGTACCCTGAAGTCCAGGGGGCCCCTTGCGGCCAGGCCGAAACGGCCGTCGGTGAACAGGGCCCGATCCACGGCGGGTACACTCACCTCCACGGGGCCTCCGGGGCCGAGGAGGCGGGCCGTGACTTCGGCCTTGCCGGGATCGTCCCCCGCCACACGGACTTCCAGGGCCACCCGATCCCCTGGCTTCAGGACCGGACCGGCCTTCCAGGAGCCCTCCCGGGCCGGTTCGGGCCCCCTCGTTGCGTGGTCGTAGATTCCGAACCTCCCGTCGGCCCGCCAGCAGGCGATCCAGGAACCGTCCCCCGAGGCGCCCCCACCCTGCCTGCTCTCGAAGAGGCTCTCCCCGCCGAAACAGATTCCCATGAGGGAGTAGCCCGGCCGGGACTTCTTCCAGCGGGCCTCTCCGGAGTTTCGGGGGGCGGGCGGAAGGGCCAGGATCTCGAATTCCGCCCGGATCGTATAGTTCCCCTTCAGGTTCCAGTCCCTCCTCCAGATCATCCCCATGGGGAGGGAAGGGTCCCTCTCCAGGGTGCGGGGTCTTCTCCTCCAGGACTCCCAGTGCCAGGGAAAGGAAGTGGTGGGATTCTTGTCTCCCACGTTGTGGAGTCGCCTCCGAAGGGAGTGGTTCTCCAGGCTCCAATAGCCGGGATTCAGGGTCTCCCAGCCGTCGCCGTGGTAGGGTGAGTCGGGGCGATCGAAGGCGTCCACGACCTTCCACTCCTTTCCGGTGCGGGCGGTCTGGGCCCTCGGCCCGGGGGAGGAGATGAAGCAGGACACGAAGAGGGCGAAGGGAACGAGGAAGGCCGGGTTCAGGATTTCTTTCATTTCCGGAATGTCCGTGGTCCGAGACTCGACTTCTCTCCTTCTCCTTCGCGTTCCTTTGCCGGCATCCATTCTAGGAGAGGCGGGAGGGCTGCATGTATTTTCTTTTTACCCGGCCGCCTCGGGGAGAGTAACCTGGCCCCGAAAGGAGTGTGCATTCCCGTGGAAGAGAAAGTGAAAGGGCTGATCGCGGCCGCCTTCACCCCCATGAAGGCCGACGGGAGCCTGGACCTCGGCGGGGTGGAACGGCTGGCCCAGCACCTCTTCCTCCAGGGAGTGGAAGGGGTCTTCCTCTGCGGTTCCACAGGAGAAGGCTTCTCCCTGAGCCTGGAGGAAAGGATGGAGACGGCCCGCCGCTGGGCCGAGGTGGCGGGAGGATCCCTCAAGATCCTGGTCCACGTGGGCTCCCTTTGCAGGCAGGACAGTGTAATCCTCGCCAACCACGCCCGCGCCCTGGGAGTGGACGGGGTGGCGGGAATCGCTCCCTTCTACTACAAGCCCAGGCGGGTGGAGGACCTCCTGGACTTCCTGGCCCCCGTGGCCCAGGCGGCCTCCCCCTTGCCTTTCTACTACTACCACGTCCCCATGCTGACGGGGGTGAACCTTCCCCTCGCCGAGATCCTGGAGAAGGGGGCCGAGAGGATCCCCAATCTCCGGGGAGCCAAGTTCACCCACAAGGATCTCCTGGAGTTCCAGGAGTGTCTCGCCCTCCGGGAGGGAGCCTTCGATATTCTCTTCGGCGTAGACGAGTGGCTCCTGGCCGGGCTCGCCTTGGGGGCCATGGGCGCCGTGGGGTGCACCTACAATTTCGCTTCTCTTCTTTTCCAGGAGATGGAGCGGCGTTTCCTGGAAGGAAACCTGGAGGAGGCCCGGGCCCTCTCCCTGAAGGTGCGGGCCTTGGTGGAAATCCTCGGGGAATTCGGCACCCTGGCGGGGGGCAAGGCGATCCTCGCCATGGCCGGTGTGGACTGCGGTCCGGTCCGCCCCCCCCTGGGGAACCTGGGGCCGGAAGAGAAGATCAGGCTCTTCGAAGAGCTCTCCGAAGCCGGCCTGGCCGAGGACCTGGGCCTGCGTTCCCCAGCCTGATCCTGGCCCTTGGCCGGGCCACGCAGTGGCGGAAGAAGGCCGGGAGCGGGGAGGGGAGGCCCCGGGATGCCGGCCCTCCCCGGAGGCAGGCCGGCGCCGCCGGAACTCACCCGCCACGGCCTCGGGAAGGGGGCTTTCTCAAGCTGGACCAGGGATGGGGCCGAAAGCTCCCTTGATGGACCAAGCCAGCAGAAAGAGCGGGGGGGAGAGTGCCCCCCGGCGGGGCGGGAACGTCCCGGGGTCGGTGAGCCTGGGCGGGGCCTTCTTCGGCGAGGGCCTGGAGGCCCACGAAGCCCGGAGTTTCGCCCTGGCCCTGGAGGCCCTGGGCTTCAGGGTCCATCTCAAGCCGCGCTGGTTCGAGGAGGCGGGAGTTGAGCGAAGCGACCGGGGCGCCGGCGGCGACGACCATCGATCTTACTGACGGCCTGCGCCGCTTCCGGCTCACCACGAAGCTCGACAAGGAGCTCGTGGAACACCTTGTCTCCAGGGCGCGGACTCCCGACCTGGAGAGGTCGGTCCTGATCCTCTCCCATCCTCCCCTGGACCAGGAGGGCCGGGACCTCTACCTCCAGGCCAGGATCAACCATCCCGGATACGGCGCCTACGTGGGGCGCTTCCCCGTGCCCGACCCCCTTCCCCGGGGATGGGCGGGGGCCCTGGAGGCGGTGGACGAGGTCTGGGTCCCATCCAGGAGGGGGAAAGAGATCCTCTACAAGGCGGGGATTCCTCCTGACCGGATCGTGGTGGTCCCTCCCGTGGCTGCCCTGGAGAACCTCCGGCCGATCCAGGCCTATCCCCTGGAGGAGAAGGAAGGTTTCAGCGTCCTGGCCTTCGTCGACGACGGGGGGCGCTCCGGTTGGGAGGAGGTGGTGGCCGCCTGGCTCGGGGCCTTCGAGCCCGGTGAGGAAGTGACCCTGGTGCTCGCCCCCAGGCCCGGGACGGCCAGGGGGCCTCTCGGGGAGCGGGTGGCCGCCAGGATCCGGGAGCTGGGCCGGGATTCTTCGGACATCCCGGACATCCTCCTGGTGGAGGAGGAGGTGGGCCTGGAAGAGCTTTGTTCCCTCTGTATGGCCGTGGACTCGGTGGTGGTCCCGGAGGACGAGGACGAACGGGGGCTCTTGGCCCTCTACGCCATGGCCTGCGGTGTGGCCCCCATAGGATACGGAGAGGGCCCCCTCCGCTCCCTCCTGCACTCCTCCAGGGCCTTTCCCCTGGGAAGGGGGGATTCCCTGGAGTTGGCCCTGAGGAAGCTCCGGGACCTCCCCATGGAGCGCAAGCGCCGCGGAAAGGGAGCGGCCGAATACACGGCCCGGAACCACTCTCCCCTGGTGGTGGCCACCATCGCCGCCGACAGGATGAGGATGTTGAAGAGGGCCTCCCTCACCGACCCGGGCCTGGAGGGGAATCTCCTGGAGGTCCCGGCCGGCCGGGCCGGGGACCTACAGGGGGAGCTCCTGGAGGAGGCCGGCGAGATCCACGTCTCCACCAGGGCGGACTACCGGGCTCTCCTGGAGAGAGGAGTTCCCTCCGAACGGATCGTGTACCTTCCCCCGCCCGTTCCCGACGGGTGGATCCTGGAGAATCCCGAGCCGCTGCCGGCCTTCGCCATGGACGGGAAGTACCGTTTCCTCTTCGCACCGGACCGGCTCGAGGGGAGCGGGTGGGAGAAGCTGGTGGAGGTCTTCGCCAGGCTCTTCCAGGGTAAGAAGGACATCGTCCTCCACCTGGTGGCCTCCGAAGAGGAGGACTACTCCGTCCTGGTGGAGGCCCTTCCCGGGCTCCTGGCCCGGGGGGGCGGCGCCCGGTCCCCCGCGGTGGTAAGGGTCCACAGGCCCGTTCCGGCCGAGCTGGCCGGGGCCATGTTCGCCGCAGTCCATTGCGCCGTCTTTCCCACCGACTCCCCCGCCGTGACGTCCCGGGAGCAGAGGGCCATGGCCGCCGGAAGGGCCCTGATCGTCCCGGGCTGGGGAGACCACCTCGATCTTTGCGGAGAACCGGGTACGGCCAGGCTCCTTACCATGCGCCCCGCCCCTGGCGGAGGATGGGAGCCCGATCCGGCCGACCTGGAGCGGGCCTTGCTGGAGGCCGTGGAAGGCAAGGGTCCCTTCCCGGGAATGGGGGACAGGGCCAGGGAGGAGGTCGCCCGGAGCCGCTCCCGCTGGGTCCTGGGCCGGAACCTGGTGAGAGCCAGGCGGGAGAGGGAGAGGTCCGGGTCCCTTCCCAGGGTGGTCTTCGAGGGGCCCCTCTTCCGGGGTGGATCCCAGGCCTTCATCATGGCCGAGCTGGCCAAGGCCATGGCCGGCCTGGGCGGCCCCGACGTGGGGGTCTTCCCCACGGGGCCCGCCGACAGGCCTCCTTCGAGGGGAGGTCCCTTCGAGGCTCTCTTCCCGAGAATCCTCTTCCACGAGCCGGCCGGCGTGGAGACGGTGATCCGAGGCGGGTGGCCCCCGGTCTTCCGGAGGCCCCTGGCCGAAGAGTTCATCCTGCGCATGGACTGGGAGTGGGGGAGGATTCCCCTCTCCTGGCTCGCCCCGTTGGAGACGGTAGACCGGATCTGGGTCCATTCCAACCACGTGCGGCGGACCTTCCTGGAGTCCGGGATTCCTTCCGGCAAGGTCCAGGTGGTTCCCCACGGCGTGGACCCCGGACTCTTCTCTCCCCAGGGACCCGTCCTGGAATGGCTCCGGGAGAGGATCGGGGAGAGGCACGCCTTCCTCTTCGTGGGAGGGGCCCTCTTCCGGAAGGGGCTGGACGTGCTTCTCGGGGCCTACCTCAAGGCCTTCCGCGCCTCCGACCCGGTGTGCTTGGTGGTCAAGGAAGTGGGTGGGCGGGACTTCTACGAGGGCCAGGGGATGGGGAAGCTCGTGGACAAGGTCGCCTCCACGGCGGGGGCGCCGGCGGTGATCCGCGTGCCCGACGGACTCTCCCCGGCCGAACTGGCCGCTCTCTACAGGACCTGCCATACCCTGGTCCATCCCTACAGGGGGGAAGGTTTCGCCCTGCCCGTGCTGGAAGCCATGGCCTCGGGTCTTCCCGTGGCCGTCACGGGCGGTGGGGCGACGGACGATTTCGCCAAGGGAGACTCGGTCCTGCCCGTTGCGGCGGCCGTCCGTGAGGTGGACCTTCCGATCCCTTGTGCCGGGGTTCCCTGGATCCTGGAACCCGACCAGGGGGACCTGGCGGAGGTCATGAAGCGGGCCGTGGAGGAAAGGGACTCCCTCAGGGCGGCCGCCCTGGCGACCTCCATGATGATCCGGTCCGCCTGGACCTGGGAGCACAGCGCCCGCCGGGCCTGGAGCCTCCTGGGGGAAGAGGTCAACTCCCCGGCCGTTTCCTGCCGATACACAACCTGACGTTCCGTCGGGCGGGCGCCCGTCCCGGGACGCGAGGGCAGGCAAAGGGTCCCCGGGGAAACCCGGGGTTGGAACATGGCGAACGACAAGGACCGCTTTCCCCTGGGGAATCTACCCAGAGGGTTTTCTTTTCGGGGCGACAGTTTCCCCGATCTCCAGGAAAGGGCCGGATCCGGCCGGACCTGGAAGGGACGGGGCCTCCCGCCGGAGGGAGAGGGGCCCTTCTCGTCCCTGGTCCTGGAGGGGATTCCCATGTCCCAGGGGCCCTTCTGGAAGGCCCTCGCCCGGGCCGTGGTGATGCTCGAGAGGGAGGGGAATCTCTTCCTCCGGGTCCCCAACGCCCGCTCCTGGGGGAGGGTGAAGAGCGCCCTGGAGGGGGGGCTTCCCCTTTTCTGCCCCGCCGGAACTCCCCACGATCCCCTTCTGGCCGCTTCCCGGGCGGACCTGGTCCGGGACCTCTTCTACTCGGGCCTCGTGGTCCGGGAGATCGTGGATATGCCGGGCATGGAATCTCCACCGCCCAAGGAGGTGCAGGAGGCCCTCTGGGAACAGGACCTGGACGCCGCTTCCTTCTCCAGGGAGGCCAGGGTGGAGTGGTACCTGGTCCATGCCCGCCGCGAGGAACCCCTTGCGGGAAGCGTCCTCGTGGCGGCCCCTTCCGGGAAGGAGGGGGAACGGACCCGCCGTTACCTGGAAAGGATCCTTCCTCCCCGCTGGGAGGTGGTGACGGCCTTCCCCGAGGAAGGCGAAGCACCTTCGGAGACGGAGCTCTGGAACCGGGCATTCGCCCGGAGCCGTGGGGACAGGATCTGGCTTCTCCGGGCGGGCCAGGAACCTCCGCCGGAATGGCTCCCTGCGAATCTACCCGAACTTTTTCACCGGAAGGTCTGCGTCCTTCCTTCGGAGGTATCCGACCTGGCGGGTTTGCTCATCCACAGGAGGGACCTGCTGGAAAGGGGCCCCTTGCCCTGGTTCCGGCGGAGCGCGCCCGTGGCGGCCGAGGAATTCCGCCTCTCCCTGGTGAGGGGGGCGGTCCAGGTGCGGATCTCGCCGGCCGCCTTCCCCGGCCCTCCTCCCCCGGCGGAGAACCTCCGGGAGGAGACCCGGGAATTCTTCGAGGAGTGGGGCTACCAGTCCAGGGGCGGCGGAGAGAGGAAGGAGAATGGTGTGAAGAAGGGGGGCAAGGTCCCGCCCGAGCCTCCCTGGAAGGGCCGTGAGCCCAGGATCTCCCTTTGCATGATGGTCCGCAACGAGGAGTCCTGCCTGGAGCGGTGCCTCCGCTCTGCACTGCCGGCCGTGGACGAGATCGTCGTCGTGGACACGGGGTCCACCGACCGGACCAGGGAGATCGCCTCCTCCTTCGGGGCCAAGGTGATCGAGTTTCCCTGGAACGGATCCTTCTCGGATCCCAGGAACGCCGGCCTGAGGGAGTGCACGGGGGATTGGATCCTCGTCCTGGACGCGGACGAGGAACTGGCTCCGGGGGCCGCGGAGAAGATCCGGGAAGTCGCAAGGGATCCGTCCGTGTCGGGCTACCACCTGACCATCCACAACCTGAACGACGAGAAGCGACCCACCAGGGGAGTCAGGATCACAAGGCTCTTCCGGAACCTTCCGGGCATCCGTTTCTCCAACAGGATCCACGAGCAGGTAGTCCACTCCCTCGTCGAGAGGGGGGAGGAACTGGGGCTGGCCCTGGCCGAGGCGGACGTGAAGGTGATCCACCACGGCTACGTCTCGGAGGTCATGGAGGCCAAGGGAAAGAAGGACCGGAACTGGACCCTCTTCGAGAAGCAGGTGGAGGAGGAACCGGACAATCATTACATCTGGTACAAGTTCGGTGATTTCCTGAGGAGGTTCGGGTCGGCCGGCGAGTCCTCGGAGAAGTTCCGGAAGGCTCTGGACCTGATCGAGAGGCTGCCGGACGTGAGCCTCCGGCAGGTTCCCTATGCGGCCGAGGTGGCCACCCTCCTCGCCCTCGAGGAGGCCAAGGCGGAGAGGTACGAGAAGGCGGAGGAACTGCTCTTCGCCGCCCTGGACCGGTTCATGGCCACTCCGAACACCTGGTATATCGCCGCCGGGGTCGCCCTGCGGACGGGGAAGCCCGAACTCGCCCTGGTCCTCTACGACCGGTGCCTTGCCTTCAGGGACGCCATCCTCGTCGTTCCCGTGGAGGAGGGTCTCTCCGATTTCGCCTCGTGGCACGCCATGGGGGCGGCCTGGGCGATGATGGGACACCACCACAGGGCCAAGGAATACATGGAGGCCTCCCTCATGGCCAGGCCCGACTACCTTCCCGGGGTGCTCGGATATACGGCACTCCTGCTCAGCGAGGGAGAGCCGGGAAAGGCCTTGTCCGTCTTGAACGAATACTTGCGGGAGCATCCGGAGGCCGACGTGGTCTGGGAACAGGGCGCGGCCATCCTGGAGAAGCTCGGTCTGGAAGAGAAGGCCCGCCTGTGGCGTGGCCGGGCCGGCGCGGCCCGGCGCCGGGAGGAACCGGTCGGGGCGGGAACGTAAGAGAACGGAGGATGGAAAGATGAACCAGGAGAACGTCTGGAACCTGCCCGGGACGGGACCTTCGGCCCAGGCGCCGCCCAGGCCCGACGCGGGAGCGCAGGTGGAGCTGGAGTCCCTCGTGGGAGAGCTGGAGCGGTCCGTGGCCAAGGTGCACAAGACCGCCGCCCAGGCCCTCATCTCGGCGGGCGACTACGCCCGGGCCCTGAAACACGCCGAGGCCCTCACCACCTTCGATCCCACGGATCCAGAGGGGTGGAACACCCTGGGCTGGCTCCGCTACCTGGAGGGGGACGACGAGGGGGCGGTCCGGGCCTTCGACCAGGGCCTGGCCCTGGCTCCCGGCCAGGGGGATCTCCTCTACAACAAGGGGATGGTCTACTACGGGAAGGGAAGGGCCGACGAGGCGGAAGCTCTCTGGGAGCAGGCCCTCCAGGCCGGATACCGGACGGCCGAAATCTTCAACAACCTCGGAGTGGTCCGCTTCGGCAAGGGAAGGGTGCCCGAGGCGGCAGAGCTCTTCCGGCGCGCCCTCCAGGTCGACCCGGGTTACGCCGAGGCAAGGGAGAATCTGGCCGCCTGCGGGACGGCTCCCGCCCCGGCACCGGTTCAAGGCCCGGCATGGTGAAGATCCTCTGCAACCACCCCCTCGAGTCCTTCGAACCCAGGGAGAGGTACCGGGACGTCGAAGTCCTGACCTTCGGCCCCAAGGACAGGATGTGGGTGGGAAAGAGGTTCTATCCCTTCGACATCGAGTTCGATCCCGCCCGGGGGAGGTGGGAGGAACTGGCCTCCCTCCTGCCCCCGGGATGGGAACCGGACCTGGTACTGTTCTACTACCCTGAGCACGAACCCCTCCCCAAGGGGATCGAGAGGGCCCCCTGGCCCGTGGTCGGGGTGATTTCCGACTGGAACATCCACTTCGACCAGCTCTGGACCATGGCCCCCTTCTTCGACGCCGTGGCGGCGGACCGGATGGGAACTGCTGTGTTCCGGAAAGCCGGCTTCGCCCAGACCTTCTACTGGCCGCAGTATACTTTTCGGTGGGAATGGCACAAGCCGGTGGAAGGCCTGGAGCGGGACATAGACGTCTTCTTCGCCGGGAACATGAACCCCCAGGTCCAGGGCGAGAGGATCCTCTGGCTGGGTCGGCTCAAGGCCCTGGAAGAGAGGATCCGGGTGGAGATCGCCTCGGGGGTCTTCAACGAGGATTACGGCCGCCTCCTCGCCCGGGCCAAGATCGGTTTCAACCGGTCCATCCGCGGGGAGATGAACCTGAGGGCCTTCGAGGTCTGCGCATCCGGGGCCGTCCTCCTCATGGAGAGGGAAAACCTGGAAGTCCGGGAATACCTCGTGCCGGACGAGGAGGTCGTGCTCTACGGGGAGAACGACCTGGAGAAGAAGATCTTCTGGCTCCTGGAGCACGACGAGGAGAGGGAGAGGATCGCCCGGGCCGGGAGGAGGAAGATCCTGGACTATTCCATGTCCAGGAACCTGGACCGGCTCCGGGGGGCCCTTGCGGGGATCCGGCCCGGGGACCGGCCCGGGGCGCCGGCCTGGTTCCTGCACTTCGCCCGGGGAACGGCCCTTGTCCGGACCTGGGCTCCGAGAGAGACGGCCCTGGCCGAACTGGTCCGGGCGGCGAGGATGGAGCCTGGCAACCCGGTGATCCGGAACAACCTGGGGGTCCTCCTGGCGTCCTGGTGGCCCGCCCGGGCGACCCGGGAGGCGCTGGAGTCCCTCGAGGCTGCGGCGGGCCTTTCCGAACGTTACCTGCCGGCTCTCTGGAACCTGGCCTTCCTCCTGGTGTCGGCCGGGGAGGCAGGCCGGGCCAGGGCCCTCCTGGAGGAGGCCGGGGAGAGGGCTTGCAGGGTGAAGGGCTGGGAGGACCTCCAGGGGTTGCTCCTTCCCCTGGGCTACGACGCCGGGGGCATCGCCCTCCGGAAGGCGGCGGCCCTGGCGGTCATGGAGGGTGACCCTGGCTCCTACCTGGCCTCGTGCCGGGAGTTCTTCGGCTCCCTCCCGGAGGCGGCGGCCCCGATCCCGGGAAAGGTCCATTCGGTGTAGCACCCTGCCCCCGGAGCGGTTACCTTGGGCTCCTGTGCCGGGAAGGCGGGGAGGTGAAACCGAAGCCAGGACGGATCGCCATGACCTGCCTTCTCGAGCGCGTTTTCCGCCCCGCCGCCGCGGCCTTCATCCTTCTCTCCTTCGGAATTCCCGGACCCGCCCAGGAGGCCCTCGACCTTTCCGGTACCTGGCGTTTCGCCGTGGACCCTGGAGACCAAGGGCTCCGGGAGAAGTGGTATTCCGGGGAGTTGAAGGGAAGCATCCACCTTCCGGGGTCCACCGACGAGGCGGGCGTGGGGGGGCCGGGCCCCGAGCGCCTTGGGGTCCTCACCCGGAAGCACGAATATATCGGCCCTGCCTGGTACAGCAGGGCCTTCGTCGTCCCCGAGGAGTGGAAGGGGAGGGAAGTCGTCCTCTTCCTCGAAAGGGTCCTCTGGGAGTCCCGGGCCTGGATCGACGGCAGGCCCGCCGGGCCTCCCGCCGATTCCTTCGCTGCCCCCCACGTGCACGACCTGGGGGTCCTTTCTCCCGGGAGGCACGTAGTCACCCTCCGGATCGACAACAGGATGATCCACCACCTGGGCCTCATGTCCCACTCCTACGGTCCCCAGACCCAATCCAGGTGGAACGGCGTGGTGGGGAGGATCGAGCTCAGGGCCTTGCCTCCTGTGGGCCTCGGGCTTTGCCGGCTCTTTCCGGAGAGGTCCGGCCGGGGCTGGAAAGTGGAAGTGGAGAGTGTCCTCCGGGGGAAGGCCGGGGATGGGCTCGAACTGGGGATCCGCCTGGAGGATCCGCGAAGCGGCCTCACCCTGGCGGAGTCCCGGGAGCCCTGGGGGGAAGGAAGGAAGGGGAGGTTCGCCCTGGACGTCCCCTGCCGGGTCGTCCCCTGGTCTGAATTCACTCCCAGGCTCTACCGGGTGGTCCTGGAGCTGAGGAGGAAGGGGATGGTCCTGGACAGGCGGGACCTTTCCATGGGTTTCCGGGAGGTGACGACCGAGGGAAACCGCCTTCTCCTGAACGGGGCCCCCGTCTTCATGAGGGGCAACCTGGATTGCATTCACTTTCCTCTGACCGGGTATCCATCCACCAAGAAGGAGGATTGGCTGAGGATCTTCTCCATCTACAAGGAGCACGGCCTGAACCACGTGCGTTTCCACTCCTGGTGTCCCCCCGAGGCGGCCTTCCAGGCGGCGGACGAGCTGGGGATCTACATCCAGGCCTCCGTGGGCATCTGGATCAACGAGGGGCGGGAGGAAGGCCTGGGGCCGGGCAAGGGCGAGGCCTCGGTGGACGAATTCGCAAAGGCCGAGATGCGCCGCGTGGTGGACACCTACGGCAACCACCCGAGCTTCCTCTTCCTGGCCCTCGGAAACGAGCTTGGTCACTCCGACTTCAAGGTTACGGGAAAGTGGATCGGGAAGATCAAGACCTACGATCCACGCAGGCTCTATGCCGCTTCCACGGCCCGGACCATCACCCCCTGGTGCGATTTCAACGCTACTCACGCCGTGCCCGGGATCGGATGGGTGCGCCAACACCTGGAGAGCGGAACCGATTGGGACTACGAGGAGAAGTATTCCAGGACCAAGGTTCCCATCATCGCCCACGAGATCGGCCAGTGGCCGGTCTACCCGGACTGGGATCTCTGCGAAAAGTTCACCGGCGTCTTCAGGAACACCCGGCTCGAGAAGTTGCGGGAGAGGGCGAAGGCGGCGGGAATCTACGAGCAACAAGCCGAGTTCACCCGGGCCTCGGGCGCCTTGAACCGCATCCTCTACAAGGACGAGATCGAGTCTTTCCTCAGGACCCCTTCCTGCCGGGGCTTCCAGCTCCTCTCCATGGAGGACTTCCAGGGCCAGGGGGAGGCCTACGTGGGGTGGCTCGACATGTTCTGGGATTCCAAGGGGATCGTTCTTCCCCAGGATTTCCGGGGCTATTGCGCACCCAGGGTCGCCCTTGCCAGGATTCCCAAATACACATGGAAGGAGAACGAGGTCCTCTCCTTCAAGGTCGTCGTCCGGAACGACGGCCCGGACGACCTGGAAGAGCCTTCCGTCCGCTGGTCCCTGCGGACGCCCGGGAAGGTGGTGGTCCGGGCCGGCCGGGTCCGGGGAAAGGATCTTCCCAAGGGTGGGGTGGAGGTGATCGGGGAGGTGAGGGTCCCCTTGAAGGGGCTCCTGGAAGAGGGGCGGGCCGGGGCCTTCGAACTGGTGCTGCACCTGGGGGGGAAACCCGAGAAGAACACCTATCCCCTTTGGGTCTACCCGCAAGAGGATCCTCCCCTGGAGACGGGGAACCTCATGGTTGCGGACATGCTGGACGACAAGGTCCTGGCGGCCCTGGAGCGGGGAGGGAGGGTCCTGCTCTTCGCCTCCAGGCTGGGGGATCCCGCCTTGAATCCGAAGCTGGCGGCCTGGCGTCCCCTCTACTGGTCCCTGGTCTTCTTCCCGGGCCAGGCGGAGACCCTGGGCCTCCTGGTCCGGGCGGGCCATCCCGCCTTCGATTTCTTCCCCACCGGAGATTTCGGGAACTGGCAGTGGCGGGGGATCTGCAAGGGCGGAAGGGGGTTCGACCTGACCGGCCTCGTGCCGGTGGGATACAGACCCATCGCTCAGCCCGTCCCGGACTACCACGCGCCGAGAAAGATCGGGACGATCTTCGAGTTCCGCGTGGGAAAGGGGAAATTGCTGGTTTGCGGGTACAACCTCTCCGGGAAGAGATGCGCCGCCGACCCCGCGGTCCGGCGGTTGCGCTACAGCCTCCTCCGCTACGCGGCCGGCCCCCAGTTCGACCCCCCCTTCCGGATCGAACCGGAGAAGCTGAGGGAGATCTTTCCCGAGGTTAGGAGATTGAAATTCCTCCCTCCCCCTGACCGGAAGAAGGCCTTTCTTTGGATCGATTGCGCCGGGAACCTGGGAGTCTCCTGGAAGAACGTCCCCTGGAAGCCCTCTCTGGACGAGGTGGTCACTCCCGGGAAGGGTTCCTGGCGGCTGGAAGGCCGGGTGGGGGCCTGGCGGGACGACCACTGCACGGCCTGGATCTTAGGCCGGAGAGGGGCCACTCTGGTCCTTCCCGTCCCCCGGGGGTTCAAGGGACGGCTCTACCTGCACTTCTCGGATTGGAACCGGAACAAGCGCCTCGGGAATATCCGCCTGAAAGGAATGAGATGTGTCTTCAGGCTGGGGCCCCACGGGAAGGATCCCAAGGGCGTCTGGGTGGCCCTGGAGACGGGCCCGACGACCGCGGAGAAGGGCTTCCTGGAGGTGACTCTTCTCCCCGCGAGGGGACCGAACCTCATGCTCGCCGACGTGGTCCTCGTGGAAGAGTAGATCTCCGTCCCGCCGGCCGGGGGAGGTTCCTCTATCGATCCGTCACGTCCAGGCGCCGGCCCGTGGACGGCGCCGGGCGGCGGTATCCCTTGAGCATCCGGCGGAAGGTCCTGGCGGAGCGGATCTTCTCGGCCAGGTCCGCCCTCCGTCCTTCCAGGGCGGAGAGGAGGGAGGTGTGGAGGCCCTTGGCCCTTCCCAAGAGCCGGTCGGCCCTGGCGGTGGAACGCCCGGGAGGAATCCGGTGGTCCACTTCCAGGAGGCGGGCCAGGAGTCTTTCCGTCTGGGGAACCGGAGCTGCGGCTCCCTCCAGGTCTCCTTCCTCCGCCGCCACCAGGGCGGATTCGAAGAGACGGCACATCTCTTCCAGGAGCTTTTCCTTCTCCTGAAGGAGGTCCTCAAGCGCTCCTGGCGACGATACCATCCCATCCCTCCTTCAGAGTCCTGAGAATGGTCAGGGTGTGTTCCACCGGCTCGGGGCGCCTCTCCATGTTCGCCCTGAGGATCTGGTCCGAGGCGAATTCGTAGAGACGGTTCAGGTCCCGCGCTACGTCACCGCCCTTCTCCAGGTCCAGGCTAGCCCTGAGTTCCCCGATGATGGCGAGGGCCTTGCCCAGGGCCTCGCCCACGGAGGGGGAATGGACGTTCTTTCCCGACCGGAGTTCCTGCCTGGCCTTCTCCAGGCTCTGGATGGCACCCTCGTAGAGAAGGACCACCAGCTTCTCGGGCGAAGCCGTGAGGATGGCGTTCTTCTTGTAGTTCCAGGCGGCCTGTTGAAAGGTCATTTTCCTCCTCCTTGGCCGGAGTTGATGGATCCGAGGGAGTAGCCCTGGGCCTGGTACATGGAGATCAGGTTCTCGTAACCGGCGAACCTGCGGACCAGGTTCTCCTCGTACTTGGCGACCCGGTCCTCCTCCCTCCGGATGCGGTCGTCCAGTTGCTTGATGATGTCGTCGAGGCCGTCCAGGCGGGTCTTGATCAAGCCGTCCACCGTGTCGGTCAGGTCGTCCACGGTGGTGTACATCCTGTCGGCGATCCCGACGCCGGACTTGGTGAAGAGGTCCTTCACGTCCTGCTCGTCGTTCTGGAGGGCCTCCTCGAACTTGGAACGGGTGAAGGTGAGCTTCCCTTCCTTGTCCGAATCGATGCCCACCAGGGCCAGCATGGTGTAGGTCCCGCCCGTGGCGGCCAGGCCTCCCGCCAGGGAGCGGAGCTGGTTCTGGATCGTGGTGAGGGTGAAATCCCCCAGGAGGACTCCCTCGGCCTTTCCCTTCTCTCCCACCTTGCCCTGGCCGTTGATGAAATCCACCACGGCGTTGTAGTCGTCCACGAAGTCCTGGATCTTGTCCTCGATGGCCGAGGCGTCGGTGGATACTGTGAGGTTGGTATCCGGGTTGGAACCGTTCGGGTCGTGGGTCTTGAGGAGATTCAGGGTGACGCCTGGAATCGCGTCGGTGATGGTGTTCGTCCCCCGGGTGATCTGGATCCCGTTTATGGTGACCTTGGCGTCCTGGGCGGACTGGAATTTCCCGCTGGTCACGCCCCCGTCCCCCGTGTTGATCTCGTTGACCAGGTTCACCAGGTCCTGGTCCCCGTCGTCGGTGGAGAGGGTGAAGGCGTTGTCCGTTCCCGCCTCTTTCGAGGAGATGACGAGCTGGTACCGGTTGGTTCCGCTCCCCGTGTCGATCACAGTGGCGGTGACGCCGGCGTCGGCGTCGTTGATGGCCCCGGCGATCCCTTGCAGGGTGTTGTTGTTCTGGTCGATGACGATGTCGTGCTTCTTGCCGTCGATGGTGATGGTGAGGGTGCCGGTGCCGTGGGCCGTGGAGTCCTTGTCGGCGTATAGGGCGCTCTTGTTGCGCTGAACCGTAGCGAGCTGGTTCACCGAGATCTGCCACGTACCCTGCTGGGCGGAGTGGGACGCCGTGGCCGTGAAGAACCCCTCGTCGTCGGGGGTGGCCTTGAACTCCAGGAAGTTCGTGGACTTCCGGATGGCGTCCAGGCTCTTCTTCAAGTCGTTCAGCTTGTCCTGGAGGGAGTTGAAGGCGTCCTTCTGGGACTTGGCGAAGGCCTTCTTGCGCTCCAGGGCCTTGATGGGAAGCCGTTCCAGGGCGACGAGCTGGGAGATGATCTTCTTTGTGTCCAGGCCCGAGGCGAGGCCGCCGAACTGGAACATGCCCATCCCCGAGGTGCTGTACCCCACGGAGTTGGTGCCTCCCATGCCGTAGGTACTCATAGTCAGGATCCTCCCGTTACGCCGGCTCCTTCGACAGGACGCCTTCCCGGGCTCGAGGCCCGGGAAGGCACCCTCTATCTATCGGCTCCAGGACCCTTCCCGGTGGAGTTTCCTAGCCCAGGAGCTTCAGGGCCGCCTGGGGTCCCGCGTTGGCCTGGCCCAGGATGGAGATGGCCGCCTGCTGGAGGATGGAGTTCCTCGTGAGCTGGGCCGTCTCGTAGGCCACGTCCACGTCGCGGATCCGGCTCTGGGCGGCGCTCAGGTTCTCCCTGGTGCTTCCCAGGTTGGCGATGGTGGAGGCCAACCGGTTCTGGATGGCGCCGAAGTCGCCCCGGAGCTGGGAGACGGTGTTGATGGCGCTGTCGATCTGGCTGATGGCGAAGCTCGTGTCTCCCGTGGAGCCGATGTTGAGGGTGCTGAGGCCCAGGGAGGTGGAGAGGGCCGGCGAGAGGCTCACGCTGATCTGGTTGATCGAGGAGTCCGTGCCGATGCCCACCTGGAAGGAGGCGGTGGTGACGCTCCCGTCCAGGAGGTGGATCCCGTTGAACTCGGTGGACTTGGCGATCCGGTTCACCTCGCTCACCAGGGCGCTGAACTCTTCCTGCAGGGTGTCCTTGTCGTTGTTGGAGACCGACCCGTTGGAGGCCTGGACGGCCAGCTCGCGCAACCGGACCAGGATGTTGCTCACCTCGTTCAGGGCGCCCTCGCCGGTCTGGACCAGGGAGACGCCGTCGTTGGCGTTCCGCTCGGCCTGGGCGAGCGAACGGATCTGGGCGCGGAGCCTCTCGCTGATGGCCAGGCCGGCCGAATCGTCGGCGGCCGTGGCGATCCGAAGGCCCGTGGAGAGGTGCTGGAAGTTGCGGAAGAGCCTCTGGTTTACGGAAAAGAGATTCCGCTGCGCGTTGACCGAGGCGATGTTGGTGTTGACTCTGAGACCCATGGTTCCTTCCCCTTTTCCTTTCTCCCTTCTTTCTTTTGCGACTCCCCGTCCGGCCTGGGCCGGCGTCCCCGGGGGAGGTTCCAGTGGCGGGATTATCGGCAGGTGTGGGGAAGAACTGAACATCGAGGTGAAAAAAAAGGACAGGACGCCGCTGGATCGAAGCGACTCAAGTCGGACGCCCGGTGTGCCGATCCATCCCTTGGCAGGGAGCGTTCCGCTCCTTTTCGGATCCAACAGGGAGTCGCGCGATGAAACAGACACTGCAGGAAGGTACGGCACGGATCCTGGTGATCGACGACGAGGAGAGCGTCCGGAAGGGGCTGATCTCCATCCTGATCAGGGAGGGGCACATCGCCGAGGGCGCCTCCTCGGCCGAAGACGGCCTGGCCGCGGCGGAACGGAACCGTTACGACCTGGTCTTCCTGGACGTGCGGCTCCCCGGGACGGACGGGATCGGCCTCATCCCGAGGCTCAGGTCCAAGTGCAATCCCCCCGAGGTAGTGGTCCTCACTGGCTACGGGAGCGTCCCCTCCGCAGTGGAGGCCATGAAGAGGGGCGCCCTGGACTACGTGGAGAAACCCTTCCACACGGACAAGATCCTCTCCCTCGTGCGCCGTGTGCTGGAACTCAACTACTTGAAGGAAGAGGTGGACCGCCTCAGGGGGCAGGTCCGCCAGCTTACGGCCCCCCGGATCGTAGGACAGTCCCGGGCCATCCTGGGAGTGCTCGCCGCCGTGGACCGGGTGGCCTTGAGCCCCACCACGACGGTTCTCGTGAAAGGTGAGAGCGGGACCGGCAAGGAGCTCGTGGCCCGGGCCATCCACGACAGGAGCGCCCGCCACGACAGGCCCTTCATCGCCGTCAACTGCGCGGCCTTCACCGAGTCCCTCCTGGAGACGGAACTCTTCGGGTACGAGCCGGGTTCCTTCACGGGCGCTTCGGGAGAGGGCAAGGACGGCCTTCTTGCGGCGGCCCAGACGGGCACCCTCTTCCTGGACGAGATCTCCGAGATGAGTACGGTCCTACAGGCCAAGCTCCTGCGGGTCCTCCAGGAGAGGTGCTACCGCAAGGTGGGAGGCGTGGAGGACATCCCCCTGGACGTGAGGATCATCGCCTCGACCAACAGGGACCTGGAACGGATGGTGAAGGAAGGCCTCTTCAGGGAGGACCTCTTCTACAGGCTCGACGTCATGCCCATCCGGGTGCCGCCCCTCAGGGAGCGGCGGGAGGACATCCCCCTCTTGGCCCACCACTTCCTGGCCCAGTTCTCCTCCCAGATGGGAAAACTCCTGCGGGGTTTCTCCGAGGAGGCCATGGAGAACCTGACCGAGCGCCACTGGCCGGGCAACGTGAGGGAACTCCGCAACGCCGTGGAATACGCGGCCATCACCTGCCCGGGAGGGGAGATCCAGGAGGAGCACCTCCCCGAGGCGAGGGAACCCGGGATCACCCTCACCCGCTCCGAGGACGTCCTGGTCCTTCCCGGGTCGGACAGGAGCATCCGGGCCATGGAGGAGGTCCTCATCCGGAGGGTCCTGGAGGAGACGGGATGGAACATCAGCCGGTCCGCTTCGATTCTCGGGATCAACAGGACCACTCTCTACAACAAGATCCGCCTCTACAACCTGGACCGGTCCAAGGAGGAGCCGGCACGGAAGGCGGGAAGCGGAGGGGCGGGGCCCCGCAAGGAGGTCACCCTTCCCTCCATGCCACCGAGACTTTCCTCTCCCCGGGTGCCTTGAAGCGGGTCAAGAGAGGTCCTTCCCCCTGCCGATCCATGATTGAAGGTGGGGGGGGAGTCCGGAAGAAGCGGCAAAGGGAGTCTTTCGGCGTGAACTGGAACGTTTTCCCGGCGGTCCTGGCCCACGAGCTCAGGAACCCCCTGGCCGGTGTGGCGGCCCACGTGGATCTCCTCAGGGAGATGATGGATCCCCAGGATCCGAGGTCGGAATTCCTCGAGGCCATGGAGGAGGACGTGCGCAGGATGGAGCGGGTCCTCTCCAGCCTCCTGGAATATTCCCGCCGCGGAAAACCCAGGAAGCGGCCCGTCCGGGCGGCGGCCTTCCTGGAGGGCCTGGCCGAGGGTTTCCGGAGGAGGGCCTGCGCCCGGGGCGTGGAGGTCCGCCTGGACCTGGAGCCCGCCCTGGGGACGGTTCCCATGGACCCGGGCCTGGTGGAGCGGGTCCTCGGCAACCTGGTGGAGAACGCCTTCCGGGTCCTGGAAGGCCGGGGCGGGACGGTCCGGATCTCCGCCAGGATGAGGGGTGACTTCCTGGAGGTCTCCTGCGCCGACGACGGGCCCGGGATTCCGGAGGAGGAGAAACAGAAGATATTCGAGCCCTTCTTCACCCGATCGGCCAAGGGCCTGGGCCTCGGCCTCCCCCTGGCGAGGAAGATCGTGGAGGAGCACGGCGGGACCTTGGAGGTGGATTCGGCCCCCGGAAAGGGGGCGGTCTTCACCTTCACCCTTCCCGCCCGTTCCGAGAGGGGGGAGACCCTGGAAATCCTGGAGGCGGCAGGTGGCGCGGCTGTTGCTCGTTGACGACGAGGAAGGGGCCCGCAGGGCCCTGGCGGCCTTTCTCAGGCTTTCGGGCCACCAGGTGGCAGAGGCGGGAGGGGTCCGGGAAGGCCTGGAGAAGGCCGCGGAGACTCTTCCCCATGCCCTGGTCTGTGACTTCCGGATGGAAGACGGGACCGGCCTGGACCTGGCCCGCCGGCTCCGGGCCCAGGATCCGGGGCTCAAGGTGGTCCTTCTCACGGGATTCGCCGACCGGGAAGTGGAGGAGGGAACGGGCGGCGCCGTGGACCTGGTGATGGAGAAGCCCGCCAGGCCGAGGCGGGTCCGGGCCGCCCTGGAGGAACTTCTGGCCCGGAAACCCGGGGACCCGATCCTCCAGGCGGAAGCCGGAACCCGGGAGGTCTCCCCCGGGCGGATCTCCCCGGGAGCCAGGGCCCGGAGAGAGGAGCGGAGGCTTCTCTGGGGCGAGGAGGAATGAGGAGGCCCGGTGGCTGAAGAGAAGGACCGGATCCAGGACCAGGAGAGGGTGGAGGAGCCTGTCCCGGAGGAGACCCCCGGGACGGGTGAGGCTCCCTCTCCACCCGGCCCTCCCTCTTCTCCCGGCACCGGAGAGGAGGAGCGGCTCCTCGAGGGCGCCGGGGGGAACTCCGTCGCCGGGGAGGAAGGGAAGGCCGAAGGGGAGGATCCTTCCTCCCCTGCAGGAGGGGAGGAAGGGGCCTCGACGGAGACCGGGGGGGAGGAGTCCCCGGCGGAAGAAGAGGGAGCTCCCCTGGAGGCCGGGGAAGAGAGGGAGCCTGCAGGCGGGGAAAGCCTCTTCGAGGGAAATCCCGGCAAGGAGGACCTGGAGAAGGCCGTGGAGGCGGCCCTCTTCGCCGGGGAGGAAGACTCCCGGCAGGAACCTTCCGATCCGGAGGAGGGGATCTCCGGCGGGGACACGGAAGGAGTGAAGGAAGAAAACCGGGAGGAGGAAAAGGCCTCCCGGAAGGAAGGAGATCCCGGGGATGGGGAAGACCGTGCCCCCGAGCCGGTCCCTTCCGGCGGAGAGGAGGAGGCCTCCGGCCCGCCGGAGGAGACTTCCCTCCCGGCGGCGGAGGGAGAGGTCGCCCCGGAAGGGGAGAAGGAAGAGGCGGCTTCACCACCGCTGGAAGAAGAGCTTTCCTCCTCCCCCGAGGCTCCGGCGGACTCCCGGGTATCCGGAGATGGGACCGGAGGAGAGGGACCGGCGGAAGAGGAGGAGGACTACGAATTCGACCTGGAAGGGATCAGCCTGGACGACCCTTCCGAGGAGGAAGAGGAGGATTCCGGCGGGGCGGAGGAGGCGAAGGCCGACGGAGAGGGCGGGTCCGCCGCGGCGGGACCCGGGAAGGCTCCTCCCTCCGAGGAGGTCTGGCCCGAGGACGAGGAAGAAGGGAAGCCCCTCCTGGTTTCTCTCAAGGAGAGACTCCAGGCCGTCCCCAGGAGGAAGCTCGGTATCGCCGCCGTCCTGGTGGTGGCCCCCCTTCTCGCGGTCCTCTTCCTGGGACTTCCGGTGAGGCGGATCGAAAGAGTGCCTCCCAAGCCGAGGATTCCCGATGCTGTGGCCCCAGGGCGGAGCGGGAGGGCCCGGGAGATCCCTGGGGGGGTCCCCCGGGACGTGCCGGGTTACCTTCCCCCTGTGGTCCTCCGCAGGAATCCTCCCCCTCCCGCGAAGGACAGGCCCCCCCTGTGGGCCGCGGCCGAGCAGAAGGCCCGGGCCGGAGACTACGCCGGGGCCATCATCCTCCTGGAGAAATACCTGGCCGGGAATCCCCCCTTGAGCCCCGAGGAGAAGAGCGACGCCTGGTACGACCTCTCCAGGTGGTACAGGAAGGTGGGGGACAAGGAGACCTCCAGGAAGTATTTCTCCATGGCCCTGGATACGACCTGGACCTCTCTCGGCCCCAAGGAACTCTTCCTTGGCGGGCTGGAACTCCACAAGGCCGGGAAATACCGCCAGGCGCGTCGCTACTTCGCCGCCTTCCTCCTCCAGGAGGACCTGATGGTCCCCGAGCTCAAGAAGAAGATCTCCCAGGCCTGGTATCTCCTCGCCGAGGGATACCGCCTGGAGGCCGAGGCGGGTGAGAAGGCCCAGGAGCGGCGGGAGGACGCCCTGCGCAAGGCCGCCGCGGCCGGAAAGAAGGGAGGCAAGGGAAGATGAAGAGGGCCGGCCGGGTCCTGTTCCTTTCGAGCTTCCTGCTCCTCCTGGGCATGAAGGGGGATGAATTCGTCACCGCAGCAAAGGGAGCGCCGGGAAAACGGAACGTGAACGTGGCGGGCTCCGGGCTCAGCGTGTGGGACGGGATCCTCCAGGTGGCGAGGTTCATGGGGTGGAAGGTCCGGTGCAACGGCCGGGACGAGCAGGTCCTCAAGTCCTTCCCTCTGCGGGCCTACGTCCGGAACCGGGACGGCGCCGTCCTGGTGGACCTTATGGCCGCCTCGGCGGGAATGGACGTGATCATCGACGAGGACAACAGGATCTTCACCCTCCTCCCCGAGCCCGAACCGGCCACGGAGGCGGGGAGGAAGGCCCTTTCCCGGAAGGCCGTGGAGGCCTACCGGATGGCCATGCTCAATCCCGTCAACCCCCTGGATACGCCGGCCTTGCGTTACCACCTGGCGGATCTCCTCATGACGGAGAAGGAATACGCCGCGGCGGCGGGGGAGTTCGCCTCCATGGTGAAGAGGGCCCTCCCCAGGGATCCTTTCCTTCCCCTGGCCTGCCTGAAGGCCGGGCAATGCCTGGAGCGGCTCGGCGACTACCGGGGCGCCAGGGCCTATTTCCGCAAGGTGATCGACGAGTTCCGGGAGAGCCCCCTCTTCCCCGAGGCGCTCCTGGGGGAGGCGGCCTGCCTCTACGGGGAGGGACGGATCCACGAGGGCGTCACGGGATTGGAGACCTACCTGGCCCGCTACGAGGGGACCCGGTACGAAGGTCCCATGCGGGTGGCCATGGCCGACGGGCTGTTTCGGACGAAGGAATACTCTCGTTGCCTGGCGGCCCTGAAGGGGGTGGACAAACTGTTCCTGCGTCCCGAGGAGAGAAGGAAGGCCCTCTACCTGGAGGGCGCTTCGGCCCTGAGGACGGGTGACCCCGTCCGGGCCGTGAAGGGACTCAAGGAATTCCTCCTTTCCGACAAGGGAGGGTCCGAGTTGCACGCCCGGGCGTGCCTGGACCTGGCCAGGGCCTGCTTGGACCTGGGCCGCTACGTGGAGGCCTTGTGCGCCGTCGAGGACGCCAGGAAAGGAAAGCTCCCCGATTCCCTCCTCCCGAAGTGGGCCGTCACGGCCGCCGCCGTGGAGCGGAAGCTGGCCGGGCCCGAAGAGGCCGTAAGGGCCCTGGAGGCCGCCCTTACCGGGGCGGGAGGGCCGGGGAAGATCCCCGAGGTGGACCTCATTCTTGGAGAGATCCTCAGGGAGAGGGGCCAGTACGAGCGTGCCGCCAATCTCCTCCAGGGGCTGGCCGGGGAGAAGGGTCCCATGGCCGACCGGGCCCGGGCCGTGATCGTCCGGTGCCTGGAGGCCCAGGGACGGGACGCGGATGTCGTGGAGAGGGCTCGGGCCTTCATCCCCCTCACCGGATCCAGGAAGGCCCTGGACGACCTCTTCCAGGCCTTGACCGACGCTTTGACCCGCCTGGGCAGGCTCGAGGAGGCGGCAAGGGCCGCATCGGGGGTGCCGAGATGAGGGCGGCGGGAAAGGTCTTTGTCCTGCTCGTCTCGGCGTCCTGGGCGGGGGCCCAGGAGAGCCCCGTCCCGGCCCGGACCTCCGGGCTGGAGGCCCTGGTGAAGAAAAGAGAGATCCTGGCCGAGCGGATCCGGCGCATCCAGGATGCGCGGATCCGGATCGACTTGGGATTGCCCGTGGACCGGGTCTTCCTCAGGTCCCTGATCCCCGCCGGCGGTGGGGATCCTGCGGCCTTGCGGGAGGAATACGCCCGGGAACTGGATCGCCTGGCGGCCCTCCAGTCCAGGTTGCGCGACCTGAAGGCCCGCTCGGCGAAGATCGCGGCCGGGCCGGTCCGGAGGAAGGCCCGGCCCGCCCCTGCGGAGATCCGGCCCAAGGCGGCTCCCCCTGCAGGAGGGGGAAAGGCCGCACCCGGGCAGGGTAAGGCTGGACCAAAGAAGAAGGCCCGGGCCACGATTCCCAGGAGGAAGGCCGTGGTCTACCAGGTGAGAGTGAAACCCCTCCTCCTGGCGGGCGCTTTCTTCAAGAAGGGCGAATACGAGAAGGCCCTGGCCCTCTACAGGAAGATCCTCGCCGAGGACCCGAAGAACACGGGGGCCCTCTTCAGGGTGGCCCTTTGCCTCGAGAGGACGGGGAAACCCGACCAGGCACTGGAGATCCTGGCGCGCATCAAGGCCGACAAGGCCGGAACACCCTGGGAGAAGGCGGCAGCCTTCGCCGAGGAGAGCATTCTCTGGCGGAAGCACTTCGATTCCCTGGGACCCTTGCCTTCCCCGCCGGGAATTGCGGGAACTACGGGAAAGGGCGATTCCACGGGGGAGGTGTCCCGGGGCGGAGGGAGGTGAGCTTCGTGGCGGAGACGCTGGAAGACCTCCGGAGGTGGGAGCCCGGGGCGGCCGGAAAGGAGAGCCTGGAAGAGGCCTTCCAGGCCTTCTCCTCCACGGCAAGGGACCTGGAGCGGGCCTACCGGGACCTGAGCCTCGAGGTGGAGCGCCTGGACCTGGAGGTCCACGAGGCCAACGCCAGGCTCCAGGCCGTCCTGGGAGCCCTTCCCGAGGGGGTCGTGGCGGCCGATGCCGGCGGGGGAATCACCACGATCAACCCGGCGGCCCGCAGGATCCTCGGTCTGGAGGAGGAAGGGGAGGGCCTTCCCGAGGCGACGGCCGAACTGACAGACGCCTCCGGCGCCCCCCTCCTCCTTCCCTCCTCGAATCCTGAAGACCGGGTCTTCCGGACGGCGGCCGGAGAGGAGCGCCGCATCCGGGTCCGCTACGTACCCCTCTCCGGGGAAGGAGGAGCCCTCTGGATCCTGGAGGACCGGACCGAGCTGGAGCGGCTGGAGGGGAAGGTGGCCCACCTGGACAGGCTGGCCGGCCTGGGGAGGATGGCCCTGTCCATCGCCCACGAGATACGGAACCCCTTGAACGGTGTGGCGGGTTTCGCGGGCCTCCTGCTCCGTGGCGCCCCCGACGAGAAGACCCGCCGTTACGCCTCTTCCATCGTCCAGGGCGTAGGAAGGATCGATTCGATCATCCGGAATCTCCTGGCCTTCGCCAGGCCTGGAAGCCTGGCCGCCAGGAGGGTGGACCTGTCCGGCGTTGTGGAGAAGGCCCTCGATGTCGCCGGCAGGGAGGGGATCGCCCTTCGGCTCCCCGGGGAGCCCGCCTGGGTCCTTGCCGATCCCACGGCGGTGGAACAGGTCCTGGTCAACCTGGTGGGAAACGCCCGGGAGGCCGGCGGAGAGGAGGTGCCCCTCCTGGTGAGCCTGGAGCGGAGAGGCGGGGCCTGGCTCCTGGCGGTGGAGGACGGTGGGCCGGGAATCCCGGCGGAGGAGAGGGAGGCGGTCTTCGAGCCCTTCCACTCCGGCAAGGAGGGCGGGACGGGCCTGGGCCTCTCCATCGTGAAGCGGATCGTCGAGTTGCACGGGGGCCGGGTGGGGGCGGCCGACCCGGTGGAACTCGGCGGCGCCAGGATCGAGGTGGTCCTGCCCGGGGAGGCCGACCGTGACGGGTGAGCGTGTCCTCGTGGCCGACGACGACTCCCTGAGCAGGGAGTTCCTCCAGGAGGCCCTGGGCGCCCTCCAGATGGAGGTGGTGGGCGTTTCCGACGGGGAGCAGGCGATCCGCCGGCTCTGGGAGGGCGGATTCGACCTGGTCGTGACGGACCTGAAGATGCCCGGGGCCGACGGGCTCCAGGTGCTGGAGACCGCCTCGGCCATGCAGCCTCCCGTCCCGGTGGTCCTGGTCACGGCCTTCGGCACCGTGGAGGTCGCCGTGGAGGCCATGCGGAGGGGCGCCGAGGACTTCCTCGTCAAACCCGCATCACCGGAACAGGTGGAAGTGGTCGTGCGGCGGTTCCGGGAGAAGCGGCGCCTGGCGGCGGAGAACCGCTACCTCAGGGAGGTCCTCTCGGCGGGGGAGGGCCAGGTGGTGGCGGCCTCGCCGGCCATGAAGCGGGTCATGGCCCTGGTGGACAAGGTGGCCCCTTCCAAGGCCACGGTCCTCATCACGGGCGAGAGCGGCGTGGGGAAGGAGGTCGTGGCGACCAGGATCCACGCCCTCTCTGACCGGCGGGAGAAGGCCTTCATCGGTCTCAATTGCGCCGCCCTTTCCGAATCCCTTCTCGAGAGCGAACTCTTCGGCCACGAGAAGGGCGCCTTCACCGGTGCCGTCCGGCGGAGGGAGGGCAGGTTCGAGCTGGCCCACCAGGGCACCCTCTTCCTGGACGAGATCGCCGAGACGGGGCCGGCCCTCCAGGCCAAGCTCCTGCGCTTCCTGGAGAAGGAGGAGTTCGAGCGGGTGGGGGGAAGCAGGACCCTGAAAGTGGACGTCCGGATCCTGGCCGCCACCAACAAGGACCTGAAGCGCGCCGTGGAGGAGGGCTCCTTCAGGGAGGACCTGTTCTTCCGTTTGAACGTATTCCCGATCCATGTTCCGCCCCTGCGGGAGCGTCCCGAGGACGTGCCCCTCCTGGTGCAGGTGGGGATCCAGCGTTTCGGAAGGAAGACGGGCGTGGAGCGGGTGGAGCCCAAGGCCCTGGAGTCCCTCCAGGCCTATTCCTGGCCGGGGAACGTGAGGGAGCTCCTCAACGTGGTCCAGAGGCTGGTCCTCCTCGCCGAGGGCGGAGTGGTGACCCGGGACCTGGTGGACCTGGTCCTGGGCGGGCCCGGCGGCCGGTCCGGGCCGGGGCGGAAGGTGGGGGAAGATCCTTACGCCCACCTGGTGGGAAGGACGGCGGCAGAGGTGGAGAAAGGCCTCATCCTGGCCACTTTGCGGGCCAAGGGGGGCAACAAGGCCGCCGCAGCCAGGGTGCTGGGCCTCACGGACCGCACCCTCCGCAACAAGCTCCGCCAGTGGGAGAGGGAACCTCTTCCCCTGGGACCCGTCCCGTCCTGAACTCCTCCCTTCCGGCCCTCCCCGAAGGCCCGGGCCTTTTCGGTCGTGAGGGGCCCGGCGGTTACAATCCTCCCATGCGTTCGGCCAGGGATAGATTGCGCGGAATCCTGGGGGGGGGCTCCTGGGGCCGCGGGGATCGCCCTGCGGGGGACCGCCTTCCGGGGGGCGGCGGGAGGGACTACCCCCTCCTGGAGGAGAAGGTCCTCCCCCCCGGGACCCGTCACGGCGGGGACCGCCTGGAAGGGGCCCTTTCGGCCTCCTTCCGGGCCCTGGCCGTCCTCGCCGGGGATCCTGCCCTGGCGGAGTTCTCCGCCGGGGAAGCCCTCTTCCTCGACACGGAGACCACGGGGCTCGCGGGGGGGGCGGGGACGATGGTCTTCCTCTGCGGGACGGCCCGGTTCCTGGAGGACGGATCCCTCCTCTTCCGGAGGTGGTTCTTGAAGAGTCCCGGCGGGGAGAGGGCCTTTCTCGAGGGGATCCTCGGCGACCTCTCCCGCGCCAGCGTCCTGGTCACCTTCTCGGGGAAGTCCTTCGACCGGCACAGGCTGGCCGACAGGCTCGCCTTCCACGGGATGGACGAGGCGGTGCGGCGCATGACCCACCTGGATCTTCTCCATTCGGCGAGGCGTGTCTACAGGAAGAGGCTCCCCGACGTGCGCCTCAGGACACTGGAGGAGCGCCTTCTCGAAGTCTTCCGCGGGGACGACCTTCCCGGGGCGGAGTGTCCCAGGCTCTACCTGGATTGGCTCAGGGGGCACGCCGTGGACCTGGAGCCGGTCTTCCGGCACAACGAGCTGGACGTCCTCTCCCTGGTGACCCTCCTGGCCCGTCTGGGGAGGGATCCCTGGGAGGGGGCCGTGCCACTCCCTCTCCTTGCGGCCCACGCCGCCCGCCTGGAGAAGGCCGACCCCCTGAAGGCGGCCATACTATACGGAAGAGCGGGAAAGGACCTGGAGCGTGCCCTCTGCCTCGCCCGGGGAGGGAGGAAGGAGGAGGCCCGGGAGGTCCTGGAGGAGCTGGTCCGCCTGGGGGAGAGGGAGGCCTTCCTCCCCCTGGCGGGGATGCTGGCCTCTTCGGGGAAGGAGAGGGACCGGGCCCGGGAACTGGCCCGGGAGGCCCTCCGCCTGTTCCATCCCGGGGAGAAGGAGCGGCTCCGGGCGGAGAGGTTGCTGGGCCGTCTCGGTTGAGGGGGGGCGTGCCTGACCTTAGACTCTACCTCGACGGGAGGGAAGGGGACGAAACGGCGGGGTTTCCCTAACCCCCTCCTCATCCGGAGCGGATTCATGACCAAATACCGGATTCTCCTGGGCAAGGCGGGCCTGGACGGTCACGACAGGGGGGCCCGCTACGTGGCCCACATCCTCCGGGACGCCGGATTCGAAGTGATCTACACGGGGATCCGCAGGACCCCGGAGCAGATCGTGGAGGCCGCTCTCCAGGAGGATGCGGACGCCCTGGGCCTGAGCCTCCTTTCGGGGGCCCACATGGTGATCTTCAAGAAGGTCCTGGATCTCCTGGAGGAGAGGGGCGCCCGGGACATCCTGGTCTTCGGAGGCGGAACCATCCCGCCGGCGGACGTGGATGCACTGAAGAAGATGGGCGTGAAGGCCGTCTTCACCCCCGGAACCCCCGCTGCGGTGATCGTGGCCGAGCTGAAGCGGTTGCTTTCGGAGAAGGGGAAACGGTGAAGGACCTTCTCCAGGCCGCCCGGAAGGGGGACAAACGGGCCCTGGCCAGGCTCGTCACACTCCTGGAGGACGATCCCTCCCTGGCGCCCGCCCTCCTGGAAGGAGAGGGGGAGTGGCCCTTTCCCGGGCTTGTCCTCGGCGTGACGGGGCCCCCCGGCGTGGGAAAGAGCACCTTCGTCTCCGCCCTGGTGGGAAAATCGAGGAGGAAGGATCCTGCCGGGAAGGTCGCGGTCCTGGCGGTGGATCCCACCTCTCCCTACACGGGCGGGGCGCTTCTGGGCGACAGGGTGCGGATGATGGAGCACTCGGGGGACGAGGGCGTCTTCATCCGTTCTTTCGCAAACAGGGGTCTCCTGGGCGGGCTCGCTCCCGGGATCAGGGCCGTTCTACGACTCCTTGGGGCCACGGGCTGGGACCTGGTCCTCCTGGAGACGGTCGGGGTCGGACAGAGCGAGGTGGACGCCGCTTCCGTGGCGGACCTCACGGCGGTCCTCCTGGCGCCGGGCCAGGGTGACGGTATCCAGATGCTCAAGGCAGGCCTCCTGGAGGCGGCGGACCTCTTCGTCGTCCACAAGGCGGACCTGCCCGGGGCGGAGCGGGTGGCCTCGGAAATCGAGGCCGCCCTGGACCTCTCGGAACCCGGGCCCAGGGGAAGACCCCCGGTCCTCCTGGTCTCTTCCGCCCGTGGGCGGGGCCTGGAGGAGTTCCTGGAGGCCCTGGACAGGAGGAGGGCCGAGCTGAAGGGCCCCATCGAAGAGAGGCGGAGGCGGGCGGCGAGGGAAGACGCCCGCCGCCTGGTCCTGGACCGGGCTTCCGCCAGGCTGGCCCGTGCCCTGGAGGGCGAAGAGGGCCTCCTGGAGGACCTCCTCGAGGGGAGGGCCGGCCTGGACGAGGCGGTCCTCCGAATCCTCAGGAACGCCCTGGACCGGGGCGGGAAAGAGGAAGGAGAAAGAACATGATTCCCGAACCCTTGGAGGAACTGAAGCGTCGCTGGGAGAGGGAGACCCTCGGGAAGGCCCTGGAGAAGGCTCCGGAGCGGAAAGAGGAGTTCCGGACCCTTTCAGGGATTCCCTTGGAGCGGGTCTACCTCCCGGACCGGGAAATCCTGGAGGACTACGCAGGAAAGCTCGGGATGCCGGGGGAGTATCCCTTCACCAGGGGGGTGCAGCCGACGATGTACCGGGGGCGCCTGTGGACCATGCGCCAGTATGCCGGGTTTTCCACGGCCGAGGAATCCAACGAGCGTTACCGCTACCTCCTGGAGCAGGGATCCACCGGCCTTTCCGTGGCCTTCGACCTTCCGACCCAGGTGGGGATCGACTCGGACCACGAGTTGGCCCTCGGGGAGGTCGGGAAGGTCGGGGTGGCCGTGGACACCCTGGCAGACATGGAGGACCTGTTCCGAGGGATTCCCTTGGACCGTGTTTCAACGTCGATGACGATAAATTCCCCGGCGGCGGTGCTCCTGGCCATGTACATCGCCGTGGCGGAGAAGCAGGGCGTCCCGGCGGAGAAGCTGAGGGGTACCATCCAGAACGACGTGCTCAAGGAATACTTCGCCCGGGGGACCTACATCTTTCCTCCCAGGCCGAGCCTCAGGATCGTGGCGGACATCTTCGAGTTCTGTGCGGAGAAGGTCCCTCTCTGGAATACCATCTCCATCAGCGGATACCACGCCCGGGAGGCGGGGGCCACGGCGGCGGAGGAGGTGGGCTTCACTCTCGCCGACGCGATCTGCTACGTGGAGACGGCCCTCGAGGCGGGCCTGGAACTTGACCGGTTCGCTCCCAGGCTGGCCTTCTTCTTCGCCGCCCACACGGACCTCTTCGAGGAGGTGGCCAAGTTCAGGGCGGCCAGGAGGCTCTACGCTTCGATCATGAAGGAGCGTTTCGGGGCGAAGGATCCCAGGAGCATGAAGCTCCGCTTCCACACCCAGACCGGAGGGGTGACCCTCACGGCCCAGCAACCGGACAACAACGTGGTGAGGGTGACCCTCCAGGCCCTGGCGGCCGTCCTCGGGTGCACCCAGTCCCTCCACACCAATTCCAAGGACGAGGCCCTCGCCCTCCCTTCGAGGGATTCGGTGACACTGGCCTTGAGGACCCAGCAGATCATCGCCTACGAATCGGGCGTGACCGGAACGGTGGACCCCCTGGCCGGGAGCTTTCTCGTGGAGGAATTGACCGACCGGATCGAAGAGGAGGCCCGGGGGATCCTGGAGGAGATCGACAGGATGGGGGGGATGGTGGCGGCGATCGAGAAGGGTTACGTCCAGAGGCGGATCGAGCGGTCGGCCTACCTCTACGGAAAGAGCGTGGAGGAGAAGGAACGGATCGTCGTGGGGGTGAACGAGTTCGTCTCTCCCGGGGAGGAGGCGGCGATGGAGCTCTTCCAGGTGGATCCCGCCGTGAGGGAGAGGCAGGTGAAGAAACTCGGGGAGGTCAGGGCCCGGAGAGATTCCTCCGCCGTGGAGCGGGCCCTGGAGGCCGTCCGGGCCGCCGCCCTGGACGAGGAGGCGAACCTGATGCCTCCCATCCTGGAGGCGGTGAAGGCCTACGCCACCATCGGGGAGATCTGCGGCGTCCTGAGAGATGTCTTCGGGGAATACCAGGGAGGTTGATATGAGTGCCGGGGAAGGGCGGAAGATCGACCACGTGGGAATCGCCGTGGAATCCATCGAGAAGGCCAGGGCCTTCTACGAGGAGGTCCTGGGCCTTCCTTTCGGGGGAATCGAGGAGGTCCCGGACCAGGGGGTCCGTGTCGCCTTCTTCCAGGCCGGGGAGGTCCGGATCGAGCTCTTGGAACCCCTGGGAGAAGACGGCCCGGTGGCCCGGTTCCTGAAGAAACGCGGTCCCGGAATCCACCACCTGGCCTTCCGGACAGGGGACCTGGAGGGAACGGCGGCCCTGGCGGGGGAGAAGGGTATCCGCCTCCTGGACGAGAAGCCCAGGCGGGGAGCCCACGGAACGCGGATCCTCTTCCTCCATCCCAAGGACACGGGCGGTGTCCTGGCGGAACTCTGCGGAGACCCTTAGGAGCAAGAGATCCGGAGGCCTTCTCCACAAGGATCGGGTTTCAAGGGAGGGCCATCCTTCCCCGCCCTTCAGCGAGGGTCGCCACGGGAGGAGTCTTTCTCGGTCTTCCCCGCCCTTTCACGAAGTCGTCCCGGGGAAATGGTCCCGCCACCGGCAGCGAACATGGGATCGGGCGATGAGAGGGCTTCAGGGGGATGACAAAACCTTTTCTCTCAGGTATAAGAGAAAATTCCATTCGGGACCCCTTCCGGTCCCGCCCGAGGTGTTTTTCTTCCATTCCCCCCTATTTTTTCAGGAGGCCCCCATGCGTACCGGATTGAAACGATCCCTCCTTCTTCTGTCCGCCTTCCTGGGTTTGGGTTGCGTCCTCCCGGCCCAGTCTTTGACCACCACCTTCAACTCCAACAACGGTGGGGGGTCGGGGTGGATGAACATGTTCGATCTCAAGGTCACCAACCCCAAGGGCATCCGGATCACCGCCCTGGACCTGAACCTCTCCAGTGGGGCCACCAAGTTCCACATCGAGATCTACCTCACTCCCCAGACCTACGTGGGCAAGGACGGCAACGCCAAGGCCTGGATCAAGGTCTCCCAGGGCACGGGTATTCGGAAGGCCCGGAACACTCCCTCCCACGCGGAAGTGGACGATTTCTTCCTCGCCCCGGGCTCCTACGGGATCTCCATCCTCTTCAAGGACGTCTCCATGGGCTACACCAATGGAAACGGGACCAACCAGACCTACAAGAATTCCGACCTGACTTTGCAGGCCGGTCTTTCCAAGGCGGGCTTCTTCAGCGGCTCCACCTTCAAGCCCAGGGTCTGGAACGGGACCATCTACTACGCAGGGCCCACTTGGGCCAGTTACGGTCCTTATGGTGAAGGGTGCAAAGGGACGGCCGGCGTCCCCACTCTCGCTGCGGCCCAGGGAAGCCTGCCCAAAGTCGGGAAGGTCTTCACCCTCGAGATGGCCAACCTGCCCACCAAGCCCGGTCCGGTCTTCGTGCTGACCGGTTACAACAAGGACAAGCTCGGCCCCATCAAGCTCCCCTTCGACCTGACTCCCCTGGGGATGACGGGATGCAAGCTCCTCCTTGGGCCCGTGACCATCCTGGTTGGGGCCAATACGGGAGGAAAGGGCCAGTTGAAGCTCTCCATCCCGAACAGTCCCTATCTGCTGGGAGCGGCCTTCTACAACCAGGCCTTGGTCCTGGACCAGAAGGCGAACGCGGCGGGCTTCGTCATGTCCAACGGCGGAGAGGGCCAGATCGGCCAGTAGCAAAGAGGCGGCGCCCCCCCGGCCTCGGGGGGGCTTGGAGAGGAGGAGGTGCGGTCCTTCGGGCCCACCTCCTCCTTTTCGTTTCTCCGGGACCTCCCCGGCCCGGGGCGGGACGGGGAGCGGCCCATGGCGGATCCCTGGGAGGGAAAGCGCGGGGGGGCGGTTCTCCCGGGGGGAACAGGAGCCGGGTTTCTTCCCGGGCCTCCCTCAAAGATCCATGGCGGCGGCGTTGGACAAGGAGACTCCCACGATCTTCATGGCGGGGTCGGTCTCCAACAGGACGGCCTGGGCGAAGAGCCGCGTCCCTGCAAGGAGAGAGGCTGCCGCCGGGGGCACCTGGATGGGTGGGGTGGACCAGGTGCCGTTGGTCAGAGGCGACCAGAGGGGAGGAGTGGTGGCGAAAGGGCCTCCGAGGCCCAGGAACCAGGGCCCGTAGGGGGTCTGGAAGGGGCCTGGGGCCTTCAGGTGGTCCTGGAGGAAGACGAAGGCCGTCAGGGTGTTGCCCTGGGACTTCTTCAGGTTCTGGACGACCTTCCAACCCAGGAGGTCCCGCCTGCCCGGTGAGGCGAGGCCCTCGGCGTTGCGGATGTCGGGCCACATGGCGGCCATGCCGGTCAGGACCTTTCCGGCGATGGACGGCCCCTGGTGGGGCTGGAGGTCCGCATTGAGCTTGATATATGGGAGGAGGATGGGATCGGTGGTCAGGATCCCGATGGTCCAGACCCAGTAGTCGTCGGAGGTTACGGGCTGGAGGGGTTTCCCCCCGGAATAGGGGACTTGCCAGGCCAGGCGGGGGTTGGGCACTCCTTTCCTGCAGAGGACACCCGGCCTTCCTCCCTTTCCCCTCTTCGCCAGGGCTCCGAACCAGACCTGGGACCTGGGGGAGGGGTCCGGCCCGAACCGGACGCCCACCCAGAGGATCCTGGTCCCGGCGGGCACGTGGAAGGGCTTGGGGAAGAGGTAGGAGAAGGGGTAGGCCGGTCCCGCCCCGGAAAATTTCTTTGTGGAGACCTTCATGGAGAAGAGGGGGGGCTTGGAGAGATCGGGCCCTCCTTTTCCGTCCCCCCGGCGGAGAAGGATTTCGAAGACCTTCACGAAGGAACGGTCGGTGTCGAAGAAGGTGAAGGACACTCCCGCGATGGTCCTGAGTCCCTGGAAGTGGGAAGCCGGGAATCCCTGGAGAATCTCCGCTCCGTGGCTCGTGTCGGTGAAGCGGTAGCCTTCGAAGTACTTGGTGGCCTTGTCGAAGAGGCGGAGCCGGTTCGGGCTCGTCTGGGCCGGAGCGGCCGGTGGGAGGACTCCCAGGAGAGAGATGAGCATCCAGGCGTTCTTCATGGCGGTCCTTCCTTGTCGGAATTGGGGGGGAAGATCTCTTTCCACGTTCCCCGTTTTTTTTATACCCCCTTAAAAGAGGAAAAAAAGGGAATAATTACTTAGGACCGGAAAAAGTCCGGGCCCATAACGTAAGGCGGCGAATCTCCCCGGGTGATGTCCCCGAACGAAGGCCGTCCCTGGTTCGGCCTGGAGCATTCACGGTCCTTGCTCCCCCGGGAGAGGGGCGGGAAGATAGGGGGATTTCAGGGGGTGTCCCCGATAGAGGCGGAGGCCGGGAAATTTGGATTTTTCCGGGCTTTCAGGGGGGGGAGGGGAGGGGCTTTCGGGGTCGCCGCCGCCCCCGCGGCGGAACCGGCCGGCACAGGACCTGGAGATGCAAAAAAAAACCGGGGACCCGCCTTCCGGCGGATCCCCGGTTTCCTCGCTTTCGAAGGTCGGGTCCCGATCAGAGGCTCATGCCGACCATGTTGGTGAGCTTCAGGTCCACCAGGTTCATGGCACTGTCCGTCTCCGCCACGGCCGCCTGGGCGTAGATCCAGGTGCCCACCAGGATGGGCCTGGCGGCAGGCGGAATGGCAATGGCCGGGGTCTTCCAGGCGCCCTGGGTCAGGGGCGACCAGATGGCTCCCAGGGCGGCGTAGGGGCCGCCGAAGGCCAGGTACCAGGGTCCGTAGGGAGAGGGGATCGGGTTGTTGAGCCGGTGGTTGTTGAGGAAGACGAAGGCCGTAAGGGTGTTCTTGCTGTTCTTGGCGTTGTGCTGGTCAACCATCCATCCGATGGAGTCGTAGCGGGCCGGCGTAATCCCTTCGGCGTTGTTGATGTCGGGCCAGAAGGCGCCCAGGCCGTACTGCTCCTTGTTGGCGATGGAGCCGCTCCCGGCGTGGGGCTTCACGTCCACGTTGAGCTTGATGTAGGGCCTGAGAATGGGGTCCTTGGTGAGAAGGCTGGGATACCAGACCCAGTGCCAGTCGCTGAGGACGAGGCTCGTGGGTTTGCCGTTCTGCCAGTTTACGTGGTAGGCGTAACCGGGATTCTTCACGCCCTTGCGGGCCATGACCCCGGCGAGGCCGCCCGTGCCGTGCCTGTTGAGGCCGGCGAACATGGGGTAGTCCGTGGAACTCTTGTCCTTGCCGAAGTGGATACCGATCCAGATGTTCTTCAAGGTCGGAGGAACGACGAAGGGCTTGGGGAAGGTGAAGTAGTAGGGAGGAGCCCAGCCCGCCCCCGTGCCCTTGGCGGTGGAAGCCTTGTAGGTATAGAGGGGGGGCTTGGTCAGGTCGGGTTTCCCTTTTCCGTCGTCGGGACGGATGAAGATGTCGAACTGCTCGGGCGTGGACCTGTCCTTGTCGTAGCAGGCCACGTAGATCCCGTCGATCCGGCGGAAGCCGGCCAGGTGGGCGTTGGGGAAGCCCTGGATGATCTCCCCCCCGTGGGTCGTGGAGGTGTAATGGAAGATGTAGACATAGCCGTCGACGGCGCTGATGAGTCGCACCCTGTTGAGGCCCGTCTGGCCGAAGGCGAGGGATGCCGTTCCGAGAGCGGCGGCGAGAAGGAATGCTTTCTTCATGAGAGAACCTCTTTTCTTGGAACCTTTGTTTCGAGAGGGAAACAAGAAAGAAATGAAATCTTGGAAGAAAAGGACGGGGGAAGACGCCCTGGTCCTGACAGGGCGGATCGACCGGGACCGTCACTGCGGAGGGGACCTCCCTGTCCTGGGATGGGCGTGTTCGTTCACCTTGGAGCCATGAGATGGTGCTTCTCTCGGGGGGAGGGGACCTCCATGGGGAAGACCTGGGTTCCCCTGGGAAAGGAGTCGGCCTTTTGTTCCGGATGGAGACAATGGGTGATGGGAAAGTAATGCAAAGAAGGGATGACCTTACAAGGGTAACATCTATTGGACCGGAACAACAAATTCGTTGCAAGCCCCGGTCCAGGAAAAGGCGGATCTTATTTAGACATTCCTGGCCTTTTCCCGCCCGGAGGGGGAGCCTTGCGGGCCCTCCTTTCGGATTCTGGAGAAAAAGTCGGGTCCGGCCTCCCCGGGCCTTCAGATGTCGGGAGGCCAACCCACCCGGGCCGCGAAGACCCGGGAGAGGTCCACTCCTCCCGGCCCGCCGACCTTCTCCTCCCTCACGCCGATGCCCTTTGTGGCGCCCTGGGTGGACCAGTAGCGGAGGGCCTTGGGACGGCGGCCCCTCCCCTTCACCCACCCCAGGAAGATGACCGAGTGTCCCGACGGCCTACGGCCCTTTTTGGGAAGGCGCCAGAATTGAACGAAATCGCCGGGACGGGCCTTCATGGGTGGAACGGCGAAGCCCAGGCCCCAGGCCGGGATGGCACCTCCGGCGCATTTCAGGTCCCCGTTGGAGCCGAAGAAGTGGGCCCGGAAGGCTTTCAACTGGTCGAAGTCCAGGTGATCCACCTGGAAAGGCCTCTTCTTCTTTTTGCACCAGGCCTTCCAGGCCCGGAAGAGGACCTCGAAGGTGAGGCCGCAACAGTAACACCTCCCCTTGGGGTCTCCCGGGGAGAAGAGTTTCCCCTGGTAGTAGAGGTCCCGGGTGTTCCCGGCCCACCCCGCGGGAGGTCTTTCTTCCGGGGGCGTTTTTTTTCGTTTCTTGGGGTTCGGCCAGAAATACGGGTGGCCACCCTTTTTGGCCTCCTTGGGGTATACATTGTGGACCAGGTTCTCGACCAGGGCGGAGAACTCCCGGGGGGACGGCAGGCCGGAAAAGGCCCCGGCGGGGCAGGGCCTCTTCCCGGGAGCGGGTTCCAGGCGCACCTGGGCCAGGCGAATCTCCTGGGAACACCGGGAGGTCAGGACGAACTTCAAGGTATGGGGGCCCTTTCCCAGGCGAAGGGGGCCTCCTTCGTACCAGGCCGCCTCCCGGGAAGCCCGGTGTCCGTCGAACTCCCGGGCCAGAGGGATCCCGTCCAGGCTCCAGCGGGTTCGGCAGGGGGTTCCGGCCCGGAGGAGGAGCCGCACCGCATAGATCCCGGGCCGGATGCCCTGGGGAAGGCGGAGTTCCGCCCAGGCCGCCGGGCGGTTGCAGGAAAAGGCCTTCCAGGAGGATCCCTTCCTTTCCTTCAGCCAGCCGTGGCTTCGGACCACCAGGGCTTTCCCCTCGAAGGTGTAGGGAGGCGCCCCCAGGGGACCGAGGCTCCGGCCGGGGGCGTGGAGGAGAAGGAGGGTGGAAGCGGCAGTGAGGAACCGGGGGAAAGACTTCATGATGCCTCGGGTTTGCCTTGCCAGATTCGGGCGCATTTCTTTGTGTGGGGACGAAGGAGGATCCGGGTGAGTCCCGGCGAGAGCACTCCCAAGGCGGCGAGGAAGCGGGAGAGCCTGCTCGGCCAGACTTCGGGGACGGGCCGTTCCAGGCACCGGGCGATCTTCCTGCCCACGTGGCGGGCGCTCTGCACGAAGAGGGAAGGGGTGTTCCGGAAGACTCCTTCTCTCCCGGAGATGCTCCGGCTCACCTGGTGGAACTCCGTTGCCGTGCCGATGGGGTAGATCCCCGACACATGGATCCCCTCGGGCTCCAACTCCAGCCGGAGGGCCGTGACCAGGGCGTCCTGGGCGGCCTTGGTGGCGCTGTAAGGTCCGTAGTAGGGAAGGCCGATCTTCCCCACGAAACTGGAGGTCACCAGGAGGTGTCCCTCACCTTGTTTGCGGAAGACCGGGACGATGGCCCCGATGCAGTGGACCGTTCCCCAGTAGTTGACTTCGAAGATCTTCCGGTGGTCTGCCTCCGAGAGGTCCGCCGCCGGCCAGAGGAACCCGTAGCCCGCGTTGGCCAGGAAGGCGTCCACCCTCCCGAAGGCCTCCAGGGAGCGGTCCACCAGGCCTTGCACCTCTTCCCGGGAGGAGACGTCCGCCTTGTGGACCAGGGCCTCGCCGCCGCCGGCTTCGATCTCCCGGGCCGCCTCCCTGAGCTTCTCCTCCCGCCGGGCGGAGAGAACCACCCGGGCACCCCTGAGGGCCGCCTCCAGGGCGGCGGCCCGGCCGATGCCCGCCGAGGCTCCGGTCACGATGAAAACCCGGTCCTGGAGGCTCTTTTTCATGGATCCATTGCCCGGGTTGGGGAAAAAAATGTCAAGGCTGTTGAACCTCCCCCCGCCGGGAGTCGTTGTGTCGGCCTTTTCCCCCTTCGCAGGAACCCTGTTCTCTGGAGGTCGAAGTACATGTTTCGTCTTTCCCGGACGGTGGTCGGGTTGTCCTTGGTCCTTCTCTTCCCCTGGAGCTCCGCCTGGGCCCAGGAGGGGGGGGGAGAGAAACCCGGAAAGGAAGAGGGAGTGGGCCTTCCACGAAAGAAGAGGGCCGGGAAAACCCTGGAGGAGATCAAGATCCAGGCGGCCCGGAGGGAAAACTCCCTGTTGAAGACCCCCTTCATGGTGAGTCTTCTCACCAGGCGTCTCCTCCTGGACGAACGAATGGTCCGGACCTTGCCCGAGGCCCTGGAGGAGGAGCCGGGCGTGATGATCCAGAAGACCTCCCGGGGCCAGGGCTCACCCTACATACGGGGGTTCACGGGATACAGGACCCTCCTCATGGTGGACGGGATCCGCTTCAACAACTCCGTCTTCCGCAGCGGTCCCAACCAGTATTTCGGCACCCTGGATCCCCTCTCCCTGGGCCGGATCGAGCTCTTGCAGGGACCGGCGTCGGTCCTCTACGGGAGTGACGCCGTGGGGGGCGCCGTCCTGGCCTTCACCCCCGACCTGGCCGACCTGGGGCCGGGGAATCATTTCCGGGGGAGGACGATCCTCCGCTGGGCCTCGGCGGAGCGCACCCGCCTGGGCCGGCAGGAGGCCATGGGATCCCTGATGGACGGAAGGCTCCGGTTCCTCATTGGAGCCGACATCAAGTATTTCGGCGACCTCCAGGGCGGGCGTTCCACCGGGAAGTGGCCCCACACGGACTACGACGAGTGGGACGGGGACGCCAAGATCGAATACCATCTCTCCCGGAAAGAGAAGCTCGTCTTCCTTCACCAGCATCTGAAACAGAACGACGCATGGCGGACACACAAGACCGTCTTCGGCAAGAGCTGGAAGGGGACCACCGTGGGGAGCGAGCTCAAGAGGAGCCTGGACCAGGAGCGGGACCTGACCTACCTCCAATACCGGGCGGGGGACCTGGGGCCGGCCCTCTCTTCCTTCACGGCCAGCATCTCCCTCCACACCCAGAAGGAGGAGCGCCGCCGGGACAGGATCCGTTCGGCCCAGGCCCGCCACGACATCCAGGGGTTCCGGGTGGACACCTGGGGCGCCTGGGTCCAGGGGGTCACTCCCTCCGAAGCGGGGGAGTGGACGTGGGGCGTGGAGTTCTACCGGGACGGCGTCCAGTCCTACAAGCGGGAGTGGCGAGACGGCGTATACAACGGGTCTTCCACCCAGGGCCCCGTGGCCGACGACGCCGACTATACCAGCCTGGCCTTGTTCCTCAGGGACGAAATCGACCTGGGCCGGGATTTCACGCTGGCCGCCGGAGGAAGGTACACGTGGAACAGGATCAAGGCCCACGCCGTCCAGGACCCGGTGACGGGAAACCGGATGGGTATCGGGGACAGGTTCGATGCCGTCGTGGGAAGCCTGAGGACCACGTGGGCGCCGGCCGGAGGCGGGGAGGCCCTCTATGCCGGCCTCTCCCAGGCCTTCCGCGCGCCCAACCTCTCGGACCTCACCCGGTTCGATACGGCCAGGAGTAATGAGATCGAGACCCCTTCCCCGGGCCTGGATCCGGAACACTACCTCACCTTCGAACTGGGGGGGCGCTTCGAGGAGGGCCCCTTCCGGGGCGAGGCGGCCTACTTCTACACCTGGATCCGGGACATGATCATCCGCCGTCCCACGGGGCGGACCGTCTCGGGCGACCAGGAGGTGACCAAGGAGAACGCCGGCGATGGTTACGTGAACGGAATCGAGGGAAGGCTGTCCTGGGAGTTCCTGGAGGGCTGGCGGGCCTTCGCCGCCGGGACCTGGCTCTACGGGGCGGTGGACACCTATCCCACCTCCCTCCCCGTGAAGAAGCGGGAGCCCTTGAGCCGGCTCATGCCTCCTTCGGGGAATTTCGGGATCCGCTGGGATGCCCCCGGCCGGAAGGCCTGGGCCGAGGCCCTGGTTCTCTGGGCCGCGAAGGCCGACAAGCTGAGCACCCGCGACGAAGGGGATACCCAGAGGATTCCCCCGGGCGGCACGCCGGGTTACGTGGTCGTCGGGCTCCGGGGGGGGTGGGAATTCGAAAAGGACATGATCCTCTCCCTCGCCGTGGAGAACCTGAGCAACAAGGACTACAGGATCCACGGTTCGGGCCAGAACGAGCCCGGGACCAACCTCGTGGTGGGCCTGGACATCCGCTTCTAGGGGGGAATGGAGGGGGATCGAGGCTCCGGAAGGTCGACGGTGCCCCTGGAGCCGCCGGCCCGCAGGAGGGGCGGCTTCCTCTTTCTGCGCCCTCAGCCCCCGCGGGGATGGAGAAGAGCCGGGAGTTCGAGGACGAACCGCCGGATCTCGTCCCGGACCCGGCGGTAGTGGACCAGAGCCTCCTCCTCGTCCTTCGCACCGGCCGCCAGGCGGGGGGGATCGTCGAAACTCCGGTGCACCACCCTGGCCCTTCCCGGGAAACGGGGGCAGTGCTCCCGGGCGTGATCGCAGACCGTGATCACCAGGTCGAAGGGGATGTGGAGGAGGCTATCCACGTGCTTGGACTTTCCGCCGGAGATGTCCACTCCCGCTTCGGCCATGACCTTCACGGCCAGGGGATTCAGGCCGTGGGTCTCGATTCCGGCGGACCAGGCCTCGAACCGGTCGGGCCAGAGTGCCCCGGTCCATCCCTCGGCCATCTGGCGCCGGCAGGAATTTCCCGTGCAAAGGAAGAGGACTTTCGCCTTCCCCGGTTCGTCTTTCGGATCGGTGGGGGCCATGGCGGTCTTCCTAGCCCAGTCCCCAGGAGTAGGCAAGGGAGTAGTAGATCCCCGCCAGGATGAAGATCACCCCCGTGGCGGGCCGGGCAAGGGACTCGAAGGCCTTCACTTTCCGGAAGAGGCTCCCCACGGAGGCCGTCCCCGCCGATACGGCAAGGGCGAAGGCCAGGACGGGAAGACCCGTGCCGGCCCCGAAGGCGGCGGGCGCCAGGAAGGGAGATTGCTCCCTGACTCCCAGGGAGAGGAGGCTTCCGAAGAAGAGGCCCGCCGAGACGGGACAAAAGGAGAGGGCGAAGAGGACGCCCAGGGCGAAGGGCGCCAGGGGGCCTGCCAGGGCGGCGGCCTTTTCGGCTCCCTTTCCCGCCCCCGGGAGGACCAGGCCGCCCCCGATCCAACCCAGGAGGAGGAGCCCCAGGACCACGAGCAGGGGGCCGAGAAAACCGTCCAGGTATCGCTGGAGGAAGTCCGCCGTCCCCGCCCCGGCAAGTACGCCGTAGACGACGAGGGACCCCAGGACCACGTAGGCGAACATCCTTCCAAGGGTATACAGGATCCCGGCCTTCAGGACCTTGCGGGGATCTTCCACGTCCTTCGCGAGGAAGGAGACGGCCGCCACGTTGGCGGCCAGGGGGCAGGGGCTGATGGAGGTGAGGATCCCGAACCAGAAGGCGGATGCGGCCAGGAGGAGGATGTCCGTCATCGCCCCTCCCCCAGCAGGTCCCGGGCCTCCCGCTCCACGTAGTCCAGGAACTCCTTCTTGCGCCGGACCAGCCTCCATATGCGGTTCAGGTTCTTGAAGCGGAGGAGTTCGCCGTCCTCGTAGAGGGCCAGGACCAGGGAGGTGGAGGGAAGGCGGAACTCCTCCTTGTAGTGGCGGAAGGGCGGGGACTCGGTGTCCGCCACGGCGAAGCCCACCCTGCCCCGCTCCTTCTCCCCGCCGAGGCGGGTCTCCACCGCCTCCCGGCTGAAGGCCTCCATGGTGAGGCAGGTGGAGCAACGGGTCTTTCCCATCAGGAAGTAATAGATCCCGAGGAATCTCCCCTTTTCCGGGACGGAGAGGGCCTCCTTCCGGGTCTCCCCACCGCCGGGAAAGAGGATCTCCGCCACCACCACCCGGACCGTCGTGGCGGCTGCGAAGAGGATCAGGATGGCCGTGAGGAATCTCTTCAACGGAGGAGTTCCTTCACCTTCTCCAGGGAGGGAATCCTGCCGGCGGCCTTCACTTCTCCGTCCACGACGAGGCCCGGCGTGGTCATGACCCCGAAGGAGAGGATCTCGGTGATCTCCGTCACCTTCTCGACGGTGCAGTCCAGGCCCAGTTCGGCCGCGGCCTTCCGGACGGTCTCTTCGAGTTTCCTGCACTTGGGACAACCGGCCCCGAGAATCTGGATCTTCTTCGGCATGGACCTTCTCCTTGAAGTCTTCCCCGCGTCCCGGGGCTCCCTCCGCCGGCAGGGCGGGAAAGGATGCCGCCCCGGGGAAGGACACTTTCAAAATTAGGGAAACCAGGAAGTGGCGTCAAGGAGGCCGGGGCCCGGTTCAGGCCGGCTCGGACCGGAATTCCTCCAGGTGATCGGTCCGGTTCGAGGCGGACAGGCACCATCCCCGCAGGGAGCGGTGGTCCAGGATGGAGTAGGCGGCGTGGTCCAGGTGGAACCGCCAGAACCAGGGCTCCGAAACCCCCAGGGCCCGGGCCAGGATGGGCTTGATCACCGTGGTATGGCTCGCCAGGACGAGGGTCTTCCCCCGGAACTCCTCCAGGAGCTCCTCCAGCCGGGACCAGGCCCTCTCCTGGACATCCCTCAGGGTCTCGGCCCCATCGATCTCCAGGGCCTCGGGATGGGTGAGCCAGAGTCTCCAGAGGTCGGGGCGCTCCCGCTTCACATCCGCCTTGGGCTTGCCGTTCCAGGGACCCAGGTCGATGTTCCGGAAGGCGGGTTCGGGTCGGGGTTCGAGGCCGTGGGCCTCGGCGATTCTCTCCGCCGTATACCAGGCCCTCTTCATCGGGCTCGAGAGGACGGCGTCGATCTTCTCCCCCGCGAGGGCACGGGCCGCGTCGGCCGCCTGCCTCCGGCCGAGTTCGTTCAAATCGGCGTCCACGGCGCCGCGGAAACAGTCGGTCCGGTTCAGTTCCGTCTCTCCGTGCCGGACCAGGTAGAAACGGGTCCTCCTCTCCTCCGCCATGATCTCCTCCTTCCTAGGGCCTTACCCCTTCGAGGAGCACTTTCCGGACCGCCTCGGGATAGGCCTTCTTCTCCGCCTCGAATACCCGGGCGGCCAGGGTCTCCACCGTGTCCCCCGGCTCCACGGGAACGGCCAACTGGTGCACGATGGGGCCGTGGTCGTATTCGTCGTCCACGAAGTGGACCGTGACGCCCGTGATCTTGACACCCGCCTCCAGGACGGCCCGGTGGACCCGGTCGCCGTACATCCCCTTTCCGCAGAAGCTGGGGATGAGGGAGGGGTGGATGTTCAGGACCCGCCCTTCGTAGTCGGCCGGGACGAGAATATGGTGGAGGTAACCCCCCATGAGGACCCAGCGGGCCCCATGGTCCCTGAGGAAGGCGAAGGTCTTTTCTCCCAGGTCGGCCGGTCCCGAGCAGTCCCGGGGCCGGACCACGGCGGCGGGTACGCCCAGCCGGCGGGCCCGCTCCAGGGCGAAGGCCCTGGGGCTGGAGGAGACCAGGGCCACCACCCGGCCGGGAACCTCTCCCCTTTCGCAGGCTTCCACCATGTTCTGGAAGGTCCGGCCTCCCCCCGAGACCAGCATTCCAAGCGGGACGGGTTTCATTCCTCTTCCTCCCAGGAGTCCCCTTCGCCGGGGGCCTCCTTCACCAGGGCCAGGGCCGTCTCCACCAGGGGTCCGGAGGCGGACTCGGCGGCGGCCAGGACCGATTCCAGGTCCACCGGCGCGGGCCGGTCCGGATCCACTTCCTGGGTGACCGCCAGCAACAGGACCGTCTTCAGGCCCGCCTGGACGGCCCCTTCCACCCATGGAGGGCCGCTCATGGAGATCACCTGGGCCCCTGCATTGCGGTAGAACAAGAATTCCGCCGGTGTGGGAAGGGCCGGGCCTGGGACTCCGGCGTAGACCACTTCGGGGATCTCCCGGCCGGCCTTCCTTCCCAGGGCGCGGACCTTCTCCCGCAAGTCCGGCGGGTAGGCCGAGGTCATGTCGGGGAAGAGGGGCCAGGCTCCTTCCTGGGAGGCCGGGTGGCGCAAGGGCCGGTCCCCAGTGAAGTTCAGGTGGTCCTTCGCCACGGCCAGGGTCCCGGCGGGGATCCTTCCCGCCAGGGATGCGCCGGCGGCGGAGAGGAGGAGCCCTTCCGCCCCGAGCAGGGAGAGGAGGCGGAAGAGGAAGAGCGTCTCGGCCGGTCCCCCGCCCTTCCAGGGTTCCCTGGGAGGGGAAGCCACCAGGAGGAGGTCCGGACCGTGGCGGCCCGAATGGAGCTCGCCGTGAAACCAGGCAGGGGCGGAATCGGCCGCCGGGAGGGGGGTGACCTCCTCCAGGACCTCCAGGAACTCCTTCGTCCCCGTGCCGGGGACCAGGGCCCAGGAGGGACGGGAGGGTAGGAGGGAGCGCAGGTCCGAGGCGGTCCGGACCAGGATCTCCTCCAGGGGAGGCGTGTGTTTCTGGATCATGGCTTCAAGGCCCTCCGGATCCGTTCTTCCAGTTCCTTGGGGTGCAGGCCTCTCACTGCCACCCACTTGTCCCGCGAACCCTCCCCCTTGGCAAGGGAGAGGTCCTGTTTCCTGAGTCCCAGGGCGGCGGCGAGGGCCGCCAGGACGGCCTTGTTGGCCTTGCCCTTTTCCGGTTGAGCGGAAACGGAGACTTTGAGGGCTCCCCCGTGGATCCCTTCCAGGCCGTTTCTGGAGGCGCCGGGCCGCACCCTGAGCCGGAGGAGGGATCCCCCCCCGGGGGCGGGACGGATCTGGAGAGCTTCCTCCCTCATGGTCACTTGCCCGGCGGGGCGGAAGGGCGGCCCGGGTCGAGGGCGCTTCCCTCCCCGAGGAGTCCGTAGATCCCGCTGTCGGCGAACCGGGAGGCGATGCTTTCCAGGGCGGCCCGGGCTTCCAGGTTCCGGCCCAGGGCGAAGTCTCTCAGCCCCCGGGACAGAAGGACCCCGGCCCGGATCTCCCGGCGGACCAGGTCCGCCTCGGAAGGCGGAAGGGCGGCCCTGCCGGCGATCCGGCCGGCCAGGTCCAGGAGGGGGGAGGCGAAGGACGGCGGAGAGGAGCTGAGGCCCGACTTGGGATCACCGGGCCGGATCTTTTTCATCCATTGCCGGGCCTCCTTGGCCAGGGGAAGGGGGCCGAGCCAGGCGCAAAGGGCCGCCAGGTCCGCCAGGGCCTCGGGATCGGTCGTTTCCCGCCGGCCCGGGTCCAGGAGGGCCGCCAGGAGGGCCGGCCGGTCCAGGACCAGCGATCTCCCCAGGGGGACCTCCATCCGGGCGGGGCCTTTCTTTCGCCGGGTTTTCCTCCCGGAGCGGCCGGGAGGGACCTCTTCCAGGACCAGGGGCCCGCCTTTCCGGTAGGAGAGAATCCTCCATGTCTTCCCCTCCAGTTTCAGGGGGCCGCCCCGGCCGGAGGCCAGGTCGGCGAGGAAGGCCTTCCATGCGCGGCCGGCCCGCTCCAGGAGGGGGATCCTCGCCCGGAGGAGGTCCAGGAAGGGCTTGGTCCGGAGCTTCTTCTCGAGGGCTCGGGCGGCAGCCAGCGCGCCGGAGAAATCCAGGTTTGCGCATTTCTCCAGGACGCTGTCCTTTCCCCGGAAGAGGCCTTCCAGGTAGATCCTGCGGTCCGCCCGCGCCTGGAGGGCCCGGCGCTTCTCCTTCTCGGCGGCCAGGGCCTTCTCCAGGACGCGGATCTTTCCGGAGAAATGTTTTTCCAGGGCCTTTCTCGGTCCGGGAGGAAGGACCGGGTCGGAAAGGAGAGCCCGGCTCTCTTCCAGGGCCTTCCGGCATCCCTCCAGGTCCCCCTTCTTCAGGAGGGTCCCCGCCCCCGAGAGGAGGTCCCGGAGTCGGCGGGTCAGGAGGCCGGCGGCCTTCCTCTCCGCCTCGGCAAGGGCTCCCGCCGCCCCGGGGTCCTTGGCGAGTTCCTTCATGTGGGGGAGGGAGGGCACGGCGCGGAAGAAGATCCTCCCGTCGCCGGCCTTCCCGGCCCGGGCCAGGGCGTCCTTCAAGGCGGCGAGGAAAGCCCTGACCCGGGCCTCCCGCTCTTTCCGGGCCTTCTCCTTCCGGGCCAGGTCCGCCCGGATGGATGCGGCCAGGGCGGCGGCCTTCTCCGCCGCTTCCGTTCCGGCGAAATCCTTGGCGATCTTCTCCAGGCGGGCGGCCTTGGTCTCCCCGTCCGGGAGATCCTTCGCCCCGAGGAAGGCGTTCTTGGCCTTCAGCTCCCGCTGGGCCCTCTCCATCTCCCGGAACTTCTCCCGGAAGGCCGCGTTTTCGCCCGAGGGTTTTTGGATGATCACCGGCTTGGGCTTGCGGAGGGCCAGGGCGATCGCCCCTGCGGCAAGGACGGCCAGGACGAGGAGGAGGATCCATTTCTTTCCCCCCTCCTTCCTGCTCAAGCGGTCCAGGTCGGCCAGGAGCTCCTGGGCCGTCTGGTAGCGTTCCGCCGGGTCCTTGGCCATCATCTTCTGGATCACCCGGCTCACCGCGTCGGGCACGGAGGGTTCGACCTGGGAGGCGGGCTCGGGATCCTCGGTGAAATGCTTCTTCAGGATCTCCCTCACGGACTCCCCCTGGAAGGGGGTGCGTCCCGTGACCAGGCGGTAGAAGGTGCAACCCAGGGAGTAGATGTCGCTCCTCCCGTCGACGGGTTCTCCCCGGGCCTGCTCGGGGGAGATGAAGTGGGGGGTCCCGAAGATCTTCTTCTTCTTCCCTCCCTCCTCGGCCTCTCCCGCCTCGCCGGCCGTGGCGGCAAGGCCGAGGTCGGCGATCTTCACTGCCCCCTGGGAGTTCCGCATCAGGTTGTCGGGCTTGATGTCCCGGTGGACCACTCCCATCTCCTCGGCGTAACGCAGTCCCCGGGCGGCCTGGCGGATCACGTCCAGGGCCTCTTGCCAGGGCAATTTCCCCCGCTCGGCCAGTTCCTCCTCCAGGGAGCCCCGGTCCATGAGCTCCATGGAGTAGAAGTAGACGTCCCCCTCGTTGCCCACGTCGTAGACGTGGACCACGTTGGGGTGGTTGAAGCGGGCCGCTGCCCGGGCCTCCCGGACGAAACCCTCCACGAAGGCCGGATCCCTGGTGCGTTCCCTCCTGAGGATCTTCAGGGCCACTTCGCGCTGGAGGGAGACCTGGAGGGCCCGGAAGACCGTGCCCATCCCGCCGCGGCCCAGGAATTCCAGGATCTTGTATCCTCCGATCTCGGTGCCCACCCTCTCCAGGTCCCGCTTGCGGGGTGGGAGCTTCCCCCTCTTGGGCCCCGCCTGGGGGCCGGGAGGGTTTTCCCGCCCGCCGGCCGGGGCCTTTTCTTCCGCCTCCTCTTCCCCCTTTTCCCCCATGGCGGATTCGGGACCGCCATCCTCTCCGTCGAGGACCTCGAGGGTGACCGATCCCACGCGGAGGAGGTCCCCCGGGTGGAGGCGGGCCACCTGGACGCGCTTCCCGTTCAGGAAGGTCCCCTCCTGGGAGCCCAGGTCCTTCACCCCGAATCCTCCCTGCTTGAGGGCCCGGATCACGCAGTGGGTGCCCTCCACGCCGGGAGCGCCGGGAAAGGAGAGGGTGCAGGAGGGATCCGCCCCCAGGGTGACCCCCCGGCCCGGTTCCAGTTCGGCTTCCCGCCCTTCCCAGGGCCCCTTTTCGATGACCTTGACGCGCACTAGGTATCCCCGCCGAAGAGCCGGAGGCCCTCGAAGAGGGCCGTCCCCACCCGGACGAAGGTCGCCCCCTCCTCGACGGCGATCTCCAGGTCGTGGGACATGCCCATGGAGAGGTGGGGGAGGTCCGGGCAATACTCGGACTGAAGGTTGCGGAGTCCGGCAAACACCCGCCGGACCAGGTCCATGTCGTCCGTGAAGGGGGCGATGGTCATCAATCCCAGGAGTTCCAGGTTCCGGGCTTCCCTCGCCATGTCCAGGAGGCGGCCGAATCCCTCGGGGGAAACGCCGTGCTTGGTTTCCTCGCCCGAGAGGTTCACCTCCAGGAAGACCGCCGGCCGGACCCCCTCTTCGCCGGCCACCCGGTCCAGGTGCAGGAGGAGGCGCTCCGATTCCACGGAGTGGATGTACCGGGCGTGGCGGACGCACTTGCGGGCCTTGTTCCGCTGCAAGGGGCCGATGAAGTGCCAGACCGGCGGGTCCGAGCCCAGGCGGGCGACCTTGGCCTCCAGGACGGGAACCCGGCTCTCTCCGAGCTCTTCCTGGCCGAGATCCACCAAAAGGCGGGCCACCTCGGCCGAGACGGTCTTGGTCACGGCCACGAGGCGGATGTCCCCGGGAGACCGGCCGGCCCGGCGGGCCGCGGCGGCGATCCTCCCCCGGACCCTCTCCAGGTTGGCCTCCAGGGTCTTCCTGGCCGGGGAGGGGTCGAAGGCCGGAAGGGGACTTGTCTCTTCGCTCCTCATCTTACCGACGGTAGAAGGGGGAGGGCGCGGCGTCAACCGGGCGGGGGAAAAGGCTTGAAAGGCCGGGGGGGTGGGGCGCGAGAATGATTCTCTTCCCGAGTCTCAAGTTCGGTTCGAGGTAAGGAGCCTCCTTGGGGGCGCCTTTTTCCCGTGGAGTCTGGTCATGGTGTTCTCCTCTTCCAAGTGGATCGCGGCCCTTTCGCTACTATCCCTGGGTTTCCCTTCCTGCGCCTCGGGTCCCACAGGGAGACGGATCCAAGGAGGGGGGGCCCTTTTCCGGGTGCCTTCCGACACGGTCTGGACCAGGAACGTCTTCGCCGGCCAGAAAGGCAGGAGGCTGGTCCGCTCCTGGGTGGCTGGGAAGTGGGTCCTCCTGGAGACGGCGGATCATTTCCTGGTGGGCCTGGAACTCCAGGACGGCCGGCCTTCCTTCGAGGTGGAAGTGGGGCAGGCCCTGGCCTTTCCGCCCACCGCCGAGGGGGATCGGATCGCCCTGGTCACCTCGGGAAGGCTGGTCCTCCTGGAAGGGCACTCGGGAAGGCTCCTGGTGGACAAGAGGCTGGACTTCCTTCCCGCCGGCCCCCCTTCGATCCTGGGGAACTCCATCTACCTGGCCACCCTGGAGGGGAACCGGATCGTTTCCTTCTCGGCCCGGACCGGCCGGGAGGGCTGGAGCTGGAGGAGCCGCCAGGGCGCTCCGTCGGCGGGGCCCGTGGTCTGTTCCGTCCAGGGCGACGTCTTCCTCGTCGAAGCCCTGGACTCGGGGACCGTCGTGGGGCTCAACGCCTTGCCCGCCGAGACGGGCGGCCCCAGGGAGCCCCTCTGGAGAGCCCGCCAGATGGGGCCCGCCGGAGCAGGCCTCAGGGCCAGGAAGGAGATCGCCTACCTGGCCTCCACCGATACGAGGGTCTACGCCCTGGCGGGAAATACGGGTTCCATCCTCTGGGTCTTTCCCGCCGGGTCGCCCTGCCTTGGGGCCCCGGCCCTGTCCGGCGAGCGGACCTACGTCCGGGCGGAGGGGAACTTCTTCTGCCTGGATACTGCGACGGGAAGGAAGGTCTGGAGCATCTCCGAGGACCTGGCCTTCCTCTCTGCCGGGCCGGGAAGCACCTACCTGGTCTCCCGCAAGGGGGAACTGGTCAAGGTGGAGGCCGAAACGGGGGAGATCCTGGAGCGATACCCCACGCCGGGTATGACCTGGACCCGGAACGAGACGGACGGCACTCTCGTGGGCTTCACCTCCCGGGGCCTGGTCATGGCATTCCGCCCCTAGGGGAGCCCTCCCAGGAGAGAGACAAGGTATAGACCGGGCCCGACCGGACCCGGTGGGTGTGGGAGATCTCCACCCCTCCCACCCAGGCGATCCTCCCCTTCCCGTCCAGGACCAGGGGAACCAGGTCCTTCCGCCACCAGGGAACCTTGCGGGCGGTGAAGAAGTTCTTCAGGGAGCGGGGCGAAGAGGTCCCCAGGGGCTGGAACCGGTCGCCGGGCCTGCGGCCGCGGATCGTGAGGGGGAAGGCCAGGGCCGAGGCGTCCAGGCGCACCTTGGCCGGGGCCTCGCGGCGGAGGACCTCCCCGCCGGGTGGGGAGGAAGGGCCTTCCACCAGGATCCGGAGCCCCGGAAGGAGTTCCGCCGCACCCGGGGCCTCCAGCCGGACTTCGGGGAGAGGACCGGGCCGAGGCAAAGGGAAGAGGACCAGTTCCCCCCGCCACCGGACCGCCGCCGCCAGCCCCCGTGCTTCGGCCCGGGCACCTTCCCTTCCCCGTAGGGCGAGATCGCGGCAGGCCTCCAGGAAGACCGGCGGCGGTCCGATCCAGCGGTCCGGGTATAGGCGGCGCACCCCCTGGCGGACCGCCTCTACCAGGACCTCTCCTTCCAGGGGCCGGGAGGGCAAGGGGAGGTGGATCTCCCGGAGGGGGCCGAAGAGTCGGATCCCCCTTTCCTCCAGGACACGCCCGGCCTCGGCCCGGAGGGCACCCTGGAGTCGGGCCGCATCGGCCGAAAGGGTCCGGAGAGCCTGGAGGACCCGGGGGCCCAGGCGATCCAGGAGGAGGGGCAGGACTTCGTGGCGGATCCGGTTGCGTGTTGCGTTGGTGTCCCTGTTGGTCGGATCCTCGACGAAGGAGAGTCCCTTCTCCCGGGCGGCGGCCCGGATCACCTCGCCGGGGACCTCCAGGAGGGGGCGGACCACCCAGGGCCCCTCGGGGAGCCAGAGGCGGCGGGCGGCGGGCATGCCTTCCAGGCCGGCGATTCCGGTTCCCCGGAAGATACGGAAGAGGACGGTCTCCACCTGGTCCGATGCGTGGTGGGCCGTGGCCACGGCATCGGCGTTCCAATGGCGGGCCATTTCCGCCAGGGCGCGGTAGCGCAGTTCCCTCGCCCGGGTCTCCCCCGTGGTTCCGGGCCTGGGAGGGCCCATGCGGAGGGGCCGAACCAGGAAGGGCAGGTCCAGGGCCCGGGCCGCGGATTCGACGAATTCCCTGTCTTTTCCCGAACCGGGGCGCATTCCGTGGTCCACGTGGGCCACGGCCAGGCCTTCCGGGCCCCGGGCCTCCAGGAGGGCGTGGAGGAGGACCATCGAATCCGGCCCGCCAGAGCAAGCCAGGAGGATACGTTTTCCCGGCTGGAGCCCGGGCAGGCTCCCGAGGGAGCGGGACAGGGCATCCAGGACCTGGTTCCAGCCAGGATCTTTCTGGGCCGTGAAAGACATGGGCGTTAGGATCCTTTCCTGATCCTGGGCGGTGGCGGGTCCCCGCCCCCAGGATACCGGGGACCGGGGCGCCGGGCGGAGTGGGTCGGGGCGCCCGGGCCCCGAGGAATCCTGGAGAGTCGGACCCAGGAGAAAAACCATTTTTTCCAAGGAGGACGAGAATGGCCATCAAGGTAGGAATCAACGGGTTCGGCAGGATCGGGCGGCTCGTGGCGCGGGTCATGCTCCAGCGCAAGGGTGAGTTCGACCTGGTGCTGGTGAACGATTTGGCCGACGCCGAGTCTCTTGCGACGCTCTTCAAGTACGACTCGGTCCACGGGACCTGGCCGGGTGAGGTGAAGGCCGGCGAGGGTTCGCTGGTGATCGACGGCGACGAGATCAAGGTCTCCGCCGAGAAGGATCCGGCCGCCCTCCCCTGGAAGGACCTGGGCGTGGACTTCGTCGTCGAGTCCACCGGGGTCTTCCGGACCAGGGACAAGATCTCGAAGCACCTCGAAGCAGGGGCCCCCAAGGTCCTGCTCACCGTCCCGGCCAAGGACGAGATCGACGCCACCATCGTCCTCGGCGTGAACGAGGAGATGTTGAAACCGGAACACCGGATCATCTCCAACGCGTCGTGCACCACCAACTGCCTGGCTCCCATCGCCAAGGTCCTGAACGAGGAATTCGGCATCGAGCACGGACTCATGGTGACGGTCCACGCCTACACCAACGACCAGCGCGTCCTGGACCTGATCCACAAGGACCTGCGCCGGGCCCGGGCGGCGGCCTTCAACACCATCCCCACCACGACGGGTGCGGCCAAGGCCATCGGGAAGGTCATCCCCGACCTGGACGGCAAGCTGGACGGGTATGCTCTCAGGGTTCCCGTGCCGGACGGCTCCGTCGTGGACCTGACGGCCCTCACCAGGAAGCCCGTAAGCAAGGAGGCCGTCAACGCCGCCATGAAGAAGTGGGCCGAGGGACCCATGAAGGGCATCCTGGGTTATACCGAGGACCCGATCGTCTCCTCCGACGTCGTGGGCGGCACCTATTCCTCCCTCTTCGACGCGGGCTGCACCTACGTGAGCGGCTCCAACCTGGTCAAGGTGGTCTCCTGGTACGACAACGAGTGGGGCTACTCCAACAGGGTGGTGGACCTCATCAAGAAGGCGCACGAGCTGGGCTGACGGCCCGGGAAGGAGGCGTGTCATGGCCAAGCGCGGCCTGGACGACCTGGACGTGAAGGACAAGCGCGTCCTCATGCGGGTGGACTTCAACGTCCCCCTGGACAAGGAGACGGGAACGAAGGTCACCAACGACGCCCGGATCCGGGCGGCCCTTCCCACGATCCGGGCCGTCCTGGAGAGGGGCGGAAGGCCCATCCTGATGAGCCACCTTGGCCGGCCCAAGGGCAAGGTGGTTCCAGCGATGAGCCTGAAGCCCGCTGCGGAGAGACTCTCCGAGCTCCTGGGCGTTCCCGTCCGGATGGCGCCGGACTGCGTGGGACCCGAGGTGGAGAAGATGGCCCGTGAGCTCCCCCCAGGCGAGATCCTCATGCTGGAAAACGTCCGGTTCCATCCGGAGGAGACCAAGGGCGACGAGGAGTTCGCCAAGAAGCTGGCCGCCCTGGGCGAGGTCTTCGTGAACGACGCCTTCGGGTCGGCCCACAGGGCCCACGCCAGCGTGTATACGGTGGCAAAGTTTCTCCCCTCGGCGGCGGGCTACCTCCTCCAGAAGGAGATCGACGCCTTCGAGAGGATCCTGGAGCGTCCCGAGCGCCCGTTCGTGGCCATCCTGGGGGGCGCAAAGGTCTCCGACAAACTTCCGGTGATCCGGAATCTCCTGCCCAAGGTGGACAAGCTTCTCATCGGCGGGGCCATGGCCTACACCTTCATGAAGGCCGAAGGCCTGGAGACGGGCAAGTCCCTCGTGGAGGAGGACCTCCTCGAGGAGGCCGGGTCGGTGAAGGCCGAGGCAGCCTCCCAGGGCAAGGAGCTCCTCCTTCCCAGGGATCACGTAGTGGCGGCTTCCTTGGAGGACGAGGCGGGCGCAAGGGTGGTGGAAGAATCCGTTCCGGCGGACCTGATGGGCCTGGACATCGGCCCCGCAACGGTGGAGGCCTACAGGGCCGCTCTCCAGGGAGCCAAGACGGTCCTCTGGAACGGCCCCATGGGAGTCTTCGAGAAGGACGCCTTCGCCAAGGGCACCCTGGGCGTGGGCAGGGCCGTGGCCGATTGCGGCGCATTCAGCGTCGTCGGCGGCGGAGACTCCGTGGCGGCCGTGGAGAAGCTCGGGCTGGCCGACAAGATCAGCCACATCTCCACCGGGGGCGGGGCCAGCCTGGAACTCCTGGAAGGCAAGGAGCTCCCGGGGATCGCCGTTCTTCCTGAAAAAGGGTCGTGACGGGCGGGCCTGAAAGGAAACGGAAAGGGGAGGGGGCGGCCGTCCTGGTGGCCCCTTCCCTTCTTTCCGCCGATTTCGCCAGGCTCGGCGAGGAGTGCCGGGCCGTGGAGGATGCCGGGGCGGACTGGATCCACCTGGACGTCATGGACTTCCATTTCGTGCCCAACCTGACCGTGGGGCCCATGGTGGCCGCTTCCCTCAGGAAGGAGACCAGCCTTCCCATCGATGCCCACCTCATGGTCACCGACCCGGTGGGCCTGGCCCGCCCTTTCGCCGAGGCAGGAGCCGACTGGATCACCTTCCACGTGGAGGCCGTGGAGGACCCGGTCCGGGCCGCCCGGGAGATCGGAGCCATGGGAGTGAAGGTGGGTGTCTCCCTGAAGCCCGGCACCCCCCTGGAGGCCCTGGAGCCCTGCCTGGCCGAGGTGGAGTTGGTCCTGGTCATGTCCGTGGAGCCGGGCTTCGGCGGGCAGAAATGGATGGGGGAGACTCTGGAGAAGGCCCGGGCCCTCAAAAAGAGGGGGTGGGAAGGGCTCGTGGCCATGGACGGAGGAGTGGGGGAGGACAACGCCGAGAGGATCGCCGAAGGAGGCGTGGACGTGCTGGTGGCCGGATCGGCCGTCTTCGGGGCTCCCGATCCGGCCGGGGCAGTGGCGCGCCTGGGCGAACTGGGGAGGCGGGGGGCGGCCCGCCGGCCCTCCCACTGGCCCAGGCCCTTGAAGAAGTAGCGGCCGGGGGGGGCCTTTGGGGCCGAACCCGACCATTTCCCCCCTTGTCGCCCGGCCGAGGGGGGGTATCTTCTTGTCCTTCGAGCGAGATCGACCCAGGAAGGGCGTCCCG
>CAZLQD010000043.1:0-21408 GCA_964561605.1 uncultured Planctomycetia bacterium
CAAGGCCAACCAGGCCGGCCTGGCCGCCACGCGAGGTTTGAGGAACCAACTGGGCCTTTAGGATCGTCCCGCCCTCCGCAGAGACGACCCGGTCCCACGTCTTTGCGGAGGGCGTCCTTCTCCCCACAAGCCCCGGCCGGCTCTGGCGTGAGAGAAGCTCATCGCTTCCCACTCGTCAGCCCCGGCCCACCCCTGACGTCGGGCATGTTGCGGCCCTCCGGGCCGCACATGCCCGACGGCAGGGGCTGACGAGGAAACGGCCCGAAGGGCCGTGACGAGGACGCCCGGGGAGTGGCGACAGAATCATTCGCGCCACAAAACAATCCCAACACGAAAGCCCTGCACACCCTGCCGGTGCGACGGGACATCCCGGCCGAATCCGGGGCCCTACTTCTTCAGGGTCTCCGCCACGGCTTCCTTCAGCCCAGGCCTGGTGATCTCCTCCAGGCTGTAGAAGACACGCACATTGGGCTTCTCGATCTTGACGATCCGGGCCAGGTCGATGGGGGTGGCCACGACGACCACGTCGCAGGGGACAGCGTCCAGAGTCGCCTTCAGGTCCTGAAGCTGCTTCTCTCCGTATCCCATGGCGGGCACCAACTTCCCGATGTGGGGATACTTCTTCAAGGTCTCCTTCATCTCTCCCACGAACCAGGGCTTGGGATCGACGATCTCGGCGGCGCCGAACTTCTCCGCCGCGATGGTCCCCGCACCGTAGGTCATCCCCCCGTGGGTCAGAGTGGGGCCGTCCTCCACGACCACCACTTTCTTCCCCTTGATCGCATCCGGATCGGAAAGGGTCACCGGCGAATTGGCCTGGATCACCTTGGCGGAAGGGTTGTATTCCCTCGCGTTGGCCAGGACCTTCTCCACGTTTTTCGGATCTGCGGAATCCACCTTGTTCACCACCAGGACCTTGGCCCGAAGGAAGTTCTCCTTCCCCGGATAGTAGAGGAGTTCGTGGCCCGGCCTGTGGGGATCGAGCACGGTGATCCACAGGTCGGGCTTGAAGAAGGGAATGTCGTTGTTGCCTCCGTCCCAGAGAATCACGTCCGCCTCCTTCTCCGCCTCCCTCAAGATGGCCTCGTAGTCCACACCGGCGTAGACCACGTTCCCCCTTGCGATGTGGTGCTCGTACTCCTCCATCTCCTCGATCGTGCAATTCTGGGCCACCATGTCCTCGAAGGAGGCGAAGCGCTGGACCCTCTGCTTCACGAGGTCGCCGTAGGGCATGGGATGGCGCACCACCACGCAGGAAAGGCCCATCTCTTTCAGGATCTCCGAGACCCGCCTGGTGGTCTGGCTCTTCCCGCATCCTGTCCGGACGGCGCACACGGCGATGACCGGTTTCTCCGATGGGATCATGGCCTCCTCCACGGGGGCCGTCTCGAAAGAGGCGCCGGCATCCTTGGCGATCTTCTCCCTCTCCGCCACGTACTCGTAGGAAACGTCGCTGTAGGCGAAGATCACCTTGTCCACCTTCTCCCGCCGGATGATCTCCGGAAGCTCCTCTTCGGGAAGGATTGGGATTCCCTTGGGATAATCCGGACCCGCCAGGGTGGGCGGATAGATCCGGCCGTCGATGTGGGGAATCTGGGTAGCCGTGAAGGCCACGACCCGGACATTCTCGTTTCCGCGGAAACAAGTGTTGAAGACGTGGAAGTCCTTCCCCGCGGCTCCCATGATCACGATTCTCTCGGTCATGCCATCACCTCTGTTCGATGCCGTCCTTCCTCCCTGGGCTTCTTTTCCCCTTCATGCCTGAAGAAGACCCTAGGATAATGCCCGGGCGAACCCAAGGATTGCATCCGGGCCCAAGGGGGGAAGCTGTCCCCACGCCCGGACGACGGAAACGCGGGAACCCACAAAGAACCATGCGCCAGATTCTTCTCCTTTCGGCCCTTCCGGGGGTCTTCTTTCTCCCCCTGCCGGGAAAGGTCCAGCCTCCCGGGAGGACCGGTGCCGGCGGAAAAGACCTGAAGGCCATCCTGGCAGGCCACGCCCGGGACCTCATGGACGCCCTGGAAGGCCGGATCCGGGCCCTCCCCGGGGGAGACCCCAAGCTCGAGTCCCGCCTGGAAGCCATCCAGAGGGGGTTCCTGGAGAAGCTCCGGACCTGGCGCAAGGCCCACCCCGGCTCGCCCGACCTTCCCCGGGCCCTCTTCGAGGAAGGAAAGACCTGGTGGAGCCTGGGGGAGGACGAGAAGGCCTGCTCGGCCCTCGAGGCCCTCACTCCCCGGGGGCTCACCCCGGAGCAGCGCCTCCTGGCCGCCCAATGGCTGGTCCTCCTCTCCCGGCCCTCCCAGGCCCTCTCCCTGGTCCGGGGCCTGGAGAAGGAGGACCTCTCCTCCTTCCGGGAAAGGCTCCTCCTGGCGGCCATCCTCTCCCTGGCCCCGGGCAACGAGAAGGACGTCCTGGCACTCCTGGGGCTTCCAAGTGGAGAAGAAAGCCGGGAGGGCCGGGCAGAAGAGTTCCGGAAAGGTGCGGCCCGCCTCGAGAGGGCCCTCCCGGGCCTCCCCGCCCCCCTGGCCCGGTCGCTCGAAGCCCTCCTCTGGAGGGAAGAGCTCTCTCTCCTTCCCTCCTCTTCGCCCGAAGCGGCCCGACTCCGTACCCTCCTGGATGCCCTGGCCCTGAAACCGGGAGATCCCCTGCCCCGGGCGGCCTCGAAGGCCCTGGAAGGGCTGAGAAAGGAGGGGACCCCCTTTCTCCTCCTCTTCTTCCAGGCCCGGGCCCCCCTCTCTCTCCAGGTCCTCTCCCAGACCTCCCGCCTCCTTTCGAAGCTCCGGGAAAAGGGAGAGGACCTCTCCTGGAGGGCGGTCTCCCTGGACAAGCGCAGGCGGGACCTGGAGAAGATCCGTGGGAAGATTCCCAAGGGGGTGCCGGTCCTCCACGACGGCAGGGGCTGGGAAGGCCCCCTGGCCCGGGCCTTTGCCGTGGACCGGGTCCCCTACACGGTTCTCGTCGGACGGGACGGACGCATCCTGGCCCTGGGGTTGACGGGGCGGATGCTTTCCAGGAAGATCGAGGAAATCGCGGGAGGGGATTGAATGTGCCGAGCCGGATCCAAGGAAGGAGGCTCTTCGAAATAATGCGCAATTTAGCAATCATCGCCTTCGCCGCCCTTCTCCTCCAAGACCCCGCCCTCTCCGCCCAGGGGACCACCCCCAAGGATTCCCCGGGCGCCAAGGCCCTGGAGGCGGCGAAGAAGGCCCGGGACCGGGCCGTCGAGAAGCTCGGGATGAAGAACGGATCCTTCCGTTTCAAGGGCAAGTTCTCCCGGAAGGAGATCCTCGAGAAGCTCCGGGCCGTCATGGGCCGGTACAAGAAGATCCAGGAGAAATGGATCGAGGACCTGGAGAAACTCAACCGGACCTACGCTGCGGACCCGGCCATCAACCGGATCCGATGGGAACTCGGCAGAGCGTATCTAAGGCAGGGCAAGGGCAAGAAGGCCAGGGAGATCCTCGCCCTCCTCGGACCGACGGGCTTCGACCTGGACGAGCGGATGGAGATCATCCGGCTCCTCCTCAACTTCGACATGGAGAAGAAGGCGGGGGCGATGCTGACCGGCCTGGACATCTCCAAGATCAGGGAGGCCCGCCCCAGGCTCCTGGCCGCCGCCCTGGCCGCCGCCACGGGGAAGAAGGATGCCGCCATGGAGGGCCTGAAGGAGGAACTGGCCGAAATCGAGGACGGCGAGGAGATGTGGGACGTGGTGGACGACCTGGAGAGGAGGCTCCTCATCTTCCCGGCCGCCCTCTACCGCCCGACCCTGGCCCTTCTCTACGAGAAGGCCCTGGAACGCTTTCCCGCCTCGGACCCGGAAGGGAAGCGGAAGGCCCTCTTGAAAGGACTCTCCATCAGGATGGGAACCACGCCCCCCCCGCTGGAAGTGACCGACCTGAAGGGAAGGAAGCTTACCTGGGCGAGCCTCTCCGGGAAGGCGGTCCTCCTCTACTTCTGGGCCACATGGAAGCCCTCTTCACTGAAAAGGATGGAATCCCTGAAGAAGATCTACGGGAAATTCCACGGAAAGGGATTCGAGATCCTGGGCGTCTCCCTCGACAAGCCGCCCTCGGACGCGGCGGAATACGCGGCCAAGGCGAAGCTCCCCTGGATCCAGGTCTGCGACGGGAAGGCCTGGGAAGGCCCCCTGGTGAACATCTTCGCCGTAAAAGAACTCCCCTTCGCCGTCCTTATCGGCCCCAAGGGAAAGGTGGCGGGCCTGGACATCTACGGAAAAGACCTGGAGGCCCGCCTCATGGACCTCCTGGGCAAGTCCTAGGGAAAGCCCCCTTCCCCGCGGGTCTCGCCTCCGGACCCCGGGACCCGGGCCGACCTCGACCGGGGAAAGGGCACCTCAGCGGCCCTTTCCCTTCTCCCCCCGGGGAACGAGTTTCTCCAGGTCGGGGATCCTCTTCACGGCCCGCGCGACGTCCGGATCCTTCAACACTTCCGGTTTCTTCTTGGCGTATTGGGCGACGGCCTTGTAGAGCTTCAGGGCCTGGTCGTAACGCTTGAGCTTCTCCATGCAGTCGCCCAGGACGGCCAGGCAGGGGGCACCGGCCCCGCCTTGGGCCGCCTTGGCCAGGGGCTCCACGGCATCCTTCCACTTCCCCTGCCTGTGGAGGGAGAGCCCCAGGCCGTAGGCGGCGGCTGTATACTCCGGGAACTTGGCCAGGCACTTCCTGAAGAAGCCCTCGGCCCTCGAATAGGCCCGCTCCCGCCAGGCGATCCTGCCCAGGCCGAACAAAGGCTGCACGTATTTCCTGTCCAGCCGGAGGGCCTCCCTGTAGGCCCGGACGGCCTCGGAATTCCTCTTCTCCCGGGTCAGGATGTCCCCGGCAAGGCGGTGGAACGGGGCCAGGTTGGGAGCAAGGCGCATCCCCCGCCGGAGCAGGGAGAGGGCCCGGTCCGTCTTTCCCTGGGAAAGGAGCTTCCTTGCCGGGTCGTAGTACTTCCTGTAGATCCCGTGATCCCTCTTGAGCCTGGCCAGGTGCCGGTTCCACCGGGCGGCGAAGCGCCCGTCCCCCTGGATGTCCGTCCGGGCCAACCCGAAGGTCGGGATCTCCTTCCTGAGTTTCCTGATCCGGTCCTTTCCCGGAGGATGGGTGGAGAAGAGGGTCGACAAGAGCCCGGGCTCCGATCCGCCCAGCCGCATGAGGATCTCCTGGACCTCCACGGCGCACCGGGGATCCCAGCCGGCCCTCCAGGCGTAGTAGGCTCCCAACTTGTCGGCCTGGTATTCCTGGCTCCGGCTGTAGTGGAGGGAGAAGAGCTTGAAGCCCAGCACGGCCCCACCGGCCAGGTCCTCGCCCAGGGCCTCCCCAAGGACCCCCAGGCCAAGCCTGGCGACCATGTTGGTCGTGGCCCCCACGGCGGAGTGGCGGGCCGCCACGTGCCCCATCTCGTGGCCCATCACGGCGGCGAACTGCCCCTCGTTCTGGAGGAGGACCAGGAGCCCCCGGGTAACGAAGACGTGGCCGGGAATGGCGAAGGCGTTGGGAAGAGACGTATCCAGGATCCGAAAGTCCACCGGGAGGTTGGCCCTGTGGGAGACGGCGTGAAGCCTGAGGACGATCGTGCCCAGGTAGCGCTTCAACTCGGGATCCTGGTACTCGTGCTCGTAGCTGTAGACGATGGAGGGAAGGGCCTGGTCCCCCATCTGGAGCTCCTCCCGCTCCGAGACGAGGACGAATTGCTTGTGGCCCGTCACGGGGTTCGTGACGCAGGCCGCCGGGAGCAGGAGGAGAAGGACAGCGAAGAAGCTCCTCATCTCCCACCTCCCCCCGGAAGGACGTAGGAATCCCGGGAATCGAAAGGATCCTGGTAGTTCAGGTGGCTCTCCAACCGGGTCAGGGGCACCAGGCCCTTGGGCCTGGGAAGGAGGACCATGTCTTCACTCACCCCGCACCCTCCAAGAAGTGCGGAAAGGAGGGGGAAGGCCAAGAAGAACAGGAAAGAAGGAATCTTCTTCAGAGGACGTTTCATGGCTCTCTCCTTGAATCGGCCCCCGCATTGTAGGAAGGAAGGGCCCGGCCCGCCACGGAATCAAACCGAGGCCAGGGGGGGCCGGTCCTTCCGGGAGACCACCACCTGGAGCCCGGGCAGCTTCCCGGCGATGCGTTCCGCCAGGACGGGCAGGTAGCCCCTCTCCGTCTCGGTATGCCCGCAGAGGATCACCCCCCTCCCGGCGGCCAGGTGGGCCAGGACGGCGTGGTGGCTCATCTCCCCGGTCCAGACGACCTGGGCGTCCCTCGCATCCTGAAGGACCTGGTTGCCGGCGCCGGCGCAGAGGGCAACCCTCTCCACCCTCTCCATCCCCGGCGGGAAGGCCGCCCTCACCCGGCGCAGGCCCAGGTGTTTCTTGACCCGGCGGACCAGGGCCGCCGGTGAGAGGGGACGCCTCAATTCCACCATCCTCCCCTGGCCCGCCCCGGGAAGGGGCTTCCGCTCCAGAGGATAGACATCCCACGCGGGCTCCTCGTAGGGGTGCTCCTCGGCCAGGACCCGGGCCACCCGTGGGAGGAGGGAGGGGGGAAGGACCATCTCCAGGCGGACCTCCCGGACCCTTTCCAGGCGCCCCTTGGCCCCCACGACCGGGGAGGTCCCCTCCCCGCCGAAGAAAGTCCCCGTCCCTTCCAGGTTGAAGGAGCACTCCCGGTAGTCCCCGATCACCCCCGCACCGGCCCGGGCCAGGGCGGCCCGGAGGCCGTCGGCCCTCCCGGGGGGAACGAAGGTGACCAGCTTGAACTCCCCCGGGCCCAGGCAGGGGGAAAGGGGAGTGGTCTTCCCCGGCCCCAGGCCGGAAGCGAGCCAGTCGTTCACCCCGCCGGGAGCGGCGTCCAGGGCCGTGTGGGGAGAATAGACCGGGATCCCCGCCCGGATGGCCCGGATGAGGATACGCTCCTTGGGGTTCTCCCAGGAGAGAGTCGTCAGGGGATGGAAGAGGGGGGGATGATAGGCCAGGATCATCCCCGCCTTCCCGGCCAGGGCCTCCTCCAGGACCTCCTCGGTCAGGTCCACGGCCAGGAAGAGCCGCCGGACCCGGCCGCCCGGAGCGGGAGCCGCCAGGAGTCCCACCCGGTCCCACTCCTCGGCGAAACGCAGGGGGGCCAGCTCCTCCAGGACCGCCGCGATCCGGGTCCACTCCCAGGGGCCTCTCCCCCCGGCCCGGGCCTTCTCCTTGGAAGTCTCTCCAGCCATGACCTATCCCTCCTTAGTCCGATCCGGGGCGGCGGCCGCCCTGTTCCTCCGCCGGGGCCGGCCCCTTCCCGGCCCCAGGGAGGCCTCCACGGGACCCGGGAAGAGAGGGCCGCAGGGTGGGGCGGCCGCCCCCTCCGTCCCTGCGGCAAATCTTCTCCTTGAAGGAAAGGGAGGGGAAGGTTGGAATCCTCATTCTTCCGGGAAAAGTCTCCCGGCGGACTCTCCGGAACCCATCACCAGGGAGGCGAAAGACTATGGCTCTTGGAAACAGGCGGCGCGCGGTTCTCTGGGTGCTCCTTCTCCTGGGACTCTTCTCTTGTTCGAGCACCCCGGAAGGCGCGGGAAGCGAGGAAGCGATGGAAGCAGGCGGAACGGCGAAGGGCGGGGGGGAACAGGCCACGGCCGTGAAGGACCGTTCCCGGATCCCCGAGGAATACAAGTGGCGCCTGGAGGATATCTTCCCTTCCGAAAAGGAATGGAACCAGGCCTACGAGGACCTGAAGAAGGCCATCCCCACCATCCGCCAGTGGGAGGGCAAGCTCTGTGATTCCGCCGAGACCCTGAAGATGGTCCTGGACAAGGTGGACACCCTGTCGGAGACCTTCGAGCGGCTCTACGCCTACGCCTCCCTGAAGAGCGACCTGGACACCAGGGACAACCACGCCAGGGCACTCCTCCAGAAGGTGCGGGCCCTGGCGGTGCAATTCGGCGAGGCCACATCCTGGATCCAGCCAGAGATCCTGGCCCAGCCGGAGCAGGACCTGGAGACCTTGAGGTTCAATCCCATCCTCAAGACCTACCAGCACCAGTTGGACAACCTCTTCCGCCTGAAGAAGCACATCCTGGACAGGAAGACGGAGGAACTCCTCGCCCAGGCCGGCATGGTGCTGGGCGCCCCGGGGAACATCTACAACACCTTCAACGACGCCGAGTTCCCCAATCCCAAGGTGACCCTCCACGACGGAACCGTGGTCGAGCTCACCAAGCCCAACTACGTGAAGTACCGGGCCTCCACCAACAGGGAGGACCGGCGCAAAGTCTTCCAGGCCTTCTGGGGAGCCTACCAGTCCTTCAAGAACACCCTGGCCGCCACCTACGCCGCCAGGCTCCACGGGGACGACTTCATCAGGAAGGCCCGCAAGTACGACTCCTGCCTCGAGGCGGCCCTCTATCCCAAGAACCTTCCCGTCAAGCTCTACGAGAACCTGATCCAACGCATACACGAGGAGCTCCCCACCTTCCACAGGTATCTCAAGCTCCGCAAGCAACTCCTCGGGGTGGACCAGCTCCACTACTACGACATCTACGCCCCCATCGTGAAGCCCACCCACCAGAAGTACACCTTCGAGCAGGCCAAGAAGCTGGTCCTCGAGGCGGTGAAGCCCCTGGGGGATTCCTACCTGAAGGTCCTCCGCAAGGCCCTCTCGCCGGCGGCCCGCTGGGTGGACGTCTTTCCCACCAGGGCCAAGAGGAGCGGCGCCTATTCGGCCGGGATCTACGGGGTCCATCCCTTCGTGCTCCTCAACTTCACGGGCAACCTGGACTCGGTGAGCACCCTGGCCCACGAGCTGGGCCACTCCATGCACAGCTACCTCTCCAACACCACCCAGCCCCACGCAACGGCGGACTACGAGATCTTCGTCGCCGAGGTGGCGTCCACCTTCAACGAGTCCCTCCTCACCCACCTGCTCCTGGAGAAGGCCCGGAGCGACAGGGAGAAACTCTACATCCTCGGCGAGTGGATGGATAATTACCGCCAGACCGTATTCCGCCAGGCGATGTTCGCCGAGTTCGAGTGGAGGGCCCACCAGATGGTGGAGAGGGGCGAACCCGTCACGGCCGACGCCCTGAACGCCCTCTACCTCAAGCTCCTGCGCCTCTACCACGGCCACGCCGAGGGGATCATGAACATCGAGCCCCTCTACTCCGTGGAGTGGGCCTACATCCCCCACTTCTACAGGAGCTTCTACGTCTTCACCTACGTGACGGGCCTCATCTCCTCCACGGCCCTCTCCGAGAAGGTCCTCAAGGAGGGGGAAAAGGCCCGCAAGGCCTACCTCAACGCCCTCTCCATGGGTGGAAGCCGCTATCCCCTGGAGATCCTCCAGAGCGCCGGGGCGGACCTCCTCTCGCCGGAGCCCTACAAGATCGCCAACGGCGTCTTCGAGCGCAGGCTCAAGATGGCCGAGGAGATCGTGAAGCGCCTGAAGGAGAAGGGTGAACTCTAGGAGGAGACCCAAGGAAGAACCGGGCGGGGCGGGGGGGCACCCCGCCCCGCTCTCCAGGAGGATGCCGTGGCCGCAGGAGAACCCGCAGTCCTGAAGATCGGGGAGACCCGCCTGGAGGTCGTGGAAGGGGACATCACCCTCCAGGACGTGGACGCCGTGGTGAACGCCGCCAACAAGACCCTCCTGGGCGGAGGAGGCGTGGACGGCGCAATCCACCGGGCCGGCGGCCCCCGGATCCTGGAAGAGTGCAGGAAACTCGGCGGTTGCGAGACGGGCGACGCCAAGGCCACCACGGCGGGCCGTATGAAAGCCAAGCGGGTGATCCATACGGTAGGCCCTGTTTGGAGGGGCGGGCACAAGGGGGAGCCCGAGCTCCTCGCCTCCTGCCACCGCCGCTCCCTGGAGGTCGCCCGCCGGGAAGGCCTGAGAAAGGTGGCCTTCCCGGCCGTCTCCACGGGAGTCTACGGATTCCCCATGAAGGAGGCCTCCCGGATCGCCCTGGAAACCGTCGTGGAAGAGATCGAGAAGCATCCCGGAGCCTTCGACCTGGTCCGCTTCGTCCTCTTCGGAGAAGAGGCCCGGCGGATCTGGGCGGAGACCCTGAAGGAGATCGAGAGGAAACGAACCGACCCATGAAGAAGAAACCTTCCCCCAAGAAGCCGAAGGATTCCTCCCTTCCCGCGGCCGAGAACGCCGGCTGGCCCCACGATCTGGGCGACCTCTTCCGCCACCTGAGCACCATCTCGGTGGACCTGGACCAATACGAAGTGGAGGTCGAGTCCACCCATCCCATGGAAGGACTTCCCTTCGGATCCCTCACCCGGACCCTCTCCCGCACCCTGGACATCGACGAGCACCCCGGCCTGAGAAGGGCCGTGGAGAGCCTGGTCCGGGAAGTGAAGAAGGTCTTCGCCAAGGGCGACCCGGACTACAAGCCCGACCGCTGCGACCGGTGCATCCAGGCCGATTGCTGCTCCTTCGGCCGGATCTTCCTCACCAGGGCCGAGGCCCGGCGGATCCTGGACTTCCTGGGAAAGCCGGCCTCGTCCATGGGCCGCTACTTCGAAGAGGAGAAGGACCTGACCGGCACGTACGACCTGGTCTTCCGCCACACGGCAGGACACTGCGTCTTCCTCAAGAAGAAGAACGGCCTCATGCGGTGCACCATCTACCCCGTCCGCCCCCGGGTCTGCCGCGAATTCGACGCCGCCGTATGCGACGAGTGGAGCGAGATGCTCCCCTCGAGAAAAGGCGGAAAGATCGTCCGCAACGAGGACAAGTAGCCCCCCCTTCCGGAACCTTTCATACCGAACCTGGAGACGAGAACCAGACCATGCGAACCCTCACCCTTTCGAAAGCACTGGCAGCCTTGCTCCTCCTCCCAGGGCTTCCCGCCCGGAGCCAGCCTCCCCTCCAGCCCGCCGTCCGGGCCGGTAAGGGCTTCACCCGGGTCCTGGACCGGCAGGGCTTCACCCGGGAATTCCGGGTGGGCGAGCGGACCTTTCCCGTCCGGGACGAAGGATTCCTCCTCCGCCTCGAGGGCCGCCGGGCCCCCCTGACCGCCCGGGGGATGGAACCCGGCGGGGGCCGTGTCCTCCGGGGAGGCCTCTCCTTCAGCTTCCGCGGCAAGGGAGACCTGGCTCCCCTCACGGTCCGGGAGGTCTTCTTCTCTCCCGGCAGGGGGCTTCCCCTGATCCGGAAGACCCTGGAGATCTCCTGGAAGGGCGACTCCCCCGCCCCGATCGTGGAGGCCCTGGAGGTGGAGCGCTTCCGGATCCTCTCCCCCGGCGGAACCCCCCTCCCCCTGGAGTGGGGACGGGAGGAGAAGGGGGGCCCCAGGAGAGGCACGGGAATCCCCATCTTCGCGGGAAAACACTTCTTCCTCGGCCTGGAGCACCCGGCGGGGTGGAACCTCAGGAACCCGGGCGGCCTGGTGGTCCTCCGCCATCACCCCGCCAAGAAACCGCCCTTCGTCTCTTTTTCCGCCGTCACGGGTTGTTCCCCCGAAGGAAGGCCCCACCGCCTCTTCCGCTCCTACCTGGACACGATCCGCCGCAGGCCACCCGAGCCCTTCCCCCACTACAACTCCTGGTACGACATGGAGAGCACCCTCTCGGCCGAGGGGATCCTGGAGTCCGCCCGGGGATTCAAGAAGGCCCGGATCCCCATCGTCTCCATGGCCGTGGACGACATCTGGCAGGACAGGAAGTCCATCTGGCGGGCCAGGAAGGACACCTTTCCCGGCGGCATGCTCGCCCTGAGCAGGGAACTGGAGAAACTCGGTTTCCGCCTTGGCCTCTGGATGCCCCTTTGCGGATTCCACCTGGATACCACTTGGGGGGCGCAGCAGGGTTACGAGAAGGCACCGGAAGGTTCCTACTACCTCCTGGACGGGCCCAAGTACGTGGCCGCCTTGAAAAAGAGGATCCGCCACTTCATCCGGGACTGCCGGGTGGACTACTTCAAGATGGACTTCAACTTCCAGCTCGTCCGGGGGAAGACCCCGGCGGCCTTCGAGAAAGGCATCGAAGAGACCATCTCCCTGCTCCAGTACATGGCCTCCCTGGATCCCAAGGTTTTCCTGAACGTGACCTCCTTCGTCCACCTCTCCCCCTGGTGGCTCCAGTGGGCCGACTTCTGCTGGCTCGGAGGGGCCGACGTGGGTTACGACGCCCAGGTCCCGGCGATCCGGGGCAGGGACCGGGCCCTGACCTACCGGGACGAGCGGGTCTACAGGAACGTCCTCCACGGTTCCCCCGACTTCCCTCTCAACGCCCTCATGTTCCACGGGATCACCCACGGCAGGCTCTGCCTCCCGGGAGGCCCGGAGGAAGGGGCCGATTCCTTCCTGGACGCCTGCATCCTCTTCCTGGGAAGGGGGTGTATGCTCCAGGAGCTCTATGTGACGCCCTCCACCATGACGGGCCCCCTTTGGGCCGATCTCAGGGAATCCCTCCAGTGGTCCGCCCGCCAGAAGGACCTCCTGGCCGAGGCCCAGGCCTTCGGCGGAGAACCGGAGAAGGGGGAGGTCCTGGGCTACAGGGCCGCCCGTGGCGGCAGGGCTTTTCTCACCCTTCGCAACCCGACCCTTGAGACCAGGAAGGTGGAGATCCCCCTGGAGGAGATCTACACCCTCACGGGCACCCCTCCCCGGAGGGCCCTGGCGGCCACGCTCTACCCCAGGCGCAGGCGGGCCGTGAAGGTGACCCGGAAGGGCCGCCTCAGCTTCACCCTGGGGGCCCACGAAACCCTGGTGGCCGGGATCTGGCCCGAGGGGGAGGAGCCCGCCCAGGTGAAGGCCTGGCCCGAGGAGGTCCCCCTGCCCCCACCTTGCAGGCTCCAGGTGGTGAAGCCTTTCTCCGGGGGGGGAGGGACCTTCCTGGTCCGCCCCGCCCCGGGGTGCACATCCACCCTGGTGGTGGCCCAACGGACCCGCCGGGGCGGAAGGCGGGCCCCCACCGTCCGGATCTCCGGAAAGAAGGTGATCCTCCGGGACGTAGGCCAGAGAAGCGCCTGGTGGACGGGGGTGGTGGAACTCCCCGAAGCGGCCCAGGTCCGGGTCTCCGTGGAACCGGGCCTTCCTCCCCTGGGAGGCGAGGGGGAGATCCGCCTCTACCTCCTGAGTTCCCGCAGGGAGTTCAATCCCCTTCTTCCGGAAGCCCGCAAAGGCGACGACTACGGTCCGGTCCTCCCCGGAGCGGGACCCTTCCCGCCCGTCCTGGACTGTCCCGAGCGGATCCGGGGGATCCTGGCCTGGAAGGGGACCTTCTCTTCCCCCAAGGCCGCCTCGGCCTGGCCCGAAGGGGTTCCCAGGAAGCCTTCTTCCGTGAGCGCCCTCTACCTCGTCATGGACATCTTCGGCTCCAACCCGGGTCTCAAGAAGGAAGTCCTGGTGAACGGCAAACCCACGGCGCTCCTCCCCGCCAACCGGGGGAAGCTCGACGCCTGGGATCCCTGCCTGGTTCCCCTTCCGGGAGACCTGCTGGAGAAGGCCTTCGCCGGAGGACTCACCGTCCGGGTGAAGAACAACTCGGGAGACTACTTCAAGCTCCGGAATCCCAGGCTCTCCGTCCGGCTCAGGGACGGCAGGCTCGTCCTGGGCCCCCCCGCCAAGGGGGTCTGGACGGGCGTCGGGAAATGGGCCTTCTTCGAAGGCGAGGCCTTCAAGGACCACCTCTCCCCGGCCTGGCACCTGAAACTCCCCTGAGGGCTTCCCTCCTCCCCGGAGGAGGCCCCCCGGCGGGGGGAACCTCCTCCGGGATCCTCCCCCCGCCGAGAAGGCCTACTTCCCCTTCCCCGCCACCAGGGCACTGCGCCTCGCGGTGAAGGAGAAGACCACCTTCCCGTCGATATCGGCGATCCTGTAGGTCACCGTGGGATCGGGAAGGGTGGTGTCGAAGTCCACCACGCCGAAGGACTGCGCTGCGTTGAAGGAGAAGAGGGCCTTCTTCATGGTCTTGTGGACGTGCTGGTTCGTGAGCCTGGAACTCTCGAACTCGTAGAGCGGATACTCTCCCTCTCTCTCGATCTTCCACAGGTCCGACCGGTGCCGGTCCGCCGAAAGGAGGATCACTCCGTCGATTCCGTTCCGGGAGAGGAAGTCGAAGATCTCCTTGCGCTCCTCCCGGAAACCGTTCCAGGTGTCCCTGCTCTTTCCCTTGGCGAAGAAGGTCCAGGGCACCGAGGAGGCCAGGACCGTGAAGGCCGGATGCCGGGACCCGGCCGAAAGAAGGGTCTCGAAGAGCCACCTCTTCTGGGCGGGCCCCAGCATGGTGGAGGCCCCCTTCTCCCGCAGGGTCCTGTAGTAGCGGCAGTCCAGCATGACGAAGTGGACGTCTCCGGCACGGAAATCGAACCAGCACCCCGGCCGCCCATCTCCTCCCCCGTAGCAGGGATTGACCCAGTTGTCCCGGAAGAACTCGAAGACCTTCCGTTTCCAAGGAGGCGTATCCACCCCCGGGCCGGGAACGCAGTCGTTCGTGGCGAAATCGTGGTCGTCCCAGATCGCGAAGACCGGGACCCGGGAGACGAGACGGCGGAACTCGGGCCGGGACTGGCGGCGGTAGTAGTCGTAGTGCCAGATCGCCGGGATCCCCGGGGCGTCGATGTAGACGTTGTCGCCCAGGAGAAGCAAGGCCCGGGGCCGGAAGGAGAGGATGGTCCTCCAGACCCGCTCGTTGGAAGGGACGTAGCCCGCCCCCCCGCCGAAGACGATCCGGAACTTCCCTCCCTTCCCCCGGGCCGGGAAGGTCCGGAAGGAACGGACCTTCCCCCGCCGCCCCCCGATCTCGAGGGCGTAGAAATACTTGGTGCCGGGTTTCAACCCCTTCACCTCCAGGACGGCCGTATAGTCCCGTTCCTTCTTCGTCCGGCCCTCCGCGACGGCGGCGGGCACGAGGCCGGGCTTCTCCGAGACCAGGGCCCGCACCGCCGCCTCCCGGGCCGTTCGGACCCAGATCCGCACACTCCTGTCGGTCATGCTTCCCAGCATGGGCCCGTGGACCGGCCTGGTCCGGAAGGTCTCCAGGAGGTTCCGGACGAGCCCCGTCTCCGCCAGGGGCTCCAATCCCGTCAGGGTTCCCCCGGCGATCCGGCCCGGCGGGAGGCCGAGGTCGAGGGCCCTGGCCGCCGCCTCCAGGGCCGCGCCGATCCTGCCCCGGGCGGAGTAGGCCACGGCCAGCATGTACCAGGTCTCGGGATCGCCTGGATTCCCGGCGAGGAGCTTCCGGAGATAGGAGAGGGCCCGGTCGGTCCTCCCCTCCCGGATCCTCGCCAGGGCCCAGGGATGGAGCCGCTTGTATTCCCTCCGGCCCGGAGGTTCGGGGGAGTCCGGATAGCCCTGGGCCGGAAGAGCCCCTCCCAGAAGGAGCCAGAGAGAGAACCATGTCCCGGCGATCTTCATCTCGCCCCCCGTTCCTCCTGCTCCCCCTCCCCCTTCCCTTGATAGAATCAGGATGAGTCCAGGCTACCCGTCCCCGAGGGAGGTCACCATGCCGGCCAACCTTACGCCCCAGTATCTCAAGGCAGAAGAGGCCTACAAGGCGGCCAGGAGCCCCGAGGAGAAGCTGGCCTGCCTGGAGGAGATGCTCAAGGTCATCCCGAAGCACAAGGGCACGGAGAAGCTCCAGGCCGACATCAAGCGCAGGATCGCCGCCCTGAGAAAAGGGGAGAAGGGGAAGGGCAAGGCCGTCCGCCACGACCCCTTCCGGATCGACCGGGCCGGGGCCGGGAGGCTCGTTCTCCTGGGAGCGCCCAACACGGGGAAGAGCAGCATTCTCAAGGCCATGACCCGGGCCAAGGTGGAGGTCTCCCCCGCGCCCTTCACCACCCAGCTCCCCGTTCCCGGGATGCTCCCCTTCGAGGACGTCCAGATCCAGGTCCTGGACCTTCCCCCCATCACGGCCGATTACGTCCCGCCGGGCATGATGGAGGCGGTGCGCAACAGCGACGGGATCCTCCTCACGGCCGACCTGGGGAGCCCCGACGCCCTGGAGCAGGCGGAGCTCGCCATGGAGACCTGCAAGGCCCACAAGATCCTCCTCCATCCGCCCCTCTCCCCCCCCGAACTCCCGCCGGACGTCCACCCGGCCCTCCGGGTCCTCCCGGCCCTTCTCCTCGGAACCAAGGCGGACCTTCCCGGAGCGGAGGAAACGCGGGAGATCCTGGAGGACCTCCTGGAAGGAAAGTTGCCCCTCCTGCCCCTCTCCGCCGAGACGGGCCTGGGTCTGGAGGATTTCCGGACCCAGGCATTTCGAATGCTCGACGTGATCCGGGTCTACTCCAAGGAGCCGGGCAAGCCCGCCGACAGGGAGGCCCCCTTCGTCCTGAAACGGGGATCCACCGTCCTGGACCTGGCCGAGCGGATCCACAAGGACATCGCCGCCAACTTCAAGTTCGCCCGGGTCTGGGGGGCGGTCAAGCACGACGGGATCCAGGTTTCCCGGGACCACGTCCTGGCCGACCGGGACGTCGTGGAAATCCACGCCTGAAAGGACTCACCCCCCGGGCCGCGCCGCCTCCCCCTCCCGGTCGGCCGCAAGGAGCCTGGGGCTCATCTCTCCGCCGGCGGCACCCGCCTCGGAAGCGTATTTCTCTAGTTTCGCCGCCACGGCGGCGAAGAGGGTCCCCTCGGGGAACCGCCCGTCCACGCCCCGTTCTCCTGCAGGCACGCCCATGAGAATCCGGAAGACCTGGTCCAGGTTCCCGGCGGCGTGGACCTGGAACTTCCCGGCCCGGACCGCCTCCACGACCCGGGGGGCCAGCATCAGGTCCTCGGTGTTCGAGGCGGGAATCACGCACCCCTGGTTTCCCGTGAGGCCCCGCTCGGAGCAGAGCCGGAAGAAGCCCTCGATCTTCTCGTTCACTCCCCCGACGGGCTGGATCTCACCGTGCTGGTTCACCGAGCCGGTGACGGCGAAGCCCTGGTCGATGGGAATCCCCGAGAGTTCCGAGAGGAGGGCGCAGATCTCCGCCACCGAGGCGCTGTCGCCGTCCACGCCCGAGTAGCTCTGTTCGAAGCTCAGGCTCGCCGTCAGGGAGAGAGGCCGCTCCTGGGCGAAGACCCGCCGCATCCACCCTGCGATGATGAGCACACCCTTGTCGTAGATCCCCCCGGACAGGCGGGCCTCCCTCTCGATGTTGATGATGCCCACCCCGCCGGCCGAGGTGGAAGCGGTGATCCTGGTCGGTTTACCGAAGGAATGGTATCCCATCTGGTAGACCGAAAGCCCGTTCACCTGCCCCACCTTCTTACCCTCGGTGGAGACCAGGATCAGGTTTTCCCGCAACATCCGGAACACCCGGTCCTCCAGGCTCCGGTGCCGGGCCGCCCTTCCTTCCACGGCGGCCCGCACGTGGGCCCCCAGGATCCTCTTCCCTCCCTCCCGGGAGGCGTGGAAGTCGGCCTCCCTGAGGACGTCGGCGACCTCGTTGAACCTCGTGGAGATCCTGTCGCGCCGCCCGGCGTCCCTGACGGCGAACTCGGCGCAGGCCGCCAGGGCGGAGCGGTCCGGCGTCCGGAGCCCCTCCTTTTCGCAGATGCGCCTTGCCACCAGGGCGAAGTGGGCCAGGTTCTCCCCGGTCAGGGGCATGGAGGAATCGAAGTCCGCCAGGACCTTGAAGATCTTGCGGAAATCCGAATCGTTCATGTAGAGGAAATCGTAGACCCCGGGATCCCCGATGAGGATCACCTTGACCTGGATGTCCACGGGTCGGGGCTTGAGGGTCACCTGGCCGAAGCGGAAACCCTCGGGAGGAGGCTGGATCTCCAGGCGACCCGACTTGAGGGCCCTCTTCAGGTGGTCCCAGACACCCGACTCGGAGAGAAGGTCCTTGGCGGAGAGAAGGAGGTACCCCCCGTCGGCCCGGAGGAGCGAGCCCGGCACGATACTCCTGTGATCGGGGGGCCGCCGTTCCCGGCCGGGGCCGCCGGCCTCGATGGTGCCGAAGAGGTTGGTGAAAGTGGGGTAGTTCTCCACCACGACGGGACACCCCTTGTAACGGGAGCGGTCGATGAGCACGTTCACCGTATAGCGCGCGAGGACCGCCTCGAGTTCCTCCCTCCATTCCGAGGCCCCCTCACCTTCGCCGGCGGCCGTCCCGGGAGGAGGGGTGTTCTCGATGAAGTCCCGCTCCACCGCTTTCAGGAAGGAGAGGATGGAGGGCTCCTCCCGGAAGGTCTTCTTCAAGTCGGCCATGTGGCCCTCCAGGAGAAGCCTCAGGCAATCCCGGAAGAGTTCCTCCACGGCGTCCTGGGCCTTCCTGGCAAGATCCCTGGCGCCGCGGAGGACATCCTGGAGTTCCTCCCTCACTCCTTCGAGCCTCTCCAGGACATCCGCCCCTTCCTTCTTCGGGAGCCGCCCCTCCTCCACGGCACGCTCGATCTCCTCTTCCGGCACGGGCTTTCCATCCAGGAGAGGATAGACGGCGGGCCGTTGCAGGGGTCCCACGGGCACCTGGACCACGGCGAATCCCTCCTTTTCGATCCTCTCCTGGAACCCCTGGACCAGGTCCTTCTCCTTCCTGGCGAATTCCGCCGTGGCCTCCCGGCGCTTTTCCTCGAAGTCCGCTCCTTCCAGGAGGGCGGGCACCCGGTCCCGGAGGAAACGGACCAGGGAATCCATCTCCCGGGCCAGGACCACCCCCTTCCCGGCAGGCAGGGAAAGGAGCATGGGGCACTGGGGATCGTCGAAGTTGAAGACGTAGCACCGGTCCCGGGGCACGGCGCACCGTGGGGAGAGCTCCTCCAGGATCCTCTTCACCGTGGTGGTCCGGCCCGTCCCAGTGAGGCCCGAGACGAAGACGTTGTAGCCCGGGGCGTAGAGTTCCAGGCCCACCCTGAGGGCCTCCAGGGCACGCTCCTGGCCCACCGTCCCGGGAACGGACCGGGCCTTTCCTGCACGGCCAACGGAGGAGAGAGGGCAGTTCCAGCGGAGGTCCCTGGGGGAGAGGAGGGTCTCAGGTTTGGTTCGGGCCATGGAAAGCTCTTCCTGCAAAGGACTTGGAAACGGACCAAAAGCATACTCCGAACTCCCCCATCTTTCCCCTACAAGGCTCGCACAATCTTTACCTCTCTTCTCCCTATTGGAAATGGCCTCCCGGCGTCCCAAACAGCAGAATCGAGCATCTTTTCTGTCCCTCACCAGGGAGGATGCTCCCGAAACGCGCCGTCTCGACACAGAAAGGACGACGAATCATGACCGACTCCAACCTGAACCGCAGGGAATTCCTGGGTGTCGGCGCAGGCATCGCCGCCGCCGGTCTCCTGCCGTCCTTTTCCCCGGAGAAGGTCCTCCTGGGCCCATCCAGGAAATCCAAGGTCGTGGACGTCACCTGCCCGGACTGGATCGTGGAGACCGAGGAGGGCACCTCGGTCCGACCGGAAGTGGTGAAGCTCGTGATCCACGAAGGCCTGAAGCTCCTCACGGGAAAGAAGGAAGCCGACAAGGCCATGAAGGAATTCGTCTCGCCCAAGGAGACGGTGGCCTTGAAATTCAACGGCCTCTCCCGGGACTTCGCAGGGGTGAACCAGGCCATCCTGGACACCTTGACGGAACTCCTCCAGGAGTGCGGCGTGGAGAAGAAGCGGATCCTCGTGATGGAGGGGGCGGGTTGCAAGGTCTCGGGCTTCGGGAAACCCGACTACAAGAAGGTGAAGACCTATACGGTCCGCTATACCACAAAGGGCGGTAAGATCGGGAAGACCGAAACCAGCCTCACCCGGTGCGTGGAGACCCAGGCGGACTGCATCATCGACATCCCCGATCTCAAGAACCACGGGATCGCCGGCATAACGGGCGCCATGAAGAACCTGGCCTACGCAGGCCGCTCCATCATGACCCAGCCGGCCAAGTTCCACAGGGGGATGTGCGATCCCGCCATGGCGGAGATCAACAACCTCAAGCCTCTCAGGGAGAAAGTCCGGCTCATCCTCACCCAGGCCTTCAAGGGCGTCTTCGACAGGGGACCCAGCACGCGGAACAAGGGCTTCCACTTCCGCCACGACGGAATGCTCTTCGCCGTGGACCGTGTCGCCGTGGACCGTGTCCAGTGGGACCTGGTGAACGCCGCAAGAAAGGCCAGGCGCAAGAGGCCCATCCGGCGCGTCCCCTCCCTGGAGACGGCGGCCAAGCTCGGCCTGGGGACCAACGACCTGGGAAAGATCGACTGGGTGAAGAAGAAGCTGGCCGGAAAGGTCTGAACACCGCCGAAAAATGGAATTCCGGGGTTGAGAGAGACCCCGGTTTCGAGGAAGTGGTCGCCGCCATGAGGTGCGGCGAGAGCCTGGTCTGCGAGGCGGGGGCCATGAGCAGGATGAGCCCCGGCATGGAGGTCCGGGGCCGCCTGGGAGGAGGATTCCTCCGCGCCCTGGCCCGAAAGATCCTGGGAGGCGAGACCTTCTTCCTGGGGACCTTCACCTCTCCCGGTGTAGGTTTCCTGGCCCTGGCGCCGGACCGGCCCGGAACGATCCACCACAAGAGGCTCCAGGGAGAGACGCTGGTGCTCTCGGCAGGGTCCTTCCTGGCCTGCACCCCCGGAATCCGGATCCGGACACGGTTCCTGGGACTCAAGGGCCTCTTCACCGGCAAAGGGGCCTTCGCCCTCCACTGCTCGGGCGAAGGAGAACTCTTCTTCCACGCCTTCGGGGACCTCCTGGAGAAGGAAGTGGAAGGCCGGCTCACCGTGGACACGGGATACGCGGCGGCCTGGGAACCCTCCCTGGACTGGCGGGTGCGAGGCATGGGTAGTTTGAAATCCACCCTTTTCTCCGGCTAGGGGCTGGTCCTGGAATTCTCCGGCCGGGGCCGGATCTGGCTCCAGTCCCGCAACCCCCAGTCCCTCGCCAACCGGATCCACCCCTTCCGCCGCGTCCGCACCGAAACCAGAACCCCTGATACTGGGTGAACCGCCGGTTTCATTACCTTCCGATTTTGGTCGAAAATCCGCAACCCTCCCGTCCGACCCATCTTCTCCATGCGGCACATGCCGGCCGACCTCAATGGCCATGGATCCGCCCCATCCCGAAGCCATGGAGGAGCAAGGTGGGATCCCCTGTTGGCGGAGGTTGAAAAGGGCAGTATCGCGGCGATTTGAGGTTCAAGGGCGGGCCTTGGGGTGAAAACCGAGGGACCGGAGAATCTCCCTGATAAGCAGGACCTGGTTTTTCCTTCTGGGAGAAAGGGGAAGGAGCAGGAGCCGCTGCACACCGTTGATGAGATTCCTCTTCCAGGGACGGAAGGCAACCGGCATTTTCCTCAAAAGGATGCCCAGGGTCCAACCAACCTTGATTCAGGGGATCCCCAAGAGGGCGGCCATACGCTCCTTCCCATACCAGGAAGGGCCGCGGGAGTCGGTGCCAGTGCTGGGAGCACGAGGATCGCCTCTGCCTCCGGCCCCATTTCCGATGGGGTTCCCTCCTGGAGGAGACAAGCCTCCATCCACCCGAAGCCCCCGCCGGGGCGCCGGCGGAGGCCAG
>CAZLQD010000044.1:0-35860 GCA_964561605.1 uncultured Planctomycetia bacterium
TTCAGCGAGGGACGGTTCGAAAAAACCACCGCATTCCCAGCGTCGCCCCCCTACACACGTCAGCCCCTGCCGGCGGGGAAGACCGTTCGAAGAACGGGATTCCCCGACGTCAGGGGAAGTATGGGGGGGCCCAGCTCGGGGACCCTGTTCAGTGGCACTATCCATGCTGTTGCCGCCCCCCTCCCGGAAGCCTCGGGCTTCTCTTTCGTCGTCAGCCCCTGCCGGCGGGTATGTGCGGCCCGAAGGGCCGCAACATGCCCGACGTCAGGGGGGTGGGTGGCAGTTCGGAGTGTTTTTTGTGGCGCTTTCGTTGCTGGAGCCAATCCCCGGGTTCTCGACGTGGCGAGAGGTTGGTGGGCTGGTCTCAGGGGAGTTTGTTTCTTCTTCTCTTTTCTTTCGAAGAAGGGGATTTTTTGTTTTCTTTTCAGGGCGGGCGAAGCCGAGCCCTGGCGTCGGGGGCTGGGTTACGGTGCTGAGTGGTTGTTGTTTTTCCACCATAGCCCTTTTCAAGTTGTTCCTCAGGGGCCGGGCTGAGCCCGGCCCCGGTACGCCGAGCGAGCCGATTTTTTGAGCAGAAAGTAAACGGAGAGGCGCAACGTCTCTTTTTGAAACGCCCTTGGAGCCCACCACCCCCGCCCAACCGCCCGATTCGTCGGGCCTCCAGGTCGATGGGTCACGCTCTTTTCAGGGGGGATTTCAACGTGGGGGGCGTTCGATTCTGTCGTGATTAGTGACGCTTTCGATTCTGCTGCCACTCCCCGGACGTCCTCGGTCCGGCCCAGGGGGCCGGACCTCGGCCGGCCGGGGCTAACGAAAAATATTTGTACTTCGCTCATGCCCGAGCCGGCCGGGGCTGACGGGAAAATAGATGCCCTTTGGGCCGTGACGAGGACGCTCGGGGTTGACGAAGGGGAAGTATGCTTCGCTCATGGCCGACACGCTCGGGGCTGACGAAAGAAAATTTGTGCTTCGCCCATGAACGAGAGGGCCGGGGCTTGGGTATGTCGATCTCTCAGTTCCCGCCCAGGATTCCCGCCTTCTTCCATGCCTGGAGGGCCTTGTCCATGCCCCGGGCCAGAGCCCGGCCAAGGGCCCGAACCACGCCGGCGGCGCTCTTTTCTTCCACAGGTTCACGCTCCTCCACGATCCCCCTCCACGAGTGGACCCTCCCCCCGGCGGCCCTTCCGGACAACTCGAGTTCCATTCGAACCCGCCCCCATATCCCCTTGGGGGTATCTTCCTCCTCCAAGGCCAGGAGGACCGCCGAAAGGGTCAGTCCCTCCCTCCCCGGTAGAAAGGCGGCGGCCGTCGTGACCCTTGAGAAGAGCCCCGTCCCCCTGGCCCAGGCGGCCAGGGCCTGACGGACCACTTCCGGAGCCGGCAGGGCCCACCGGTGGTTGACCCAGGGTTCCACCTCCATCTCGGAAACCTTGGCCCACAGGCGATCCCCCCGGAAGAGCCCCCGCCCCTCTACTGGGAGGACCAGAAGGACCGGCCCCCCCACGGCCCTTCCCTCCCCCCCCGGTCCCCCGGCCCGGCCTGGAAGGGGAAGGAGATAGAGGTGCTCCCTCGGAACGGAGGCCTGGGAACAGGACCCCCAAAAGAGAGTTCCCAGGGCCAAGACAGCCATGGAAAGGACAGAAAGCCCCCCACCACCGGGGAAAGTTTCTCTCTCAAAGCTTCGAACACTCATCTTCCCGTCCCCTTTCTCCCCCTGTTCCCCATGACTCTCTCCTCCCTCGTCTTTCCCCAGATCAGGGCGTCGGGGGCCCGCTCAAGCATGGAGGCGAGCCTGGCAACGGCCTCGGCCGCGGCGGCGAGCCTGTCCGCCAATGGCCGGAGATCGTATTCACCCTGCCGCAATGCCTCCCCGGTCCGGGCCAGGAAACTCCGGGTCTCCCCAAGAGTTGCCTCCAGGGCGGAGGCGGCCCTGGAGGCCTTCACCAGGAGGTCCCTGAGGTCCTTTCCTTCCAGGAACCTCCGCCCAGAGGCCATGGTCTTCTTCGCCTCGGCGAGAGCGGCCTCGGTCTCCCCTGAAACACGGGAGAAGTCCTTCTCCAGCCGGTCCAGGCCCCGGGTCAGCCGCTCCGCCGCGGACCGCAGGACATCCAGGGTCTTTCGCCCGTCCCTGTCCATCCGGTCCACCAGGGGAGGAAGCCTTCGGGAGAGCTCGTCCAGGTGGACCAGCATGTCCCGGAAACGGATCCGCGTATCCGGCCCCAGGAGTTCGTTCACCGCCGCCGACGCCTTCTCCAGGTTCTTCAATGTGGCCGAGAGGTCCTTGAGGATCTCCGGGAGGGTCTTCATCACCTCCGACCCCCAGGATGTTCCCGCCGGGATGATCCCTCCACCGGGAAGTTCCGGGGCCCCTTCCTTCCAGCCCTCCAGTTCCACCGTGGCCAACCCGGTGAGGGGATTCCGCTCCAGTGAGGCTTTTGTGACCCCTTCCTGGACCTTGGCGAGGCTCGGGTCCACCTGGATCTCCACGACCGTGGTGTCGCCGTCCAGGCGCATGCCCGTGACCGTCCCGATGGGAACTCCGTGGTAGTTGACCCTCGAACCCCGGGCCAACCCCTTGACGGTCTCTTTGAAACGGATGGTGTAGCGCCTCGTGGGCTTGAGCACGGCCCTTCCGATGAAGAACCCGAAGAACCCCACGAAGAGAAAGGCGCTCACCAAGAGGAAGATTCCAACTTTGAACCTGTCGGTCTGGAGGGCCATGGGTCACCTTAGGAGGTATTTCGTGAAGTCCACCCCCTCCCCGGCCGCTTCCTCGATGGAGCGCCGGATGAAGGCCTGGACCTCGGGGTTGCGGCTTTCCTGGATCTCTTCCTTCGTGCCAAGCGCCAGGACCCGCCCGTCCTTGAGCATGGCGATCCTGTCGGCGATGGTGAAGGCCGAGGCCAGGTCGTGGGTCACCACCACCATGGTGATGCGGAAGACGTGATTGAGTTTCAGTATCAGGTTGTCCAGCTCGGCCGACATGATCGGATCCAACCCGGAGGTGGGCTCGTCGAAGAAGAGGATCTCCGGGTCCAGGGCCATGGCCCTGGCCACGGCGGCCCGCTTGCGCATCCCCCCCGACAGGTCCCCGGGCAGGAGATGGGCCGCGTGGAGGAGGCCGACCATGTCCAGCTTTACCCTCGCCAGGGTAACCGCCAGGGAGGAGGAAAGCCCCGTGGACTCCCGGATCGGAAGCATTACGTTCTCCAGGACCGTCATGGAATTGATCAGGGCACCACCTTGGAAGGACATGCCCATCCTTCGGCGAAGGAGGTTCAATTCGTCCTCCGGCAGGAGATAGATGTCCCTCCCGTCTATGTAGACCGTTCCCAGGTCGGGAGGAAGGAGTCCGCAGACGTGCTTCAGCAGGGTGGTCTTCCCGCACCCGGAAGGCCCCATGACCACGAATATTTCGCCCCGGCGGATTCCAAGATCGATGTCCCTGAGGACCCGCTTTCCTTCGAAGTGCATGGAAAGGGCCACCACCCTCAAGTGGTCCCCGTCTCCGGCCCCGCCGGGAGGGGACTGGAGGAAGGTCCTCCTTCTCCTGCGGAAAATCCCCATGGATCAAAGCATCCTGAAGAGGGCCACGAAGAACGCGTCGAACACGATCACGAGAAAGATGGAAAGGACAACCGAGAAGGTCGTCGCCCTGGCCACCCCGATGGATCCGCCCTGGACGCCGAGCCCCAGGGCGCACCCCACCTGCCCCACCAGGGACCCGAAGACGGCGCACTTGAACACGCCTTCGAGTATATCGTACTGGGTGATCGCCGCCTGGGTGTGGTCCAGGTAGACCCCCCAGGGGAGGCCCAGGGCCACCACGGCGAAGAGAAGCCCCCCGAGGATCGCGCAGAGATTGAAGATCACCCCCAGGCAGGGAGTGGAGACCGCCAGGGCAACGATCTTGGGAAGGACCAGGAACCTGACAGGGTGGATGCCCATCTGCCTGAGGGCGTCCACCTCCTCCGAGACGACCATCGTTCCAATCTCGGCGGCGATGGAGGAGCCCGACCGGGCCGCCACAAGGATGGCCGTCATGAGCGGGCCGATCTCCCTGGTGATGGAGATCCCCACCATGTCCGCCACGTACACCTCGGCCCCGAAAGCCCTGAGGGAACCTGCCGTCTGCATGACCAGGATGAGGCCCATCAGGAAACCAATCAGGAAGACCAGGGGAACCGCTCCGGCCCCCACGGCGGAAATCTCCTCCACCACCCGGTCCCAGCGGATCCTCTCCCCTTTGAAGGGGCGGACCACCACGCCCCAGAAGGTCTCCACCGTCACGTAGAACCAGAGCTTCAAGGCTTCCAGGCCCGGCACGGCGAGGCCGCCCAGGTAGGAGAGAAAGCCCTCCCTGGGGGGCTTCCCCGAACCGGCCCGGACCAGCCGTTCCAGGGAGACCAGGGAGAAGTAGTCCAGGATCTCCGGCGGCACCCGGGCGAAACGGACCTGTTTCCCCATCTCCTCCCCCAGGAAGACCGCCCGGACCAGGACGGAGAGGCCGGCGGAGTCGAAGTTCTCCACCCTTCCAAGATCCAGGACCACCCGGTCTCCTTCCCGGGAGAAGAGGTCCTCCAGGCGGCGGAGGAAGTCCTCCGCCCCGGCCGTGTCCAGAACGGGCGGAGCCTGCAAGGTCCACACCCCCCCGGCCTGGAAGGGCATCTCCCCTCCCGCAGCATCTCCGGACGTTTCCAGGCTGGGATCCCTGGGAATCATCCGATCGTGCTCCTCCCTGGCTGGCCGCGCATGGGGGTCCATCATAGGGGGCACCGCCCCGGACAGGAACACGGAAACCCTTTCCCGGCGGCCTGTCCCGTCGAGAGGACTTCCTTTATCATCCTGTTTTCTTCCTTCAGGACCTCTCTTCCGGCACGGCCTTTGCCTCGCCCGTAACCCAGAGGAGGGAGGGAGAGAAAGAGCCTGGTGTCAGAAATCGACGAGGAGATTCCATGCGACCTGTTCCTTTCCTTCTTCTCCTTTCTCTTTTCCTGGTCCCCCCGGTCCTCCTTTCCTGCGCCGGCCCCGGAAAGACCCCACCCTCCCCCGCCGACCCCCAGGCGGCCCGGGTCCTCCGGCTCCTGGACCAGGGACGCCTGGAAGAGGCCCGCAAACAGGTGGAAGAACTCCTCCAGGCCCGGAAGGACTCCCCCTCCTTGTGGGCATTGAAAGGAAAGATCTGTTACCGGATCGCAACGAGGCGGCAGAAGGCCGGCCTGGGTGGAGGCTTCTTCGAAGCCGTCCAGGCCCTGGAAAAGGCCTGCACCCTGGGAAGCAGGGACCCCGAGACGAGGATCCTCCTGGCCAGGATCCTCCTGGAGAACGGAAGGCCGGAGGAGGCCCTTCCCAAGGCCGAGGAGGCCCTCGACCTGGCCCGAACCCGGGAAGAGAAGGGGCGGGCCTACCTGGCGGCGGGCCGGGCGGCCAACACCATCATGGCCGGCCTGATCAGGAAGAAGGCCTCGAAGGAGGAGATCGCCGCCGCAGAGAAGAAGGCCCTGGAATATCTTCAGAAGGGATTGGCCATCCTTCCCGACGACCCCCAGGGATGGATCTACCTGGCCAACACCTACGCCTGGGCCGGCCGGGAGGCCAAGGAACTCCAGGTCCTCCAGCAGGCCCTGGCCCGCCTCCCCCGGTCGGAGGAGCTCCACAGCTACTTCCAGGACAGGCTCATCCAGCTCGGCCGCCAGGAAGAGGCCGTGGGTTTCCTGGCCCGCATGGTGAGGGAAGACCCCCGAAACGCCGTGGCCTGGTGGTACCTGGGAAGAGCCCGTGTGGCCCTGGCGGAGTCCCTCAGGGAGAAGGCCCAGGACGAGGCGGCCCTGGAGGCCTACGACCAGGCCGTGCAGGCCTTCCGCGAGGCCTCCCGGTTGAAGCCCGCCTTCACCTCTTCCTCCAACCAGAGCATCGCCATGGCCCTCCTGGGGAAGGGCTGGCTCCTCTACCAGAAAGGCGCCTTTCCCGAGGCCATGGACGCCCTGGACCTGGCATGGAAGGCCTGGCCAGGCATCTTCGACAAGAGGGACCGCTTCGGCGTCTCCTACCTCTCCGCCGTGGAAGCCCTGGGAAGGATACTCCTCGGCGGCAACCGGGGTTTCCTCTCCCCCGGATCGGGCCGGGTGGTCAATCCCCTGGACCCGGAGAAGAGCCTCAGGCTCGCCGTGAAGCTCTACCGCACCCTCATCGCCCGCCACAAGGACAAGAAGGAGTATCTCGGCTGGTGGTACAACAACCTGGGCCTGGCCCTGAGGGACCTTGGCAGCCTCCTGGCCCGCAAGGCGGGCCGCAGGAGGGACAGGACCCCTCCCCCCGAAGCCAGGAAGTGCTGGGAGGAGTCCTACCGGGCCTACTCCAAGGCGGTGGAGTTCTTTCCCGAGGATCCGAGGATCCTTAACGATTGCGCCCTCATCCAGGTCTACCACCTGGGGAAGGACCTGGACCGGGCGGAGAAACTCTTCAGGAAGGCCATCCGCCTGGGAACGGCGGCCCTGGAGGAGAAGAAAAAGGCGAACACCCTCACCGTAAAGGAGATGAAATTCCTCGAAGAGGCCGTTGGGGACGCCTGGCAGAACCTGGGACTCCTGTACGAACGCTACAGGAAGGACCCGGCCAAGGCCCTTTCCTTCTACAGGAAGGCCCTGGCCTACTATCCTTACACACAGCGCTCCGCCGCCCGGGCCGCCAGGCGCCTCGAGAAGGCCCTGGAGAAGAAGGCCGTCCCCGCCTCGGGAGACAAGGGCGGGGGCAAGGAACCGGCCTGGTATCCCCTGGCGCTCCAGGCGCCGGGCGGAACGGGAGACGACACCGCCCTGGAGAAGGCGGAGGCCATGTTGAAGCAGGCCGCTTCCGCCCCGCCCGAAGAGGCCAAGAGCATCTACGCCGACGCAGCCTACACCCTGGGGAAACTGGCCAAGCGCATGAACAGCGCCCGGGCCTACCTCCTCCTGGCCCGGGCCTACCGGGGCCTGGCGGAGGCGGAGAAGAAATGTTCACGCCCCAGCGGAATCACCATCCAGGGCAACCTCGACGAAGCGGCCAGGAACCTGAAGAAGGCCGTCTCCCTGGACCCCGAGAACCTGGACGCCCTGGTCCTACTGATCACGGTGGAACTGGAACGGGGGGCCGTGGAGGGGGCGGCGGCGGCCGGCCGCAAGACTGCGGCACTCCTGGAGAAGGCCCGCTCCTCCCTCCCGCCGGAGAAGTTCTTCAAGGCCGCAGCCATGGCGGGACACGCCCTCTACTTCGACTTCGCCAAGAAGAAGGCCGCCGGCGCGACCCCGCCCCCCGGTGAGGACGCGACGGCGCAGAAGCTCCTGGAGAAGGTCCTGGAAGAAGGGAAGAAGAACGGCGGCCGGGTCCCTGGAGTCCCTTCCCCCCAGGTGGCCGCCGCCGACCTGGGCAACCTCCTCCTGTGGAAGGGCGACAAGAAGGGCGCCGCCCGGGTCCTGGGGGAGTGGCTCGCCGCGGCGGGAGAGGACACCCAGGTCCTCACGGCCCTCCTCAACGCCGCCAGGAACGGGGCCGCCGCCGAGGCGGTCCAGGCCCTGAAGCCCCTCCTCGCCGCCCGGCCCAAGGATCCTCTCCTCCTTTGGTACCAGGGGGCCTATCTCTGCGAAGCCGGCGACCAGGCCAGGCGCATCGGGAACTATGAGGAGGCCGAGAAGGACTACCTGGCCGCCGTGAAGGCATCCAGGGCCGCGGCCCGTCTCCGCTCCACCTACGCCGCCTCGGCCCAGCAATACATCGTCCGCGCCCTCTCCGGGTTGGGGTATACGGCCCGGGCCAAAAAGGACACGGACAAGGCGGCCGACTGGTTCCTCCAGGCTCTCAAGGAGAACCCGGCCCTCAAGGACACCCGGGACGCCCTCCAGCAGACCCCCGCCATGGGGATTCTCTACGTGACCGACGACCTTCGGAGCTCCAACCGCCCCGACCTGGTCGCCAAGGCGGTCATGATCTACAAGAAGGCCCTTGATTACGTCCCGACAGAATCAACCTGGGGCAACAACATGGGCCTCTTCGCCCGTGACCTGGGAACGCTGCTTTGGGCCAGGGGAAAGAAGGAGGAAGCCCGCAAGTTCTTCGAACTCTCCCTCTGGGGATACGAGAAGGCCCTTGCCGTGGAGCCCGACAACCCCAGGCTCCTGAACGACACGGCCCTCATCCTGGTCTACCATCTCAAGCGCGACCTGGACCGGGCGGAGAAGATGCTCCGCAAGGCCGTAAAGAAGGGAAAGGAACAGATGAAGGCCCTGGGCGACAAGGACCCGGGCAAGAAGCAATTCCTGGACGAGGCGGTCGGGGACGCCTGGCAGAACCTTGGAAAGCTGGCCCTCATGAGAAAGGACCTGGACGCCGCGGAAAAAGCCTACAAGGAGAGCCTGAAGCACTACTCGCCCAACAGGAGGGCCGAATCCAGGGCCGCCCTGCGTCTCCTGGAGAAGTACCGGGCCGCCCTGAAGAAGAAGAAGGAGAAGGAGGAAAAGGCCGCCCGGGACGAGGCCGGGGGAGGGGGCGTAAGGTGAGACTCCATCCATCCCGGCTCCTCCTCCCAACCCTTCTTCTCTTCACCGTGCCGGGCCCCTGCCGGGCCCAGGACCGGGACGCCGCCGCAAAAGCGGAGGAATTGATCCGGGAGAAGAAGATCAACGACGCCCTCCTCCTCCTCCAGGAGGCCATCTCCTCCTCGCCGGAGGACCCCCGCCTCCACGTCCTCACGGCCAAGGCGATCTACATCAGGGCCATGGAGACCAGCAAGGACCCCCGCCTGGGAAGAGAGGTCCTGGAAGACCTCTCCCTGGTGGAAGAAGAAGCCCGGGCCGCCCTGAAAAGCCTTCCTTCCTCCCGGGACGCCCGGATGCTCCTGGCCCAGGCCCTCTACGGGCGGGGAAAGATCCAGGAGGCCGAGAAGGAGGTCTCCCGAATCCTCCAGGACCACCCCGGCGACGGAGGGGCCCGGTTCCTGATGGGAGAGATCTGCTTCCTCAAGGCGGGAAAGACCCGGGACCGCAAAGAGGCCGCGGCCCTCCGGGCCCGGGCCGCAGGCCAATACGAAAAGGCCCTCCAGGGTGGCGCCCCCCGGGCCAAGACCTTCCGGAGGCTCGGAGACCTGGCCACCTACGAGGGCGACATGGAGAAGGCCCTCGGCTACTACGGCCGGGCCCTGGCCCTGGACCCCTACCAGGCGCCCCACGACTGGCTCTTCTCCCGGTGCGCGCCCTCGCGGGGCGTGGACCTCTACGAAAAGGCCGCCGCCGCCCGGGAGAAAGCGGGAGACCGCAAGGGCGCCTCCTTCCTCCTGGCCTGGGCGGGGGCATTCCTGGAGAAGCAGAAGAAGTGGAAGGAGGCCAGGGCCGTCTACGACCGCTCCTTCGCCCTGGACCCCGGGGGACAATGGCGGAGCCGCTACAGGGCGGGATGGTGTTGCTGGTGGATGGGCCTCAAGAAGGAAGCCGAGAAGGAATTCCTCCTCCTCGTCCGCTCGCGGCGCCCCGAATTCTGTGATCTCCTCCGGAACAGCGGCCCCGAGGGAAAGACCGCCGCCGCCATGATGCACGCTCTTGCCGCCAAGGCCGTGGCCGAGGGAAGGACCAGGGACGCCCGGGATCTCTCCCTACTCCTGGCCACGGTCCGGGGCGGAGCCCTGGACTGGAACAACTACGCTTTCCTCTGCAGGGAGACGGGAGAATACGAAGAAGCCTGGCAGGCCTACCTCTACGCCCTGGGCAAGGCCCCGCGGAACCCGAGGATCCTGAACGACGCGGCCCTGATCCTTCAGTATCACCTCCATCGTAATCTCGGGCTGGCCAAGAAACTCTACGAAAGGGCCGTCGCCTCGGCCCGGAAGATCCTGGCGGACAAGAACGCCAAGCCCGCCGACAAGTCCGAGGCCGCCTCGGCCCTCCGGGACGCCCTCAACAACCTGGCCCGCCTGAAGAGGAACATGAAGAGAGTGAAGAGGGGGAAGGCGGCCAAGAGCCGCCGGGGAAAGGAAAAGTAGGATTCCTGAGAACCTACTCGGGCCCGTATAGACGCCTGAGGAGGTTGGAGTAGTCCAGGAATTCCCTCGCCCCGGGAGTGCCGGGAGCGAAGAGGAACTTCCCGGAAGGGTCGCTTCCCGACTTCAAGGCCACCAGGGCGGCAGCAACGGCCGGGCTCCCCGAGGAGGTCCCCCCCTTCTCCTCCATCCACCTGAGGGCGGCGCCGGGGAAGTCCAGCCCCTCCAGGAGGAAGGCCTCCCCCTTCCCGTCCCAGGCGGGGAAGAAGGCCGCCCCCCTGTCCAGGGTCCGGCCTTCCTCGCCGGCCCGGCAGGCCCAGGCCCCCTCCCGGGAAGCCAGGACCACCCCTGTCGTGGGAGAGAGGTCTCCCCCGGCCAGGGCCTCCGAACAGGCCTCGATCCCCTCGGAAAGGGACTCGGCCTCCAGGCCGGGCAGGAGGATCTCCCGGGAGGGAAGGCTTCCCCAGCAGGCCCCGGCGATCCCCCTACGGCCCAGGCCGATCCAAAGCCGCCCCCGGGCCTTCTCCCAGGAACCGAGGACGGGAATCCTCCCCACCCTGACCCCAGGCCGGGACCAGTCCCCAGGCTCCCCACCCCGGCGGAAGGCCCCCAGGACCAGGGGAAAGTCCGGGTCCAGACCGAAAAGGAGCAAGGCTCTGCCGCCCGATGGATTCATGGGCCTCATTACAACACAGGTCGGGCCGCCGGGCCCGACCTCTCCTGGAGAAAGGGGGCCTCTCCGCGGAGGGAGCCACTCCCTTCTGGCCTTTCCGCCCCGTATCTGTTTATCTCTGTCTCTTTCCCAAGAAAGACTTACCAGGATAGATGCCATGAACCGTCCCGGAACGATCCTTTCCGCCCTGTTGCTCCTCTTTCTCGCCCCGGCCCTTCCCTGCCAGGTCCCTCCCCAGGGGAGACCCGTTCCGGCGGACCGCCCCCCCGGGGAGGCTCCGCCCCGGAAGAAGGAGGTCATCGAGACGACCCGTATGTTTCCCTTCCTCCAGTGGGACCGGCTGGACACATGGAAGGAAGAGGACCTGGGGTCCCTCCCCCCAGCCGGGAGGGGGGCCTTTCCCGTCGGAGACGGCTGGACCTTCGCCGTCCTGGGCCTCGGAAAGAGGGCCAACACCCTTCAGGGTATCACCGGGCCGGATTTCAACACCGGGCAGGCACCTCCTTCCCGGGGAAGCTTCGGCGAATCCACCCTGGACCTCCTCGCCGGAGGGAAGGAGATCTCCCTCTCCCCCTCCCGGATCGGAATGGTCCGGGGGGCTCCCATGGTCTGGACCGAGGACAAAGGACCGGAAGGGATCGCACTCAGAGTCCTGACCTTCGCCTGGTCCGGGCCCAAGTATCCCGAGGGGCTCAAAGGAGACGAAGCGGGCCGGGCCGCCCTGGATCCCTTCCGCTGCGAGTGGTCCAAGGCCCCCTTCCGCACGATCTACCGGATCGTGGACGTCTACAACGGTACGGGCAAGACCCTCGAGAAGGTGGACCTGGTGGCCCGCTTCCAGGGAAAGGCCCGGATCAAAGGCGGCTCCATTCTCTTCCGCAACCCCCTGTCCGACGGGCGTGTCCAGGTCATGGAGGTGCGCTTCGCCGAAAGGAGCAAGCCCGGGGACGACGGGCTTCACAGGGGATTCGACAAGATCGAGGCAGGGAAGATCGGCCAGGCCGTCCTGCTCATGCATTTCTACTACGAAGGAAACAAGAGGCCCGATCCGGACGACTACCTCAAGGAGGACTGCATCGGGGCCGCCGGGGAGTGCCAGGGATGGTGGCGACTCAGGCTCAAGCCGTCCACCCGGTTCAGGACGGACGACAGGAAATACATGGACCTGATCCAGGACTGGAAGGTCCGGGCCTGCCTCCTCCAGGCCCTTCCGGGAGGAGGAGTGGCGGCATCCATGAACCACCGGGTCTTCCGGGTCCGCGACGCCGCCGGGGCGATCCTGATCTTCCTCAGGGCCGGCATGTGGAACGAGGCCAGGCGGGTCCTGGACTACGCCCGGAACTGCGTGCGCTTCACCGGTAAGATACGGGCCGAATACCCCCTGGCCCTCACCTTCCCGAAGAACCTGGCCGACCCGGACTGGAACCAGGTCCGGGCCGAGGACAGCGAGGCCCCGGCCTGGCTCCTCCTGGAGCACTACTGGTACTACCGGGCCACGAACGACGTCTCCTTCCTCCGGGAACGCTGGGCCTTCCTGAAGCACCTCCTGGACGCCCAGCGCCCCTCCAAGGAAGACCTCCTCACCACCTTCTCCCCATCGAATCCCCTGATCCGAATTCTCGGCAAGCGGTTCTTCCCCGAGAAGAGGCCCTTCCCCAACCACCTGGTCGCCCAGGACGCATCCAGGGGCCGCCGGGCCTACTCCATGGAGGCGAGCCTGCTCCACCTCATGTCCATCCACGCCCTGGCCGACGTGGCCTCGGTGATCGGAAACGCCGCTTCCGGAAAGGCCGAGAAGGACTCCTGGGGCAAGAAGAAGGAGACCCTCCTGGAGCGGGCCCTCCAGGTGGGGCAGCGGTTCGAGCAACGGTTCTGGCTTCCCCGGCCCGGAGTGAAGCAGGAACCGGGAAAGCTCGTGGGCCGCTACATCCCGGCCTTCTCCCCCGTGACCCTCCAGGCCCACGTCCCCCCCGTGGCGGAGATCAACCTCTTTCCCCTCTGGGTGGGCTACCTCTTCGCCACGGGCAACAGGGACACGGCCAACGTGAAGGAGACCGTGGCGATCCTCAAGCTCCCCGGGACCCGGGTGGGCTCCACTCCCGCCCTCTCCCAGACCCTGGGTTTCACCCAGGGTTACCTGGCGGCCAACCTGGCCACCCTGGAGGACCGGTCCCTCCCCAATGCGGTAGACAGGATCCTGAAACTCGCCTCGCCTTCGGGCGAGTGGTCCAGCCTCTACGACGGTGAGGGCCGCCCCCTCCAGGTGGGTGACGAGCCGCCGGACCATCTCTGCATCTGGGACAGCGGCGTGAACATGGACGCCCTCCTCTTCGCCCTCACGGGAATCCGCTACGCCGCCGTTCCGGCCTTCGACCCGAGCACCCTCAGGCTCAACCCCAGGATCCCCAAGGGAGCGACCTTCTTCGCCGGCGACGGCCTCCGCCACGACGGGAGGCTCTTCGACTTCTCCATGCGCCTCGAAGGGGGCAGGGTGAACGTCCGGGTCCTCAACAGGGGAAGCAAGAAGATGGACCTCGCCCTGGGGCTCCTGCACAACATGTACGTCCGTTATCTCCAGCCCAACACGGACGTCTACATCAACGAGGTCGCCCCGGGCGTCTTCATCGACAAGGAGAACCCGGGATACAGGGAGGATTGTTTCGCCGGGTCCCGGCGCCTCCCCTGGGGATACCAGGCCCTCAGGCTTCCCGCCCCGGGAACGGACTACCTCCTCCTCACCTACCGGCCCGGCCGGGAGAAGGCCCTCCAGGCCAAGGGCAAGGTCCTGGTCCTGGACCTGGGGCTCCCCATCCGTCCCGAGGGCCTGGCCCAGGTCCTGGTGACCCCCGACGGGAGGCCCAGGGTCCGTGTCCTGGTCTTCGACTCCGGGGTCCGGGAGACCTCGCCGGCCACGATGAAGACCACATCCTTCTGGCAGAATCCGACCCTCCGCAAAGCCATGGATGCCTTCCGCCGGGCGGGAGGACGGATCGAGACCCTGTAGCCGCCTGAGGAGAGAGGTTCCCGCCGGCAGGTCCCGCCCCGCCTACACCAGGAGGGGCAGGATCTCCCCGGCGGGGCCGTGGAAGGCCAGGTGGGCCGCCTCGGTGAGAGGGGTGGGTTCCAGGTTCACTTCGATCACCCAGGCGCCCCGCCGCCGGGCGGCCCAGGCGAAGGAGGCCGCCGGCTGGACCACACCGGAAGTTCCGGCCACGAGGAAGAGGTCGCATCCCCGGAGGACCCGGTCCACCTCCTCCAGGGCATCTTCCGGCAGGGCCTCGCCGAACCAGACAACCCCCGGCCGGGCCGGGCCTCCGCACCGGGGACACTTGGGCAGGGGATCCAGGTCCCCCCGGTCCACTTCCTTCCAGCCGCAGGAAGGATCGGCGCACCGGACCTCCCAGATGTTCCCGTGGATGGGAATCACCCTCCTGGAGCCGGCCTTCTCGTGGAGGCCGTCCACGTTCTGGGTGATGAGCCCGAAATCGCCCCCCCGCTCCAGGAGGGCCTCCTCGAGTCTCACCAGGGCGAAGTGGGCCGGGTTGGGCTCCTTGTCCCGGATGAGATTCCGCCTCCACTGGTACCACTCCCAGACCAGGGAGGGATCCCGGGCGAAGGCCTCGGGTGTGGCAAGTTCCTCGGCCCGGTATTGCTTCCACAGGCCGTCCTTCCCCCGGAAGGTGGGCACACCGGACTCGGCCGAGACTCCAGCTCCCGTGAGAACCCCCACGAACCGGGCCTTTCCAAGGAGGGCCCGGGCCTGTTCCACCTCGTTCCCGGGAAGGTTCATTTCCTCTTCTCCAGGACCACCAGGACCTCCACGGTGAGCCCCCCCGCCCCGGCCTGGGGAGGCGGCGGCAGGGGGAGGAGGGAACTGGTCACCTTCCGGGCCTTGGCGGCGGCGGCCTTCACGGCCGCTTCGACCAGGGACTTGGGACCCGAGAGGGTCACCAGGAAGACCTTGCCCGGGGGGGAAGGAGAGAACCCGGGGAGGGAGCCAGGCCCAAGGGGTCTCGCCACGGTCTTCCCACCCCTCTTCTGGAAGGCCGCAAACCCCAGGTCGGCGAAGTCCGGGGCGTAGAGCACCAGGAGACGGCGGGAAGAGTGCCCGGGAGAAGGGGCCTTCCCCTTCCCACCCTCCCTTTTCAGGGCTCTTCCCCGGCGGACCGCCCCGGCCGGGGCGCCCGAAGGGGCCCCTCCCGCGGGAGAGGACTTCTTCCTCGCCGCCGCTCCTCCTCTTCCCCCGAGGCGGGGAGCCTTGCCGGCGGGCTTCCCCGGCGGAAGGGCCCGCCCGGAGGGCGTGGCAGGAGTGGGAGGAGCGTTCTTCCCCGGGACCTCCGGCAAGGGGGCCTCTTCCAGGTCTTTCAGAGTTGTTTCCCCAGGACCGGTGAACTTGATCCTTCTCCGGGCTCTTGGAATCGAGGGCCTGGAGCCCCCGGTCCGTTCCGGGGGTCGGCCCCCCAGGGAGACCTCCTTCCCGGCCCCCCCGGCGAGCTGCTTCTTGGCCGGGGCCTTCCCGGCCGGACGGGGCCTTCCCGTCTCAAGGTCCTCGTCCAGGGCCCCGGCCTTCTTCTCGGCCCCACCCTTCTTCGCCATCCAGCCCAGGAGCGATCGGGGAAGGTCGTTCCCCCCGACGGCCCGTCTCCCCTCCGGGGGGGCGCCCCGGCTCCGTTCCTTCTCCTCCTTCTCCTCTCTCCCGTCCTTCTCCAAAGAATCCCTTCCCAGGACGACCTTCTTCACCACCTCGGCAGGGGGGGGGAGGGCCTTGTCCCTTTCGGCCGGCGCCGGGCGGGAAGCCTTGGTTGCAGGCGGCCGGTCCCTCCGGGCCATCTCGAGACGGCTCCCCCCCTCCCCGGCGGGCCGAAGGGGCGTAGAAGGAAGGGTCAGGTAGACCAGGAGAGCGGCTGCCGCGGCGGCGGCGGCGGAAAGGAACCAGGGGAGGAACCGTCCCGTTCCGGCGGCGGGAGGCACCTGGGGAGCCGGAGGAGAGACGATCTTTCCGTAGACCCTCTCGGCCAGGCCGGGAGGCGCCTTCTCGCCTGGAGCCTTTTCCAGGAGGCGGACCATCCGGGCCAACTCCCGGGCCTCCTCCAAGCGACCCTCCCGGGCCAGTTCCTGCTCCAGGGCCCGGGCTTCCTGGGGATCCAGCCGACCCTCCAGCCAGTCGCTCACCCGTTCATCCAGGGGTTCTCTGGGATTCATGGATCTCTCCCGTTGGAAACCTCCATGGAACGCCCCCAGGGAAAAAGGGTTCCTCAAAAAGGACGAGCCCGGCCCGGGGGAAAGGGAGGAGGCCCGTTGCGCCCGGCCCGCCGCCGTCCCAGACTGGATCCATGGAAACCAAAAGGAACGTCCGGCCGGAACCGGATCTCATCAGAAAGCTACCCAAGACGGACCTCCATCTCCACCTGGACGGCTCCCTTCGGCTCTCCACTCTCCTGGAACTTGCCCGGGAGAGGAGGGTGGAACTTCCCTCCTGGACCGAGGAAGGCCTTCTCGACCTGGTCTTCAAGGAGACCTACCGGAGCCTGCCGGAATACCTGGAGGGCTTCCGGTTCACTACGGCGGTCCTCCAGGACGCCGAGGCCATGGAGCGGGCCGCCTACGAGCTGGCCCTGGACAACCAGGCCGAAGGGGTCCGCTACATCGAAGTCCGCTTCGCTCCCCAGCTCCACATCCACTCGGGATTCTCCTCGGACCAGGTGCTCCTGAGCGTGGACAGGGGGCTGCGGAGGGCCCAGGAAGAGTGGAACGCCCGGCCCGCCGTCCGGGAGGGAAAGGAGCCTCCCTTCCGCTACGGCATCATCGTTTGCGCCCTCCGGTTCTTCACCGCCGGATTCTCCTCTCTCTTCCGCCATTTCATCCTGGCCCACAAGTTCTCCGACCCCCACCGGGTCTACGCCATGGCCTCCCTGGAACTGGCCAGGATGACCACGGCCTTCCTCAAGGAGCACCCCCAGGTTCCCATCGTGGGCATCGACCTGGCGGGAAAGGAGAAGGGCTACCCCGCCAGGGACCACTGGGAGGCCTTCCAGCACGCCCACCAGAACTTCCTGGGCAAGACGGTCCACGCCGGCGAGGCCTACGGCCCGGAGTCCATCTTCCAGGCCATCACCGAGCTCCACGCCGACCGGATCGGCCACGGCACCTGGCTCCTGGATCCTTCCAAGGTGACCAACCCGGAGATCGCCGATCCCGAAGCCTACGTCCGGGCCCTGGTCCGGTTCATCGCGGACCGGCGCATCACCATGGAAATCTGCCTCACCAGCAACCTCCAGACATCCCCCTCCATCCCCGGCCTGGAGGCACATCCCTTCCGGAAGATGCTGGAGAACAAGCTCTCCGCCACCTTCTGCACGGACAACCGCCTGGTTTCGCGGACTACCGTAACCCAGGAGATCTCGCGGGCGGTCCGGGCCTTCGACATCGACCTGACACGGCTGAAGAACCTCCTCATCTACGGCTTCAAGCGGAGCTTCTTCCCCGGCCCGTACACGGAGAAACGGGCCTACGTCCGCCAGGTGATCGACTATTTCGACCAGGTTGTGGAAGACCACTTCCGGGGAAAGGCCCCCGAAGGAGGAAGACCGTGAACGTCCAGGAGAAGATGAAGGAACTCTTCCAGGCCTGGGGAAGGATCTCGGACGTCTCCCGGGCCAGGGCCCTCCTGGAGTGGGACCAGGAGACCGTGATGCCTCCTTCGGGGATCCCCCACAGGGCCCAGGTCCTGGCCACCCTCTCGGGCCTGGCCCACGAGAAGCTCACCTCCCCGGAGACGGGGGAGATCCTGGCCTTCCTCGAGGAGAGGAAGGAGGAGTTGGATCCTTTGGAAAAGGCCCACCTGAGGGAGGCCGCCCGGGCCAGGGAGAAGGCCGTCAAGATCCCCCGGGACCTGGTGGAGCGCATGTCCCGGGCCACATCCCTCGGCCTGGAAGCCTGGAAGAGAGCCAGGGAGAGGGCCGATTTCTCCCTCTTCCTCCCCCACTTGAAGGAGATCCTGGACCTCAAGAGGGAGGAGTCCCGTTGCCTTGGCGGCGGCGGAGACGGAAAGGACCTCTACGATCCCCTCCTGGACGACTACGAGCCCGGAATGACCTCGGCCCGGCTGGAAGAGCTCTTCTCAGGGCTCCAGGGCCCCCTCTCCGCCCTGGCGGCCCGGGTGAGGGAGTCGGGCCGGAGGGTGGACCTCTCTCCTTTCCAGGGTGACCTGGATCCCGAAGCCCAGCTCGCTTTCGGCCGGAAGGTCCTGGAGGCCATGGGCTTCGATTTCCGGGCCGGGCGAATCGACAGGGCTGTCCACCCCTTCTGCTCGGGCCACGGCCCCGGGGACGTGCGGATCACATGGCGCTACTCCCGGACCGACATCAGGCCGGCCCTCTTCGGGCTGGTCCACGAAGGGGGCCACGCCCTCTACGAGCAGGGCCTGGACCCGGCCCTGGACCGAACCCCCGCAGGAGGGGCCGCCTCCCTGGGAGTCCATGAATCCCAGTCCCGCCTCTGGGAGAACCTGGTGGCCCGGTCCCTCCCCTTCTGGGAGGGCTTCGCTCCCGTCCTGGAAAAGGCCCTGCCCCGCCGGAAGGGGCCGGCCGATCCGGAGGCCCTCTTCCGGGCCGCCGGCGAGGTGAGGCCCAGCCTCATCCGGGTCGAGGCCGACGAAGTGACCTACAACCTGCACATCCTCCTTCGGTTCCGCCTGGAGCGGGAGCTCCTCTCGGAAAGGCTCTCCCTGCCGGACCTGCCCGCCGCATGGAACGACCTCTCGGAAGAACTCCTCGGGGTCCGTCCCGGGAACGACGCCGAGGGGGTCCTCCAGGACATCCACTGGGCCATGGGCGCCCTGGGGTATTTCCCCACCTACACCCTGGGGAACCTCTATGCCGCCCACCTCTTCGAGGCGGCCCGCCGGGACCTCCCGGACCTGGAGGAAGGATTCCGCAAGAGGGAACTCCTCCCCTTGCGGGAGTGGCTCCGGGAGAAGATCCACCGCCACGGAAGCGTCCTCCCCCCGGAACGGCTCGTCACCGAGGCGGCGGGCGCTCCCCCTTCGCCGGAAGCCCTCCTGGCCCACCTGGAGAACAAGGTCTCCGTAATCTACGGGGCCTGATCCGTCCCCGGAGGATCGCCGGGGCCACCCCGCTCCGACCCACCCGGCCGGGGACGGCCGTGCGTGGCCCCTCCCCTCTTCGAGGGGCCCTCCCCGCAGGAGCCCTTCTCAGGCGCTTCCCGAAGTCTCCCGCCTCCCCCCCGGGAATTGGGCCCCCTTCCCGATGTCCCTGCGGAACCACATGCCCTGGAAGCGTATCTTCTCCAGGGCGCCCAGGGCCTTCTCCCGGGCGGCCTCGAGGGAGTCACCCAAGGCCGTAACCCCAAGGACCCGCCCTCCGGCGGTGATCACCCGGCCGTCCTGGTCGAAGGCCGTTCCGGCGTGGAAGACCACCAGGTCATCTCCCTCCTCCACGTCCTCCAACCCCTCGATGGGATAGCCCTTCTCGTAGGGACCCGGATAGCCCTCCGAACAGGCCACCACGCATATGGCGTGCCGGGGGTCCCATTGGGGGGGATCCACCTGTTCAAGCTCGTTCCTGGCCGTGGCGTGGAGGATGGGGAGCAGGTCCGACTCGAGGCGCATCATCAAGGGCTGGGCCTCGGGGTCGCCGAAACGACAGTTGAATTCCAGGAGCCTGGGCCCGGCGGGGGTGATCATCAATCCAGCGTAGAGCACGCCCGTATAAGGCCTGTCCTCCCGGTTCATGGCGTGGACGGCCTGGATGAGGATCTGGGACTCCACCTGCCTTCGGGTCCTCTGGTTCGCCACGGGAACGGGCGAGATGGCCCCCATCCCGCCCGTGTTGGGACCTTGGTCCCCCTCGTAGGCCTTCTTGTGATCCTGGGCGGGCTCCAGGGGCATGATGGTCTGGCCGTCGGTGACGGCAAGGACCGAGAGTTCGGGCCCCTCCAGGAACTCCTCGATCACGATGGCCTTGCCCGCCGGGCCGAAGAGGCCCTCCTCCATGATCTTGCGCACCAGTCGCACCCCCTCTTCCAGGGAGTGGGCCACCACCACCCCTTTCCCGGCGGCGAGCCCCGAGGCCTTGATGACGACGGGCCAGTTCTGGCGGTTCGCCAGGTAGGCCTGGGCCAGTTTGCTGTCCTCGAAGACCTGGAAAGGTGGGGAGGGGATCTTGTGGTTCCGGCAGAGGGTGCGGCAGAAGGCCTTCGAGCCTTCGATCTCGGCGGCCTTCTGATCCGGCCCGAAGACCAGGAGCCCTTCGGCTCTCAAGGCGTCGGCCAGGCCGGCCACCAGGGGGGCCTCGGGGCCCACGACGGTGAGGTCGATCCCGTTCTCCTTGGCGAAACGGACGAGGGCCGGGACGTCCGTTCCGGAGATGTCCACGTTCTCCGCCACCTTGGCCGTTCCGGCGTTCCCTGGAGCGCAGAAGAGCCGGTCCAGCAAGGGGGACCGGGCGATCTTCCAGCAAAGAGCGTGTTCGCGGCCTCCGCCGCCTACGACCAGGACCTTCAAAGCTGCCTCCCGCGGAAAGAGACCAGGGCCTTCTGAAAAAAGAGGGGCCCAGTCTCCCGGAACCCCCCGGCCCGGTCAACGGCGGGGTTTTCCCCGCCGGGCGGCCCCGTTAGGATGGCGGCCCTCCGGGCAGTAGCGCAGCTTGGTAGCGCACTTGGTTTGGGACCAAGAAGTCGCCGGTTCAAATCCGGCCTGCCCGACCAAAGGGGTTTTCCCTTTTCCGGCTCGATGAAGGCCGGAGCCGGCCGGGTTCCCTCCTACCCCCCCTCGAACCGGAAGGGACTCTCCTTTCGCGGCTCTTTCGACAAGGAGGAAACTCCCCGTTTCCCTGCGATCCCAGTCCGGACATCCTGCACCCATGATGAAAGAAAAGCTCCTTTCCCTTCTCTCTGGACTCCTGTCCTTCTCCGCCCTGGTCCTCCTCTCCCCGGGATGTTCCTCTCCCCGATCGCTCCGGGCGGCCAGGAACGCCCCCCCGGCGGGGAAGGGCCGCATCCTCAGGCGGCAAGGTCCGGGTTTCTACGAGGTCCTTCCCGACGGCCTGCACGTGCTCCACTTGAAGGGCACGGGGTACGAAAGAGGCTACCAGTACGGGGCCATGCTCAAGGAGGAGATCGAAGAAACCCTGAAGTCGGGGATGACCATGTTCGCCCTCTATATAGGGGACCGGAACTTCGACAAGGGCTTGGAGCGCATCGCCCGCGGGGCGAAGGAGATGGAAAACTTCATCCCCTACGAATTCCGGGAGGAGATGCGGGGCATGGCCGACGCCCTCCGGGCCGCCGGTTCGGACCTCACCTACGACGACATCCTCATGTGGAACACCGTCAACGACAGCAAGATGCTCCACAGGGGGCCCTGCTCCATCGAGGACGACCTTCCCCCGGGCAAGAGGATCCCCTATCCCCCCTACAGGGGAGGATGCATGACGGTCTGCGCCTTCGGCCCGGCCACCCGGGACGGGGACATGGTCGTGGGGAAGAACATGGACTGGTACGCCACGCCCGAAATGAGGAAGCACCCCATCGTGCTGGTCGTGGAGCCCACGGACGGAGGTTACGCCTACCTCACCCCCGCCTATCCCGGCTGGATCTCCGGGATCGAAGGAACCAACGAGAAGAAGGTCTGCTTCGGCATGCAGATCAGCCGGTCCGACAGGGAGACCATGAAAGGCGCGGGATGGCACTTCCTCTCCCTCCTCGTCTTGAAATACGCCGACAGCATCGAGGACGCGATCGACACCCTCACCGTCCATCCCAGGCCCTGCGGAAACATCTTCCTCGTATGCGACGCGAAGGCCGGGAAGGCCGTAGTCGTCGAGACCACGGCGGACGCCGTTGCCATCCGCCTGCCCGGAAAGGGCAGCGGAACCATCTGGTCCACCAACCACTTCAACTGCTTCCCCGGCTGGCAGGGTTACACCGGCCCTGTCAACATGCCCGCACTCCAGAAAAAGTCCTACCACCTGAAACTGGACTCCATCGAATCGTGGCAGAAGAGCCTTCCCCTCTGGACGAAGGGGCGTTACGACCGGACCCGGCGGCTCCTGAAGGACAATTTCGGGAAGATCACCGTGAAGACCATGCTCTCTCTCGTCAGTGAGCGGTATTCCATGAAGTGGAAGAAGTTCATCGGCTGGGACGAACTCGACGCCGACGCCATCGCCGACATCTGGGCCAAGGACAAGGTCCTCTCCAAGGACGTCCGGTACTTCAAGAGCCGCAAGAGGGGCCCTCTCACCTACAGCGGAGCCTGCGTCTGGTCCCTGGTGATGCGGCCCGGGACCGGGGACGTCCGGATCGCCATGGCCGGCCCCGTCCCGGCCCAGAAGGGGGGGTTCAGGAAAGTCAACCTTTTCGAAGAGTTGGCCAAAATGCGCTGAACCGCCGGCCGGATCCGGGAGGCCCGTCCGGGCGGAGCCGGGCGGGAGCGGCCCTAGGACCGCATCAGGTCCGAAACCCTTTTCGCCAGGCCGGGATCCACCTTTTCCAGGAGGGCGAGCTGCCGGTTCCGGATCTCTTGCTTCGCTCCCGAGAGGTGTCCCGCCAGGTTCTCCTCCAGGTGCGCCCTGTCGGTCCCGCCCATGACCTCTAGGTAGAGTGCCCTGGCCTGGGAGAAATCGTCCCCTCCGGCGGGCCTGTGGCGGGCCGCCTTCCCGGAGACATCCATGGAGGGCGAAGCCGTGGAGGGATCCGGCGCCGGGCCACCCATGCTGTTGGGCCAGTAGTTGGGACCGCCCCCTCCGTTCTCGTCGACCCGCATGGCGCCGTCCCTCTGGTAGTTCCTCTCCCCCGCCGCTCTCGGGGCGTTCACCGGGATCAGGTGGTAGTTGGGGCCCAGCCGGTGGCGATGGGTGTCGGGGTAGCTGAAGAGCCTCCCCTGGAGCATCCGGTCCGGGGAAGGAGCCATCCCCGGTACCAGGTTCCCCGGCGAGAAGGCGCTCTGCTCCACCTCGGCGAAGTAGTTGGAAGGGTTCCTGTCCAGGACGAGCCTCCCGAATGGACGAAGGGGCGCGACCGAGTGGGGCCAGACCTTGGTGAGGTCGAAGGGATCGAAAGGCAGGGCCTCGGCCTCCTCGGGCGTCAGGACCTGGATGTAGGCCGTCCAGGAGGGGAAATCCCCGGCGGCGATCCTCTCGAAGAGGTCCCGCGTCGCATGGTCCGGATCCTCGCCCGCCAGCCTCGCCGCCTCCCCGGCCGTCAGGTTCCGGATCCCCTGGTCCGTCTTGAAGTGGATCTTCACCCAGAAGCGCTCCCCCTTCTCGTTGTACCAGAGGAAGGCGTGGCCCGAGTAGCCGTTCATGTGCCGGTAACCGAAGGGCGTCCCCCTGTCAGAGAAGAGGATGAGGACCTGGTGGATCGATTCCGGGGTGAGGGAGAGGAAGTCCCAGAACATGTCCGGGTCCTTCAGGTTCGTGGCGGGGTTCCTCTTCTGCGAGTGGATGAAGTCCGGAAACTTCAGGGGATCCCGGATGAAGAAGACGGGTGTATTGTTCCCCACGAAGTCGTAGTTCCCCTCTTCGGTGTAGAACTTCACCGCGAAGCCCCGGGGATCACGCTCGGAGTCGGCCGAGCCCTTCTCTCCCCCCACAGTGGAGAAGCGGGCGAAGACCTCGGTCCGCTTGCCCACTTCCGAGAGAAAGGCGGCCTTGGTGTAGCGGCTCACGTCGTGGGTCGTTTCGAACCAACCCCAGGCGCCGGCGCCCTTTGCGTGGACCACCCGCTCGGGGATCCGCTCCCTGTCGAAGTGGGCCAGCTTCTCCAGCAGGTGGGTGTCCCCCAAGAGAAGGGGGCCGCCGGGACCGGCGGTGAGGGAGTCCAGGTCGTCCGGCACGGGGGCGCCCTGGGACGTGGTGAGGCGGGAGGGATCTGGGCCCGTTTTTTTCTTCATGGCTTTCTCCTTGGGGTGTGGATCGGACAAATTCTTGACCTGGTTTCTTTCTTAGTTAGGAATACTTCTTATTCAAGTCCCGGAAAAATTTTTTCTCCCCCCCCTACTTCCCCCTCCGGGCCTTCCGGGCGCAGGCGGCACAGATCCCGCGAAACTCCACGGTGATTCGCTCCACCCTTCCCACCTGCTTCACCTCTTCCGGAGGGGAGATCCCGTCGAAATCGGGGCAGGAGACGTCCTCCACCTTCCCGCAGCGGGTGCAGACGAAATGGTGGTGAGGATCCACGTTGGCGTCGAAGCGGACCTGCCGGCCCGCGTGGCCCAGGGTGTCCACCAGGCCCAGCTCTTCCAAGCCCCAGAGGGTCCGATACACCGTGTCCCGCGAGATCGTGGGCACCCTCTTTCGGACCCGCCGGAAGAGAGTCTCCGCGTCGGGGTGCTCCCCCGTGCGGGCCAGTTCCTTGTAGATCTCCAGGCGCTGGTGGGTGAGCTTGAGGCCCGCCTGGGCGGCGACCTCCTTGAACCGCTCCAGCCTGCGCTCCACCTCCCGGGCAGGGATTTTCAAAAGGGCCTTCCTTTCCAAGAATGGTTCCTAACTAGGACAGGATCGGACGAGTCCGGACCTTTTTCAAGGGGGTGACGAAATCCGCCGCGATGGCCGAATCTGCGGCGGAGAACGGCCCCGGCGGGAAGCTCGGTGCCCCTGGTGATCACAAGGGGAGGCCCGACCGGGGGCGCCTGGGCCGTCGGGGCGGCGGAGAAGAGCAGGGGAAAGAAACCGATCTGCCGGGCGAGGGTTCTCACCTTTTCCGCCAGTCCACCACCCGGAAGGACCCGAGTTCCACGGCCTTCCCCGGCGCCTCCTTCCGGGACTTCCTGGGGTCCAGGACAAGGGCCCTGAGGCGGTAGGTCCCGGGCGGGACGGCCCTTCCCAGCCGGGCCGGGTAGTAGTCCTCCACGATCTCCCCCGGCTTCATCCGCCATAGAGGAAGAGTCCAGTCCGCCGGATCGTGCCGGTTGTAACGGGCCGAACGGATCACCTTCCCAGCCCCGTCCAGCATCTCCAGGCTCACGAGCCAGGGCTCCTTCACGGGCTTCGTCACCCTCCACCAAGTGTGGACGTAGAGGATGGTCCCCTCCTCGGCGGCCGGGGGAAAGCGGTATCCAAGGAGTTCCACGCCGGGCGCGACCATCGCCGGTGGATCCAGGCGGCAGGCTCCCTCCGGAAGATCCTTCACGAGGGCGGAATCATTGCGGGGAACAGGGAATTCCCGGGTTGCGGGAAACTCGTGGAAGACGAGACCCTCCTTCACCGGAGGCCTGGGCGTGACCCTGGGGTTCTCCACCCGGATCACACCGACAGGGCCCCATACCGGAGAGCGCCTCATCTCCATCCTGGTCCCCAGGGCCCGGCAGAGATCGCCCATCTCCCTGAGAGTCCGCCAGGCATCCTCGGGGCTCGGCCACTCCGTATGGGCCACCAGGACCTGGGTGGGATAGATCTCCAGGCGGTGCACCCCCTTGGGGCTGATCCGCAAAAGAAAGACGCCCCCCATCTTGCCGGGCTCCCCGTAGATCCCGTCCAGGAGGAGGTTGCCCATGTCGTAGACCACCATCTTCCCGTCCACGATCTCCACGCCCTGGAGACGGTGAGCCGAATGGCCGAGGATCAGGTCCACCCCGTATTTGAAGGCCATCCTGGCCATCTTCCTGTGGAGCCCGCTCGTCTCCCTGTCCCAGTTGCGCCCCCAGTGGATCGTGAGCACCAGGAGGTCGCACCGGCCCTTGGCCCACTCCCCCAGGCATTTCACCCGGTCCTCGAAGATCTCCAGGTCCCCCTCGGGGGCGTGGTTCACGCCGGGTTTATTCTTCCCCGCCGCAAACATGGGCATGGTGGTGTCCATCCCGGCCAGGGCCACCCGGGTCCGCCCGACCCGCACCAGGGCCGGCCTTCCCGCCTCGGCCTGGTCCAGGCCGAGCCCCACGCAGACCAGGCCCGCTTCCCGGGTCCACCGCAAAGTCTCCGCCCCGGATAGAGGACCGTAATCCGCGCCGTGGTTGTTGGCGGCCGTCACCATGTCGATCCCCGCCCGGGTGATCACCCGGAGCATCTCGGGCCTGGCCCGGAAGTAGCAGGGGTTCCTCTCCCCCTTGAAGGCGGGAAATCCCCCCAGGGCCACGCAGCACTCCAGGTTGGCCAGGGCCGCGTCGGCCCCCGCCAGCAAGGGCTTCACCTCCTGGAGAGGCCACTCGATGCCGTAGCGGGTCACGTAGTCGTGCTCCCGCCGGGCCAACACCGTGTCCCCCCCGGCCGCCAGGGAGTCCCAGGCCGGCGAAGGTGGTTCCAGGAAAGCCAGCTCCGGGAGCCCGGGAAGGGAGACGTGCTCCGCCCTCTCCGTTCCCCGGCAGGAGAAAAAGGCCAAGACGAGGAGACAGGCGGGAAAGGAGGTTCGGCCTCGCATGGTTCGCTCCCAGGTCTTTCCGCCCTCCCTCCCGGTCCCGCGCCTTTCCAACCTACAGGATCCCGGCCCCCCGGGGAAAGACCGCATGCCCCCACCCGAGGACAGGCATCCCCACGCCCCCCTCATGGAAGGAAGGCACCAAGGCGTCTTCCCTCAGGATCCTTCCAGGCAGGCACGCACCAGTTCACCCACGGAGGTCCGCGCCAGGCCCACGCAAGTATCCGCTGCCCCGTAGTAGACAAGGACCTCCGATTCCGGCAATGCGAATCCCTCGCCGTCCCTTTCCCGGACCGCCATGCCCGAGGGAAAGACCACGTTGGGCACCTGCCCCACCATCTCGTAGAGTTCCCTCGGCTCCAGGATATTGGAGCGGGTCCTGCCGATCACACGGGAGGGATCCTCCAGGTCCAGGAGCACCGCCCCGGCCTGGTAGATATTGGCGCTCTGGAAATGGGTGGCGATGCCGTGGTAGATGTGGAGCCAGCCCTCCCGGGTCTTCACCGGCGGCGGCCCCGAGCCGATCCGCTCGTCCCAGAAGTGTGGATTCCCCCGCATCACCTGCGCCACGGGTCTCCAGGTGACCAGGTCTTCCGACTCGCTGAGCACGATCTCCTCCCCTGAGGTGGGTCCCCCTTCCAGGGTCACCCGGTTGGGCCGCTCCAACCTGAGGTAACGCCCCCCCACCTTCTCGGGGAAGAGCACGCCGTTGCGGGAGTCCCCTTCCCTGTCGAAGGAGACCAGTTCGAACTCCTCGAAGTCCCGGGTCTTTGCGATCCCGAGCCGGCAGGCCCCTTCCACGTCGGCGGCGAAGACCAGGTAGACCCATTCCTCCAGGAAGGTGAGCCTGGGATCGTAAACGTGGTAGATCCGCTCCCCCACCGACTCCAACCCCCGGATCTCCACGACCCGGGAGAAGACCTCGAAGTCCACCCCGTCGGGGCTCCAGGCCGGCATCAGGAAGGTCTCCCTGGACCGGGCCTGGACCCGGAGGAGAAGCATCACCCCCCCCTTCCACTCCAAGGCACCCGGATTGAAGACCGACGTCACGTCCAAAAGCCGGGGAGGGAGATCGGGGATCTCCTCCCGCGTAAGGATCGGGTTCTCTTCGGCTCTTCTCATGGCCCGGATTATGGCAGGGCATGAAAGGGAAACCAATCCGGCATGCCTCCTTCAGGCTCCGCCCCCACACACAGCCCGGAAATGAAAGGAAAATCTTGGAAGAGAAACCACCCGCCGGAGGGGGAATGCGCCTCTCCAAAAGCCCCCGTGATCCTCCTTTGCGGGGGCCCCACGACCGTTCCGGAACGGTCCTGTGAGGGTGTGTCCGTACCCTCCGTTTTCCCGCAGGACTTTTCTTGTAGACTGGCCCTCCATGATCGGGATCAGTGATCGAGAATTCCTGGCTCTTCGTTTCGAGAGTTTCGCCCGGGATGTGCTCGCCCCGGCGGTGACGCCTCTCAGGGCCCCCCTCCCGGCGGAGGTCTTCCAGCCCCAGGGCCCTCTCTCCTGGGAAGAGGCCCGAAAGGCTCCCTACCGTCCTGTGGAGATCGGCTTTCGCTGGGGTCCGGCCTGGTCCACCGCCTGGTTCCGCCTGAAAGGCCGGGTCCCTTCCTCCATGGCCGGCCGGCCCGTGGCGCTCCGCTTCTCCAGCGGAACGGAAGCCACCCTCTGGGAAGACGGCGTCCCCCGGCGGGGCTTCGATCCCTTCCGGGATAGGGTCCTCCTCTTTCCCCAGGCCCGGGGCGGCGAGGAGGTGGATCTCCTGGTGGAGGCGGCCTGCAACAAGCCCTTGGGGGCCACGGTCTTCTGGTGGGAGGACCGGGAGGTCCACAAGCGTTGGGCCGAGGAGAAGCCGGGCCGCCTGGAGGCCTGCGAACTGGTCGTCCTGGACCCCCCGATGGAGCGCTTCCTGGCAAAGTACGAATTCGCCCGAAAGACCGCCCTGGCCCTCCCGGAAGAGTCCCCCCGGTGGCGGGAGATCCTCCTGGGGCTGCGGGAGATCACCGCCGGGATCGACGCCGCCGCTCCCAGGGAGACGGCTCTCCCCCTGGAGAGAGACCTGGAGGCACTCCTGGCGGGAGGCCCCGCACGTCCCGCCACCACCTGCATCGCCGTGGGCCACGCCCACATCGACACGGCCTGGCTCTGGCCCTTGAGGGAGACCCGGCGCAAGCTCCTTCGAACCTGGAGCAACGTCCTGGAGTCGATGGAGGAGTTTCCGGAATTCCGGTTCCTGGCGAGCCAGGCCCAGCACTACGCCTTCGTGGAAGAGGACTCCCCGGCCCTCTTCGAGAAGGTCCGGGCCCGGGTCCTGGAAGGACGCTGGGAGGCGGGAGGCGCCATGTGGGTGGAGGCCGATTGCAACTGCCCCTCGGGGGAGTCCCTGGTCCGCCAGATCCTGCTGGGGACGACCTACTGGAGGGAGCGCTTCGGCGACGCCGCCCTCCAGAGGTTCCTCTGGCTTCCGGACACCTTCGGCTTCCCCGCCTCCCTTCCCCAGATCATGAAGCTCGCAGGCCTGGAGACCTTCCTCACCAACAAGATGAGCTGGTGCGAGTGGAACCGCTTCCCCTTCACCACATTCCGCTGGAGGGGAATCGACGGGACGGAGGTCCTGGCCCACCTCACCCCCGGCGAGGACTACAACGCCGCCCTGGAGCCGGCCGAACTCCTGAGGGGCGAGAGGCGCCTCCTCTCCAACGACACCAGGCCCGTCGGACCGCGGCGCTCCTTCCTGGAGACATGGCTCCAACCCTTCGGGTACGGCGACGGAGGGGGAGGCCCCACCAGGGAGAGCATCCTCCGGGCCCGCCTGGCGGGAAAGGTCCAGGGGCTCCCCCGCGTGGAGGCGGGCAGGGTGGACGACTTCTGCCGGGCCCTGGAGGAAAGACGGCGTAAGATCCTCGGGGAAGGCGGCCCCGACCTCCCCGCCTGGGACGGCGAACTCTACATGGAGAACCACCGGGGCACCCTGACCTCCCAGGCCTGGATCAAGGCCGCGAACGCCCGGACGGAGAGGCGCCTCAGGACCCTGGAGGCTCTGGCCGCCGCCCTGCCCGAGGGACACCGGGCGGCAGGCAAGGCCCTTCCCCGCCTCGAGGATGCATGGAAGACCCTCCTCCTCCACCAGTTCCACGACATCCTGCCCGGATCGTCCATCGCGGAGGTCTACGACCAGGCCCGCCAGGCCTTCTCGGCCCTGGATTCCTCCCTGGCGGAGATGGAGGAGGAACTCCTAACCGCCCTGGAGGAAAGCCTGTTCCCATCGATTCCGGGAGAGGGCATCCTCCTGTTCAATCCCTGCTCATCCCCCCGGTCCGGGCCGGTCCGGGAGGAGGGCATCACGGCCCGGGCCCGGGAGATCCCTCCCCTCTCCCTGGCCTTTCTCCCGGAAGGCCCCCCTTCCCCCTCCGGCCATCCCCCGGTGAAAGTCGAGGGGAGGAGGATGGAGAACGGGATCCTCCGGGTGGAGATCGACGAGGGAGGAAACGTGGGTCTCCTCGAGAGGATCGGCGCTTCCCTGCCTGTCAATCCCCCCGCTCCCCAGGGAGGGCTCCTCCCCCTGGGAACCCCCGCGTTCTACGAGGATCGGCCGAGACGCTGGGAGGCCTGGAACCTGGACTTCGACTACACCGACAAGGAGATCCCCCCGGGCGCACGACCGCCCGAGATCCGCATCCTGGAAGAAGGCCCCTCCAGGGCGGCCTTCGAAGTGAGGCAGAAGTTCCGTTCCAGTGAAATCACCAGGACCTACATCCTCGAGGAGGGATCCCCCAGGCTGGACGTGGAGTGCAGGGTGGATTGGCGCGAAGAGAGGACCATCTTCAGGATCCTCTTCCCCACGAGGATCCGCGCTTCTCATGCGGTCTACGGGATCCAGTTCGGCCACGTCGAGCGCCCGACCCACAGGAACACGTCCTGGGAAGAGGCACGATTCGAAGTGCCCGGCCACGGATGGATGGACCTCTCCCAGCCGGGCCTGGGACTGGCCGTACTCGACGACGGAACCAAGTTCGGCCGCTCCTGCCTGGAAGGGACCCTGGGGCTCACCCTGCTGAGGAGCCCCCGCTTCCCCGACCCCGGCGCGGACCGGGGAGTCCACCGCTTCCGTTACGCCCTCCTCCCCCACCTGGGGGATTGGCGCCGGGCCCGGGTCCCAGAGGAGGCCGAGGCCCTGGGCGACCCCCTCCGGGCATGGAAGGCCGCCCCGCCCCCGGAAGGAGGGGGCGCCGGAGGGGAAACCGCCGTGTTTTCGCCTTTCCGGATCGAGAGTCTTCGAGGCGGTTTCGTGGAGATCGCCGCCTTCAAGCCGGCCCGCTCGGGCCGGGGGAAGATCCTCCGCCTGGTGGAGCGCCACGGCAGGTTCCAGGAGATCCGGATCCGGTGGGCCCGCCCCCTGGAAGAGGTCCTCCCCGTGGACCTCCTGGAAAGGCCCGCCGAGGAAGAGGGTTTTCGGCGCAGCGGAGACACCGAGGTGGTGTGCCGGCTCAGGCCCTTCCAGATCCTCACCCTGCTCGTCCTGGAGTCCTCTCCGCGAAAGGAAGGGGAAGATCCTGCATGAACCTCCAAGCCGTGGACTGGGCCATCGTGGCCGGCCTGGCGGCGGTCCTCACCTGGGCCGCCGTCCATACCAAACGTTACGCCGGGAGCGTATCGGGATTCCTCGCCGCGAACCGGTGCGCCGGCCGCTACCTCATCAGTGTGGCCTTCAACATGTCCCAGCTCGGGGTGATCACACTGGTATGGTACTTCCAGCAGAACTACGACGTCGGCTACACCTCGATCTGGTGGGGGCTCCTGGAAGGCCCGACGATGATCTTCATCGCTCTCAGCGGCTGGGTGATCTACCGCTTCCGCAGGACAAGGGCCCTGACGCTGGCCCAGTTCTTCGAGATGCGCTACTCCAAGCGCTTCCGGGTCTTCGCGGGGCTCGTGGCCTTCCTCTCGGGGATCATCAACTACGGGATCTTCCCTGGCGTGGCGGCCCGCTACTTCATGGCCTTCTGCGGTCTTCCCGAGACCTTCACCGTGGCCGGGATCCAGGTGAAGACCTTCACCTTCCTCATGCTGGTCCTCATGGGGACGGCTCTCACCTTCGTCTTCCTGGGCGGACAGATCGCCATCATGGTCACGGACTTCCTCCAGGGAGTCTTCAGCAACTTCGGCTTCACCGTCATCATCGTCTTCCTCCTCTTCACCATCCCATGGCAACACGTGGCGGACACCCTGATGGGACGCGTCTGGGAGGGGACCTGGGTCGCCCGGAGCGGTCTCCATCCCCCGCCGGGCAAATCCCTGATCAACCCCTTCGATCTGGGCGGTGAGGCCCGGTTCAACATCTGGTACTGGATCATCAGCGTCGTGGTGATCATCTACGGCATGCGGGCCTGGCAGGGGGACCAGGGCTACAACGCCGCCGCCAAGACCCCCCACGAGGCCCGGATGGCCAACATCCTCAACGGATGGCGTTTCAGGGTACTCATGCTGATCGTGGTGGTCCTGCCCGTCTACATCCGGACCTTGATGCATCATCCCGCATACGCCGCCAAGGCCTGGGCCGTGAAGGCCCAGCTCCAGGGGGTCCACCCGGAGGCCCTGGTCTCGGAACTGAGGATCCCCCTGGGGACGGCCGCCCTCCTTCCCGCCGGGTTGTTGGGAATCATGTGCGCCGCCATGCTGGGGGCCTTCATCAGCACGAACGACACTTACCTCCACTCCTGGGGTGCCATCTTCGTCCAGGACGTGATCCTTCCCTTCCGCAAGAAACCCCTCTCCCCCAAGGCCCACCTGCGCCTGCTGAAGGCCTCCATCTTCGGCGTGGCCGCCTTCGCGATCTTCTTCTCCTCCATCTACAAGCCCAGCCAGTACATCTCCATGTTCCTGGCCCTCACGGGAGCGGTCTTCGTGGGAGGGGCAGGGTCGGCGATCATCGGGGGCCTCTACTGGAAGCGGGGAACCACCGCCGCCGCCTGGACGGCCATGATCACGGGCATGACCCTCAGCGGCTACGGGATCATCGTGAAGCAGGACGTCATGGCACCCCTCTTCCGGGCGGGCCTGGACTCCTGGTGGGCTCCCTTCGCCAGGCTCAGTCTCTGGATCCACGACGACACCTTCGTAACGGGCCAGGTCATGACTTTCGTGGCCATCGCCGCATCGGTGATCTCCTACGTCACGATCTCCCTGGTGCAGAAGAAGGAATACAATCTGGACAAGCTCCTCCACCGGGGCCGATACGCCGTGGCGGAGGACCAGACGGAAGAGCACGAACAGCCCACGATCCTGGAGAAGCTGGGGTTCACCAGGGAGTTCTCCGGAAGGGACAAGTGGGTCACCTGGATCACCATCTCCTGGCCCCTGGCCTGGACGGTGATCTTCGTTGTGGTCACCCTCTGGAACCTCTCCTCCCCCTTCTCCGACGAAACCTGGCTCCACTACTGGCGCGACTGGACCTGGTTCATCCTCTTCTGCGGAGCCGCCGTGCTGATCTGGTTCACCATCGGGGGCTTCCGGGACCTCTTCGAGATGTTCCGCCGCCTCGAGAACTACCAGGCCGACGAGACCGACGACGGCCGCGTGGAAGAATGAAATCCTAAGGTCCCCAGGAGGAGGGGACGCCCGAAGGGCGCCCCCGAAGGCGTTGGACCGCCTATCGAATCCTAATCTCCAGGGCGTCCGATGCGCTGAAAGTACCGAGACCGCCGCAGGAGGCGGTGTTGGCCCAGAGGGCCTGGGCGGTGAAGATCCCTCCCCTGCTCCCTTGGGGAAGGGGGAGCTTGACCACAGCCTTCCCCTCTTTGCCGGAGACAAGGGGGAGGGCCACAAAGCTGGGTACCGGGTCCACCCAGAGGGTGACTCCCAGGACGGGGATCCCCTTAGCAAAGGCCCTCACTCCCAGCAACAGGGCCCCGAAAGACGACGGCGGCGCCTTCCAGCACTCCAGCCCGAAGGCCTTGCTCCCGGCCAGGGGATCGGACTGGACGTAAAGAGCCGGATCCCCCAGGCAGGAAGGCGTCCCGTCTCCGACGCGGGTCACACCGACTTTTTCTGTCCTCAAGGAAGCCAGAAATGAAACCACGGACCAATTCGGGTACGAATACGGAGGAAGCTTCGCCCCTGCCGTCCGATTCCATGCCCCGGGGGTGGTAGGAAAATCCGGGGCCGCCGTCCAGCCTCCTAGAACAACCCGCCCGTTGGGATCCAGGGCAATCGAGGAGGGACGGTCGTCTCCTTTCTTTCCCCCAAGGAGAGTGGAATATAGGAGTCTCCGCCCCAGGGAATCGAACATGGTGACGAAACCGTCCGTCCTACCCATCTTGGGTCCTGTGGTCCGAAATTTCCTGTCCCATGCGCCTGGCGTGGTGGGGAAATCGGGGGAAAACGTTTCCCCTATAAGGAAAGCCCGCCCGCGCGCATCCACGGCCAGACCACAACACCGCTCCAGCACAGTTCCACCCAAGTAGGTGGAAAAAACCAGGAACCTGAGATAAGGATCCATCCTGGCCAGAAAAGACTTGCAAGAACTATTCGTTCTATCCCAAACATTGGGTGTCGTCGGAAAGTCTGGTGACGACGTATACCCAGCAATGTAGACCGTCCCGTTGGGGCCGACCTTGAGTTGAGGGGAGTATTCAAAACCTTTTCCCCCAAGGTAGGTGGAGGCCACGATCTTCATGGTCTTGGGATCGAACCGGGAGAGGAAAACATCACTGCGCCCACCTTGAAAAGAAGTGCAAAAGGCTCCTTGCGTCACGGGATAGTCGGGTGAGTCAGTAAACCCTGTAAAGTAGATCTCTCCTTTCGGCCCCAGGGCCATGCCCCCCAAAGTGTCCTCCTTCTTCCCACCCAGGTAGGTGGAATAAAGAAGCTTGGAGGCCCGGGCGTCGAAACGGGCAAGAAAACAATCCCCCAACCCCCCCAGGTAGGTCCTGCTCCAGGCGCCCGGGGTGGTGGGGAAATCGAGGGAACCGGTCCGTCCTCCCACCAGGATGGTCCCTCCAGGCTCCAGGAGAAGGCCATAACCTGATTCCCACCAGGCCCCGCCAAGGAAGGTGGAAAAAAGAAGCTTGCTCCCCCGTCCATCGAAGGCTCCCAGGAAACAATCCTCGTAGAAGCTCAATTTGCCGTTGTTGTTGTAAACCCTGTCCCAGGCGCCAGGGGTGGTAGGCAGGTCGGGGGACCAAGTCCGGCCCACGAAGACGATCCTTCCATCCTTTCCCAGGACCAGGTTGTAAATCAGGTCATCTCCGCTTCCCCCGAAAAAAGTGGCAAAGACGAGGCGGGATCCTGTCGAATCCAGGCAGGCGACCAGGCCTTCATGCTTTCCTTTTCTCTTCGTGCTGTAGGCACCGGCCGTGGTGGGAAAATTGGGCGAAGTCGTGTATCCACAGGAAACCCAATTCCCCCGGGCATCCCTTTTCAAGGCGAAAACCATATTTCTCGGATCTCCCCCAAAAAAAGTGGAGAACTGGAGATCGGGGTCGATGAAAAGTCGGCCTTTCCGAATCCATCCTTCTTCCTGGAATCCAAACCGGCCCCCACCTAAGAGCACATACCTGACCCGGACTTTTCGGGGCTTCCCCCCCCTTCCCTCCTCCCAGGCCGCGGGGGGAGCCTGCCTCACCGGACCCAGGGCCGTCTCCAGGACAAGGGCGCCGTCGGCCCCGATCTTCATCCCCTTCGCCCCTTCCACCTGGAGGACCACCCTGCCCAGGTCGGCCCCGGGCCCCAGGACCAGGTCGTATTCGAATCCCCCCTTCCCTTCCCGCATCCGGAACTCCACTCCCGGATAGAGCCCAGATCCGCACACCATGCCAAAGCCCGGAAGACCCGTCTTCCACCCCTTGGGATCCTTCCCCAGGAAAAAATTGTAGGCCCCGGGAAGCTTATTCCTCCCCTCCAGCTCCGCCGGACCGAAGGTGTTCAAGAAACGAAACTTCAAGGCCACCCCGCGGATCTCCTCGTCTTCCCCCCGGCGGGGGAACCGGATGCCTTGGCCCGGGCCCAGTTCCTTTCCGGGCAGTCTCTCCAGGAGAGAGAGGGTCCAGCCCCTCTCCTCCAGGAAAACCGAGGCCCTCCCCCGGACCGCCCGATACCGGAACTCCCCCTTCCACTGGCCCCGGTTCTCCAAAAAAACGGTCCCGCCTTCCAGGGCCGAAATCTTCCCAAGAGCCTTTTCTGATCTCATTCCATACCCAGCCGGGAGATTTGGTTTTCCCCCCCTTGTCGAAACCCCCCCCCCTTTCCCCAAAAAAAGCCCCCCCCCCCTCAAACGAACCACCCCCAACCCCAATAAGCCGATCAAAAACCTAGCGGCTCCCCCGGTTGGCTTCGCCTCTTTTCCCATTTCAAGGTTTCCCATCTCTTTCTCCATAATTTTCCCTCCTTCTCCAAACAGAAAAGGGCCTTCCCGGGCCCAAGTTTCTGCCCAGGCCCGGGAAGAATTTTAATTTAACAAGGTTTATTGTTTCTTCCAACGGATCCTGAATCTTTTCCTGATCCAATCCTTGGCTTTCTCTTCTGCATTAAGCACGTCTTCCAGCCCGGCAGGTTTGGAAAGCTTGATCGAAGGTGGTTGGTAACTGGACCCCTTTGCCCCTTCGGGGTCTTGCCCCTCCACACATAGCCAGGTCTGGAGGTTGCTGTAGGGAGAGCCCGTGCCGGCGTTCACCTGGCAGTTGAAGCGCATACCGAGATGAACCGTGTCCGGGAGGAAATCCGGCCCCCCCGTGGTGGCGTCACCCCAACCCCATGGATTGACCGAATAATTGCTTGTTCCCGAAAACCCAATGGGACCGAATTGGATGGGG
>CAZLQD010000045.1:0-6007 GCA_964561605.1 uncultured Planctomycetia bacterium
AGGTCGGCTCCAGGCTGGCCGAGGAGATCCTCGGGCAGGCATCCCCCGGCGAGGACGGGAAGAAGAGGGCCCTGGACGCCCTCGCCGAAGTGGCCAACATGACGGGCGGACTCTTCCTGGAGCGTTTTCTGGGGCCCGACGAGGATTGGGAACTGGGCCTTCCGGAGGTCCGCTCCATGGAAAAGGGGGAATACCTGGAGGAAAGCAAGAGATCGGTTTCCCGGGTCCTTCTTTCGGACGAGGAGGGAAGCCTCGTGGAAGTCAGCCTCTTCACGCGGATGGAGTGAGTCTCATGCCGGTAAAGCCGATCAAGGTGCTCGTCGTCGACGATTCCGCCGTAGTCCGGAAGTCCCTGGCCCGCATTCTCTCTTCCGATCCCGAGATCGAGGTGACCGGAACGGCGCCCGATCCCTTCGCGGCCAGGGACATGATCGCCGCCCGAAGGCCCGACGTGGTCAGCCTCGACATCGAGATGCCCCGCATGGACGGCCTCACCTTCCTGAGGAAACTCATGCGTCACTACCCTCTCCCGGTGGTGATCCTCTCCTCGCTGACCCCGCGGGGAAGCGATCTCGCCATGGAGGCCCTCCAGGCCGGAGCCGTAGCGGTCCTCAACAAGCCCCGGGCGGCCTTCTCCGCCTCGGGGATCCTGGAGGACTACGTCCATACTATCAAGGCCGCCGCCCGGGCGGACGTCCGGAAACACAAGCTGGAAACCCCTGCTTCCGAAAAGCCCAAGGCCCTCTCCAGGACGACCAACCAGGTCCTGGCCATAGGAGCCTCCACGGGAGGCACCACGGCCCTGGAGAACATCCTCAAGGCCATGCCCCCGAACCTTCCCGGAACAGTGGTCACCCAGCACATGCCCGAGATGATCACGGCATCCTTCGCGAGAAGACTCGCCCGGGAGACCGGCCTCGACGTGAGGGAAGCCAGGAACGGGGATTCGGTGGTTCCGGGGCGGGTCCTCATCGCCCCGGGGGGCAAACACCTCCTCCTGGGCAGGTCGGGAGCCCGGTATGTGGCAGTCGTCAAGGACGGCCCGAGGGTGAACCACCACAAACCCAGCGTGGACGTCCTCTTCAAGTCGGTGGCGCGCTCCGCCGGTTCGAACGCCCTCGGGGTCATCCTCACGGGCATGGGAAACGACGGGGCCCAGGGGCTCCTCCAGATGAAGGAAGCGGGAGCCTGGACCATCGCCCAGGACGAGGCGAGCTGCGTCGTCTTCGGGATGCCCAAGGTGGCCATCGAGCTCGGCGCGGCCCGGGAGGTTCTGCCTCTCGACCGGATACCTTCCCGGTTGCTCGACCTCTTCCAGAGGTAGGGAGATTCAGGGGTCGCAGGCTCTCTCCCCGGGACGGCGGTTTTTTTCCGGGAAAAGGCAAAGGATCCGTCCTGTCCTTCGAAGACAGGTCCATGATCCAGGCAAGAGGGCTCCGCAAATCCTTCGGCCCCGTCCAGGCCCTGGACGGGGCGGACATTCACGTACCCCCTGGGATCTGCTTCGGCCTCCTCGGGCCGAACGGGGCGGGAAAGACCACGACCATCCGGATCCTCATGGGGATCCTCTCTCCCGACGAGGGGGAGGTCCGGGTCTGCGGAGGCGACCCGGCCGATCCCGAAGTGCGCCGTCTCCTGGGCCTGGCGCCCCAGGAGACGGCTCTCTACGAGGAACTCACGGCGAAGGAAAACCTGGCCTTCTTCGGCCGGATCCAGGGCCTGGGAGGGAGGCGTCTCAAGGAACGGGTCCGGGCCGCCCTGGAACTGGCCGGCCTGGAGGAGAGGTCCAAGGACCTGGTCTCCACCTTCTCGGGAGGGATGAAGAGGCGCCTCAACCTGGCCGCCGCCGTCCTCCACGAGCCCCGGGTCCTCTTCCTGGACGAACCCACCCAGGGCGTGGACCCCCAGTCCCGCAACAGGATCTTCGAGACCATCCGGACCCTGAAGGAAGAGGGAACCACCATCCTCTACACGACCCATTACATGGAAGAAGCGGAGAGACTCTGCGACAGGGTGGCCATCATGGACCACGGCCGGATCCTCGTGGAAGGCACCCTCCGGGAGATCCTGGAAGGCCACGGAGGCAAGGCCCTCGTCCGTGTGGAATACGCCCAGGCGCCTCCCCGGGAATTCCTCACCAGGGATCCCTTGGCCCAGGTCCTTCGATTGGCCCGGGAAGGAAAGGAGATCCTGGGACTCCACGTAGAGAGGCCCGACCTGGAATCGGTTTTTCTGGACCTCACGGGAAGGAGGCTCAGGGACGAATGAAGGCCCTTCTCTCCTTGGCCCTCAAGGATCTTCGCATCCTCTCCCGGGACAAATCGGGGCTCTTCTGGGTCCTCCTGTTTCCCCTGCTCTTCGCCCTCTTCTTCGGGGCGGTCTTCTCCGGGATGGGCCGTTCCTCCAACGCCCTCCCCGTGGCTGTGGTGGACCAGGCCAGGACACCCCGCTCGAGGCGGATGGTGAAGAAACTGGCCTCCTCCCAGGCCCTGGAGGTCCGGGAGATGAACCTGGAAGAGGCCCGCCTGGCCGTGCGGCGGGGAAGGCTCTCGGCGTGGATCCGGTTCCCCAAGGATTTCGGCAGGGACGAATCCCTCTTCCGGGAGCTCGGAGGCGGTCCGGAGATCGAACTCGGGATGGATCCCTCCCGCGGGGCCGAGAGAGGTTACGTCCAGGGAATCCTCATGGAGGCCTGGTTCGAAAGCCTCAGGGAAGACTTCCAGGACCCCAAGGCCATGAGAAGGACTCTGGCCAAGGAGATCGAGAAGGTCCGGAAGGAATCGGATCTCCCCGCCCTCCAGAAGGCGATCCTCCTGGCCTTCCTCGGCTCCCTGGACCGCTTTCTCCGGGATTTCGATCCTGCGATCTACGAGAAGGGAAGCATGAAGGGCCCCACCTTGAAGCTGGTCGAGGCCGCCCGAAAGGGAAAAAGGCCCCGCACTTCCTTCGAGATCACATTTCCCGCCTCCATTCTCTGGGGGATCCTGGGATGCGCCGCCACTTTCGCCCTCTCCATCGTGCGGGAAAGACGGCAGGGAACCCTCCTCAGGCTCAGGGCGGCCCCACTGGGCCTGGCCCGGATCCTCCTGGGCAAGGGCCTGGCCTGCTTCCTGGCTTCTTCCGCCGTGGCCCTGGCCCTCCTTCTCTTCGCGCGGGCCGCCCTCGGCGTGAGGTGGGGAAACCCGGCCCTTCTCCTGGCGGGGGTGGCCGCCACGGCCTTCTGCTTCTCCGGCCTCATGATGCTCCTCTCCCTCGTGGGGAAGACGGAGAACTCCGCCGCCGGGGCCACCTGGGCCGTCCTGCTCGTGATGGCCATGGTGGGAGGAGGAATGGTCCCGCTGGTGGCCATGCCGGCCTGGATGCGGGCCCTGGGAGACGCGAGCCCGGTGAAATGGGGGATCCTGGCCCTGGAGGGGGCCGTCTGGAGGGGGTTCTCCTGGGGCGAGGCGGCTCTCCCCCTCCTGGTCCTGGCAGGCTCGGGGACGATCTTCTTCCTGGCCGGATCCCTGCTCCTGGCCGCCCGGAAGGACCGCCTGGGAACGACCTGAAGAGCCCCCTTCCCTCCCAGGGGAGGATGGCCGGGGCCTATTCCATCAGTACTTGATCCCCTTCTTTCGCCCCTTCCTGCGGGCCCATTTCCGGTAGAAATCCGCCCGGTCGAACTCCACGCCGGTGATCTCCTTGAGGGCGGCCTTGACGTCCTTCTTCCAGAAGTGCCAGGCCTTCCACCGCTTTTCCCACCAGGAGGCGGGAGGGTTCGAGGGGGAGTCCACGTCGGCAGGCCGGGGCTCGTCCAAGTTGTCCACCAACAGGCGGAAGGCCCGCTTCTCCTTCCCTTTCCGGAAGAGGCGGAGGATCTTCTGCTGGGGAACGCCGGGAGTCTTCAAGTCCCAGGCCTGCTGGAAGAGGGAAGCCAGGGGACGAAAGAAGGCGGGATGGTATCCAAGCCGGTTCACGGCATCCAAGGCGGCCAGGAAGGCCAGGGGATCCTTCACGAGGCCCCGCCGGGAGAGGATCTTCACCAAGGCCTTCCGGGTCTCGGGGAAGTTCAGTCTTCCCAGGGCCTCCAGGGCGGCGGCTCGGACCAGCTTGGACTTGTCCCGGGTGGCCAGCTTCACCAGGGGTTTCACGAAGGAAGGGTGGGCCTTCTGGACCAGGGACTGGATCGCCTCTCTCCTCAGGACGGGGAACTTCTTCCCCCGGGAGAGATTCTTCTGGAAGGCCTTGAGAAGGGCCTTGGCCTCTTTCCTCTCCGCCGTGGGCGGGAAGGCGGGTTTTCTTTCCCCTTCCTTCTTTCCTCCATCGTTCTTGCCCGCCTCCCACGGGGGACGGTTCCGGCCAGGAGGGGTCGGGCGGACCTGGCAGGAAAGGTCGGATCCGGCCGGAACGGCCAGGGCGGCCAGGACCAGGAAGGCTTTCATCGAAGGTCTCTTTCGCATGAGGGGGACTCCTCCCAGGGGACCTCCATTCTAAGGCCTGCCCCCACCATCCTCATCCCCCCCATGGGAAGGGGAATTTCCGGCCCTTTCCCCTCAAGCCCGAAAGAGAAATTCCGACAATCCGGGAGATCGAAGAAACGTCAGGCGAAAGGAGCCCCGGTTCAGGGGCGAAGGGAAAGAAAGCAGGCAGGGGGTCGAACCATGGGGCTTCGAGTCAACACCAACATCGCCAGCATCAACGCCCAGAGGAACCTCTTCCAGGTCACCCAGAGGCTCTCCCGGAACTTCCAGCACCTCTCGACGGGTCTCAGGATCGCCACGGCCGCGGACGATGCGGCGGGCCTGGCCATCTCCGAGAGGTTCCGGGCCCAGATCCGCTCCCTGGCCCAGGCCAGGCGGAACGCCAACGACGGAATCTCCCTGGTGCAGACCGGGGAAGGAGCGCTGAACGAAGTGAGCGCCATCCTGGTCCGCCTGAGGGAGCTGGCCATCCAGTCGGCGAACGGCGCCGTGAGCGGCCTGGACCAGAATACGCTGGACGAGGAATTCCAGAACCTGGTGAACGAGATCAACCGGATCGCCAAGTCCACCGAGTTCAACGGCGTCCATCTCCTGGACGGCTCCTCCTCCAACATCAGTTTCCAGGTGGGGATCGGAACCACCTCGGGGGTGGACACCATCATGGTGAGCCTGACCCCGGCCCTGAGCACCAGCCTGGGGCTGAGCACAGTCGACATCGGATCCACGGGAGACGTGAGCTTCGCAATCTCCCAGATCGATTCGGCGATCAACACGGTGAGCCAGATTCGGGGAAAGTTCGGGGCCATACAGAACAGGCTGGGCGCCACGATCGCCAACCTTGGTGTGGCCCACGAGAACCTCTCGGCCGCCGAATCCCGGATCCGCGACGTGGACGTGGCCTACGAGACGGCCCAGCTCACGAGGAACTCCATCCTCCAGCAGGCGGCCATCTCCATCCTTGGCCAGGCGAATACTCAACCTCAAGCGGCCCTGTCCCTCCTCACGGGCAGGTAACCGAGAAAACAGAGCGCATACCAAGCTGACCCTTTGCCGCCGGCGGGGGCTCCCGGACGATCCTCCGGGGGGGCCCCCGCCATTTTTTCCCCGGGCCGGGGCTGACGTACAAAAAGGGACTCGTTAGCCCCTGCCGGCGGGTATGTGCGGCCCGAAGGGCCGCAACATGCCCGGCGTCAGGGGAGTGGATGGGGGTTCGAAGTTTTTTTGGGGCGCATTCGATGGTGTTGCCACTCCCCGGGCGTCCTCGTCCCCTGCTTCGCAGGGGACTCGGCCGGCCGGGGCTGACGGGAAAAGAAAACCAGGCCTTCGCCCGTGACTCGGCCGGCCGGGGCTGACGAGCAAAGAAAACCAGGCCTTCGCCCGTGACTCGACCGGCCGGGGCTGACGAGAAAAGAAAACCAGGCCTTCGCCCGTGACTCGACCGGCCGGGGCTGACGTACAAAAAGGGACTCGTTAGCCCCTGCCGGCGGGGATGTGCGGCCCGAAGGGCCGCAACATGCCCGACGTCAGGGGAGTGGATGGGTGTTCGA
>CAZLQD010000046.1:0-218325 GCA_964561605.1 uncultured Planctomycetia bacterium
GATCCGAAGGATCGCCTCCGACGACGTCAGGGGGGTGGGAGTCAGTTTTTTGGGGGGGGAAAGTATCGGGGTTGTAGCCACTCCCCGGACGTCTCGTGCATGTCACTTCGTTCCATGCCCGAGCCGGCCGGGGCTGACGAAAGGGCTAACGAAGGTGGGGAGGGGCCTCAGCGGGCCGGGGCGAACGAAAGGGCTAACGAAAGGGGCTGACGTGGGGAGTGGGGGATGTGGGTGTGTGAGGGATGAGGGGGTGGGTAATTTCTCGTGTCAGGGGGCGGTTCTTTTCTGGGGGCGGTATTCGATGGTGATCCGGATTTTTCCGTTTCGGGGGATGTTTGTGCAGGCGTAGCGGGACTCCGGGGTTTCCTGGACCTGGAAGGGTTCTTCTCTTCCCGAGCGGATGAGTTTGGTGGGGATGGTCCCCTTGGGAAGGAGGATCCTGACCGAGCCGCTGCCGGGGCAGGATCCTTCCAGGTCGATGGTTTTCTTCTTCCGGTCCCAGGTAAACTGATATTCCACCCCGGCGCCCGAGGCGGGATAGCAAACCTTCACCCGGACTTCCTCCACGCCCGCCGCGGTCCACCTGGGGCTCAACTCCAGGGGCTCGAAGAGCTTCCCCCGGTCCACGATCCCCGCCAGGCCTTCCATCCAGGCCCAGAGCATGGCCGACGACCCCCATCCGTCGGTGGGGGTCGCTTCGGGACTGGTGGAATCCTCCTCCTTCCCGGGCCTGCCGTCGGGGAAGTACCAAAGATAGGTCTCCCCAGTAGTCCGGACCATCTCCGCATATTGCCGGAGGATCGAAACTCCGAAGTCCTCCATGCCGTTCTCGAAGGCCGCCCGGGCCAGTTCCCCTCCCACGAGGGGCAGGATCCCGCCGTTGACGTAAGCCCCGGGCCGGAGCTTCTCCTCCCCGAAGAGGCCTGCCGGGAAGGGGGGATCCAGGGAGAACCAGCAGGCGAAGGCATCCCTCTCCCTGCCCCGCCTCGAGTATTCCCCCAGGATGGAACGCGCCTTCTCCCCCCGGACCAGGCCCCTGTTGATCGCCATGGGATTGGAGAGGGAGAGCTGGTCCTCCAGGTCCACCCCCTCCAGGGAGAAATCTCCCAGGGGAACCCAGTGGGTGAAGAACCTCCCGTTCCAGCAGACCCGTTCCATCCGCTCCCGGAGCCCTTCGGCCCTTTCCTCCCAGGAGGCGGCCCGCTCCTCCTTCCCAAGGGCCCTCCACATCCCCGCCAGGAGGCGGCACCCCTCGAAGAGGCCCGAGTTGTCGCCGTGGAAGATCCCCCACTTGGTGTGTTCGTCGATCCGGAAATGGAGCCAGTTCCGCCCGGGAGGGGGGATGGTGAAGTCCCAAGTGTCGATGGTCAGGGCCCGCTTCACCAGGCCCAGGCCCCCCTCCCAGCGCCAGGGGTGGGTCATGGTGTATTCCAGGGCCCGTTCCGCCCCGGGAAGGAGATCGGCCGCCCAGGGATCGTCCCCCGTGGCCTGCCAGGCCAGGAAGAGGGCCTTCACGAATCGGAACTCCACGTCCGCTTCCACGGGCACGCGGACGAAGCGGTCCCAGTTCTCCCTGCCGTCGGAGGGGCTGACGAAGTCCAGGATCGCCCCCGAAGGAAGCTGGTGGGCGGCGAAGAACTCCACGGCGCTCTTGAGATCGCCGTCGAACCAGCGGGCCCCCCTGAGGATGTCCGAGTGGTCCCGGATCCACAGGCCCGGATCGTCGGGACTCCTGTAGCCGTGGACGGGCGTGCCGTCGACGACGAAGTCGGCCCGGTCCTTCGCCAGGAAGGCCTCGACCTGCCGGGGAAGTTCCAGGAGAGGATCCATCTCTCCCGGAACCTACCCGGTCCCGGTCCCGGGCGCAAAGGAGGACCCTATCCTCACCCTTCCCTTCTCATGCCGAGGTCCCCTTCCGCCGGAAGAGCCCCAGGAGCCACTCCTTGATCAGGTAGAGGGTGGGAATGAAGACAAGGGTCAGGAAGGTCCCCACCAGGAGGCCCCCGATTGCCACGATCGCCAGGGGGGAGAGACGCTCCAGGCCCACGGCCCACTCCATGGCCACGGGGATCATTCCCACGATGGTTGTGACCGCAGTCATCAGGATGGGACGGGTCCGCACCTTGACGGCCATCTTCACGGCCTCGAAGAGGGGGTGGCCTTCCTTCCTGTAGGTCTTGATGAAATCGATGAGAAGGATGGAGTTGTTCACCACCACGCCCACCAGGAGGATGAAGCCCATGAAGGCCGGCATGCAGCCGTGCTTGCCCGCCACGAGGAGGGCCCAAACCGCCCCGATGGCGGCGAAGGGTATGGCCAGCATGATCACCACCGGGTCCGAGAAGGAGCGGAAGATCACCACGAAGGTGAGGTAGAGAAGGAGGATCGAGAGGACCAGGGCCGACCCGAGCCTTCCGAAGGACTCCTTCATCTGGGACATCTCACCCTCTTCGCTCACCTTGAGCCTGGGCGGAAGGCCCGCTTTCTTCACGGCGATGTCCCTTTGCTTGTTGAGGAAGGTCACCGGCGCGGTGGCCCTGTAGCCGTGCACGTTGGTCGTGTAGGCGAGCTTGTTCCGGGTGATCACCGTGGGCACCAGGACCTTCTCCGCCCGGGCCAGCTCGGCCAGGGGCACGTAGTTCCCCGTTGGCGTGAGGATCTGGGCCGCCAGGACTTTCTCGATGTCGTCCCGTCTCTCCGGTCCGTACCGGAACCGGATCCGCACCCCGTCCTGGTTGAAGACCCGGAAAACGCTGAGGGGCACGCCTTTCACGGCCGTGGCGATCTGGGCCGAGACCTGCTCCACGTTGAGCCCGAACCGGGCGCACTTGTCCTTGTCGAAGACCAGGTGGTACTCGGGCCGATCCATCTTCCAGCTCCGGCTCACCGATGTGAAGCCGGGTCTCCGGATCAGCTCCCGGGCCACCTTCCCGCCCGCCCTGTCCAGGTCCTCGAAGTCGTTGCCCGCGATCTCCACGTCCACCGTGGAGGCGATGCTCGACAGCGGGGTCGAGCCGAACTCGTAGACGTCGGCGTTCTTCACGCCCGGCATGGCCCGGATGCTGTCCCTGAGCCCGTCCTCGATCTCCCAGATCGTCTTCTTCCTGTGGAAGCGGTCCACCAGGTTGACCGTAAAATCGATCTGCTGGGGGGTGCGGCCCTTGCCGAAGGTGATGAGGCCCGGTTCGGAGCCGGCGAAGCCCAGCATGGAGAGGAGCCCCTTCTCCTTCCGGATCCTCGCCTCGATCCGCTTCATGAGGGCCTCGGTCCTCTCGAGGGAAGAGTCGGACTCGGTTTCCACCCGGATCTTCATGATCCCCGTGTCCATGGGGGGCATGAGATCGCGCCCCACCAGGTCCATCTGTTTCAGGGAGAGGGGAAGAAGCACGACCAGGAGGGGAAGGAAGATCCACTTGAAGCGGTGCACGAAATCGAAGGTGGACGTGAAGAACCGCTGGAGGCCGCCGACCATGGGGATCTGGAAGAGCCTGGCCAGTCCGTCCAGGAGGCGGATCACCAGGTATTCCTTCTTTTCCGTCCTCTTGATGATCCATGGGGCCAGGAGGGGGATTAGGGTCACCGAAACGATGAAGGAGGCGCCCAGGGCGATGCTCAGGGTCGTCGTAAGGGGGCGGAGGACCCGCTGGACGTAGCCCCCGACGAACATGATCGGGACAAGGACCAGCACGGTTGAGAAGGTGCCCGAGAAGTCGGCCAGCATGATCTCTCTCGTGGCCGACATGGCCGTCTCCCTCAGGTCACCCCCCTCGGCCTTGTATTTGCGGTCGATGTTTTCCACCACCACGATGGCGTCGTCCACGAGCATCCCCACGGCCAGGATCACGGCCGTCAGGGTCACCATGTTGAACTGCATCCCCGTGAGCATCATCACCGTGAAGGTCAGGAAGAAGGTGAAGGGGATGGAGATTCCCGTGATCAGGGCGGCCCTGAGGTCGGCCAGCATGAGGAAGATGACCAGGACCGTGAAGATGATGGCGTCCCGCAGGGAGTCCTTCAGGTTGGAGACGGAGAGATCGATCACCCGCTTCTGGGTGTCCGCCACGTGGATCTCCAGGTTCGGGAAGCGTTCCTTCAGGCCGGGCAGGGCCTTTTCCACGGCCCGGATGGTGGCCACCGTGTTGGTGTCCTCGTGGCGCAGGATGTTCACCGCCACGGCGGGTTTCCCGTTGAAGCGGAATGCCGAGAAACGGTCGGCCTCGCCGTTCTTCACATCGGCCAGGTCCCTCAAGTGGAGGACCCGGCCCTTCCAGGGGATGGGCAGGTCCCGGAGGGCCCGGATCCGGGTCAGCTCGCCCCGGGTCTTGAGGATGACCTGGGCCTTGTCGTTGAGGACGAATCCTTCGGGGATGTCCATGTTCCCCGCCCGGACGGCGTCCATGACGACCTGGAAGGGAATCCCGAACTTCCCGGCCCGGGCCGGGTCGAGGCGGATCTCCACCTCCCTGCGGATTCCGCCGAAGACCTCGGCGTCGGCCACCTCGGGGAGGGCCAGGAGGGCGTCCTTGAGGTCGTTCTCCGCCATCTGGCGGGCCAGGGCCAGGTCGTAGGGCCCCCCGGGGGCGGGCAGGACGGCCAGGGTCATCACCGGGTTGGTGAATTCGCCGATCTTGAACACCTGGGGCGGGAGGATGCCATCGGGGAGGAGGGCCTGGACCTTCTGGACGGCGGCGAGGACATCCGTGAGGGCCGCCTGGAGGTTTCTCCCATACCGGAATTCCGCCGTGACCACGGCAACCTCGTCCTTGGAGACCGAGGAGACCTTGCGGATGTCGCTCAAGGCGTTGCAGGCCCTCTCGATGGGGCGGGCCACGTATTCGGCCATGTCCTTGGCCGAGGCTCCAGGCCGGGTCACCATGACCGCCACGGTGGGACGGTTCACGTCGGGGAAGAGGTCCGTCTTGATTGCGAAGGAGGCGTAGATCCCCATCACCAGGATCAGGAGGGCCAGGACCACCACCAGGTGGGGGTGGGTGAAGACGTAGCCGATGAAGCCGCGGTTTTTCTCAGTCATTGGGACTCTCCGCCTTCTCCACCTTCGTGCCCGCCGTGAGCCTCAAGAGCAGAGAGTCGCTCCCTGTGACGATCTCGTCCCCGGGAGAGAGGGGCCCTTCCAGGGCGAACTGGGTCGGCGAGGCGCCCAGGACCCGGACTGGCACCACCCGAATCCTGCCCTCCACGATCTTGAAGACCGTGGCCTTCTCGGGTCCCTGGAGGACTCCTCCCTCGGGCGCCAGGAGGACGTCCGGGATCCGCCGGACAGGAATTTCCACCGTGACCGATGCGCCCAGGGGCAGCCCGAAGGGGGGCTCCGGAAGGTCCAGCTCCACCGTGCCCACCCCCGACCGGTCCGCCGAGGGATAGACCCGGGCGATGGGGACCGTGAGGGCCTTCCCCTTCCAGGTGACCCGGGCTTGGAGGCCGGCCTTCAGCCGGGGGAGGTCCTCGGTGGAGACCGAGACGGTGATCTTGCAGGGAGAGGGATCCTCCATCTCCAGGACCGGCCGGCCCGGCATGACCAGGTCTCCCGGGTTGACCAGCACCCGGGAGATCCTGCCGTCGAAGAGGGCCCGGATCGTGAAGAAATCCAGCTTCTCCCGGGCGTTCGCCAGAGCCCGCTTCAAGTCGGAGATCCGGACGGCCACGGCCTCCACCTGGTTCTCCAGGAGCTGGACCTGGTCCAGGGAAGCCATCTTCTTCCGGAAGAGGCCGCGGGTGCGCTCCAGGATGGAGAGGAGGTTGCGGCGGGTCTTCTCGGAGTCGGCCAGGGCCTTCTCCTGGTGCTCCAGGGTCTTCATGGCCGCCAGGCGGGAGCCCCGGGGGGCCGAGGGGGTTCCGTCCAGCTCGACCAGGGGGTCTCCGCGGCGGACCGCCTCCCCCTCCCTGTGGAGGACCTGGGTCACCTGTGCCGAGACGCGGGCCTGGAGGGAGGCCTGCCTGTTCGAGCCCAGGACCCCGATGTAGGGGCGCACGAGGAGGAAATCCCCCCGGGTGATCCGGCCCGGCACCACCGGAACCGTCCGGACCGGGGCGATCCGGGTGCGAGCCAGTTGTTCCTTCCGGAGCCGGACCAGCTTGACCGCCCCGAAGGTCAGGGCGGCGCCCAGCAGAATCACAACCACGAATTTCAAGAAAGTCTTCACCTCGTCACTCCCCTGAGCAGGATTTCGAGAACCTCGTCGCAAGAGCCGGTGATGGAGACCCGGCCCTCTTCCAGGATGTAGCGGATCGTCAAGGCCTGGACGGCGCCGAGCCAGGTGAGGGCCGCGGCGGCCGGGTCCAGGTCGGGTGGGACCTGGCCGCGGGCCTTCGCGCCCTCCAGGTATTCGGTAAACCGGGAACTCATACCGCGGAACCAGTCCAGGAGGGCCTGCCGCAGGGGTTCCTTGCGGTTGTAGGTGGAGTCCGAGAGGAAGAGGATCGTCACCCCCCGGACCTCCTCCAGGTAGGCCAGGATCCGGCAGAAGGTCTGTTCCAGGTAAGTCCTGGGCGGGGCGGAAAGGTCGGCCTGGTCGGCGATCCGGAAGAAGCGGCCCCGGACCCGCTCGATCATGGCGAGCATCAGGTCTTCCTTGTCCTTGAAGTGGCGGTACATGGCGGGCTCGGAGAAGCCCACCCTCTCGGCCACCCGCTTCATGGTGAGGCGGCTCAGGCCCTCCTCCACCAGGAGGGCCATGGCTTCGTCCAGGATCTCTTCGCGTCTGTTCATTGGGGCCGTCCCCAGGTTGGGCCTGCAGGCCCCCTCCCTGGTGCGGTTCACTGCGGGAGGACCGGCTGGCGGTTAGTGAGTCCTAACTAACTTAGGCTATGATCGGACGAGAGGCCCCTTTTTCCAGGAGAAAATTTTTTTTTCTCCCGGCCCAGGTGGAGGGGAATGCCCAATTTCTTCAGGCAGGCCGTACCAGGTAGGTTTCTTTCTTTGTGCGGGGCGGGATGCCTGGGCCGGGCCTTCCGGGAGGTCGGGAAAAGTTCCCGGGTTTTTCCCTTCTACAGGGGGCTTCGCTGGAGGTGGGGCGGACCTTTAGCCGGGGCTCTTGTCCTTCCCGAGGGGCTTCCAGACGCTGGGAGGGTGGACGTAAAGGAGAAGAGGGTTGGGTCCTGCAAGAATCCGGAAATCGGACTATAAATGGCGAGAAATGTCCAGTGCCCTCGGACAAACAAACCAGGAGCCTCGGATCGATCCACAGGGTTTTGGTCTCTTTTCCCTGGGCCGGAGGCCGATCGTCCAGAACTCCTTGGGAAAAAGGAGGATAGAGGATGTCCGGTCCTTGCAGCCCGGAAAGGCCGTCGGATAACGAGACGCGAAACAAAAAAAAGAAACCCTCCGATCCCCGATTTTTCCTTGTCTAACTCTCCACGGGCTGCTAGGCTTTTTCACCTTCTTGGGCTCGCGGGAAGCCTGGCCCGGTTTCCTTTCCTCCCAGAGGAGGCCGGAATTCCCCAGACCCCCTGGACCGTAAACTAGTTTTTCTGCGTCGGTCCGTGCACCGACAGGGACGGAGTCCAAGAAAAGAGCGGTCCCGAAAAATCTACTCATAGAAAGCACTTCTGTTCCGGCAAGGCTACGGTCCCTTTTCCAGAGAAGGGGGACTCTTTCCGGCGGTGCTCCTGTTCCCGCCTCTTTTTTTCGGGCATTCACGGGTATTCCGGCAACTCCCATGAAAGGCAGGCCACGTCCTCTTCCTCGAGGTTCCTCCAGGAAAAGTCCCCCGATGGGCCGGCCATTCTTCTCCGTGGAAGAAGGCATACTTTCTGGAGAGGCAGGAAGACCCTCCTTTGCGCAGTAGGTGGAGCAACGATGAAGTATCCCTCAGCGGTCTTGGCTCTCTCTCTCCTGGCGCTGGCCTCCTGCGGGACCATTCCCGAGGGAGACCCGCCGCCTCCTCCCGACGCCAGCCTCCCACCCCGGGTGACCTTGGCGGCCGGGGACAAGCTGGATCTCAAGTTCTTCTACGCCCCCGAGCTCAACGAGACGGACCTCCTGGTCCGCCCCGACGGGAAGATCTCCCTCCAGCTCGTGGGGGACGTCCAGGTCGACGGGAAGACACCCGAAGAGCTCGCGGCGGAGCTCAAGCGGCGCTACACCCCTTTCCTCAAGCACCCAGAGGTCACGGTCATCCCCAAGGAGCTCGTGGCCCGGCGGGTCTACGTGGGAGGCGAGGTCAAGACGCCCGGGCTCATTCCCATGCCGGGCCGGATGACCGCCCTGGAGGCCATCCTCCAGGCCGGGGGCTTCGACATGGACAAGGCCCTGCCCGACAACGTGATCGTCATCCGGACCGAGGGGGAGAAGCGCAAGACCTACCTTCTCGACATGGAAGTGGCCATGGCGGGAGGATCGCCGCCGCCTTTCTATCTTCAGCCCTACGACATCGTCTATGTGCCCAGGACCCGGATCGCCAACGTGGATCGCTGGGTGGATCAGTACATCAACAAGCTCATTCCCAACCCTGGTGTGGGCTGGGTCTACATCTTGAAGAGGTGAATCCAGGGCGGGGGGGAGGAGAGCGAGATCCGGAGCGCTTCCGGTCCTCCCTTCCTCAACCCCCTGGAAAGAAGAGAGTCCTTACAAAGGTTTAACAACAGGGGAAGGTGGCAAGCCCCGAAACAAGGCAATTTATCCTATCGTCCTTGTCAGGGGCTGTAGCCTCTCCATTCCTTTCCCTCTAAGGGGGAGAGACGGCAATCAAGGAGGTCGTTCCATCATGAAGATCAGGGTTCCCGAAGCGGCCATGGCCGCCCAGCCTTCCAACGACGACGAGGCCCTCAAGGCCAGGCGTGAAGAGATCCGCAAGCGCCTTCTCCAAGGCGAGAAGGTGGTGGTGGACAAGAAGGGCGAGGTCAAGGATCCCAAGAGCGACGACGGCGGGTCCATCAAGGTCCCTCCGGGCAAGCTCGCTTCCTTTTGACTCCCCTTCGCCTTCCGCCTGTCCATGAAGGTCCCCGACAAGAAGGGAAGCCCGGCCCGGAAGGGGGGTGAGGGACGTTCCCTCGGGAGTGCTGGAAGGATCCAGGTCCCTCCTGGGCGGCTGGGGGCTTTCTACTGGTACGAGACCGACCCTGAGCTCTTCCAGGCCGAGCGGGCCGCCATGGCCCGGTTCTTTCCCCAGTTCCGGCTCCAGGTGGAGGCCGACGGGAGGCTCTCCTGGGTGGGGGACATCGTCTCCACGACCTACCCGGACGTGACCTATACTCTCCAGGTGGTCTACGAGCACGACCATCCCAACAACGATACGTACGGGGGGTCCATCAAGGTCTACATGATCCGGCCCACCCTGGAGGAGCTCGCCGGGAATACTCCCATTCCGCATACTCTGGTCGATTCCATGGGACAGCTCTATATCTGCACTTCCCGGCCGGAAGACTTCCACGCTGCAAGGCCCGGCGAACCGGGGAAAGTCACGACGGCGGCTTCCTCCGTGGCCTGGGCCGCCAAGTGGATCGCCGCCTTCGAAATGTGGCTGGAAGGAGAGATCACCACAGCCCAATTCGAAGGCGAAGAAGTCTGACCCCTTCCCCCCCCTTCGTTAGCCCCGGCCGGCTGAGTCCCTTTCCCCTCTTTTTAGTAAGCCCCTGCCGGCTCGTGCATGGAACGAAGTGACATGCACGAGACGTCCGGGGAGTGGCTACAACCCCGAAACTTTCCCCCCCCAAAAAAAACTGACTCCCACCCCCCTGACGTCGTCGGAGGCGATCCTTCGGATCGCCTCCTCCGCCGGCAGGGGCTAACGAAAATAATTAAAGCAGGGGCTAACGAAAATGAGAAAAAGAGGGGCTAACGAAATCGAAAAAAGCAGGGGCTAACCATGAAAAGGGCTGGGGCTAGCGATGAGAATAAGCTGGGGCTAGCGCGCTTTTTTTCCTATGTCGGCCCCGGGCAGGTCGGCGTTCCTATGTCAGCCCCGGGCAGGTCGGTTCCGTTTTTTCAGCTCTTGTCGCCCTGGAGGTAGAGGAGGCATTCGGCGTCGAGGTTCTTGATCTGGAGAGCCACTTCTCTTGGCACCAGAGCGAATACGCCTTGCCGCTCCCAAGGGAGTTCCACGATTCCCAGGTTGCCTGCTTCGAGGAGTCTCGCCGTGTCGGGTCCGATCTCCAGGTAAGGCACCCACCCGGCCCGGTCCACGAAGAAGAACTTCCGGCTCTTGTCCCGGTCCACCACCTTGCGGCTCTCCACCAGGGCCTTGAGCCTGGCCACTTCCTCCTTCTTCTTCAGGACCTGGTTCCGCTTCTCCTGGAGTGCCCGGTCCCGGGCGGCCTTCTCCTCCTGCTTCTTCCGGAAAGCCTCCCGGGCCTTGGCCTTCTCCCGCTCCAGGGCGTCCCGGCCCTCCTTCTTGCGCTTCACCCGCTCTTCGTGGGCGATGCGCTTCAGGTCCTTCTTCTTCAGCAGGCCCGCCTTCTTGAGCTGGTCTCTCAGGTCTCCCATGGGACCTCCAGAAGTTCCTCGAAAACCCGGGGGGAAAGCTCCTCCAGAGAGGATACCACCCGGTCGGCCTCCCGGAGAACGGCCTTCCGTTCCTCCTCCCCCGCCACCCCCACTACCTTCATTCCCGCCCGCCGGGCCGCCTCCACTCCCACGAGGGCGTCCTCCACGACGACGCACCGGGAAGGTTCCAGGTCGAGCCGCCGGGCCGCCTCCAGGAAGACCTGGGGATCGGGCTTCCCCCTCTCCACGTCCTCGGCGCATACGTAGGCGTCCATCATCTCTCCCAGTCCGGTCACATCCAGGACGAGCTCAACGTTGGCCCTGGGCCCCGACGAGGCCAGGGCCGTCCGGAACCCTGCCTCCTTCAGGGCCCGCACCAGGTCCGCCGCTCCGGGAGCCGCCACCAGCCTCTCCCTGGCCAGCTCCCGGTAGACCTCCTCCTTGCGCCTCCCCAGCTCGGCCTTCCTCGCCCCTTCCAGGTCCGGCCCCAGGAGTTCCTCCAGGATCTCCTCGTTCCGCATTCCGAAGGTCCGGTCGAAGAAGGAGTCCTCCATGGGACGGCCCGCATCCATGGCGATCCGCCTCCAGGATTCCTTGTGAAGGGGCCCGGAATCGACCAGCACCCCGTCCATGTCGAAGAGCACACCTCTTTCCCGGCTCATGTTCCTCCCTCCGGAACCTTCTCCCCCCGCACCGCCGGCTCAGGTCTCCTTCACGAAAGAAAGGGAATCCCCGCCGTCCGAAAGCTGGGCCACCACGTGACAATGCCGGCAGGCCGCAAAAACCTCCCCCGAGGCCAGGCGCTCCCTCAGCTCCCGGTAGGGGGCGCCGTTCCAGGCAAGGGAGGCCTTCTCCTCCATCACGTTGCCCATCCTGTGAGGAAAGGTAGGTGTATCACAACAAAGAATCTCCCCGTCGTAGTGGATCCAGATCTCCCTCCAGGCATAAGGGCAGGGCACGGGTGGACCGGCTTCGATCCGGGCGTTGTAGGCCCAGATCTCCTGGGGCGTCGGGATCCTGGGGGCCTTCTCTCCCCCGCCGGAGGGATCCTCCCCCTCCACGCTCCCCCTTCCGGTGGGGACACCCTCCCCGCCTGAAGGTTCCTCCTTCCCGGCCACCTCATCGGGGGTCGTATCTCCTCCGCCGTCTCCACCCCGGGCCACGATCTCCCTGGCCTCCTCCCGGCTCACCGGCGGATCCTCCTCGCCTTCCGGCGGCAAGGGGTAGGGTGCGGGAAGGTGGAGGCGGATCCCCAGGGCCTCCGCCCTGCGCCGGGCTTCCTCCATCATCCGGGCCCCAAGGCGCCTGTGGCGCACCAGGCTCTGGATGGAGAAGGCCGCCGGGACCACCACGTGCTCGGCGTACAAGGCGTCGACGCCGAGTTCCGCACCAAGGGAGACCCAGTCTGGAAGTTCCTCGATGTTCTCCCGCATCATCACGAAGTTGAGCCACACCTCGGGTCCGCGCCCCAGGCGGGCCCGCTCCTCCAGGAGCGCCCGGATCCCCCCCAAAACCCGCTCCCAGCGCGCCCCCTCCCTGACCCGCTCGAAGGTCTCCTTCCGGGCGGCGTCCATGGAGACGTGCAGGTAGGCCACGTTCTCCAGGACCGCCCTTCGGATCCGGTCCACCGCAAGAAACACCCCGTTGGTTGTGATCCTGTAATTGACGCCGTAACGCCCGCCGAGCTCGAGCTCCTCCTCGATGGGGCCCGCCGCCAGGGGCTCACCCGATACGGAGAGCGCCACCTCGTCGGCGGCGGGAAAGAGGTCTTCCGCCACCGCCCGGAAGACTTCGATGGGCATGTCGGGATAGGACATGTTGGCGCCCGGCTCGAACTGCTTGAAACAGAGGGGACAGGTCAGGTTGCACTTGTGCGTATTGTTGAGGGTGACCTTCACGGGAAGGGCCCGGCAGACGGCCCCTTTCTCCCGGACGTCCAGGGCGGACAGCTCCAGGTTCTTCTTCTTCAGAGCCTCGTAGGGGCGCTCACCCATCCTTCCGGTCCTCCCTTCGGCCGCTCTCTCCCGGGGCCCCATCCTTCCGCCTGAGGGCCGCCTCGCGCATCTCCTCCACGTGGTTGAACTCCTCGAAGAGGAAGAAGAGGGCCCCCCAGTAGACCACCATGCAACCCGCCAGGGCGCTCACGATCCAGGCCTTCCTGGGAGGAACCCTGAGGACGGCGCACCCCCGGGCGGCCAGGTAGAGCTGGAAGAACTTGACCAGGGGAAGTCCCACGATGAAGGCGGCCATGTTGAGCCAGGCCGAGTCCCTGTTGGGAGCGGCGAAGAAGAAAAGGACCCACCAGGCAGCCTCGGAGAAGAGGAACCCCTTCAGGACCAGGCGCCTCTCGAACCAGAGATCCTTGGTCCGCCAACCCAGGAGGACCAGGAGGACTCCCGCCAGGAAGGCCCAGGGAATCCAACCGGCGAACACCAGGACGCTCCCGGCGAGCCTGGCCGTAAAGGAGTCCAGCCTTCCCAAGAAGAACTCCGGCGAAGGAAGGGGCCCGTCCACGATCAGGAGGGCCGGGGCGTGGACGAAGGCCAGGAAGTCGTACTTCCCTTCCACGTCGGCCGGCGGGACGCCCCGCATGGCGAAGAGGAAGGGAAGGAGGTTCACCAGGGCGGCCGCAAGCAGAGCCTTCACGCCGAGAAGGAAGGCCCTGCCCCTTGTATAGGGCCTGCGGGCTCCGAAGGTCCTGGTTTCCGATCCGTCCATGAAGGCCCGTCCATGCCGGGGAATCCTCCCGCTTTTCCGCCGGCGATTATAGAAGGCCCCCCGCCGGGGAGCGAGCGGCCCTTCCGCCCCCGGCCTAGGGAAGGACGAGGATCTTCCCCGCCCGGAGAGGGTCCTCCGGTTTGAAGGCCCGCCCCACGGGGACGGCCTTTCCGCCCCTCTTCTCCAGGGCCTCTTCGTAGGCCCGGACCTCCTCCCGGGGAAGAGCCAGGAGGAGCCCGCCCGAGGTCTGGGGATCGAAAAGAAGGTCCACCTTCTCAGGGGCCACGCCTGGATCGACCTCCACCATGCAGGATCGGAATTCCTTGTTGGCGTAACAACCGGCTGGGATCATCCCCATCCCGGCGGCCTCCTCGGCCCAGGGGAGGATCTCCGGCGCCGAGGCGCGGATCTCCACGGAGATCCCGCAGGCCGCCACCATCTCGGCCAGGTGGCCCAGGAGCCCGAAGCCCGTCACGTCCGTGCAGGCGTGGACGTGGAAATCCTTGGCCGCCTCGGAGGCCTCCCGGTTCAGAGTGACCATGGAGCGGGTCATGGCTTCCACCGCCTCCGGTGGGGCCAGTCCTGCCTTCACCGCCGTGGCCAGGACCCCTGTGCCCAGGGGCTTGGTCAGGACCAGTTCGTCCCCGGGCCGGATCCCCTGCTTGGTGAAAAAGCGATCGGGGTGGACGAAACCCGTCACGGCCAGGCCGTACTTGAGCTCGTCGTCCTCCACGCTGTGTCCCCCCATGAGGACCACCCCGGCCTCCTTCAGGACCTCCAACCCTCCCCGGAGGATTTCCCGAAGGACGTCGATCTCCATCTTCTTCACAGGAAATCCCACCAGGTTCAGGGCCGTCCTGGGGGTGCCTCCCATGGCGTAGACGTCGGAAAGGGCGTTCACCGCGGCGATCCGGCCGAAATCGAAGGGGTCGTCCACGATGGGAGTGAAGAAATCCACCGTCTGGATCAGGGCCAGGTCGGGGGAAAGGCGGTACACACCGGCATCGTCGATCTGCTCCAGGCCCACGAGCAGATCGGGATGGGTGCCGAACTCCAGGCCTCGCAACGCCTGCTCCAGGGACCCCGGAGCGAGCTTGGAAGCTCAGCCCGAGCCGCGCACCGTCTCGGTCAGCCGCTGTTTCCTTTCCTCCGTCATGGATGTTCACTCTCTCAGGGCGTGATCACGCTCCGGGCCTGCATCAGGACCGTGGCGATCTCGAAGGCGTTGCTCGCCAGGCCCACCCGGAGGTCCTTCTCCAGGCCCAGGTGGCCCAGGCAGGTGGCACAGGAGAGCACCTTCACCCCGAGCTTTTCAAGGGCGGCGATCTCTTCCAGGACCTCCGAGCCCTCCGTGGTGAGGCGGACCCCCTCGTTGGCGAAGACCAGGTGGGTCGGAAGGGGCTCCACTTCCTTCAAGGTCGCCAGGAGGCCTTTCATCAGGATCCGGCCGAGCTCCTCGTTTCCCCGGCCCATGGTGGGGCCGTTGACGTAGAGCACCACCCCCGTGCCGGTCTCCCCGCCGGGGGCGGAGGAGGCCCCGGGCCGGGGGGACACCTCCCGGGAGGACTCCTCTTCTTGCGGGATTCCGCATGTATAGCCCTTGGCCACCAGGATCTCCCAGAGTCCGGGCTCGGGCTCCTCCACCTGGACGGTGCATCCCTGGCTCTCGGCGAAGCGCTTCACGTTGTCCCTGGAGGCGGCCGAGTCCACCAGGACCTCCACAACCCCTTCCCCGCCGAGGTCGGCCAGGGCCTTCCGGGTCAGCAGGACCGGCTGGGGGCAGGGAAGCCCCCGGGCATCCACCTTCACCTCGCTCATGGGTCTTTTCCTCCCGGAACGCTCCGGCCCTTTCCCGCCTCCCCGCCTTTCCTCTTTCCTGAAACCCTCCAGAGGACGAAAGTTTCCGGCTCCCCCGCCCAGTAGACGGGACGGGCCAGGGCCACCAGGCCCCTTCCCTCGAGGGAAAGAGCCTTCTCCACCTTACCAGACTCCTCCTCCCGGGCCAGGAGGCGAAAGGAGCCTTCGGGAAGGGGACCATCCAGGGTGAGCCTTCCTTTCGGGTCCAGGGCCCAGGACATGCAGGGGGAGAGGGGCTCCAGCGAGTAGAGGGGGAGGCCGGCGTCCCTCATCCCGGCGAGCGCAAACTCCCGGAACCGGTTCTGGAACCTGGGCAGGATCGCCATGGCGGGCAGGAGCAGGGCCGCCGCCAGGGCTCCAGCCCCCGCCGTGGCCCCTCCGAGCCAGAAGGGCCTCCAGCCCTTCTTCCAGGCCGCCCAGGAAACGAAGAGGAAGAAGGGCGCACCAAGAAGGAAAAGGGGGGAAGCGCCGTGACGTACTGCCCAGAAGAGCCCCCCCGCCCCGACCGGCCCTGCAAGGATCAGCAAGGCCCTGTGGCCGTTGCACACCCCCCGCACCCACCGGGGAACTCCCTCCCAGGGATCGGTCTCCCTGGCCATCCAGGCCCCCACCAAAAGCCCCATGGGAAAGACGAGGGGCAGGGCGTAGCGGAACTTCTTTTCAGGCACCAGGCTGAGAAGGATCAGTCCCGCCAGGAACCACACCGCCATGGACCTGAGGTGTCCCCTCCTCTTCCAGCAACCTCCCAGGGCGGCCAGGAGGAGAAAGGACCAGGGAAGGGTATACCTTGGAAGGCCCGCCATGTAGTAGAGGAAGCCGTGGAGGTGCTTGGTCCCCCAGGCGGCGGCCTCGGCCCTGAAGGCCTCCCTGGATTGGCCGTGGGAGAACCAGGCGATCCCCCACCAAAGTCCCCCCAGGATCAGCCCCGGGACCAGGACGGCGGCCGCCCGACCCCAGGGGAAGGAACGGCGGGACTCCTTCAAGAGGAGCATGGTCGCCAGGTAGGGCAGGAAGAGGGCGAAGAAGGCCACGGGCCCCTTGCTCCAGCCGGCGGCCCCCCAGAAGAGGATCGAGAGCAGGGCCCATCCCCACCAGGCCCGGAGGCCCTTCCCCGCCCGGAGGGCCTTGTCCAGGAAGACCACCCCTCCCAGGCCGAACACGTAGGCGTATACGTCCCACGTGGCCAGGACCCCCCATTGGACGTAGGCCCAGGATGTGGCGGCGGCGCAGGCGGCGAGGGCGGCCTCGGCCGGCCCTGCGCCCCAGTCGCGGGCCAAGAGAAACACCAGGAAGAGCCCGGCCAGGGCGGCCAGGAAGGCGGGGAACCGCATGGCGGCCCCTTCGCCGGCGTTTCCTTTCCCCTCCCCGAGGAGGAGGGAGCCCGCCGCCGAGAGCCAGGTGGGAAGGGGAGGCTTCTGGAGGCGCACCTCCCCGTCCATGGCGGGAAAGAGCCAATCGCCGCCGCGGAGGATGTCCCTGGCGCAAAGGAAGTTCCGGGCCTCCATGATGTTGGGGTGGCGCCGGGAGAGGTACCCCCCCAGGAGGGCGGAGAGAGCGAGAAGGAAAAAGAGAACGAGGATCGCCCCGGTCTCCCTCCGCCGGAAGGAGGCACCGCCTCCATCCCGGGAGATTCCCCCGGCTCTCACCCTTCCGCTCCTTCTCCGGGCACGAGCCAGAGGGCCCCGCCGGCTTCGATCCGGCCCCCCAGGAGGCCTTCGCCGCCGGCGGAGAAGGTCCTCTCCGTGAGAAGGCAAAGGCAGCTCCGGGCTCCGCCGAAGGGTGAGGGAACCTGGAAGGAATGCTCCCCTTCCGGGTCGGGGTTGAAGACGAGGAGGAAGCCCCCTTCCCGTCCCGGCCGGTGGACGGCCAGCACGCCCTCGCCGCCGGCCGGAAGCAGGCGGAAGGAGGCCGGGTCCGGATCGGCGGCGGCCTCCAGGAAACGCCTCCTGGCGGCCAGGACCTTCTCGATCCAGGGAACCAGGCTCTCCTCCTCAGTCCAGGACAGGGCCGCCGGGCTGAAGAGTGGTAACCGTTCCGGCGGATATTTTCCGATCTCCTCGGTGGTGAAATCCAGGCCCGTGTTTACGGGAACCCGCTCGCGGAGCTCGAAGCCCCCGTGGATCCAGGGGATGGCCGGCATGGCGCAGAGAAGGGCGAAGAGGCCCGGCGAAAGGACCTCTCCTCCCGGGCGGGACGCAGCCCTGGGCGAATCGTGGGTTTCGGCCGTGGCGAAGAAGGGGAGGGGAAGCCTCTCCGAGGCGAGCCGCCCAAGGAGCCCCTCCAGCTTCCCCCGGTGCCATACGTCCAGCCAGGAATAGCCGAGGACGGCGTCGTAGCCCTCTCCCGCGCTCTCGGCCGTGATGGAGAAGTTCTCGTCCCAGAAGGCGAAGGCCCGGTCCTTCTCCCTGGCGGCCCGGACGAAGCCCTCCTTGAGCTTCCCCGGAAGGGCGTGGCCCATGTCCACCATGACCCCGTCCACACCGAAACGCTCCTGCCACCAGGGAAGGATGCCCTGGATCCGCTCCCACACGCCGGCCACGCGGTTCTCGGGCCGGGCCAGTCGCTCGTCGTACATCCGGACCGTATTGTAGGCCACGTAGTTGAAGTCGGGGTGGTCGTAGAGCCTGAGGTAGGCGGCGTCCCTCCATGGGGGCTGGTTGTCGTCGGGAGGCCAGTCCGCGAAGGCCGTGGCGACCCGGACCCGCCGGCCTTCCCGGTCCCGGCCGATCCAGCACCCATCCACCTTCTCGAGAGTATTCGGAGCCGGCGGGTCCCGGAAGAGGGCCCGGTACGCCTCGGGTGGAGGGGGGAGATCCCGGAAATCCTTCTCCCACTCGACCTTGCGCTTGATGACCTCCAGGGCGGCGGGATCGAAGATCGGCGGGCCGTAGAGCCGGGGATCGGCCGATCCGGCGGGCCTGTCGGGCAGGTCCGCGTCGATCCAGTAGAACCACTCCGGGTGCTCCCCCACCCAGTCGCTGTCGGGAGATGCCGTCCTGGGGACGAATTCCACCACGACCCTCATGCCGAGAAGACGGGCCGCGGCGGTGAAGGCCTCCATGCAGGCCTCGGGAGAGAGACCCAGGGCGGGCTCCGCCAGGGTCTCCTCAACCTTGTAGGGATTCCTCACCGAGTAGGGCGAGCCCAGGATCCCCTTCCTCCCGCAACGGCCCATGGCCGCCACTGGAAGGAGGTGGACCGTATCGCATCCCAACCCCCGGATATACGGCAGGAGCCCCAGGGCCTTCACCAGGGTGCCCGTCTCCCGCCATCCCCCCTCCAGGAGATCCGTTCCCACCCTTCCGTCGCCGTCGTGATCCCAGGCGGCCCCGAGCCTTGGAAAAAGGTTGTAGGCCACGGCCCTTCGTGACCAGCCGGGCTCCCGGGGAGGCGGGGCGGCCGGACGGGCGAGGATCTCTTCCACCACATCCAGGATCCACCCGGCCGGATCCACCCGGATCTGGCCCGTTCCTTGTCCCAGCCAGGCCGAAGGGATCCTGTAGGGCCGGCCGAACCGGCCCCGGGCCGCCCTCAGGGCGTCCCTCAAGGCCTCCAGGGGGCGAAGTCCTTCCTCCTTCACGGCCGCTCTACCTCCCGGTCCATGGTTTCTTATTCATTGTATTTATTCGTCCTTTCCTCGCCCACTGCTCACCTCCGGGCGAAGGAAGGGGAAAGGTGACACCTGCCGGGGTGTGTCCGTCCCGGAAGGACCACGCCCGGCGCAGGGATCCTCCTGCGGCGACACGCCGGCCAGGGAAAAGGCCTTTCCGTCCTGGTTGAAACATCCGCGCCCGTTCCCGGGAGAAATCAACCTTCCGGGCTGTGGGGCGGATCCGCCTCCTCTCCTTCCCCCTCCCCGGATTCTCCGGAATCTCCGGACTCATCCGGGCCGGCCGGCGGCTCCTCCCCGCCCTCGCCGGGAGCATCCTCCTCGGGAGGGGCTTCGGCCTCGATCTCCACCTCCTCCACCTCGATTCCCAGGATCTTCACGGGTTCCACGGGGCGGGACCGCTCCGAGCCGTTCCTGGTCACCGGCGCCGAGGCGATGGCGTCCAGGACGTCGAAGCCCTCCACGAGCTTCCCGAAGGCGGTATAGGCTCCGTCCAGGTGGGCGGCGTGGGGCGAATGGACCACGAAGAACTGGCATCCCGCCGAGTCCGGGTCGGCGCCCCTCGCCATGGAGATCACCCCTTTCTCGTGGGGAAGGTCGTTGAATTCGGCCGGGATGGTATAGCCGGGGTTTCCCGTGCCGTCTCCCTTGGGGCACCCGCCCTGGATCATGAACCCCCGGATCACCCGGTGGAAGGTGAGGCCGTCGTAGAAGCCGGTCCGTGACAGTTGCACGAAGTTGGCCACCGTCTTGGGGGCCCTGTCGGGATAGAGCTCGAAGGACATGAGGCCCTTCTCGGTATTCATCCTGGCCACGAGCCTCTTGCCCGGAGCCGGCTGGATTCCCTGGTCGGTCACGATGGCGAGCCTCCTTCTCTTCTCAGTCGGGATATACGATACGGGCCTTCTCCAGGACAACCGGGGTCTTGGGGGTGGTCCCCGAGGGCCCTCCCACCGGAACGGAGGCGATCCGCTCCAGGGTGTCGTCTCCCGACACCAATCTTCCGAAAACCGTGAACTTGCAGTTGAGGGCGGGCTGCTCCCGCCCTGCGGCGACGATGAAGAACTGGCTTCCCGCCGAGGCGGGATTCCGCATGTCCCGGGCCATGGAGAGGGCGCCGTGGACGTGGGGCAGGCAGGAGAATTCGGGCTCCAGGCGCCAGGGAGGGCCGCCCCGGCCGTCGTTGGAGGGGTCGTCGTCCTTGGTGTTGGGGTCTCCGCCCTGGACGATGTAGTCCTTGATCACCCTGTGGAAGAGGGTGCCGTCGTAGAACCCGGCCCGGACGAGGCGGAGGAAGTTCTTCACGTGGTCCGGGGCCTTGTCGGGTTCCAGGACGAACTCCATCTTCCCCAGGGAGGTCTCCATCGACACCCGGGCCCGGCGGATGTCCTCGTCCAGGTAGAGGAAAGGCCTGGACCGGGTCCGGATGCCGGGGGACTTCCAGTAGATCTCCGCCGCGGGCAGGTCCAGGGCCCCGGCCTTTTCGGGAAGGCGAAACCACTCGGCGGGAACGGCCAGGCGGCGGAGGAGCCTGGTCCCGGGAGCGAGAGGGACTTCCGGGCCGGCCGGGATGGGACGGACGGGCCCGAAGATTCCGCAGTGGAGGGCGTTTCCCGACAAGAGGGCCTGGTCCGCCCTGGCCGGAGCGGGCCCGGGAACATCCACTTCCATGAGGATCTTCTCCCCCCGGGAGAGGATGGAAGTCCAGTGGGAGAGGGCGGGCCGCAGGAGGACCGACAGGCCCTTTCCCTCGGGAGGACCGGCCGTCCCGGGAAGGAGGGCCGCCCCGGCCAGAAAGGGGATGCCCAGGAGCCCCAGGAACCGCCTTGGAGAAAGGATCCTCAACGGTCCTCCCTCCCCTTCCGCCTGGGTCCGGCCCCTTTCCGGAAGAAGGGAGGCCTCTCTTCGATGCGGGGCATCTCGAAGATGTCCCTCTTGTTCAGGGGAAACCGGAAGAACGTGGCCGCCAGCCCGAGGCCTCCGCAGGTGGAAAGGGCCACCAGGCCTTTTCGGACCTCCCGGCGGGCCATTTCGTGAACCAGGGTGACCACCATCCTGGCTCCCGTGGCTCCCATTGGGTGGCCCAGGGCCAGGTCGCCGCCGAGGACGTTCACTTTCTCCCGGTCCAGGCCCAGCTTGTCCAGGAAGAGCAGGGCGTCCACGGCGAAGGTCTCTCCCGCTTCCACCAGGTCCAGGGAGGCAGGAGGAAGGCCCGCCAGGGCCAGGACCTTCCGGGCCGCCGAAACGGCCGCCAGGCCGGAGAAGCGGGGATCCTCTCCCGAGGCCCGGCCGATCCCGACCTGGGCCAGGGGCTGGAAGCCCCGCCGCAGGGCCTCTTCCTTGCTCATGAGGAGCACTGCGGCGGCGCCGTCGGCCAGGGGAGCCACCGAAGGGCCCGGAACGAGCCCTCCTTCGGGCCGGAAGGGGAAACCCGGCGGCGGATCGGGAGGGGTGAGCAGATATTCGTCGGAACGCAAGGTGCGGGAGATCTCCTTGCCCGAGCGTATGTGGACCGGGGCGATCTGGGGGTCCAGGGCGCCCTGGACACGGGCGGTCCGGGCCCGCTCCCTGGAAAGGCGGGCGAATTCCAGCATGGAACCGGTGGAGACGTGGAATTTGGCGGCCAGGTGTTCGGCGGCCATGCCGCATGGCTCCTGGAGGAGGGCGCACCAGAGGCCTCCCGGGCCGTACTGGGCTTCCTTGTCTCCCTGGGCCAGGCGTGGCACCGAGGAGGAACAGTCCAGCCCCCCCGCCAGGGCCACTTCGACTTCCCCGGAGAGGACCGCCCGGGCGGCGATCAGGATGGCCTGGAGCCCCGAGGCCGCCCCCAGGTTGACCGTGCAGGCCGGGACCTCCACAGGGATTCCCGCCCGGTAGGCCACGACGCCGGCCACGTTTCCCTGCTCCGGGTCGGGTCTGGCCTGGCCGAACCAGACCTGCTCCACCACCGAAGGTTTCAGGCCGGCCCGGCGGAGCAGGGCCTGGACGATCTCCACCCCGAGAGCCACAGGGCCGCCGCCGGAGAGAGCTCCGTGTAGCGCCCCCATGGGACTCCGCAAGGCGTGGGTAATGACCACCTTCCTGGTTTCCATGGGACACCTGGTTCCGATTGACCCTCCGGAGCGGGGCATCATAGCAAGGCCGCCCCCTCCAAGGGAGCCTGCAGATCACCGGCCCCGGCAGGCAGAGGTCCCCTTCCCCCTCGTCACACCCAACGTCATCCCACACGTCAGCCCTATCGTTAGCCCACACGTTAGCCCTATCGTTAGCCCACACGTTAGCCCCGGCCGGCTGAGGTCTGGGTCGCCAGACCCAGACCGAAGACGCCCGGGGAGTGGCATCAGCCCCGATACCTTCCCCCCCCAAAAAAAACTTAAACCCACCCCCCTGACGTCGTCAGAGACGATCCTTCGGATCGTCTCCTCCGCCGGCAGGGGCTAACGGTTTTTTTTTACGTCAGCCCCGGCTGGCTGAGGTCTGGGTCGCCAGACCCAGACCGAAGACGCCCGGGGAGTGGCAACAATCCCGATACTCTCCCCAAAAAAAACTAAAATCCACACCCCTGACGTCGTCGGAGACGATCCTTCGGATCGTCTCCTCCGCCGGCAGGGGCTAACAAATAAAAGCAGGGGCTAACGAAAAAAGCAGGGGCTAACGAAAATATAAAAATATAAGCAGGGGAAAATATAAATTGCAGGGGCCAACGAAAAAATCGGGGGCTTACGAAAACAAACAGGGCTTGCGAAAACAAAGACACCGGAACCACCCAAAAATCAGAACGAAAACAAAAAGTCGGGCCCAGGGAAAAATACAACTCAACCTCACTCCAGGGCGGCGGCCGCTCTTGCGAAGAGGATCGCCGCCGACCTTCCCCCCACGAGCCCCGGATCCGACCGGTCGTCCAGGTTCCCGAGCCAGACGCAGATCACGTATCCCCCGGCATTTCCCACGGTCCAGGCGTCACGCCTGTCGGCAGAGGTCCCGGTCTTCCAGGCCGCCCTCCCCGGCCCCAGGACCGAAGGATCGGGCGATCTTCTTCCCAGGATCTCCAGCACCCGGGACCGGAACTTCCATTCCACGGAAAGCCCCTCCGCCGGATCGGAAAAGATTCTCCACGCCCGGGCGAGCCCAAGGGGGGAGGCCGACTCCGTCCCCAGGGCCAGGTCCAGGTAGAGGGGCCTCTCTCTCAGGGAAAGGCCCAACTCGGAAAGAAACCCCCGGAAGGAATCCACCCCCACCGCTCTCAGCAGGCGGATCGCCGGGAGGTTCCTGGAAACGGCCAGGGCTTCCCCAGCCCGGATTCTCCCGGCAAAATCCCTGGTAAAATTCGCCGGTCTATAATCCCCGATCCGAAGAGGCCGGTCGCTCAGGATCCCCTCCGGCCCGGCCGCCCCCTTCCGGAAGGCCAGGGCGTAGAGAAAGGGCTTCCACGTGCTGCCTGCCGGCCTCCGGCAGAGACATGCGTTCAGGGGAATCCTCCTGTAGTCCCTCGATCCGACCATGGCCCGGATCCCGCCGGTCCTTCCGTCCAGGACCACCAGGGCGACCCCGTCCGCCCCGGGCCCGCCGAACCCCCGGACCACCTTCTCCATCCGCCGCTGGATCCCCAGGTCCAGGTCCGTCCGGACCACCCTCGAATTGGTCCTCGCCAGGGCGTAGTCGCAGGCGTGGGGCGCCAGGAAGGGCCAGGGATGGGGGCGGGCCCCCAGAGGAGAGGATCTCTCCCGGGCCCATTCGTCACGGCCCAGGTATCCGCATCTCAGCATCCTGTCCAGGACCAGGTTCCGGAACCAGCGGAGGAGTTCCGGATGCCTGTCGGGCCTCCTCGCCGAAGGAGCCGGCAACATGGCCGCCAGACTCGCCGCTTCGGCCGGCCCCAGGGCCGAGGCGTGTTTTCCGAACCAGAAGAGGGAACCCGCCTCGAATCCCCGAAGGATCCCACCCAGGGGAGCCAGGTTCAGGTAGAACCCGAGGATCTCCTTCTTGGTATAAAGGCGCTCCAGCTCCCTGGCCCGGAAGATCTCCCTGGTCTTGCGCCAAAGCCTGGGCCCGCCGGGCTCGACGATTCTCGCCACCTGCATGGAGAGGGTCGACGCCCCGGAGACGATCCTTCCCCTGAGAAGGTCCGTCAGGCCCGCCCGGGCCAAGGCGACCCAATCCACCCCCAGGTGGCCGTAGAAGCCCTTGTCCTCCCCGGCCAGGACGGCGTGGACCAGGTGGGGCGAAACCTCTTCCAGGGTCACGGGAAGGAGTTTCTCCCCCCGCTTCGTCACGGTCACCCTCAGGATCTCCCCGTTCCTGTCCAGGACCACCCTGGAGGCGCCGAACCGGTCCAGGGCCTCCACGGGAAAGGGAAAGGCCGGGGAGGCCAGGTCGGCCAGGAAGTGCCCCCCCACGAAGAGGCAGCACACCCCCACGGCCAGGCGGAAGACCCGGCCGCCCCAGGCAGTTCTTCCCCTCACGGGAGGATCTCCACCTTTCCGCCCCCCCCGCCCCGCAACACCCTGCCCGGGTCGTAGAGGGCTTCGAGCTGGGCCGGCGACGTGGCGTACTTCCCGGGAAAGACGGCCCGCACTCTATACCCCAACACGAAATGGCCCTTCATCTCTCCCGTCCGGAAGACCAGGACCCGGTCGTCCCGGATCTCCACCGTGTCCAGGGCGAGGACCTCGCTCTTTTCGCCCTCCCCTTCCCGGAGATTCACACCCTCCCGGCCCCCCTCCATCTCGAATCCCCCGGGAAGGACGTCGGCCAGGCAGAAGTTCTCCACTCCCGCCGGGATCTCCCCCTCGAGGCGCACCACGTAGACCCGGCCCTTCCGGAAGGAACGGACCTGCTTCCCCGACAGGGGGTCCAGCATCCTCCGGACCAGCACCGCACCTTTCTCCCCGGAGGCCTCCCCGTCCATGCGGAAACCCTCCACCTCCAGGAACCCGAAGAAATCCCCATTCCCTTCCAGCCGGATCGCCTCGCCTCCCTTTACTCTGAACCGGATCTCCCCCGGCCCCCGGCCTTCCCGGGAGCCGGCCGGTCCGGTGATCTTCCATTCCAGCGGCGCCTTCCTCCGCCCCGACACCCGGGCGAAGGCCGCCAGGGCCCGGAGGGCCCAGGCCGCTTCCTGGGTGGTGAGGCCGGAGGGATGGAGGGCGGCCTTCTCGAGTCTCCCCACGAGTCTCATCGTTTCCGGAGAAGCGGGATCGAGCTCCAGGCCGGCCAGGGCCTCCAGGGCCAGGGTACGGAGGGGGGAGGAAAGGGTCCCGCCGGAGAGGCGCTTCCCCCCGGCAGGAATCTTCCTGCACCAGGCGAGGAGCTTCCGGGCCTCCTTCCGCCTGCCGATGGAGGCCAGGCCCAGGGCCGTCCAGACCGCCCCTTCCAGGTCCTTCGCGTCCCGGGTCCTCTCGGCGAAGAGGGTGAGCCAGGGCCCCACAGGGCGCCCCGTTCCGGCCAGGACGCAGGCGGCGTAGCACCGGAGCGCCAGGTCCTCCTCCTTTCCCAGGTATCCCGCGGCCCGGGCCTCCAGGGCCGCCAGGACCTGGGAGGGCACGTCGTAGCCCTTCTCCGATGCGGAAAGGAGGAAATCCAGGCCGTAGATCGTTCCGAAAGGATACTCCGCCCCCCCGCCGGGCCACCAGGCGAGGCCGCCGAGTTCCATCTGGGTGGAGAGGATCCTGTCCGCGGCGGAACTCACCATGGCCGAGACGTCGGGCCCTCCGCCCTCGGGCCGCAAGAGGGAGAGGAGCCTCCCCGCGGCAAGGAGCACGAACCCTCTCGAGGCGGTCTGCTCCACGCACCCGTAGGGGTACTTCACCATCTTCGCCAGCACGGGGACCAGGGCCTCCTCCAGGCTTCCTCCCAGGCGGATCCTGCACCGGGCCTTCTCCTCGGCCCAGGTCCCGGGAACCCGGATCTCTCCCTTTCCCCGGAAGGCGAATCCCACCCTGAGGGAACAGAAGTGCGCGGGGCGCCTGACGAGGAAGGGACATTCCACCTCCCTCTCCACGCCGCCCATCCGGGCCTTCGCCAGGAGACCCTGTTTCCCCTCCTTCCCTCCCGCAAGGACGGGGATGGAGAGGCTCCTACTCTCTCCCTTCTCCAGGAAGAGTTCCTTGGAGGACTTGGCGCCCCCGGCCAAACGGGTCCCCCCCAGGGGCCGGAGCTCCAGGCCGACCTTTCCCGCCCTTCCGGTCCGGTTGGCCAAGGTGAGGACGACCCGGCTCTCGTCGCCGGGGGAGAGCATCCTGGGCCCCGCCGCCAGGAACCCCAAGGGTGAGGTGACGACCAGGGGCTTCGACTCCGCTCCCACCCCACCGGGCCCGGAGGCCAGGACCATGAGGCGGAGCCGCCCCTCGTAGGGAGGAAGCCGGAAGGTGACCCTCCCCCTTCCCTTCCCGTCCAGCTCCACAGGTCCGCTCCAGAGGGCCAGAGGTTTCAGGAAAGGCGAAATCGTTCCCAGGAGCCTGGAGGATCCCGGCGGAGGCCCCTCGCCCCCGCCCCGGACGGGAGGAGTCTGGAACCGGGGATTTTCGTAGAGGGACATCCTCGTGTCCGCCCCTTCACCATCGTTCCTGCGGGCCGCCATGAACCAGCCGAAAGGATCGGGGGAGGGATGGCCCGTGATCCTGAGCACCCCCTCGTCCACCAGGGCCGCCGCGGCCAGGGCCGCGCCGGGGGCCGTGATCAGGAAGGTCACCTCGGAGCGGGGCCTCACCTTCGCCGGACCGGCCGCTTCCACCTGGATCCTCCGCTCCTTTAGGTCCAGGGCGAAAGAGGTCCCGCCCACGGCCAGGAAAGGAGGGGACGCCCCGGGAGCCTTCTGGGGCCTGGTCAGGGTGACCAGGGCGTGCAGGTTGGGAAGGGGGAGTCCTCCAGGAACGGGAATGGAGAGAACCGTCCGGCCGGGCTTCACCCGGCTGACCCGGTATCCGTGGATTCCCGAACCTTCCAGGGTGAGGAAGGCGCTCCCCCCGAAAGGGGCGTCCAGGGCGATACGGGCCGTCCCGCCGGGCTCCACGGGGGAGTTCAGGCAGGTCACCCTGAGCCTGTCGGGCCGGGAAGGAGTCTCCCCGGCGGCCTGTTCGACCAGCCGGCCCTTCCAGCGGGCCGAAAGGACGTGCCAGCCCGGACCCTCCCCGGCGAGCCCTTCGAAGCGGACCTCTCCCCTTCCCCCTGCGAGGGTCACGGTCTTCCGTTCCAGGTCCCGAACGGACTGGAAGGTCTCGTAGGTGAACCGTCCCGAGGGGAGGACCTTGCACCGCCAGTCCCACCGCCTCGCTTGGTGGACCACCTCGACCCGTACCTTCCGGTCCAGCAACCGGCCATTCCGGTCCAGGAGGACCAGGGAAGCCCCCCAAGGTTCGGTACGGATCCCGAGAATCCCTCCACCCGGAAACGCCGTCCCTTCCCACTTCCCCAGGACGGGCCTGCCCGAAGGGTCCTCCACCTCTGCGACGGCCCTCACCCCCAGGGCCTGGAGTCCTCCGGGAGCCGGCGGAATCTCCACGGCTACCCGGGCCTCCCCCAGGGCGTCCAGGGCGAAGGAGAGGGGCTTTCCCGCCCCGGGCGGAACGGCCCGGCCCGCCGGGCCGAAGGACCATCCTTCGTATCCATCGAAGCGGATCTCCTTGCGGTCGAAACGCACGAAGAGCCTTCCCGGAAGACCGCCGGCGGGGCTTCCTTCGAGCCACCTGGCCTTCACCACGATCCTGGCCCGTCTTCCCGGGGAGAGGGAGCCGTCGGCACGGGCCTCAACCTCGATCCGGTCGGGCACGAAGGCCTCCACCCGGAAGGAGGCGGCCCCCACCACCTTCTCCCCATCCAGGACCTCGAGACGCCAGGCACCCGTGGGAGCGGCAGGGCCGATCTTCTCCACGGGAAGGAGGAGTCCGCTCCCCGGAACGGGGAGTTTCTCCGAACGCCTCGTCCTCCCCGCCGGATCGACCCAACGGATCTCCACTTCCTTCCCCGCCGCGGCGAGGCAGGCCGGGTCCCGCACCATCACAGCTCCATGGGCCTCCCCGCCGGGTCTCACCATGCCCCGGTCCAGGAAGACGAAGGCCTCCACTCCCTCTGGGAGGTAGGGCCTTCCCGAACCGCCGGCCTCGAGGAAATCCACCCGGTAGTGTTCCAGGTCCGTAAAGCACCGGTCCCTCCCCGAGCGGGCCTCCACCAGGAAAGGCACCCTGTCGGGAAGGGAGACCGGCCAGGAGAGGAGCAGGGCCCCGTCCGGCCCGGTGGTCCCCCGGGCCAGGAGCTGGTTGGTGGGAGAGAGGAGGGATACTCCGGCCCCGGGCACGGCCCTGCCCGAGGCCAGGCTGGTCACCCGGAGGGCCGCCTTTCCAGGGGCGGTCCGGATGGTGATCCCCAGGTCGGTGACCTGGAGGATCTTCTCCCTCCAGGGCCCCAGGAATCTCCCTTGCCGGTCCAGGGCCCGGATCCGGATCTGGTGCAGGCCCAGGACATTCTTGCCGCCCAGGAGCTCCTCCAGTGGAACCCTGTGGGTCACCCACTCGTTCCTCGGCCCTCCCAGGGGGCGGACCTCCCCTTTCCAGGGACCGAAGGCCTCGTCGAAGAAAGACCAATCGCTCTCGTTCCGGGCGAAGGCGACGGCGTTGTTGGGATACATAGTGCGGATCTCCACCCGGCAGGCGGAGAGATTCACCGCCTGGATGTCCACCTCCGGCCTGGCCAGGGCGGAAAGAACACGGCCCCGGGAGGCGAACCGGACCGACGGCTCCAGGTCGGGGATCAGGAGGGCCTGGGAGAGGCGGGTCCTGGTCCTGGCCTGTCCCTTTCCCGGAAACCCCTTCTTCAAGGTCACGCGATAGACCTTACCGGGAAGGAATTTCCCCAGGAGTTCCACGTCGCCCCAATCCCGGTGGACCTGAAAAGGGACGGAGGGAGTGACCCGGATCCAGTCCTTTCCGGGAAGGGGGACACGGCCGTTGAAGGAGAGGGAGATCTTCCCCTTCTTCCCTTTCACGCCCTCCAGAACCAGGATCTTCCGGAAGGTGACCATCCTGGTGACGGGCCGCCTCGTGGGAACCACCTTTCCCGGCGGGAGGAGGCCCGGCCCGATCCGGATCCGGGCCTTCTCCAGGGGGAGTTCCCTCTCCCCCTTCCGCCTGCCCAGAATCAAGAGGAAGACCTTTCCCTTCTCCTCCGGGACCTCATGGAGGGAGGTCTCCAGGGGACGTCCCCTCTCGTCCAGGGCCGAGAGCCTTTCGGCCAGGTCCTCCCGGGAGAGGGGCAAGTCGAAGCAAAGGGCCGCCCGGGCCTCCCACTGGGGGAAATCCCCTTCGAAGATCGGAAGGACCTTCTCCAGTTCCACCGGGGGCGTCTCCACCACCAGGTCCAGGCCCGGTCCCACCTCCCCGCCCCGGAGGGAACGGAGGGGGCCCGCCGGACGCAGGTGGAACCGGGAAGCCCTGGGAAGGGGACGGGAGGGGACGATCCTCAAGGTGTCCGGTTTCTCCCAGAAGGAGGCGATCTCCACGGGGGGATCCAGGACGATGGGACTCTTCTCCAGGGGACATCCCACCCGGTTCCCCGGAACCATGGATTCCGGGAACCGCAGGAGGAGTCCGTCCTCCGAGGCGGCCTCCACCCGGATTCCCCCGGAAGGGATTTCTCCCGAGATCCCCAGGGCGTAGGCCCTCCTCTCCAGGAAATCCCATCCGTTCAGCCCCACCAGGAGGACCAGGAGAAAGAAAAGTGAAAGGTTGATCCAGAATGAGAGACCCCGGCGCATTCCGCCCCTCCCTTGTCCCGACGCCCTGCCATCCCCGGCGGGGGCCGGCGTGGAAAGCCCCCCCGGGGCGCTGGGGAAAGAAGTGAAGATTCCGCCCTGCGGGACCGCCCGGACCCGCGCTCCAGGGATTTTCTGAATGACGGAATTGCCCCGTTCCGGCCTCTCGGGGTCCCCAACCGCTCGGGCGATTTTCCCGGACCGTCTTTCCCCCGTCAAGCCACAAGATGTGGGGGCAAAGCCCCGCGGGGCCCACCATTCCCCGGAACCACGGGGGCCGGCGGGCCTTCCCGTTTCCCGGGGAAGGCCGTAGAGTGTCCGGGGAAGTCCGGACTTGTCCCGAAGAAACCAGGAACGAGGAGTGAGAAAGATGAAACGCGGCGGAATGGCATCTTCCCTGCTTCTGCTCGGAACCCTCGTCGCGGCCGGGACCCCGAAGAGCCTCCGGGCCCAGGACCCGGCCCCACTGGTGCGGGCGGCCTACACGGGACGCCCCATGAGAGTGGAACTCTCCACATCCCTTTCCCGCTCCTTCTTCGTCCTCCTCGCTTCGGCCCGGCCCGGGCCCACGCCCACCCCCTTCGGAAACCTCCAGGTGGGACTTCCCTTCTTCCCCCTGGCCTGGGGGCGGACGGACGCTTCGGGCAAGGCCGTCCTGGAGGTGGCCGTCCCCGCCGACCGGGCACTGGCGGGGGGCCGGATCTTCCTGGCCGCCCTCTTCGCCGACACGTCGGCTTCCCCCCCCAGGGTGCGCCTCTCCGGCGGCAGGAGGATCACCCTCTCGGGCCCCCTCGTGGTGGCCTCCTGCGGATCCTCCCCGCCCATGGCCGGCCCCGCCCTGGTCTTCGTGGATCTCCTCTCCACGAAGATCGTGGGAGAGATCGTCCTTCCCAGGAATCCCACCAGGGTCTGGGTGGACCGCTTCGGAATCAGGGGCTTCGCCGCGGCGGGCCGGAACCTCTACGTCCTGGACATCCCCTCCCGGAAGATCACCTTCACCATCCGCACAGCCGTAAAGACGGACTTCACCGTCCTCGAGGGAGGTCCGGCGGGCAAGTGGTGTTTCGCCCTGGCTCCGGGAACACCCTTCCTCCCCAAGCCCTCGCCTGGGGAAGTGGTCGCCCTGGACACGGAGAAGCTCCTCCTCAAGGGCCCCATCGCACTCTCCTCCCAGGCCCTCGACCTGGCGGCAGCGCCCTACCCCGGGAGGGCCTGGGCCGTGACCAGGAAGGACCGGATGGTCCACCTCATCGACGGCCCTTCGGCGAAGATCCTCAAGTCCGTCCAGGTGGGAAGGAAGGGGGAGACCCAGGCCTTCGCCGGCGCCCGGGCAGGCTCCTTCTTTGTAGTGACCACAGGAGACTCGGGGGGGACCAGGCCTCCCGCCCTTGGCTCGGCCACGGCCGTGGATCCCCTGGGAAAGGCGGGTTCCCCCCTGGCCCTGCCGCCCTACCCCTCCCTTCTCGCGCCCTACAGGGTCGGGACGAATTGGTTCCTCCTGGCGGCCTGCACCTGGGAGGGGAAGGGAGTCTCTCCGAGCCTCCACGTCCTGGGCCTCTCCCCCCTGAAGGACCTGGGGGCCTTCCCTGGAAAGTGGGCCCGGGGGGCCACGGGCCTGGCGGTCTCCCCGGTCCTCCCCGCGGGAGCCGTCCTCTGGTCGGGCAACCCGGGCTATCCCCATTCAGGTTTTTTGAGGAACGGGACCCTGGTCCTTGTGGATCCCTCCGCCCGCAGGATCCGGTCCGTCCTCACCCTTCCCAGGCTCTACCAGCAGGCCCTCTACGCCGTGACCAACCCGACCATGCCGGTATTCCTCTTCTGCGAAAAGGCGAGCCTCTGGTCGGGGGGCAAGCTCCGTGTCCTGGACATCCCCACGGGGAAGATCCTGGCCTCGAAGGCCGACCTGGGAAGGCCGGTCCTCTCCATGAGCGACGTCTAGGGGCCGGGGGGAAGGCGGAAGGGAAGCATGAAAATCCTCGATAGGAAAGAACCTCGCCTCCCGGGCCGGTCCGCCCCGGCCGTCTTCCTCTCCGCCCTCGCCTGGGCCTTCCTTCCCCTTCCGGTCCGGGCCGCCGGTCCGGAGCCCCTCTACCCGGGAGACAAGAGCTTCGAGGCCCGGTTCCTCGAGGGAAACGGAGCCACCTTCTTCCTGAGGGGAAGGCCGGGCCGCCGCTTCATCCAGGTCCGGACCGATCCGGGGGCCTCCTGGCCGGGAGTGACCTTCCACCCTCCCGGGCGGGCCTGGGACCTCACCCGGTGGACGGCCCTGGTCGCCCTGGTCCGGAACGACTCGCCCTTCCCCTTCCGGATCTCCATCAGGGCGGACTCGGCCAGGAGAGGCTCCAAGGAGGTCTACATCCAAAGGGGAAGAATGGTCCGTCCCGGCAAGGAGGCGGTGATCTTCATCCCCCTCCTTCCCTACTATCCGCAAGGGAGGAAACTCTCCTTTCCGGGCATGCGGGCCGGCCCCCCCTTCTCCACGGACTTCGACCCTTCCTGGATCACCCGCCTGGTGATCTTCGCCTCGCCGGGGAGACGGCGGGTGACCTTCTCCATCCTCTCCCTGTCCATCCTGCCCGCCGACGGCATCCGGGACCGCCTTCCCCCTCCCTGGAAGTTCTTCCCCATGATCGACCGTTTCGGCCAGTACATGCACCGCGACTGGCCGGGAAAGACTTATTCTGTGGAAGAATTGCGGGGAAGGGCCTCCGAGGAGAAGGAAGACCTGGACGCCCACCCCCGCCCGGCCGACCGGGACCCCTACGGCGGCTGGAGAAGGGGCCCCACCCTGCGGGCCGAAGGCGCGTTCCGGGTGGAGAAGTACCGGGGGAAGTGGTGGTTCGTCGATCCCGAGGGAAGGCTCTTCTGGTCCCTGGGGATGGACTGCGTGGGCTTCGCCGAGGTCACTCCCGTCTCGGGGCGGGAGCGTTTCTTCGCCCTCCTGCCCAGGCAGGGAAGCCCGGGATACCGCTGCTTCGGCATCTCCAGCGCCGCGCCCCGGGGCTACTACGCCGGCAAGAAGCCTTTCCGGACCTTCAACTTCCTGGCCTGGAACCTGGAGAGGAAATTCGGACCCTCGTGGCGGGAGACCTATCCCTTCCTGGCCGTGAGAAGGCTGGCGAGCTGGGGATTCAACACCATCGGAAACTGGTCGGACGCAGCCATCCTCCGCTTGAGGAGGATGCCCTACGTGGTGGCCGTCCACTACAGCTCGCCCAGGATCGAGGGATCCCGGGGTTACTGGGGAAAATTCCCCGACGTCTTCCACCCTTCCTTCGCCGAGGCCCTGAGGAGGAGGCTCGCCGCCGAGAGAAACCGCTCCGCCCGCGATCCCTGGTGCATCGGCTACTTCGTGGACAACGAGCTCACCTGGGGCGGAGAGGGGGAGCTTGCCCGGGCCGTTCTCCGGAGCCCGCCGGAACAACCCGCCAAGATGGCCCTCCTGGACTTCCTGGAAAAGAGATACAAGAGGGCCGCCGACCTGGACCGGGCCTGGGGGACCAGGTTCGGGTCGTGGAAGGGCCTGGCCGCCTGGAGGGGCGACCTGAAGACCCGGAAGGCCGAACCCGACCTCCTCGCCTTCGGGAAGGTCCTTTACGAGACCTACTTCCGAACCGTCCGGGACGAGATCCGGCGGGCCGCGCCGGGCCGACTCTACCTGGGGTGCAGGTTCTCCTCGGCCAACCCCGCCGCCGTGAAGGCTGCGGCGAAGTACTGCGACGTCCTGAGTTTCAACTGGTACACCTACGGCGTGGAGGAGAAGACCCTCCCTCCCGGACTGGACAAGCCCATCCTCATCGGCGAATTCCACTTCGGCGCCCTGGACCGGGGCCTCTTCCACCCGGGCTTGAAGTCCGTCCCGGACCAGAACTTTCGGGCTTCCGCATTCAAGTCCTACCTCGTGGGAGCCCTGAAGAACCCCCTCGTCGTCGGAGCGCACTGGTTCCAGTACCACGACGAGCCGACCACGGGGAGGTTCGACGGGGAGAACTTCCAGATCGGGTTCACAGACATCTGCGACACCCCATACCCCGAGATGGTCCGGGCGGCCAGGGAGATCGGCAAGGACCTCTACCGTATCCGCTACGGTAGATGACCCCCGGGCTCCCTGGGGCCGGGGGGCCGGGACCCGGCCGGCCCGGCTCCCGGCCCCCCGGAAGGATCAATACCCCAGGGTGAGGAGCAAACCGTTCGTGAAGTCCATCCCCCAAGGCCCCGAAGAGGAAGGACCGGCCACGGCCTGGGCGGCGATCCGCACCCCCGCGAGGACCGGGTCGTTGGGAAGGGCCAGGTCCAGCAGGCCTCCCCGGCCTGGAAGGACACTGAAGAAGGATCCTCCCGAAAGATCCAGGAAGAGCCCCGCCCCCTTGCCGAGAGGAACGGGAGCCGCAGAAGGCTTCCCGAAGAGGACGAGACCGGTCCCGCCCGCGGGTATTCCCCGGAGAGCCAGCCGGGCCTTTCCTCCGAGAACCGGGTCCTCCCCCTCCAGGGAGGCCTTCCCCGAACACCATCCGATCCGCTCCACCGTGGCGCCTACGTCCCAGACCCAGGGCTCCATCCCGTGGGTCTCGTCGTCGGCGGAGAAGTAGAGGCATCCCCCGGCGAAGGCCAGGAAGTCCCCGGTGTTTCCGATCGGACAGAATGTATCTCCTCTCAGGATCCGCGTCCCGGCCCGGGTTCCGTCGGTAAGGAGGATTCCCGCATCGTCCATGCTCCCCCAGAGGGCGGCCGCCCTGCGGGATCCCACCTTCACCATCTTCCCCTTGGGCCAGGAACCCCTCTTCCCTTCCGCCAGGTCCGCGAGGAGGAAGGTTCCCCAGACCGTTCCGTCGGTGACCCAAGGTTCTAAACCGTGGATCCCGTCGTCGCCCCAGAAGAGGCCGACCTTCCCGTTCACCCGGAAGGCCGATGGGAACGGTCTATTGGAGAAGGTCGGCAGGATCACTCTCCTCGTTCCCGCCGCAGTTCCGTCGGTGGAGAAAAGGCCAAGGCGGCCCAGGGGTATGGAACGGCCGTCGTCCCCGAAGAAGAGGACCCGGTCCCCGACGTGGAAGGGCGAATAGAATCCGCCCGACTTGGTTCCAGGGGCCAGGTCTACCAGCTCCTTCGTGCCCGCCGGCGTGCCGTCGCTGATCCAGGGCTCCTTTCCGTGGAGGGATCCTTTTACGGCGGCCCGGAATAGGAGGCTCTTCCCAAGGAGGATTGGATCGGCGAGTTCGTCGAAATTCTTCCCCAGGAGGACCGTTCCCTTGCTCGTTCCGTCGGTCACCCAGAGACTCTTCACCACGGGGAATCCCGTCAGGGCGGCGAAGAAGACCTTGTCCCCAGCCGACAGGCCCCAGAGGATCGTGGAACTCCTGAATCCCGGCGTCAGGTCCTTCAGGACCCTCGTCCCCGCCGGCGTGCCGTCGGTGACCCAGGGCTCAGAGCCCTCCGTGGTCCTTCTTCCCAGGAAAAGGGCCCAGTCCTTCGTGGCTCCGAAGAACCCCCCGTAGAATAGGGTCTTCACGGATAAGAGGCTCGTACCCGCGGCCGTTCCGTTGGTAAGGAGGAACCTGCCCGCTGTGCCCGAAGAAGGGACGGCGAAGAGCGCTCCCCTTCCCAGGACGGTTCCCGCCCGGGGGGCGGACCAGGTGAGGCCCGGCTTGAGCCGCCTGAGAGAGAGGGCATTCTTCCCGAAGGCCTGGGAGATCCAGAGGTTCACTCCGAAGGAAGGGTCATGGGCCAGGAAGAAGAGGCGGCCGTAGAATGCCAGGGGCTTGGAGGGGTCGGAACCGGGGGAGTTGAAACCCTTCCCGATGTCCGCCAGGAGCGTCGTGCCCGCCTTGGTTCCGTCGCTGATCCAGAGCTCCCGGCCCTGGGCCGGGCTCCGGGCCGCGAAGAGGATCTTCCCCGAGGCGACGGGAGTCAAGAAGTCGGGGGCCGCCCCCTGCTTGCCGGGGTAGATGTCCCGGACGAGCCCCGTTCCCCCCTTGGTCCCGTCGGTGACCCAGAGTTCCCCGCCCGTGGCGTTCGTGACCGCCCGGAAGAATATCCTATTCCCCGCAACCACTGGGATTTCCCAGCCCGTGTTGGCGTTCCCCAGGGAAGCCACCTTCCTGGTCCCTGCCGGGGTTCCATCGGTCGTCCAGAGGGCCCATTGGAGGAAGGACCCGTCGTTGGAGGCGAAATAGACCCTGCCCCAGGCGGGGACGGGTGACTGATAGGCATGGCTGTTTTTCGGATTAGCGGTTTTCAGTTGCTGGAATCTCCCCTGGAGGGTGTCCAGGGCCCAGGCGCCCTCCATCCCGAAGACGATCCTGTTTCCCAGGGCCACAGGGGAGGTCCAGGAGGTGTTCTTCGGCATGGAGGCGACCTTCACGACCTTCAGGCCGTCGGTCTTCCAGACCGCCCACCCACGGGAGTCCCGGCCGGCGAAGTAGATCCACCCTCCGGCCTCCGCCAGCCCTTTCGCGATCGCATCCAGAGAAAGGGTGCCGGTGATCACCTTGGTTCCACCGGCGGTGCCGTCCGTCACCCAGAGCCCCTTGAAGGTGCTCCCACTTCCCAGCAGGAAGAAGACCTTTCCCCCCGCGACAGCCGCCTCCGCCCAGGTCGAGGTGAGCCCCTTGGCCAGGAGCTGGGGCTTCGAGGAAAGGCCGTCGTAACAATAGAAGTCGAAAGGAACGGAATTCAAGTTGCGCCGGGTGAAGAAGAAGAGCTTCCCCGCCGCCACCAGGGCGTCCAGAAAATCGAACCCCACGTCTGCGGGCTTCCAGAGAAGGTAGGTCCCGGCCGGGGACCCGTCGGACCGGTAGATCCCGCAATCCTCGCCGGCCCTGTCCACGAAGAAATAGAGGTGTCCCCGGAAGGCCGTGATTCCCGGTTCATGACCGATCCCGAAGCCTCTTCCGGGCACCAGGTCCGCCACGAGCCGGACCATTCCCGGGTAGGGGAGGGCGGACCAGATCTCCCTCCCGTGGCGGCAGTCCCAGGCGGCGAAGTAGACCACTCCCCCGATCCGGGGAAAGGGAACGTTCTTTCCCGAAAACAGGTTGGAGGAAACCAAGGTCCGGGGAAAAGGGTTGGAGGAAAGGGGCTCCCCCCTCCCGGGCATGATGTCGGAAAGCAGGCGGGGAGGAAGAGACTGGGCCCCGAGGAAGGCCGACCCCAGGAAGATCGCCGGAACCACGATTCTCAAGAAACGCTTCATCGTTTTCTCCTTCCCTTATTTCCCGAGAGTCCAAAGAACGGCGTTCGTCATATCCAACCCGAAGGGGGGCGACGAGACGGGGAAGACCGCCCCCTGTAGAAGGAGCCTGGCCCCCTGAAGGGCCGGCGAAGCGGGCACGGTGAGGGAACCCGCGCCGGCAGGAGAAGCCCCGGCCCAGAGAATTCCCGCCGCCGGATCGAGGAGGAAGATTTGTCCGCCCCCAAGCGCAAGCGGAGTCCCGCCGGGCAGACCGAGAAGGAAGATCCCGATCGAGCCGGATCGGGCGACGCCCAGGATGCGGAAGGAGACCGGTTTTCCGAGCCTCGGAAGACCCGAGGAGAGCTCCGCCGGGCCGCAACTCTCCCCGACCTTCTCGGCCGAGACCCCGAGAGGGAGCACCCAGGGCTCCAACCCCGAGGACTTGAGTTCCGCCGAGAAGAAGAGCGACCCTCCCCAGAATTCCGCCCTGGAGCTGAGGCGCTCCCATCCCATCCTAGAAAAGGAGGCGATGGGGCCCGTGCCGGCTGCCGTCCCGTCGGTCCGCCAGAAGACAGGAAGGGCCTTCGGGCCCATCGTCCCGGGAACGCAGAAGACCGCCTTTCCGCACCCGGCGCCCCAGGCGCCGACGGTGGAGTATACCGGCCATCCTCCCCCGCCGACGCTCTTCAAGAGCCTCGTTCCGCGGGCCGTCCCGTCGGTGATCCAGGGCCCCAGGCAGGCTCCACCCTGGAGGGGCCAGAAGAGGACCTTTCCGTTCCCCAGGGGGAGGCCGTAGACCACCCCCCTCCAGGGCCGGAAGATGGGGAGGAGTCCTTCGAAAAGGAAGGAACCCATTCGCTTCGTCCCAGCCGGCGTCCCGTCGGTGGAGTAGAGCCCGTACTTCCCGGGGGGCAGGCTCCCGTCGGTGGCCAGGAAGAAGACCCGGTCCCCGACACGGAAGGGGTTCAGGAACCGGCCGTCACCGGTCCCGGGGTAGATGTCCGCCAGGAGCTTCGTCCCAGCCGGCGTGCCGTCGGTGACCCAGGGCTCCATGCCCGAGAGAGAACCCCCGGCCTTCCCCTCGAAGAGAACCTTGCCCCCGAGGCGGACGATCCCCGAGGCATAGGTGAGCCTGGAGGAGAGGATCCTCGTTCCCGCCCGGGTGCCGTCGGTGATCCAAAGCCTGGAAATCGACGTTCCCAGCCTGGAGATGAAGACCGCCGACCGGCCCAGGGATACGGCTTCTCCGAAATACCCTCCCGTTCTTCCCGGGACGGTGTCCGCCAGGAGCTTCGTTCCAGAGGCCGTCCCGTCGGTCACCCAGGGCTCGTCTCCCTCCTTGCTGGTCCGGCAGGAAAGCAGGATCTTGTCCCCGAAGGAAGCTATAGGCCGGATATTGAGCATCCAGTTCATCGGTCCCTGGAAGAAGCGGACCGTTCCCTTCGCCGTCCCGTCGCTCTTCCAGAGGCTCTCGGAGTCTCCCCGGAAGAAGACCCCGAAGGGTCCGAGGAAGAATGGAGAGGGAGAACCGAACAGCCGGGGAAGGAACAACTTGGTCCCCCCCGGCGTCCCGTCGGTGGTCCAGACCTGGTAGCCCCCCGGTCCGCTCCCGGTATAAGCCCAGAACCAGGCCTTTCCCAGGGCCCCCGTGAAACCGAAGGGACTGGAGCCCAAGGTGCGGTTCAGCGGGTTGATCTCCTTCAGGAGGCCCGTCCCCTTGGCGGTGCCGTCACTCTTCCAGAGCTCCGTTCCCGAAACGGGATCCGAGCCGGCCAGGAGGATTCCTCCCCCCAGCGGGGTGAGATACTGGGGCACGATCGGGCTCTTCCTGGAAAGGGCCTTGTCCAGGCAAAGGGTCCCCGCCTTGGTGCCGTCGGTCCGCCAGAGAGAAAGCCAGTTGGGATTCCCGGAATCCGCCGGAGCCTGGAAAAAGATGTATTGCGACGCCGGAGCGGGATCGAACCAGGCGAAGGCCGGAAAGACCCCCTCGGGCACGGCCTTTCCCGTCCCGGCCGGGGTTCCGTCGGTATACCAAAGGCTCGACCTGTGGGAGGGGTCGCTCGTGTCCCAGCCGCTGAACCAGACCTTGCCCTTCCAGAGGACCGGCCGGACGAATCCCATCCTGTTGTCCCGCGTCACCTGCTTCAGGAGGACGACCTTCTTCGTCTTCGTATCGAAGACGAAGGGATTGTCGCCCCCGAAATTCCCGGCCTTGGAACCGAAGACGACCTTGGACCCCAACAGGACCGGGTAGGACCAGGGTCTTCCCGGGAAAGGGAGAAGGCGGATCATGACGGCCTTGCCGCCTCCCGTCTCCCATATGGCCCACCCCTTGGATCCTCTTGCGCAGAACCAGGCCTTCCCCCCGGCCGCCACGGGACGGGAGCATTCCCCCGAAGCGACGCCCGGCAGATCCCGGATCATGACAGTGCCCCGGCTCGTTCCGTCCGTCACCCAGGCCTCGGCGCCGGCGGCGCTCGTCACGCCCCTGAAGACGATATATTTTCCGGCCGGAACAGGCTCCTTCCATGCCAAGGCGAAACCGCCCTTCACGAGGACGGGCGCCTTTCCTCCTCCATCATACCTGTAAAGGGCAAATGGGCCGCTGGACGAATTGCGGGCGAAGAAATAGAGGCTCTTCCCCATGACCACGGGAGAGTAGAACCCTCCCCCCTCGGGGCCGGGGAAGGTGTCGGCGACCATCCCGGTGCCGGCGGTGGTCCCGTCGGAGGCCCAGAACTCCCATCCCGCCGCCTTGGTCCAGGCGGAGAAGCAGGCCTTCCCCCGGAAGGCGCAGAAGTTCCACGGGGACGAGCCGTAATTCCCCGGGGCTATATCGAGGACCAGCCTGGTGCCTCCCCGGGTGCCGTCCGAAACCCAGAGCTCCTTCCCGTGGACCCCGTCGTCGGCCTGGAAGAAGGCTTGATTTCCGGAGACCAGGAACCTATTCCCCAGGTGAAGGGCCCGGGGGTCGTACGTGTAGGCGGCGGGATTGGAGGAGCTCCCTCCCGCGAGGGTCTTGTTGAGATCCCCGAGCATCACAGGTGACTGCGCACCGCAAATACCCGCAGGGAAGAGAAAGAAGGTGAGGAGAAAAGAGAACTTCCCGGAAAAAACCCTCATCAGAACACTCTCCTTTCGCCGATCTCCGCCCCCCATTTCAGGCGGGCCGTCATCTCGAGGGGACGAAGGCCCCCGTCTTCCCGGCGGGCCCCCGGGCTTCCCCGTTCCAGGAAGCTTCCAAAATACCAGCCCGGGAGGCGAAGGGCCATCCCCCCCGGCCCGAACTAGGAAGAGGCCAGCATGAGCCGGGCCAGGCCGATGGCGTTCACAGCCGTTCCCCGGACGAGCTGGTCGGCGGCAACCCAGAAGAGGAGTCCCGGGTCCATGGCCCGGGAAAGGCGGATTCTCCCGATCCAGACCTCTTCCGTGCCGAGAATCTGGTCCGGAGTCGGGGATCCTTCGTCCTTCCAGACCTCCACGCCCGGCACGGATTCGAAGGCCTCCGCGGCCCCTTCCCGGGTCACCGGCTCTCTGAGCCGGCAGGCCACGCTCAGGCAGTGGCCCCGCTCCACCGGCACCCTGACGCAGGTGGCCTCCACCACCAGGTCCTCCTTGCCGAGGAGATCGGGAACCTGGAAGGCCAGGTCCGCCTCCTCCCGGCTCCTGCCTGGGAGACTCGAGGAGCCGCCCACCCAGGGAAGGACATTCCCGGCGATCCGCCCTCCCAGGACCGGAACGGCCTTCTTCCCCGCCCCTTCCCGCCGGAGTTGCTCCAAGGCGGCCTTTCCCGCCCCGGAAACGGCCTGGAAGGTGGTCACCACAACGCCCCGGAGCCCCAGGGAGCGGTGGAGTCCTGCAAGGGAGAGGGCCAGGATGACGCTCGTGCAGTTGGGGCTCCGCACCACTCCTTCCGCCTCGGCCAGGGCCGAGGGGTTCAGTTCGGGGACCACCAAGGGGCCTTCCTGGAAGGCTCCCGAGAGGTCCACCACCTTGGCCCCCGAATCCAGGGCGTGCCCCCCCACGTCCCGGGCGGCCCTTGGAGGGAGGCAGAGGAAGACCAGGTCCACCCCCTCCAGGGCGGACTCGAAGGGCTCCACGGGGATCCTCTCCCCCCTCCAGGGGAGGGAATCCACTTCCCGCATCTTCCCCCTTCCCAGGGCTCGAATACGCTCGACGGGAAAGGCCTCGTCCTTCTCCAGGCGGGAGAGGATCTCCCTGCCGGCGAGCCCCCTGGCACCCGCGACGGCGATGGTGTAGCTCATCTCAGTCGCCCTCCCACATCTTCTCGTAGATCGAGTAGTCCGCCGCCCTCCAGCCGGTCCGCTCGTAGACCTTCCTGGCGCGGTCGTTCACGCCGGCCACGTAGAGCCGGATTCCGCATACGTCGCCGGCCTTCTCCGCCAGGACCTCGACCTCTTCCTGGAGGGCGCGGAAGACTCCTCTTCCCCGAAAGGACGGCCTGGTATACACGCTTTGGATCCACCAGATCCAGGCGGCCCGCCAGTCGCTCCACTCGTAGGTGACGAAAAGCTGGCCGGCGAGCCCCTCCTCCGCCCGTGCCACCAGGTAGAAACCCTTGGCCGGATCCTCCAGCAGGGCCCCCACTCCCCGCTCCACCACTTCGCGGGAGAGGATCTTCCCCTCGCTCTCCCTGGCCATCTCGAGGGTCATCTCCACCAGGGCCGGGAAATCGCCCTTCTCCCCCCTGCGGACTCTGATACCTCCGTTGTTCATCTCGACACCGACCTCGCCTCCATCTGGAATCCCCCTCCTCCAGCGGTCCCGGAGGAGGAAGGGAGTGGATGCCCCTGGGAGCCCGCCGGCGGGAGGCGGATGCAACCCATTGTAAAACAGGAGGTTGCAAACACCGTCGAAAAAAACCGGAGGCCCGGTGGGAAGTGTAGCAGAACCGGCAGTTCCCGTCATTCACGGAAGGAACGGAAAGAGCGGGAAAGAACCCCGGGAAAGAGAGGGCCGGGAGAAACGACCTCCCACCAGGCCCCGGCCGGGTCTAGCGGTCCAGCCGCATCCTGAGGTCCTCGTTCCCCGGGAAGCGCTCCAGGCCCCTCCTCCAGATCCGCCGCGCTTCTTCCAGGTCCCCATCCTCCCTGTATATATCCCCCAAAAGGATATATGCCCGCGAGAAGGCCGGCCTGGGAGTCTTCTCCTCCTGCCAGTGCAGGAGGTCCTCCAGCCGGGCCCGGCCGTCCTCCCTCCTTCCCTCGGAGGCCCGGGGCCCGGCCAGCAGGGCGGCCCGGCCGAACCGGGCCTCCCAGTTCTCGGGGGTCCGGTCCAGGACCCTCTCGAAGGCCCTCTCGGCCTTGTCCGCCCACTCCTCCCGGCCCGGTCCGCCGGGGAGGGCGCCGCACAACCTCCCCGCTCCCTCGGCGAAAAGGAGGAGAAGCCGGAAGTCGTCGGGGTTCTCTTCGGCCATCCCTTCGAGGGCCCGGACCACCTCCCCGAGGAGCCCCCGCCTCTCCAGGTCTTCCCAGACCGCCCTTCGTTGCAGGAAGGACAACCCCTTGGCCGTAACCCTGGCAAGGGCCGCCTCGAGAAGGGGATCCGGTCTCCCGGCGGAGAATCGCACCTTCCCCTCCCCTTCCCCCGGGCCCGGCCCCCCCGGGTTCCTACCACCGGGGGAAGAGGAAGGACCGGGAGCCCCCTGCAAGGGCTCCGGCCGTGCTGCTGGAGGGGAAGAGCCCTTCGATTGGGTAGGAGCCCCGGGTTCCGGGGCCCTCCCCCCCTCCACCCCGGGGAGCCCTGCCAGGGGGGGCGGGGCGGAACGACGGAAGAGCAGGAACCACCCCAGACCGAGGGCGAGGCAAACCAACAGGCCGGCCGGGATCCATCTCATGGAGGACAAGGTTCCCAGGGCGCTCCCTCCTCGTCCAGGCCTGCCAGGGATTCCCCCGGCCTAGGCTTCCTTGCCCAGCTTCCGGAGGGCCTTCTCCAGGCGGGCCAGGTCGGAGGGCCTCTCCACGGCGGCGAAGACCGTATCGTCCCCCGCCACCGTGCCGGCCAGGCCGGGAGGAGCGAGCTTGTCCAGGGCCAGGCCCACGCCCGGCGCCTCGCCGGGGGGAGTGATGAGAATGAGAAGGTTCGGCTCCGAACGGCGGATCTCCAGGAGGTTCTTCCCGATCCGTTCCTCCAGGGGGTTCTCCCTGGGCGCCGCCCTCCTGGGAAGGACGTAGAAGCCGTCCACCTTCACCAGCCCAAGGGCCTTGATGTCCCGGGACACCGAGGCCTGGCTCACGGAGAAGCCCTCTCTCTCCAGGGCCCGGGTCAGTTCCTCCTGGGTCCGGATGTTACCCGAGGCTACCAGGGAGAGGATCACCTCCCGTCTCTTCCGCGTAGATCTCAACCCGTTTCCCCCCCCCAGGTGACCAGGGAATCCAGGGCCCCGTGGAAGGCCTCCCTCCTTTGGGCCGTCCTGGAGCGCCAGGCCTCGAGGCTCTCGGCCAGTCCCTCCAGGCCCGGGTCCCCGGCACCACCCGGATAGTTCCTCTGTTCCAGAATCTCCCTGGGTGAAATCGAAGGGATCTCCCCCCCCGACTTCACGATCTCCGCCACCTGGCGGTAGGCCTCCCGGAAGGGAGTCCCCTCCCTGACCCTCCGCAAGGCCTCGTCCGTGGCGAGGATCTCCCCCCGGACAGCTCCTTCGCAGGCAGCCCGGTCCACCTCGAGGGCGGGAACCGCCTTGGATACGGCCATGAGCATCTCCTGGAGGAGATCGGCGCCCTCCATCACGGGCCCCTTGGTGAGCTGGAGGTCCCGGTGATAACCGCTTGGCAGCTTTCCTGCCACGGCCATGGCCTGGTGGAGGAGCCCTTCCAGGACGCCCGCCCTGGCCCGGGTCAGTTCGAAGAGGTCCGGGTTGCGCTTCTGAGGCATGATGCTCGAACCCGTGGCGAACTCCACGGGAAGCCTGAAGAAGCCGAACTCCTCGGAGGTGAACAGGATCACGTCCCAGGAGAGCTTTCCCAGGTCGTATGCCGGTCCCCACAGGGCCTGTAGGACCTGGACCTCCAGCTTCCCCCGGGAGGACTGGACGGCCGTCACGTTGAGCTGGACCGTGGCGAACCCCAGGAGGGCCGCCGTCTTCTCCCTGGGAAGAGGCAGGGGGACGCCGTAGCCGGCGGCGCTCCCCAGGGGAGAGCGGTCCACCAGGTCCAGGGCGGCCTGGAGGGGGACCAGGTCGTCCCGCAGGGCCTCGGCGTAGCCCCCGGCCCAGAGTCCGACCGAAGAGGGCATGGCCCGCCTCTGATGGGTGTAGCCCGGCAGGACCACGCTCGTATGCTTTTTACCGAAATCCATCAGGGCCGAAGCCCCTTCCAGGAGGGCGTCCATGAGGTCCAGGATCCTCTCCTTGAGGAAGAGCCTGAGATCCACCAGGACCTGGTCGTTCCTGGAGCGGCCCGCATGGACCTTCCCGCCCAGGGGACCCAGCCTCTCCGTCAGGTATTTCTCCAGGGCCGTGTGGACGTCCTCGTCCTCGGGCCCGACGGCGAGGCGTCCCTCCCGGGCGTCCCTCAGGGCCTCGACGAGGGCCCGGTGGAGAGACTTGTGTTCCTCACCGGAGAGGATCCCGATCTCCGCAAGGCCCGCCGCGTGGGCCATGGTTCCCAGGATGTCCCACGGGAGAAGCCGGTTGTCGAGTTCCCGGTCCCTTCCCACCGTGTAGGCGTCCAGCCCCGGGTCCAGGGGATCTCCGCCCCCCCACAAGGTTCCTTTCATGACAGATACTCCCCTGCGATCCGGTAGAAGATTTCCTCCGCCTCCTCCACCTCCTCCAGGGCGACGCATTCGTCGACCCTGTGGGAGAGGCGGGAATCGCCGGGCCCGATCTTCAGGGCGTCGGACTCCCCGAGCCAGACCCAGTCCGAGGCCGTAGGCGAGCCGAAGGGCTCCGCCCCGGGCAGGACTTTCCTCACGGCGGCGAGCAACCTGGAGCCCCGGGGAGTCTCCACGGGCCGGAGCCGCTTGGAGACCACCTCAACCTCCCCCTCCAGGACGCCGGAGATCCTCCGGACGATTTCGTCGTGGCTCCAGTTCGGCGTGGTCCGAACGTCCAGGAGGCATGTGCACTCCGGAGGAGTGAGGTTCCTCCCCACGCCCGCCTGGATCATGGTAGGCGTAATCGAGATTCCTCCAAGGAGAGGGTGGGGCCTGTCGAAAGAGAGGTCCTTCAGGTGGACGAGGTCGGCCGCCGCCCGCTCGATGGCGTTGGGGGGCTTCTCCGGCAGGTCCGCCGCCCAGCCCGCATGGACCTGCTCCCCCCGCCAGCGGAGGGTCAGGATCAAGAGTCCCCTCTGGGCGGTGCAAGGCCTCAGGGAAGTGGGTTCGCCGATCAGGGCCGCCGGCGGCCTCCCGATCTTCTCCAGGAGGGCCGGCATGGTGGTATTCCTCGTCTCCTCTGAAAAGGTTGCGAGCACAAGGAGGCGGCCCTTGGGAGGCCCCCCTTCCCGGGCCAGGCGCGCCGCCGCCGCCGCCATGGAAGAGACCGAGGCCTTGGCGTCCGAGGCCCCCCTGCCGTAGAGCCTGCCCTCCCGGATCTCCGCTCCGAAGGGATCGGCCGTCCACCCCTCTCCTTCGGGCACCGTGTCCAGGTGGGATGCGAAGGCCAGGGTCGGCCCGGCCTTCCTCCCTTCCACCTGGATCCGGACTCCCAGCTCGTCCCGCTCCACCTCCAGGCCCGCCCCCCGGGACCAGTCCTCCAGGAAACGGGCCGCTTCCTCCTCCTTCCCCGAGGGACTCGGGATCCGCACCAGGGCGGCCAGGAGTTCCGGTGAGAGGGAACTCACGACTCCCCGTCCCGGCTCTTCTTCCCGTTTCGGGCGAGTTCCATGTCCTTGTAACGGTCCATCTCGGCCGTTCCGACGATCATCGTTCCGCAACCTGCACCTGTGAAGAGTTCGATCAGGAGGGAGTCCGGGGCGCATCCGTCGATGATGTGGGTCCTCTTGACCCCTCCCTCTACCGCCCGGAGACAAGCGTCCACCTTGGGGCGCATCCCCCCGCGGATCACCCCTTCCTCCATCAGGGCCTTCAGGTCCTCCGGCGTGGCGAAGGCCACCAGGGAGGAGGGATCCTCCGGGTCCCTCAAGAGCCCCGGGCTCCCCGTGAGGAAGATGAGCTTCTCCGCCTCCAGGCTCCGGGCCAGGGTCTCCGCCACGGTGTCGGCGTTGATGTTGAGGGGGCGGCCCTCCTGGTCCGCCGCCAGGGAGGCCACAACGGGGACGTATCCGCTCTCCAGGAGGATCTTGAGGACCGAGGGGTCCGAATCCACCACGTCCCCCACCTCGCCGTAGTCCACCGTCCTGGTCTCCCCGGAGTCGTCCGTCACCTCCACGGGGGGCCTGCGCCTGGCCGTAATCAGGTCACCATCCACCCCGGAAAGCCCCACGGCCCGGAGCTTCTGCCCCCTCAGGGCGGCCAGGAGGTCCACGTTGAGCTGGCCTGCATAGACCATCTTCGCGATTTCCAGGACCTCGGGGGTGGTGACCCGCCGGCCCGCCACGATCTGGGGCTCCAGGCCGAGTTTCCTGGTGAGGCTCGTGGATTGGGGCCCTCCGCCGTGGACCATGACGATCCTGACCGAGAGGGATTCCAGGAGGGCCACCTGGACGGCCAGGTTCTCCAGGACCTTGGGATCGGCGAGGACTTCGCCTCCCAGCTTGATCACGAAGGTCTTCCGCCTGTAGAGGCGGCTGTAGTCCAGGGCCCCTTTGAGGGCCCGCACCAGGTCTTCCTTCATTGCATCAGCTCCAGGAGCAGAGCACGCTGGGCGTGCATCCGGTTCTCCGCCTGGTCCACCACGACCGACCAGGGGCCCTCCAGGACCCCCTCGGTCACCACCACGCCGCGCCGGACGGGCAGGCAGTGCATGAAGATCCCCTTCCCTTCCCCCGTGAGGGCCATCCGCCTCTCGTCCACGATCCAGGACCGGTAGGAGGCCCGCCTCTTCCTCTCCTCTTCCGGGTTTCCGAAATCCTCCAGGCTTCCCCAGCTCTTGGCGTAGACCGCGTGGGCGCCCCCGAGGCCTTCGTCCATGTCGCGGGTGATCCTGAGAGAGGCCCCGTTGCGGGCCGCCACGGCCTCCACGGCCTTCATGTCCTCCGGATACAGGTCGTAGCCCGGCGGACAGGCCAGGGTGAGGTCCATCCCCAGCCTGGCGGCGTTGATCAAGGCGCTCACCGGGACCGCCGTGGGAAGGGGATTGGGATGCCAGGTCCAGGTGAGGGTGAATTTCTTTCCCTTCAGGTCCCTTCCCAGCTTCTCCTGGAGGGTCATGGCGTCGGCCAGGCCCTGGCAAGGATGGCGCCGGGCGGACTCGAAGTTGATCACCGGGACACCGGCGTTCTCGGCGAAGCCCCGGACCACCCGGTCCCGGAAGGCCTCCTCCAGGTCTTCTCCCGCCGGGAAGGCCCGGACTCCCAGGGCGTCGACGTACCTCCCCAGGACCCGGGCCGCCTCCACCAGGTGTTCCGCCGCCTTGCCGTCCATCACGATCCCGGGCCTGGTCTCGAAGGCCCAAACGCCCTTGCCCGGTTCCAGGTAGATGGCGTCCCCCCCGCTGCGGAGCATGGCCGCCTCGAAGGAGGTCCGGGTCCGCAAAGAGGGGTTGAAGAAGACCATGCCCAGGATCTTCCCCTGCAGGTCGCCCCGGGCCTTCCCGGCCTTGAGGGCGTGGGCCTTCTCCAGGAGGGCCAGGATCTCCCGGTCGGACCATTCGTCGGTTCCAAGAAAGTGTCTGACCATGCTAGGGACGCTCCTCCCGGCCGGGCCGGGGCTGGATGAATTTTTTCTGCATAATGAAAGATTATTCTTTTCTTCGGCTCCGGTCAAGGGGGAAAAGAAACCCAGGAGGATTCCCCCCCCCTTCACCTGTGCCCAACGGCCTTGTTACAGGAGCTCACGGGACGAAAGGCCCTCCAGGTTGTAGGTTCCGGGCGCCCCCTCGAAAGGATGAAGACCCATGGAGATCCTCGAGCTTGCATCTCTCCCTCCGCTCCTGGCGGCCCTCCTCGTCTCTTCTTCCGGCGCCCTTGCCCGGGGGCCTGCGCCCCTGACCGACCCCCGCGCAAGGATGGAGGCCTTCGCCCGCTTCCAGGAGAAGAGGGCCCGCTCCCCCTACCGCCGGCTTCACTGGCAGTTCGTCGGCCCGACCAACATCGGCGGGAGGGCCGTGGACATCGCCGTGGTCACCCCCAAGGGAAAGAGTTACACGATCTACGCCGCCACCGCATCCGGCGGGGTCTGGAAAACCGTAAACGAGGGCGTCACATGGGAGCCCGTATTCGAGCGGGCCGCCTCCACATCCATCGGCGACATCGCCCTGGACCCCCGCAACCCCGACGTGGTCTGGGTGGGGACGGGAGAGGCCAACATCTTCCGCAGTTCCATGGCCGGCTGCGGGGTCTTCAAGTCCGCCGACGGGGGGAAGACCTGGAAACACATGGGGCTCACCGCCACCCACACCATCGCCCGGATCGTAATCGATCCCACCGATCCCCGGACGGTCTACGTGGCCGCCTCGGGGCACGAGTGGACCCCCAACCCCGAACGGGGCGTCTTCAAGACGACCGACGGGGGGAAGACCTGGAAGAAAATCCTCTACGTGGACGAATGGACCGGGGCGATCGACCTGGTGATGGACCCCAAGGATCCGCGGATCCTCTACGCCGCCACATGGCAGAGAATCCGCAGGAAATGGAACGACCCCAGGAACGACTCCGGATCCAGGGGAAGCGGGATCTACAAGACCACCGACGGAGGAAAAACCTGGAAACTCATCGTGGAGGGCCTCCCGCCGGCCCGTTACCGGGGGCGCATCGGGATCGACATCGCCCGGTCCAACCCCAGGGTGCTCTACGCCTTCGTGGACGACTACACGCCGGCGAAGGCCCGGGGGGTCGATTCCTACGGCAGGCCCAGGAAGGATGGAATCGTGGGCGCCTCGGTCTACCGTTCCGACGACGCCGGGGAGAGCTGGCGCCTGGTGAGCGGGAAGACCCGGAGGATGAAGGCCTACATGCGCCGCCATTCCGCCACCTACGGCTGGGTCTTCGGCCAGATCCGGGTGGACCCCAACGACGAGAACAAGGTCTACACCCTGGGCCTGGCGCTGAACGTCTCCACCGACGGGGGGAAGACCTTCCATCCTCTCCGGGGCATGCACGGAGACCACCACGGCCTCTGGATCGATCCCTCCAACTCGAACTACCTGGTGGACGCCAACGACGGCGGGGTGAGCGTCTCCTACGACGGGGGAAAGCACTGGATGTCCTGGACCCGGGGGATCCACGCCGCCCAGTTCTTCGACCTGGCCCTGGACACGGCGGAGCCCTTCCACGTCTACGGTTCCGTCCAGGACCAGGGAAGCATGAGGGGCGTCGTGGACCTGTCCCGGGGCAGGGACCGGATCCCGGCGGTGGAATTCGAGCGGGCCCCGGGAGGGGAGGGGAGCAGGCACGCCGTGGACCCGGAAAACCCCGACCTGGTCTACTCGGCGGGCTTCTACGGCAGGCTCACCCGCACCGACCTCTCCCGCCGTCCCGGCTCCAGGCGGAAATCGATCTTCCCCAGGGTCTACGAAGACGAGCCCCCCCTCAGGAGGCAGTGGCTCGCCCCCTTCATTCTCTCCCCCCACAACCCCTCAATCATCTATTATGGTGCCCAGTATCTCTTCCGGTCCCGCGACAGGGGCGACACGTGGGAGAGGATCAGCCCCGATCTCACATGGAACGACCCGAAGAAGTCGGGCGACATACCCTACCAGACCATCTTCACCGTATCCGAGTCCCCCCTGATGTTCGGCCTCGTCTACGCGGGGACGGACGACGGCCGGGTCCATCGGACCAGGGACGGCGGAAAGACCTGGGTGGAGATCACCAAGGGCCTCGCCCCCGGAAAGTGGATCGCCTGCCTGGAAGCCTCCCGCTACGCCATGGGGACGGTCTACCTGGTCCAGAACGGCAAGAGGGACGACGACTTCGCCCCCTACGTTTGGAAATCCGCCGACTACGGCCGGACCTGGCTGGACATCTCCAAGGGCGTTCCCCTGGGCCCGGTGAACGTGATCCGTGAGGACCCCAGGCGGCGGGGAACCCTCTACCTGGGGACGGATCTCGGCGTCTTCCTCTCCACCGACGGAGGAAAGACCTGGGATGTGCTTGGGGATCTCCCCTCCACCTACGTCCACGACATCCAGGTGCACCCGAGGGACCGGATCGTCGTCATCGCCACTCACGGCCGGGGGATCTGGGCCCTGGACGCCGACACGATCCGTTCCGGCGGCGGCAGAGCGGGCCGCCGCCGGAGCAGGTGAGGAGGGTCAGCTCCCCCGGATCTCCACCCTGACCTCCACGGGCATTGTGAAGGTCCCGTGAACGGAACAACCCGTGGCGAGTTTCCGCACGGCCGGGATCCACTCCTCCTTCATGCCTTGGGGCAGGCCGAGGGCCACCTGAAACACCCCGATCCTCCCGGGGTCCCGGGCCTTCACCATCTCCACCTCCACCCGGGTCTCTTCGGCCCTCAGCCCCCTTCTTCGCAGGAATGCCAGGAGGGAGGAGTAGATACATCCCGCCAGGGCGGCCCCCAGGAGGGCCACGGGTTCCGGGGCCCTGTCGCCTCCCCCGTAGTCCTCCGGCTGGTCCATCCGAACCTGGTGGCCCCCGCAATCGGCGGAGCAAAGATGTCCATCGATTCCGCTCAGAACGACTTTCATACTTTCCATCTTCTTTCAACCCCGTGGCCCCCGCCCATCGAAGGATCCCGCTTGGGCGAGGATATCCCCTTTCCGGTCATTTCGCAGTCTCTCCCCCCGGTCCGATACCCCACGGGGAGGAGTTACGGCATACCTTTTCCGCAAGATTTTTTCCTCCCCTATCTTCCCTGGATATGGAAAAAATAAGCCCATGATCCATATCTGGTGCCTCCCTGGATTCCTCGGCAAGGCCGGGGACTGGGCCCCCCTGGAAAGTCACCTCGGGGGAGCGGGGGAGATCCTCTTCCACCCCCTCGATCTTCCCGCCTCCCCCGGTAAGATCCGCCCCTTTCCCTACTGGGCGAGGAAGTTCAACGCCGGGGTTCCCGATTCCGGCGGAATAAATGTTCTCGCCGGCTACTCCCTCGGAGGACGCCTCGCCCTCCACGCCCTCCTCCAACCCGACGCCCCTTGGGACGGTGCGGTCCTCATCTCGGCCCACCCGGGCCTCTCCACCGAGGCGGAACGAAAGGCCCGCCTGGCCTCGGACGAGGAGTGGGCCCGCCGCTTCGAGGAGGAACCCTGGGAGCACCTTCTCGAGGAGTGGAACGCCCGGCCCGTCTTCGGAGGAAGGCCCCTTCCCCCGCGGAAGGAGGAGGAGTTCTCCCGGCCCGCCCTGGCCGCGATCCTCCGCACCTGGTCCCTGGGCCTCCAGGAGCCTCTCTGGGACAGGCTCCATCATATTCGTATCCCCGTGCTCTGGTGCGCCGGGGCCGAAGACGAGAAGTTCCTCATCCTGGGGAGGCGGGCGGTGGAGCTCCTCCCGAAAGGGACCTTCCGGGCCGTCCCCGGTGCGGCCCACCGGGTCCACCTGGAGGCACCGGAACCCCTGGCCGGATTCATGGAGGAATTCCTCGCCCTCTTCCAGGGAAGAAACGGCCTCACTCCACGGTGAATCTTCCCTTGAGGCGGATATCCCCCGAGGAGGAGCCCACCATGACGAGGAATTCCCCGGGTTCCAGGACAGGTTTCAGGGAGCGGTCCAGGAAGGACATGTCCTCAGGGGTCAGGGTAAAGGAGACCTTGCGCCTCTCCCCGGGATCCAGGGTGATCCGCCGGAAGCCATGGAGTTCCTTCAGGGGCCTCGCCATGGAAGCCACCAGGTCGCGGAGATAGAGCTGAACGACCTCGTCCCCCCTCCGCTTTCCCGTGTTCTCCACGTCCACTTCGACGCGGACGGGGCTCCCCGCCGGGACCCTCTCCGGGCGGAGGACCAGGTTGGAGTAGCGGAAGGTGGTGTAGCTCAGGCCGTGACCGAAGGGGAAGCGCGGGGAACCCGGCCCGTCACAATAACCGTATCCCCGGCCCGAGGGCTTGTAGTTGTAATAGAGGGGAACCTGCCCCACTCTCCTGGGAAAGGTGACAGGAATCCGTCCTCCAGGATTTATGATCCCGAAAAGGGCCTTCGCCACGGCTATCCCCCCCCTTTCGCCGGGGTACCAGGCGTCCAGCACGGCTCCGACCCGGTCGAGCCACCCCTCCATGGTCACGGCGCTTCCGGCGTAGAGAACGACCGCAACGGGTTTTCCCGTGGCGGCCACGGCCCGGATCAATTCCTCCTGCCTGCCCGGTAGATCGAGGTCGGACCGGTCCTTCCCCTCTCCCTCCACGATCCCCACGGCGACGACGACGGCATCGGCCGCCCGGGCCGCCTTCACGGCCCGGGCGATACCGCCCGCATCATCTTTCCGCCCCCGGATGGAACAACCCTTCTCGAAGAGGATCTTCACCCTCCCGCCGACCACGGCCTCGAGACCCTCCAGGAGGCTCACCGCCTTTTGGGGATAACGGCTGTATCCCCCCAAGGCCCCCTTGGCCGCCCGGGGTCCCACGACGGCCAGGGTCCTCACCTCCCCCCCGAAAGGGAGGGTGCCTTTGTCGTTCTTAAGGAGGACCAGGCACTTCCCGGCCGCCTCCAGGGCAAGGGAACGATGGGCCCGGCAATCGCCGATCCGGGCCGCCTCCCCCGGGTTCCCGAAAGGATCGTCGAAGATCCCGTAGCGGAACTTCACCGAAAGAACCCTCGAGACGGCCCGGTCCAGCACGTCCATGGGAACCAGGCCCTTCTCGACGGCCCGAAGGAGCGTGCCGTCCCTGAACCAGCCTTTCCATTGGAGTTCCACGTCCAGGCCCGCCTTCAAGGCCATGGCCACGGCCTCCTCTTTGCTCCCGGCGACGTGGTGAAGGTACTTGAGTCCCTCCACCGACCCGGAATCCGACATGACGTATCCCTTGAACCCCATCTCCCCGCGGAGGACCTTCGAAAGAAGCCAGGGGTCGGCCGTGCAAGGAACCCCGTTCACGGAATTGAAGGACGCCATGACGGCGTCGGCCCCGCCTTCCCGGATGCAGGCCCGGAAGGCGGGAAGGTAGACCTCGTGAAGGAGGAGGGAGGAGAAGTGGACGGCGTTGCTGTCCCTCCCGCCGTCGCCCAGGTTGGCCACGAAGTGCTTGGGCATTGCGATTACGCCGTGCCTTTTGAGCCCTTTGCAGAAAGCGACGCCCATCCGGGATGTGAGGAGGGGATCCTCTCCGTAGGTCTCCTCCACCCTTCCCCACCTCACGTCCCTGGCCAGGTTCACCACGGGAGACAGGACCTGCCGGATTCCCCTTGCCCTGCACTCCTTTCCGATGACCCCGGAGATGCGCTCCATGAGCCCGGGGTCGAAGGTGGCGGCCAGCCCTATGGCCTGGGGAAAACTCGTGGCTCCCGCGGCGACCAGCCCGTGCAAAGCCTCGTTGGAGAAGATCGCCGGAATCCCCAGCCGGGATTCCTCGATGAGGATCTTCTGGGCCCGGTTCACGACGGGAGCCCCCTTCCCCATGGGAAGGCGGCGGAAAAGGTCGTGCAGGCTCCCGATCCCCGATCGCCCGGCCAGGCTCCGGAGCTCTCCAAGACTCTTCTCCCCCTGGATGTAGAAGATGGAGAGCTGGGCCGTCTTCTCGGCGGGGGTCATCCTTCCGAGGAGATCCCTCACCCGGGTCTCCACGGGAAGGGACGGATCCTTGTAGGGGGGAACGAAGGGATCCCGGGCCCATGCGTCCCCGAAGGTTGCGGCCGGACCGCCCAGGAGGATCGCCAGAAAGAGAATTCGCAGTTTCATGATCACCTCCGCCCTGGAACTTAGCCGATCCCCTTCTCCAGGGAAAGGAAACCTCTTCCGCAGTGCTCCTCCATCCGGCAAGGGTCCCCGGCGGGAAGGGGGAAGGAAACCGCGGGAAACGCCTCGAAAGGGACCGCCGCACAGGGTTTCTCCGTCGCCTGCAGGACGATCTTTCTTTTCCATCCGGAATCGATGCGTTTCACCGATTCGGTCCTTTTCGGAAGCGGAAAGAGTAGAGGTCCGCATCGCGCAGGACGAAACGGAGCCTTACCGGCCTTCCCGCCAGGGAAGCCGGCGAGGCATCTTTCTTCCAGCGCACCGCCATCTCCAGGGAGTCTCCGTAGATCTCGGGGCAGTCCTCCAGGGCGAAACCGGGGATGGGCCTTCCCGCCCCGTCCCGGATCTCCACCCTGATCCCGCCGGCCGCCGAAGTGGAGGCGTTCAGGACGAGATCCTCCCCGGAAAACACGAAGGCCCTGGTCAGGGCCTCCCCCCCGACCATGGGCGCATGGATGGAGACGAAGCCGTCCACCCGAATCGTGTAGCGCCGGATCCCCTGGCTCCCGCCGCTGTAATACCCCTCGTTCACGTAGAGGGAGATTTCCCCGGGGACACCGGGAAGGTCCGAGGCCGTCTCCAGGATACCGAGCCAGATGTAGTTGCACCGGTTCCCCCACTTCTCGCGGTTGAGGCCGGGCCTCACGAGGGCTTCCTCCCAGCGGTGGAAGGTCCTCCCGTCCCTGCTGCTCATGAGAAGCCCCTCGGTGATGGACCCCCGCTTCGGGAGGTACCGGGTCGGAAACCCGAGATAGATGTGGGGGGCCCTGTAGTAGGGTCTCACCTGGTTGGTGTAGAGATGCTCATCGGGCGCGCCGGGATAGGAGAGCCAGGCCGGTTCCGTCCAGTGGATGAAATCCTCCGAAAGGGCCGTCTTGATGTCCCGGTACCCGGCGCGGAAATCCCTGAAGTAGACTCTGTACTTCTTGAGAAGAGGATCCCAGAAGGCCTGGTTCTGGGAGTCGAAGGCGCCTTCCGTGACGATCGGCTTTCCACCCATCCGCTCCCAGTGGATCCCGTCCCGCGACTTGAAGGCGAACAGGGCGGGCCTTCCCTTCCAGGCCCCACGGGCGCAGGCCTTGTACCGGGCGCCCGGCGGACAATCGGGGTTCGAGTCCTTGAAGGGCGTGAAGTCGTGGGCCCCGGGCCCGACCCAGACGATGTTGTTCTTCTTCGATCCCAGGTAGGAGAAGAGGCCCAGCTCGGGCCTCCTCCAGTGGATCCCGTCGTCGCTCTCGGCGTAGCAGGTCACCTCCCGCATCCCCCTGGGCCTGTTCCCGTGTTTCGAGTGTGAGCCCCTGTAATACATGCGGAAGATCGGGCCGTCCCTGAAGATCGTGAAATACCCGCAAGTGTTACCCTCCCAGGGTTTGTCGGTGACGAAGACGAGTTCCCTTGGGACGGGATGGTGGAGCCTGAACTCCGCCTTTCCCCCCAGGCGCTCCACCATGAAGTCGTCCACGAAGAGCTCCCTCCGGGAACCAAGGCGGTAAGGCGGCTCGGCCCGGAGAGGAGCGACGGCGAGGATGGCGGGAAGGCACGCCGCGATCCAAGGCTTGGAGGGATTTCGCTCTTTCATGGAAGCGATCCTAGGGAGGGCCGCCGACGAGGGTCAACCCCGGCGCAGGGACGACCGGGAGGCCTTCCGGGGGCTCCTTCCCGAAGGCGGCCCCCGGGTGTGGAGATTTTCCACACTTTTTCCGCCTTTTCCCCTTCCCAGGCCGAACTTGTCCCTCCAGGGCCAAAGTTCCCCGCCCCCGCCGTCCGAATAGGTATGAGGCACCTTGAGAGAACGGGAACATCGTCATGGCCAAGGTCTCCACCAAGACCAACCAAAAGCAGGAAATCGGTCTGGCCGAACTCCTGGTGAAGGAGAAAGTCCTTCCCGAGGACAAAGTCCAATACGCCAGGAAAGTCCAGGCCAGGCTCGAGCAGAACCAGCCCCTGGGAGAGGTCCTGGTGGGCCTGGGCCTCATCACCCGCTCGGAGCTGAAAAAGATCCTCGAGCTCCACAAGGCCACCATTCCCCTCGGGGAACTCATGGTGGAACAGGGAATCCTGAAGAGGGAGGACCTGGAAAAGGCCCTGGAGGTCCAGAAGAAGAACCCCGGCAAGAGGATCGGCCGGATCCTCGTGGACCTGGGATGCATCACCGAGAGGGAGCTTCTCAAGGCAATCGGGGAGAAGGAAGGGATCCCCTTCGTGGAACCCAACCTGGCCATGCTGGACGACGCCCTCATGTCCAGGTTCTCCCTGAACTTCCTCGTGAACAACAGCCTGATCCCCCTCACAGAGGAGGAGGGCGTCCTCCGGTTCCTCACCTACGCAATCCCTCCGCCTGAGAAGGTGAAGGAACTGGAAGGGGCCGCCGGAGGTCCCGTGGCCTTCGCCCTGGGAGCCAAGGACGCCATCGACCGCACCCTGAAGGAATACCAGGACCTGAAGGTGGGCGGCACCTACTCGGGGAACAGCGTGGACGCCGAGGGGAGGATCATCGAGCTTGCGGAGTACATCATCGCCGAGGCGGTCCGCATGGGGGCGAGCGACATCCACCTGGAGCCCCTCTCCGACCGGTTGCGGCTCCGCTACCGCATCGACGGAGTCCTGGTCCACAGGACGGACCTCCCCAAGGAGATGGAGCAGAGGCTCGTCACCAGGCTCAAGATCCTCTCCGACCTGGACATCGCCGAGCACAGGAGGCACCAGGACGGGAGATTTCGATGCACCGTGGACGGCCAGGAATTGGACATGCGGGTCTCCACCTACGTGACCATCAACGGCCAGAACGTGGTGATGCGGATCCTCAACAAGCAGTCGGGCCTGCTCCTCCTGGACGAGCTCGGCATGCCTCCCAAGATCCGGGAGATGTACGAGGACTTCGTCCTCCGGGTCCCTGCGGGGGTCGTGGTCATCACGGGTCCCACGGGAAGCGGGAAGACCACCACCCTCTACAGCTCCATCGACGCGGTCAACGAGATGGGGGTGAAGATCATCACCGCCGAGGACCCGGTGGAATACCAGATCGAGGGGATCATGCAGTGCTCGATCAATCCGAAGATCGGGCTCACCTTCGAAGACACCTTGAAGGCCATCGTCCGCCAGGACCCGGACATCATAGTCCTCGGAGAGATCCGGGACCGATCCTCGGCGGAGACGGCCATCCAGGCCGCCCTCACGGGCCACAAGGTCTTCACCACCTTCCACACCGAGGACTCGGTGGGAGGAATCCTCCGCCTCCTCAACATGGAGATCGAGGCGTTCCTCATCTCTTCCACCGTCATCTGCGTCGTGGCTCAAAGGCTCGTGCGGCGGATCTGCGAATCCTGCAAGGTGCCTGACAACCCCGACCCAAGGGACCTGGCCTTGCTCCAGCTCGACCCGGGAGCATTGGCCGGGTTTCAGCTCTACCGGGGGAGGGGTTGCAAGCACTGTCATTACACAGGATACCGCGGCCGGACGGCCATATATGAACTCCTGGTCCTGGACGAAACGGTGAAGGAAGCCATTCTCAAGAGAATGTCCTCCTTCCAGATACGAAGATTGAGTATCGAGAAATCCGGGCTCATCACCCTCCAGGAAGCGGGTATCGCCAAGACCGTCCAGGGCTTCACCACTTTGAAGGAAGTCATTCACAACGCCCCGCCGTCCCTGAAGCCCCGGACGCCGGCCGAGATCCTGCGTCTCATCGGGGAGACGGCCTGAAGGAGGGACGCCGGAAAAGAGGGAAGAACGCCAGAGGGAAAATGGAAGAAGACAGAAAGGTCAAGACCGGGAAGGCGTCGCTCCTGGACATCGTGCGCCACCTCATCCGGAAAGGGGTGGGAATCCCGACCATCCCGTCCATCGCCCAGAAGGTCCTCCAGGCCACGCAGAACCCCGATTGCACCCTGGCCGAACTCGAGGCCATCGTCCGGCAGGACCCTGCCCTGGCGGCCAGGATCATCAAAGTCGTGAACTCCAGTTTCTTCGCCGGCATGAAGGAGATCCGCACCCTTCCGGCGGCCTTCATGCGCCTGGGCTTCAAGAGGGTGCGGGACCTGGCCGTGGCCGTTGGAATGAAGAACGTCTACAAGGGCGTGGACGGCCACTTGAAGAAGGAACTGGAGTTCCTCTGGCGGAACGCCGTGGCCGCGGGGACGGCCTGCAGGGAGACATCCCTCGCCTGCGGGGACCAGAACAGCGAGGAGGCCTTCCTGGCCGGCCTGGTCCACGACATCGGCTCGGCCTTCATCATCCAGGTCCTCCACGGCCTGGGAAAGAAGGACCCCTCCATCGCCGCTCTTCCCCAGGCCACGTTGAAGGAACTCCTCCTGGCCCTCCATCCCACCGTCGGGGCGGAGATGCTGGAGTCCTGGAACTTCCCCAAGGTCATCTCCCACGCCGTCCGCCACCACCACGACCCCGAGAAAGCCGCCCCCGACGACAGGCTCTCATGGATCCTGGCGGCTGGGGACCTCCTGGTCCGCAAACTCGGCCTGGACGGCCGGCGCCCCGAGGAAGACCTTCCCCTGGCCCCCCAGCGGGCCTTCCAGAGCCTGAAGCTCGGGGACCTCCAGATCGGCAAGCTCCTGGTGGACCTGGAGGAAAAGACCAAAGAGATCGCCGAAGCCCTGGCCTGAAGAAAAGACCTTCCCTTGAACTCCCCCCGGGGCCGCGGCACGGGAGCACCGGGTCTTCCGGTAGCACCGCCCCCAGGGACCCGGCTCGGCGCGGAGGCTCCCGGCGTGAGCCTCCCTTGTCGCCCCGGCCCCCACCCATGTAGGATCCTCTGCCCCTCGGATGCTGCCGAACGAGGAAACGCTCCATGAAGATCCGCCGATTTGCCGTCCTTCTCTATCTCCTGTCCCTCGCCGCTCCCGCCCAGGTCAGGGTCCGGCTCCCCGCCGGGTCTCCACCCATGCTTGAATTCGCCGCCCGGGAAGCGGCCGCGGCGGGACGGAGGATTTCCCCGCCCATCGAAATCCGCCTGGAGACCGGGGAGGGTCCGGCCGAGAGTTTTCGGATCTCTATTGACGGTCCCAGGGTCACCGTCACCGCCCCCGACGACAGGGGGAAGATGTACGGTCTCCTGGAGGCGGCGGAACAACTCCGAATCCACGGTACCATCCGCGCCAAGACACAGAAACCCTTCCTCAAGTACCGGATCCTCAAGTTCAACCCGCCGCTGAAGGGCAACGTCTACCTCGCCGCCGAGGACGCCCGCAAGTCGGCCTGGTTCTTCGACCTGGATTACTGGAGAGCCTTCTTCTCCATGATGGCCCGGGCCAGGTACAACGTGGTCAGCTTCTGGCACTCCCACCCCTTCGGGAACATGGTGCGCCTGAAGAAGTACCCCGAGGCGGCGGTGTTGAGGGGAAAGGAGATGGACCGGGCGATCCGCTTCTGGCACGCCCTGTTCCGCCTGGCCCACGAACACGGCATCCAGGTCTTCTGGGTGACCTGGAACATCCACTACACCCGGGGCTTCGCCAAGGCCCACGGCCTGAAAAAGAGCGGGGTCGATTCCCCCCTGGTCCGGGACTACATGAAGGAATGCGTAAGGGAAGTCCTCAGGGAGTATCCCGAGATCGACGGGTTCGGAACCTGCGCGGGCGAGGCCATGCACGGCCTCTCCCAGGCCAAGCGGGAGGACTTCATCCGGGAGTGCTACCTGGAGCCGATGCTGGAGACGGGAAGGAAGATGACCTTCCTCCACCGCTACTGGAACGCCAGCCCCGAGACGGTGACGGCCCTCCTGGAGAAGGTGAAATGGCCCGGCGACGTGCTCCTGTCCCTCAAGTTCAACGGCGAGCACGTCTACAGCTCCACCCGCCCCCACGTACAGGACGAGCGCTGGCTCGACACCGGGGGTAGGCCCTACAAGCTGCTCTGGCACCTGAGGAACGACGACCTCTACCAGTTCGACTGGGGAAACCCGGAATTCGCATCGGCGGTGATTCGCAACTGCGCCGGTTCGGGAGGCTTCCTCATGGGATCCGAGGTGGAGGTCCCCGGGGAGGACCGCTTCCACACCCCCGGGACCAGGTGGCACATGAAGTGGAAGTACACCTTCCAGAAGCATTGGTTCCGGTGGACCGTCTGGGGTCGGGCGGGATACGACCCGGCCGTCGGTGACGGCCCATTCCTGGGCGAATACATCGCCCGTTACGGGGAGGAACTCGGCCCCCTGGTCTACAGGGCCGTGAAGACGGGAAGCCGGATCGCCCCGGAGATCACATCCTTCCACTGGAACTACATGAACGGCGACTGGTATCCCGAGGGCAACATCGGCGGGTGGAACACCTCCTACGAGGTCCCGAGGAGGAACTTCCGCTCCCGGGGGATGTGGCACTCCCTCGAGGATTACATCTTCAACAACACCATCGACGACACCCTCGTCGGCATCCCGGAAGAGACGGCCTGCAGAGCGGCCGGTCTTCCCCTTCCCGCGGGAAGGAAGTCCCCCCGGGAAGTCGTTTCCGCCCTGGAGACCTTCTCCCGGGAGAGCTCCGCCCTGGCCGACAGGATCGAGGCGATCCTCCTCTCCCGGGCGAAGGAGAAGGCCGGGGGGACAGGGGAAGGAAACAGGGAGGAACTCCGGCGGAAGGTCCTGGAATCCCTCCACATGGAAGACCTGGACTGCGTGCTCAGGGATATCCGCTGCGTCTCCCTCCTGGGGGCCTTCTACGCAGCCCAGATCCGTGCCGCCCGCACCCTGGCCGAACGGATCTTCGGCCTCCGGTCGTTGAAGCCGGAAGAATGCGCGGCTCCGGCGGAAATCGCCGCACGAAAGTGGGCCGAGCTCTCCCGCCTGGCCGATGCTCACTACATACCCCACGAGATCTACCTCATGGGCCGGTTCTGGTGGGGAAAATACCTGCCCGACGCGGAGAAGGAGCCCCGCATCGCCGCGACCCTTCCCCCCGTCCCCAGGGAGGAGCGGACCTGGATCGTGGAAGGACGGCGCGTGGAGACGATCCGGTGGGGCCATACGGGCGACCGGGCCAAGGACGGCTGGATCGATTTCATGAACCGCATCTCGGGGCTCGTCCGTCCGGGGAAGTCAGGAATCCTGGAGACCCGGGTGGAGGTTCCGCCGGGACGCGCGGTCCGCCTGGTTTTCCACGGGGAGGGCCTGGATCCCTCCTCGCCGCCGGGCTGGAAGAAGGCCGGCAAGGGCTCCTTCACGGCGGACATGGAGAAAAGCGGCCTCCTCCGCCTCCGGGTGGATCCAGCCCGGGCGGCCCGGGGAGTCTACCTGGAAGTGATTCCGGCGGGCCGGAGCTCGGACATGCGGGTCTTCCCCGCCTTCGAGGGGAAGGCCGTTCCACCCTTCGAGGTCGCCGCCGACACGGGATCCCTCCATGGAAAGTGCCTCGTTCTCCCCAAGGGAGTGGGCCACGGCAAGGAGGGGAATTCCGGTCCCATCGTGGACAACGGGTGGGTGGACTTCCCCTTCACCACGGCGGCCCCCCTGGAATACCGGCTCTGGGCCAGGGTGTTCTTCAGGGATCCCGACAGCAACAGCTTCTTCGTGGTTGTGGACGGAAGGCTCCGGGGCATGCTGGCCGACGAAAAGTGGAACCGCTGGCACTGGACTGTCCTTCCCGGTTCGATCCGCCTTCAGGCGGGCAGACATATCCTCCGCATCCGAAACAGGGAGGACGGAGTGAAGCTGGACGAGATCCGCCTCATCCCGGCCGACCTGGACGCCCGGGACCTCCTCCCGCTGACCTTCCCGGAGAGGGCCCGGGTCTTCGGGCCGGGAGGAGCGAAGAAGAGCCTGGAAACCTACTTCCGTGCCATGACCCCCATTCGCCCGCCGGCCTGCACGGAAAGCCTGGAAACCTGGCGTAAGCGAAGGCGTCTCGTCCGGAAGCTCGTGCTCCGCGACATCGGCCTTCGGCCCATGCCGCCCCGCCTTTCCCCGGAGGCCCGGATCGTTTCCGTCCTCAGCGGGAATGGTTATACCGTCAGTCGGATCTATTTCCGGATCCTCCCGGGATGCCGGGGATCGGGCTGGCTCTACCTACCCGGGAAGATCACCGGAAAGGCCCCGGCGGTCCTGAACCCACACGGCCATTGGCCCGGCGGCGCCACCCACCCGGTGTGCCAGGCGAGGATGATCGCCCTGGCCAAGAAGGGTTACGTGGCCCTCATGACCGACAGCATCCACGCCGCCGATTTCGAGACCGGCATGGTTCCCATCGGACTCATGACCCTTCAGAACATCCGGGCCCTGGACTACCTCTGCTCCAGGAAAGACGTGGACACATCCAGGCTGGCCGTGACCGGTGCCAGCGGCGGAGGCCAACAGACGATGTACATGATGTGCCTGGAGGACCGCCTCCGGGCGGCCGTACCGGTCGTCATGGCCTGCTACTTCGCCAGGATCCTCCACCCCGACTGGGCCCATTGCTGGTGCAACCACGCCCCGGGCATCGCCGCCGACACGGACATGACGGAGATCTCCGCCGTCTTCGCCCCCAGGCCGGCCCTCTTCCTCTGTTCCTCCAAGGACTGGACATCCCGTTTTCCCTACGAAGAATTCAAGGGGGTCCGGAGAGTCTGGGCCCTCTACGGAAAAGAATCGAACACGGCCTGCATGATTTCCGACGCGCCTCACGGCTACGACAAGCCCAGGCGCGAAGCCATGTACGAGTTCCTGGCGGCCCGGCTCGGCGTGGAGGACCCCGACGGGGGGAAGGAGCCGCCCCTCTCCACGGTGAAGCCGGCCGTTCTCCGGGCCATGGAAAGGCCCATTCCGGGGTTGAGGGACTGGGCCGCCGCGGCGTCCTGGTATCGATCCGTCCACAAGCCCGCCATTCCCACCGGCCGGATTCCCGCCGCCCTGGCCGAACTCCTCCGGTCCGTTCCTCCTCCTTCCAGGGTGGAAGCCCGCAAAAGGGGAAGCCTGGCCTACCGGGGGGGCGTGGCCGAGAAGTGGCTCATCCGGGGCGAGAAGGGGCTGGAGATCCCGGCACTCTTCCTGCCCCTCCCTTCCAGGGAGGGCCCCGCCCCTGCGGCGATCCTCCTCTCCCCCCAGGGGAAAGGGGAGCTCTTCCGGAAGGACGGAACCCCAAAACAAAAGGTGAAAGAACTCCTCCGGCGGGGAATCCAGGTCCTCGGCCTGGACGCCAGGTTCACCGGGGAACTCGCCGTGGACTGGGAGAGGAACTGCCTGGCCTGGGGCAGGCCCTCGGCGGGCATGGCCGCAGACGACGCCCGGTGGGCCGCCGCCTGGCTGGCCCGGCGGAAGAACGTGGACCCGGGGAAGATCTACCTCGTCGGCCTGGGCAAGATGGGCACGGCGGCCCTCCTGGGAGCGGCCCTGGAGGCCGGCAAAGGGAGAAAGGGCCTCTTCGCCGGGCTGGTTTTCGACGCCCGGGGAGGCTGGACCTACACCAACCATCCCCTCCACGACCGGCCCGGCTACTACAGCGGAAGAAAGAGACTGAAGGACCTGGATCTCCCCGTGATCCCCAGGATCCTGGAAGTAGCCGACCTTCCCCGAATCCTCCAGACCCTTCGGATCCCCTACAACGTCCTACACCCAGGAAAAACCTTCCCCCCCGGCCATGCCTTTTTCTGCCGGGAGTAGTTTTATAACGAACAACCTGCCATTTTTTGCCGGGAGGAGTTTTATAACCACCGCTCCCACTTGACGATCTCTTCCAGGGGGAGGCGGCGCTTGGGCACGGGGGAGGGATCCTGGGGGTAACCCAAGGTGAGGAGTTCCACCACCCGGACCTCCTCAGGGATCTCCAGGATCTCCTTCACCTGGTCCTCGTAGAAGGCGCCGATCCAGCAGGTTCCCAGGCCTTCCTCCACGGCACAGAGGGTCATGTGATCGATGGCGATGGCCACGTCGATGGGATAACAGGCCTGGCCGCAGGTCATGACGTGACCGTCCGTCTCGGCACAACAGGCCAGCACCACCGGGGCCTGGGCCACGAAGGCCTGGTTCCGGGCCGCCACGGCCAGTTTGCGGCGCGTCTCCTCGTTGCGGACCACGACGAACCGCCACTCCTGTCGGTTCCTCGCCGAGGGAGCCAGCCGGGCAGCTTCCAGGATCCGAAGCAGGACGTCTTCGGGGACCTCCCGGTCCAGGTAGGCCCGCACGCTCTTTCTGGTCCGGATCGCCTCATATACATCCATTTCTACCTGCCTCCGGGGTAGAACCGTCCCAGGAAGACCCCGTGGCGAGGGATCCTCCTCGAAAAAACCCTGTCCGCCTCCCCGCAATCCTTCCACCTCCAAAGATCCCGTACCCTTCTCGGGCCCTCGATCCCCAGCTCCTTCCAGGTGACAGTCACGACCTTCTCTTCTTCCCAGAGGTTGAAGAGTCCCACCGCCAGGCTCCCGTCCTCCATGGGTTTCGCCAGGACGAAGTCCCAGGGAGTCTTCCTCACGATCCGCCCTTGTTTTCCAAGAGGGTCCTGGTCCACTTCGATCACCTCGTCGTTGCAGAGGATGTTCAAGGTGAAGGGGTCGAGGCGGGTCATGTCACCCGAAAAGATCAGGGGGGCCGCCATGAGGCACCAGAGTGACATGTAGGAATACTGCTCGTTCGGAGTCAGAGTCGTCGGCCTTCCCTCCCCCTTTCTCCAGGCGTCCCCCACATACCCGATCAGGATGTAGTCCGGATCGTTCCAATGCCCGGGTCCGGCGTATTCGAAGTGCCGGGCGTTTCGAAAGGCGATCCGGTAGAACCCGGGAAGGAGCCCTCCCTTCGCCACGCCCAGGTCCCCCGTGGTCCGCCAGCAGTTCCCCCCCACTTCCGCTCCCCACTTCCAGACTTCGCCCATCCCGTACTGGCACAGGTTGAACACCACGTCCCTTTCCAAGCCGGCCAGGATCCTCCCCATTAGGCGGTAGGGACGCTGGAGCCGCTCCAGTCCCTCCCCCTCCGCGACCCTCCCGTAGGAACACCAATCGTACTTGAGAAAGTCGAAACCCCACTCGGCGAATTTCCGCGCGTCGATCTCCTCGTGTTTCCAGCTTCCCTCGTATCCGGCACAGGTCCTCGGCCCGGGTGAAGTGTAGATCCCCACTTTGAGCCCCAGGGAATGGATGTATCGACAAAGGCCGGCCATGTCCGGGAACTTCCCGTTGGGCCTCACTGCGCCCTTCCCGTCCCTGGGAGAACCGCCCAGCGCCGGATCCTTGGAGCCGGGCTTCACCATCCAACAGTCGTCGATGTTCACATAGCAGTAGCCGTGATCCGCCATGCCGGAGGCGATCATGGCGTCCGCCGCATCCCTCATATGCTTTGCGGTGACTCGGTCGTAGTGGATGTACCAACTGTTCCAGCCCATAGGGGGAGTCAAGGCCAGAGTGTCTCCCACGACGATCTTGAAGACCCTCCTGCAGGTCCCATGCTCATTGACCGCTTTCAGGACAACCGGGTAGACCCCGGGCTTGGAGGGGACCTTTCCCCGGATGATCCCTCTCGCAGGGTCCAGGGTCATTCCGGGACCCATCCCTTCCACGGCGAAGACGATGGGCCTCTTACCCGTGCAGGGGATCCTGTAGAGAAAGGGCCGGCCGGGACGGCATCCATAGACCCGCGGGCCGTGGATGGCGGGAGCCGGACCGGGTGGAGGGGTGAGCACCACCTTTTCCTCTTGGGGAGGCCCCACGGCGACAGGCGGCTCTCCCTCCACGAGGAACTCGGCCTCCGCCCAGTCGGCATGGTCGTAGGCCCGGCCGTCGCCCCCGTCTTCCACAACCAGGAGGATTCTCTTCATGCCCCGCAGGTCCACATCCACCTTCAGAGGCGCATCCCCCCCCTTGCGAAGGCCGCTGTCGAAGAGGACCTTACCGTCCCCGATGACACGAAAACGCACAGAGCCGTTTTTCCCCGTCTCGGCGTCCACTCCGACCCAGGCCGTGAACCTCTGGGCCCCCCGGGGCTCGATCCGCATGAGGCTCGGCGCGTGGGTGCCCACACCATCGCGGAAGGACCGGTTCCCGATCCTAAGGGGCTTCCCCGCGACGGAGAGCCCCGCTCTGGGACTTCCCCACCCTGCGGACATGAAAGCCAAGTTCAGCCTCGAAAGGGGCACGGGAGGAGAACCAAGGAAAGGGGACAAGATCCCAACAAACAAAGAAAGACAATGTGGGTGCATTTTTCTGCCGGGAGGAGTTTTATAATGAAAGACCTGCATTTTTCTGCCGGGAACAGTTTTATAACTGAAAGAATGACCTTATGCACATCTTCCTCTCACGCCTTCTTTCTCTAAGGGCCAGCGACTCCATCCTTGCCTTTTTTCTTCTCCTTCTCTTCCCCGGTCCAAACCTTCCAGGCCAGGGGTTTCCCGGCCCGGGGGGAGTGGACCGGTTCAGGCTTGCCTGGGACGAGGCAAAGGACGATCCCCGGTCCTCCCTTCCCCTGGGGAACGGCGACATCGGCCTGAATGTGTGGGTGGACAGAAAAGGAGACCTCCTGTTCTACATTGGAAAGACAGACTCCTGGGGGGACAACGGAAGGCTCCTCAAGGTGGGAAAGATCCGCTTCCACCTGGTTCCCCCTCCCGGAGGAAAGGGAACTCCCATCCGCCAGGAACTCCGCCTGGCCGACGGGACCTTCCGGTTCTCCCTGGGAAAAGGTAAGGACGCCCGGAAAGGCCGTGTCTGGGTCGATGCCAACCACCCCGTCGTTCTCGTAGAGTTCCAGGGAGAGAAGCCCTTCTCCGTGGAGGCCCGCCTGGAGCCCTGGAGGACCCGCCGGGAACCCCTTCCCTCCCTGGAGGTGAGCGACGTCCTCCTGGACCGATCCAAGCCGGGAAGAATGCACGCCCCCTGCATCGTGGAACCCGACACCATCCTTCCCTCCCATCCCCGGGGGATCGGCTGGTATCATTTCAACGTAAAATCCGTCGGACCGGCCATCACGGGGAGGATCCAGGGAACGGAAGGCCTGAAAAGACCCGACCCGCTCCTGCACAGGATCTTCGGCGGACTGGTCCTGGCCGAAGGAGGAAAGCGCCGGGACCCTTCCACATTGGTCACCCCCCCCGCCAAGACCCAAGTCTTCTCGGTCCATATTCTCACCCTCCATCCCTCCACCCCGAAGAAGTGGCTGGCCGCCCTGGACGAACAAGCCGCCAGGGTGGAATCCGAGCCCCTGAAAGAGCGCCGCCGCAACCACGAGGCCTGGTGGCGGGCCTTCTGGAACCGGAGCTGGATCCAGGTGACCCGAAGAACGGACACCCCGGCCCCCTCCCTGGTCCCTTCCAGCCCACACCCCCTCAGGGCCGGCGAGAGCCAGGGCGGCGGCAACCGCTTCCCTGGAGTCCTGGGCAGGGTGAGCGTCTTCGAGACTCCGCTCTCCTCCGAAGAGATCGCCCGCCTCGCCGCGGCCGGCCCGGGGCCCGCCCTCTCACCCAGGAGGGGCCTCCTGGGCTCCTGGTCTCACCCACGCCGGGGGGTTCTTCCGATTCCCAAGGGCGGACAACCACCTTCCCTGACCCTCGAGGCCTGGATCCTCCTCTCCGGAAAGGGCGGGGGAGTTGGCAGGATCCTGGACCGCATCACGCCGGGCGGAAGGGACGGCTTCCTCCTGGACACCTGGCCGGGCAGGAGCCTCCGCTTCATTGCGGGCCACCGGGTGCTTCTGAAAAAGAAATGCATCGAGCCCGGGAAGTGGACCCACGTGGCGGCCGTGGTCGACTCGAACAAGGGCCTTCTCCTACTCTACCTGAACGGCGAGGAAGCGGCCCGGATGGAGATTCCCGACGAGACTTTCCTCGTCTCCAGGGCCTATGCCCTCCAGCGTTACGTCACGGCCTGCGCCGGGAGGGGAAAATTCCCCATCAAGTTCAACGGCTCGATCTTCACGGTCCCCTGGCCGGGAAGGCCCGGCGACGCGGACTACCGCCGCTGGGGCCCCGGCTACTGGTGGCAGAACACCCGCCTTCCCTACACCCCTCTCTGCGCATCGGGGGATTTCGAGATGATGAGTCCCCTCTTCAGGATGTACCTGGAGAGAATCCTTCCCGTGGCGAAGTACCGTACCAGGCTCTATTTCGGCCACGGCGGCGCCTTCCTTCCCGAGTGCGTCTATTTCTGGGGGGACGTGTTCAGCGAATCCTACGGGTGGAAGCCATGGTCCGAGAGGAAAGACAAGCTCCAGGTCAACCGCTACCACAAGTGGGAATGGGTGAGCGGACCCGAGCTGGTCCACATGATGCTCGACTACTACGAATACACCCTGGACGAGACCTTCCTCCGCAAGAAGGTTCTCCCCGCCGCGCGGGACATCCTGGCCTTCTTCGACGAGCACTACGGCCGGAACGAGAAGGGGAAACTGGTCATGCACCCCGCCCAGGCCCTGGAGACCTGGTGGGACTGCACCGATCCCATGCCTGAAACGGCCGGGCTCAGGGCGGTCACGAAACGCCTCCTCTCCCTCCCGGAGAGGCTTTCCACGCCCGCGGACCGGGCCTTCTGGCGCAAGGTCCTGGCCGAGACGCCCCCCCTTCCGACCCGGAAGGTGGACGGAACGGTCATGCTGGCCCCGGCGGCCCGGTTTGCGATGAAACGAAACATCGAAAATCCCGAGCTCTACGCCGTCTTCCCCTTCGCCCTGATCGGGGTCGGAAGACCCGGCCTGGAGCTGGGGATCCAAGCCCTCCACCACAGGTGGAACCGGGGCGCCTCGGGCTGGCGCCAGGACGACATCTTCATGGCCTGCCTGGGCCTGGCCGAGGAGGCCCGCCGGAACCTGGCCGCCCGGGCCGGCCGATGGAACCGGGAATCCCGCTTTCCCGGATTCTTCGGGCCCAACTACGACTGGGTCCCCGACCAGGATCACGGGGGGGTCCTCATGAAGGCCCTCCAGGCCATGATCCTACAGCCCGTCGGCCCGAAGCTTTTCCTTCTGCCGGCCCTGCCTCCGGGCTGGGACGTCGACTTCAAGCTCCACGCCCCTTTCCGGACGACCATCCGCGGGAGGACCGAGAAGGGCATTCTCATCGACCTCGAATCGGACCCGCCGGCCCGCCGTAAAGACATCGTCCTCCCGCCGGGCCGGCGTCGCTGAAAGCCCCGCCGGCGAAGCAGCTCAGCGACCGACCACCCCGAATGCGGCGTTGCTGAAGGTCACGCCTCCGGCGCTCCCCGGGTCCACCACCAATCCCTGGAGGAAAAACCTGCTTCCCAGGAGGGCGCCCCTGGCGGGAATGATCGCCCGGAACTCCGCCGCACCCTTCTTCACGGCGAGAGGCACGACGGCGTTGATATCCGTATATAGGTAGCACCCTCTCAGGCCCAGGGGATCCAGGGAGAGGGGCAAGGGAGTTCCGGCCCAGTAAGAACTTGAATCCCCCAGAACCAGGAAGGCCGCCCCCCGGGTATTGGGAAGCCGGGACAGGCGGACCTGGAAGACCTTCCCCAGGGCCGGGAAGAGCCCGGGCGTTCCTTCCAGGGCCGGCACGCCGGCCGTGCCGGAACAACCCTTCCCGAAGGTCTCGAACCGGCTCGTGGGCCGCAGGACCGACTCCAGGAAGTCCAAGGCCTTGACCACCTCCCGCGACGGAAGCCCGTGGCCAGCCAGGGGCACCAATCTCAGGGTCACGGGAACCCCTGCCTTGCGGAGAGCCGCATCCAGGATGGTGCTCTGGGTATAGGGAACGAGAGGATCGTCGATCCCGTGGGCGATGTAGAAGGGCGGATCCGAAGGATCGACCCTGGTGATGGGGTTCGCGTCCCGCACCAGGGCCACCCATTTCGCATAGGCTGGATCCTTCCTGTGCTTCTTGATCTCCCCGATGGGCTTCCCGATCAGGATGGACTCGGGGGACCCCGCCTTGTCGTGGAATCCTCCCGCCTGGAAAAAATCCGTAGGACCGTAGAAATCCACGACGGCGACGACCGAGCTGGAATACTTGAGGTTCCCCCCTACGTTCCCCTCCAGGCTCGGCGTCCCACCGGTGGTTCCGAGCAGGGCGGAGAGGTGCCCCCCGGCCGAAGGGCCCAGGGCGGCGATCCGCCTGGGGTCGAGATGATACTTTTTTGCGTTGGCCCGGATCCACCGGACGGCCCCCTTGCAGTCGTGGATCTGGGCCGGGAACTTGGCCTGGGTGCTCAACCTGTAGTCGATGCTGGCAACGGCGATTCCTCTCACCACGAGGGCGGCGGCCCCGAAACGAGCCTCGGCCTTTCCACCGGCGTACCACCCCCCGCCGTGGATCCATACCACCACGGGCGCCGGCCCGGGCCCCTTCTTGGGAAGGTAGAGATCCAACTTCAGGCTGAGTCCTCCCGGCCTGCCGTACTCCAGGTCCTTCAGGACCGACTGGGAGGGGAGAGGCGGCCCCAGGGTGGCCAGGAGAAGGACCGCCGCGGGGAGCCAAAGAAAGAGGGGGCTTCTATTCATGGTTCACCAACCGGCGCGGAAGGGGAATAAGGAGAAAACCAAGGCAAGGAAGGAAAGTGCGATTCTACCCATACCGGGGCACGAAAAAGGGACAAGCCCACCTCCTCGGCCGGGAACCGGCTCGTTTCAAGACTTCCCCCAGGCCCGGATGTTTCAGTTGGAGGCACCCCGGCCGGCCGAAAGGGGTAAAAATCTGCCGGGAGTAGTTTTATAACGAAGGCCTCTTCCGGCCCAATTCCCGCCTTCCTGGGCCCGCAGGGAGGAAAAAGGAGGGACGAAGAAGTGGTGAAGACGAGGATCCTGGCCACACGAGCCGCGTTCCTTCCTCTCCTTCTTTGCTTTCCCCCACAGCGGGCGGCCCGAACCAAGAAGACATCCCTGGCGGACCTCCTTCCGGGGAACACCATCTTCTATCTCTCCATCCCCTCCCTGGGGACTCTCCAGGGGAAATGCCGGAAATCCCCCCTGGCCCCCCTCCTGGCGAGGAAGGAGGTCCCTTTACTCCTGGATTTCCTCTTTTTCGGGAAGCCCCCCAAGGGCCGGCCTGCTTTCTCCGATCTCGCCGCCCGGTTCCTGGCGACCTTCGGCGGTGAAGTCTCCTTCGCACGCCTCTCCTCCCCCGGCGGAAAGCGCCTGGTCCTCCGGGCCGCCGATCCCCGCCGCTCCGGCGGCGCCCGGGCCTTCCTGGAAAAGGGAATCCTCCCCTACCTGAAATCGAAAGGCCTCACGATCGAGGAAAAGAAATCCCCCTGGGGAGCCCCCCTCTACGAGGCCCGCTCCCCCATGGACCTCATACGCCTCTTCGTCAGGGACGGGGCTTTCTACCTGGTCCGCGGGGAGGGAGCCATGGAGGCCCTCCACTGGAAGAAGGCTCCGGCCCGTCCGCCCCTCTCTCAGACTCCCGGTTTCGAAAAGGCCCGGGCACGCATGCTGAAGGGAAGCCGGCCGGCCCTCTTCCAATTCTTCCGGCTCCGGGAGGTAATGGAGAGAAGATTCCGGAAAATTCGAATCCTGGAGGGGGAGAAGGCCCTTTCCCCCTGGAGGGCGGCAGGGATCCCTTCCATCCGGTTTGTAGCAAATACCGTCTCCTTCGGGAAGGAGGGAATCACGGACAGGTTCTGGGTGGAAACGTCTCTTCCGGCGAGGAAGCCCCCCTCCCTCCATCCCAGGCCCGCGGACTGGAATCCCGCCGCCTGGGCCCCCGGGGACACCACCATCTTCCTGGAATTCCAAGCCGAACCCATCCCGTTCCTGGCCCTCCTGCAGGCTTGGATCTCCGAAACAGCGACCACCGGCGCCTTCGATCCATTGCCGGAAAGGCTCATCTGGTCTCCCAGGGCCGTGAAGGGCCTGGCCGAAGGCCTGGGCCCCAACTGGGCCGTCTTCGCCAAGACCAAGGGACTCTCCCTCTTCTCTCCATTCCTCGTCCTGGTCGTCCAGGTGAAGGACCCAGGCAAGGTCCAGGCAGCCCTGGAAAAAGGCTTCCGGGTCCCCGGAGAGGTTTCGATTCGTCATACAGTCTACAGGGGCAAGGCCATCCACTACTGCCGGGGAAAGGAAATTTCGATGCTCAACCCTTGCTGGTGCCTTTTCCGGAGACGCCTCTACCTGGCCCTCGCCCCCCTGGCCCTGAAATGGGCCCTCCGGAACGCCGAGGGCCGGACCCCCGCCCTGGCGGAACAGCCCGAATTCAAGAGTTTCCGAATCCCGAATCTCCCGGCCTGGAGGGCCCGGTTCTACCTCGACCCCATGGCTTTCCTGCCATGGGTATACGTACTGGAGCCCGAATCCATCCTTCCCTTGGATTCCCCCGAATTCTTCCTGGCCTACTATGCCGTCCTCCAATCCGCGGAGATGGAGGCCTTCGCCGCCCCCATAGCCGGTTTCGCACGCAAAGAACCCGATGGATGGTCCGCCGAAGTTCACACCCGGGGAGGACTCTCCCTCGGGCTCACAATGGCGGCCCTGGCCTTCTCCGATTGCTTCCGAACGGACTGACCCGGCGTGAGCTCCCCGTAGAATTGCATGAATCTTGCAAGGCCGGTCTTTCTCCGACCCTTGGGGGGTTAGAATCCCCTTTTCCACGGGCACGAACTCCCAGGAGAAGCCGATGAAGCCCAGAAAGATCTCGCGCCGCACCTTTCTCAGGAGCTCGGCGGCCCTCCTTCCCGGCGCCGCCCTCGGCCCGGGAATCCTGGCCCGCTCCTCCAGGAAGGACCGGCCGAGGAGACCGCCCAACCTGGTCTACGTCTTTCCCGACCAGTTCCGCGCCATGGGACTGGGTTGCATGGGCGAGGATCCGGTCTTCACGCCCAACCTGGACGGCTTCGCGGCCCAGTCCCTGAACCTGACCCACGCCTGCTCCACCCGCCCCCTCTGCAGCCCCTACCGGGCCATGCTCATGACCGGGAAGTACTACGTCTCCAACGGCGTCTGGAGCAACTGCACTTCCCGTTACCCCGGCATGGAGCTCGGCCGTGACGAGATCTGTCTCACCGACACCCTCAAGAAGGCCGGTTACGAGATCGCCTATATCGGCAAGTGGCACCTGGAATCCCCCCATCCTCCCTACGTGCCCTCGGGAAACAATCGGGGGAAGGTCAAGTGGGAGGAGTGGACTCCGCCCGAGAGGCGCCACTCCGTGGATTTCTGGTACGCCTACAACACCTGGGACGACCACTTCCGCCCCCACTACTGGACCAACGACTCCACCAGGGACAAACGAGTGGAGATCCGGGAGTGGTCTCCCATCCACGAGACGAACGTGGCCATGCGGTTCCTGGAGAACGAGGGAGGCCGGTACAGGGACCCCCGGAGGCCCTTCGCCCTGTTCCTCGCCTTCAATCCTCCCCACATGCCATACGGCCTGGTCCCGGGGAAATACAAGAAAGTCTACAGGGATTTCCCCATCCAATACCTGGCAAACCGCAAGAACGTGGACCTGGAGAGCTCCTCACGGGGGGCCCGTCTCGTCCAGAGGAGCCTGAAGAACTACTTCGCCATGATCACCGGCGTGGACGAGCAGTTCGGAAGGCTACTGGCCGCCCTCGAGAGGCTCGGCCTGGCGGAGGACACCGTCGTGGTCTTCACGTCCGACCACGGGAACTGCCTCGGATGCCACGACAAGGTTTCCAAGAACAACCCCTTCGACGAGTCCCTCCGGGTGCCCTTCCTGGTCCGGTGGCCCGGGAGGATCCGCCCCCGCCGGGACGACCTTCTCCTGGCGACCCCGGACATCTATCCCACCCTTGTGGACCTCCTGGGCCGGGCCGACCTGGTTCCTTCCGCCGTGGAGGGAACGAGCCATGCCGGGCTCTTCCTGGGCGGGTCCGGCCCAAGGCCCGAGTCGACCCTCTACTGCGGCCCCTATACCGGCGATCCCACCCTGGGGGAGAGGGGGATCCGCACCCACCGCTACACCCTGGTGGTCCGGAAGTTCCCGGACAAGCCTCCGGCCAAGATCCTCTTCGACAACCTGGCCGATCCCTTCCAGATGGAGAACCTGGCCGAAAAGATGCCGGACCTGGTGGAAGAACTCGCCCGGAAACATCTTCATCCCTGGCTCGAAAAGATCCGGGATCCCTGGCTCCCCGGGAGAGGGTAGACTTCCCGAGGTGGACACGACTCGGGGAATCCGGGATAGTTCCCCCTCTTTTGGACGGCCCGCCTCGGAACGAGCCGAGGGGCGGCATCGATCTCAGGGTGTGACGTGGAAGAAAAACGGATCGAGAAACTCCTCAGGCTCTGGTTCTCTCCGCCTCCGGGCCAGAAGGCTCTCAGGAACTTCTACCAGTACCGGTTCGAGCGCTACCTGGAAGCCCGGTCCCGCACTGTAGGGACGGCCCTGCCCTCCTGGCGCTGCCCGGGCCGGAAGGACCTGGTCTCCATCGTCCTGCCCGTCTTCAACGGCGAGGACCTCCTCCCCGAGGCCCTGGAGAGCATCCTGGCCCAGACCTATCCCCACTTCGAACTCATCGCCGTGAACGACGGCTCCACCGACCGGACCCGGGAGATCCTGGACGCCTACGCCGCCCGGGACCCCAGGATCGTGGTGGTCCACCAGGAGAACCAGAAACTTCCCCGGAGCCTCTCCAACGGCTTCCGCCGTGCCCGGGGCGAATTCCTCACCTGGACCAGCGACGACAACCGCCTCAAGCCGGACTTCCTCGAGAAACTCGTGGACGCCCTCCGCCGCCACCCCCACTGGGACATGGTCTACGCCGACATCGACATCATCGGCGAGGACGGAAAGCGCCTGGAAGGTTCGGAATGGTATCTCCACTACCAGGATCCTCCCGGGAGCGGACAAGTCCATTTGCCCAAGGACACGGCGGAGCTGAACATCTGGCCCAACCAGTACGTCGGGTCCGCCTTCCTCTACCGCGACAGGGTGGACTGCCTTCTCGGGGATTACAGCCCCTACCGTTTCACCGTCGAGGACTACGACTACTTCATGCGGGTGAACGAGTTCTTCACGCTCCGCCACGCCGATTTCGACGACACCATCTACGAATACCGCTTCCACGGCAAATCCCTCACGTCCCGGGAGAAGGAGTTGAACATCCTCCATCACCGGGACGCCCTGATGGTCTTCGACGACTTCCGCCGGGACTTCAACCTCACCCCGGCGGTCTGGATCCTCCCCGGCGCCGAGGGGGACGAGGCGGAGGACGCCCGCGAGGCCTTCCGGGACCTGGCCCGGAGGGCGGGCCACCTGGTCCTGCCGCCGGGAGACCCCGATCCGGCCCTCCTTCCCAGGCTCTTCTTCCCTGCCGCATACGTCCGGTTCTGGGAGGCGAAGGGTCCCGTGCCGTCCCCTCCGCAGGAAGGTGAGGTCCCTCCCGGGGCCTTGAAGATCCTCGTCGCCGCCGGCGGAAAAGGTCCCCTGCCATCGGGTGTTCCCCCGGGCTGGGACCTCTGCGCCGCCCTTGGAGAGAGAGAGGACCTTCCCCTTCTCGGCCACCGTCGGCGGGGCTGGTTCTCCGCCGGCCGCAAGGAGGACCTCCTGGCAGGCCTGGACATCCGGGTCAGGTCCAAGTGCATCCAGGACCTGGAGGAGGAGATCTTCTCCCCCCAGGACCGCCCCTCCCTTCGATTCAGCGTGGTGATCTGCACCTACAAGAGGTCCGAGATCCTCCTGAAGGCCCTGGAATCGGTGTGCGCCCAGGACTTCGACAAGGAACGCTTCGAGATCCTCCTGGTGAACAACGCCCCGGCGGAAGACCTCTCCGGGATGGTCCGGGATCTGCGGGAGCGGTTCTTCCAGGGAGATCCGGACCGCCTCCGCTACCTGCTCTGCCCCATCAAGGGTCTCTCTCCGGCGAGGAACACCGGGATCAGCGAGGCCCGGGGGGAGATCGTCTGCTTCCTCGACGACGACGCCGTGGCGTCCCCGGCCTGGCTCCGCGAGCTGGACAGGGCCTACCAGGACGAGAAGGCGGGCGTCGTAGGCGGGAAGATCCTCCTCCAGGTCCCCGAGAAGGCCCGCTCCTGGGTAACGCCCGAGCTCTATCCCTACTGGAGCCACTTCGAGCCGGGCTACAAGGAGATCCACTGGGCCGAGGACTGGCCGGAATTCCCCTGGGGAGCAAACTGGACGGCCCGAAGGGAGGCCCTCCTCCGGATCGGAGGGTTCCGTTCCCAGTACGGCAGGAAGGGCAAGGACTTTTCGGGCGGCGAGGAACAGGTCGCCGCCATCCTCATCCACAAACTCGGCTACAAGGTGGGGCTCATCCCGGCGGGGGAAGTTCTCCACTTCGTGGAGGAGAGCCGGTTCACGAGGAAACACCTGAAGAAGACCATCAAGGCGGGCAGGCTGGTGAACTACGGGTTCCAACGGGACCTCTACGTTCCGCGCTGGATGACGGCGGGCTTCCAGCTCAAGCAGATCAAGAACCTCGGCAAGAAACTCCTCCGCTACCCCAAGCTCTCCCGGCAGGAAAGGATGATGTATACCTACCTGCTCCAGGCGGAGACCGCGGCCCTCAAGGCCATCCTCTCCGACATCCTGCGGAGAGCCACCATGCCCTGGAGGGTAAAATAAGCGGACGGGTGAGCAACACGGACGTAAGGAAAGGCGGAAAGGCGTGGCGGAAAGAGGCGGAAAGGTCGTCGTCACCGTAGGGACCAGGCCCGAGGTCATCAAGATGGCCCCGGTGGTCATGGAACTCAGGGAGGACCCGGACCTGGAGGTGGTCCTGGTCTCGACCTCCCAGCACAGGGAGATGCTGGACCAGGCCCTGGAAGTCTTCGGCCTGACGCCCGACGTCGACCTGGACATCATGCGCCCAGGCCAGAGCCTGGCGGGCTCCACGGCCAGAGCCCTGGAAGGGATGGGAGGTGTCCTCTCCAGGGAGAGGCCCGATCTCCTCCTGGTCCAGGGGGACACCAACACCGTCCTTGCCGGCGCCCTGGCCGCCCACTACCAGAAGGTCCCCGTGGGCCACGTGGAGGCCGGGCTCAGGACGGACGACCCCTACCTTCCCTTCCCGGAGGAGATGAACCGCCGTCTCACATCCCAGCTCACCCGCCTCCACTTCGCCCCTACCAGGAAGGCCGCAGGGAACCTCCTCAGGGAGGGAATCCCCGAATCCCACGTCTTCGTAACGGGGAACACCGTGATCGACGCCCTCTACTGGACGGAGAAGAAATACCCCGACGCCCTTCCGGAGGAAGCCCGCCGGGTCCTGGAGAGGGGGAACCGGCTCGTCCTGGTGACGGCCCACCGGAGGGAGAGCCTCGACGGAGATCTCCTGGAGATGGCCAGGGCCATGGCGGACATCGTGGAGACCTACCCCGACGTGGAGATCATCTACCCGGTCCACCTGAACCCCAAGGTCCAGGCCCCGGTCCGGCGGGTCCTGGGTGAAGCCGGGCGGGTCCACCTGGTACCGCCCGTCTCCTACCCCGAGATCGTCCAACTCATGCGGAACAGTTATTTCATCCTCACCGACTCGGGGGGGATCCAGGAGGAGGCCCCGGCCTTCGGAAAGCCCGTGCTCGTCATGCGGGAGGTCACGGAGAGGCCCGAGGCCGTAGAAGCCGGCGTGGCCAGGCTGGCCGGGGTCACCAGGGAGGGGATCACCGCCGCCGCCGGGGCACTCCTGGAGGATCCCGGGGAGTATGCCCGGCGCGCCAGGAAGGCCAACCCCTTCGGAGACGGCAAAGCGGCCGGCAGAATCCGGGAAGAGGTCCGCCGCTTCCTGGGTCTTGCCTGACTCCTGGAAGGGGGACCGGGAGAGCCGGGGGAAAATTCTGAAAATTTTTAACTATATCTTTTTTTCTATTTTGCCCCTTCCCTTCCCGAAAATCTCCCTAAAGGCAGGCTTTCTCTTCCGGTTTTCTCCCCTTCCGCCACCCTCCTCCGGCGGGATTTTCCCCAACATTCCTCTCCGGAAGACCTCTTTCCTCTCCTTCCCGGCCATCCCTCCCGCCTCCGTAAGGGAATGGGATTGAAAGGGAAAGAGCCCCCCGGCATTTCTTCTGGTAAGGACCCAAAGCATCCCCGAGGGGGGGAGACGGAATTCCCCCTCCCGGATTCGACCACCCAGGCAACAGGAGACCCACATGAAGCGGAACGCCTCTCTCCTCGCCCGGATGGCCCCCTTGGGCCTCCTCGCCTTGATCCCCCTCCTGGCGGCCTCTCCGGGGGAGCCCGGAAAGAAGGCCTCCCCCGGGGTGAGCCCCTGGGCGGACAAGGCGGAAAAACCGCCTTCCTCTACGGCGGACCACTCCAAGTTCAAGATCCTCCAGCAAGACTTCCCCGACGGCCCCTCCGTCACGAAGGCCTGCCTCACCTGCCACACCGAGGCGGCCAAGCAGATCATGAAGACCAGCCACTGGACCTGGATCTGCCCGAAGGCCCGGCGTGAAATGGGGCTCCTCAAGGACGGCCACGACGTCCCCTACGGAAAAGCGGAATTCATCATCAACAACTTCTGCATATCCCTTCCATCCAACGAGCCGAGATGCACTAGTTGCCACGCCGGTTACGGTTGGGCCGACAAGACCTTCGATTTCAAGAATCAGTACCTCGTGGACTGCCTGGTCTGCCACGACCAGACCGGGAAGTACAAGAAGTTCCCCGCCGGGGCCGGCCACCCGGTCTACAAGAAGGACTACCCGAACGGCAGGGAATGGCCGCCCAAGTCGGGGAAGATGATGCCTCCCGTGGACCTGGGCGCCTCGGCCCGGAGTGTTGGCAAGCCTACCCGCCGCAATTGCGGGACCTGTCACTTCTTCGGGGGAGGCGGAGAGGGTGTGAAGCACGGCGACATGGACATGACCCTTCTCGAACCGGGAAGGACCCTGGACGTCCACATGGAGGCCAAGGGGTTGAACTTCCGTTGCCAGAAGTGTCACACCACCAAGGACCACAAGATCGCCGGCCGTTGCTTCGAGATTCCCGCCTACAAGGAGAGGGACTTCGTCATCCGGGGCCTGGAAGCCAACCTTCTCGCCTGCGAATCCTGCCACGGAAAGGCCCCCCACAAGTACCAGAAGATCAACGATCACACCGACAAGGTCTCCTGCCAGGCATGTCACATCCCCACCCTGGCCAGGGAGCACCCCACCAAGATGTGGTGGGACTGGTCCAAGGCGGGAAAGCCCATGAACGGAAAGAAAGTCATCGAGGGCGAAGTCAAAGGCAGGAAGGTTCACACCTTCCATATCAAGAAGGGTGAATTCATCTGGGCCATGGATGAGCCGCCGGAATACCTCTGGTACAACGGCACCATGCGGTTCACCCTCATGGGAGACAAGGTGGACGACACCAAGACCGCCGAAGAGGTCTGCATCTACGGCCACGGAAAGTTCGACAAGCTCGATCCCAAGAAACCCATGGTGCGGATCAACTGGTGCGAGACGGGCTACGACGATCCAAAGGCTCGGATCTACCCGGTAAAGATCCACAGGGGCAAGCAGCCCTACGACCCGGTGAACAAGACCCTCGTGGTCCCCAAGCTCTTCCCCTGCGGGCCGGACAAGAAGGACGCTTTCTGGAAATCCTTCGATTGGGGGAAGGCCATCACCGCAGGGATGCGTTACGTGGACCGGCCCTACTCGGGCAAATACAAGTTCATCCAGACCTGCATGATCTGGCCCTTGGACCACATGGTGGCCCCCAAGGAGATGGCCCTCTCCTGCACGGAGTGCCACGCCGGGAACGGGCGGCTCGCCAAGCTGAAAGGCTTCTACATGCCCGGCAGGGACAAGAGTTCCCTCGTGGACGGAATCGGGCTCATCATGGTCCTTCTGGCCCTGGTGGGTTCCCTGGGGCACGGTCTCTTGAGGTTGGTCTTCAGGGCGAAAGGGTGAGAAATCATGGCTAAGAAGAAAATCCGTCTCTACAAGCGGTTCGAGAGGTTCTGGCACTGGGTTCAGGCGTTGCTGGTCATCCTCCTCGCCTTGACCGGCTTCGACATCCATTACCACCTTGGGATCTTCGGCTACCGCCAGGCCGTGGAGCTCCACGGGACCTTCGCCTGGGCCTTCGTGATCCTTGTGGTCTTCGCCGTCTTCTGGCACTTCACCACGGGGGAGTGGAGACAATACATCCCCCAATGGTCCCAGGTCCCCGCAATGATCCGCTACTACACGTCGGGCATCTTCAAGGGGGAGCCCCACCCGACGAAGAAGACGGAGATCTCCAAGCTGAATCCCCTACAGCGCTTGGCCTACGCGGGCCTCAAGATCGTGATCATCCCCGTAATGGTGGTGTCGGGCTTCCTCTACTATTACTACAACGACTGGCCCTCCCTGGGCATCCACTTGAAGCTCGGCTCCGTGGCGAAGATCCACACCTTCTTCGCCTTCCTGTTCGTCGCCTTCCTGGTGGGACACCTCTACCTGACCACAACGGGCGAGACGATCTTCTCCAACATCAAGGCCATGATCACCGGCTGGGAGGAAGTGGAGGAAGAAGAAGCCGAAGGCTGATCCGGCCGAACCTCCGCAGGGACTCCACAGGGGTGGAACGCCGAATGCGTTCCACCCCATTTTCTTTGGAGGCACCTCGGCCTGGGGCACCGCCTCCGGGCCGGAACCCCCCGGCCCGACCGGACCACCCTTTGCTTCGCCCCTCCCCCATCGTTTCCCGATCGCCGGCCCCGGCCGGCCGAGTCACGGTCGAAGACCCCTTCTCCCCTCTCGTCAGCCCCGGCCGGCCGAGTCACGGTCGAAGACCCCTTCTCCCCCCTTCGTCAGCCCCGGCCGGCCGAGTCACGGTCGAAGACCGTGACGAGGACGCCCGGGGAGTGGCTACCCCCCCGAACCACACACCAAACCACGAACACCCACACTTCCCCTGACGTCGGGGAATCCTGTTCTCCGAACAGGCTTCCCCGCCGGCAGGGGCTGACGAATATTTCTTTCGTACGTCAGCCCCCGCCGGCCGAGCCACGGTCGAAGACCCCTTCTCCCCCCTTCGTCAGCCCCGGCCGGCCAAGTTACGGTCGAAGACCGTGACGAGGACGCCCGGGGAGTGGCTCCACCCTCCAAAGCGCCACCCCCCCGCCCCCCTCAGGCCGTGACGTCCCGGAATGCCCGGAGAAAGGTCTCGGCCTCTTCCTCTCCAGCCGTCAAGGGAGGAAGGAGACGGAGGACCTCGGCCTGGATGGCCGAACCGGTGATCACCGAGTGCTTCTCCAGGAGGGCATCCCTTACAGGCTTGGCCGGCCCGTCCAGGACGATCCCGAGCAGGAGGCCTTCCCCCCGGACCTCACGGACGTGCTCCCGGGAGGAAAGCTCTTCCGCCAGGAAAGCTCCGAGCCTGCCTGCCCGTTCGGCCAACCCCTCCTCCTCGAGGACTTCCAGGGTGGCCGCCCCGGCTGCACAGGGAAGGGGGCCTCCGCCGAAGGTGGAACCCAGGTCGCCCAGGCCGACTCCCCGGGCAAGCTTCTCTCCCACGAGAAGCGCCCCCAGGGGAAGCCCCGAGGCGATTCCCTTGGCCAGGGTCAGGCCGTCGGGGATCACACCGTAGAGCTGGGCCGCCGTGAAGGCACCCGTCCGTCCCGCCCCGCACTGGACCTCGTCGAAGAGAAGGACGGCCCCCCTCTCGTCGCAAATCCGCCGGGCCGCTTCCAGAAAGGGCCGTCCCGCCGCCCTGGCGCCTCCCATCCCCTGGACCGGTTCCAGGAGGACCGCCGCCGTATCCTCCCCCACGAGGCTCTCCAGGGCGGCCTCGTCGCCGAAGGGACAAAGGTCGGTCCGCTCCAGCAGGTCCCTGCCCGCCGCCGAGAAAGCCGCAAGTTTCCGGTATTTCCCGATGCCCGACACGGCCAGGGTCGCCAGGGTCCTTCCGTGGAATCCACCCTCCATGGCCACGACCCGGGAGCGTCCCGTGGCCCGCCTGGCCAGGGCCAGGGCCTGTTCGTTCGCCTCGGCCCCGGAATTCACCAGGAAGGCCTTGTCCAGCTCCCGGGGAGCCGCCCGGAGCAGAAGGTCGAAGAAGCGGTCCCGCACATCCAGGGGCACGGCGTTGGAATAGAAAAGGAGATCTTCCGCCTGGGCCTTCAGGGCCTTCACCACCCGGGGATGGCAGTGGCCCGTCAGGGCAACGGCGTGGCCGCCGTAGAAGTCCAGGTAACGCCTTCCCGAGGAGTCCCATATCCAGCAACCCTCTCCTCGGGAGGGTCTCACGGGAAAGCGGGCATAGACGGGAAGTTCTCCGGGATGGGAGTTCAACACGGGTAGAGGCCTCCGAAAGAGATGCCCTGGGTTTCGGGGAGGCCCAGGGCCAGGTTCATGCACTGGACGGCCTGGCCCGCCGCGCCCTTCACCAGGTTGTCCTCGGCGCAATCGACCACGACGACCCGGCCCCCCTCGCGGGAGAGGGCGTGGATGTGGGCGTAGTTCGTCCCCACGACGGCGGAAAGCTCCGGCGGAGAGTCCAGGATCGAGACGAAGGGACGGCCCCCATAGACCTTCCTGAAGAGGGAGGCCGGGTCTTCCAGGGGCTCTTTCAGGTGAGCCGCAAGGGTGGCGTGGATCCCCCGGACGATGGGGGCCGAATGGGTGAGGATCCTCAGGCCCGCCGCCGGGTCGCCCGACCAGGCCCGGACCTGCTCGGCCGCCTCGGCCTCGTGGCGGTGCCCGGCCTGGGAATACCCGAAGAAATTGTGGGCCCTGACGGGATGGTGGGTCGTGCGCTTCGGCTTGGCCCCCGATCCGGTTGAGCCGGTTACGGCGAAGACCGTGGGTGTCCCGGCAAGGAGCCCCTCGGCTGCCAGGGGGTGGACGGCCAGGAGGGCGGCAGTGGCGAAACAACCGGGCACGGCGATCCGCTTCCTCCCGCGCAGCCCCTCCCCCAGGACGTCGGCCAATCCGTAAACGAATCCTTCCAGGGCGGCCGGGGCCTTGTGCTCCCCGTAGTAGAGCCGATAGAGATCCTGGTCGTGAATCCGGAAATCCGCGGCGAGATCGATCACCAGTCCCGGGTCGACGGCCAGGACCTCCTCCATCACCTCCTGGGACTTCCCGTGGGGAAGGGCGAAGAAGAGGACGTCCGCCCAGGAAGCCGCCCCGGCCGGGTCGGGGGCCTCGAAGCTTCCTCCCTCCAGGTGGAGGAGGGAGGGATGGACCTCTCCAAGGGGTTCGCCGGCGTGGCTCTCCGAGAAGGCTCTCACCTCCTTCACGGCCGGATGGGGAAGGAGAAGCCTGAGGAGTTCCCCTCCCACATAGCCCGACCCTCCGATTACGGCAACCCTGATTCCATTCTCAGACTGCACCATGCAACGCCTCCTCCACGAGGGCCGTCAAACCTTCCGGGTTCCTGCGGGCGTTGGCCGCGGGGATTCCCAGTTCCTTCTCGATGAACGAGGTCCCCACCTCGTTGTCCGTGGCCGGCCCGGAGATCACGTCGGGCCGGAGGCCGAAACGCTCCTCCAGGACACGCCAGGCGCCCCAGGCACCCACCTGGTCGGGGGCGCAGACCACCAGGGCCGCCGCCAGGGAACGGATCCCCGGGTCGGAGAGCAGGACGTGGACACCGTATTCGCCCAGGATCCCGTCGCCGAGCTCGGCCACGATCACGTCGGGCTTTCCCTCCCTCGCCAGGTGGTTCAAGAGACCCCGGGCGGCGGGGAGGACGTCCTCGTCCCGGGTGGAGACGACTCCCGCGTCGGTGAAGGAGAGGGCCAGGACCGCGCCCGAATCCTCCATGGAGAGAGTGTCCCTCCTCAGGGAGACCCCCGTGAGCTTCACCGCTCCCACGCGCCGGCCGGCCCGGGCCAGGCCCCGGATGATCTCCGAGGCGGCCACGGTCTTTCCCGAGTTCATGCAGGTGCCGGCCACTAGCACCAGGGGGACCCTGCACCGGAGGGCCTCCCCTGGAGGGATTGCGCCTGCCCTGATATGGGCGGGGACCCCGACTCGGTGGCCGATTCTCGGGAAGGCCAGGACCGCCCCCAGGACCTCGGCGTCGAAGGGGCGCCCCAGGTCGGGGTTGGCCGCCGTGCACCGGCCCAGGACCCCGCCAAGGTTGAGTACGTTGACCACGTCCCCCGGCGCCAGGCGATCCGGGACCTCGCCGGCGTAGCCTCTCAGGGCCCTCCGGGATCCCAGGACTCCGGCCAGGACGTCGCCCTTCCTGAGAGGGACCATGCGGCCGTCCACACTCTCCACCTGGTTGTAGACGGCCTTGTCGAAAAGGATCCTCACCGCCAGGACATAACCCTCCCGGCAGGCGATCTCCTCGCCTACGAGGACCTCCTTTCCCAGCCCGGCGTTGCGGGTGGAGGAAGCGATCCGGTCCAGGGAGACCCGCCTGGTCCTCACCCCTCCTTCTCCTTGCCCGCCCGGAAATGGAGCCAGGCCGGAATGGCGCTCACCTTGGCGAAGGCCCGGGCCTCCGCCCCGTTCCAGAGGGCGTTGGTCTCGCCGTAGCGGGCCACGGCCGGATCCATCAAGCTGAAGGGGCTCCTCACCCCCGTGACCAGGAAACGACCCTCCTCCAGGCGAACCCGGGTCTCCCCTTCCACCCGTTCCTGGGAGGACCGGATCATGGCGGCGATGTCCTTCATCACCGGGTCGAAGGCCTGGCCCTCGTGGAGCCTGTCCCCGAAGAAGGAGGCCAACTGGTCCTTCCAGAAGGCCTGCCACCTGGTGAGGACCAGCTTCTCCAGCTCCCTGTGGGCATGGATCAGAAGGATGGCCGCCCCCGCCTCGAAACCGATCCTTCCCTTGATGCCCAGGACCGTCTCGCCCAGGTGGATGGCCCGGCCGATCCGGTAGGGCCGGAGGATCTCAGAGAGGGCCTCCACCAGGTCGGGTCCTTCGAGGGACCTTCCGTCCAAGGAGACCGGCAGTCCCCCCTTCCAGCCGAGCACGATCTCCTTTGGCGGAGGGGCCGGAGCCCCACCCTCCTCCTCGAAGGCGTCGGCCGGCGGACCCGTCCAGGGATCGTGGGTCCAATCCCCGCCCAGGGTGGTCCCCCAAAGCCCCCGATTGATGGAATAGCGGGTAGCGCCTTCAGGAACAGGGAGCCCCCTCTCCCTCAGGTAGGCCGCCCCCTCCTCCCGGGAGAGACCCAAGTCCCGTACAGGGGTCAGGATGGGAAGATCCAGGAGGACCCGGAAGGCGATGTCGAAACGGACCTGGTCGTTTCCCGCCCCGGTGGAACCATGGGCCACGGCGTCGGCCCCCACCTGCCGGGCCACCTTGGCCACCTCCAGGGCCTGCTGGGTCCGCTCGGCCGCCACCGAAAGGGGGTAGACCTGGCCACGGAGGACATTTCCCTGGATCAAGGTGGAGATGAACCCCTCGTACACCGCCCGGCGGGCATCGATCTCTTTGTGCTCCCAGGCTCCCACCGCCTCGGCCTGGCGTGCCACCTGGTCCAGATCCTCCCTGGTGGCCCCGCCGGTATTCACCGTCACGGTGATCACCCGGGCCCCCTTCTCCTCCTTGAGCCAAGGAACACAGAAGGAGGTGTCCAACCCGCCGGAAAAGGCAAGAACGACCTTCATGGAAAACCAACCTCTCTCTTGAATATTTTGTGCATAATGCAATCTTATGCACCCCCCGTCAACCCACCACCCCCCCTTTTTTTGCCGGGAGTAGTTTTATAACGAGGTGGGTGGCAGTTTTTGCCGGGAGTAGTTTTATAACGAGGTCACTGGTCTTTGCAGGTGACCCGCCATTCGTTGGAGTTGGCCCTCAGCTCCGGGGCATACATGGCGCTTCCCTTGGTGGGGAGGGCGTGGAAGAAGCCGGGGATCTCGGCCCTGAGCTTGTAGCTCAGGCTGTGCCGTCCCCGTGCCAGGGTCCTCAGGAAGAAGACGACCCGCTCGTCCCGAAGCTCCATGTAGGCCCCCATCTCGTTCCCTCCATAACCGGACCTGAGGGCCACGGGCTCGAAACCGGCAGGCTTCATGTCCTCGAAAAGGATGTACTCGTAGTCGTTCTTGGACTCGATGGTGAGCTCCACCAGGACGAGATCCCCGCTCTTCACTTCGGCCCCGTCCTCGAGGGGGACTCTCTTGTACTTCTCAACCTTCTGGTCCACCACTTGCCCCCTGGACCCGGCGGCCTTCACGGTCTCATCCAGGGGAACCAGCTTGAAGTAGTTCCTGTGGACCTTGATCTCCAGACCCGCTTCGGTGATGGGATCCTCCAAGGTGAAATAGGTCAGGTAGGCGTTGAAGTAGAGGGGACCCTTGCCCTTCTTGACGAACTCCAAGTTGTGCCGGCCCGAGGTAAGAGCCTTTCCCTCCACGACGAGCTTGTTGTCGAAGGAGAAGAGATTCGTCGAGTCGATCTTCACCTCCTTCATCACCTTGCCGTCGAGCTTCACCTGGAGGGTGAGGTCGGGCTTCATCTCCCCCGTGGCCTTCAGGTAGTCGGCGAAGGCTTCCACGCAAAGGGCCGTATCCCTCGTGGAGTTCCAGTACGTGGCGTGCTTGCGGTTGTTCAGGAGGTACTTGACCAGCCTGGAAGCGACAGGATCCCCGGGACGCACGGCCGAGAGAAGCTTCAAGTACCACGCTTCGGCCTCGAACTCGCTCCCATACCAGTACCACCAGTATCCTCTGTTGGGAAGTTCCAGCCAGGCCGTCTGGTTCTCGTCGTCCTGCCTCAGGTATTGCTCCACGTTCCGCAACAGCATGTCCCGCTTGGCGGTCTCTCCGATCCTGTGGCACGCATACCCCAACATGGCCTTGGCGTAGACGGACAGCTTGTTCCTGTCCTCGTAGAGGAAGGAGAGCATCTCCTTGTTCACCTTTTTCTCGCCGGCCAGGACGGTGAACACCAGGGCGTCCAGGTTGTCGGCGTGGGCCTTCCAGGGCCGGACCTTGGGATCTTTCCGCCCGTTCAGGATCCTCCGCACCTGCTCGGCCTGGTAGTTCTCCAGCCAAGCGATTCCCCGGGAGATCATGGAGGGGGGCACCGCCACGTCCACGGCCCTTGCCACCTGCAGGCCCCGGACGACCAAGGCGGTCGTGTGAGGCCAGGAGGACTCGCCCCAGCCGCTGAACCACCCCCAGCCCCCGTCGGAGCACTGCATGGACGCCAGGCGCTGGATCCCGGCCTTCACCATCTCGTCCACCGTCTCCTTGTCGAAAACGGGATTGCCCTTCCAGTGCTTCCACTGGGCGGCGCGCGCCTTGTCGTTCCCGATCTCCTGGGCGTTCAGGTTGGTCCTCTTCTTGCGGATCTCCGCAAGATCCAGCCCCATGTCGAGTAGGACCTTCCTGGTGATCACCGTCGGCAGGAACCGATTCAGAGTCTGCTCGGTGCAGCCGTACGGGTAGGAGGCCAGGTAGGGGAGGGCGTCCACCATTGCTCCCGCCAGCGTGGGAGACCACCGAACCTCCAGGCGGCTCTTCTCGGGGAGCCTCTCGGCGGGCACATCGAGGGTGAGGGTCGCACCCGTCCCGTCGGGACGAACGGCTCCGCTGAAGCTCTCGGTCTTGAGCATCCCGTGCACGAGGACGGGGAAGGTGACCTCCATGGCGTCCGACTCCTCGTCGGTGAGGGCTTTCATACGGATTACCGCTTTACCTGGCTTTACGACCCTGACCATCCAATCCACCCGCTCCTCACCCATGGAGTCCACGTGGATCGTCTTGGCGGCCTTTTCGTCTCCGGCGAGGGCCAGAGTCCCTCCGCCCAGCTCCAGGACGGCCCGCACGTCCTTCGCGCTCTCGAGGTAGTTGTGGATGTTCGCCGAGAGGACGACCCTGTCCTTCTGCACGAAGAACCGTGGGGCCTGGAGCCGGAGGAGGAGCTTCTTGGTGGTCACCACCTCGACTCCCCCTTCGCCGCACCGGCAACCCTCGCCCATGACCCAGGCCCGGGTCTTCCAGGCGGTCAGGTTCTCCGGCATGGTGAGCTTCACCGTGGCAGTCCCGTCCGGTGCCGTCTCGAGAGCGCCCACCCAGAAGGCCGTATCGGCGAACTTCTTCCTGACCTTGGGAACGACCTCTCCCCGCGGCGGAGCGCCGCCCTTCTTTCTCGCGGCCGATCCTCCCTCCAGCCTCTCCTCGGCAGGCATTCCTGTGGAGGGCCCACTGGGCGGAGCGGGCATCCCCTTCCCACCCGCCCTGGCCTTGGACTTGCGGAGCCCCCTGGATGCAAATCCCAGGGCCTTGTCCATCGCATCGGTATCTTTCCCCCCGCCCTGGATGGAATTCACTCCCTCATCCTCGTCCGCAACGGACCAGCCGAAGACCCCAAGGAACTGCATTCCCTGCTTCTCAGGAACCTCATAACCCCAGCGACCCAGGTTGTGGACCGTGGAGGGATAGTGTCCCCTCCTCCATTTCCAGAAGAAGGCGACGATGTTCCTCACGTTGGAACCGCCCGAGACGTATTCCACCGCCTTGTCGTACATGGTGAGGACGACCGAGCCGCGGACGGGCTCGCCCGTGGAATCGGTCACCCTGACCTTCACCTCGGCAGCCTCGCCGGGTTTGTACTCCTTCTTGGAGGGAAGGACCTCCACGTTGAGCACCCTCGACTCCGGCGGCACCGCAACCTGGCGGATCTCCGTATAGATTTTCGCGTCGCTGACGGTGAGGGCCTCGACGAAGAAGTTGGGCATGTCCCCCTTCCTCACTGGGATTTTCACCAGGGTGCTCTTTCCACGGAGCCGCAGGACCCTCGGGGCCCGGTAGACACCGCTCACGGGCCGGAGGAAGAGAAGGACCGTCGATCCGACCCGGTCGGTGTTGACCAGGAGATTCACCGTGTCCCCCGGCTTGTAGGTCTTCTTGTCCGTCACAAGCTCCAGCCTGTTGAAACGGAAATCCTTGCCGTCGAAACCAGGCCCGGTGACCACGAAGAGGCAGCCCCCTTCCTCGGTGTGACCCTTTGCGTCGGCCAGGGTGAAACTCAGCCTGTACTGCCCGGCCGCCGAGGCCTGCAACTTCAGGGAAGCACGCCCGTCCGAACCGGTCTCCAGGCTCCACTCCCTGACCAGAGTCTCCACGGGTTTCTTTCCGCCGGCATAGGTGACTTTGAAGAGCCTGGCCTTGCCGCGCCCCTTCACGCCCTTGCCGTCCAGCCGCCTCGCCGCGAACTCGGCCCGCACCTCGTCGCCGACCCGGTAGTGCCCCCGGTCCAGCCAGACGAAGACTTTGAAGGGGCGGCGTGCGACGAGGACAGAGCCCGTTCCGACGATGGTGCGCCTGGACTGATCGGTCACCTCCGCAGTGATTGAATACCTGTGATCCGTATCCCCGTGGATCGCCTTGGCCAGGGCGGTGTCGATGGTGATCGTGAAGGTCCCGTCCTTCCCGATCCGGGCCTCGCCCCTGGCGACCACCTCGGGCCTCGGGGAACCACGCCTCCACCACCAGGGGATCGGCCGGTAACACCCCCACTTACGCCATCCTGGATACCACGTGTAGTCGTAGGAGAACCACCAGAACCCGTTGCCGTAGAGCCAGTCCCACCTGGTCACCGGATACCAGGACCCGCTGAAGGAAGTCCTCAGGACCTTGAACTTGACCTTCGCCTTCGTGACGGGGGCCCCGAAGTAATACCGCGCCCGCACCTTCGCACGGATCTTCTCCCCCAGCATGACGGGCTCCGAGGGAGCATCCACCAGGACCTCGAATTCGGGCTTCTTGTATTCTTCCACCCTGAAGGAGATCCCGCCGTAGGGCTTGGCGGCGACCTCGAGCCTGTAGACTCCCAAGGCCGCACCCTCGGGGAGGGTGATCTTTCCGCCGAAGCCGCCGTACCGGTCGGCCTGGAGCACCTTTTCCCAGATCTTCTTCCCCTTCGGCCCCCGGAGACGGACGGGGAAACTCCGGCCGGCGAAGGGACTGTCTCCCTCGATGTCGTAGCGGGCCTCACCGACCCAGAACTTGAAGTTCACAGGCTGGCCCGGCCTGTAGACCGGCCGGTCGGTGATACCGAAAGTCCGCACCGTGTCGTAGGAAGGATCGGCCAGGCGCCTTGTCCAGACTCCCTGGAATCCGAGGTAGGCGAAGCGGCCGTCCTTGGCGGAGGCCGTGACCAGCCAGTTGTAACGGCGATCCAGGTCCGCCCCCCGGACGACCACCGTCCCGTCGGGACCCGTGACGGCCGAAGTCTCCCGCGTGTAGACCTCGTAGTGCCCCTTCCAGCCCTTTCCTTCGCGGACCCAGACCTGCCTGTAGCCGAAGAACTCCAGCTCGGCCCCCGCCACGGGTGCCCCCGTCACCGCGTCGGCCGTAAAGTACAGGAAAGCCCCGTCCAGGGGCTTCCGGGCGATGACCGTGTCCGCCACCCAGACCACGGCGTGGGTGACGTTTCCCTTCTCCACCTCGGCGGTCACCAGGTAGGCCCCGGCCTTCTGGAGGGGTGTCGTCACGGTGATCCGCCTGTCGAAGTGGTTCGGCCTGGGTTCGAGCTCCAGCTCCCAGGACGCGACCTCCTTTCCGACGTATTTCTTCCGGTTTCCGAAGACCAGGTCCCTTCCCAGGCGGTCCAGGTTCAACCTCCGCCAGTCCAGCCTCTTGGGATTGGATTTCAAGTAGGCCTTCACGTCCCGCAGAAGGGCCTTCAAGTCCACCGCCCGGGCGGAGAAACGGACCTTGCGGGCGTTCCGGAAGAGGAAGCCGAAGGTGGCGCCCTTTCCCGCCGGCTGGGTGGGAACGGCCTCGATCTTTCCCCAGTTCCCCTTGATCTGGAGGACCTTCTTCCACTCGCCGGCCTTGGCCCAGAACCCGGCGGCCTTCTCGTACTGCCTCCGGTTCTCGAAGATCACCGCCAGGTCCCGCCAGGCTCCCAATTCCTTGTAGAGGGCGATGAAATTCTGGTCCGCCGGAAGCTTGAAACGGGCCACGCCCGTGGCCAGCCGGGCCAGAGTCTCGTCCTCGGCGAGAGTGTGGAGCTGGAAGGTGGGTGGGGGCTCCTTGCCCTCACCCCCGCCCCTCAAGAGCTCCGGGTAGTCGGCCAGGGTCTGGACCCCGAACTGGTTCCTCAGGAAATCCGCCAGGATCCTCTTGGCCTTCTTCCCTCCCTCCGGATCGTATTCCTGGGCCTGTAGGAGGGCCCAGCGCCAGCGCTCCCCGTCGTTGGCCGCGCTCTCCCAGGAAGATGGAACGTGGTAGAAGACGGGCTTTCCGTCGGGCCCCACAGGGGCACCCTGGACTTCGCCTCCGAAGCGGGGTGAGTAGTAGCCCGGTTCGAAGTCCGGGAGCTTCTTCAAGTCCGTGAGGTACTGGAGCCTCCAGGACTCTCCGTATCCCCTCTGGCCCAAAAGGACCCGGGCCAGGAGGTAGTAGAGACCCGCCACCCCCTTGCGGTCCCCGTCCTTCGAAGCGGGCCCGAAGGCGCGGACGAGCCAGCGCAAGGCCTGGACCCGGTCCCGCTCGTAGGAATTCACGAACCTGGCCCTTCCCCGGTGGGGACCCCGCTCGAACACCCCGGCGATCATGGCCCCGTAGTGAGGTCCCAGGAAGAGAGTCCGTGCCGCCACCACGAGGACCCGCCAGTTGGAAGGATCCCGGGAGACCACTTCCTCGCGGAAACGGTCCTCTTCCTTCAAACGCCCCAACCGCCTCAAACAGAGGATCCCGTGGGCCAGGTCCCGGGCCCTTTCCTCGGCGGAGGTTCCCTTCGCCAGGGCCGACCGCCTGAAGAGGTCGAAGGCCTCCTTGAAGTTCCCCTCCTTCTCCAACTGGAGGGCCTTCTTCGTGCCTCCCTGGGCCTCCTGGGGCGGAACCCCCGTTCCGGCGAACCCTGCGAGCAGGAGAGGCATGAGAAAGGCGAAAGCAAGAGCGGATCGTTTCATGGCAGGACTTCTCCCTGGTCTCTTTTCATCTTCTCTCGGCTCTCTCCTCCCCCGATCTCGATTCTCCCCGCCCTCCCGCGCCGGGAGGTAGGGAAAACCCCTGGAAACGCCTCTCCCCTCCCCCAGTTCCCCTGGGGGGAGAAAACTCCCCTCGACCCCACCCCGGCGCCCCAACTCGCCGGCCCCTGTTCCCGCCCGGGAAGGGGGCTACACTAGCCATCCCGGACCTGCCCTCTCCCCCGAGGACCTCGCCCGCCGAGAGGGACGAGAAAGGAACCAGCCTTGCAAGACGCCCCTTCCTCCCGCCCCACTCCCTCCCCCCCCAGAGTGGACCCCAGGCCCCTCCATCCTTCGGACAGGAACCTCCTCCAGGCCGTCCGCTTCGAAAGGCCCGGGTGGATTCCCATGATCTTCCACGTCAACGCCTCCTGCTGGTACCACTTCCCCCAGGAGGCCCTGGTGGAGCTCATGGCGGACCATCCCCTCCTCTTTCCCGACTTCGAAGGGCCGACCCTTCCCTACGAGCCCGAACTCCCCCCCAACGCCCGGGCCGGCGTCCCCTTCACCGACCCCTGGGGCTGCATCTGGGAAACCTCCATGGACGGCATCGTAGGGACCGTGACGGGCCATCCCTTGGAGGACTGGCAGGACTTCGAAACCTTCACCCCCCCCGACCCCGAAGAGGGAGAGGGAATGGGGGAATACCTCCCCCGGCCGGACGACCGGGGTCTCCCCTTCCGCCGTCTCAGGACCGGAGGACTCCGGCACGGCCATACCTTCCAGCAACTTTGCGACCTTCGAGGCTACGTGAACCTGGCCTACGACATGGCCGACGAGGATCCCCGCCTGTGGAGGCTCATCGCCATGGTGGAGGCCTTCAACCTCCGCATCGTCGAAAAGGCCCTGCAAGAAGGGGCGGAATGGATGTTCTATCCCGAAGACCTGGGCATGCAGTCGGGCCCCATGATCTCGCCCGCCCACTTCCGGAAGTACATCCAGCCCGTCTACCGGAGACTCATCGCCCCCTCCAAGGAGGCGGGCGCCCTCGTCCACCTCCACTGCGACGGTGACGTGCGGGCCCTGGCCGACGACATCCTGGCCTGCGGGATCGACGTCCTGAACATCCAGGACCTGGTGAACGGGGTGGATTGGATCGCGGAGAACCTCAAGGGAAGGGTGGCGATCGACCTGGACATCGACAGGACCGAAATCACCGTCCACGGCACGCCCGCCGAGATCGACGCACTGATCCGAAAGGAGGTCTCCACCCTCTCCTCCCCGGAAGGGGGCCTCACAATGATCTACGGCCTCTATCCCGGCACGCCCCTGGAGAACGCCAGGGCCGTGGCGGACGCCATGGAACGCTACGCCGGATTCCACTCGGGCTGACCCCGGATGGCGGCCCGTCCCGAACAAGGAGGAACCACAGTGAACCGTCTCGACACTCTCCTCCTCGCCGTCGCCCTCTTTTCCTCCTACCTTCCCGCCCGGGAACCGAAGTACACCAAGGACACCACGATCTGGCCCAACCGCCGCTCATTCAGGAACTCCGATCCCTGGATCGCCCGGAACCACGACAGGATCCGCAGGATGGAACCCAGGGTCCTGGTCCTGAACTTCGCCAACGGCCCGACCATGGAGGTCGTCACGAAAAAGACGGCCCGGCTGATCGACGCCCTGGCGGAGGGAAGCCGGTATCACGGATACAAGGACCCCGAGGCCCCCGCCTTCCTCCGCTACAAGGTCTTCAAGTTCGTCGATCTCAGGGACCCCGTCCCCCCCGAGGGCCGGGAGCGAAAGAACAGCACGCTCTACCCGCGCAGGAAGGCCCGCAAAGGGCAGAACTGCGACTACTCGGCCTTCTTCTCCCCCAAGTTCACCCGCCTCTACGGAGTGAAGGACCCGGACCGCCCGAAGCACCTGCTCTCCCTGGAGGAGATGATCCAGAGGGGGTTCGTCCACGAGCTCTGGTTCTGGTGCTACCACGACGAAGAGGGCGCCCCCTTGGAGACCATCGAGGACAAACAGTTCTACAACGCCCGCTTCAAGCCAATCCGCGGAAAGCACGGGCCCGCCGGAAACGGCCACAGCCCCACCCTCCCCTGGGTCGGCCGGAGTTTCCGGGTGAGCTTCTTCAACGTCCGCCGCGGCATCGGGTGTTGCATGGAGAACCTCAGCCATGCCATGGAGGGAATGGCCCATTCCAATTTCTGTCCCTACTTCCGCCGCTACTTCTACGAGTACGCCGAGTTCGACCTGGACAAGAAATACGGCCTGCCATTCAACAGCTTCTACCGGGCGCCCTCCGCCGGCGGATGGAAGATCCGGTGGCTCTCCCCCACGAGCTTTCAATATCATTGGAAGGGAAAAATCCGGACCTTGAAGGGATACCTGGCCGTGGGGGGAAACGTCCACTTTCCTCCCGGGGCCCGCAGCGATTACGACATGGCCTCCAACGTTCCCGTCCTCAGCACCATCGAGCACTACAGGCTCGGGGACGGAAGGAAGGGGAGGGACAAGGCCGAGATCTGGCGGATGGAACGATTCTACCGCTACAGGGGGACCGCACCGGACTGCATGGGCCCTTGGCTCGTCTACTGGCGCCAGAACATGCCCGGTTACAAGAACCGGTGCCGCGACGACCGGGGGAGACCCATGAAGAACTGGTGGGTCTTCCTCTTTTATTGAAGGGAAATACGCCCATGACCGGTTTCACAGCATCCTTGCTCCTCCCTCTCCTCCTCCCCGCTCTTTCCCCGCCCCCGGGTTCCCTCCTCCCCTTGATCCCAAAGCCCACTTCGATCCGGTCCGCACCGGGAAGCTTCACGCTCACTCCGAAAACCCCCATGTACACAGGCCCCCTCGGCCGGAAGGCCGCTGATTTCCTTGCCCGGGAGCTCCTGAAGTGGAGGCATTTCTCCCTTGACCGGCGGCAATACGCGGCGACATCCAGAGGCAAAGGAGCCATCGTGTTCCGCCCGGAGGAAGACCGTCGCCGGACCGGTCTCCGCCCCGACTCCGGCGGCTACACCTTGACCGTCACTCCGGAAACGATCCGAATCACCGCCTCCGGCGAAAAAGGGTTCTTTTACGGAGCCGTCACTCTTCTGCAGGCCGTTCTCTTCAGCGGAGCGGGAGAACGGATCTCCATCCCCTGCATGGTCGTCGAGGACGAGCCCCGGTTTTCATGGCGCGGATTGATGCTGGATTGCAGCCGGACATTCCAGTCCGTTTCCTATATCAAGAAAACCATCGACCGCATGGCCTTCTACAAGATGAACATCCTCCACCTTCACCTCACGGACGACCAGGGGTGGCGCCTCGAGATCAGGCGATACCCCGAGCTCACCCGAAAAGGCGCGAAGTTCCCGGCCCAATACGAGGAACCGCCGTCCCACGAGGGCTTCTACTCCCAAGCCGACATCGTGGACCTGGTGAAATACGCCAGACAACGCAACATCACGATTCTTCCGGAAATAGAAATGCCCGGCCACTCCCTGGCCGCCTTGAGTTGTCACCCCGAACTCTCCTGCACCGGGGGGCCTTTCCAAATCTACCCCTACTTCAAGGGCCCGGGAGTGACGAAGGACATCTACTGCGCAGGCAAGGAAGCGACTTTCACTTTTCTGGAAAACGTCCTTTCCGAGGCGGCCGACCTCTTCCCGGGGAAATTCTTTCACATCGGAGGAGACGAAGCCCCCAAGACGAGGTGGAAGAAATGTCCGCTTTGCCAAGCCAGGATCCGTAAACTTGGTTTGAAGAACGAAGAGGAGCTTCAAGGCTGGTTCATCCGCCGGATCGGGAAATTTCTGGCAGGGAAGGCCAAGCGCATCGTGGGCTGGGACGAAATCCTCCGAGGCGGTCTTCCTCCCGGTGCGGTCGTGATGAGTTGGCGGGGTGTGAGAGGAGGGATCAGGGCTGCAAAAAACGGGTACGACACGGTCATGTGCCCGACTTCTCACTGCTATTTCGATTATTCGTACCGGCGGACACCCACAAGGAAGGTCTACTCCTTCGATCCCCTTCCCAGGGGACTCGCCGGCGGGGAAAAGAAGCACATCCTCGGCGTCCAAGCCAATTTCTGGTCCCACATCGACAGGGAGCCCGGAAAGGCGGACCGGAAGATCTTCCCAAGGCTCCTTGCCCTGTCCGAAGTCGGGTGGTCCCCCCGGCAGGGCAGGAACTGGAAAGATTTTCAACGCCGCCTGGCCGCCCACCTTCCCATCTTGAGGTCCATGGGGATTTCCCCCTTCTTTCCGGAAAAGAAGAATGGAAGGACTCCCAAGCCCCCCTCCGGTTCGTCCAACCTCCCCTGACCCTCCCACATCCCTTGTCTCAGGGGAAAAAAAAGGATAATTTCCACCGCCCCGGAGATTTCGCCCGGTCACACCCGGTTCCTGGAGGTGGACATGTCCGACTCGATGAACAGAAGAGACTTTTTCTCCCGTGTCGCAAAAGGAGGCGCAGGGACCATCCTGGGCGGGATGGCCCTCTCCGCTTGCGCGACGAACCGCACCACGCCCGCGGCGCTTACATCCCTGCGACATCCCCCTCTCAAGAAGGTCAGGATCGGCTTCGTCGGGGTGGGCGGTATGGGAAGCGCCCACGTGAAGAACCTCCTCAAGATCGAGGGAGCCGAGATCCGGGCCGTCTGCGACATCGTGAAGGCCAAGGTGGAAAGGGTCCAGGACTGGTGCGTCAAGGCGGGGCGCCCCAGGCCCGAAGGATACTGGCGTGGCGAATACGACTTCAAGCGCCTCTGCGAGAGGGAGGACCTGGACCTGGTCTACACGGCCACGCCCTGGCGCTGGCACGTGCCGGTCTGCCTGGCGGCCATGGAGGCGGGCAAACACGCGATCACCGAGGTTCCGGCCGCAACGACCCTTGCCGACTGCTGGAAGCTCGTGGAGACCTCCGAGCGGACCGGGCTCTACTGCATCATGATGGAAAACTGCTGCTACGACCGCTTCGAGATGATGACCCTCAACCTGGTGAGGAAGGGTCTCCTCGGGGAACTCCTCCACGGCGAAGGGGGCTACCTCCACGACCTGCGGGCCATCAAGTTCTCAAAAAAGGGGGAGGGACTCTGGCGTCTCGCCCACTCGATCCGCCGCAATGCGGACCTCTACCCTACCCACGGCCTCGGTCCCGTCGCCTGGTGCATGGACATCAACAGGGGCAACAAGTTCGACTACCTGGTCTCCGTCGCCACCAAGTCCCGCGGCCTCAACCTCTACGCGGAAAAGAAATTCGGCCCGGAGAGCCCCCAGGCCCGCCGCAGGTACGCTCTCGGGGACATCATCACGACCACGATCAAGACCGCCCGGGGCGAGACCATCGTGATCACCCACGAGACCGGAACCCCCAGGCCCTACAGCCGGAACTTCCTCGTCCAGGGCACACGCGGGCTGGCCCGGAAGTATCCCGAGCCCAAGGTCTACGTCGAGGGCAGGAGCCCCCACGACAAGTGGGAAGACGGCAAGAAATACATCAAGGAATTCGATCATCCGGTCTGGCGCAAGCTCGAGGCCCGGACCAAGGGAGCCGCCGGCCACGGAGGAATGGACTTCATCGAAGACTACCGCCTGGTCCAGGCTCTCCTCAGAGGGGAACAGCCCGACCTGGACGTCTACGACGCCGCGGCCTGGAGCGCCGTGACCGAGCTCTCGGAAAAGTCCATCACCGAAGGGAGCATCCCGGTGAAGTTCCCCGATTTCACCCGGGGCGCATGGAAGAAGAAGAGGCCCCTGGGCGTGGACCTGGTCCGGGTCTGATCTCCCGCCCGCCGTCTCGTGGATTCCATGAAGGAAAAGCCCCCCTCTCCAGGCAGGGAAGGCCCGCCCCCCCGCCCGGCCCCTCCTCCCGAGGGGCGGGGCCGGGTCCGGATCGGGATGGTGGGCCTGGGCGAGATCGGCCTGCGTCACATGGCCAAACTCCTCCGCGACCCCCTGGCGGAGATCCGGGCCCTCTGCGACGCCCGGCCGGAAAGGGTCGAAATGGGGATGGAGGTCGCCGGGAAGGCCGGGAGGAGGAGACCCGAGGCCTACACCGGCGAGGATGCCTACATCCGGCTTTGCGGGAGGGAGGATCTGGACCTGGTATTCACGGCCACACCCTGGCAATGGCACGTGCCGGTCTGCCTGGAGGCCATGAAGCAGGGCAAGCACGCAGTGACCGAGGTGCCGGCCGCCACGACCCTGGAGGAGTGCCGCCTCCTGGTGGAGACCTCCGAGGAGACGGGCCGCCACTGCGTGATGCTGGAGAACTGTTGTTACGACCGGGTGGAGATGCTGGCCCTCAACCTGGTCCGGAAGGGGATCCTGGGGAGGACCGTCCACGCCCGGGGCGGATATCTCCACGACCTGAGGGCCATCAAATTCTCTCCGAGAGGGGAGGGATCCTGGAGCGACGACAGGATCCTGGGACGGGACGGGGACCCCTACCCGACCCACGGCCTGGGGCCCGTGGCCTGGTGCCTCGACCTGGGAAGGGGAAACCGGATGGAACGGCTCGTTTCCATGTCCTCCTCCCCCCTGGGGCTCAAGCTCTTCGCCCGGGAGAGATTCGGTCCCGAAAGCCCGGAGGCGGGGATCGATTTCGGTCAGGGGGACGTCGTGCTCACCATGATCCGGACCGCCCGGGGGGAGACGATCCTCTTGATCCACGACACGAATTCCCCCAGGCCCTACAGCCGGAACTTCCTCGTCCAGGGCACCAAGGGGATCCTCCGGAAATATCCGTCCCCCTTGATCCACCTGGAGGGACGCTCCCCCGGGAAGGAGTGGGAGGACCTGGCGCCCTGCATGGACGAATTCGACCATCCCCTCTGGAAGGGGATCCCCGCCCTGGGCAGGGAGGAGACCAGGGAACGGATGGACACCCTGGCCCTCCACCGCCTGGTCCGGGCCTTCGCCCTGGGCCGTCCCCCCGACCTGGACGTCTACGACGCCGCATCCTGGAGCGCCGTGACGGAACTCTCGGCCCGCTCCATCGAGGGAGGATCCATCCCCGTGGAGTTCCCCGATTTCACCCGGGGGGCCTGGAGGAAACCCCGCCCCCTGGAAGTGGACACCGCCTCCGTCGCCCCTTGAGGACGGCCCAAGCCCGGCGGCCCCCGGGGGAAGGGCTGGGCTCCCGGAAGCTCTCCAAGACCCGAAATCCAGGCCCCCCCGACGCCGGAGCCGGGGAGAAAAATCGTCACCCCCGGCCGGATCGGGTAAAAGAATTCTCCCCCCGTCGCCCCCGGCGGGGAGAGAACCCCACGAGAACGCCATGACGCCCCTGGCCGATCACCTTCCCGAGCCCGCCCCCGACGCCCGCCGCCTCGAGGCGGTCTTCCGCCGGGAGGAACCCGACAGGATCCCCCTCTTCGAGCTCGGGATCGCCGACTCCATCCTGGAAGCCTTCCTGGGAAAACCCATGCCCCCCCGCCCCGAAGGGGACTCCCTGGAGGAACTTCGGGCCTGGATGGCGCCGAGAGTGGAGGGCTGGTGGCGGATCGGCTTCGACTACATGCTGGTCCGGGCCGAGTCCCCCTTCGACCTCCGCAAGCTGGCCGCCTTTACCGAAGGGGACCGGACCTGGATGGAGGAGCACAAGGGGATCATCTCCAGCCGGGAGGACCTGGAGCGCTTTCCCTGGCCCGAATCGATCGGGTTCGCCCTGAGCGAGGCGACCCTCTCCCTCCTTCCCGAAGGAATGAAGGGAATCCTCTTTTCGGGAGGCGTCCTGGAATGGTCCACCGTCTTGATGGGCATGGAGGGTTTCATGATGGGCCTCCACGACGACCCGGAACTTGTCCGGGAAGTGGTGGACCGGGTGGGCCGGGCCGTCTGGATGACCTTCGAAGGCCTGGTGGAGGACGACAGGATCCTGGCCCTCTGGATCGGCGACGACCTGGGCTTCCGCTCCTCCACCCTTATCCATCCCAAACATATCGAGGAATTGCTCTTCCCCTGGTTCCGGCGCTACGCCCGCCTGGCCCACGACCATGGAAAGCCTTTCTTGTTCCATAGTTGCGGCAACATCGAGCCCGTCATGCCCGGCCTGATCGAGAAGGTGGGGATCGACGCCCGCCACAGCTTCGAAGACGCCATCCTTCCCGTGGAGGAGGTGAAACGCCGCTGGGGAGACCGGGTGGCCGTCCTGGGCGGAGTGGACGTGGACCTCCTGGCCCGGGCCACTCCAGAAAGGGTCCGGGAGCGGACCCTGGAAGTCCTGGAGGCCTGCGCTCCCGGGGGAGGCTATGCGGCCGGGTCGGGCAACTCCATCCCGGACTACGTCCCCCCCCGGAACTACCTGGCCTTCCTCCAGGCCGTCCTTGAGTTCCACCGGGGCCGCTGACCCCTCCCTGGCGGGGGGGGGATTGCACTGGGAAAAAGGGGAACCAGAATGAAATTTCATCGTTGAAGGTGGTTTCCCCTTGGCCGCCGCCCGAGACGGCCGTGCCGTTTCTTCGACTTCAGATTCCACTCGAACGGAGGGGGTAAGCCCCATGAAAACGAGATCCTTCTTCTTCGCCTTCCTTTCCGGAATTCTTCTCCTCGGACTCCGGGGAAATCCCGCGACCGCCCAGGAAGGCCCGGCGCCTTCCGCCTCCCCTCACGGACCGGCGGGTCTCCTGCCGGGCACGGAGAAGTGGATCGCCGTCTTCAAGGAAAGGAGCTTCGACCTCTCTTCCTTCCGCCGGGCCGTCTTCGACCACGCCTCTCCCGAAGTGATCCGGGCCATTACGGCGGACCTGGAGAAACGGGCCCGGCGGGAGCACGCACCCTTCGCCGCCCTGGTGAAGAAACTGGGCGGCAGGGTGACCGAGACGTGGTGGATCATCGACGGCTGCGCCCTCGAGATCCCCTACTCCAAGATTCCCCTTCTCCGCAAGTATCCCAACCTTCTCCTCCTCGTCCCCGACAGGATCCAGGTCCCCCTGTCCCCCATCAAGAACTCCACCAACATCAAGAACCACAGGGTCGACCCCCTCCAGGCCAAGGGCATCCTCGGCAAGGGGGTTACCGTGGCGATCCTCGACACCGGCCAGGACTCCGACATGGCCGGCACAGGAAGACCCCATGCGGTCTACTACGTGAACGGAGATCCCACGAACACCACGGGCGGCGGCATCAAGGGTTCCCGCCTCCTGGCCAACGTGCAGATCGGCAAGATGCCCCCCGACGACGTCCAGGGTCACGGCACGGCCGTGGCGGGCATCGCCGCAGGGGGCGGCTGGAAGAATTCCGCCGCCGACATGGGCCACGTCCCCATGGCGGGCATCGTCGGATACTCCATCGCGGATACCAGGGGAGGGGGATGCTACACATCCACCGTCGTCCGTGCCTGGCAGAGGTGCGGCGCCGAGAAGGCCCTCTACGGGATCGTCGCCGCCAACAACTCCTACTCGGGAAGCCCCAACCCCCTCGACCCGGCCCAGCAGGCCCTGGACTCGGTGGCCCTCAACGCCGACATCCTCCCCGTCGTGGCCTGCGGAAACTCGGGCCGCTACACCATGAGGAGCCAGTCCTGCGCCAACGGCCTGGCCGTGGGAGCCGTCCGGTACGACACCAAGAAGGTGGCCTCCTTCTCCTCGAGAGGCCCCCTCTACGGTGACGCCCGCCGCTACTACCCCGATCTCTGCGCCTGCGGAGTCAGCGTGGTCATGCCCGCCAGGAACCGGGAGACCTCCAATACCGTCGGCTCCGGAACCTCCATGGCGGCCCCCCAGGTCTGCGGCGCCGCCGCCCTCTACAGGTCCCTCCGCAAGAAGGCCACGGCCCTCGAGACCAAGGCGGCCATCCTGGCCACGACGGAGAACGTGGCGAAACAGAACCCCTCGGCCCCCTACAACTCCCGGAACGCCTACGGCCTGGGCTTCCTCCGGGACGACCGCCTGGCCGAGGTGGCCCAGGGCAAGGGATTCATCGTCAACGACAATCTCACCGCCTTCACCAGGAAGAAGACCTTCCAGATGCCCGTCCAGGCCGGGAAGGGCTACTCCATAGCCCTGGCATGGAACCGGTACAACGTGAAGAGCCGGGGTTGGAGCGACCTCTCCCTCACCGTGAAGATGGCCAACCGCATCCTGGCCGCCTCCGACACGCCGCGCAACCTCTATGAGAAGGTGGTCTTCTCCACGGTCCTCTCGGGCAAGGTGACCATCGAAGTGAAGGCCTCCACCCTGGAGAGGTCCCCCCTACCCTTCTCCCTGGTGGCCTGCGAAGTGCCGCCCACGGCCTTCTCCGGCTTCTTCACATCCTACGGGAGGGGCTGCAAGGGAACGGGGATCGTCCGGGAAGTCACCACGGTCCTCCCCATGGATTACGCCGGGAAATGGGGCGAGACCCAGACGGACAAGATCCTGGGCTACTACGACCACCGGTGCCAGCAGATCTACTCCCCATCCCAGGTCCCCCAGTATTTCTCCACCTCGGTGATCGCCTTCCGCCACGACGAAACCTACAGTCCTTCCATCTGGAACTACTGGGCAGAGCTCACCATCGACATGGGAACCACAACCGTGAGCCCCTCCAGGATGACCCGCTACTTCGTGAGCAACATCAAGGGCACCATGCTCCGGGTCCTTCCCAAGACGAAGGTCAAGCTTCCCTACTGGACCAAGGTGAACACCTCCACCTCGAACTGGCTCATCCGCATTCCCCTGGCCAGGCCCTTCACCTACGTGAAGAAGCAGGGTGAATACCTGATCCTGGATATCGTCAAGACCAACTCCTCCATCGGCACGTCCAACGCGGCCTACTTCATCGACGCCGTCTCGGATGCGACCAACGTCCCGGTGAGCAGGCTCTTCTCCTCGAGCGCTTCCGCCTACTTCGGGACCGTCCAGCAGGGCATGGGCGCCGTCGTGGGCTTCGTCCCCTCCAAGAACGAGGGAGCCGTGCCGGTCCTGGACTCCCCCGACGAGCCCAGGATCGGGAAGACCATCACCCTGGCCGTCCAGAGGGCCAGGCCCAACGCCGTCGGGGGTATCGTCCTGGGCTTCTCCGACAGGACCTGGGCGGGCCTCACCCTGCCTCTGGACCTGACCCCCATCGGAGCCCCCAACTGCAGTCTCCTCGCGGGCCTGAACGTCCTCTTCCCCACGGCGGTGGACGCCAAGGGATCGGCGGCCATGAGGCTCACCCTCCCACGGGACTCCTCCCTCATCCTGGGAAGGATCTACTTCCAGGCCCTCATCCTGGATCCCCCCGCCAACCAGGCCGGCTTGAGCTGGACCAACGGCCTGAAGGGGATCATCGGCGGGTGAGGATCACCCGGGCCGGAGGGGGGCTTCCTCCTTCCGGCCCGGGTATTCCAAAGGATGAGTCTCCACCGCCTGGACCCGGCCGATCCCAGGCATCAGTTTGAGGCAAAGGCCGGCCCTGAAAGGAAAAGGCCTTCGTGAGGGAGTTCTCCTTTTCCCTGGACTTCGGCGGCGCGCCGGAATACAATGGATAAAATCGTCCCGTTTCAGGACGAACCGGAGACACGCCGTTGGCCGGACCGGTCCGGAGCAGGTTTCACATGAACTACGACTTCCCTTCCATCCTGAGCAACTTCGCCCTGGAGGGTGAATTCCGGAAGGCCGAACCTTTCGGTTCCGGCCATATCCACGAGACCTTCGCCGTCACCTTCGAAAGGGAGGGCAAGCCGATCCGCTACGTCCTCCAGAGGGTCAACAAGACCATCTTTCCCGACGCCGAGGCCCTCCAGGAAAACATCCAGCGCGTAACGAGCCACCTGGAAAGGAAACTCAAGGAAAGGGGGGTCCCCGACTGGCCGAACCGGGTGCTCCGCCTCTACCCCACCAGCGAGGGGAAGACCTACTTCGTCAACGGCGAGGGATACTACTGGCGGGTCTACAACATGATCGAGGGAGGCCGCACCTACGACCGGCTGGAAAGCCTGGACCAGGCCTTCCAGGCCGCCAAGGCCTTCGGCGGTTTCCAGTCGGACCTCCAGGACCTCCCCGGCCCCCCTCTCCACGAGATCATCCCCAAGTTCCACGACGGGCCCTGGCGTTACAGCCAGTTCCAGGAGGCCCTGGACAAGGATCCGAAGAACCGGGCCGCCAAGGCCAAGGAGGAGATCCGTTTCCTCCAGGAGCACGCCCCGATCTTCCAGGTCCTGCCCAGGCTCCAGGCCGAGGGGAAGATCCCCCTGCGGATCACCCACAACGACACGAAGATCAACAACGTCGTCCTCTCGGACGAGACGGGCGAAGCCCTGGCGGTCATCGACCTGGACACGGTGATGCCCGGCCTCTCCCTCTTCGATTTCGGGGATATCGTCCGGACCACCGTAAGCAACTCCGACGAAGACGAGCGGGACCTCGAGAAGGTCCGCGTCGACCTGGACCGTTTCTCGGCGGTTCTCCGGGGGTTCCTGGCAGGGGCGGGATCCTTCCTCAACGAGACCGAGCGGGCCCACCTGGTCTTCTCGGGGAAACTGATCACCTTGATCATCGGGACCCGCTTCCTCACGGACTACCTGGCAGGAGACGTGTACTTCCACGTCCACCGGCCCGACCACAATCTCGACCGGGCCCGGACCCAGTTCAAACTGGTCCAGTCCATCACGGAGAACGAAGAGGCCATGAACCGCCTCGTGGAGGAGATCTGACCCCCCGTCCGGAACCTCCACCGCCCCGCCCGGGGGGGATTGCGTTCCCTGAAACCCCTCTCCCCGGAGAACTCTTTACACCTTCATTACCTGGAAAGTCCCTCCCCCCCGTCCCCCGCCCGGCCCGCCTGTCGTAGAATCAGGTGATCTGAAAAACACAGGAGTCGGGCCATGAAACGCGCATTCACCCTCTTTTCCGCCATCCTCCTGGCCGCCCCGCTCCTCCCGGCCCAGCACGTAAAGTACGGGCCCTGCGGCCTTCCCCCCGAGAGGAAACCCCAGCGCATCAAGGGCGGCGAGGCCTTCCCTCCCCTTCCCCTCCCCGCCACACCCTTGCGGCGGACCGAGAGAAAGCGGGACCCTGCCCCTCCCACGTTGATCGGGAAGATCCGCTGGGGCCAGACCCACACGGTCTTCCTCTCCGACGGCCGGAGAGTCCGTTTCTCCGACTGGAACCTGGATCCCTCGGACATGCAGGGCCTCCTCAAGGCGGCGGCGAGGAAGCTCAAGATCCGCTACAAGCACGAGGTGGTGACCCTGAGGGCCTTCCACTTCGACCCGGCCCGGGTCCCCATCCTCTTCATCACCGGGGCCAAGCCCTTCACCTTCGACGACGCCACGAGGAAGAAGCTCCGCTCCTACCTGGAGAAGGGGGGCTTCCTCTGGGGAGAGGCCTGCTGGGGCTCCCAGGCCTTCCGCAAGGCCTTCCGGGCCGAGATGGGGAAGATCTTCCCGGACCGGCCCTTGATGCAGCTTCCCCCCGGCCATCCTCTCTTCCACTGCACCTTCGCCCTGGACCACGTCCGCTACAGCAGGTGGGTCACGGACCGCCCGGAGAGCCGGCCCGTCCTGGAAGGGATCTACCTGGGCTGCCGCGTGGCCGTGATCTTCTCGCCCTACGACCTGACCTGCGCCTGGGACTCCATGCACGTCAAGGAAGGGGCCTGGTCCGTCGTGGGCTGGGACGCCGTGCAGCTCGGCCTCAACATGATCACCTACTCGGTGGCCTGGATCCCCTACGGTAAATACTGGTTCAAGGCATCCCGCACCTCCATGGAGAACGATCCCAACGCGGAGTTCGTCCTTGCCCAACTCAAGCACGGCGGCAACTGGGACCCCTACCCGGCGGCCTTCGCCGAGCTCGCCAAGGCGATCCTCACCGGGACCAACGTGCAGACCACCTTCAAGCGGGTCGTGGTCACCGCCTCGGACCCGGATCTCATGAACTATCCCTTCCTCTACGTGACCGGGACGGGACCTTTCCGGTTCACCGACACCGAGCGGTCCTGCCTGAGGAACTTCCTCCGGAACGGCGGTTTCCTCCTGGCCGACGCCGCCTGCGGGGACCTGGCCTTCGACTCTTCCTTCCGGAGGGAGATGAGGAAGATCGTCCCCGGTCTCCCCCTCAAACCCGTCCGGCCCGACTCCCCGATCTACGCGGCCTACTTCCCCATCCGCAAGGTGGAGCTCACACCCCGCGCCCGGGCCACGGGCCGCTTCCAGGGCCTCCCGCTCCTGGGAATCGGCTTCGACGGCTCCTTGAGGGTGGTATACAGCCCACTGAGCCTGGGGAGCGGCCTGGAGAAGATCCCCCATCCCTTCTCCCTGGGCATCCGACCCGACGACGCATCCAAGATCTTCGTCAACGCCGTGGTCTACGCCATGAGCCACTGACGCGAATCACCAGGACCAGAAACGAGGACGTTCCATGACCGACGAAACAGCCACTGGCCAGAGCAGGAAGGAAAGGGTCGAGGCCCTCCTTGAAAAGGTGGCCTCCGCGAGGAAGATGCTCCTCGAAGAGGTCCACAAGGTCATCGTGGGCCAGGACGACGTGATCGAGGCCCTCCTGACGGCCCTCCTCGCCCAGGGCCACTGCCTCATGGTGGGTGTGCCGGGCCTGGCCAAGACCCTGATGGTCCGCACCCTCTCCCAGGCCCTGGACCTCTCCTTCAAGAGGATCCAGTTTACGCCGGACCTGATGCCTGCCGACATCACGGGCACGGACATTCTCGAGGAAGACCCGGCCACCAGGCAGAGGAGCTACAAGTTCGTGAAGGGGCCCGTCTTCACCAACATCCTCCTGGCCGACGAGATCAACCGGACTCCGCCGAAGACCCAGGCGGCCCTCCTGGAGGCCATGCAGGAATACAAGGTAACCGCATCCGGGCAGACCTACGATCTTCCCAGGCCCTTCTTCGTCCTGGCCACCCAGAACCCCATCGAGCAGGAAGGGACCTACCCCCTGCCCGAGGCCCAATTGGACCGGTTCATGTTCGAAGTCTGGGTGGACTACCCCTCCAGGAGGGAGGAACTGGAGATCCTCCGGTCCACGACGGGCCGCCTTCCCGAGCCTCCCCTGGTGGTCCTGGAGGCCAAGCAGGTCATGGAACTCCAGGCCATCGTCCGGTCCGTCCCGGTCTCGGACTACGTCCTCCTCTACGCCGCCGACCTGGCCCGCGCCTCCCGCCCCTCCGAGGAGGACGCCCCGGACTTCGTGAAGAAATACGTAACCTGGGGAGCCGGGCCCAGGGCGGGCCAGTACCTGGTCCTCGGCGCCAAGGCCCGGGCCGTCCTCCACGGGCGGGTCAACGTCTCCGCCGCCGACGTGCGGGCCGTGGCCCCCCTGGTCCTCCGGCACAGGATCTTCCCCAACTTCGCCGCCGACTCCGAAGGCCTCACCCCGGGGAAACTGGTGGAAATGCTCCTCCAGGCCGTCCCCGAGCCGGACGAGAAGGACCTGAAGACCCTTTCCGCCGAGAGACGATGACCCCCTCCCACGGAAGGCTCCTCACCCCCCAGGCCCTGGCCCGGCTGGCCAACCTCCAACTCGTGGCCAGGGAAATCGTCGAGGGATTCCTCTCCGGGCTCCACAGGAGCCCCTACCACGGTTTCTCCATCGAGTTCGCCGAATACCGGGACTACGTCAAGGGAGACGACCTCCGCTACCTGGACTGGAAGGCCTACGGCAAGTCCGACCGTCTCTACATCAAGAAGTTCCACAGCGAAACCAACACGGCCGTGCGGATCCTCCTGGACCGGAGCGGCTCCATGGCCTTCTCCTCCGTGGAAGGGGTCACGAAGTTCCGCTACGCCCTCTTCCTGGCGGCGGCCCTGGCCTTCGTGGCCTCACGCCAGCAGGACGCTCCCGGTGTCCTGGCCTTCTCCTCCGAGGGCACCCGGGGGCTCCCGCCGAAGGGGGGACAGGGCCACCTGCTCGATCTCTTCCGCCTCCTGGAGGAACTGGAGCCGGCCGGGGAGACCACCCTGGCTCCCACCCTGCACGCCGTGGCGGAGAGCGCCGGAAGGCGGAGCCTGGTGGTGGTTCTCTCGGACCTCCTGGACGAGCCCGACGAAGTCCTCTCCGGCCTGAGGCACCTCAGGTTCAAGGGCCACGAAGTCCTTCTCTTCCACGTCCTGGACCCGGCCGAGATCCAGTTCCCCTACACGGAACTCCTGGACTTCCAGGACCTGGAGACGGGCGAGCGCCTCCAGGTCCACGCCTTCTCCTGGCGGAGGAACTACTTGAAGGAACTCAAGGAATTCGCCGACCGGGTCCGGAGAGTCTGCTCCCAGGCCCGGGTGGAGTATCACCTGGCCCGCACGGACCGGCCCTTCGACCTCTACCTGGCGGGATATCTTCACAAGCGGTCCACGGGAAGGAGGTAGGGCGTCGTGGGAGGCTTCTCCTTTCTCTTTCCCGCCTTCCTGGCAGGCCTGGCCGCCCTGGCCCTGCCCATCCTCATCCACCTGATCCACAGGAAGAAATCCAAGGTCCTCCCCTTTTCGTCGCTCCGCTTCCTGAGACTCGTGGAGAAACGGATCGCCCGAAGGCGGCGGCTCGAGGAGTACCTGGTCCTCCTTCTCCGCGCCCTGGCCCTGGCCTTCCTCGCCCTGGGCCTCGCCGCCCCGGTCTTCAGGAACGGGACGGGGTCCCGCATGTCCCTGGCCCGGGTCCTGGTCCTGGACGACTCCATGAGCATGTCCCTGACTCCGCCGGGGGGCTCGAGCCTCCTGGAAAAGGCCAAGGAGACCGCCCTGGCCCTCCTGGCCCCCCTGACCTCCCGGGACTCGGCCGCCCTGGTCACCCTCCACCCCGGCAAGGAGGAGCCGGTCCTGACCCGCAACATATCCCGGGTGAAGGAATCGGTCCTCAGGCTCAGGCCCACCCTGGGGGACACCCCCCTCAACGAGGCCATCCGCAAAGGGATCTCCCTCCTGGCCGAGGCCCCCGCTGCGGAGAAGGACCTGGTGATCCTGACGGACCGCCAGGCCGGGGCCGTCAAGGAGGTGCGGACCTCCAAGCTCCTGGAGAGGCTCCCCAAGGGGACCCGCCTCTTCCTCGCCTCGCCCCGGGACCGGGCCGCCGCCAACCTGACCATCCGGTCCGTCCTGGTCCGCCCCCTCCCCTCGAGCGGAAGGGGCCACAGGGTCCTGGTGAGCCTGGTCAACCGTTCCGGCCTGGAGGTACAGGCGACCCTCACCCTCGAGGTGGACGGCGCCGCCCGGGCCGGGAAGGAGGTCCAGGTCCCTCCCGGCGGTGCCCTGGAGCTCTCATTCGACCTTCCGGATACGGGAGAGAAGGAAAGGGTGGGCCTGGCCCGCCTCTCTGGGGACGAGCTCCCAGGCGACGACCGCCGCTGGTTCCTCCTTCCCAAGAGGAGCCCCCTGCCCGTCCTGGTGATCTCCGGCGCCCCGCCGGCCGTTCCCAGGCTGGACCCGGCCTTCTACCTCGTCCGGGCCCTGGGGCCCGGAGAGGAGTCCACCCTCTCCCCCGAACGGACCACGCCGGCGGAGGCGGCCTCGCGGGACTTCTCCTCCCTGGGCGCCCTGGTCCTGGCCGACTCCCTCCCTCTCCCGGCCGAAACGGCCCTGGCCGTCCGGAAATACCTGGAACGGGGCGGAGGCGTGCTGGCCTTCCTCGGCCCCGGGACGGAAGAAGACACCTTCGACCGGATCTCTCCTGACCTCGGGATCCGGGTGGGAACCGTTGCAGGGGACCAGGAGGGAGAGACCCGCACCTTCCACCTGACCGCCCTGGACCTGCGCCACCCGGCCCTGGCCCCCCTGGGGGCCACATCCCCCCCCGTGCGGCTCGGCCTGGCCCGGATCTTCCGTTACCGGAGGTTTTCCCGCCTTCCCAAGCCGGCCCGGATCCTGGCCAGGTTCTCCGGAGGAGACCCGGCCCTGGTGGAGGTCCGCTGCGGAAAGGGCCGCCTCCTGGTCTTCGCCTCCACGGCCAATCCCGAGTGGAACGACCTGGCCTGGCGGGTCTCCTACGTCCCCTTCCTCCACTCCCTTGTCCACGCCCTCGCCCCCAAGGGCCCCCTGGGAGGAGAAGAGTGGTTCCCGGAGAGACCCATGACCCTCACCTGGCCGGATCGGCGGGAGGCGCCCCTGGAGATCCTCCTTTCCGCCGGCGCCCTCCGGCGCAGGGTGGAAGGCAGGCCCTCGGGAGGAGGGATGGAATTCCCCCTGGGCGTCCTCCACCGCCCGGGCATCGCCGAACTGGAGCTCCGGGGCCGGGGGCGGTCCTCGCGAATCCGCATTCCCGTCAACGTGGATCCCGCCGAAGGGGACCTGGAACGAGACCCCTGGAAAGATTTCCCCGGCCTCCGGATTCCCCTGGAGGAGCCGGCCTCCGCAGCAGAAAGGGTGGAAGCCGGCCTCCAGGGCCTCTCGCTGGCCGATCCCCTCCTCGTCCTGGCCATCCTGTTTCTCCTCGGCGAGGGCCTTCTCTCCCGGCGTATCGCCTTCGGTGGAGGTGGAGAATGATCGCCTTCTGGCTGAAGTTCGGCGGTGGCTGGAGCGCCTGGGCCGGGATCCTCCTGTTCCTGGCCGGGGCGGCCGCCGCCCTTTGGGGATACAAGGAAGCCGTAAGAGGAGGCGGGAACCGGACGGGAAGGGCCCTCCTGGCCGTCCGCCTCCTGGCTCTTCTCCTCTTCTGCCTGGTCCTCCTGCACCCCGTCCTGGCCCTCCGGAGCAAGAGCGGGGAGAAACCCCTCCTGGCGGTGCTCCTGGACGACTCCCGGTCCATGGCCGTCCGGGACTCCCTGGGAGGCGCTTCCCGGGCCGAGGCGGCGAGAAAGATCCTCTTCGCCGGCGGGGAACACTCCCTGGCGGCCCGCCTCCTTGCCGATTGGACTCTCTCCTTCCACCTCTTCTCGGGTCCGCCCGTCTCGGTCACCCGGGAGAGGGCCGCCTCCACGAAGGGAATCGCCCGGGGAGGAGCGAGCCTGATCCGGGAAGCGGTGAACGCCCTGGCCGGCCGGGACCGGGGGGGGAGGCTCGGGGGGATCCTCCTTTTCTCCGACGGGAGGGAGACCGGCTCGGGCACGGGCCCCCTCCCCGGGAGAATCCCCGTGTATCCCGTGGCCCTGGGGAGTTCCGGCGGGGGGTCCGCCTTCCGGGACCTGGCCCTTCGAGCCGTCCAGGTCGGGGAGAGGGCCCTGTTGGCCAACAGGATGGAAGGCCTCATCCAAGTCTCTTCCAAGGGACTCCCCCAGGTGACCACCAGCCTGGTCCTCGAGCGGGACGGCAACAAGGTCCTGGAGAAGAAGGTCGTCGTCCCCCCGGGGGAGAGCACCTTGAAGTTCGCCTTCGTTCCCAAGGTGGCGGGCAACCACGCCTACGTCGTCTCCCTCGCCCCCGTGCCGGGAGAGACCCAGCCGGACAACAACAAGCGGGCCTTCGTCCTCTCCGTGGACCCCAGGAAGCTGAGAGTCCTCTACTACGAGCCCAGGCCCAGGTGGAAATACAAGTTCCTCCGCCAGGCCCTTCTCAGGGACCGGAACCTTTCGGTCACCTTCCAGCTCCGGACCAACCCGGCCCGGATCCTCCAGCAAGGGTCCTCCCCCACCCCCCTCAGGGGAGGCTTCCCCTCGGACATGAAGGAGATGGGCGTCTTCGACTGCCTGGTCCTGGGGGACCTGGGGCCCGGGGACCTGACGGCCCAGCAATGGCGGCTCCTGGTGACCTACGTGAACCGCCTGGGGGGAGGAGTGATCTTCCTGGGGGGACCCGTCTCCTGGAGTCCCGGCGGGATCGGGGCCACACCCCTCGCCCAGATCCTCCCCTGTCCCGGCGGGGCCGGCCAGCTCAGGGGACGGCTCCTGGTGCGGATCACCCGGGAGGGAAGGGGCCACCCCATCCTCTCGGGGCTGGAGAAGGTCCTCCGCGGGGGAAGGGCCGCCCTCTTCCCTCTCTCCAACATCTTCCGTCTCACCGGGATGAAACCCGGGGCCCAGGTCCTCGCCGCGGCGACGGGTCCCAAGGGCGGCACATTCCCACTTCTTGCGGTCCAACGGATCGGTGCCGGCAGGACCCTGGTCTTCGCCTCCGATTCGGACTGGAAATGGGTCATGGAGAGGCGGCGCGAAGGCGGGGAGCTTCTCTTCAACCACCTCTGGAGCCAGGCTGTCCGCTGGGTGGCCGGGAAGGAAGCCGCCTCCCGGGCCCGGTCCGGCGCTCTCACCCTCGCCGTGGACCGTCCCGTGGTGACCGTGGGAGGAAAACTCCGGGTGACCCTGGGCGGCGCAGGGATCCTCTCGGCCTCGGCCTTCCTGGAGGCCCCTTCCGGGACGGTCCCCATAGCCCTGGAGAAACAGGGAGGCGCCCTTGCCGCCACCCTCACTCCTTCCGTGCCGGGTTCCTACATCGTCAAGGCGAGGGTGGAGGTGAAAGGACCCAAGGGAAAGGCCGTGAAGGAGCTGAAGACCCGGTTTCTCGCGGAGCCCGACGAGAGGGAGACCACCGACACGTCCCTGGACAAGCCCTTCCTCGAACGGATCGCCCGGGCCACGGGGGGAAAGGTCTTCGATGCGGTTACGGCAAAGAGAATTCCCGAGTCCCTGGAGAAGAGGCTTCTGAGGGAGAAGAAGGTGAGGGAGTACCATCCCAGGTCCACGCCCTGGCTCTTTCTCGCAGTCGTCCTCCTCCTGGGAGTCGAATGGTGGGTGAGAAGGAGGCGTTATGGCATCTGAGTGGAAGATACCGGCCTCGGCGGCCCTGGCCCTCCTTTCCTTACTCCCCCGGGCCCCGGCCCAGGACGAGGACCTCCGGGGCACGGCGGTGATCTCCGACGGGAGGGTGCTCCGGGGGGAGATCGAGATGGATGCGCCGGGTTGGTTCTCTCTCTTCGATCCGGTCCGGAAACGGAGATTCCGGATCCCCCCCTCCAAGGTGGCCAGGCTCCTCTTCTCGGTGGAGTCTGAGAAGCTGGTCCGGGGCTGGATGTTCCGGGAGGAATCCAGGAACGAGAAGATCCAGCTCCCCTTCCTCCGGCCCGTGAGAGAGCTGGCCGTCACGGCGATCCTGAAGACGGGACAGCGCATCACAGGACACCTGGACGCCGCGGTCCTCCACCTCTGGGTGGAAAAAGGGGAGGAAGAGAAGGAATACAGGCTCGTCCTGACGAGCCGCCAGAGAGGAAAGAAGGGCCAGAAGCTGGAGGATCTCCTCTGGGTGAAGGAGCTGGTCCTGGGCAAGGAGGCCCCCCTCACCAGGCCGGCCGTCCTCACCCTCCGCCTGCCCCCGGGGATCCTGGCCAGGGCGGTCTCCCTGGAGGAACGGGTCTCCTATGCGCCGAAGAAAGAGGGAAAGAAGAGACGGAGGAAGAAGAGGCCCCGGGCGGGAGCCGCCTCGAGACCCCGGGCGGGAGGCCCCGGAGAAGTCCGTTTCGAAGGAGTCCTCCCCGGGCGGGTGAGCCTCTTCTTCCTGGGGGAGAAGACCCTCTGGGCGGGATGGCCGCCCCAGGCCCGCCCCGTGCCGCCCCGGGCCCTCCGGCAAGTGAAGGACAAGATCGCCGACGTGGAGGAATTCTTCGACGAGAAGAAGGTCCTCCTCGCATGCGCCCTTCCCGGAAAGAAAGTCCTGGCCCTCGTCCAAGGGAGACGCCTCGGCGTAACCACCTACAAGAACCGGAAAGCGGCCCGCTGGGACCTCTACCTCCTGGAAGAGGCGGACCGGGGGACCTGGGACATAAAGCTCCGCTTCTTCCTTTTCCGCCGGGTCGGAGAGAAGCCGGGAGTCCCCGTTCCAGGTGTGGAGAAAGTCGTTCCCCTCCCCCGTTTCGGGGGAATCCAGGTTCCGGCCTCGGGCGGCCGGGTGGACCTGGGGGAGGTGAAGTTGCCGTGATCCCCGATCGAATCCGAAAGATCCTGGCCGCCGCCGACAGGAGGTGGCGTTCCATGCTCCTCCTGGAAGGCCTCCTCCTGGCCCTGGCCGCCGCTGCGGGAGTGCTCATCTTCCTCTGCCTGGCCGACAACTTGGCGGCCCTTCCCTGGATCCTGAGGAGAACGGCCTTCCTCGCCACCCTGGCGGTGCCGGCGGCCTGGTTCGCCTGGAAGAGGCTCCGCCCCGCTTCGAGGCCCGCCCCCCCGGCCGCCCTGGCCGTGAAGGTGGAGCGCACCAATCCCGGGTTGGACAACCTACTGGTCAACTCCGTGCTCCTGGCCCATCGCCGGGGCGAACCCATGGTGGACCTCCTCCTCCACGGGGCGGAGGAGAAGGCCTCCAGGGCCGACCCGGCCCGGGTCGCCCCCTGGGGGAAGCTCAAGAGGCTGGCCCTCTTCCTGGGAGGGATCCTCGCCCTCTGGGCCCTCTACCTGGGAGCCTTCCCGGCCCAGGCGGAGAACGCCCTCCGGCGCCTTCGCCTGCCCGACGACTACGCCCCGCCCCTTTCCTCCATCCTCCTTCTCGTCACACCCGGGGACTGCACCGTCCTGGAGGGCTCCGACCTGGAGATCCGGGCCGAGGCCAAGGGGGGAGGCCTCCCCGAGATGGCCGTCCTCCATCTCGAGAGGAAGAGCGGAGAGGCATCCTTTCCCATGGAATTCGATGGAAGGGGTTTCCACCACGTCGTTCCCGCCGTGAAGGCCCCTTTCTCCTACTACGTGGAGGCACCGGGCGTCCGGACCCGGGCCTTCCGGGTCCGGGTCGTCGTCCCGCCCAGGCCCGACAGGATCACCGCCACTTTCGCCTACCCCGCCTATACGAAGTTGCCTCCCAAGACGGGCGTCCCCATCCAGGGGCCCCTGGACGTTCTGAAGGGGACCACCGCCACCGTCCGGTTCCACTTCAACCATCCCCTCCGGGAGGCGAAGGTCTCCTTCTTCGGAAAACCTCCCGTCCCCATGGAGAAGGAAGACGCCCGGACCTGGAGATTCGACCTGGCGGTCGAGCGAAGCGGGCGTTATACGCTCCACCTGCTCGACGAGGCTGGAAACCGGGACCGGGGGGACCTGGATTACGCCGTTCGCGCCAGGGACGACCTTCCCCCCGCCGTGAGGATCCCCCTCCCCGGGCGGGACGTGTTCTGCACCGCCGAGTCGAAGGTCCCCTTCGAGGTGGACGCCAGAGACGACGTGGGCCTGGCCGAGGTCGTCCTCGTGGCCGGGACCGAGCGGGGGGAGAAGCCCCTGACCAGGTGGAAAGCCTCGGGACGGGAAGGCCGGTTCAACGGGGTCCTCCTCCCCTCGGCCATGGGAGCCAGGCCGGGCGACGTCATCCATTACTACGCCCTGGCCGTGGACCTGAAGGGCACCCGGGCCCGCTCCCGGCTCTTCACCATCACCGTCCGAACCCCCGAGGACGAGAGGAGACGCCTGGCCGAGGACCTGGCCTCCCTCCTGGAGCGGATCAAGGCGATCCTGGAGAAGCAAGTGGCGGCCCGCCGCCGCAACGAGGCCCTCCTGGCCAGGTTCCCCCGCGTCTCCCGGCGCCTCTGGAGGACCGAGACGGCCGGGCTCGCCGCCGACCAGGAGGAGATCCGGAAGGACACCCTGGGAGTCCTGGCCGACTGGACGGACCCCCTCCTGCTGAGGGCCCCCGCAAGGGTGCTCCTGGAACAGGTGGCGGCCAGGGAGATGCCCGCCGCCGCCCGGGTCTTCCTCCAGGCCGCCTCCAGGGGAAGGCCGGTGAGGCTCGACCTGGAGCGGGGAGCGGGGGTCCAGAAGGTGATCGAGAAGATCCTCAGGCAGGTCCTGGCCTCGGGGAAGGATCTCCTGGCCCTGATCCGGGAGAAGGGCCCCGAGGCGGCTCTCAGGCAGTCCCTCCAGAGGCTCCACCGGTCCACGGAGACCCTCAAGGCGCTTGCGGAGAAGATGAAGAATTTCGTGGAGGAGCAGGAGAAGGTCGTGAAGGCCACAGAGGCCATAAGGGACGTGAGGCCCCAGGACTTCACCGGCGAGGAGTTGAAGAAACTCCAGGAGCTGGCCGCCACCGAACAGAAGTGGGGAGGGATCCTCATGGAGGCATGGAACGACCTTTCGAAGCTCTATCCCCAGGACTTCTCCAATTCCCGGCTATGCACGGAACTCCTCGAGGCCTACAGCGAGGTGGAGCTGGCCGAAGACGCCTTGACGCGGAAGGCCGTAACCATGGCGGTGCCCTTCGAGCAGTCCGGGCTGGAACTGGCCAAGTCCATCACGGAAAACATCGAGCGCTGGCTCATGAACGTCCACGACTACCAGAAGTGGGTCATGGAGGAGCCTCCCGGGGACTACGAAGTGCCCATGGCCGACCTTCCCGAGGAACTCGAAGACCTGATCGGCGACCTGATCGACTCGGAGGACGCCATGTCCGAAGATACGGAGGACGTGACCTCCGGCTGGATGGACAGCCTAAACGAAGGCGCCGGTTGGGGAGCCATGGACGGCCCCATCTCCAACATGAGCGCCAAAGGGGTCACGGGAAACATGCTCCCCAACAGCCACGAGGTGGGCGGCCGGTCCGGGGAAGGAAGAACGGCCAAGTCCTCGGGGCAGATGGTCGAGAAGACGGCCACGGGAAAAGGGGGGCGCCGCACGCCCACCCGGTATACGCCAGACCCATTCGAGGGCGGTGAGGTGAAGGACAAGTCCACCGACCCCTCTTCGGGCTCCACCGGGGGAGGCAAGCTCTCGGGCTCCAACGAGCAGGGCCTGAGAGGAGTCCCCTCCCCCCTGCTCAACCGCAAGATGCAGCGCCTCGCTTCCGAGCAGGCCAAGATCCGCCAGCGGGCGGAGAAACTGGATCGCAAGCTCAAGGCCAGGCGCTTCCACGTGAAGGACCTCTCCGAGGCGATCCGCCTGATGCGGGCCTTCGAGGAAAGCCTGAGAAAGGGCCTTCCCGCCGACTACTCAGCCCGCAGGCGGGCCATTTCGGACCGGCTTTCCTCGGTGAAGACCCTTTTCGAGGACAGGCTCCGCCTCCAGAGGGAAGGCAATCTCCTCCTTCCACGGAGGGTCCCGGGGAGCGTCAGGAGCGCGAGGGCCGAAGAACCGCCGGCCGAATACAGGCCGCTCGTGGAGGACTACTTCCGGTCCCTCCTGGAGGTGGAACGATGAAGAGCGCAGCCGCAGTCTGGCTCCTTCTCCTCCTTCCCCCCCTCCTTTCGGCGAAACCGCCCCGCAAGGAGAAAAACCTGGTTCCCAACGGGGACTTCGAGAAGGGAAAGGAAGGCCGCCCCCTCGGGTGGGACAGGCCCGACGGGCTCACCTCCTTCTGGGTGAAGGACCCCCTCAGGCCCGGGAAGTGCATGCGCTTCGACACGGACGTCAACAAGGAGGAGTACTACAAGCGCAGGGAGGAGATGAAACTCCCCCATCCGCCTCCACCCCGCCCCAAGACCCCCACGAAGGGCCACAAGTACAACACCGCCGCCGGCGTCACGGGGGTCCCCTTCTTCAGCGACTTCTTCCCCATCGACCCCCGGAAACCCTACAAGCTCACCGTGGACTTCATGCCCGGCAAGTGCGGTCTGGGAAGAAAGAAGCTCGTCCCCAAGATCTTCGTCAAGGGCTACATAAAAATGACCCGGGAGATCTGGGTGAACGGCAAGACCGTGAAGCGGGCCCTGGACCGGGTCGCCTTCAAGATCTACAAGGACCTGGATGACGGGGTCCGGGGGAAGTGGAAGACCTACACCCTCTACTTCTTCCCGGGCCGGAAAAATCCCTCCGTAAAGAGGCTCAAGGTCATGCTCTTTCCCTACTGGCCCCCGGGAGAGTACTTCTTCGACAACGTCCGGGTGACGCCCATGGACCTGAAGAGCTGGGAGAGAGAGAGGGCACTCCTCCTCCGGTTGGAGAAACGGGAGGCCGCAAGAAAGGGGAAGGTCCTTCCCGGCCGGGGGGCGGGCAACGTCCCTTCACCCAGGCAAAGAAGGAAGAAAGCGAAGAAGAGGAAGAGCAGACTTGCGCCCCAAGATTGATCTCCTTGTTCCACTCCTGTTCCTGGCGGCCCTCTCCGGCACGGGGATCTCCGCCGCGCCGCCCCTGCGAAGGCCCCCCATTCCCTCCTGGTGGAACCGGGCCTGGAAGGCCAGGGCCATTGTGGTCGTGGGAAAATACGTCGGTCCCTCGGCGGCCCTTCTCCTTCCCACGGCCGGCCTGGCCAGGCCCGACGGGGCGGACATCCGGGTCTTCACCCTCTCCGGAAAGCCCGTCCCCCACGCGATCCTCCACAACGGCCCCGGGGACCGGGTGCTCCTCTACTTCGACGCATCCCCTTTCCGGGGATCGGAGAACCGATGCCTCGTATACTTCGGAAATCCCAAGGCCCCGCCGCCTGCAAAGCCCTGGAAGGGCGGACACGGGCCGATCCTCGAAGTCCGGCGGCTCAAGGCCTCCCGGGTGGACACCACGGCCCAGGTCCTGGCCGCCATGAAACGTTCGAGGACCGTCCTGGGCAGGGACTTCACGGACCGGGTCTTCCAGGGGATGAACCCCTTCTCGTCGGACCGGAAGTGCCTCACCGTCATCTACGGGGCCCTCGTGGCCCGCCGCGACGGAGTCTACACCTTCGCCACCAACTCCTACGACGCATCCCTCTTCATGGTGGACGGAAAGGTGGTCACCTCCTGGCTGGGTTGGCACGGCCCCACCTGGGGCTCCTCCAAGCTGCACAGCGGCTCGGTGACTTTGACCAAGGGGGTCCATTCCTTTTTCTATGTGAACGCCACGAGGTTCAGGGGGGTCCTCTGCTCCCTGGGAGTGAAGCTCCCCGGGGCGCCGCGCCTCACCCTTGCCCCGCCCTCCTTCTTCGTCCGCTGGACCCGGGCCCGGCCCGCCCTTTGCAAGGCCCTGGACGAACGGCGTCTGGCCTGGTTCGCCTGGAGCAGGGGAAGCGACCTGGGCCTCTCGGGGAAGGCCGTGACGGACATCTTCTTCCGCGACATCTCCGGTATTCCCTTGTCCAAGAGGCGGGGCGACTTCTGGGATTTCGGCGACGGCACGACATCCAGGGCACGGAACCCGGAGCACGTCTTCCTCGAAGCGGGGATCTTCCCCGTCACCCACGTCATCTATACCCGTGACGGAAACAGGATCTCCTTGACCCAGCGGGTCTTCGTCCATCCAAGGGGGACCCCGGGATGGCGGATCTACCAGGACGTGAAGCAGTTCGCCAAGGTCCTGGCCTCCTACAACCCGGCCCGCCTGACGCCCGGCGCCCTGGCCAACGCGGTTTTCGTCCTGAGGGCGGCCAAACAATTCGACCGGGCCCTGCCCTTCCTCTACTCCCTCATCGAGAAGAGCGGCGACATGGACAAGGGGGGCATGGCCTCGGAGGCCTTCTTCCTGGCCGGGGAACTGGTCACCCGCAGGCAGGATTTCAAGGGCGCCCTCAAGATTCTCCGGGGGATCCGCGAAGGAACCCGCTCCCTGGACGTCTCCCTGAAGGCCGCCGCCCTCATGGCGGAGATCCTCTACGAGAACATGGGAGACCTTCCCCGGGCGAAAGCGCTCCTGGAGGAGGTGATCCGGAAGAAGGAGGGAAAGAAGGACGACATTCTCAGGTTCGCCCTGATCAAGAAGGCCGACCTCCTCCTGGAGTCCGGGGACCGGGCCGGGGCCCGGGCCCTCCTGGAGAGGGCGGCCTCCATGAAGAGAAAGGGGACCTTCCTGGGGGACGAAGAGGCCTCGGCGGGAGAGCACATGGTGGCCTTCGAGGAATACGAAGGACGGAAGGACTACGCCTCGGCCCTGAAGGAACTCCGGGCCTGGGAGTGGGACGCCCCCCTGGACAAGATGACCGGTCTCCTCCGCTACCTCAAAGCGGACCTCTACGTCTGCATGGGCAAACCCGCCGAGGCCCTCCGGGAGATCCGCCGCATGGAAAAGGCCGCCCCGGAGAGCCCCGACCTCCCGGCGGCGCTGATCATGGCGGCCCAGTGCAACCTCTCCCTGGGAAAGAAGGAGGAGGCCCGGAAGTGCCTGGAAAGGGTGATCCGGGACTTTCCCGTCTCCGACGCCAGGCCCGAGGCGGAGAAACGTCTGAAAGCCCTACGCTGAGAAGGCCTCCCCTTCTCCGGAAAGAGACCGCTTTCCTCAGCCGACCCGGGATCCCCGGGCACCTGCCCCCCTGGAGGAGATCCATCTTTCCGGCCGCCGAGGTGGCGGAAATTTCCTCACTCCCCCCCCCGAGACGACCATGGTACCGGAGAATCCGCCCGGGCCGCCTTCCCATCCTCCTCCTTTTCGAGGAAGGCGGCTTTTTTTTACATCCCATTCATTAAAACCCTTTGTCCCCCTTTTCCGAAGAAACACCCGTGTAGAACAACTTGGGAATGGGAATGTTTCTTTCGGGGGGACGCGGATGTCCAGGCTGAAGAAGACCAAGAAGAACCACGTCTTGTCCATCGACGAGACCCTGGGGGGAGAGGCTTTCTTCGAGGCGAAGAAGAAGGCCCTGAAGGCCCTGGAGGCCGAGGCTCCCAACCTGGTGGTGGACGCATCCAAGCTGGAGAAACTCGACGCTTGGGCCGTCTCCTTCCTGGTGGGCGCATCCAAGTCCTTCGCCGAGGCGGGAGGCGCCTTCGCCGTGAAGAACCTGCCGGAAAGGCTGAAACCCACCCTCGCCCAGGCCGGTCTCGAGGGTCTGCTCCTCGAGGAGGGAGAAAAGTGAAAACCGCCGGGAAGAGACTGAGTCTCCGGGAGGTCACCCTCCTCCCCGCCAGCCAAGGAGGATTTTGAATGGCCATCATCGAGGATCAGGAACTGCTCCAGATGTTCCTCGAGGAATCGAGGGAGCACCTGGACGGCATCGAATCGGACTTCCTGAAGATCGAGGAGATGGGGGAAGACGTAGACTCCGAGCTGGTGAACAACGTCTTCCGCGCCATCCACTCCGTGAAAGGCGGGGCGGGTTTCCTGGGGCTGGAGACCATCAAGGACCTGGCCCACAGCATGGAGAACGTGCTGAACCTCATCCGGAACGAGGAACTGGTCCCCACTCCGGAGATCGTCGGCGTCCTCCTCTCATCCCTGGATCTCCTGAAGGAACTTGTCGAGCAGTACGAGACCAGCAACGAGGCGGACATCGAGGAACACATCGAGGCCCTGCACAAGGCGGCTTCCGGCGAGGCCCCCGCCCCGCCCGGAGAGAGCGCAGAGGGACCTGGAAATTCCGCTGAGGCGGGTTCTCCTCCTCCGGAAGAAGACCGGGACGGCCCGGCTCCTTCCACCGCACAGGAAGGTTCCGCCGCCCCCTCTCCCGGCGGACCGGTGGAGCTCAAGTTCCCCGACGGCAGGAGGGCCTTCACAGTGCCTCTCCAAGACATCGAGGAGGCCGAATCCCAGGGCAAGAAGGTCCACGCAGCCGTCTTCGACTGGGCCGAGGACCTGGACCGGAAAGGAAGAACCCCCCAGAACATCCTGGCGGGTCTCCAGCTCAAGGGGAAGGTCCTCGCTTCCCGGGTGGACCAGGAGGAGATCCCCACCCTGGAAAACCAGGAAGGGTCCCCCTGGGTCCCCTTCTACGTCCTCTTCACGGCCCCTTCGGGAGAGTCCCTCTCGGACCTCCTGGGCCTTCCTCCTTCCAACATCTACACGGCCACCGCGGCAGGAGCCCTCCTGCCCTGGAGCCCGGAGCCTCCCGTCCCGGAGGAGCCGCCTTCCCGGGGCGAGAAGGAGGCTCCCCGGAAGGAGCCCCTGGAGTCCAAGGCCGCCGAGGCCGGAGAGGCGCCTCCCTCCCAGCCCTCCAAACCCAAGGAAGAAAAGACTCCCCCGAAGAAACAGGAATCGAAGGGGAAGCCCTCTCCCAGACCCACCCGCTCCGTTTCGCCCCAGAGCAGCACCTTGCGGGTCCACGTGGACCTTCTGGACAGGCTCATGAACCTGGCGGGGGAACTGGTCCTCACCAGGAACCAACTGGTCCAGACCTTCTCCAACGAGGATCCGGCGGGCCTGGAGAATGCGGTACAGCGCACGGACCTGATCACCTCCGAACTGCAGGAAGCGATCATGTCCACCAGGATGCAGCCCGTGGGAATCGTCTTCCACAAGTTCCAGAGGGTGGTCCACGACCTCTCCAAGAGCCTGGGAAAACAGGTCAAGCTCGTCACCGAGGGTGAGGACGTCGAGCTGGACAAGACCATCATCGAGGCCATCGGCGATCCCCTGACCCACCTGGTGCGGAACGCCATCGACCACGGGATCGAAAAGCCGGAAGTCCGCGAACGGGCCGGCAAGAAACTTCCCGCCACGGTGAAGCTCTGCGCCAAGCACGAGGCGGGCCAGGTGGTGATCCTGGTCTCCGACGACGGCGGGGGGATCGACCCGGCCAGGATCCGGGCCAAGGTCCTGGAGATGAAGCTCGAGGAGAAGGAGAAACTCGACGCCCTCCCGGACAACGAGGTGATCCGCTTCATCTTCAAGCCAGGTTTCTCCACGGCCCAGGAGGTTACCGACGTTTCCGGCCGGGGCGTGGGGATGGACGTGGTCTTCAGCAACCTCTCCAAGCTGGGCGGCTCGGTGGACATCGACTCCAAGCTGGGCCAGGGGACTACGGTCACGATCAAGCTCCCCCTGACCCTGGCCATCATTCCGAGCCTCATCGTCCGGATCGCGGGTTCCAGGTACGCCATCCCCCAGGTGAACCTGGTGGAGCTGGTCCGGATCCCCGCCTCCCAGGTCTGCGAGAGGATCGAGAAGATCGACGACGCGGCCCTCCTGAGGCTCAGGGGTGAACTCCTCCCCTTGATCCGGATGACCGATGTCCTGGGCTGCAAACCCAGGGTGGAGAACCCCGAGACGGGCGAGGAGATGGAAGACCGAAGGGAGAACCTTGCCGACCGCAGGTCCAAGGAGATCGGTGGCGATTCCTGTGAAGAGAAGATCCGGCTCCAGGAACGCCGGGGAGGCCGAGGGGACCGGAGGAAGAGCGCCGAGAGCGCCTACAACATCGCCATCGTGAATTCGGGGGAGCTCAACTTCGGCCTGGTCGTGGACGATCTCCTGGATTCCGAGGAGATCGTGGTCAAGCCCCTGGGAAGACACCTGCGGAACATCAAGACCTACGCCGGGGCCACGATCCTGGGGGACGGAAAGGCCGCCTTGATCCTGGACGTGACCGGAATCAGCGGAACCCTGAACTTGAGGGCCGTCAAGGACCGGGCAAGGGAGAAGGAGAAGGCCGACGCCGTGGCCAGCAAGATCCAGGACGCCCAGTCCTTCCTCCTGGTCAAGAATTCCCCCGACCAGCACTTCGCCGTGCCCCTGGGACTCATCTCCAGGCTGGAGAAGATCCGGAAGGACCAGATCGAGGTCACCAGCGGGAAGAAGACCATCAACTACCGGGGCGGTTCCCTCGTGCTCTGCTCCATCGAGGACGTGGCCGATGTGGAACCGCTCGCCGACGTCGACAATCCCTTCGTCCTGATCTTTCCCTTCGCCGGCAAGGAGGTGGGCGTCCTGGTCTCGGAGATCCTGGACGTCGTGGAGTTCCAGGACAAGATCGACGAGGAGACCTTCCGCCAGCCCGGAATCCTGGGCTCGGCCATCATCGAGGAGAAGACCACGCTCCTCCTGGACCTCTACGGCCTGGCCTCGGCCCTCCTGCCCGAGTGGGTCGAGGAGAAGGAAGAGATCCGGCAGATCCGGTCCGAGGAAACGGCGACCCTGCTCCTGGTGGAGGACTCCAAGTTCTTCCTGAACCAGGTGAAGGGTTTCACCACCGATGCGGGCTACCAGGTGCGGACGGCCCTGGACGGCGTCCTCGCCATGGAGATCCTGGACGACCCCGAAACGAAGATCGACCTCGTCCTCACGGACATTGAGATGCCCAACATGGACGGAGTGGAACTCGCAAGGAGGATCCGGTCCCATCCCAGGTATTCCGGTGTTCCCATCCTCGCCCTCACCTCGGTGGCGTCGGAGGAGATGCGTAACACCGCCATGGAGGCGGGGATGAACGAATACCTCATCAAGCTGGACCGGGACAAGGTCCTGGAGAGGATCGCCCACCACCTGGGCCGCGGGAGCGCCTGAGGAATCACAGGGAGGAAAAGATGCCGGACACGGTTCTCGAAGAAAAATACCTGGACCTGGCGGTCTTCCGGGTGGGGAACATCACCTGCGCGGTGGAGATCCGCGAGATCCAGGAGATCAACAAGAACATCGACGTCACCCCCGTGGAGAACGCCCCGGCCTATATCCGGGGGATGATGAACCTGAGGGGGAACATCATCACCATCATCGACATGCACGCCGTCTTCTCCATGGAGCCCCTGGAAGAGATCGGGAAGGACGCCCGGATCCTGGTGGTCCAGAGCGAAGACGAGCACATCGGACTCCTGGTGGACAAGATGCTGGACGTGATCCAGGCCTCCAGGGAGGAGATCGAGCCGCCTCCCTCCAACATCCAGGGGGTGACGGGAAGGTATTTTTCCAGCATATACAAGATGGAAGACAGCCTGGCCGGGATCCTGAACCTCGGCGAGATCCTCAAGTCGGAAGACAAGAGGTAGGCGGGATCCCTGATGAAGGGAAGAAGGGAAACCGAAGGGAAAGGGGAAGCCCGGAAACCCTGATTCGGGAAAGGAGAATCACATGCTCTCTCTTGAAAACATCAAGGAAAAGGTCAAGACCGTCAAATGGAAGATCCTACTCTTCCTCTTCACGGCCTGTGCCCTGATCTCCACGCTCATGATCTACCTCGTGAGCTACCAGTCCAGGACACAGCTCCTGGTCTCGGCCGATCAAAGGGCGAAAATCTTCGAGAAACTCTTCGGGTTCGGGGCCCAGATGAAGAAGGACGACCTCAGGGCGGCCATCAACTTCATCGTCCAGGACCCGGCCACCCAGGAGGCGGTCGCCAAGGGGGACAAGGAGTTCCTGGAGAAGAAATACGTCCCCATGTTCCAGGCCGTGTTGAAGCCCAAGTACGGCATCAACATCTTCCAGTTCCACAAGGCGCCGGCTGTCTCCCTCTTCCGGGTCCACAAGCCCGACAAATCCGGGGACGATCTCTCTCGTTTCCGGAAAACCGTTCTCGAGGCCAACAGCCGGAAAGAGCCCGTGGCAGGCATCGAAGTGGGCAAGTACGGTCCGAGCCTCCGGGTGGTCTACCCCGTCTTCTACCAGGGGAAGCACGTGGGAAGCGTGGAATTGGGGACGGACTTCGCCCTCCTGGCCGGTTGCCTCGCCGATGGGGTGGGAACCGGCTTCGCCCTGGGCGTCGATTCCGCTGTGCTGGATAGAGCTGGCTTCAAGCTGAACGAAGGGGCGCTCCTCAAGAAGAACGAGAAATATTACGCCTTTTCGGGAGACAAGATGAAGTCTCTCCTGGAGAAACTCCCCGACCTCGAGGAAGCCCGGCTCGTGAACCAGGGTGACCGGAAGATCCTGGCTTCGGCCTTTCCACTGGTGGACTATTCGGGCCGCAAAGTAGGCCACATCGTCCTGGGCTACGACATCACCGATGAAATGGCCAAGATCCACGCCCACGTCCTCATGGTGACCCTCCTCCTCCTGGCCGGCACGGCGGTCATGCTCGTACTTTCCTACATCCTCTTCTCCCGGGGTCTCTTCAAGCCACTGGAGACCACCGTGGCCATGGCCAAGACCGTGGCCGAAGGGGACCTCACCCAGACCATCGACCAGGAGAGGGAGGACGAGATCGGTCTTCTCTGCAATGCCTTGAACGAACTCACGACCAATTTCCGCGAGATCATGGCCCACATCCAGGACAAGGCGGTGAACCTGGCGGGCCAGGCCGAGGAGTTCAGCTCCGTCACGGGCAACCTGGACCACACCGCCCAGGAACTGGATACGAAGGCAGCTTCCGTGGCGGGAGGCCTGGAAGAAGTGAACGCCTACATCGCCGAGGTCTCCGAAGCGGCCCGGACCTCCACGGAGAACCTGAACGAGGTCAGCCAGGCCACCCAGCAGATGACCGAGACCATCGCCGAGATCTCCCACAACACCACCAAGGCCCAGGAGATCTCCACCCAGGCCGTGGAAACCGCCCGGGGCGTTACGGAGACGGTAAACCACCTGGGAACCTCCGCCCAGGAGATCCACCAGGTGATCGACGTGATCAACGACATCGCCGAGCAGACCAAGCTCCTCGCCCTCAACGCGACCATCGAGGCCGCCCGGGCCGGCGAGGCCGGCAAGGGCTTCGCCGTCGTGGCCAACGAGGTGAAGGAACTGGCCCGGCAGACCAACGAGGCCACAGAGGACATCACCAGGAAGATCGTGGCCATGCAATCCTCCACGGAGGATACGGTAAGCCAGATCGAGCGGATCTCCCAGGTGATCGACGAGATCAACGACATCGTCTCGGCCATCGCCACGGCCGTCGAGGAGCAGACCGTGACCACCCAGGAGATGGCCACCAACATCGGCTCCACGACGAAGAAGGTTGAAGACGTGGCCCAGAGAGTCTGCGAGGCCGTCTCGGCCATCAAGCAGATCGAGGAAGAGACCACCCAGTTGAACCAGGAAGCGGCGGTTCTGAAGGAAGCCAGCTCCCAGTCAGGGGAAGGAGTGACATCCCTCTCCCAGATGGCCCAGGAGCTGAAGGGCCTCACCGAGGCTTTCAAGGTGTGAGACGGCGGGACAGCCGGAAAGGATCTTTTCTACGGGAGAAGGAAACCCATGAAAGTACGACACAAGCTGATGATCACCCCCGTCGTGATGGTGACGATCATCCTCTTCATCTTCCTGGCCACCTGGAAGGTCACTTCCAGCCAGAAGGACGACGGCCTGGTCATCAACCTGGCCGGAAGACAGAGGATGCTGACCCAGAAACTCACCAAGGACGTCCTGGACTACAAGCTGAGGAAGGAGATCACCGGGAAGGAGTGCCCGGACTGCAGGAAGAACGTGGTCGCCACGAAGGAGGTCTTCCAGGCGACCCTCACGGCCCTTGAGAAGGGGGGTATGGCCCCCACGACCCTGGATCCCAAGGGCCCATCCCGGTACTGCCCTCCCGCCGAAGGGGAGGTCCTGGCCCAGCTCAAGAGGGTGGAGAACATCTGGATCCCCTTCAGGTCCAAGGTGGACTCCATCCTTCAAGGGAAGGGGGATGCCATGGCCCAGCTCTTCTGGATCCTGAAGAACAACATCCCCCTTCTCAAGGAGATGAACAAGGCCGTGGGCCTGATGCAGGCCAAGTCGGAGAAGCAGGTGGGGATGCTCTTCGGCATCCAGTTGGCCGGTCTGATCGCAGGCATCCTCTTCACGATCTTCACCCTCTTCGTGACCAGAGGGGTGGTGAAGCGGCTCCAGGAAGTGGGGAAGATCTCGGAGAAGATCAGTGAAGGAGACCTGTCCGTCCGGATCGAAGAGGTGGAGAACAACGAGCTCGGGGAGATCCTGGAGAAGCTCGGCACGGTGGTCGGGAACTTCTCCTCGGTCCTGAAGAACCTGAAGGAGCGGGCCCAGACTCTCTCCAAGTCATCCCAGGACCTCTTCAACCTCTCGTCGGGCCTCAACGAGAACTCGGTGATGCTCAACGAGAAGGCCAATTCCGTGGCGGCCGCCGTGGAGGAGATGAGCGTCTCCATGGGCACCGTCTCCACCTCCGTGGCGGAGAACACCAAGAACATCAGCGTCATATCCGCCTCCACCGAGGAGATGAACTCCACCGTATCGGAGATCGCCAAGAACACCGAGGGGGCCCGCCAGGTGACCCGGGAGGCCGTAACCAGCGTGTCCGAGGCGTCACGGAAGGTGGAGGGCCTGGGGGCCTCGGCGGACGAGATCGGCGAGGTGATCGAAACCATCGTGGAGATCGCCGAACAGACCAAGCTCCTGGCCCTGAATGCCACGATCGAAGCCGCCCGGGCGGGCGAAGCCGGCAAGGGATTCGCCGTCGTGGCCAACGAGGTGAAGGAACTGGCCTCCCAGACCAACAAGGCCACCGAGGACATCCGTTCCAGGATCGAGGCCATGCAGGACGCCGCGAAGGAGACGGTCAAGGAGATCGAGAAGATCTCCCAGGTCATCGAGAACGTGGACGAGATCGTGAACACCATCGCCTCCGCCGTGGAGGAACAGTCCATCACCACGAGAGACATCGCATCCAAGACGAGCCTCACCACCAAGGCCACCGAGGAGATCACCGAGAGCGTGGGCCAGGCGGCGGAGGTCTCCAGCATGGTGGCCAAGGACGTGGTTTCCGTGAGCAGCGCCAGCGAAGAGCTGAACAAGGCGAGCAACATGCTCACCGAGGAGGCCAAGGCCCTCTCCGAGATCAGCCAGGAGATCTCCGAGATGATGGCCATCTTCAAAGTGGAGTAGGAAGGAGAAGGGCCCCATGGCGAGGGACAAGATCAAAGTCCTTGTGGTGGACGACACCCTCCTCTACAGGAAGGTGCTCCGGGACGTCCTTTCCTCTTTTTCGGAAACGGAGGTGGTCGGGACGGCCTCCAACGGAAAGGCGGCCCTGGAGAAGATCGAGGAGCTCTCACCGGACCTGGTCACCCTGGACGTGGAGATGCCCGTCATGGACGGGCTGGAGACCCTCTCGGCCCTGAAGGAGGCCAAGAAGGACGTCAAGGTGATCATGGTGAGCGCCCTCACGAAGAAGGACGCCCAGGTCACCATGCGGGCCCTCCAGCTTGGAGCCTTCGACTTCATCGCCAAGCCCGACGGGGGAAGCCTGAACGAGAACGTGGAGTCCCTGAAGCTCCAGTTCGCCCCCAAGATCCGGGTCTTGAAACCGAGGCTCCAAGGAAGGGCCCGGGCCGGGAAGGAAGAGAAGGAGGAGGCAATGCCCGGGAGGACCTCCTCACCCGCCCCGGCTCCGCCCCCCGTCCGGGGTAGGAGGACCCCCCCCTCCAGGCCATCCATCGTGGCCGTGGGGGTCTCCACGGGGGGGCCGAAGGCCTTGACCGAAGTGATCCCCAGGCTTCCGGCGGACCTTCCCGTTCCCGTGGCGGTCGTCCAGCACATGCCCCCCGTCTTCACGGGAGCCCTGGCGGAGAACCTGGACAAGAAGAGCGCCTTGGCCGTGGTGGAAGCCGAAGACGGCACTCCCCTCGAGGCGGGAAGAGTCTACATCGCTCCGGGGGGGAAACAGATGCGGATCGGCGGTTCGTCGACGAGTCCCGTGGTCCGGGTAACGGACGATCCCCCGGAGAACCACTGCAAACCCTCGGTGGACTACCTCTTCCGGTCGGTCCGGGAAGTCTTCGGCCCGAAGGCCCTGGGTGTCATCATGACCGGCATGGGGAGGGACGGCACGGAAGGGTTGAAGGAGATGAAGAAGTCCGGCGCCTTCGTCCTGGCCCAGGACGAGGCGACCTGCGTGGTATACGGAATGCCAATGGAGGCCGTGAAGGCCGGCGTCGTGGACGAGATCCTACCCCTGGAGAAACTGGCGGAGAGGATCACCGCCCTGGTGGGATCTGCGGCGGCCGCCGGTAGGTGACGGGATTTCCTCGGAGGAAAAGGGAAAAAGGAAACCGGGAATTTCCATGCTCAAGCTGGAAGACAAGGACCAGGAAAGGCTCATCGCCTACGTGAAGGAGGTGACGGGCATCACCCTGGACCGGAGCAAGTCCTACCTCCTGGAGAGCAGGCTCGGTCCCCTGGTGGAGGAACTGGGTTGCAAGGATTACGGCGACCTCCTCGCCAAGGCCAGGGCCGATCGGACGGGAAGGGTGAAGGACCGGATCATCGACGCCATCACCACGAACGAGACCTTCTTCTTTCGTGACACGACGCCCTTCGAGCTCCTCCGCCACAAGATCTTCCCCGACATGTTCGACCGGCTCGAGGCGGCCGGGAAACGGACTCTCAACATCTGGAGCGCCGCCTGCTCCACGGGCCAGGAAGTCTACAGCATCGCCATCATCCTAAGGGAGCTCCTGGGGCGGGATTACTCCAAGTGGCGCATCAAGATCCTGGGGACGGACATCTCCGATTCTGCGATCAGCCAGGCCAGCTACGGCCGGTACAACAGGGTGGAAGTGAGCAGGGGGCTCACCCAGGACCAGATCCGGAAGTATTTCAACCCGGACGGCCGCTACTGGAGGATCAAGGACGAGGTCCGGGGCGACATCGTCTTCCGGAGGATGAACCTCCTCGAGCCTTTCACGGGCCTTCCAAAGTTCGAGGTCATCCTCTGCAGGAACGTGGCGATCTACTTCTCCCCGGAGGACAGGAAGTCCCTCTTCCGGCGCCTGGCCGACCAGCTCGTCCCGGGCGGAGTCCTCCTGGTGGGCGCCTCGGAGTCTCTCTTCGACCTGACGGACAGGTTCGAACGAAGGTCCCACATGAAGGCATCCTACTACGTCTTGAAGGATTGACGGAAGAAGGCAAAGGGAAAAGGAAAAATGGCGGAGTGCAATCCCAAGAACTTCCTGGACGAGCTCAGGTACAACATCGCAAAGAAGGACTTCATCAAGGCCAAGTTCCTCTTGAGCCACTTTCCCAAGGTCCCTGAGGACGCCAGGAAGAAGGCCCTCTTCGAATTGTCCCGGGGGGAGGACGACTTCGCCGCCCCCCTGCTGGGGTGCATCCTCTCCAGGCACGAGGAGATGAAGGTGGACTATTCCCAGGTCCACAGGCTCCTTCTGGCCAAGCTCCTGGACTACCCCGACGCACTCCTTGAAATCCTCCAGAACCCGGCGATCACCGACAAGAAACCCTTCGTGGAGATCGCAGGCCTCATCCAGTGCAAACCCGCCCTTCCATTGATCGCCGGAATCCTCAGGAAGAGCACCGACAAGGACTTGAACGTTGCATGCATCCTGGCCATCGGGGCAATCGGGGACAACGCATACATCACCACCCTCACGGATTTCCTGTATTCCGGCGACAGGGACCTGACGTCCGCCGCCGTGGAGGCCTTGAAGGAGCTCGGGACGGACGAAGCGGTGGAACACCTCTTCGGGAGGCTCGGAACGGACCAGGAGATCGACAAGGCCATCGTGGACGCCCTGGCCGAGATCCAGTCCCGGGCGGCCATCGAGAAGATCAGTGAACTCCTGACGAGTCATGATCCCTATCTCAGGAACTACGCCAAGGACAAGCTCGTCTCCCTGGCGGCGAAGGCCGTGCCCATCCTGGTGGAGAACCTGGATTCCCCGGACACCGATCTCCTGATCCACACCCTGAACATCCTGGCCCTCATCAAGGACCCCGGGGCGGCCCTGCACATCAGGAAATTCCTCTTCAAGAGGCCCGAGGATCCGAACGTCCGGTTCGCCGCCTACGAAGCCCTGGGCGAACTCCCCCTCAAGGCCGGCGCCTTCACCCTCATCGAGGGTCTTTCCGACCCGGATCCGTCGGTGCGGATGGCCTGCGCCAAGGCATTGAACCGGAACATGGACTCCACCCTCGTGGCGGGGATCGAGAACCTTCTGGAGGAAGGGGGCGAGACGGCCCGTTCCATAGCAGGTTCGGTCATCGATTCCGAGTCGGACGGCCTCTTCCTGGCCTTCCTGGACCACCCGACCTTCCAGGAGGCCGCCCTCGAGCACCTGGCCGCCAGGGCCCCCAAGGACGTGGTGGAACACTTCGCAGCCCTCCTCGAGAAGGAGGGAAGAAAGGACCTGGCCGCCCGCCTCCCCTCCGGGAAGGACCAAGAGGAGGAAGAGGGGCTGAAGATCTTCGTCGTCGACGATTCCAGGATGATCCTGAAGGTCTTCAAGTCCGTCCTCTTCAAGCTCGGGTATACGCCTAGACTGTTCGAATTCCCCCAGGGGGCACTGGAGAAGATCCTGGAAGAGAAGCCGGACTTCCTCTTCACCGATCTGAACATGCCCGGGATGAACGGAGTGGAACTCACGGCCAAGGTCAGGGAGAAATACCCCAAGGGAGAACTCCCCATCGTCATGGTCACGACCCAGCAGGACCAGGAGGATCGGGAGGCGGCCTTCCAGGCCGGGGTGGACGACTTCATCTCCAAGCCCTTCACCAAGGAACAGATCGCCCGGAAGATCGAGGAGCTCGCCCCCCAGAAGGCCCGGGCCTGAAGGGAGCCCCTCACCTCTCCCGGGAACGGCTCTTCCAGAAGGCCCTGAGCCTCAGAAAGACCTCCTCCTCCAGGCCGGCGAACCCGTGTCCCGCTCCGGGAAGGAGGCAAAGCTCCACGGGGCCCTCCGCCGCCCGGAAGAACTCCAGGGAGTCCTCCCAGGGAAGGGCCCTGTCCTCCCGCCCGTGGAGGACGAGGGCGGGATCCACCAACCCCTTCGCCAAGCGCTCCACCGGGTATCGTTCGTCGTCGGTGGCCAGCTCGTATCCCGCCCGGAAAGGGCTGCCCCCCAGGGTTCCTTCCAGGAGGCCCGTCTCGGCGGCCCGCTCCAGGGCCTCGGGGGGGGCACCTTCCCTGAGCCTCCTTGGAAGGAAGAAGGCCGGCGCCGCAAGGACCAGGCCCGCCGCCTTTCCCGGGTTCTCCGCGGCCCACCAGGAAGCGGCCAGCCCGCCGGCGGAGAAGCCCAAGAGGAAGACCCGGCCCGAGAGGAGGCCGAACCTCCGGTAGACCGCCTCGACCACCTCCAGGGCCGAGGCCGTGGAAAAAGCCTGGACCCCGCCGGGCGATCCGCCGTGGCCGGGAAGGTCCGGAGCGGCGACGACGGCCGCCGCCTCCCTCAGACGCCGCAAGAAGACCCGCAAAAGGGGGCTCTTCCTGGATCCCCCCAGGCCGTGGAGGAGGATCCAAAGGTCCCTGTGTCTGGCCGGCACCCCCCGGATCTCCAGGCAGAACTCCCTCCCCGAAGGAAGGGTGAGGGTTTCCAGGGGTTTCTGCCTCCAAGGCGACACTTCAGGACCTCCTTGTGCTGGGAACGAGCCAGGAGTCTACAGGAAAGGCCGCTTCCATCCACGGGAAGGAAGCTCTCCCGGGAAGGGTTTCCCCTTGACCGGCCCGAGGAGGGCGGAGAGCTTCCCTTCCATGGCCGCCCGAGGATCCAACTTCGCCGCCCAGGCCCGGGCCCTCCTGGGCTGGTTCCGCCCCGAGGGAAGGAACATGCCCTGGCGGCGGACCAGGGATCCCTGGGCCATCTGGGTCTCGGAGATCATGCTCCAGCAAACCCGGGTCTCGGCCGTGCGGGAACGCTTCCAGGAATTCCTCCGGCGTTTTCCCCGGCCTTCCGACCTGGCCCGGGCCGGAGATGACGAGCTCCTTTCGGCCTGGAAAGGTCTCGGCTACTACCGTCGGGCCAGGCTCCTTCGGGAAGGGGCCCGGGTCGTAACGGAACGCCATGGCGGAGAGGTCCCTTCCGACCCGGAGGCCTTCGGCGCCCTTCCGGGAATCGGCCCCTATACAATGGGCGCAGTTCTCTCCATCGCCTTCGGACTCCCTTTCCCCGCCCTGGACGGCAACGTGGAGCGGGTGGCATCCCGCTTCCTCCTCCTGGAGGCCGATCCCAAGAAGAAGGAAGGCCGCAACCGGATCGCCCGGTGGATCGCCTCTCTCCACCGCGTAGGGGAGCCCGGGGTCCTGAACCAGGCCCTGATGGACCTGGGGGCCCTGGTGTGCCTTCCCAAGGCGCCGTCCTGCGGGGAATGCCCCTTGAAGGCCTGGTGCAGGGCTTTCCGGGAAGGACGACAGAAGGAGTTTCCCCGCCGCCCGGAAAGGACCCCACCCAGGGAGGTGACCACCCAGGTGGGCCTGGCCTTCCGGTCCGGCCTGGTCCTGGCCAGGAGGATCCCGGAAAAGGAGATCAACCAGGGACAACTGGGATTGCCCGGCCTGGGGATCCCCCTCCCGGCGGGAAAGGACCTGGCGGTTCACCTCCACAAGACCTGCGGTCTGCGGGTCTCCCCGGGACCACGGCTCTGCACCGTCAGGCATACCATCACCCGGTATCGGATCCTCGTGGAGGCCTTCCTCCTCCAGCCCCCTCCTCCCCTTTCCCGCCCCGGCAAGGGACTGGAATACCAGGATCCCCGGGATCCCGACCTTCCCTGGACCACGGTGGCCCGAAAGATTTTCCGCGTCCTGGAAGAGAGCCGGGAAGGCCTCTTCCCATGGGAATGATCCCTCCCCCCGTCCCGAACCGCGCCGGGGGGATTGTCGAATTTCTCCACACCCCCTCAAGGAGAAGCCATCCATTCCCGATGACGGGACCAAACCAGTTCCGAAGGGAAAGGAGTGGAACCATGGACAAGAAGTTGTCGGCCCTGGCTGGGGCCATCCTGGCCGCCGCGACGGCGGGAGCCCAGGCACGCCTCCCCGGAAGACCCGATCCGAGGCGGCCGGTTACGCCGAGGAGGAACCACCGCCTTCCCGGCAGGCCCGAGCTCCGGAGGAAGGCGGACCGGAACCGGGACGGCAGGGTGGACCCCGGGGAGAGGAGGAAGGCCCTGGAGGTCCTCGAGGACCGGCGCCTGGGGACCCAGAAGGCTGCCCCCTACCTGGACCTGGAACGACTCGGAGCCTGGCTCGAGGCCCACCCCGAGGCGGCGAAGAAATTCCGGGCCAGGGCGGACCTGAACGGCGACGGCCGGGTGGATCCCATGGAGCGCAGGAGGTTCTACCAGGCTCTCCGGGCCAGGCTCCGGAAGAAGGGAGAAAGACCGGACTACGGGAACCACCTTTCCTACAGGCACATCCGGGGAGAGATCGGGCCCTGGGCGGACCGGAACCACGACGGGAAGATCGACTCCAGGGAGAGGGCCATGGCCCTGAGAAGCCTGGTGCGGAAGTCCCACGGCCCCCGGGGGAGCCGGAACTTACCGGGTGTGGACCCCAGGCACCCCCTGGGAAAGTTGCGGTCTGCAGGAAAGACCCTCGGCCGGGCCGCGGCCCTTCCCGGAAAGAAGGCCCTCAGGGTCGGAAGGGCCCTGGGCCGGGCGGCGGGAAAAGCGGTTCCCAAGCCGAGGAGGCCCCGCCCCCCAAGAAGAAGGCTCGACCGCAACGAGGACGGCAAGGTGGACCGCCTGGAACGGCGCCGCCGGGGCCCTGTCCCGCCCCCCAGGGGAAGAGAGAGAGGCCGGCGCTTCTACAGGCGCTGAAGGGTCGAGGGGGGGCGGTTCCTTCGGATCGTCCCCCCTGCCGGGCATCCTCGTTCTCCCGCCGCCCCGGAGACCCGAAGGCCGGGCGAAGGCCCGGACTCGGGTCCCCGGGGCGAAAGGCCCGAGAGGGCCGTTCTCTTCAAATCGCTGCTGCTTTCGATCCGGAGGGGGTCATAGAATCTTCCCCATGCAAACCCATCGACCTCCAAGGATCCTATTCGCCCTCCTTCTTCCCCTCCTCCTCTCCGCCCGGGACGCCCGCCGGCACACCCTTCCAGGAACGAAGGAACTCCTGGCCCGGGCGGAGAAGCTCGCCGGCGCACCAGGGGACCTCTTCCGGCGCTGGAAGGAACCTTTCCTGGCAAGGGTCCGCATGGTGAGGAAGAAGCGCTTCCTGGTCAGCCCGCCGATCACACCGAACCTCTTGTGCCGGGATTTCCAGCAGGATCCCCTGGTTGGACCCGAACTCGCCGGGAAGATCACCGATCGGGCGGCCCGGGCCTTCCGCCCCGGGAAGGTCCGGTTCTCTCGGTTCCTTCCCTTCCTGTTCCGCCTCACCCGCCGGGGAAGGGCCGCCCTGGGGGAAAAGGACCGGAAGGCAGCCTCTCTTCCTCCCGGAGACATGGAAGGCCTGAAGATCCTTCTCACAAGGCTCCACCGGGCCTGGAAGGAGACTCTCGGCACATGGAAGAAGGCCTCCAAGGCCCGGCCCGTCCTGGAGGAAACGACGGACCGTTTCATAAGGCACATCTACATCCACTCCGGCCTCCCCCCGGCCCGCCTGGGCGCCGTGTCGGCCGTCCTGTCCACGGCCGGGAAGGGTGACCCCTCCCGCCTCCTCTCCGCGGCGGGAAGCCTCCTCCAGGCCCTCATGGATCCGGTATGGCGAAAAAATCTGGCCGGGAAACTCACCGGGTTCGACGAGATCCCGGCCGGAGAGGGGGTGACGGGAAAGGTCCTCCTCGACGAACACCTCCCCTTCGGGAGGATCGTCGTGGGGGGACCGGGGAAGAACACCTACGACTGCGGGAAGGTTCCCTTCGTGGTGGACCTTGGAGGCGACGACACCTACAGGGGACCGGCCGGAGGGGCCGCCGGGCCGGCGAGACCCCTCTCCATGGTCCTGGACCTCGCCGGGAACGACACCTACCTGGCAGGTCCCTCGGGGGGCCAGGGATCCGGTTTCCTGGGTGCCGGAATCCTCGTGGACGCCGGAGGGGACGACACCTACAGGGGCGGCAGGAGGTGCCAGGGATTCGCTCTCTGCGGAGCCGGAGTCCTTGCGGACCTGGGGGGAAACGACGTATACGAAGGACATGAACTTTGCCAGGGCGCCGCTCTCTTCGGAACGGGCCTTCTCCTGGATCTCTCGGGGAAGGACGTCTACACGGCCCGCCTCTACGCCCAGGGTTTCGGCGGCCCCGGGGGGACGGGGCTCCTGGCGGACCGGGAAGGAAAGGACCGGTTTGTTGCGGACTCCCACTATCCCAGCTACTACCCGGAAGACGCAAAGAGGGGGCAGCACAACGCCATGAGCCAGGGGACGGCCGTGGGCTTCCGGGGTATCGCCGACGGAGGAACGGGCATCCTCCTGGACGGAGGAGGGGACGACTTCCACAGGGTGGGCCAGTTCTCCTGCGGGGGAGCCTACTTCTTCGGCGTCGGGATCGTCCGTGACATGGCCGGCCGGGACGAGTACCAAGTGGCCCGCTACGGAGGGGCCTTCGCTCCCCACCAGGCCGTGGGAGTCCTCATGGACGACGAAGGCGACGACATCTACACGGGGAGGGGCACGGCCTGCCTGGCAGGGACCTGGGACACCTCCCTGGCCTACCTGTTGGACCGGGAGGGGAACGATCGATATACGGGTGTTGGGATCACACTTGGGGGAGCTACAATCGGCTCCTTCTCCTTCTTTCTGGACGGGAACGGATCCGACGTCTACCGGGTCCGGGGAGGGGACCGGACGGCCCTGGGGAGCGGGGGCCATCCTCAGGATCTGAAGCTCGGGACCTACTCCCTTGGGGTTTTCCTGGACCTGGGAAAGGGAAAGGACCGCTTCTCCTTCACCGGGAAGGCCGCCCACCCCAGGGCTCCAGGCAGGGCGGCCTGGTGGGAAGTGAAACCCGGAAAGGGGGGGAAGACCGCCGGTTTCGGCCTGTTCCTGGACGAAGAGGAATAACCACCGCCGCACCTCTCCCTGCCTTTTTCCGGGGCCGCCCCCCTTGACCCGGCGGGGAGGGGGGTCACAATGCCCCCCTTTCGCCGGCGAAGAAGGAGCAAGGATACCCCTCCATGACCGTCACGATCCGCAACATCGCCATCGTCGCCCACGTGGACCACGGCAAGACGACCCTGGTGGACGCCATGCTCCGCCAGGCCCGGGTCTTCCGTGAGGGCCAGGTGGTCCAGGAGAGGATCCTGGACTCTGACGAGCTGGAGCGGGAGAGGGGCATCACCATCCTTTCCAAGAACACCTCCCTCGTCTGGGAGGGGGTGAAGATCAATATCGTGGACACCCCGGGCCATGCCGACTTCGGCGGCGAGGTGGAACGGGTCCTCTCCATGGCCGACGGGGTCCTTCTTCTGGTGGACGCCTTCGAAGGCCCAATGCCCCAGACCCGGTTCGTCGTCCGAAAGGCCTTCGAAGCGGGCCTCCCTCCCATCGTAGTGATCAACAAGATGGACCGGGCCGAGGCGAGACCGGCGGAGGTCCTGGAAGAGGTCCTCGACCTCTTCATCGACCTGGGCGCCGACGAGGAGGTCCTGGAGTGTCCCGTCCTCTACGCCTCCGCCCGGGAGGGCTGGGTCTCCTGGGACAGGGAGGTGAAGGGGACCGACGTAACACCCCTCTTCCAGGCCGTGGTGGAGCACATCCCCCCGCCCCCGGACGACGAGAAGGCCCCCCTGGCCCTGAGGGTGAGCACCTTGGACTGGTCCGACTACGTGGGGAGGATCGCCGTCGGAAGGGTCCACTCGGGAGTGCTCCGCAAAGGGGACCTGGTGGCCCATGTCTCCGCCTCGGGAAAACGCGTCCAATCGGAAATCAAGGGTCTCTACACCTTCCGGAACCTGGAGAGGGTGGAGGTGGACCAGGTCAGGGCAGGGGACATCGCCGCGATCTACGGGATCGACGAGATCTCCATCGGCGACTCCCTCGTGGACCTGGAGGAGGGGAAGCCCCTCCCCCCCATCGCCGTGGACCCTCCCACCATCGCCATGACCTTCCGGGTCAACGACTCCCCCCTCTCGGGCAAGGAGGGCCGGTACGTCACGAGCCGCAACCTCAGGGAACGCCTCTTCCGGGAGGTGCGGACCAACCTGGCCATGCGCGTGGAGCCTACCGACTCCCCCGACGTCTTCATCGTCAAGGGGAGGGGGATCCTCCATCTCGGGATCCTCGTTGAGAGAATGCGGCGGGAAGGTTACGAATTCGCCCTGGGAAGGCCCCAGGTGATCACCAAGGTCGAGAACGGAAAGCTTCTGGAACCCATAGAGGTCCTGGTCGTGGAGTGCCCCGAGTCGGCGGCGGGGAAGGTCATGGAGGTTACGGGAGCCCGAAAGGGCGAGCTGGTCAAGATGGAGCACAAGGGATCCTACCTGCACCTGGAGTTCCACATCCCCGCCAGGGGCCTCGTGGGCCTGAGGAACAGGATCCTCACCCAGACCAGCGGGGAGGCCGTCCTCTACCACAACTTCCTGGAATACGGACCCCACAGGGGTCCGATTCCCGGCAGGACCGCCGGCGTCCAGGTGGCCTCGGCGCCGGGGAAGGTGACGAGCTACGCCCTGGAGCAATTGCGCGGCAGGGGGACCTTCTTCGTCCGACCGGGTGACCCGGTCTACACGGGGATGATCGTCGGGGAGCACTGCCGGGAGGACGACGTGGCGGTCAACATCTGCCGGCAGAAGAAACTCAACAACATCCGCTCCTCCACCAAGGAGATCGTGGAGAGGCTGCCCGCCCCCCGCGACTTCAGCGTCGAGGAGGCCCTGGCCTACATCGAGGAGGACGAACTGGTGGAGGTCACTCCCACCAGGCTTCGCCTGAGAAAGATCATTCTCGACCCCAAGGCCCGCAAGCGCGCCGAAGTGAAGGGCTGAAACAGGCCTCCCGCCCCCCCTCCCTCACCTCTCCCGGACCAGTTGCTTCTCCAGCTCCTCCAGGCTCACCCCCTTGGTCTCTGGGTAGAACTTGAGGACCACGAAGAACTGGACGGCCGTAACCAGGGCGAAGATCAGGAAGGGATATCCGCCCGAACTCGCCGCAAGGACGGGGAAGGTCCAGGACACGGCGGCGCAGAGGACCCAGTGGGTGAAACAACCCAGGGCCTGGCCCTTGGCCCGGACCGTATTGGGGAAGACCTCGCTGATGTAGACCCAGATGACCGCCCCCTGGCTGAAGGCGAAGAACGCGATGAAACCGATCAGGAGGTAGAGAAGCAGGCCCTGGTGGGTGCCGGAGAAGAAGACCCAGGAGACCCCGGCGAGACAAAGGGTCATCCCGACGGCGCCGATGAGCAGGAGGATCTTCCGCCCTATCTTGTCGATGACCAGCATGGCCAGGATAGTGAAGACCAGGTTGGTTCCGCCGATGACCACCGCCTGGATATCGCTGGATACTTTGTCGAAGCCGGCCTTCTCGAAGATGGAGTTCAGGTAGTAGAGGAGGGCGTTGATTCCCGTGAGCTGGTTGAAGGCCGCGATGGAGACGGCCAGGAATATGGGGAAGGCGAATCGCTTCTGGAAGAGAGGCTCCTTTCCCCCTTCCCGCTCCGCCCTCTCCGACTCCAGGATCTCCTCCAGGGCCTTCTCCACCTGGGGTTCCCCCGCCTTTTGGAGCACCTCCCGGGCCTGGTCCACCCGCCCTTTCTTCACGAGCCACCTGGGGCTTCTGGGAATCAGGAAGAGGTTGAAGAAGAAGAGAACCGCCGGAAGGGCTTCCACGCCGAACTTCCAGCGCCATTCGGCCTCGCCGAAGCCCGCCCTGCCCACCAGGTAGTTGGAGAGGTAGGCCAGGAGGATCCCCAGGACGATATTGAGCTGGAAGACCATGACCAGCCGGCCTCTCCACCGGGCCGGGGCGATCTCCGCCACGTACATCGGGGCCAGGACCGATGCGGCGCCGATCCCAAGCCCCCCGACCCAGCGGAAGAAGACCAGGGAGAGGAAATCCCAGGAGAAGGCGCATCCCAGGGCAGAGACCAGGAAAAGGAGGGCCGTGATCTTCAAACTCTCCCTCCTGCCGAGCTTGTCCCCCAGAGGGCCGTTCCCCATGGCCCCCATGATGGTCCCGATCAGGGCCGAAGCCACGGCGAAGCCCTTCTCCCCCGGGGAGAGATCGAAAAGCTTCTGTATGGCCTCGGTGACCCCGGAGATCACGGCCGTGTCGAAGCCGAAGAGGAGCCCCGCCAGGGCCGCCGCCAGAGTGGCCCCCATCAAGGTCGGAGTCAGCCTGGGAGCGACAGAATCGAGCCCGCCTTCCTTTTCCATAGTGCCTTCCTGGGTCTTTCCAGACCTCCAGCCCCTTTTCGGACTCAACATAACACCAGGCTCCCCGGCGAGCGAAGGAGAGAACCAGGATGTCCTTGGGGAAGGCGGGTGTAACCCCTTGGAATCGGGGGAGAAAGGGGGGAAAAGAAAAGAAATGGTACGCCCGGGGGGGCTCGAACCCTCGACCTTCGGTTTAGGAAACCGACGCTCTATCCAACTGAGCTACGGGCGCACCAAGAGGGAGGAAGAGGATACAAAGAGAGCCCAGATTTTCAATGCCCGCCCCTTCGTTATAAAACTCCCCCCGGCACATTTTTATAATTATAAAACTTCTCCCGGCACTTTTTTCCAACGTTGGACGACGCGGTGGCAGACGTAGGCGGCGAAGCGCCTGGGGGAGAGGAGGGTCATCTCCCACTTGTGGAGGGATTCGTCGGGGGTGGCCACTGTGGCCACGTAGTTCCTCAGGTCCTGGAGGGATCTCCTGTCGGCCATGTCGTAGAGGACGTCCGTCTCCCAGACGACCTGGCCCGTCTGGGCGGAAACCATGCCCAGCCTCAGGCCCAGGCAGGGGGGCTTGTAGGCCCGGAACCGGGTGACCGTCCCGTAGATCACTCCGTCCACGCCGTACCGGCTGCAGAAATCCAGCAGGTCCGCCAGGGGAAAGACCCCCTTCAGCCTGGGCAGGTTGTCGAGCCACTCCCGCCGGTCGTCCTCGGGAAGGGCCACCACTTCGAAACGGCCCGTCTTCTGGAGCTCCAGGCAGAAGATCCGCCAGACCAGGTCCGGATCGGCGTCCCCCTGGTCGGCGATGTCGAAGGGTAGGACCAGGACCCGCCGGATCAGGGATGTGTCCCTGGGATCGGCGAAGTAGGCCGCCACGGGCTTGGGCTTGTCGAACTTGGGCCCGAAGAGGGCGCAGGAGGGGGCCAGAAGGAGAAGGGCCGCCCCCGGAAGAACCCTGGAGACCTTTCCTCTCACGGCCTTCCTCCTCCCTGGAAGGAACCTCCCTCCGCACTACCACCTCCGCCCGGGGCCAGAGCCTGGATCTGGGTCTTCACCAGCTCCTGCTCCACCTTGGTCTTCTCCAAGGCCAGGTTGAGGAGCTGGACCTCCTTGTCCCTCAGCTCCTGGAGGGCCTTGTCCCTCTCGGCCTGGGCGGCCACCTTGGCGGCCTTCTCCTGGTCCCTCTCCCGGCGGCACTCCTCCAGGGCATCCTGGGCGGCCCGGAGCTTCTCCTGGAGCTTGGCCAGCTTGTCCTGCAGTTCCTTCAGCTTGTTCTTGGTGTCCACGTACTCCTTGAGGAGGGAGCGCTGGGCCGGGCCCCGCTCCACTCCCGTCACGGGACCGGCCTTCAGGTAGCCCCCGTCCGCGACCGGGGGAGTCTCGGCCTTCGGGGGCGAACCCAGCCCCTGGGAAAGAATCCCGCATCCCCCCGGGAAGGCCGCCAGGACGGCCCAGAGGACGTACCGCGGACCGATGAAATGCCTCATGGTTTCTCCTCCCCTTCGTATTCGCATTCCAGGACCGTCACCTGCCCGCAGGAACAATGGATCTCGATGAAGCGGATCACACCGTCCTGTTCCACCGGGACCACCCTGACGGGAGGGGCCCCTTCACGGACGCCGTGGGCGCCCACCAGGACGTGGGCGTTCGAACGTCTCACGGACCGGCCCGGGATCCACCCCGGCCTGCCCAGGCTCTGGTCTTCCATTTTCTTACCCTTTGCCGAAACTCCGTCCCGGTCAGGCCAGGACGTCCACCTTGTGCCCGGATTCCTCCCCGCCGCCCCCCGTTCCGGCAGATTCCTTCCGGGAGGTTCCAGGATCCCCGGAGGAAGCCTCAACGGATGGGTCCGCCCCATCCGGCTCTCCAGGTTCACCCTTGCTCTTCTTGAGAGCCTTGCGGAAGAGTTCCTTCTTCTTCCTCCGGTCCCCGGTCGAGCCGGACTTGCCCACGGCCGGGCCGGGCGGCCGGATCCCGCCGAGGCCCCCCACAGGGGCCGACGACCACAACCCGCTCATGTCAACCCTCTTCCTCCTTCTCCTTCAAAATACGGCGCAGATGGTGGTGGGCCCTGGTAAGGATCTGGGAGACCCTGGACTCGCTCACCCCAAGGATCTCCCCGATCTCCCTGAGGAGGAGTTCCTCGTGGTAGTAGAGGATCACCACCTTCCTCTCGTTCTCCGGGAGTTCCCCGATGGCCTTTCCCAGGCGCTCCACCTCCTCCCTGAAGGAGGCCTCGTCCATGGGATCCTTTGCCTCGGGCGCCTGGAGCATCTGCTTCAGGCTCCCGTCCTCGCCCTGCTCCTCCTCCAGGGAGATCAGGCTCACCGTGTGCAGGGCCAGGAGATCCCGTTCCACCTTCTCAACAGGGACACCGAGCTCCTCGGCCAGCTCCTCCGGGGTCCCGTCCCGCCCGAGCCGCTCCTTCACGGCCGCGGCGGCCCGCTCCAGGTTCTTGAGTTTCTCCCTCCTGGACCTGGGAACGATGTCGTTCCTTCGCAACTCGTCCAGGATGGCCCCCCTGATGGCGGAATAGGCGAAGGTCTTGAAGGTGGCTCCCTTGGTAGGATCGAAGGTGTCCGCCGCGTGGATGAGCCCGCAAACCCCTACGGAGTACAGGTCGTCCCTGTCCCAGCCCGGCGGGAGGGAGATGGCGAGCCTGCCCAGGACGTGCTTGACCAGGGGGAGGTACCCCTCGATCAACTGCTTCCGGGTCTGGGATCCCGGCCTGGCGTAAGGCGTCTGGACCCCCTTCACCGCTCACCCACCTCCTCTTCCTCCTTCTTTCTCCGCTCCTCCTCCTTGCGGCGCCTGTGCTCCGCCAGGGCCTCCAGGACCACGTCGGCGAAATAGCGGGTGAGGAACCGCCCGCAAAGGAAGGCGACGAAGGCCGCCAGGAGAGAACGGCCGAGGACGGTCCAGGGGCCGACCCCCGCCAGGAGGCCGGCCAGGAAGACGAGACAAAAGGCGAGGGAGGCAAGCCAGGCCCCCCCGGCCTTCTCGATCGTCCGGACCCCTACGTCCATACTGCCTTCGATCCTCCCCGGACCGCCGGCGGCGGCCCGGAGCCTTGCCCATCTCCCCCCCTCCTGGATCGGCAAAGGCGGGTCCGGGACCGAAGGAAAGATCCCATGACAAGGAAGGGTTCCGTCAGGAAAGGGAAGGAAGGGGAGATGGAGAGGAGCCTTGCAGGTCTACCTGGACTGCTACCCCTGTTTTCTTCGGCAGGCCTTGGAAGCGAGCCGCTTCGCCGGCCTCGACCCGGAAGGCCAGAGGAAGGTCCTCCTGGGAGCCATGGAAGTCCTGCAGGATCTCCCCCATGGAGCCACTCCACCGGCCATCGCCTGGCGGATCCACAAAAAGATCCGCCGCCTTTCGGGCACGGCCGACCCCTACGAAGAGGTCAAGAAAACCTGGACCGCCCGGGCCCTGGAGCTCCTCCCAAGGCTGGAGGCCCTCATCGAGGAAGGCCCGGACCGGCTGGAACGGGCCCTCCGGGTGGCCGCGGCGGGGAACATCATCGATTTCGGTCCCAATGCTGGGGCCATCGACCTGGAAGAGACCCTGGAACGGGTCCTGGCCGGACCCTTCGCCAGGAACTCCCTCGAAGACTTCCGGGAAGCCCTGGAAAGGGCCTCCTGGGTCCTCCTCCTGGCGGACAATGCCGGCGAGACCGTCTTCGACAGGGCCATGATCCCCCGGCTGGGCAAACCCGTGACCTATGCCGTGAAAGGAGGGCCCATCCTGAACGACGCCACCCTGGAGGACGCCAGGGCGGCGGGCCTGGAGGAGGTGGCCACCCTCCTCTCCACGGGATGCGACGCCGCCGGAACGGAGCTGGACCTCTCCAGCGAGGCCTTCCGGAAGGCCTTCCGCGAAGCCCCCTTGATCCTGGCCAAGGGCCAGGCCCAGTACGAAACCCTCTCGGGCCGGGGAGACGAGAGGGTCTACTTCCTCCTCCAGGTGAAGTGCCCCGTCATCGGCCGCGATCTGGGAGGCCTGGAGCCGGGAAGCCTGGTCTTCGCCAGGGACGCCTAGGAAAGAGGGGGCTCCCTCACTTCCGCCGGGCCCGTGGGGGGATCGAAGGCAGGGGCACCCTGAAAACCCTGCTTCCCCTTCCCTCTCCGCAAAGCCAAAGGGCCTTCCCCGAAGGTTCCACGGCCAGCCCTTCCCCCTGGAGCTGGGAAGGAGTCTTCTCCACCAGGACGGGCTCCAGCAAGGGGAGGCCCGCCTTTGCGCCTTTCCGGCGGGCCCCCGCCTTCTTCTCCCCGGGAAAGAGGTAGACAAAGAAGTGGGTCAGGGACCGGAGGACGAACCACCTCCCCCGGGGACCGAAATCCCCGGCCCGGATCCTCATTCCCGCCGGTGTATCCAGGGGAACGGCCAGGAGGGCCGCCTCCTCCAGGACCCGGACCCTCCGGCCCGGCAGGGGTTTCCCCGGCCACCGGAAGAGCCCAACAACCTTCCGGTCCACGGCGGGCACCAGGTAGGGCACGCCCGTGAGGGGGTGGACCATCAGGCACTCGCAATCCTTGGGTCCCTCGGGGAAGCGGCAACGGAAGACCTGGACCTCCTTCCGGGGAACCACCAGGGTCTTCCCCGCCAGGACCGCCGGGTCCGGTTCGGGGAAGCGCAAGAGTTTTTTGACCAGGGGCAGGCCCAGGTTGTTGCCGATGTCCCCCACCCAGAGCCTGGGCCGCCCTCCCTTTCCCCGCCCGGGCTCGAGGGCGCAATCCTCCCAGTCCAGGGCCAGGGTTCCCCCGAGGAGGACCTTCCCCACCGTCCGGCCCTTCTCGTCCACGGCGAAGAGTCGCGCCTGACCCCCGGAATCGTTGTGCACCCAGAAACAGCCCTTCCTCCTCCGGGAACAGGCGATCCCGCTGGCCTCCCGGACTTCAGGGTCCCGGAAACGGAAGGCCGGGCGGATCTCCTTCCCTTTCTCTCCGCCCCCGCCCGCCCAGCAGGCCGCCGCCAGAACAAGGGCCGTTCCCGTGAGGACACCCCTCACCGTGGAATCTCCACGCCTTCCAGGGCCTTACGCGCCGCCTCGTAACCCAGCCGGATGGCCTCCCTGCCCCGGGTGAACTCGAGAAAGCGGATATGTGCCAGGGGAGGACGGATCAGCACGTCGGGCTTGTCCACTTCGAACCGGGCCCGGGTGATCTGGATCTCCATGATGTTCAGGGAAGCGGCGAGCACGTCGAAGATCCCCGGAAGAGGCTCCTTCTTCCTTCGCCTCCAGCGCCCGGCGTGCTCCCGGGAGGGAAGGCTCACCTTCCGGAGTTTCCGGTTCAAAGACTCCAGGATCCCCGGCCCCTCGTCTTTCTCCTCCTTTTTCTTTCCCGGAGGCTCCAGTCCCGGCCGGAACTGGTTCCTGGCGTGGACGATCCCGTGGTTCAGGTCCACGGCGATCACGAAGTCCGCCCCCATCTCGCGCAGGGTGCTCACCGGCACGGGGTTGACCAGCCCCCCGTCCACCAGGACCCATCCCCTCCAGCGCACGGGGGTGAAGATCCCCGGTATGGCGATGCTCGCCTGGACCGCCTTGGCCAGGTCCCCCCTGGCCAGGACCACCTCCCTCCCGGTGGATATGTCCGTGCAGACCGCTCCGAAAGAGACGGACAGGTCCTCGATCCTCTCCACCCCGGCGCAGGCCCGGATGAACTCCGAGACCCGCTTCCCGTCGATGAAGCCCCCCCTGGGGAGGACCACGTCCACGAAGACCATCAAGTCCCGCCACTTGAGCCTCCGGACGATCCGCTCCAGGGTATCCAATCGGCCCGCGGCGTGGACCGCTCCGACCAGGGCTCCTATACTTGTTCCCGCAATCACGCCGGGGACGATCCCCATCTCCTGGAGCGCCCGGATCACTCCGATATGCGCCCACCCTCTCGCGGAACCGCAACCCAGGGCAAGGCCGATCATCCCGCCACTCTAGCGGGCGGGCCCGGCTTTTTCACGCTCAGGCGGGACGGGCCGTTCCTTTTCCGCCTCCCCCCTCGCGGAAAGGACCTCCAGCACCCGGGCCGCCAGGGCCCGGACCGCCCTGGAAGGCCCGCAGTCCGGCCTCTCCAGGAGGAAGGGCCTTCTCCTTCGGGCCGACTCCGCCACCAGGGGACTCTCGGGGATCCAGCCCAGGAATTCCGGCGTGACCCCCAGGAACCGGTCCGAGACCTTCCGGATCCTCGTGGCGGTCAACAACGCCTCCCCACTGGACCCGGCCCGGTTCACCACCAGCCGCACCCTCCCGGAGAGGCCCTCCCTGTGGAGGATCTTGTAGAGGGCGTAGGCGTCGGCCAGGGCCGCCGGCTGGGGAGTCGTGACCAGGAGGACCAGGTCGGCGCGCCGGAGAGGGGCCAGGGCCGGCCCGGAAATCCCGGCTCCCGTATCGAACACCAGGGCGTCCATCCCCGGGCCCATCTCCTCCAGGGCCTTCCACAGGCCGATCCTCTCGAAGCCTCCAGGCTCGGCCAGTTCCTCCATCCCCGATCCCCCCGGGAGGAGGAGCAGGCCGCCGGGTCCCTCCAGGAGTGCTTCCCCCAGGGGAAGCCCCTGGGCGGCGCACTCTTCCAGGGTCCTTTCGGGATGCACCCCCAGAAGGATGTCCGCGTCGGCGAGCCCCGGATCCAGGTCCAGCAGGAGAACCCGCTTCTCCGCCTCCCTCAGGGCGAGAGAAAGGGCCACGGAGAGGACCGTCTTCCCCACCCCTCCCTTGCCGCTGGCCACGGCCACCACGGGGGGCCTGGCCCTTCCCGGCCCGCCCCTGGTCTTCCGCAGGTCCCGGAGCCTCCTCCTCAGGCCCGCGGCCTGGTCCTCCGCTCTGAGTCTCTCTCTCATCGCCGCTCCTCGAAATCCTCTCCGAGCAAAAGGGCCCGGGCAGTCCTCTCCGGGTCCGCCGGGTGGACGTCCTCCGGAACCTCCTGGCCGTCTGTGATCCAGGCCAGTGGCAAGCCCGCCTCCAGGGAGAAGGAGACCGCCCCGCCCGGCGCCGTGGTCTCGTCCCACTTGGTGATCACGAGCCCCGCCGGCTCGAGCATCCCGAAGGTCCTTCCGGCGGCCCGCAAATCCCCGACCCTGGCCCCGGCGGGAAGCACCAGGAGGGACTTCACCCCCGCCCCGGCCAGGTGGGCCCGGATCTCCTTCACCCTCCTCACGTCCATGGGCCCCCTGCCGGGAGTGTCGATGAAGACCCGGTCGGCCTGGCCGTGGCGGGCCAGGGCCTCCTTCAGGTCCTTGGGAGTGAAGACCACGCTGAGGGGAACCTCCATCAGGTCCGCGAAGGCCCGGATCTGGTCCACTGCGGCCATCCTGTAGGTGTCCAGGGTGACCAGGGCCACATCCAAGCCCTCCTCCACGGCGGCCCTGGCGGCCAGCTTGGCCAGGGTCGTGGTCTTTCCCACTCCTGTTGGTCCCACCAATGCGGTGACCCTCGCCCTGGGCCCGGGGACCTCCACCCGCTTCAGCATCCCGCCGAGGATCTTGGCCGCCGCCGGCAGGACCGAAGGATCGCCGGGCCGGTCCAGGACCAGATCGCACCCCTCGAGGGCCTCGGCCAGGGCCCGCCGCACCGGGGGGGTCAACCCCAGGGACTTCATCCGGTCGAGGGCGTCCTTGAGCCCCGGCGGGACGGCGGCCTTTCCCGCCCGGCCCTTCTCAGGCCTGCGGGGAAGGACCCGGCGGCGTCCGGTCCCGGCCGGGGCGGATCGCCGGGCCGCCGCCTCCCCCCCTGCGCCGGGGAAGGCCATCACCACCTCCACTTCGCCCCCGGTCCTCCGGGTCTCCACAAGGAGGGCCTCGGGGCCCGCACCTTCCCGGGCCTTCCGCAAGGCCTCCGCCATGGAGGCCCCCCTGAAAGTCGTGATCCGCATAGGTCAGACTCCCACCGTCTCGAGCCGAACCGTTCCGATGTTCTCGATCCGCTTCGCCACGGCCGCCTCCTGGTAGGAAAGGACCGCCCCGCCGGGCACGGCGGCCAGGAGGGTCTCGGCCAGGAAGGGTCTCAGGGCCGCCCGTGTGAGGAGCACGGGCTCCCGCCCGGCCTGAAGGGCCTTCTGCAACTCTGCTGCCGCGGCGTCGACCAGCTTCCCGAGGAATCCCGGGGGAAGCTCCGAGAGATCCCCGCCCCGGGCCACCACGGCGTCGGCCATGGTGCGCTCCAGGGTCTGGTCCAGGGTGACCGCCCAGAGGACGCCGTCCTCGTCCAGGTAGGGCTCCAGGATGGCCCGGGCCAGCCTTCGCCGGACCTCCTCGGTGAGGGCCCGGGTGTCCTTGGTCTCCATGGCCCCGTCGGCCAGGGCCTCCAGGATGAGGCCCAGGTTCCGGATGGAGACCTGCTCCCTCAGGAGGTTGGCCAGCACCTTCTGGACCTGTCCCACCGTAAGCAGGTTGGGAACGACCTCCTCCACCACGGCCGGGGTGAGCTTCTTCTGGGCGTCCAGCATGGCCTTCACGTCGTCCCTGGAGAGAAGCTCGTGGGCGTGCCTCTTGAGGACCTCCGTCAAGTGGGTGATGAGGACCGACGTGGCGTCGATTACGGTATAACCGGAAAGCTCGGCCTGGGCCTTGTTGGCCGAAGTTATCCACTTCCCCGGAAGCCCGAAGGCGGGCTCCACCGTCTCGATGCCCTCGATCTCCACCTCCGTTCCGCCCGGGTTCATGGCAAGGTAGTGGCCCGCCCGCAGTTCGCCCCTTCCCACCTCCTGGCCTCCCAGGAGGATCCTGTAGCTGTTGGGTGGAAGCTGGATGTTGTCCTTCACCCGGATGGGCGGAACGATCACGCCCGTCCTGGCGGCGAACTGCCGCCTCATGTTCCCGATCTGCTCCAGGAGGCCGCCCCCTTCGCCGGGTTCCACCAGCCCGATGAGCCTGTAACCGATCTCGATCCCCAGCCGGTCGACCTGGAGGACCTCCTCCACCGTCGGGGCCGGACCGCCCGGCGGAAGGGCCTTCTCCTCCGCCTCCCTGGCGGCCTTCTCCCGGGCATCCTCCTCCCGGTCCTCCTTCTTCAGGCCGAGCCAGACCGTGAAGAGGACGGCCGACATGATGGCGAAGGGCGGGAAGGGAAGGCCCGGGATCAGACCCAGGAGAAGGAGGAGGCCGCTCGCCGAGAGGAGGGCCCTTGGCTGGGCGGAGAACTGCCTGGTCATCTCCCCGGCCATCGCCTCCTTGGAGGCCGCCTTGGTCACCAGGATTCCCGCCGAGGTGGAGAGGACCAGGGAGGGGATCTGGCTCACCAGTCCGTCGCCCACGGTGAGGATGGTATAGATCTGCATGGCCTGGAGAGGAGCGAGCCCCCTGTTCAGCCAGCCCACCAGGATCCCGCCCACGATATTGACGGCCGTGATGATAAGCCCCGCCACGGCGTCGCCCCGGACGAACTTGCTCGCGCCGTCCATGGCGCCGAAGAACTCCGCCTCCCTCTGGATCTTCTCCCGCCGCTCCACGGCCTCCTCGTTGGTGATGAGCCCGGCGTTCAGGTCGGCGTCGATGGCCATCTGCTTGCCCGGCATGGCGTCAAGGGTGAACCTCGCGGCCACCTCGGAGATCCTGGTCGCCCCCTTGGTGATCACCACGAACTGGATGATCACGAGGATGAGGAAGACCACCATCCCCACCACGTAATTGCCTCCCACGACGAAGTCGCCGAAGGCCTTGATCACCGTCCCCGGGTTTCCGTAGAGCAGGATGAGCCTCGTGGATGCCACGTTCAGGGAGAGCCTGAGGAGGGTGGTGAAGAGGAGGAGGCTCGGGAAGGTGTGGAAGTCGAGGGGGCTGGAGATGTTGAGGATCACCAGCATGATCAAGAAGGAGAGGCCTATATTGAAGGAGATGAGGACGTCCAGCAGGAAGGGCGGGAGGGGAACGATGAGGACCATCATGATCCCCACCACCCCCAGGGCCACCATCAGGGTGGCCCGGGAGAGTTGTTTCTCCCCGCCGTCGAAGGCCGCAGCCCGGGTCGCATCGGTCACCGTCCCCTACCTCCTCCCGCGCCTGCGGGAAACTTGCCCGTCATGCGGTAGACGTGGGAAAGCACGGCCGCCACTGCCTGGTAGAACTTGACGGGCACCTCGTCCCCCACGTCCACGGCCCTGCAGAGCCCCCTGGCCAGGGGGGGGTCCTCGTAGATGGGCACGCCGTTCTCACCGGCGATCTCCCTGATCCTCAAGGCCGTCTCGTTCCAGCCCTTGGCCACGACCCTGGGAGCGGCCATGACCTCCTGGTCGTACCTGAGGGCGACGGCGGCGTGGGTGGGGTTTGTGATGACCACGTCCGCCTTGGGGACCTCCTGCATCATCCGCATCCTGGCCATCCGTTTCTGGGCCTGGCGGATCCTCCCCTTGATGAGAGGATCGCCCTCGGCGTTCTTCTGCTCGTCCTTGACCTCCTGCTTGGTCATGCGCAGGTCCCGGGCGTGTTGCCACTTCTGGTAGACCAGGTCCCCGATCCCCAGGACCATGAGGACCGACGCCACGACCCAGAGAAGCCGGAGAACCGAATCCAGCATGACCGCGGCCGCCACGGGGATGTCCACCCGGCTCAGGTTCAGGAGGACGCCGAACTTGCCCCGAAGGGTGAGCCAGAGCACCAGGGCCATGACGGCGAGCTTGGCCGCCGAGAAGAGCATCCTCATGATTCCCCGGACGTTGAAGATCCTCTTCATCCCGCTGACGGGATTGAACTTGTCCGGGTTGAACTCCAGGGCCTTGGGGGTGAACTTGAAGCCCACCTGGACCACCCCCGCCAGGAGGGCCGTGATCATCACCCCAGCCGCCAGGGGACCCACGACGAGGCCCACCAGGACGGCCGACTTCTTCAGGAGTCCCACGGCCTCGGGGATCCCGAAGTTCCTGGCCGGAAGCCCCCCCAGGAACTCCCGCATGTTGGAGAGGAGGAGGGCCGCCACCCGGGGTCCCTGGATGGTGAGGAGGGCCGCCGTGGCCATCATGAGCACGGCCATGGAGAAATCCTGGCTCCGGGCCACCTGGCCCTTTTCCCGGGCCTCGGCCTTCCGCTTGGGTGTCGCTTTTTCCGTCTTTTCTTCGTCCGGCATGGCGCACCTAGAAGGGAACGGCCAGGTGGATCACGGCCCCGGCGACCTGCCTGAAGAGCTCCCCCACCCGGGGTAGGACCCGGGGGACGAACACGACGCAGCCCATGAGGCCGATCACGATCTGGAGGGCGAAGGCGAATTCCATGAGGTTGATCTGCTGGACCGCCCGGCCCACGACCAGGAGGGCCAGCATCATGAGGAGCATCACTGCGAAGACGGGGGCCGCCAGGGACATGGCGTTGGAGAAGATGGCGTCCGAGAGGGCGGAGAACCCCTTCAGTGCCCGGGAAGGATCGAAGGGCGAACCCAGTGGAAGGGCCGTGTTCACGGCGGAGAGGATCCTGAAGACCAGGAGGTGGCCGTCGAACTTGAAGAAGAGGATCAGCCCCATGGTCTCGAGAAACTGGGAGAGAACCACTCCCTGGTCGCCCGATTCGGGGTCCACCGCCCTGGACATGTTGAGTCCCATGTTCTGTCCGATGATCTCCCCGGCCACCACGAGGGTTCCGAAGACCGTGTTCAGTCCCATGCCGAGGAGGAGGCCCACGAGGATCTCCCGGACCGCCATCACGGCGAAGACGAAGAAATTCGGCGGAAGGGGAACGATCACGGGCCTCGGGAAGTAGAGAAGGGCCCCCATTCCCACGGCCAGGACGATCCTGGGCCAGCGGGAATCCCCCCTCCTTCCGAGCACGGGAAGGCCCAGGATCATTCCGCCCGTGCGGAAGATCATGAGCAGGGCGCCGGGAAGGAAGGCGAAGAGAGCCGTCTCCACGGCTTCAGCCTCCCAGGTGGCCCATCATGGAGATCATGGACCTGGCGAAGTCCACGAGCACCTGGAGGATCCAGGGGAGGAGAAGGACCAGGGTCAGGGCCACGGCCAGCATCTTGGGCACGAGGGTCATGGTCTGCTCCTGGAGGGATGTGACCGCCTGGAAGAGGCTCACCAGGAGGCCCACCATCATCCCCACCACCAGGGCGGGAGTGACGATCTTCAGGGCCGTCAGCAGGGTGGCACGCCCGATGTCCACTACGACGAGTTCATTCATCTTCGGTCCTCCGCAAGGCTAGGTGGTGAAGAAGCTCTGGGTCAGAGACCGGATCACCAGCCCCCAGCCGTCGACAAGGAGAAAGAGCAGGATCTTGAACGGCGTGGATATGATCACCGGGGGAAGGGTGAACATGCCCATGGATATCAAAATACTTGCGATCACGATATCGATGACGAGAAAGGGCAAATAGAGAAGGAAGCCCATCTGGAAGGCCGTCTTGAGCTCGGAGAGGACGAAGGCCGGGACGAGGAGGTGGAAGGGCACGTCCTCCGCCGTTGCCGGGGGCTTCGCCCTGGAGATCTCGTAGACCAGGCGAAGGTCCTCCTCGTGGGTCTGGCGCAGGAGGAACTTGGACAGGTCCTTTCCCGCCAGGACGGCGGCGTCCATGAAGCCGATCTTGCCCTCCGTGTATGGTTCCAGGGCGTGCTTGTCGATGGCGTGGAAGGTCGGTGCCATGACGAAGACGGTGAGGAAGATGGCGATCCCCACGGTCACCTGGGAAGGGGGCATCTCCTGGACGGTGGTGGCCCGCTTCAGGAAGGAGAGGACCACCACGATCCGGGTGAAGGAGGTCACCGTGAGGAGCAGGGCCGGGGCGAAGGTGAGGGCCGTGATGATGAGGACCATCTCCAGGGCGCTGGAGAGGGCCTGGGGCCCCTTCTTCCCCCCGATGGAGAGGGAGATGGAGGGGATGCCTCCGCCCGAAGGGGCCGGCGGCCCCACCTGGGCCCCCGCCGTGGAGGCCAGGAGGAGGAGCCCTCCCAGGACCAGGAGGGCCGGGACGAAGGATCTCTTCCTCACTTGGCGGCCCCTCCCGTTCCGGCCTTGAGAATCCGCTTGAAAGGAAGCTCCCCGGCGGGAATCCGGGGAAGGGGCTCCCCGATCCCGGCATCCTCTTCCTCCTCCTCTTCCTCCAGGGGGAGCGGTTCTTCCTCGGGTTCCCCTCCCGTGAGGTCCGCCAGGAGGGTGAGGCCCTTCTCGGTCTCACCGAGAAGAAAGAGCCTGTCCGCGGCCCGGGCCAGAAGAAGCCTCTTCCTCCGGCCCAGGGGGAGGACCTCCACGAGGGAGAGGGCCCGCCTCTTCCCGGGGACTCCCCGGGAGCGCTGGAGGCGGGACAAGAGGTAGACCGCCCCCCCGGCCAGGAGCAGGACCAGGACCGTTGCTCCCCCCACCTGGAAGAGAGACCCTTTCCAGTCCCGTCCCTCACGGAGAACCCTGGGGGCTCCCACCGCCCCGCTCCCCCTCTTGCGGAGGAAGGAGAAATCCCCTCCCGCCGTGGTTCCCTTCGCCGCCGGCGGGGCTTGAATCCCCTGATCCTCTGCGGGAGAGGCCTTCTTTCCCACCCCGCCCCCAAGGGGGGCCAGGAAGGAGAGCAGGATCAAGGCCCCCATCAGGAGGGCCGCCTTCGTCTTGCCGTTCATCCGGGTTTCCTCCGGCACCGCCCCGAGCAAAGGGTGTACCGGAAGGAAAACCACAAGATGTTGGGGACCAAGGGGAGAGAACCACGAAAAGAGTGGAGAGTTCTTCCACAGCCTGCTGTTTCCGCCCACAATGGCCGGCCGGCCCGGAGGAGCCCGGACCCCGACGGAGGGCCCGGGTCCCTCCCCTCTCTTCGGCCGGGAGGCCTGGAACCATGGAGATCACCCTTTCCGAAGACGTCCGGGATCTGGTGCGGCTTGGCGTATTCGTCCTCCGCCGGTGCAGGGTCACCGCCGGGGAAGGCGCCATGGAGGATCTCCTCGCTTCGAAAGAGGAAGAGATCCGCTCGCGCTTCGCCGGGATGAGCCCCGGGGAGATCCCCCAGATGAGCCCGGCCCGGAAGCTCTACAGGGCCGCCGGCCTGGACCCCACCCGCAACAGGCCCTCCAGCGAGGCCCTGACCCGGAGGATCCTCAAGGGGAAGGCCCTCCCCCGGATCAATTCCGCCGTGGATCTCTGCAACGCCTGCGCCGTATCCTACTTCCTCCCCATCGGCCTCTACGACCTGGACAAGGTCCGCCCGCCCGTAAGGGCCAGGCTGGGCAAAGAGGGGGAATTCTACGAAGGCCTGGGAAAACCCAGGGTCAACCTGGCGGGCCGGTTCTGCCTGGAGGACGCCCTGGGCCCCTTCGGGAACCCCTCCTCCGACAGCAGGCGGACCTGCGTGGAGGAGACCACGGAGAACCTCCTGTGGGTGGTCTACGCCCCCCGGGAATACGACGTGAAGGACCTGAAGGAACACCTGGAGTGGTCCATGGAACTGGCCGGCGAGAGGGGGCTTTGCGCCGAATCGGAGGGGCCCTTCCTGGTGCCTTCCCCGCAAGAGGAGGAACGGTGACGGCTCCGGGAAAAGAACCGCCCCTGGATCGAAAGGATCTGGAATACCTGGTACACAAGATCTCCAACCTGGTCTCCGCGATCTACGCCTTCGGGGAACCGGCCTGCGAGTCCGGCGCGGGCATGAAGGAGGCCCTGGAGGAGATCCTCGCCGCCGGCGAAGCCCTGGAGGAGACCTTGCGGAGGCTGAAGCGTGTCCTGCGGGAGGAAGGTGAGGGAGGTTCGGGGTGAGGGGGGCCGGGGAAGAGGGTGAAAGCCGCCTTTCCAAGGCCTGGATCTCCGCGGCCTTGCTCCTCCTGGCCGGGGCGGCCTTCCTGGCCTACTACCCGGTCCTGGACAACGGCTTCTACATCATCGACGACCAGCGCCACCTGGCCAACGGGATGGGCTTTCCCTTCCCCAACCACTACTTCCGGCCCGGACAAGAGTGGTCCTTCCGGCTCCTCTGGCCCCTGGCCGGCACCGATCCCTTTCCCTACTACCTCACGGGGCTCCTCTTCCACCTGGCCGCCACGGTCCTCACCACCCTCCTGGCCTGGAAGGTTCTCAAGGAGCGGTGGGCCGCCCTGGCCGCGGGCCTGGTCTTCGCCACCCTCTACGCCCCGAGCCAGGCCGTCCTCTGGATCGGAGCGCACCTGGGTGTCCAGTCGGTCACTTTCGCCCTGGCCTCCCTCCTCTTCTGGATCGCCTTCCTGGAGAGGGGGGGATGGTTCCGGTGGGCAGGATCCCTGGTCTTCGGGGTCCTGGCCATGTGCTTCAAGGAGAGCGGGGTCAACCTCCTCCCCTTCATGCTCGTGGTCTACCTCCGCTTCAAGGGACCCCGCGCCCTCCTTCGCCCGCGCAACTGGCTCCCCTGGATCCCCCTGGTCCTCTTCGCCGCCTACGTCACCTGGCACGCCGTGACCGTTCCGGGGGGAATCGGCCTGGAGGTGAGGATGTCGGGCCCTCTGGTCCTCCTGGACCGGCTCCTGCGCTCCATCGGCCACATGCCCATTCCCTTGAACTTCCGCCGCCACAGGGCGGGCCTCCAGGTGATCGGCCTGGTCTTTCCCCTCCTTCCCTTCCTGGGGGCCCTGCTCGCCGCACGGGCCCGGGCCGGCAAAGGACCCCTGCCCCCGGCGGCGGGCTACGCCGCCGCCGCCGTGGCCGTGGGCCTCCTCCTGGCGGGCCACGCCGCCGTCCTTCCCGTGGAGGGAGAGGCCACGGGGGAACGGGACTACTACGACGCCGCCCCGGGTTTCGCCCTCATGCTGGCAGTCCTCTTCTCACAGGCCCGCATCCTCCTGGCCGGGAAGGGAAAGGTCCTTCGCTCCCTTCCCTGGATCGGACTGCTCGCCTGGTGCGGAATCAACGTCCTCTCCCTGCACAAGGTGGAAGCCTGGAAGTACGACGCCCCCTCCCGCCACGTGGAAAGGCTCGTCCGGGCCACGGGGAGGCTCCTGGAGAAGGCCCCCCGGGGAAAGACCCTCTTCTTCCTGGATCCCCCCATGCGCGACGTGAGGGACTTCGAGAGGATCCTGGAGATCTACTACGGCGCCGATCCCGGAAGAATCCGCCAGATTTGGTACGATCCACGTGGAGAGAGACTCCGCCGCAGGATCCGTGAGGAGAAGGACCTGGTGTGCCTCAGGTGGAGGGAATCGCCCCCAGCCTGGATCCCCTTCGAGCCGGGCGGGTGGAAGTGGCTGGAGAAGTGGAAACCCTTCTGGTGGCCCTCCCCCCTGGACGACCCGCACCTCTCCCACAAGATCCGGTGCCTGGAATACCACCTTCCGGGAGGCTGAGCCCCTCCCGGCCCACCTCTACTCGGCCGGGACCTCCACGGATTCCTCCTGGGCCTGGAGGATCTTCCAGACCTTCCTCAGGAGGTCGTCGGCCTTGCATGGGAGCCCCAGGATCTGGTCCGCCCCGGCCTTGAAGGCCAGGAGGACGTTCCGCTTCGTGGGCCATCCCAGGGCCGCCAGGATGGGAACGCCGGGCTCGGCCTTCTTGAGCCTCCGGCACCATTGAAGGTATTTCTCCTCCTCGTCGGGAATCTCCAGGAGGACGATGCAATCCTTGAGGGTCGCCGGGTTGGGGACCTCGCCGGGAGGACGGACGTCCACCTGGAGGCCCACCTTCTCCCCGGCGTCCCTTGCCAGCTTCCCCAGGGCACCGGTGACACCGAAGACCACCAGGTTCCCCTCGAGTCTCTCCGGGAGAGCCTCCTTCTCCTTCTCTCCCCCCTCCTCCTCTCCGCTCAGGGGGGCTCCGTTCAACTCCTCTGCGAAGGAGGCCGGGAGGAGGAGGAATCCCTCCCCCTCGGGAAAATCCCCCACCTTGATCTCGATCCCGAGGGCGTAGATCTCACCTCCCGGAAATACATCTTCGTCCTCCTTACCCGGCTCGAGCTCGGTGGTCTTCACGAGCCGGAAGGAGACCGCCTTGGGCAGGTTCTTCCTCAGGATCTCGTCCACCACGGAGAAAAGGATGTTCCCCACTTCCCCGAAGGCTTCCCGGTCCTCGTCGTCGTACTCCTTCTGTTCCCGCCTCTCCTTGACCATCTCGCTGGCCACCATCCTGAGGAGGCAGGCCAGGGTGGCCGCATCCGGGAGGTTCACCAGGAAGGAGATGTGGCCTTCGTATTCCTTGGAGAGCTGGCCCACCAGGACCGGCCAGGTCTCCTGGAGGGAGTCCCGGAACTCCGCAGACGAAGCGATCCCCCCTTCCCGGGCCTTCAAGGAGACGGGGCGTTCCACGAGGGCGACGAGATTCTCCTCCATGGAAGCAAGGGCGTCCTGGAGGACGCTCTTGACCTTCCTGTCGCCCTTGGTCTCCTTGAACCGGATCGTCTTCATCGGCCTTCTTGCTTGCTCCCCCGCCGTCTATCCATTCTCGATAGGGTTCTCGCCGAGCCGGATTTCCACTCTCAGCCGCTCCCCGTCCTCGTTGACGAAATCCACGGCCGCCCCTTCAACCAGGTTCCGGCTGAAACGGGCCTCGAGTTCCTTGCCGGCCATGACCACGGGAACGGAGATCTCCATTTCCCAGCCCTCATCGGACCAGAGGACCTTTACGTTCCCGGCGATCATGTTGGTGAGTTCCCCCATGGCGTCGGAGATCTCCGACTTGTCCTGGATCTCCTCCTCCTCCATCCCCAGCATGTTGGCCGTGATCTTCCTGGCCAGGTCCATGCCGACGGAGGTCACGAAGATGCCGTTCTCCGTCCCCGTGAAACCCAAGGTGGAGACCACGTCGCCGGCGAGGGAAGTCCCTTCGGGTTGGGTCGGTTCGGAAGGGGACATGTCCATGAAGACCATGGTCTCCATCACGTCCTTGACCGCCGAGATCAGGAAGTCGGCGCTCTTCTGGTAGATCCGGGGCAATACCTTCTCCATGGTCTCTCTCCTCAGTACACTCAGTGCAGGAAGGGGCCTACGACTTCCTGGATCTTCTCGGGGGTGAAGGGCTTCTTGATGTACCCGTTGGCGCCCTTGGAGAGAGCCTGGGCGATGAAATCCTCGCCCCCCTCGGTGGTGATCATCACGATGGGCGGCTTGTCGCCGAGTTCCTGCCGGACCTTCTCGACGAACTCCAGGCCGTTCATGTTGGGCATGTTGACGTCCGAGAGAATCAGGTCCACTTCACCCTGCTTGAGGGCCTCCATCCCCTGGACGCCGTCCCCCGCCTCCTTCACCTCGGCGACGGAGATTCCCGCCTGGCGGAGGCTCCTCATGACGATCTTCCGCATCGTCGTGGAATCGTCCACGATCAAAACCTTGTAGCCCATTCCTCTGCTCCCCTTTCCTCAGCCCGCAATCTCGTTCCTTGCCATGAAAATCAGGTCCTGGTGCTTCTTGAACTCCTCGACCAACTCGATCTTCACAAGGGAAAGATCGTTTGCGTCGAGTCCGAGGATCTCCAGCGATCTCTTGTGGAACCTGTAGTACAACCCGTCGATCCCCGTGCCGATCCCCAGGTCCATGGCGAGACAATCCGCCACGTGGACCAGGGCGGTCAGCTCCCCGTCCTTGTCGATGTCCGTCGGGGAATGGTGATTCCTGATCGCGTTGGTCATGATTTCCGGGAGGTTCCAGTTCTCGGCGACGATCCCGCCGGCCTCGGCGTGATCCATTCCGAGGACCTCCCTCTCGACGAGGGTGAAATCCCTCGGGTTCTCCTCCAGGGAACGGCGGATCCGCTCCACCCGGTCGGGAATGAATTCCGCCATGGCGATCTTCCCGATGTTGTGGAGAACCCCGGCGGTGAAGGCCACGTTCCGCATGGAACTCCTCGCCCTGACGGCCAGCTTCTGGCACGCCATGCCGCAGGCCACGGAGTGCTTCCAGAGCTCCCCCTCCTCGAGGAAATACCCCTCGTCCTTTCCGTGGTAGTAGGCCGCCACGCAGGTGGAGATGGCCAGATTCACGAGGGTCCGCGTCCCCAGGTAGGCCACGGCCTCGCCGGGAGTACGGATCTCCCTGGAGAGTCCGTAGAGGCTGGAGTTGCACAGCCTGAGCACCTTCCCCGTGAGGACGGGGTCCGTGCTGGCCGTGGCCACGAGCTCGTCGGTGGAGAACTCGGGGTCCGCCACGATCTCCATGATCCGGACGGCCACACCGGGGATCGGCGGAAGCTGGTCCAGCACTTCTTGGATCTTTTCCCGCATGCTCAAAGCACCCGCTCCCCGCCCCCCGGGCTCTTGACGACCACCCTCCCGTCGTCGACTGAGAGGAAAACGGACCTTTCCTTCCTTCCCCCCGTATCTTCTTTTTCCACGTTGATTCCGCTCTTCCAGAACAACTTCCTGGCCAGCAGGACGTTCCGCTTCCCCACGTTGAAGGCCCCGTCGCAATCGATGGTGTAGGCTCCGCCTACGAGGTAGCACTTGAGGCGCCTCTTCTTCCCGCCCCTGGAATAAAACTCCTGGAAGAAACGCGGAAGTCCAGTATCCCCGAACATGGCCGGGGTGGATTCCGCCTTCTGGGGGTCGATCTTGGATTCAGGCAACATGTAATGGATCATGCCGGCGACCTTGACTTCGGGATCGTATAGGCAGACCGCGACACACGACCCCAGCGAGAAGGCCGCAAGGGTCTTCCCTGGCTCGTCCGTTACCCGGTATCTGCATATCTCGACGACGACGAGATCGGTCCCGCAACGAAGACCCGCCGCCGCCGAAAGTTCACTTCCCGCCATCGCGCACCTGTGGAAGATTCCAGGATTCCTCGGCCCCTGGGGGCCCCATGGGTTTTCGACAAGGGCCAGGCTCCGGCTTGAGGAGCCGGGCGTCCCGAAGGCCGGGAAGGATGGGACTCCGCTCCGGCCCGCGGAGCTCCCCGGCCGGACCGCCCCCGCCCCTCAAGAAACGAGCTTCTGCTGGAGCTTTTCCAGGTGCATCTTGAGGCGTTGCATGATGTTGGAATGAATCTGGCAGACCCGGGACTCGGTCAGTTCGAGGATGTCCCCGATCTCCCGCATGGTGAGCCCCTCGTAGTAATACATCACGAGGATGAGTCTCTCCTTGCGGATGAGATGGCGGGTGATCAGTTCCAGGACGTCCTTCTGGTGGAGGAGATGGAGAGGATCGGGCGTCTTCTTGTCCTCGATGATGTCGACCTTTTCCATCTCCCTGTCGTCGTCGCCGTCCTCCCACTTCTCCGAAAGGGAGAAGATCGTCTTGGGGGCGGCCTCGACCATCACCGAGTTGACCTCGTCGATCTCCACGCCGAGTTTCTGGGAGAGTTCCCACGCCGTGGGCTCACGGCCCAAAGTGCTCTCAAGTTCCTGGACGGCCTTCTCCAGCTTGTGGGACTTCAGCCGCACCAGCCTGGGAACCCAGTCCTGGGCCCGCAACTCGTCCAGGATGGCCCCCCGGATCCTGGTGGTGCAGTAGGTCTTGAACTTGATGCCCCTGCTCAGGTCGAACCCCTCGATGGCGTCCATCAGGCCGAAAAGACCCGCCGAGACCAGGTCGTCCAGGTCGATGCTCTTGGGAAGGGTCTGCAGGACCCTCTCGGAGATGTAGCGCACCAGGGGGAGATAACGCTCGATCAGGACGTTCCTGAGGTTGAGGTCCTGGGTCTTCTTGTAGATCTCCCAGAGTTCCTGGTCGGTAAGCTCCCTCCTCTGGGTCTGGGGCGCCTTCCGGGGGGCGGCGGATCCCCCCCGCTTGGCGGACTTCCCCTTGCGGGCGGAGGTTTTCGTCGTCCTGCAATTCGACTTCCCCTTGGAGGTGGTCGCACAAGAAGAAGACTTCTTCCCGGAACGGGAACCGGCGGAACGGGAACGGGACTTTCTGACGGCAACTGCGGAGTCGCTCATGATTCTCTGTTCCTTTTTTTCGGACGGGGGTGTTCGCGTCATTTCCAGCCTTCATCCATGGTCTGGAAGAGACTCAGGACTTCCGGGCCGCGGGGGACGCGGCCCGGAGCCGGGCGCGAACCTGGCTCCGCAGCCGCTCCTTGCGGCAACTGGCTGCCATGGCGGGAGGATTCCTCCCCCCGCTTTAGGCCCTACAGCTTTGCGAGACCGCCTTTCGACGGCTGTGCCTTTTTCGGGAGCAATTCGTTGCTCGACAGGACAAAGAACGATGGTCTCATCTTGCGCCCCCCTTCCCGGCCCGGGCCAGCTGTGATGGTCGGACGAACTCCGGCCGCCTTGAGCCGCCCCGGCGGCGGGGAGGGGATCAATATGAAACCAGGGAAGCCACCTCTCTTCCCTCCAGTCTCTCCCGGCCCTTCAAGCCTGTGAGCTCCACCAGGAAGAGGCACCCCGCCACGACGCCCCCGAGTTGCTCCACGAGCTTGCAGGCCGCCTCCATGGTTCCCCCCGTGGCGAGGAGGTCGTCCACCAGGACCACCTTCTCTTGGGGCTTCACGGCGTCGGCGTGCATCTCCAGGGCGTCCTTTCCGTATTCCAGGGTGTATTCGACTTGCCTGGTCTCGAAGGGAAGCTTTCCAGGTTTCCGAACCGGGATGAATCCGAGGCCCAGCTCCAATGCAACGCCTGTTCCAAAAAGGAACCCCCGTGACTCGATTCCCGCCACCACCTGGGGCGACCATCCCGAAGCCTTTTGGGCCAGGAGGGTTACAGATTCCCTGAGGGCCGCCGGGTTTTGCAACAGGGGAGTGATGTCCCTGAAGAGAATCCCTTTTTTGGGAAAATCGGGAATGTCTCGAATCCACGATTTGAGATCCATTGGGCCACCTTTCTCTTTCCTGGGCCTTCCGGCCGGTCCGTCACATCTCCTCCGGGCAGGCCACGCCGATGAGCCCGAGGCCGCGCTCGAGCTGCCTTCTCGCCGCCGAGACCAGAAGGAGCCTCGCCCTGGAGAGGGGCTTCTCCACGCCCAGGACGCGATGGTCGTGGAGGTAACTGTGGATGGAGCGTGCCAGGCGAACTGTGTAGGCCGTCACCTGGCTGGGTTCGTTCTCCCTGAGAGCCCTGCCCAGGGCGTCCCCCCAGGAACCCAGGGCGTGGACCACCTCCCTGGCGTCCTCCAGGAGGGACAGGTCTTCCCCGGGGTCGGCCGGCTCCAGGCCCTCCTGGGCGGCGTTCCTCAGGATGCCCGAGAGGCGGGCGCCTGCATACTGGACATAGGGTCCGGTCTCCCCCTCGAAGTTGAGCATCTCCTCCAGGTCGAAACGAACGTCCTTGATGCGGCCGTTCTTCAGGTCGTTGAAGACCACTGCCCCCACGCCCACGAGCTCGGCCACCTTCTCCTTGTCGGGAAGGTCGGGGTTCTTCTCCCGGATGATCTCCCGGACCTTCTCCACCGCCCGGTCCAGGACCTCGTCCAGGAAGACCACCTTCCCGTGCCTGGTGGACATGCGTCCGTCCTTGAAGCGGATGAGACCGAAGGCCACGTGCTCGATCCGGTCCCACCACTCCAGGCCCATCTTCTTCAGGATTCCCTTGAGCTGGCGGAAGTGGAGCTTCTGCTCTCCCCCCACCACGTAGAGGCACTTGTGGAAGCGGTACTTCTCCCACCGGTGGAAGACCGCCGCCAGGTCCCGGGTGAGATAGAGAGTGGTGCCGTCGCTCTTCCTGAGGAGGCACGGCGGCTCGTCCCCCTCGCCCAGTCTTACCACCAAGGCCCCCTCGGAGATCTCGGTGATCCCCGCCTCCACGACCCGCCGGATCGTCTCCTCCAGGTAGGGCTCGTAGAAGGACTCCCCCTGGACCACGTCGAAGGTGATCCCCAGGCGGTCGTAAGTCTTCTGGAACTCCCTGAGGCTGAGTTCGGTGATCTCCTTCCAGAGGGCTCGAACCTCCTGGTCCCCCTCTTCGAGCTTTCGAAAGATCTCCCTGGCCCGTTCGGCCAGGGCCGGGTCCTTCTCCTCCTCCTTGTGGTAGCGCACGTAGAGCTCCAGGGTGTGGCGGATCGGGTTCCTCCGGAGTTCCTCCCTGTCTCCCCAGCGCTCCAGGGCGGCCAGGACCTTGCCGAACTGGCTCCCCCAGTCCCCCAGGTGGTTGACCCCCACGGTCCTCCAGCCCGCGTGGGAGTAGATCCTGTAGAGGGCGGCACCGATCACGGTGGTCCGGATGAGGCCCACGCTGAAGGGCTTGGCGATGTTGGGAGAAGAGTAGTCGATCACCACGGTCTTTCCCTGGTCGGGGAACTTCCCGTAGGGGGAGCGCCCCTCCAGGACCCCGCCCAGGACCGACCGGGCCAGGGCGGAGAACCGGAACCGGACGTTCACGTAGGGCCCGGCCGCCTCGGCCTTCTCCACGACCTGGTCGGGTTCGATTCCCGCCGCAACCCGGGCGGCGATCTCGGCGGGATTCTTCCGGAGAGCCTTGGCCAGGGGGAAGCAGGCCATGGCGGCGTCGCCGAAGGCCAGGTCCCGGGGAGCCTCCACGGCCGGGATCTCCCCGGAGTGGCCCATCTCCACCAGGACGGCCCGGGCCTTCTCCTGAACGTGTCTTCTCAGTGCATCCATCTCGGTCTTCTTTCCTCGCGTCCTTCCTCGCCGGGAGAGGCCCCTCAGGGGGATCCTGTCTCCTCCCATTCTTTGTAGAGCTCTTCCAGTTCCGCCCCGATCTCCTCGAGGCGGGCCTTCACCCGCCGGGTCTCCCCGGGGTCCAGGTAGACCCGGGGCTCGCCCAGGGAGGCCTCGAGCTCCTCCTTCTCCTCCTCCAAGGCGAAGATCTTCTCTTCCAGGCGCTCCAGCTTGAAGAGGTTGACCTTCTTCCCCTGCCGGGCCCCATCTTTCCGTGAGGGAGAGGATCCTCCCCGGTCCTTCCTCCCCTCCTCTTTCTTTTCCCGGAAGGAAGGGGATTCTTCCTTTTCCCGGACCTCCTTCTTCAAGGCCTGGGCTTCCTTCCAGCCGCCGGGGAAGGCCAGAAGGCGGGGGGGCTCCAGGAACCAGGTCTGGGTGGCCACCCGGTCCAGGAAATACCGGTCGTGGGAGACGAAGACCAAGGTCCCGCCGAAACCCAGGAGGGCCTCTTCCAGGGCCTCCCTGGCCTGGATGTCCAGGTGGTTCGTCGGTTCGTCCAGGAAGAGGAGGCCCGCCGGGTTCCAGGTGAGGGCCGCCAGGAGGAGGCGGCGGGCCTCACCGCCGGACAGGTTCTCCACGGACTTCTCCACCTGGTCCTTGGTGAAAAGAAAGAGGGCCAGGTGGGCCCTGAGGGCCTCGTCGTCCGGCCCGGGACCGGCGGCGTCCCGGAGGGTCTCCAGGACGGTCCGTCCCGGCACCAGCCCCTGGAGTTCCTGGTCGAACCAGCCCACCCTGGCCTGGGGATGGCGCTCCAGGCTCCCGGCGAAGGGAGGCCGCCTTCCGGCCAGGACCTGGAGGAGAGTGGTCTTTCCCGAGCCGTTCGGGCCGACGATTCCCACCCTCTCTCCCGCCAGGACCCGCAGGTCCACCCCTTCCAGGAGGACCCTCCCTTCCCCCACGGCCACGGCCATCTCTTCGGCCCTGAGGACCTCCAGGCCCCGGCGGGGGGCCTCGCCGGTCCGGAGTCTCACCTTGGGACCCCGCCTCTCTCCCTGGGGTTTCTCCAGGGGCTCCATACGGCGGACCCGCTTCAGCCGGCTCTTGGCCTCCCTGCTTCTCTGGCCGTAGTGGTAACGCCTGTAGAAGTCCTCCTGCTTCTCCTTGAACTCCTGCTGTTTCTTCCACTCTTTGAGGCGGAAGATCTCCTCCCGTTCCCTGGCCCGGACGTATTCGGAGTAGTTTCCCTTCCACCGCTTGAGCCTCCCCCGGTCCACCTCCACGATGGAACGGGCCACGTTGTCCAGGAAGGCCCGGTCGTGGGAGACTACGAGGAACGTGTAGTCTCCTGAGTGGAGCAGACCTTCCAGGAACTGGATCCCTTCCAGGTCCAAGTGGTTCGTCGGCTCGTCCAGGAGAAGCAGGTCCGCCCCGGCCAGGAGGACCGAGGCGAGCTGGACCCGGGCTTTCTCACCCCCCGAGAGGACTTCCACCTCTTTGTCCAGCTCCTCCGGGGGAAACCCCAGCCCTCCGAGGATCTGCTCCAACCTGTGGGGAAGGGAGTGTCCTCCCAGAGCCTCGAAGCGCTCCTGGACCCGGGCGAGCTCGCTCTGCAAGGCCTTGCTCCGGGGGTCGCGGGCCAGCTCCTCGTGGATCTCCTCGAGCCTCCTCTCCAGGTCCGCCAGGCCCTGGGCGCCCGAGAGGGCGGCCCTGCGGATGGTGATCCCCCGCTCGAAAGAGGGAACCTGCTGGAGGAAGGCGATCCGCAAGTTCTTCGAGGCCCTCCGGGAGCCCCCGTCGGGCCGATCCCAGCCGGCGACGAGCCGCAGGAGTGTGGTCTTGCCCGAACCGTTCGGGCCGACTACGCCGATCCGGTCTCCCCGCTCCACCTGGAGGTCCGCCCCTTCCAGGACGGTCTGGTCTCCGAAACGGCGGGCCGCCTTTTCCAGGAGGACCAGGGTCACCGGGCCAACTCCCTGAGGATACGGGCTTCCACGTCCTCCCCGCAGACACGGGAGAGGCGGGCCGCCTGGGCCCTGGTGATCCTCTCGGAATCCTTCAGCCAGGCACTCCGGCCGTAACGCACGGCCAGGTCCCGGTACCGTTCCCCGATGGGAACGACCCGGTCGTGGGCCACCACGGCGTCGGCCACGGAGACGGCGTTGTCCACCCAGGTGAGGGGCCTGGGCCGGTAGACCTGGAAGATCCGTTCCACCCATTCCCGGTCCAGGTCCGGGGCTGTGCGAAGGACCTGCTTGAGGCCCCTGCCTTTGAGCCAGTGACTCAGGGCCGCCCGTGCCACCTGGGGTTCCCCTCTCTCCTGGAGGATGAGCCAGCCTTCCCAGGGATGGCGGACCCCCTGGTCCACGGAGCGGCCGATGTCGTGGAGGAGGGCCGAGACCTCCAGGAGTTCCCGGTCCAGGACAGAGCCCAGGCATTCCCCCAGGACCCGGGCGGCCTCACGCACCTTCAGGCAATGGCGCACCCAGGCCTCCTCCAGGCTCCCCCGCTCGAAGAGGAGTTCCTCCGCCTCCTTGGGACTCAAACTTCCTCCCCTGTCAGGAACTTGTGGGCCGCCCGGAGGATTTTCCTCAGGTCCTTGTGCTGGAGGATGGCCAGGGCCGTATGGATCCCCGCCCAGACCAGGGCGTCGTGCTCGGAAGAGCGCCGCACCCGCCCTCCTTCCAGCCGGGCCAGGAAATAGGTGACCCGTTTCTTCCTGGGGCCCTCGCCTTCGTCCACTTCGTAGACCGTCTCCTCCCGGAAGCCCGGAAGGAATTTCAACTCCGCCTCCCGGCCGAGCTCCTCTTCGAGCTCCCGCCCGGCTCCCTCCTCCAGGGTCTCCCCGGGCTCCAGGTGCCCCTTGGGGGGAGCCCAGGTCAGGTGGCGGGAGTTCCTGAGAAGAAGGTATTCCGGACCGTCTCCCTGGTCCCGGAAGACCACCGCCCCGGCGGCCTGCACCTCCCGGGGCTCCCTGTCCGGCCTGTCTGCCCTGGCATCGTCCATCGTTTCCTCCATGTCCGAAGGGCACACTCAAAGCCTTCCCCTCCTTCCCGTCAACCTGGTGACCCCCCAAAGGGAAAGGCCACGAAAGATGAGGAGGAGAATGATCGGCCGTGAAGATCCGAACCCTCGCCCTGGCACTGGTCCTTCCCTTCCTGGGAGGAGGAGCCCCTCCCCCGGGAGAGGATCCCCCTGGAGGCCCGGACCCGGCCCTTCTGGAAGAGGAGGTGACCCGCCTCCTGGAGGAAGGACAACGGGAAGAGGCGGCCCGCCTGGCCGGAGAGGCCCTGGAAGGGGACCCGGGCCTTCCGGCCCGCCTCCTGGGGAGTCTTCGACCCGGCGCAAAGGGGGCCTTCTTCCTCCTCGGGAGAGCCCTGGCCTTCCTGGAAGAAGAGGGCAAACCCACGAGGGACCTGGCCACGGCCCTCCTGGTGAGGGCCGCCCTCCGTCCGGGCCTGGCCCTGGAAATCGCCCGCCTCCTTTCGAAAGGCCCCTACCTGGAGCCCTCCCAGGGAGATCTGGTGGTCCGTCTCTGGAGGCTTCCCGGGGGGGATCCCCGCCGCGAGGCGGGACGCATCCTGGCGGAAGCTCTCCTCGAGGGATCCCTGAGGAGGAGCGATCCTGTCCTGGCCTTCCTCTTCCTGGAAGACCAGGATCCCCTGGTTCGGGCCATGGGCGCGGCCCGGTTGTGTTCCATCCGTGAAGGACTCTACGCTCCCCTGGCGCCCCTGGTTGCGGAGAAGGAGGAGGATCCCCGGGTCCTCCACGCCCTGGCCCTGGGCCTGGCCTTCTCTCCCCTCCCCCTGGGCAGGAAGGCCAGGATCTTCCAGCGGATGGCCCGCCGGAAGGGAGGACTTTCCTATCCCCTCTTCTGGTGTCTCATTCAGGGAAAATAGCTCCCCCCTTTTCAATTCGAGGCATTTTTTGTAACCTGGAAGTCGCCGTGGGATTTTTATGGGGGGGCGAGATGTTTTTTTCTTCGCCCTGGTTGCTTTTGCCTTTCCAGCAACCCATTTGTCCTGATCTTCAGGAAAAAGGCCCGTCCGCCCAAGATGAGGCTTCCCTTTCCCGGCCGGGATCCTTACTCCCCGGTGTGAGGAGAGAAAGCCCGCTCTTCAGGAGGACGAAACTCGGTCTTTTTCCCAGACATACGAAGTTTTCCTCTTTCCGTCCCAGAAGAGGGGGGAGGTTCCCAAGATGCTTAGGGAACATCAAGAACTACTGAGTGCAGGCCTCCTGATCACCGACATGGCCGTCCTGGGCCTTGTCGCGGGGGGGGCCCTTTTGACCAGCCCGACCATGGGCCCTTCGCCCAGAGCCTGGCTCCTGGTCCTTCTCGCCGTATCCGCCTGGCCGATCCTGGCCTGGAAGTGGCAGGTCTACCACTCCCGCCGCTTGAAGGGTCTGCCCGAGGAACTCTTTCTTCTCTTCAAGGCAAACATCTCCACTTTCGGACTGGCCACCCTCGGGACGGTGATCCTCTCCCGGGGCACCCTGGACGGGACCAGGCTCCTCTCGGTCCTGCTGGGCGTTCCGGCGGCCCTCTTCCTGATCCGCCTTCCCTTCAGGCTCTTCCTGAAGAAGGCCCGGTCCCTGGGCAAGAACATCCGCTACGTGGTAATCGCGGGGAGAGGCAAGGAGACGAAGAGGATCCTCTCCTACCTGGACACGAATCCCCACTTCGGTCTCAAGCTCCTGGGGTGCTTCGGCTTCGCCGGCGAGAGGAAGATCCCCCTGGGGAAAGTCTCCTTCCTGGGCATGGTGAAGGATCTTCCCGCCTTCCTGGAGGAGAACGTCGTGGACGAGATCCTCCTCTCCCCCGCCAGGGAGGTCACCTTGGCCCAGGTGAACCAGGTGATCCGTTCGGTGGAGGAGTTCGGCGTCCCCATAAGACTCCTCCCGAAGACCTTCTCACCCAAGCACGCCAAGGCCTGCATGTCCTGGTTCGGCGACATTCCCACCCTGGCGTGGTTCACGGGCCCCTCCGAATCCTTCTCCATCGTCTTCAAGAGGGCCTTGGACATGGTAGGTTCCGCCATCCTCCTGGTCCTCTCCTCCCCAGTCTTCCTCCTGGCCGCCCTGGCGGTGAAGCTCACCTCCAAGGGCCCGGTCTTCTTCACCCAGGTCCGGTGCGGCCTCCACGGAAGGCCCTTCAAGGTTTTCAAGTTCCGCACCATGGTGACCGACGCGGAGCAGAAGAAGAAGCTCCTCCTCTCCCACAACGAGGTGGACGGGCCCGTCTTCAAGATGAAGAAGGATCCCCGGGTCACTCCCGTGGGCCGCTTCCTGAGGAAGTTCTCCATCGACGAACTTCCCCAGCTCTACAACGTCCTCAGGGGGGACATGAGCCTCGTCGGCCCCAGGCCCCCCCTTCCCGAAGAGGTGGCCCAATACGACAGGAAGCACCGGCGGCGCCTCTCCGTCCGCCCCGGGCTCACCTGCATCTGGCAGGTGAAGGCCAGGAACCGGGCGAGCTTCAAGGAGTGGATGGAGATGGACCTGGAGTACATCGACAACTGGTCCCTCGGCCTGGACCTGAAGCTCATCCTTCTCACCGTCTCCGCCGTATTGAAAGGCACCGGGGCCTGATGCCCTCCCGGGCCTGAGACCCCGCCCTTTCAGGAACCCACTACCACCTGGAGAGGCGCCGTTCGGGCCTCCAGCTCATCCTGGAAGGTGACCCAGACGCGGACCGGGGGAAGGTGGCACAGGCCCACCACGTGGGGCAGGAAGTAGAGAGGGATCTTCCGGGTGAAGACCGGGGGGAAATGGGTGAACCAGATCAAGGCCGAATCCTTCCCCAGGTAGACCCGGGCGGCCCGCCCCTGTTCCACGGCCCGCAGGAGACCTCCGGGCAGGAGGGTCATGGCTCCGGTGTAGGGGATCCGCACGACGACCCTTGCGAGAGAGCGGGAGTATTCGTTCCCCACGGAGAGGAGGCACTTCAATGGGGTCTCCAAGGAGGCCGAGGCCTTGGCCTGGAGGGCCAGGTCCAGGATCAAGGGGCCCTTCTTGAAGGCCCGTCCCGGGTCCAGGAGTTTCCGTCCCAGTAGAATCACCGCCCCCAAGGGAGCCCTCCCCTTGGTCTCTACCCGGATCTTCCCGTCCTTCCCGGCCTTCAAGGGGGGAAAGTCGATCTCCAGGAAGGGCCCCCCTTTCCTCTGTGCCAGGCCCTCTCCTCCCACCCTCAGGGTCACCTCCAATTCTCCAGCTGGTTCGAGAGCCTCCTTGGGAGCCAACAGGGCCTCGTAGCAGGCGCCAGTGGTCCACTCGTCGCCGAAACCCAGATCCGGTCTCACCCGGTCCAGGATATAGGCCCGCAGGAGGGCGGCTTTTTCCGGAGCGATTCCGGCCCGGGCGAGGGCCGCCGCCAGGCGGGCCGAGGCGATCAGGTCGGCCCTGGCCCCCTCCGCACCGGTCCAGTCGGTGAAGCCCGCCCGAACTCCCGAATTGCGGTCCCCCACGAGGAGGGCGCATTTCCTGAGGGTCTCAAGCCCCAAAGGATTCCTGGGGTCCCTGGCCAGGAGGGCCCGGGCGGCCTCGATCCGGACGAAAGGAGGAGGGTTCCCCTTCAGGTCCAGGAGGATCACGTCCTCCGTCCTCTTGAGGTAGTAGACCTCCGACTTCACCGCCGCCAGGGCCCGCTCCACCTGGGAGGTGATGAAGAGCCCCCCCCCTCCGGTCTCCTTCCAGACCTCGTCCGCCAGGAACCCCGGGTCGGGGAGGACACGCCCGTCGTCCTTGACCTTGGACCAGAGCCACTTGCGGACCCGGCGCAGGAGGCGTCCGCCTCCAAGGGGAAGGTATTCCTTCGCTCTTCCCAGGAAGGCCAAGGCCTCTGCGGTGGGAGAGATCTCGTCCACGGCGCCGGGGAAATCGGCGTATCCCCCCACGATGTTCCGGTATCCCGCGATCTCCCGCCAGGCGTCCATGAGGTGCCCCAGGGCCTTCACGGCGGCATTCTTCTTGCGCTCCCCAGGAAGATCGGAACTCCGGCGCAGGACCTCGAGGACCGCCAGGGCCGTCCTGGCCCGGCCCAGGACCTGGTCCAGGCTTCCCGAGGAGAGGGGGTCCCCCTTGGTTCGGTCCAGGTGGGCCAGGGCCATGTCCAGGGGGTGGGCGAAAGCGAGGACTTTCCAGCCCCTTCTTTCGAATCCCCCGGGGCCGAAGTCCGGGGCCTTCTCCAGGACCCCGCCGAGGGGGGCGCTCCAGGAGACGATCCCCGCCTCCTTCAGGGGAGGATGGAAGGGAAGACCGCTTTCGGAGAGGACCTTCCCGCCCCGGTCCAGGATCCTGAGCTTCCTCTTGGCCGCAACATCTGCGTAGGTCAGGGAGACCATCAGGCGGTTCCACTTACCTTTGCCGCGGAACTGGACCAGCCTTCCTGCCGGTCCCGCACCTCCTGTCAGGAAGGGCCGCAGGCTCTCCGGCCCGCCACGGGAAAGGCGGACCCAGAGGGGGATCTTCCACTCGTCGCCGGGCCAGATGGTTCCTGAAAGAGACCAGTGGAGTTCCAGGGGAGGATTCCAGGTGAACTCATTCCAGGAGAACAGGATCCCTCCCTTGCCGGGAACCTGCCCGGCGAAACAAAGGGTCTGGGGCCCGGGAAGAGCGGGATGGAAGGGCCCCAGGCCGACCGGCTTCCCCGGCTTGGGGGAAACCAGGTTCCATACCCAGGGATCAGGTTTGAAGGGAAAGACCTCCAGCAGATCCTCCCCCTCCGAGGGCTCCCCTGCCTGGGAGGAAGGCTCTCCCCGGGGATTCCCGGGAGGCGGCTCCTGGGCACGGGAAGCCCCCAAGGCAAGACCGAAAGAAAGGAGGACGAGCGCTCCCGTCCGGGCCTGCCGGCGTAAGAAGGCCTTCTTCTCCCGCGAGAAGACGAAGAGACTCAGGGCCGTTCCCAAGGCCCCGACCAGGACTCCCACCAGGAGCACGAGCCAGCCCAGCTTCTCCTCGAACCTGGCCTCCACCAGGCGGCCCGGACCGTTTCCGTCGTTCCAGGAATCCCTGAGGAAGGGAGCCAGGTCCTCCCTGGTCTCCGGAAGAGGAAAGCCGTCTCTCCAGGCCCTGGCCAGCCGGTGGAGATCGGGGTCGGAGAACCCGAAGGTGCCCGGGACGATGGAGAGGACCACCCTTTCCGGTCCGGGAATATCGTAAGGGTTGAACGTTCCCGGCCGCCCCGCGCAAAGGAGGCCGTCGCCCCCGGGGAACCCGGAACCCACCCTGATCCCCTTTCCCGCCGATTCCCAGGAGGCCCTTACCGCCGCCGATCCTCCGCCGAGGGCCAGGCAGGCCGTCTGGTGCATGGCCGGCGGGTTCCCTTCCCAGCGCCATACCCGAACGTTGAAGAGGCCCTTGGGCAACTCGAGGAAGGGCACGGTCAATTCCCCTTTTCCCTCCTTCACCTGGAGAGGATGGACCTCTTTCACCATGCCCTCCAGGAGGAGGTCCACCCAAAGACGGTCCTCCTTCCTCTTGTCGTAAACGGTGACCTTCAGGTCCTCTCCCTCGCGGAGCACGCTCTTTTCCAGGACGAGGGAGAGGCCCTGCTCCTTGTTTTCGGGGAACTTGCACTTGACTCTGTGTCTTGCGAGGACCCTTCCGTTCTTCCCCCGTGCCTCGAAGGTGAGGGTCCGACTTCTTTCGGGGAACCGAAAATCAATGACGGCCGCGCCCTTTCCGGGATAAGAAGCCCTCCCCAGGAGGGAACCATCCTCCCCGGAAAGGACCCGGATCTCGGCCGGGACAGCCCGATCCGTCCGGTCCACAAGGACGGCCCGGACCCTGTGGGGCATCCCGGGCACCCAGCGGTAGGGAGCTTCCACCACGATCCGGTAGGCCGAACGGTAGAGGAAGATCTTGTCGAAGGTGATGCTCGCGTCGGGGACACCGCCGGGCCGGCCGATCCGGGCCTCCAGGGTCAGGGGGAGAGGCTCCTCTTCCCCCTTCCCCAGGGGAGGAAGGTCCATGGTGTAACGGTAGAGACCGGGCCCAACGAGGGAGCAGGGAGCTTCCTTCACATCCCGGCCGCCTTTGACCAGGACCACCCGGACCCGGGCCCCAGAGAAGGATCTCCCGTCGTGGAATGTGATCTCCAGTTCCCCCGTGAAAGGTTGCCCCCCGACGGCCCGGTGGAGGTGGATGGGCCGGACCCGGAAAGGATCCTGCTCCATGGGGACCTTCACCTCCATGTAGCCGAAAATCCTCGGGCCTACCCGGACGTCCATGGAGTAGAAGCCGGGCCGGGCGGAAAAGGGGAGGGTGAAGGAGCCCTGGAAGGACCCTCCCGGACCGGTGGTCCCCATGAGGGTCTGGAGGGACACTCCGGAAGGGCTGGAGACCTTGAGGATCCAGGGTTCTCCGGCGGCGGGCCTGGGGGGATCGTCGTTGTGGCGGGCAAGTCCCATGAACCTGACGGTCTCCCCCGGAGCGTAGAGGAACTTTTCCGTGCAGATCTGGACCTGGTCCGCCATCCCGACGTCCACGTTCTCCACAGAGATCTCCTCGGGTGCCCGGGCGCCCTCCACCCGGGCGATCATGCCCCAGCCGCCCAGGTTCATCTTGGGGAGGGAGAAGGGGACCGTCCCCGTCCCCCTCACCTGGCCCGAGCCGATCTCGAAACGGCGCCTACCCTCTCCCTCCAGGTAGACCCGGACCGTCCCCGAAATGGGGGCGTGGCTGAAGGGGTCCTCCAGGCGCACCAGGAGCTTGGAGTTTCCCGGGGCCAGGAGGGACTCGGGGAAGGCCGCCTGGAAGGACTGGAAGACCGGCACGGAGGACCTTCCCGAAAGGACCAGGGCGCCTCCGGCGCCGCAGACCAGGAAGGCCGCTCCCAGGGAGACCCTGAGGAGGAGGGCTCCCGTGCTCTTGGGCCTTCCACGGCGGGAGGAAGGGCGGTTCCAGGATCGAGGGGTCTTTTTGGGTTCACTCATGGCGGAGTCTCCTGGAGCGCTGGGGGAAGAAAGAGTATTCTGCCCTCAAACGAGGAGAGGCCCACCAGGTTTCTCCGGCCCCTTCCCGACCCACTCGATCCCTGGAGGGATGCCCAGCAGGAGTTTGGCCCCATGAAACCCATCGAACCAGCTCTGAGAACGAGAAGAATCCGGTATGCCATCCGGGACATCGTCGTCCTGGCCGACAGGCTCAAGAGGGAGGGGAAGAACATCCTTTCCCTGAACATAGGCGACCCCTGCCCCTTCGGGTTCCAGCCTCCCTCGGAGCTCGTGGAGGCCGTTCACGAGGCCATGAAGGCCAACAAGAACGGCTACGGCCCCGCCCTTGGAGTTCCGGAGGCCCTTGATGCTCTGAGGAAGGAGGCCGTCCGCAAGGGGATCCGGGAACTCCGGACCGTATTCATCACCACGGGAGCTTCGGAGGCCATCGAGGTCTGCCTCACGGCCCTCCTCGATCCGGGGGAGAACGTCCTCCTGCCGGCTCCGGGCTATCCTCTCTACTCGGCCATCATGGGCAAACTGGACTGTCCCCTGAACCTCTACCACTTGGACGAGGAGAAGGGTTGGTTGCCCGACCTGGACGACCTGGCCGCCAGGATCAACTCCCGCACAAGAGGGATCGTCCTCATCAACCCCAACAACCCAACAGGCGCCCTCTACGATCCGGATACCCTCAAGGGGATCCTGGAACTGGCCAGGGAGAAGAACCTGGTGGTCTTCAGCGACGAAATCTACGACCAGTTGGTCTTCGACGGGAACACCCACGTGGCCACGGCCTCCCTGGCGGACGACATCCCCATGGTCACCTTCGGCGGTCTTTCCAAGAACTACGTCACGCCGGGATGGAGAATCGGCTGGGGCATGCTCTCCGGTCCCCCCGAGATCATCCGGGACTACGACCAGGCCATCCAGAAGATCCTCCGGGCCCGGCTGTGCGCCAATCATCCCGAGCAATACGCCATCCCCGTCGCCCTGGGAAGGGCCCGCAAGCACATCCCCCAGATGATCGAGATCCTCCAGAAGAGGCGGGACCTCACGGTGGAGAAGCTCGAGGCCATGGAAGGAGTGAAGTGCGTGAAGCCGGGAGGAGCCTTCTACGCCTTCCCCTCCCTGGATATCCCGGGAAGCGACAAGGATTTCTGCGAGGAACTGCTCAGAGAGACGGGGGTCCTCACGGTCTTCGGAGAAGGCTTCGGCCAGAAGCCGGGGACCAAGCACCTTCGGGTCGTCTTCCTTCCCCCGGAAGAGACCCTGTCCGACGCCTTCGAGAAGATGGATTCCTTCCTCCAGAAATACCGCCGCCGGGCCGAGGCTCCCTCCTCCTAGCCCGGCCCATCCTATCCCCCCATCAGCCCCGGACGGCCGAGTCACGGCCCAAAGGGCATATATTCTCCTCGTCAGCCCCGAAGGGGCTCCAGGACGACCGCCGCCAGGGGCGGCAGGGTTATACGGATCCTCGCCGGGAAGCCGTGGGACGGAACGGGTTCGGCCGTCACAAGACCGGCGTTCCCCATGTTGGATCCGCCGTAGAACTCCGAATCGGAATTCAGGACCTCCTTGTAGGGCCCGGCGTGGGGCACGCCGAAGACGTAGCCCTCCCTGGGGACGGGAGTGAAATTGAAGGCGAAGAAAACGAAATCCTCCGGGTTCCGCCCCCTCCTCAGGAAGGCCACGACGCTACCGTTCACGTCGTGGAAGTCCACCCACTGGAACCCCTCCGGCTCGTGGTCCCGCTCCCAGAGAGCCGGTGTCCTCCTGTAGTAATGGAAGAGATCCCGAACGTACTCCATGAGCTTCTTGTGCTCCGGATACCCGCACAAGTGCCAGGGAAGGCTCTCGGCGTGGTACCACTCCCAGGGATGACCGAATTCGCCGCCCATGAAAAGCAGCTTCTTCCCGGGCTGGGCCGCCATGTATGCGTAGAGCAGGCGCAGGTTGGCGAGCTGTTGCCACCGGTCGCCGGGCATCTTGGCCAGGAGGGACCCCTTGCCGTGGACCACCTCGTCGTGGGAGAGGGGGAGGATGAAGTTCTCCGTCCAGGCATAGAGCATGGCGAAGGTCAGGTTGCCGTGGTGGTAACGCCGGTAGATGGGATCCTTCGAAAAGTATTCCAGGATGTCGTGCATCCACCCCATGTTCCACTTGAACCCGAAGCCCAGCCCGCCCAGGTAGGCCGGAAGGGTCACCCCCCCCCAGGCGGTGGATTCCTCGGCAACGGAAATCACACCGGGAAAACGGCCGTAGATCAGCTCGTTGGTCCTCTGGATGAAGGAGATGGCCTCCAGGTTCTCCCTTCCGCCGTAACGGTTGGGAATCCACTCCCCTTCCTTGCGGCTGTAGTCCAGGTAGAGCATGGAGGCCACGGCGTCCACCCTCAGGCCGTCCACGTGGAACTGCTCGAGCCAATAGACGGCGTTGGCCGTGAGGAAATTGCGGACTTCATGGCGCCCGTAGTTGAAGACCAGGGTACCCCAGTCCGGATGCTCCCCGAGCCGGGGATCCTCGTGCTCGTAGAGAGCCGTTCCGTCGAACCTGGCCAGGCCGTGGGCGTCCTTGGGGAAGTGGGCGGGAACCCAGTCCAGGATCACACCTACGCCGTGCCTGTGGCAGTAGTCCACGAACCACCGGAAGTCGTCGGGCGTGCCGAAGCGGCTCGTCGGAGCGTAGAAACCCACGACCTGATATCCCCAGGACTCGTCCAGGGGGTGCTCCATGACGGGCATGAGCTCGATGTGGGTGAAGCCCAGCCACTTCACGTGCTCCACAAGGAGAGGCGCCATCTCCCGGTAGGTGAGCCAGCGGTTCCCCTCCTCGGGCACACGCCGCCAGGAGCCCAGGTGCACCTCGTAGATGGCCATGGGCGTGGTGCGGGGGTCCCTGGAGGCCCTCTCCTCCATCCACTCCCGGTCGCCCCACTGAAACCCCTCCAACGGGGTCACAACCGAGGCGGTCCTCGGACGGAGCTCCATCTGCAGGGCGTAGGGGTCGCTCTTGAGGAGGATGTGCCCCTCTCTCGTCTTGATCTCGAACTTGTAGAGAGCCCCTTCCTCCACGCCGGGTAGGAAGATCTCCCAGATCCCGGAAGATCCCAGGACCCGCATGGGATGCTTCCTCCCGTCCCAGCCGTTGAAATCTCCCACGACGCTCACCCTGAGGGCGTTGGGAGCCCAGACGGCGAAGGAGGTCCCTTTCACCCCCTGGTGCTCCCTGGGATGGGCCCCCAGGAAACGCCAGATGTCCTGGTGGTTCCCCTCGCCGAAGAGGTAGAGGTCGAAGTCCCCCAAGGTGGGAAGGAACGAATAGGGATCCTCCTTCTCCACCTGGGCCCCGCCGGGAAAGCGGAAGCGCAGTTTGTAGCGCAGGGGCATGCGGGCCTTGATCTCGGGAGATTCGAAGAGGCCGTCGGGATGGATCCGCTCCATGGGGACGACCTTCCCCCCCTTGAGCACCACCCAACCCTCCTCGGCGCCGGGCTCCCAGGCCCGGACCAGGCAACCCGACTTCCCTCCGCGCCTGGGATGGACCCCAAGCCAGGTATGGGGATCGGGGTGCTCCAGGCGGAGAATCTTCTCCGCCGCCGGGTCCAATCCGCGCTCTTTCTTGTCCAATTCCTGCATGGCCTCACGGCTCCTTCGAAGAGGAGCTTTCATCCTTACGCCGTTGCCTTCCAAAGGTTTGCCTGGGCGCATCCTTCCGGCAAGGGGGGTACCCTTTCAAGGGGAAAAAGAGCCGGAGAGGAGAGAAGACCGCCTCCCCCTCCCCCGCAGGGCGGGGAAACCCGGGCCCGGCCCGGGCCTCCCGCCGGCCCGGACCGGGAAAGATCCGGCAGGCCCAGGCGCTTATTTCACCGTGAAGGAGGCCGCCGGAGAGATCTCCTCCACCAGGCCCGGCAAGGTCGTATCGAGAGTGAGCATGGCCGTCCAGACCTTGAGGCCCGCCAGGGAGGGGGCATTGGGGATGGAGATGGTCCCCCGGGCCGTTCCCGCCGAGGAGAGCCTTCCGAAGAAACCGGGAAAGACCGCCGGGGAGAGCTGGACCAGGGCGTCCATTCCGAAGGGGAGAGCGAAGCCCCCGGGCAGAGGGATCGTTGCAGGGGGGGCCGTCACCGAGGCGAGGCCCATGTAGTAGGCCCCGCCGTGGTAGATGTCGGTGAAGGTGACCGTCATCCTGGTCCCCCTGGCGCCGGTGCCGCTGAGTTTCACCTCGTCCACGGCGGCGTCGGACCGGGTGGACCAGGCCAGGGCCAACCTTTCCGTAGGGTTCCTGAAGGCCCTCTTGAGGAGGCGGACCGTGTAGTCCCCCGTGACGGAGGGTACGAAGGCGGCGATCTCGAAGGGGTTCCTGGAACCGGCCGAAGCGGCCACGGTCCTTCCCGAGGGATCGAGGATCACCATGTCCAGGTCCATCATGAGCCGATCGGTGGTGCGGGCCTTGTCGGCAAGGGAGAACCAGAGGGCCACCACCCTGGTCTCGTCCCCGGCGGAACACCTGATCTTCCTCTCGATCCGGTTATTCGTAAACGATGCGGCCGTGAGCCTCTCCAGCCTCCACCGCCCCTTCCGGACCACCTCGGTCGCGGCGAAGGTGTGGACGCCTCCGGCCCCGTCCTTGTCGGAGAGGACGGGGGATCCCTCGATGTTGTGCCACGCCGAGGCCATGAGGATCGCCTTTACCGCTTCGGGCCGGGTGAGGAGGTTCTTGTCCACCGTGGCCATGAGGACCGCCGTCCCGCAGGTGAGGGGGCTGGCGCTCGAGGTTCCGCCGAACCGGCCGATCCAGGGACTCCTCGTCCGGTAGGTGGAATAGACGCCGTCCCCCGGGCTGGCCACCTCGGGCTTCTCGTGGCCTTCCACGGGATTCTTCCAGGAAGAGTAGGAAGCCATCTTGTCGTCGGCCCAGTCGTAGCTGTCGCCGTCGTTGTAGCAACCGCTGTTGGTCATGTTGTAGCCGTTGCCGGGGGTGGTGGAATAAGGCGTGGAGGTCCCTCCCTGGTTCCCCGTGGATTTGAACATCATCACGGCGAACTGGCGGATGGTATAATCGAAGAACCTGTCCAGGCCGACGATCCTTCCCTTGTTCCCGTTCCACCAGGAACAATTCCCGAAGGAGACCCCGGCCTTGATGGCGGCGTCCCAGGCCCGGGGAGCGTAAATGTCCCCTCCGCCGGCGGCGGAGTAGATCCTGGGAAGCCCCTTGGCAACCCCGTAGTAGAGGGAATGGTTCCGCATGGAGATGTTCCCCGCCACGGCCGTGGCGTGGGAGGAGGTGTAGCCCGTGTTCAGCCGGGTCACCGGCGGAAGATAGGGGCATCCCAGGGCCACGTGGCCCGGATCCTGGACCATGACCTTCACCTGGCTTCCCGCCCCGGTCAGCCCCCGCCTGTGGCAGGAGGGACTCCTCAGGGTGGGTTGGGCGAAGTTGTTCTCCGGGAACCACTTCGGATAAGCGTAATAGACCTGGTCCACCGCCGGGTCCGCCGCCCACCGGGGGACCTGGGAGGCCTTCATCTCCGCGAAGAGAATCGGCCAGGGGCCTCCCGGATAGAGGATCCTGCATCCCTCCGCTTCCAGCCTGGCCGCCAGGGCCCTGTTGCCCCCGGCGAAGAAGGCCCGGGCCTCCTCCAGTGCGGCCCTCCGGGCCTCCTCAGGGGAGAGTCCCCTCTCCTCCCCCTCTTCCAGGACTTCCCGGAAATCCCGGCGGGGGGCGTTCCTCCAGATCAGCACCTGGACCGGGTCACCGGGTCTCTTCTCCCTGAGCACCTCGGCCAGCTCGGGAGAGATCCCCCGTCTTGCGGCGAGCTTCTTCTCCTCTTCCCTGTCCAGGAGGGCCTGGATGTCCTTCACGGGACGGCCCTCCCGGTCCCAGGCCAGGACACGGATCGTGCCGGCCGCCCTGTCCAGGACACGCACCTCCCGGATCGTCATCCCCAAGTGGGGAAGCTCCCAGGTGGTCCGGGAGATCACCTGTCCGGAAAGAGGGGAAAGGAGGAAGAATCCCGAAAGAAGGAGGGGAAAGGCGGCTTGGGCGGATCTTCTCATGGAAACCTTCCTGGGTAAGGAAAGAGGGTCGAAACAAGGGGTATATTCATATATCTTACCCCCTCCCACCCCATGCCTCTCCTCCCGAGCCGGGGGAAAGGAGAGGTCGCTCTCTTCCGGCCCTACGGGCCGTCTCCTTTCGAGACAGGAGACCCCTTCTTCCCGGTCCTTGGAAGTTCCAAAGGCCGGCTCCCTCCTCGCCGGTGCCGGAGGGTCTCTTCCCGGTCCCGACCCCCCCCGTCAGTCCCGGGCGCCCAGGAAGAGCCATTTCAGGTCCTCCACAACGAGGTAGAGGGCGGGAACCAGGAGGAGGGCGATGAAGGTCGAGAAGAGGATCCCGAACCCCAGGGAGATGGCCATGGGGATCAGGAATTTCGCCTGAACGGAAGTCTCGAAGATCATGGGAGCCAGGCCGAAGAAGGTCGTCAGGGAAGTGAGGATGATGGGCCGGAACCTTCGTGCCCCGGCCCGGGCCACGGCCTCGAAGGGAGAGAGCCCCTTCTCGTCCCGGAAGGTGTTGGCCGCGTGGACCAGCACTAGGGAGTCGTTCACCACCACCCCGGCCAGGGCCACGATCCCCATGGCGCTGATGATGCTCAAGTCGTAACCCATGAGGATGTGCCCCAGGACCGCCCCCACTACCCCGAAGGGGATGGCCGCCATGATGATCACCGGCTGGAGGTAGCTCTTGAAGGGGACCGCCAGCAGGGCGAAGATCCCGAAGAGGGCGAGGAGGAAGCCCTTGCTCAAGGCGTCCAGGGACTCCTTCTGCTCCCGGTTCTGCCCCTCGAGGGAATACCCCAGGCCGTCATACTTCTTCATCAGCTCGGGCAGGGCCTTCTCCTTCAGGTCGGCCAGGACCTTGTCCGCCGTGGTGACCCCCGGGACGACCTTGGCCGTAACGTCCAGCACCCTCCTGCCGTCGGCCCGCTGGATCACGGTGTAGGAGCGCCCCCGCCGGACCCGGGCCGCCTCCATGAGGGGGATCTCCCCTCCCCTGGGCGACCTCAAGAGGAAATCCTCCACGTCGAATTCGGAGCGCCTCTCCGACTTGGGATACCTGACGTAGACGCGCACTTCGTTGCGGCCCCGCTCCTGGCGCAGGGCCTCGGCCCCGAAGAACGCGGACCTGACCTGGCGGCCCAGGTCGGTGGAGGTGAGCCCCAGGCTGCTGGCCTCGGGACGGACCTTCAGGTTCAGTTGGGGTTTCCCCGGCGAGAACCCCTTGTCCACCTCGGTCACCCCCTGGAAGCCCTCCAGGATCCCGGCCAGCTCCCTTGCGGCGGCCTCGAGCTTTGCACGGTCCTTGTGGCTCAACTCCACGTCGATGTCGGCCTGGGCACCGGGACCCGCCGTGGACAGGAACTTCAGACTCTCCAGCCCGGGGATCTTCCCGATCTTCTCCCTCCATTGCCTCTCGAACTCTTTGGAGGAGATCTCCCGCCGGTCCGCCGGGACCAGGTAGACCAGGACACTCGTCAAATGCCCCCCCGACTGGGTCTTGGCCATGAAGTGGGTGAGATCCATGGTGTTCCCCACCTGGGCCAGGATCCCCTCGCAGATCTTCTCCCCTCCGTTCTCCCGGAGGACCTCCTTGGCGGCGTCGACCATGCGCTTCTCCACCTTCATGGTGAGCTCCACGGGGGTCCCGAATGGAAGGGCCGCGCTGGCCAGGACCATGTCGGACTCCACGTGGGGCATGAAGATGAAGTCGATCCTCCCCCCTGCCACGTATCCCACGACAGCCACGAGCAGGGCGAAGCCGCCGGCCACGGTGAGGTAGCGGTTCCGCAGGCAGGCCCGGACGAAGGGGCAATAGAGCTTGCGGATCTGCCAGTCCAGGGCTGCGGCGAACTTGTCCTGGAGCCATCCGATGAGCCGCCCCGGCCCCCGGCGCCTCCACTCCTTCTGGTGGCCCAGGTGGGCGGGAAGGATGAAGATGGACTCCATCCAGGAGATGGCGAAGACCGCCACCACCACCGATGGAATCACGACGAAGAATTTCCCCATCATCCCCGGAACGAAGAACAGGGGAATGAAGGCGGCGATGTTGGTGAGGATCGAGAAGGAGACGGGAACGGCCATCTGCCTGGCCCCCAGGGCCGCCGCCTCGAGGAAAGGCATTCCCTTCTGGCGCAACTCGTAGACGTTCTCCCCCACGACGATGGCGTCGTCCACCACGATCCCCAGGGTCACGATGAAGGCGAACAGCGAGATCATGTTGATGGAGACGCCCATGGCGGGAAGGAATATGAGGGACCCCAGGAAGGAGACGGGGATCCCCAGGGTGACCCAGAAGGCCAGCCGGATTTCCATGAAGAGTCCCAGGAGGAGCATGACCAGGATGAGCCCCAGCCTGGCGTTCCTGAGAAGGAGGTCCATCCTCTCCCGGAGGATCCTGGACCAGTCCATGAAGGTGGAGAGCTCGATCCCCGGCGGGATCTTGCTCCGGATCCTCTTCACCGTCTCCTTTACCTCGGCCGCCACCTCGAGGGGGGTCTGGTCCCCCACCCGGTATACCTTCACCTGGACGGCCGGCTTTCCATTGAAGAAGGTGGCCTGGTCCGTGTCGGCGAAGCCGTCGATGATCTCCGCCACGTCACCCACGGTCACGTCCGTGCCGTCGGGCCTGGAAACGAGGGGGATGTCGGCGAACTGGCGGCCCCAATCCCTGCGCTCCTCCAGGCGGAGGAGCACGTTCCCGCCGGGGGTCTTCACCTCCCCCCCCGGGATCTCCAGGGCCCACCGCCCCACCTTCCGGGCGATCTCCTCCAGGGTGAGCCCGTAGGTCCGGAGCTTCCTCTGGGGAACCTCGATACTGATCTCCAGGGGACGCACACCGGCCAGTTCCACCTGGGTGATCCCCTTGTTCAACAGGAGCTCGTCCCGGACGTATTCGGCCGTCTCCCTCAGGGCCTTCCTCCCCACGTCCCCGAAGACGAGGATGGAGATCACCTCGTGCCTGGACTCCAGGAGGCTCACCACCGGCCGTTCGGCGTCCTGGGGAAAGGATACGATCCGATCGACCGCATTCTTCACGTCCTGGAGGAGCTTGTCCCTGTTGGCCCCGAGAAGGAGTTCCACGATCACCGTCCCAACGCCCTCGGCCGCCTGGGAGGTGACCCGCTTGACTCCGTCGAGCCCCCGGACGGCCTCCTCGATGGGAAGGATGATGCCCTTCTCCACCTCTTCGGGGCTGGCCCCCGGGTAGGGGACCATGATGGAGACCCGGTCCAGCTCCACCTCGGGGAAGACCTCCTGCTTGATGCCCGACCCGATCAGGACGCCCCCCGCAAGCAGGAAGAGCATGAGCAGATTGGCCGCCACGGGGTTCCCGGCCATCCACGCGATGGGGCCCTTGCCCTTCCACGTTCCGGTCATTTCCCGTCGCCCCCGGGCGGAAGGGCCGCCGCAGGCTCAACCTCTTCCTTGAGCTTCAGCCCCTCCACCGGAATCGGGATGGGGCTGGTCACGATCCGCTCCCCTTCCCGGATCCCCCGGGATACCAGGACCCTCTTCCTTTCCCGGAAGAGAACCTCCACCGGCCGGATCCGGAGCCGGTCGTCCCGGCCCATGACCCACACCCGGTCCCCCTCCCTGAGAGCCGTCCTGGGAAGGACGAAGACTCCGTCCGCCTCGCGTCCCTTGACGGCCACCCTGACGTAGGATCCCAGGAGGAGGGGAAGGCGGTCCCCCTCGCCTCCTCCCCGGAGGAGGAGAGGATCCTCCACGGCCACCAGGATCCTCGCCATCCTTCCTTCGGGCTGGAGGTCCCCCAGGAAACGGAGGACTCTTCCTTTCCTGCGTATCCGCCTGCCTTCCCCCAGGACCTGCACGATCTCCGCCGGGGGCCCGCCCTCCTCCTTGCCCGGAGGGGGGAATTCGATCCACCGCAGGTCTTCCACCGGGAGGGAGACCTGGACCCAGAAACGATCCGTCCCGGCCAGGACGGCGAGCTGGGTCTGGGGCGAGACCAGCTGGCCCACCTCGGTGTTCTCCGAGAGGACCACCGAGTTGAAGGGGACCCTGACCCTGGTCCTCTCCAGGTCCAGGCGGGCCTTTTCCAGGGCCCCCCGGGCCGCCGCCAGGGCCGCCTTGGCGTTGCGGATGTAGGGTTCCCGGAGGACCAGGGCCTTGTCGGGGGAGGCATCCTTCAATTTTCCTTTCAGGCTCTCCCACTCCCGCAGGGCCACCCGCCTGCGCCCCTCTTCGAGGGCCAGCTCCAGGCGGGCCTTCTCCACCTGGGCCTCCCTCTGGCTCAGGGCGAGTTCGTAGTCCCGGGGATCGATTCTCAGGGCCGTCTCCCCGGCCCGGAGGAACCCTCCGGGCACGAGGCCCGGACTCTGCGCCACGACGCGCCCCCCCACCTGGGCCTGGAGGATCACCTTCTTCGAGGGAATCACCGTCCCCATCCCACGAACGGTAATCACCTCCCGTCCCTTCCGGGCCCTCACGGTCTTCACCAGGACCACGGCTTCACCCTGGGCCACGTGCTTGGGCTTGGGCCTGGTCTCGATCAACCTGTAGGCCAGAAATGCCGCCCCGCCCAGGAGGAGCAGGGAGAGCACGATGTTCAGGACCCACCTCATCGCCGGTCGCCTCCCTTCGCGGCAACCTCCCCGGGAGGGGGAGCCTGCCGGTGGGTCCAGTCCCCGCCGAGGGCGCGGTAGAGCTGGATCCGGTAGGAAAGTAATTGTCGTTTCGCCGTGATCATCGCCCTCTGGACCTGCTGGTAGGAAGAGAGGGCCGCAAGGACGGGAAGGTAGTCGTTGAGCCCGTGGAGGTAGCGGCTCCTGGCCTCCTCGAGGTTGGACCGGGCCGCCTCCATTTGCCGCTGCAGGGCGGCCAGGTATTCCTTCTGTTTCCTCTCCCTGACGAGGGCATCCTCCACCTCGCCCATGGCCTGCAGGAAGATCTTGCCGAAGGCCTGGAGGCGCTCGAGCTTCACGGCCCTGCTCCTCTCCACCTCGGCCTGGATTCGCCCTCCCTCGAAGAGGGGGGCGGTGAAACCCGCGGCAAGGGTCCAGATCCAGTTGTCGAAGAGGTCCCTGGCGTTGGGAGCCTGGTACCCCGTTCGAGGGGTGAGATTGATGGAGGGCAGGTAGGAGGCCAGGGCCGCGCCGAGACGGTGGTCCGCCGCCACGAGGCGGAGCCTGGCGGCGGCCACGTCGGGGCGGCGCACCAGGAGATCCGCCGGAATCCCCGTCGGGGGCAAGGGAGGCGGATCGGGAAGGGGCCCCTCCCCGCCGGGGACCCCTCCCTCCGTCCGGGGCGGTTCGCCCCTGAGGATGTGGAGCTGGTGGGCCAGGACCTCCAGGCGGGACTCCACGGGAGGCACCTGGGCCAGGAGGGCCGCCAGTTGCTGGCGTTGCTGGGATACGTCCAGGGCCGTGGCCAGGCCCTGGCCGAAGCGCCGCTTCACCAGGTCCAGGAGCTCCCTGCTGGTCCGGATCTGTTCGCCCAGGAGTTCGACCTGGGCCCGGGCCTCCTTGAGCTGGAACCAGGTGTCCGCCGCCTGGGCGGCAAGGCTCATGGCCATGGCCTCCATGTCCATCCGGGAGGCCTTCCAGTCCAGGACCGCCGCCGAGCGCTGGTCCCGGAGCTTTCCCCAGAGGTCCAGTTCGTAGGACGCGGCGGCGCTGAGACTATACTGGTCCGTCGTATAGGAGAAATTTCCGAAGGCTCCCCCGCCGAGGAAGGCCTGGTGGCTCCTGGAGACGCTCCCCTGGACCTGGACGGCCGGCCAAAGGGAGGCCCCGGCCTTCTTCGCCTGGGCACGGGCCTGCCGGATCCTGGCCCAGGCGGCCCGAAGGTCCAGGTTCCCCGCCAGGGTCCGGCGGATCACCTCCTCCAGACCCGGATCGCCGAATTCCTTCCACCAGGGCTCCGGGGAGACGGGCCTCTTCCCTCCTTCGGATTCCTTTCCGGCGCTGAAGGAGGAAGGGATCTCCACGGGCGGAGGCGGATCCCCCTCCACACGGTGGATCCGGCATCCCGCCGAAAGCCCGGCCCAAAGAAAGACCGCTCCCAGGAGGAAGGAATTTCTCACGGCGTCAATTCTTCTCCCTGAGACCCTTCACGATCTTGTCGAGCAAACGGGTCAAGGTCCGCATCTCCCGCTTCTCCAGGGGGGCCACCAGGGCGGTGACCCTGGAGACGTGGCTGGGAAGCATCTTCCCCAGGCTCTTCCTGCCCTTGGCGGTAAGGCGCACCCTCAACCGCCTCCGGTCCTCCTCGTCGGGAATCCTCTCCACCAGGCCGTCCCTCTCCAACCCGTCCAGGAGGCCCGTGATGGTGGCCCGGGTCACTCTGGCCCCCTTGGCCAGGGCCGAAGGGCTGGCCTCTCCCTTGGGGGACCGGTTGAGGAGCATGAGGACAGAGAAGCGCCCACGAGAGAATCCGTACTCATGGATCTGTGCCTCGTGGGCCTCCAGGAGCTCCTGGGCCGCCGTGAGCAGGGCCAGAGTGGCCTCCACGGCGTCCTGGTCCAGGCCGGGAAAGTGGTCTGCCAGGATCTTGAGGGCTTCCTTACGTGGCAGGTCCCGCAGGAAGAGCATGGTTACCTCCGATTCACTAGGTCCCTAATTATCAGGCCCCTTACTCTACTTCGTCAAGGCCCGGGGGCCCTCTTGCGTCCCCGGAAGAGACAGGATCCTCCCGGCCGGGGGCTGGGGGAAGGGCCCGGACCGGTGCCGGGGGACCTTAGCATCTCAAAGGTTGACCGAGACCTCCACGTCTCCTTCCCGCCCCAGGATCCCCACGGTGACGGCCGAGCCGTTCCGGCGGACCTCCAGGTCCACCGTGCCCCCCGGGAGAGAGAGGCCCAGGAGCCGGACCTCCCCCAGGAAGGGAGGAAGGAAGGGCTTGTCGAAGTGGACCCGGGAACGCAGGCCTTCCAGCCTGAGCCCCAGGCAGGCATGGAGGAGGGCGAAGGGGGCGGCGCTGGCCCAGGCCTGGGGATTGCAAGCCACGGGGTAGAGGGTCGGACCCTCCCCTTCCCTCCTGGGGAAACCGCAGAAGAGTTCGGGGAGCCGCCGCAGGTCGGCGTAGAGGGAGGCGTCGAAGAGGCCCTTGAGAATCACCGCCGCCAGGTCCTTCCTCCCGTAGCGGGCCAGGCCCATGCCCACCAGGGCGTTGTCGTGGGGCCAGATGGAGCCGTTGTGGTAGGACATGGGGTTGTACCGGACCTCCCCCTTGGCCAGGGTCCGGATCCCCCAGCCGGAGAACATCTCCTGGGAGAACAAAGTCTTCGCTACTTTGGCCGCCCTGGGGGCAGAGGGGAGGCCCGCGAAGAGCAGGTGGCCCGCGTTGGAGGTGCGGACCCTGCAGGGCTCCTTCCTCCCGTCCAGGGCCAGGACGTAGGTGCCCGCCTCGGCCCACCAGAAGGAGCGTTCCACCCTCTTCCGGACCTGGGCGGCCTTCCTCCGGAAAACCTTGGCCTTCTCCCCCATTCCCAGGTACCCGGCCAGGAAGGCCGCCTCCTGGTAGGCGGCGTACACATAGCCCTGGACCTCGCAGAGGGCGATGGGGGGAGGGGCCAGGGTGCCGTCGGCGTGGGAGACCGAATCGCCCGAGTCCTTCCAGCCCTGGTTGTCCAAGCCGTGGGGCGAACGCTTCCTGTATTCCACGAGACCGTCCCCGTCCAGGTCGCCGAACTTTTCGATCCACTCCAGGGCCATTTCCACGTGGGGCCAGAGTTCCCGGGCCCCCTCCAGGTCCCCCGTCCTCTTGAGCCACCTTCCCGCCAGGACCACGAAGAGAGGCGTGGCGTCGGCGCTCCCGTAGTACCGGGCGTAGGGCACCTCCCCCGTGGCGGCCATCTCCCCGGGCCGGAGTTCGTGGAGGATCTTCCCCGGCTCGGCGTCCTGGACGGGGTTGTCCTCCCGGGCCTGGAGGTCGGCCAGGAGCCGGAGGGTCCCCCTGGCCACGTCCGGGTTGGACTCGAGGAACATGAGGGAAGTGAGGATCCCGTCCCTCCCGAAGACCGTGGTGAACCAGGGGATTCCCGCATAAGGATAAGGTCCGGACTCGGTCTCGGTGATGAGCATGAAGAGGTCGGCCTGGGAGCGGCGGATCCAGTCGTCGAACTTGTCGTTGTCCGTCTCCAGGCGGCAACAGGATTCCCGCCAGGCCTGGAACCTGGATTCCAGCACCTGCCGGGCCGCCTTGAAGGGCAGGGTCCTCTCCCCCCTCTCCACGGAGGGTTCGAACCGGACCTCCATGAAGAGGTCCAGCTCCTCCCCCGGATCCAGGGAGATCCGGAAGGCCGCCCGGTCCGGGCCGGCCTGGTCGGGCTCCCTGGAGAAGGAGACCGTCGTGGTCCTGGTCACCCCGTCCAGGCCGTGGTAAACGAAACGCCTCGCCGCCGGGCCGACCCGGCTCCGCTCACGCCGGCCGCACTTGGTGCGCCGCATCCCACGGACTTCGAAGATGTCGGCGAAGTCGGCGTCGAAGGTGATCTCCAGGGGGAAGGCTACGGGACGGAAGCTGAAATTCCGGATCCGGATCCTCTCCAGGAAGGACCCCTTGTAGAGCAACTGGGCACGGAAGACGTGGACCGATCCCCGGGGAAGGAAACCGGCGTCTTCCAGGTCCAGGTCCGGGTTGGTCAGGTCCACCCCGACGAAGCCGTTGTTCGCCTGGACTGTGGAACTCAAGAGGAGAGGCCTGTTTCCGCCCAGGGTGAGTTCCAGGCGGGAGAGCATCCGGGTCCCCCTGTGGTAGACCCCCTGCTCTCCCAGGCCGAGACCCAGGATGTCCCCCTGGGGACCGACGACGCAGAAGGTCTCCCCCTCTTTCAAAGTGAGCGTCCTCTCCCCGAACCGGGGGGAGGACGCCTTCACGTAGAGATGCCCCTCGTGCTGGATCAGATCGTCGCCCATGAGCCTGCCTGTCAGGCGGCGGGCAGGTGGACGCTGGAGCGGGTCACCTTGGCGTAGAGCCTGAGGTAGTCCCTGGCCATCCTCTCCACGGTGAACCGCTCCTCGAAGACCCGCCTGCAGGCGGCCCGGTCCAGGGCGCCCAGCCTCTCCACGGCCTTCACGGCCTGGTCCACCGTGTCCACCACGAAACCCGTCACGCCGTCCTCCATGACCTCGGGAACGGACCCGCGGCGGAAGGCCACGACCGGCGTGCCGCAGGCCATGGCTTCGATCATGACAAGACCGAAGGGTTCAGGCCAGTCGATTGGGAAGAGGAGGGCCAGAGCGTTTCCCAGGAACTCCTGCTTGCCCTTTTCGTCCACCTCGCCGACGAACTCCACCAGAGGATCGTCCAGGAGGGGCTTGATCACCTCCTGGAAGTAGTCCTGGTCCGCCTTGTCCACTTTGGCGGCGATCTTCAGGGGGATCCCGGCCCTCCTGGCGATCTCGATGGCCCTGTCGGGCCTCTTCTCGGGGGAGATCCGCCCAAGGAAGGCCAGGTAGGAGCCCGGCCCTGGCCGGAACCGGAGCAGGTCCCCGGGAAGACCGTGATAGACCGTGCCCACCCAGTTGGCGAAGGGCAGGGGTTTGCGCTGGTCGTTGGAGATGGAGACCACAGGGTGTTCCCGGAACTCCCTGTAGAGGGGCCCCAGCTCGGGCAGGTCCAACCTCCCGTGGAGGGTGGAAAGGTGGGGCGTGGAGATCCGCCTGGCGAAGGGGAAGGCCAGGGTGTCCAGGTGGAAGTGGATGAAATCGAACTCCCCGGCCCGGCGGACCACCTCCTCCAGTTGGAGGATATGGGCCGAGATCCAGTCCTTGGAGTTCGGGTCCAGGCGGAGGGCCCGGGGAACGCAGGGAACCAGCCGGGCCGAAGTCTCGGAATCGCCGCTGGCGAAGAGGGTGACTTCATGGCCCCGGCGAACCAGCTCCTCCGTCAAGAAAGAAACCACCCGCTCCGTTCCGCCGTAGAGCTTGGGTGGTACTGCTTCGTACAAGGGGGAAACCTGGGCGATCCTCATTCCAAAACCTCCTCCGTTCAAAGGACCAGCCGGACTTCCAGGGTTACGAGTCCGGAAGACCTGCCAGGGAGGCCCTGGAGGCATGCCGAAAAAAATCTACGTCCGCCCGGCAGGGAGTGTTGGCGCCCCCGGGATCCTGCTCATCCGGTCACCCGGTCATGAGCACGAGGAGGGAGCCCGTGAAGGCGAGGACCACCGCCAGGGCCCTCCTGAGGGTGAACCTCTCTCCCGCGAAGAGGGCCGCCAGGAGGAATACGAAGATCAGGGAGAGCTCGTTCAGGACCGAGGCCCGGGACATGGGTATGAGCTGGAGCCCCTTGAGCCAGACGTAGTAGCCGAGCCAGGTCCCCAGCACGGCCCCCAGGACCATCAATCCGGTATGGCGGGTGGGCCGGAAGGCCCGGGCCATCCCACCTCCCTCCCGCCCCCAGGGGATGGCCAGGATTCCCAGGGCCCCCATGGAGATCCTGAGCCAGGCCACCCACATGGGGGAGAAGGTCTTCAGGATGGGGCCGATCATGATGATGCTTGCCACCACCAGGGTGATGAAGGCGATCCCCAGGACCACGCCGGCCAGGATCTCCCGGGAAGTCCGCCCCTCCTCCTCCTTCTCCACCTTGGAGGGCTCCCAGGTGCCCACGACGATTCCCCCCACGACCAGGAGGGATCCCGCCGCCAGGCTCAAGGTGAATTCTTCCCCCAGGAAGAGGACCGAGAAGAGGATCATCAAGGGGCTGTAGAGGGAGCCCACCAGGGAGGTGAGGGTGGCCCCCAGAAGTTTGAGGGCCTGGAAGTAGGCCGTGTCGGCCAGGCTCATTCCAAGAAAACCCGAGAGCACCACCAGGCTCCAGGCCTTCCAGTCCGCCCCGGGGGGAGAAAAGGGCTCCCCCAGGAAAAGAAGGGTCAGAGTGAAGAGGACCGCCCCCAGGGAGGACTTGAGGAAGTTCTGGTGCCAGGCGGGCATTCCCTCTCCCCCCAGCTTGAAGCAGACCACCGTGGCGGCCCAAAGAAGGGCCGCCAGGATGGAAAGCAGGTCCCCCAAGGCGGAGGGGGAAAGAAAGGCCGCCGCCAATGGCATGGTCTCTCCCGGGAGGAAAGTGGCGGGTCAGTCGGGCAACCCCTCCCAGCTGGTCACCACCATGATGCAGGCATCCACGATTCCCTCGATCCGGGCCTTCTCCAGGGCCTGGAGGACCTGGTCGTCGAAGCTCCCCTCCTGGAACCAGATCAGGGGGAATCCCAGGCGATCCGCCTCCTCCAGGACCTTCAGGCTCACCGCGGGGGGGGTGACCACGTTCACCAGGTCCACGGGCCCGGGCACTTCCGCCAGGGAGGGATAGACGGGGAGGCCGGCGATCTCCCGGGCCTTGGGGTTCACGGGGTAGACGGTGTAACCCTTCTCCTTCAGGTTGTTTACGATGATGTTGCCGTATTTCCGGGGGTTCGTGCTGGCCCCCACCACGGCGATGCGGGTCTCGGGCCCCTTCTTGTCGAGCAACTTGGCGAAGACTTCCCGCTTGCGCGATTCGTCGGCGATCATGGCAGCCACCTCCCTGCCTCCTTCGCGCCCTCCCCGCTCCCACACCGGCGGAGTTGCGTCCGGTTGGGGGAACGGTTCTACTCAAGATCCTTCGCCAATCCCAGGGGGCCGAAGCCGCCCCCTCGTCCTTCCCGGGAGAAAGCGCAAGCCATGGACCACGAAACCCGCCGAAAGAACCTGGTCGCCGCCTGGGTCTTCGACTCCCTCCCAGTCCTGAACCGCTTCCACCTCTGGCTGGAAGACGTGGAGGAGGAGTTCCTGGGCATGGATCCCACGCCGGAGGACCTCTCCTTCGCAGGCCGCCTGGAGAAGGCTTTCCTGGTGGCCACGGCCGTGACCGCCCTGGGAGCCCGCCTCTTCGGCCGCTACGGAGAGGCCCGGGGAAGCGGGGACAAGACCTGGATCAACCGGGTGAAGAAGGACGCCGACGCCATCTCGGCCTACGCCTTGAGCGAAGGGCTCTGGCACCTGACCAGGAACCTGCCCGAGAACCACGCCCTCATGGTGAGCCTGGGGGAAGGCCTCATGCCGAAGGTGGGGGAGACCCACGAGATGGGATCCAATCCTCTCCTGGGCTTCGGTAGGATCTACGCCAGGCCGCAAGTGGCCCAGTTCCTGGAGCCCCTCGTGGCGAAGCTCATCAACGACGACTCCTACCGTTTCGAGCACTTCCAGGAGGACCTCCGCCAGAGGGGGGTCGTCATCTGGGGCGCCGCAATCGACACCCTGGAGAACACGAGCCGCTTCGCCAAGGGGGCGGAGACGGGTCCCATGACGGTCCTCCACGTCTTCGACCAGCCCATGGTGATGACCCGCCCCTACGAGGGTTACATGGGGACCCTGGTGCTCCCGGGCGCGGCGGCCCGCACGGCCGGGGAGGAATCCATCCTCCTGGCCTACCACACACCGCGGAAGCTCGTCCTCCAGGCCGTGCTGGACACCTACCCGGGCCTGAAGCCGGAAAACGTCCACGTCTGGACCCTGGGCGGTCCCTCCCGGGCCAAGCGCATCTCGGGGCTCTGGGAGGAATGGAAGGCCCTGGGCGTCCACCTGGTGGACGACGGATGGACCACCCCCTACGGGATGAAGGCCTTCACCTCCAGCGGCACCTACGCCCCGACCTACATGGTGGGATCCTGGGAGGAGGGAGGGGAGAAGCACGCCTTTCTCTGCGACGGGTACGCCGCCTCGGCCGAGGCGCTCCAGGCGGCCAGCCTGGCCCCGATCCTGGACCTCTCGGTGAGCCTGGCCCTCTTCTCGGACAAGTTCGAACTCCCCTTCGAGGCCGAAAGGAAGGTCATGCTCCTGGACCCGGAGGACCAGGGCTTCGAGGAGAAGCTCCGCAAGATCGCAGGGCCCTACCTGGAGGTGGACGCCAAGGTGGCCGAAAGATACGCCGACATGATCCGCGAGGCCTCGGAGGCCGGCGTCCCCTGGCCAAAAGCCACCTTCTCGGCGGAGGACTTCTTCCCCAGCAAGTTCTGGCGTTCCATGGCCCTCTCGGGCTACATGTGCCCCGACCCCTATTCCGGTGCCCCGGGTGTGGAGAAGGTGGGTGACGGGATCTACCAGGTCACGGCCCAACTCGCATCCAAGGCCGGCACCAAGCGGGTCCGCTTCACCTTCCGCCTCAGGGAGCCCTGGAAGACGATGAAACTCATCTTCAATCCCCTCCTGGACCGGTTCGTGGCGGGCGAGGACTACAGGCGGCGCCCCGTGAAGATCTCCGACTCGGGCCGGATCCGGAACGAGCTCCAGACCCTCTGCCCCCTGGCCCTGGAATCCTTCGGCACCCGGGGAATCCGGGTGCATTTCAGCAAGATCAACGAAGGGGTCATGCCCAAAGAGAAGCAGGCGAAGATCCGGGAGATCCTCGCCTGGTTCAAGGAGAACCACCCTGTGTGGTTCTCCTGGCTCGAGCTGGCCGACTGAGCCTCACCCTCCGGGGGGCCTGTCCAGGAAGGCCTCGTCCTCTCCCTCGGCGGGGACCATCTCGTCCAGCTCCGACTCGTCGTCGAGATAGATCTGCTCGGCCTCTCCCGCGGCCTCGGGGAGGGGCTCCTCCCCTTCTTCTTCCCAGGGCACTTCCTGGTCCACTTCGCCTTCGGGAAATGCCCCTTCCTCCCCGGGAAAGGCCTCCTCTTCCTCGGAGGAGGAAACCAGGGTGATGAGCTTCATGTGGGCCTTCATGGCCGCCCGGGCCCTCAGCCACCGCCAGAGGAAGAAGAGGATGCCCGCCAGGACCAGGGGAAGGGCGGCCAGGAGGCCTTTCTTCCAGGCCGGCCAGCCCTTGACGCCGGCAACGGCCTTCACCAGGATCTCCCTCGCCTTGGCCATCTTCCGGGAAGCCGTATCCACCGCCTTCTCCAGGGCGAGACTCGCCCCACCCCTCTCGCGGATCAGGGAGAGGGCCGCCTCGATCCTCTTCCGGAACTGGGGCCCCTCCCTCTTCATGCGTTCTTCGAGGACCTCCGCCACGGCGGGCTCCCCGATCTCACCCAACCGATCCACCGCATATCCGCGGACGAAGGAGGACGGCAGGTCCAGGAGCTGGACCAGGAGGGCCTCCTCCTCCTTCCTCTGGAGATGGGGGGTCAGCTTCTGGAGGGCGTAGACCTGGGCCCGGAGAAGGTCCACGTCTTCCCTGGGGCCCACGCCCAGGGCCACCTTGGGGATCTCCTCGGGCCCGCCCAGCTCGGCCAGGGCGCTGAGGAGCCGCAGCCGGGTCTCCTTGGGGGCCTTCCTGTCCCCCACGAGGGCTCTCGCCAGGGCCGGGGCGGCCCGGCGGGAGTGGAGGCGCTCCAGGGCCGTGGCGGCATAACCACGGGTCAGGGGGTCCTCGTCGGCCAAGGCCTGGAGGAGGAAGTTCTCCTCCCTCGGGTCGGGCATCCGCATCAAGGCATAGGCGGCGTAGCGGCGCACAACGGGGTTCGGGCTGTCCCGGAGGGTCTTGCACAAGGCGGGGACAGAGGCCACCACTCCGTGGGTGCCCAGGATGTAGGCCGCCCTGGCCGCGACGGCCGGATCGGGGTCCTCCAGGAGGGCTTCCACCTCGTCGGCGTAGACCTGGACGTCCCCGGCCTTCTCCAGGGAGACCAGGGCCTGGAATCGTTCCTTGGGGGTCAGGCTCTTCCAGTCCGTTCCGGAAGTGCGTTTTCCTTCCCCCGCCGCCGCCAGGCCCTCACCGGAGGAAGCCCTGGGAAGACTGAGGGTCTCGAGAAGGTGGAACCCCGGCGGCCGGCCCATTCCGGAATAGGAGAAACCCAGGCCCGCCGGGTCGGCCGATGCCTTCAGGGTGAATTCCCCCGTGCATCCCCTGAGCAGGCCCCGGAAAGGAGAGGGAAGGAGGCCGGCCAGGACCTCCACCTCGCCCCTGGCGGAGAGGAAGGTCTTCCTTCCGGTGGAACCGGTATCGGCCGGCGGGGCGGCGGGAACCTTCTTCCCTCCCGCCAGGACCTCCTCGAGCTGGACAGGATCGGAGGCCAGGTAGAGCCTGCCCCCGGCGATCGCCCAGGAGCAGACCTTCCCTCCCGGCCCCTCCAGCGTGGTGATGGTGTATCCGCCCCCCGTGGTATGGTCTTTCTCCTTCCAGACCTTCCCCGGAGTGCGCATCACCTGGTCCGTCCTGGTGGGGTTGGTCAGGTCCAGGAGGGCCGCCCAGCGAGGTTTCCCGCCCGGCCCGGACTGGATACGAAGGCGGAAATCCCCCGACCAGGAGGCGAAGAGCCGCCTCCAGGGGAGAGGAAGGTGGTCCTGCAGGGACCTGGGAACGGGGAAGGTTTTCCCCCCCTCCGGAGGGAGCAACCCGGCCGAGACCACCAGGTCCCCCGGCCCGGGCAGGAACTTCTCCAGGTCCCGGGGCAGGGACTTCTCCCCCGCCAGGCCGCCCCAGCCTCCCCTGGGCTCGGGCCACTCCACCCTGAGGGAGGTCTCCACCCGGTTTCCCGAGGTCGTGCTGATCCAACTCACCCAGGACCCGGCCTCCACCGGTGCCCCGGGGAAGAAGCTCCCTCTTCCGAAAAGGCCCTGCTTGAAGGAGACGAAGAAGCGGGCCTCACCCCGGTATGCTCCGGAACGAAAGATCCGGGCCAGGGCGGCGTCGGCCTGGAGACTCTTCGTGGCCGGAGAGGTCTCGGCCTCCAGGGCCTGGGAGAGCAACTCCTTGGAAGTGGCGGCCAGGAAGGTGTCCCCTCTCTGGATCGTGAAGAACCTGAGGCCTACGGGGGGAGGCAAGGTGTAGGAACCGACCTCCGCGCCGGCCAGCCTTCCGGCGGGCCGGAAGGCTCCCGGGCTCCTGGCCAGGAGGGCGAAGAATTCCTTCCGGCCCCCCGGGCAGTCGGGAAACACCAGGAGGAGGGAAGGTCCTTCTTCCCTGGCAGGGAAGAGGGCCGCCGTGAAGGGCCCTTCGAAGAAAGAAGAGGACAGAGTCTCCTTCTTCACGCCGAGCCAACGGGCCAGCCTCTCCAGGAAGGCCCCCCCGGCGGGCCCGCCGGCCTCCAGGAATCTCCCGCCCTTCTCCATGGAAAGGACGGCCACGGCGTCCTGGGGAACCAGGGAAAACCCGGCGGGCCATTCCAGCCTGTTTCCCCTCTCTCCCCCCGCACAAGGAGCGAGGCCGCCGGAAAGGACGAGAAAGGCCGTTCCTGCTACGAACTTCCAGCTTCTGTGCCGGTTCCTCATGTCTACTCCCCTTCCCGCAGGGATCACCCCCGGCAGGGACCCTACTGTGTCATGTGGTTTCTATCGGTCCTTCGTCAACTCCCCTTGAGGGAGGCCTTCAGAGGGGATCCCTGCCGTGACGAAAGGGGGAAAGAGAGGAAGAGGGACGATTTTGGAGAAAAGGCAGGGGATCCTGTTGGTCCGAAAAAACCGGAAAGGCCGGCAAAGGGCAGGCCCGCGACCTGTCGGGGTCCGGGCGCTCCTGGTAGGAACCGCCCTGGGGGCGGCCTTTCTCTCCTTCGGCGGCTGGTTTCTCCTTCTTTGGGCCAGGAGCCGTTTCCCCTCGGTGGAACTCACCCTGGGAGCCCTCCCCTTGCTGGCGGGAGGGGGCCTGATCCTGGCCTTCCTCTTCCTGGCCCTCTGGCCCCTCCTGACCTGGATGGTGGTCCGCCCCCTCCAGGAGACGGCCGAGAAGGCCCTGGCCCTGGCGGAAAAGAGGGCGCCCTTCCAGGTTTCCCGAAAAGGGCCCTTGGAGGTCCGGAAGGTCGAGGAGGCCCTGGCCCGCCTGGGGGCGGCCCTCTCCGAGAAGGAAAGGATGGCCCGGGCGGGTTTCCTGGCGGAGCGGTACGCCTTCCGCCAACTGAGGAAGGTCGTGGACGCCCTGGCCGAAGGAGTCCTGGTGGCGGACCAGGCCTTGGAAGTGGTCCTGGTGAATCCGGCGGCCCAGGCCCAGTTGGACGTGGAGGAAAGCCGGGTGGGAGGACTCCACCTGGCCCAGGCCCTGCCGGCGAGCCTCTTCGAGAAGGTGAGCCCCTTCCTGGAGGAGTTCCGCAGAGGAATGAACCGGCCCGTCAAAGTGGAGGCCCGGTTCAAGGGCAGGGCCCTCAAGGTCTCCCTGGCCCCCATACTGGAGGACGAGGAGAGGGACCCCTTCCGGGGCGTGGTCCTCGCCCTGGTGGACGTCACCCGGGAGAAGGAGGTGGAGGAGATGAAAGAGGCCTTCCTCTCGTCGGTCTCCCACGAGCTCCGCACCCCCCTCACGGCGATCTGTTCCTACAGCGAGATCCTCCGGGACATGCCCCCCGACGACGAGCGGACCCGCCGGGAGTTCCTGGCCATCCTCCACGAGGAGGCCCAGAGGTTGACCAGGCTGGTGGAGGACGTCATGGATCTCTCGGCCTTCAAGGCCGGGAGGATCTTCCTCAACAAGGGCCCTCTCCCCCTGGAGGACCTCCTGGAAGGGGCGAAGAAGAAGTTCGGACCCCAGGCGGAGGAGTCCCAGATCGAGCTCTCCTTCCGGAACGAATGCCCAACCCTCCCGCCCTTGCTGGTGGACGCCAAGCGGATCCGCCAGGTCCTGGACCAGCTCCTGGTCAACGCCCTCAAGTTCACCCCTCGGGGGGGAACGATCCAGGTCCGGATCACCTGTCCAGGCTACGAAGAGAAGAACCGGAAGGGCCTGGTCCGCCTGGAAGTCTCCGACTCAGGGCCGGGAGTCCCCGAGGAGAGGCGGGAGGAGATCTTCCAGCCTTTCCAGCAGGGAGGGGAGATCCTGACGGAGAAGCCCCAGGGCACGGGCCTGGGACTCCCCCTGGCCAGGTCCATCGTGGAGGCCCACGGGGGGAGCATCCATTGCGACGAATCGCCCCTGGGGGGTGCCCGCTTCACCTTCACCATCCCCCTGGGCTACCCCCTGCCGGAACCCGGGGAGGAGCCCTTCCCGGAGGAGGTCTCCAGCCGGGCCGGAACCCGCTGAAGGCCACCCTTCCCGGCAAGGGAGCCCCGGGCGGGCCGGAGAGGCCGGGGGGAGGTCCGACCTTCCCCGCCGGGCCGCCCCCCCTTGACAAGGGGGGCCCGATTTCCCAGGATCTCCCGGCCTGAGAGGTGGGCCGTTAACTCAGCTGGTAGAGTGCGATCGTCACAAGGTCGAAGTCGCTGGTTCGAATCCAGCACGGCCCACCAAACTTTTTTTCCCCTCCGCCGCCAAGCTCCGCTATCGTCGGGACCGCTCCCCCTCTCACCGTGAACCCTTGGAGCTTCCCCATGGCGACCAACCCCTTCGACGGGATGGCCCGGGATTACGAGGCCTGGCACTCCACACCCAAGGGGTCCGCCGCGGCGGCCCTGGAGAGAGAGGTCCTGGGCTCCCTCCTTCCCCCCGGCGGAGGAGGAGCCCCACTCCTGGAAGTGGGATGCGGCACGGCCTTCTGGTTTCCTTTCTGGCGGAAATCGGGATACCGCCCCTTCGGACTGGACCCCTCCATGCCCATGCTTGAGAAGGCCCGGGAAAAGGGAGAGACCGGGCTCGTCCGGGCCCGCGGCGAAGCCCCTCCCTTCCGCCCCCGATCCTTCCGGGTGGTGGCCTTCCTCACCGTCTTGGAATTCCTCCCCCGGCCCGGGGAAGTCCTCAGGAGGGCTTCGGCCCTCCTCGCCCCCGGAGGAATCCTCCTGGCTGGAGTGCTGGACGCCCGCTCCTCCCTGGCCCGGAACCGGAAGGCCTCGGGCCGCCCGCCCTGGAAGGAGGCGGCCTTCTTCACTCCCGAAGACCTGGAGAGCCTCCTCTCCCCCTTCGGCCGCCCCAGGATCGCTCCCTCCCGGCCCCTCCCTCCTCCTTTCGCACCCGCCGGCCCCGGTGAGGGGGAGCCCTTCTTCCTGGCCGCCGCCGTCGCACCCCCAGTTCCGGGGTCTCAAAATCTGTAGGTATATTGCAACTTCAGGATGGTCTCGTAGGTCTGGGGGGCGAAACGCCTGTCCCGGCGGTCCACGTTGTAGTTCCACACCAGGTAGGCGTCCGAATAGGGCGTGATGGTCCACCTGAGCCGGCTGTTCGTCCCCAGGAGCTTGCTCTCCGTGTCGTACTGGATGTAGCTGGAGAGGTCCATGTCGGGGGAGATGTTCAGGCGGATCCTCGATCCATATACACTTTCATGAAAATTTCCCTGGGGAAGCCTGACGTTGTTGTTCTCGCTGGAGAAGGTGATCGTCAACAAGGCCAGGGGGCGGATGCGGAGGTCCACCTCGATCGTGTCCATGTGTCCCTCGTAGAAAGGCCCGAACCACCAGGCCACCCCTGCCGAGACGGGCCTCTTGGAGGCCGAGTCCACCTGGAGCCTGTAGCGCACCCACCTGTAGGTCCCCTTGGGGATGATCACACCGTCGGCGATCTCGAAATCCTCGTCCAGCCTCTCCCCCTTGGGCATGATGTTGAACTCGAACTCGTCCCCGTCCTGGGTCTCGAAGTGGAAAGGCGCCGTGAAGAAACTGTAGGACTCCCACTTGCCTTCGAGCTTCGTATAATACCTTAGAGAGGATTCGAAGTACCACTGGCGTATGAAGGAATCCTCCGGCCTGGGCATGAAATCGCACCCGGCGTGGAACTTCTGCACCCCCTTGCGTGGAACGAACCCGAGAGAGGGGTCGAATTCCTTCCCGATCCGCTTGTAGTCGAAGGAGATGTCCCACAGGTCGTTGGGATAGTCGATCTTCCCTCCCAGGGCCGACTTGCTCCCGCCCCTCAGGCCCGCCCGGTCCATGGTGAGGCCCCACACTCCGACCAGGAAGTTCTTGTTCCCCTGGAACTTCGAGGTCTGGTAGGTGAAGTCCGCGCCGCCCATCCAGGAACCGCCCCGGCCCAGGGGATCCCCCGCCGTGGCGATCAGGCCCACGGAGGACTCCTCCAGCACGTCCCGGCGGAGACGGACGACCCCCATCTCCGTGGCGGGGGCGACGTCGTCCTCCTTCCCCGTCCGGACGCCCAGGGCCCCCACGCTGGTCTTCCCCACCCTGCCAACCACCTTGGCGCCGTAATCGATGGGCACGGCGTGGCCCTTCACCAGGCCGATCCTGCGGCTGTGAAAAGGAACCACATCGGTCCGAAGGCCGAGGCCGAAGTCGAAGGCGTCCCGGCCCTCCAGGAAGAAGGTCCTCTTCTCGGGGAAGAAGAGGGGAAAGCGGGTGAGGTTGATCCTCCTGGTGTCCACCTCGGTCTCGGCGAAATCGGTGTTGAAGGTAAGGGCTCCCAGGAGGTCCGGCGTGATCCTCCACTGGACGTCCAGGCTCAGGTCCGTATCCAGGTCCGGCGTCCTTCCCTTGGCCCGCTTCCCCCAGCTCGCCACCGCCGAGGGACGGATACTGATTCCGTAACCAAGGTTGAAGTCCGGGAGATCGGCGAGCAGGCCCGCATGGCTGGGCTGGGTGAGCCGCCAGTCCCGGCTGATCCCGGCCCAGCGGCTGTTCTCCCGGAATCTCTCTATCCGCCTCTCCACATTGAATTGCCACGTGTGGAGGCCCTTCTTGAATCCAAGGGTGAGAATGGGGATCCGGATCTCGACGGACCAGCCGTAGTCCCCCTTGTGGGCGGCGGCCTCCCAGATCCCGTCCCAGCTCGGATCCAGGCTCTCCCCGCGGCGGGCCACGAGGGCGTCGAACCTCGCCCCCGAAGGATTTACGGCGAAAATATACCCTGTCCGGCCGTCCATGTAGGTCCCCAGGAGGATCCGGACGTGGTCCTCTGCGAAGATGTGGGCGTCCCTGGCCACGGAATAGCTGACGATCTTGTCCGGTTCCGGGTCCTGGCAATAGATCCCGATCACCACGGCCCCCGGGTTCGCCAGGACCTGCACCCTGGTACGTCCCGTGGGTTTCCCCCCGAGGTCGGGCTCGATCTCCGTCAGGTTCGGGATGGCGTCGGCCTCCTTCCACGCCGGCTCGTCCAGGATCCCGTCCAGGACCAGATCCTCCGGGAGGACCCCGCACCGCAAGACGGGAGGCCCGCCCCTCCGGGCGGGCCGGGACGAAGCTCCGGCCTCCTGCGCCCGGGGCCGGGGTGGGAAGACCAGGAACAGGCAAGAGAGGATCAAGAGGGGGCCTGGGACCGGAACGGACCTTGGTCTCATAACCTCACTCCAGGGGAACGTCCGGGAAAAAAACCGGCGTGGAGCGTCCGGGCGCTCCGCGCCGGAAAGGTTCGGGACCAGAAGCAGCGGGAAGTCTACCAGCAAACCTGGAAGTCGTCGAAGAAAGAGGCGGCGTCGGCCTTGGTCCAGAGGCCGACCCGGCCCGGCCCGGAGAAGGTGGAGTCCTCAGCCTCCAGGTAGAGCCTCCCGTCGAAGTAGACCCGGATCCGCTTCCCCTTGGTCTTCACCATGATCTTGTGCCATTTCCCGGGATCCACCTTGAGGCGCACCCCGGTGATCATGGAGCGCCTGCCCCTGACGACCTTGTAGAGCCGGAAATTGTCCTCCAGGGGATTCCAGCGGGTGATGTAGTAGTTGTCCGCGTCCAGGGCGCGCCAGACCAGGCCTCCCCCCTGGTCCTCCCTGCCCGTGCCGGCCTTGATCCTCACCGAGAGGGCCAGGTCCGCCGGGAAGACCTTCTTCGTGAGAAGGAGGTTGAAGGTGTGCCCCCTGTTGGTGGTCCGGACCAGGGCCATCACCTTGCCGCCCTTGGGGGCGTCCTGGGCCTTCACGACCTTCCACGTCCCCGGCCGGCCGGCGCTGTTGGTCTCCGCCGGGATCCAGCCCCTGGGAATCCCGCTCTTCCGGGCCGACTCGAAGGACTCGAGGAAGCACCGTTCCTTCTCTTCCCCCGGGGCGTCCACGATCTCTGGACGCTCCAAGTCTTCGGCCTCCTCCCTTTCCCCTTTCTCCTCTCTCTCTCCTCTCTCGTGCTCCTCCTCCCTTTCCCCTTTCTCTTCTCTCTCCCCTCTCTCGTGCTCCTCCCCTCTCTCGCCTTCTTCCTCCTCGTGCTCCTCGGCCCGGGGCTTTCCGAGTTTCCGGGTTTTCTCGACTTTCCCCGTCTCCCCGCTCACTTCGACGAGGTAGAGCCTCCCTCCCCGGAGGATGATCACCTTGTAGGAGACCTCGTAGCCCTCGTCCTCCTTCTCGACTTCCGCCTCCGCTTCCACCACCGTCCCCGGAACGGCCCTCAGGGCGCGAAGGACCCCCTCGACCAGGGTGTAACGGGCCTTCTCGAGGGCCTTCAACCGGGGATTCTTCTTCTGGGCGCACACCGGGGCAGCCCCCAGCCAAAGGACCAGAAGAGACGTGACTCCCACCAGGATCCTGGATCGCATGGCCATACCTCCTGCCTAGGATGCCCGGCTCTCCCACCTCCCCGCCGGCTCCATCTGCCGGGACCGGGATATGATCCAGGATCCACGCTCCCGGGGGAAGCGCACCTTTCAATTCCCTGAAAAACGCCCGTAGGACTCCCTAGGGAGCGGGCTGCACGAGCCGGGCCGCCAAGGGCCGGAGGCACCAGGACAACAGGAGAAGCGCAATACCTGCACCGGCGATGGAAGGTCCCAGGGGATGGTCCGTCGCCAGAGAGAAGAACCACCCTCCCAGGGTGGAGAGGATCCCGAAGGTCACCGAAAGGACCATGAAGACCTTCATGGAAGGACTCAGTCCCCGGGCCGCCAGGGGCGGAAGGGCGAAATAGGCGAAGACCACCAGGGGCCCTACGGTCACGACGCCTGCGGCCACGGTGAGTCCCGCCAGGAGGAGGACCAGGCTCTCCCACACCTGGGGCCGGATCCCGGCGGCCTGGGCGGCCTCCCTGTCGAACAGGACCAGGAGGATCCTTCCGCGGAAGACGTGCAGGGCCGCGAAGGCCCCCGCCGCCAGCACCAGGAGGAGAACCAGGTCTCCCCCCGAGACGGAAAGGATCTCCCCCCGCATCATGGCGTCGACGAAGGCTTTCCCGAAAGGCGTGTTCTGGAGGAGGAGAAGGGTCGCCGCCAGGCCCGCCACGTAGGCCGCGGCGGTTCTGGCCTCGGGAGACCCCCTGCGGGAACGCTCCAGCCGGGCAAGGATCCCAAGGACCAGGAGCACGGCGGAAAAGGCGAAGGCCACGTGAAGGGCGAAAGAGGGGTGCAGGTGGTCCCCCGAGCGGACCACTCCCCAACCCACGGCCCCCGCCCACCAGGGAAGGAGAACCAGGTCGAGCGAAATTCCGGCGGCCGCCGCCTGGGGGAGGGCCAGCCCCAGAAATACGTTTCTCCGGAGGAAGAGGAGGGCGCCGACCATGGGGCAGAGGAATCCCGCCAGGAGGGATCCCAGGAAGGCTTCCAGGTAGAGATCCTTCAGAAGGGCGAGGTTATCCGGCATGGGGCCCCTCCTTTCCCGACGCCCGCACCCGGCCTCCCCGGACCTCCAGGACCCGGGTGGCCCGCCCAAGGACCTGCTCCTTCAAGTGGGTCACGAAGACCAGTCCCAGGCGGCGTGTCTCGTGGAGCCTGACCAGGAGGGCCAGGACCCGCTCCGCCGCATCCGGGTCCAACCCGGCCGTAGGCTCGTCCAGGACCAGGAGGGCCGCACCGGTGGCCAGGGCCCGGGCGATCAGGACCCGCTGCCTCTGGCCACCCGAGAGAGCCCCGAAGGGCCGGCTCCCCGCACCGGGGAGTCCGACCTCCCCCAGGCACCGCTCCACCTCCCCGGCCGGGCGCCCCGGCCGCCCCCAGGGGGGAAGCCGGGCCTGGAGGCCCCCCTGGACCACTTCTCCCGCCGAGAAGGGGAAGAGGGGATCCAGCTCCTCCCTCTGGGGAACGTAGCCCGCCGGAGGCGGCCCGCCCCTCCCCGCCCTGGGGAAGAGGATCTTCCCTTCCAGGGGCGGAAGAAGTCCCAGGATCCCCCGGACCAGGGTGGTCTTCCCGGCCCCGTTGGGCCCGAGGATCACCAGGAACTCCCCTTCCCGGACCTCCAGGTCCACACCGGAGAGGACCTTCCTCCCCGGGTAACCCAGGGCGGCCCCCTCCATCCGGAGGAGGATCTCCCCGGGAGGGTTCACCGCGCTCCCTCCCCGGCCGGGGAGGCCTTCTCCTTCTCCGGCGGAGGGACTGCGGGAAGGCCGGCGGCCTTCCTGAGGTTCTTCAGGATATAGTCCATCAGGTCGAACCAGGTCTTCCCGGCCCCGTTCCATCCGGCCGTATTCGGAAGGGTGACCACCCTGGCGCCCGTCCTCTCCGCCAGCCAGCAGGGGGTCTTTTCGCTGTAGTAGGGTTCCCGGATGATCACCTTCACCTTCTCCCTCTTCATGGTCTCCAGGAGCTCGGCCAGGTGGGAGGGAGTGGGCTCGATACCGGGCTTGGGCTCGATGGTCCCCACGACCCGGATCCCGAAACGCCTGGCGAAATAGGACCAGGAGAGGTGGTAGGTCACCACGGCCGTCCCCTTCAGGTCCCGGGCCATCCGGAACCACTCCTTCTCTTTTTCGTCGAACCGCTTCATCAGGGCGGCCAGGTTCTTCCTGTAGAAGTCCTTTCCCGCCGGGTCCACCCGGCAGAGTCCCTCGCAGACGTTCCGGGCCACGATCCGCATGTTCTCCGGGTCCAGGTTGTAGTGGGGATTCCCCATGGGATGGAGGTCTCCGGCCTGCTCCCGGCTCAGGCTCTTCGGAACTTCCAAGGGACGGATTCCGGCGGAGCAATTGACGAAGCCCTTTCCTCCCGGCCGCACCCGGGGATTCCGGCATGCATAGATCAGGGGAGGCACCCAGGCGTGCTCGGCGTCCAGCCCGAGCTCCAGGAAGAGGTCCGCCCTGGAGATGTGCAGGAGGAAGGTGGGCCTGGCCGGCACTGCGTGGAGGTCCTGGCCCCCGCGGGCCAGGGCCCTCACCCGGACCCGGTCGCCGCCGATCTGTTCGGCCACCCAGGCCAGGTCGGGGACCGTCGCCACGACCCGGATCTTCCCGGAGGCCCGGGCCGGCCGGCCCGGGAGGAAGAGGAGAAGGAGGAGGAAGGAAAGGACGCTGGAAAGGGTCGCTTCGTTTCTCACGGTTTTTCCTCCTTCCTACCAGTCCATGCCGTGGGCGTGGGTTCCGATGACGAAGACCCATTGCAGGTAGACCACGCTGGAGTCTTCGTCACCCTCCAGGTTCCTGTAGCTGTAGTGGAGCCTGAGCCGGTTGAAGTGGCTCAAGTCCCAGGTGATTCCGGCGGAGTAGATGGTCTTGCCCAGGCGCGAGGATCCGGGAACCTGGTGGCGGTCGTACATGACGTAGGCCGACCAGTGCTGGTTCCACTTGTAGAGGAGATAGGTGTATCCGCCGGCGGCATGATCCCTATATACCCGCCCAGGAGTGTATACATCGTCCAGGTAGTGCGCCCGGGAGCGGAGGAGCTCCGTGCCCCAGACCAGGCTGGATCCGCCCGTGGCCTCGAGCCATTTCAAGGTGACGTCCAAGCCGGCCGTGAGCCTGTTCTCCAGGTCGTAGCCCCGCCAGGTGCCGGGGACGGTCTCCCGGAAGACCTCCTGCTCCCCCTGGTAGAGGGCGCTGGTGCCGACCTGGAGGGTCCAGGCTTCCCCAAGCTCCGTGTAGGCCGTCACCCTCCCACCATAGGCGAAATCCCTGAACCCCCTGTAACCGGTGGACCGGGAAGTATCCATGTCGCTCTCCACGGCGTCCACGGCGTGGCTGTGTCCCCGGGTGCTGTTGAACATCCCCAGGGACCACCTGATTGGGATGTCCTCTGTCAACCCGAACCACTGGTGGAGCTCCGCCCCGGTCCCGATGTTGGCTCCACCCAGGAAATCCTCCAGGACCAGGGGTCTCTCCGTGAAGGGAAGATCGTGGTCGTGGACCTGGTTGATCTTGCCGAAATCGGTGAGGAATTTCCCGGCCTTGAGCCGGAGGTTCCAGTCGTCGGGGCCTACGAAGAGGTTGCCCGCCGCCTCGGGGAGCCCCACGTGCTCCCCCATGTGGCTCTCCACGACGGCGTAGGCCCAGCCGTAGGGATCGATATAGCTCGAGATGCCCAGTTCGGCCGACCTCAAGTGGAACTTGTTCCAATCGTCTCCCGAGTCGCTCCGGGAATTGAAGGCGAAAAGGGAATCGGATGTAAATCCGATGGCCGGATTGAAAGTGTTGGAGAACCCCGTGGTCTGGCCCAGCCTGCCCAGCAGGCCGAAACCCGCCCCGCCGGCGGTCTCCATGCCGGCCCTCCCCGGGACGGCGCCCTCCCTCCCCGGTCCTCCGGCCTCGATCTCCGCCCGGAGACCCTCGATCTGCCGCTCGAGTTCCCGGATTCGTCTTTCCAGGTCCGTCCGGCCTCTCTCTTCCGCCGGACCCTTCTCCTGGGCCCGAACAGGGCCGCAGAGAGAAAGGAGGGACAGGACCGCGACGGCCGCCGCAGCCGCCCGCGGGCAAAGACTCTCTCTCATGGCTTTCCTCCCCGCCGGGGGAGCCCCCGGCGAATCGATATTCCGGAATCCTTCCACCACACCCCCGCCCCAAAGGGGTGGGAGCGTCCGCATCGAGAAGAATCAGGAGGGAGGAGAGGAGGGAGGAGCCCGGGATCCCAGCCGGAAGGGGGGATCCCCCATGGGAAGGACCGAGCGGAGCGAGGGAAGAGGCTGTCTCCGGACCGGCCTGGGATTCTCCGGTCTCGGCGGGGGAGGGGGAGTGGTTCCTCCCAGGATGCAGACCTGGCACCCCTGGTGGTGGCCCGGATGGGAGTGGAAAGCCTCGTGGGCCCTCCCCGAAGCGGCCAGGCCCAGGGAGACCAGGAACACCAGGAGGATCCAGGCGGCTCTCTTGGGAAATCCCATATCGGTCCTCTCTACGGAGGAAGATTCAATATAGGTAGAGGATTTCGTTCAACACCGGTGTGACGGCGGGCCAGGGGAAGTCCCTGGAGAGGCGGGAGAGGACGGGACGGCGCCGGCTGTCCCCAAGGTTTCCCAGGGCGGCGCAACAAAGGGCCCGGACCCTGTCCTGGGTGCCCCGCGCCCGGAGGACCGCCGTGATCCTGGGGATGGTCTTCCTCCCGGCCAGGAGGGTCATGGCGAAGACCAGGGGGGTCTGGAGGGCGGCGGACTTGGCCTTTCCCAGGAGTCCCAGGACCTGGTCCAGGGCCTTCTCCCTCCCGCCGAGGAGCCCCAGGGCCGCGGCGGCGGCCACCCTGAAGGATGCCTTCCTCTCGCGGAGGAGGATCCTCTCCAGGACGGGGACGGCCCCGAGGGCCCGCCCCAGGCCGGCGCCGAGGGCCACCTCGGCGAAGCACCGGGGATTCCGGGTCCGGCCGATCTCCCCGGCCAGGACCCGGGGAACGGGGGGGCCGCCGAGCATGCCCAGGGCCAGGGCGAAGGCCCCCTTCCGGTCCACCACCCCGGAATCCAGGTGGGGAAGGAGAACCGGTACGGCCCGCCGCATTCCCGCCAGGCCGAGCCCGAGAGCTACGAAGGGCTCGAGAAACACGGGCCGGATCCCCTTCTTCCAGCGTTCCAGGAGGGCCTCGAGAAAGGCCTCGGCCTCGCTCCCCCCGATCCTCCCCAGGGCGATGACCGCGAAGGCCCGGCAATCGAAGGAAAAACTCTCCCCCGCCAGTTCCATGAGCTTCCCAACGATCCTCCTGTCACCGGGAGTCGCCAGGCATCCCGCTCCCGCCGCGGCTCCGCAAAGGACCAGGGGGGTCTTTTCCCGCAGGCCCTTTTCGAGGACGGGCAGGTTCCGCCTGTCCCCGATCTTCCCCAGGGCCAAGTAGAGCAGGGACCGGGCGGGAGGAAGCCTGGAGCCGGCCCGTTTCAGGAGAAGGGGAATCTCCCTGGCCGCCAGGGGGGACCGGGAGACGGTGAGACCCGCCGCCGAACAGACGAGGACCTCCCTGTTCGATCCCTTCACCTGCTTCCCCGTAATCCGCTGGAGGAGGTCCAGCAGGGCCCGGACGGCCCGGTCCGTTCCCAGGAATCCAAGCCCCACGGCCGCCCAGGCGCGGGTCTCGTTCAAGGCCGCTCCGGGGCGGAAGACCCGGAGAAGATCCTCCTCGGCCTCCCGGAACCCTCCGAGCCCGAGGGCCAGGGCGGCCGAATTGCGCACGATCCTCACCTTGTCCTTCAAGGCCCGGCGCAGGAGGGGAAGGGTCGAGGGCAGGGCGAGCTTCCCCAGGGCGATCACCGCGGCGGCCCGCACCTCCCGGTCCCGGCTCTTCAAGGCCCATTCCAGGGCTGGCAGGATGAGCCTCTTCTTCTCCGCCGGCGAAAGGGGACGGAGGGCCTTCCAGCCCCCCTCGTCCCCCGGCCTCCCCGCCGGGGCGGCCCGGGCCAGGCGGACCCGCATGTCCACGATCCCCTCCCAGTTCAGGGCCCACCATTTCCGCCAATCCGGGTATTCTCTCGTCGTCGGGGCCCCGGCCATGGAGGGAAGTCCTCCCGGGAAGGTCTGCCCCCCAGGCTTGACCGGCTCGGGCGTCGTGGGTGCCCTGTACCGCCCTCCATGGGCGAAGGCCGCGGGAAGGAAGGAAAGGAAGAGGAGGGCCGGGTACAGGAGGGACAGGAACCCTCTCCGAACCTTGCTTTCCCCCGGCCCGTCTCCCCCGCAGGCCGGGAGACCACCTTCCCCGTCTCCGGCCCGGAAGACCGGAGATCCCCGGAGAGGACCCACCCTTGCTGCACCGTGCCCCTTCATGACCCCCGATTGTCCGGGGAGGGGAGAGGTTTTACCAGGAGCCCCCCCGGGGCACCTTTCCGGGAGGGCCACCCCCGGCTCCCTTCCAAGCAAGTTCCTCTCCCCTTTCCGAACCGTTACCTTTCCAATCGAAGGGGCGAAAGGAAGGAACCTGGAGAAGACCCTTGAAGCCGGAACCGACCCTCCCCATCGATTCCCTCCGGGACCAGGTCCTGGAGGCCCTGCCCCGGGAACCCCTGGTGGTCACGGCCCCCACGGGCACGGGGAAGTCCACCCAGGTGCCCCGCTGGTGCACCGGCCTGGGGAAGGTCCTGGTCGTGGAACCCAGGCGTGTGGCCTGCCGGGGCCTGGCGGCGAGGGTGGCCGAACTGGAAGGGTGCCCCCTGGGTTCCCGGGTGGGATACAGCGTCCGGGACGACCAGAGAACCTCGAAGGAGACGGAGATCCTCTTCGCCACCCCGGGAGTGGCCTTGAGGATGTTCGGCGGGACGGGGCTCGGGGAATTCTCCGTGGTGATCCTGGACGAATTCCACGAGAGGCGCTGGGACACGGACCTGCTCCTGGCCCTCCTCCACAGGAGGAAGGGCCCGGCCCTGCTGGTCATGTCGGCCACCCTGGAAGGGGAGAGGGTGGCCCGCCACCTGGGGGGCCGCCATCTCCACGCCCGGGGACGGGCCCACCCGGTCGAGATCCTGTACCTGCCCGGCCGGAATCTCCTCCCCGAGCGGACGGGGCTGGAGGAGCGGGTGGTCTCCGCCCTCGCCCGGGTCGCGGACCAGGAGGGGGACGTCCTGGTCTTCCTTCCCGGCAAAGGGGAGATCGCCGCCCTGGCCAGGACCCTGCGCGGGAAATTCGGCGAATGGGAGTTCCTGGAACTCCACGGCGGCCTCTCCCTGGAGGAGCAGGCCCGGGTGTTCCGCCCGGGCCGGAGGAGACGGGTAATCCTCGCCACGAACGTGGCCGAGACATCGATTACCGTACCCCGGATCACAACAGTGATCGACTCCGGCCTGGTCCGCCGGACCGTGTACCACTACGGGAGGAGCTTCCTGACCCTCGTTCCCGTGGCGGCCGACAGCGCCGACCAGAGAGCCGGGCGGGCGGGTCGGCTCGCGCCGGGACGGTGCATCCGCCTCTGGAGCGGGAAGGCCCGCCTGGCCCCGGTCACACCTCCCGAGATCCACAGGGAGCCCCTGGCCCCCCTCTTTCTGGCCGCCGCCGCCTGCGGAGCCGACCCGAGGGAGCTGGATTTCCTGGATCCCCCGCGGGAATACGCCCTGGAAGACGCCCTGGGGGAACTCCGGGTCCTGGGGGCCCTGGAGGGGGAAGCCCGCCTCACCGAGAGGGGGAGGATCCTCTTCGGGCTCCCCCTGGACCCGCCCCTGGGCAATCTCATCCTGGAATCGGAGAAACGGGGCTGCCTCGAAGAGGGCCTGGACCTGGCGGCGGCCCTCTCCACGGGAAGGCCCCTCCTGAAGCACCCCCTTCCGGAAGAAATCCGCCGGACCCTGCCCGAAGGGGGATGCGACGCCACCCTTCTGCTCCTGGCCCTCCGGGGGGCGGTCCCCAAGGAAGCCCTCCACCTCCCGGCCCTCCAGGAGGCAAAGGCGGCCCGGAGGAGGCTCCGGAAGGCCTGGGGGCTTTCCTCCGAAGACACCGGGAAGGGGAAATCCCCAGGGAAGGCCCTCCTCCTCGCCGCCCTGGCGGCCGATCCCCGGTCGGGTTGGGTCGCCCGCCGGAGGAAGGGCAAGGTCCACTGGGCCCGGGAAGGGACGGAAGCGGACCTGGTCCGGGAGAGCACCCTGGAGGAGAACAAGGCCCGGGCCCTGGTGGCCTGGGAGACCCGGGCCGTGGGGGAAGGAAAGAAGAAGAAGATCCTGATCACCCTGGCCACCCCCGTCCCCCCAGCCCTCCTGGCCGAGGCAGGCCTGGGAAAGGTCCGGGTGGCCCGGGCCTTCTTCCGGGAGGGAAGGCTCTTCGCCCTCCTCGAGAGGGAGTTCGCCGGCCAGGTCCTGGAAGCGTGGGAGGAGGAGCCCCGGGGCGGAGCCTGCCGGGAGGCCCTGGCCTCCCTCTTCCTGGAGGGGAAACTCTTTCCCGGAACGGCCGGCCGGGCCCGGGACCGCCTGGAGGCCCTGGAGCTTCTCTCCCAGGTGACCCGGGCCGGGCTCCTGGAGGGGCTCCGGGACTTCGAACCGCCCTCCGACCCACCCCCCCTGGAAGAGTGGATCCTGCGGCGCCTGGAAGAACTGGGGGTGGAGGAGGGAAGCGACGCCGAACTCCTTGCGCCGGAGGACCTCCTTCCCCCGGACCTACCCGGCGCCGTCCGGGATCGGCTGGACAGGACCTTCCCGAGGATTCTCAAGCCCGGCGGAGCGAAATACCGGGTGGAATACGACGTCCACGCGAGGGAGGTGACCCTGATTGCGGTCGAGGGAAATCCGAAGCACCCGCCGTCGCCCTCCCTCCTTCCCGCCTTCCGGGGTTTCCGGGTGAAGGTAAGGCATCACTCCCGGGTGTGGGTCGTCAGGGAGTGACCACCCTCTCGGGAGCGGGAGCGGGGGAAGGCTCGGGCCGGGTCTTTCCGGCCAGGCGCAGGCCGTGACAATCCGCGAGCCTTCCGCAGGGACAGGTCACGTTCCCCTTCCTGCAGTTCACCACGAAGGCCGGGGGGACGTTCAGCATCACGGGACGCCAGGTGACCCGGTCGAAGACGCCGGAGATCTTCTCCCGGAAGGCCTTGGCCTTCTGGAGGGGCCAGGTGTGGATGTAGTTGAAGGTGACGAAGGAACCGCCCGGTTTCAGGACGGCGCAGGTCGTCTCCAGGATCCTGCGCTGGACCTGGGGGGGAAAATTGGCGAAGGGGAGGCCCGAGACCACCAGGTCCACCTGGAAGATCCCCATCCCGGCCAGGATCTCCCCCACGTCCCCCGCATCCCCCACGAGGAAACGGCCTTCCGGGAATTCCCGGCGCAGCACCTCGACGAACTCGGGGTTCTTCTCGATCCCTACGTAGAGGGTCCCCCTTCCCTTGCGGGCCAGGATCTCCTTGGTGAAGGATCCCAGGCCCGGCCCGTACTCCACCACGCAGGAAGCCCTGTCCAGACCCTTGCCTTCCACCATGGCCCGGGCGAGGACCCGGGAGGAGGGGGCCACGGCGCCCACCGTGTTGGGATGCTTGAGGAAACTTTTGAAGAAAAAGAGATGCTTGTTCACCAAACCGCCGCTCGAACCTGGAACCCGCTTCGAAACCGGGAAGTCTATCCCGGAAGGAAGCCCCCACAAGGGGGATTCCCTACTTCTTGCCTTTCTCCTTGCCTTTCTTCGGAATCTTCGGAGGAGGAGGAGGAGGATTCGTACCGGGAAGAGGCTCGAGGGAGATGTAGAGCTTCACCGGAGTGCCCTTGGGGGGAAGGAGGTAGAAATTGGGCCACCACCTCCCCTGGTCCAGGCCGTTCTCGTCCTTGATGGTGATCAGGTGGTTTCCCGGATCCATGTAGCAGACACTGATCAGGTTCTCTTCGTAGTCGGCCACGTAGACCGGACGTTCCCCCCGGTAGAGGGGAGCCCAACGGCCTCCGAAATAGATCCACTTCCTGCGGGGGAGGGGTTTGTTGGTTCCCAGATCCAGGACCAGGTCCTCAACCCTGTAGCGGATGGACTTCCCCTTGGCTCCCTTCCACTCCACGGTGAGATAGACCCCGGGCCCCTGGGGGTGGACCAGGATGAAGGGCTTCACCTTCCCGGCGAGGACGTCCTTCTTGGGGGGAGGCGGAACCTTGGGCTTGAGGGTGTAGTTCTTGCCGGGCTGGAGCCCCAGGGCCAGGAGGGCGGCGTTCAAGGCGCTGGCCTTGCAGTCCAGGACCAGGAGAGTCTCGTGGGTGCATCCCCGCCGGCCCGTGGCCACGTATTCCAGGTTGGCGTTGTGGATCCAGGTTTCCCCATCCACCCAGATGAGCTTCCGTTTCAGGTCCAGGTGGACCCCCTTGGCGGCCAGCTCCTGGAGAAGGACCGACAGGGCCTTCTTCCGGGCCGGCCGGGAGGCCGGACCCGCCTTCTCCCGGGGCCCCCTCCCGGCCCCGGCCGAGGGAAGACCTCTCCCCGCCGTCTCGAGAGGCTTCTTCCCGGCCTTCTCCTTCCCGGTCTTGCCCCTCTCTTCTCCCGCCTCGGGGGAGGGCCGGGAAGCGCCTCCCCGGCGGGCCTTCGGCTCCTTGGAGGCCGCCCCCTCTCCCTTCCGGGGCTGGGTCTTTTCCCCGGCGCCGAAGAAACCCAGGTTCCAGGCCAGAAAGCCCAGCACCAAGAAAACCACCCCGCCGGCCCGAAACCAGGTGCTCTTTGCCATGGTCCCTCGTTCTTTGCTCCCGCCCCTCCCCCGGGACCAGGATTGTAACGTCCCGCCCCCGCCCAGGTTCTCAGCCCTTTCTCTTCAGGAAGAGCTCCTTCAGCTCGAGAGCCTGGGAGCGGGTCTTCCTGTCGGCCCCACCCCGAGCCAGGATGGAGGAGACCAGGGCCAGGCCCTCCTTCCATTCCCCAGACTTCAAGGCCAGCCGGGCCTCGAGGAGGAGAGGCCTGGCCGCCAGGCGGGCCAGGGGGAAGACGCCGCCGGCTGGATCGGTCTCCCCCAGAACCATCTCCGCCTCCCTGTAGGAGAGGGTTCCCATGAGGCCCTCCCTCAGGGCCCGTTCGTAGAACCCGGCCCCTTTCTCCAGGCGGCCCTCCTTCTCGGCCCGCCGTCCCAGGAAGAGGAGTGCGTAGAAATCGGGCATCCCCCCCCGGGGAGCCAACTGGAGCACCAGCTTCGCCAGGTCTCCGCACAGGCCTGGGAGGAAGGGCAGATCCCTCTCCGAGGTATCTACATGAATGAGGTTGGAGAGAAGCCCCTTCCCCAGGAGCCCCCGTCCCAAGGTGCGCCTGTTGAGGCTCAGGACGCCCGAAAGCGCCTTTCGCAGCAGGTCCTCCGGAAAGGTGAAGAGAATCCTCCCATAAATCCGGGCTTCCGAAAGCCCGGCCCTTCCGGGACCGAACCAGGAACCGGATTCCCGCTCCATGGCGCCCAGGGGATCCTGGATGAAAGGATCGAAGAGCACTTCCCACAGGAAGGAAGGCCCCCAGTCCGGCTCCACCTTGGGAAGGACCCCCATGATCTCACGGAAGAACTCCCGGCGGTCTTCCTCCCCCATTTCCTCCAGGAGACCTTCCCTGGAGAAAATCCAGCTCCCCAGCACCGCCTCCACCGCCGAGGCCTCGCCACGCAGTAGCAGGGCCGCCGCGGCGGCCCCCTTCACGGAGATGGACTTCCCTTTCTCGAGGAGGCAGGACAGCTCTTTCTCGCGGGCCGCACCGGCCGTTTCTCCGGCCAGCCTGCAGGCCGCCTCCTGGAGGAAGGCCGGGGCGCCGGGGGCCGACCAGAGAAGGAAGGCCTTCCGGGCCAGGCGGGAGGGAGCCCGGGCGAAGACCCCGGCGATCCGATCCACCGTAAGCTCTCCCGCCGAGGAGGAGAGGGGGATGAGTCTCTCGAAGGCATCCTCCCTGCCAAGGGCGGCCAGGGCCAGGAGGGCCTCCAGTTCCACCTTGGGATCCCCCCCGGCGCCGGCCCACCTCTCCAGGACGGGAAGGGCCTCCTTCCACCCGTTCCGGCCGGCCAGCCTGGCCAGGTCCACCCGGAAGGGCCGGGCATCCTTTTCGGGGAGCCTCGAGAGGATCCCTTCCACCTCTTTCCATCGCCCCCCGGCGGCCAGGGCCTCGAAGCAGACTGCCATGAGGGCGCGGCCCGCCCGGGCCGTGGAAGCGGCCCTCTCCATGGCGTCCAGATCCTCCCTGGTTAGGAACTTCCGGCGGCGGGCCAGGTTTCTCGCCGCCTGGAGGCGGGCCCTGGGGCTTTGGCTCTCCGACAAAACCTTCCTCAGGATGGCCCGGTAGCGGGCCGTGGCGGGATAGTCCCGGATCGCTTCCAGGTAGTCCGCCAGGGGCCTGCCGTCCCGGATCCTGCCCTCTTCCAGGAGGACCAGGAGGGAAGGCACCGGCCTTCCTCCGGCCTCCCTCACCAGGGCCTTCAGGACGGGCCTGCGTCGCCACCACTTCATCCCCGGAAGGAGGGAGACCAGGAAGGCCGCCACATCCTCCTTCCCCGCAAAGGGCAGGAGGAGGGGGAGGAGCCGGTTTCGGAGAGGCGGATCCACCCCTTTCCGGAGGAGGCCCAGGAGCCACTCCTGGAAACGGGGCGCCCCGGCCGCCAGGGCCAGGCCTCCGGCCAACCTGAGCCGGAAGGCGGACTCCCGGGCTTCCGCATCCAGGAGGGCCCGGCCCAGGCCCTCGCCCGGGGAGAGGCCCGCCGAGGCCAGGAAGACCCGGGCCCCCCAGAGCGCCCCTTCCCTCTCCCGGAAGAGCTTCACCATTTCCTTCGCCAGGTCCCCGGCGAGATCGGACCCGTGCCTCTCCGCAAGACTCAGGAACCCCTGGAGACCGTCCCTGCCCGGGATCCTGAGGCCCTCGGCCAGGATGGTCCGGACCTCCCTGCCGGAGAGGAACCTCCCGGCCTGGACCGCCTCGGCCTTGAGGCGGGGGTCGGGAGAGGAAAGGCCCCGGAGGACCAGGGCCGCGTCCCCGGCCCGGATCGACCCCAAGGGCCGGAGGACCTGGAGGGCCAGGAGTTTCTCCAGGAGAGAGCTCCCACTTTCTTTCCCCAGGAGAGGCTCCAGCCAGGGCCGATGGCCGGGGCTGGGCCGGAGCGCCAGGGCCCGGAGGATCTCTTCCAGGTAGGGCCTGTAAGTCTCCGGAGGGCCGGGAAGGGAAGGAGGCTCGAATCCGAAGACCATGGTCCGGGCCGCCGCCGCCCGGACCTGGTAGGACCGGTCCTTCCAGGCCCTCCCGGCGGTCTCCGGATCCAGGGAGCCCATGGCGCCGAGCCCCAGGATCGCCCGGGCCCGCACGTCGTGGAAAGGATCGGAGGCGAGCCTCCTCAAGACCTTCTCCCCATAGCCCTGCCCGCCCAGGTAGTCCGCCAGGGCACACCTCACGGGCCAGGAGGGGTCCTTCTCCAGGCGCTTCATCTCCCGGAGAGGAAGGAAGAGCCTGCTCCAGGAAAAGACCAGGACGGCCCCTTCCCGGACCCGCCAGTCCCGGGCCCTCGTGGCTTCCACCAGGAAGGATTGGACCTCCTTTCCCCGGAAGGCCAGGTAACGCCTGGCTGCCTGGCGGAGCCTCTTGTCCGGCGACGCCAGGTTCTTCTTCGCCCAGGCCAGGGGATCCTGCACTCTGAAAGGCTTCCCCCCGGGAAGGAGGAGGAGGAGGGAGAGGAAGAGGGTTCCCAGAACCGCCATTTCAGGTGTTGCTTTTCTCCCGGGAGGCCATCTCCAGGAAGGCCCGGGGAAGATCGTCCAGGAGATCTTCCGCCGTGAGGCACCACGGCCCCAGACGTTCCGCTCCAAGGTCGCCGGCCCTTCCGTGGAGCCATGCCCCTAGGACGGCGGCGTCGAAGGCTTTCTTCCCCTGGGCCAGCAGGGCCGCCACGATCCCCGTGAGGACGTCCCCCGACCCGCCCGTGGCCATGCCGGGATTCCCCGTATCGTTTACGTAGAGGCGGTTCCCGTCGGTGACCACCGTGCCCGCCCCCTTGAGGAGGCAAACACCGCCGCACCACCGGGCCAGGGCCAAGGCCGTACCCTCCCGGTCGGCCTGGACCTCCCTGGTGGTAGTCGAAAGGAGGCGGGCCGCTTCGCCCGGATGGGGTGTCAGCACGAGCACTCCCGCCCCTTCGGGACGGGCCAGGGGTTCCTGGGCCGCCCCGGCCAGGGCGTTGAGACCGTCGGCGTCCACCACGGTCGGCACGGTGGTCTCCCTGACGAGCCGGGCGAGGAAACGTTCCTGGCCGGGCCCCCTACCCATGCCGGGCCCCACGGCCAGGGTGCCCGCCAGAGCCGCCTCCTGGAGGACCCTCTGGACGTGGCTCTCCTGGAAGAAACCCGTTTCCGTCTCCAGGGGGAGGTAAGTCGCACAGGGGGCGATGGCGGCCACCGTGGGTTGGACCTGCTCGGGGCAGGCCACCTTGCAGAGCCCGGCCCCGGAGCGGAGGACCGCCCTGGCGCAAAGCCCCGCCGCCCCGGGCATCCCGGGGCTCCCGGCCGCGACCAGGACGGTGCCGAAGGTGCCCTTGTGACCTTCTCTCGGCCTTCCCGGCAAACCTGGAATCTCCCGGACACGCTCCATGGGACCCTCCTGCATCGAGATGGAAGAAACCCCGGCGGAAGGGAGAATAAACCAGCCGTGAAAGAAGGGGCAACCCGCTCGCCTTGACCCCCGGCTTCCCCGCGCCAAGAATGCAATCCACGGAGTGGCCCCATGATCGAGATGGAAATCAGCAGGATCCTGATCTTCGAAGGAAGGGACGGGCAACTGGTCTTCCTCAAGGAAAAGGAGGGAAACCGGACCTTTCCCATCGTGATCGGGATCTTCGAGGCCGTGGAGATCGACAGGAAGCTCAAGGGGATCCCCACGCCCCGGCCCATGACCCACGACCTCCTGGGCGGGACCATCAGGGCCCTCGGAGCGGAACTCCTGCACGTAGTGATCAACGAACTCAAGAACAACACCTTCTACGCCCGGCTCGTCCTGAGGCGGCTCGACGGAGCCGTCGTGGAGGTGGACTCCAGGGCTTCCGACGCCCTGGCCCTCTCCATCCAGTTCCAGGTCCCCATCCTGGCAAGCGAGCAGGTCGTGGAAGGAGCGACCAAGGGACTCTAGCTCATGCCGGAACAGGGCGGAGGGATGGCCGAGCGGCCGAAGGCGGCGGTCTTGAAAACCGCTGACCCGAAAGGGTCCGGGGGTTCGAATCCCTCTCCCTCCGCCAGCTCTTTTCCCTCAAGCCCCGCCTTGCTCCCCCGGGCCCAGGGGCTAGAATCCCTCCATTCCCGGAAACCACGCGTGGAGAGGTGGCCGAGCGGCCGAAGGCGGCAGATTGCTAATCTGCTGAGGGGCTACAATGCTCCTCCCCGGGTTCGAATCCCGGCCTCTCCGCCACACCCTTCTTCTTCGTCCTCTTTCCTCTTTCGGGGTGCGGCTGCCCTTCTCTGGCCCCTCCTCTTCCTCCTCACGGCTTGTCAGGGTCCGACCTGGAAGATCCAGAGCCGCCCCCCCAAGGCCACGGTCTTCCTGGACGGCCGGGAGAGGGGAAAGACCCCGGTCACCATCGAAGGGGTCTACCCGGGCAGGAGGGAGATCCTCCTCTCCTCCCCAGGGACCCTTCCCCGGCGTTTTCTCCTGGAAGTCCGCCCCGGCCCGCCGGGATGGATCTTCCCCCTGGACTTTCCCGTCGACCTGGGCCTGGCCCTTTTCACCGACCGGAACCGGACCCTGACCCTGGACCTTCCCGCCGCCCGCAACGGGGAGATTGCCGAGCCGGGAAGGGAGGAGATCCAAGCCCTGGCGGCCCGGGCCCTGGAGCTCTCCCGCCGCCGGGTGGACTAGGCCATGGAGCCCGAAGACCTCGCCGGAAGACAGGTGCTGGTCCTGGGCCTGGGCCGCTTCGGAGGGGGGGAGGGGGCTTTGCGGTTCCTGGCCTCCCGGGGCGCCCGTGTGCGGGTCACAGACCTGAGGGGTGAGGAGGAACTTGCTCCGACCCTGCGGGCCCTTTCGGACCTGGAATTCGAAGCCGTCCTCGGGGCCCATCCGCCCCGTGTCCTGGAGGGGGTGGACCTGGTCGTGGTGAATCCCGCCGTGCCCCCCTCGGCGCCCATCCGCAAAGAAATCCGACGGAGAGGAATCCCGGAGACATCCGAGCTGGGACTCTTCCTGGAACGCTGCCCCGCCCCGGTCACAGCCGTGAGCGGGACCAATGGAAAGTCCACGACCACCGCCATGACCGCCGCCGTCCTGGAGGCGGCCCGCTTCCGCACATTCCTTGGGGGCAACCTGGGGAACTCCCTCCTGCCCGCATTGGACCGGATCGGTCCCGGCGACCGGGTGGTCCTGGAAGTAAGCAGTTTCCAGGCGGACCTCCTTCCCCCCGGGCCCTGGTTCCGGGTCCTGGTCTTCACCTACGTGGGATCGGACCACCTGGACCGGTACGGCACGGTCCGGGCCTACAGGGAATCGAAGAAACGCATGCTCTCCCATCTCGCCCCCGGAGGGACTCTCCTGGTCTCCCGGCAGGATCGAGTGAGCGGATCCTGGCGTCCCCCCGAAGGAAGGCGGCTGGTCACCTACGGGGAGGACCCGCCCCGGCCGGGCGACCTGGGCATGAAAGGAGGGATCCTGGTCTCGGCCCTGGAGGGGAGGGAGGAGCCGATCCTTCCGGCAGGCAGGATTCCCCTCCTGGGCCGATTCCAGGCCAGGAACGCCCTGGCCGCCGCGGGAGGGGGCATCCTCTCCGGCGCCGCCCCGGAAGATGCCGCCCGGGCCCTCCGGAACTTCCCGGGCCTGGACCACAGGCTCCAGATCCTGGGCCGGATCGGTCCGATCCTTGTGGTGGACAACGGCGTTTCCACTGCGCCGGAAACAACGGTCTCGGCCCTTGAAGCCCTGGAAGAGGCCGACCCCCCGCCTGGACCGGTCCACCTGGTATGCGGGGGAAAGAGCAAGGGCGCACCCTTGGAGGACTTCGCCCGCCTCCTGGCCGAGAAGACCGCCACGGTCCACCTCTTCGGCAAGGCCGGCCCGGACCTGGCCGCCGCCCTGGAAGGAAAGATGCCCCCCGGCAGGAGGACCCTCTCCAAGGTCATGGAAGAGGCCCTGGACCTGGCCCTGGCCTCGGCCGGGGAAGAAGGAGTCCTCCTCTTCTCGCCGGCCTTCTCATCCTTCGACGCCTATCTCAATTTCCAGGATCGGGCCCGGGCCTTCCGCCGCTGGGCCCAAACCCGAGGCCTGGTGCCCTGAGGCCGGCGAATCCCCCCCTCGTCAGCCCATTTTCTTTTGTTTGCCTGTTTCCCTTCGTCAGCCCCGGCCGGCTCGGGCACGAGCGAAGCTCATATTTTCTCTCGCCTGACGATTTCCTAATTGTCAGCCCCGGCCGGCCGAGTCATGGTCGAAGACCCCTTCTCCCCCCTTCGTCAGCCCCGGCCGGCCGAGTCATGGTCGAAGACCGTGACGAGGACGCCCGGGGAGTGGCTACCCCC
>CAZLQD010000047.1:0-95679 GCA_964561605.1 uncultured Planctomycetia bacterium
GGTGAAGGTCGCGGTGGTGACGGAGTGGTTCCAGAGAGGCGCGCCCTGGGCGGATGTGTCCGCCCTGTGAGGGGTGTGGCAGACGATGCAGATCTCGCCCGATCCGTTCCACGAGCTGCCGCTGAAATCGTGGGGGCTCCCCGTGATCTGGGACCTTCCGGCCGCAGCGGCGAGGGCGAGGAGGGATGGGAGCAGGATCGCCCGCAAGCCTTGGTTTCTCATGAAAGAACCCTCCGTCGTCTCTTTCCCGCTCCCCGGGGGAATTCCGCACGAAAAGATCCGGTTTCCCCGTCTCCGGGGCGGGCGGGATAGTAAGGACACCAAAGTATTATTCCACCTCCGGCGCTTCTCCGCAATTCCCTTTTTTCGTTTTCGTGTTTCGAATCGAGAAGTGAGGCGCAAACAGAGAAATCGGCCGGAAATCCTCCGGCCTCATCTCTCCTCCTTCTCCACGACGCCCTCCTCGATGAGGAGGTCGTACTTGTAGCCGTAACCGAAATCCTTGTTCAGGCGGACCACTCCCCTCACCAGGACGATCCGCCCTTCCAAAACCCTATCCTTCGTGGTGAAGACCAGGTCGGCCGCACCCGCCGGGGCGCCGGGATCCACCAGGTGCACCCAGTTCCTCCCCATGATTCCCGCGTTGACCTTGCTCACCTCGCCCCGGACCCGGACGGTCCTTCCCTCCAGGGCGGCCTTGTCCTTGCGAAGGGCGGCAACGGTGAAGATCTCCCCGGGAGGGTTCCGGGTCTCGCGGACTTTTTTTTCCGTATTCGCTTCCTTGCCTGGAGCCTTGCCCACCTGGGAAGCGCGGCGGAAACGGGAGACGAAGTAGATCTTTCTGAAGGTCCTTCCCAGGGATTTGCTGTGGAAGTTCTCCAGGGGGACTCCCTGGAGGAAGGCCAGCCTTTCCCCCTTTTCGGGAGGTTTCCCCGGGCCGGCGACCCACACCTCTTCCGTTCCTTTCCGGACCCGCACATAGGTGTACCCCCCCGAGTGGAGCACCTCCTCCACCTTTCCGAGGAAGGTGCCCGTCCCTTCCGTTCCGCCCGGCCGGCCCGCGGCGGAAGGGGGGGATGCCTGGGGGGAGACCTGGGAGGGCTCCCCGCCGCCGCAGGATCCCAGCGACAGGAGGGCCGGAAGGAGGAGTCCCGCCATGGAGGCGGTCGCTTTCCAATGGAGAGTCGGGTGGGGGCGTCTCATGGCTCTTTCTTTCCCGGCGCCTCCTCGGCGAGAGGGGAATCCGGAAGGGTTTCGGGGGGATACTTGAACTTCCGGGAGTGCCCCAGGGCGAAGAAGCTCACCTGGTTGGGGCCCACCTGGCTCGTGACGGCGATCAGGGCCTCGGGCCGGAAATCCGGGGAGATCCGGTCCGCGAAAAGATCCAGGCCCTCCTTGCCGACCCAGATCCCGGCGGGAAGGTAGAGCCGCCCCGGCGCCAGGCCCGGCCCGCTGAAGGGAAGAAGGATCCTCCCCGTCAGGGTGAAGACCTGGCAGTTCTCGAAGCCCGCGTCCAGGACGAAGACGAGTCTTCCGAAGACGGCGATCCCCTTGGGCCGGGAGAACTTGCCCGGCGTCCTCCCCCACCCTCCGAAGGAGCGGACGAACTTGCCGTCCCGGGTCCAGACGTAGACCCTGGCGTGAATGGTGTCGGAGACGTAGACGAATCCCCGGCCGTCGAAGGCGATGCTTACGGGAGCCCGCATCCATTGCCGGGGCGGCCCGCCGCTTCCGAAGCGGAAGAGCTCCTTTCCCGTCTTTCGGTCCAGGACGATGACCTGGGTCGCCCAGACGTCCACCACGTAGAGTCTGTCCCCCAGGACCTTTGCGTCCACGGGCCGGCTCTTCTTTCCGAAGGGGCCGTATTCACGGAGGTACTTGAAGTTCTCGTCCAGGACGACCACCTGGCCCCTGTCGGGGACGGCCAGGTAGACCTCTCCGTCCCCGGAGAAGTCGATGGTCTTGGGCGTTCCGCCGGCGGCCCTGCCCCGGAGGGGGACCTCCTCGAATTTCTTTCCCTTGATATCGATCCGGAAGATCTTGGCCAGGTTGGAGTCGGTGACGTAGAAGCATCCCTCGTGGAAGGTCACCCCGTAGGCCCGGGCGATTCCGCCCTTGGGGGCGGCCTTCTCCCCGAAGAGGAAGCTGTCCAGGCCGGAGGGGGGTGGGACGACCTGGGATGCCCGGGAGATGGACCGGAGGAACTGGATCCTCGGAGGGTCCGGAGGGGCGGGGAAGAAGACCGGTTCCTGCCGCGCCTTCTTCTCCTTGGGAGGCGGCGTGGAGCTGCAGGAGGCGAGGAGGGCCGCTCCGGCCAGGGCGGAGAAGAGGAAGAGCTCACGGAAAGCAGGCAAGTTTCTCGTCACCTCCGAAGGGGCCGAAAGGGGCTCGGTCTTTCCAGGGGTAGGTCCTCTTTGCGAAGGCAGCGCCCCGGCCCGCCTCGTGGGGCCGGAGCGCCGCCTGGAAGTGGGGGGCTTCCCCCGCCGGACCTTACTTGGCGTGGCAGGTCAGGCAGAGGGCGCTTGCGCCGTTGCTCTTGACCAGGAGGTTCCCCACGCCCGATTCATTGTGGACGTTGTGGCAGGAGGCGCACTCCAGCCTGTGGTTGAAGAGGAGGTCCGAATCGATCGTGCCTCCCAGGCCGGAGTTCTGGGTGGTGGGGTTGTAGAGACCGCCGTCCGCCGAGGCCAGGGCCGCATCGTAGACGAAGGAGATGGGGTGGTCGTTCCGCAGGTCCGTCCCGATGAGGTCGTTGCCCGTGACGAAATGGGTCCCTGTGGTCCTGCCGCCGAAGTTGTCCAGGGCCACCGTGCCGTCGTGGCAGGAGAGGCAGAGCTTGGAGACGCCGCTCGGCTGGCCCACCGTGGCGTTCAAGGTGTTGCTGGTGTAGACCTGGAAGGTGGCGCTCGTCACCTGGTGGTTCCAGAGGGGGGCGTCGGTCACGCTCGTGTCGGCCTTGTGAGGCGTGTGGCAGACCACGCAGATCTCACCTGTGGGATTCCAGGTGGCCCCGCTGAAATCGTGGGCGGAACCCACGATGGACTGGGATGTGGCGGGCGTTGCGAGCCAAGCCAGGGCTCCCGCCGCCAGGAAGAGAAGTGACTTCTTCATAGGATACCCTCCTGAAAGGAAATGGGGAAAAGGGGAAACTTTCGTAAAGAACGCGTCGAAGAGGGGCCCGCCCGGCGGAACCAGGGAAGTCGCCGCCGCGGCGCTTCCCGCTCTTCGTTACCTACAATGAAAGAATGGCCCATATCCTTTCCCTTGTCCAGGTCCCGAGGGAAAAAAATTAGGCGCCGAACCATGGTTTCCGCACCACCTTGATTCAAGAAAATGATGAAAGGTTTTTAATCTTTACCTCTTCCGCAGGTATTTCCTCCTCCAGGGCCCGGAACGGGGAGTTCCCCCTGTTCCCCTTGCCGGACCGGTTGCTTCAAAACCGCCGTTTTCCGGCCCCTCCGTCCCCGCGCCGGCCTTACAAATACCGAATCCGGCGGCCCGGAAGGAGAGAAGCTGGACTCTTTTTTCCGGATAACCCCCAAAAAGTATCCAGCCCTTTTTGAAATCTCCTCCCCGGCCCGGATCTTTGCGTTGTAGGATTCCCCGGCGCCGGTCCTTCCTTCCCGGCGCCGGGCGACCTACGAGAGAGAACATGAGACCCATCTCCACCTCGAGCACCCCGGCGGCGCGCCTGGTCCGGGCCCTGGGAAGCGTCAAGTTCACCCTTCTCCTCCTGGCCGCCTCGGCCCTGGCCCTGGCCTGGGGAACCCTGGTGGAGAGGAGCAGGGGCGCCGGTGCGGCCCGTAGCCTGGTCTACGGGAGCACCTGGTTCCAGGTGACCCTTTTCCTGATTGCGGTCAACCTGACTGCCGCAGTGATCAAGCGCCTTCCCCTGCGCAGGAGCCAGATTCCTTTCCTCGTGACCCACGCGGCCATCGTCCTCCTCCTCGCCGGGGCCTGGATCTCCCACGCCTTCGGCGTGGAGGGAAGGATGGCCATTGCCGAGAAGGAACGCTCGGACCGTATCTACCTGGAGGACTTCCAGCTCCTTGCCAGGTGGAAGAAGGCCGCCTCGGGGATCGAGGCCCCGGGAGGCGCCGGGGGCACCACCTGGACCTTCCCCTTTCCCCGGGATTCCTCCCTGGAAGGGGTCCCCCTCCTGGAGGAAGGGCCCGATCGTCCCTCTCTCTGGGTGGTCCGCTACCTGCCCGACGGGGTTCCCCGGGCGGAACTGGCCCCGGGGGGGGATGCCGATCCTCCGGCCGTGGAGTTCCTGATCGCGGGAAGGAGGATCCACGGGTTCCAGTGGGTCCTGGCCAACCACCCCGTCTTCCGCCGGAAGAACCTGGGGCCCGTGGAAGTGGAGATCCTCCTGGCCCGGGATCCGGCCTTCTTCCGGGAGAGGAAGAAGGCCCTGGACCGGGCTCCAAGAATCGTGGAGATCTTCCCCGGCGGGGGAGCCCCTCCCGTCCTCCTTCCTTTGCCGGAGAAGCTGGGCGTGCCGGTCCCCCTTGGAGGGGGGCGGGAGGCCCGGGTCCTGAAGTATTTCTCCCGGGCCAGGGTGGGCCCCGAGGGCCTGGAGGACGATCCTTCGGCGCCGGTCAACCCGGCCGTGCTGGTCGAGATCCGAAAGGGCGGCCTCGTGGAGACCCATACGGCCTTCAGCCTCTTTCCCGAGTTCGGCGTCGTCCGGGGAAGGAAGGGAAAGGGGCTGGTGGAGAAGGTCCGGCTCCAGGCCTCGGGCGTGGGAAGTGTTCCGCTTGTGAGTATACTCGTGGGACCCGGGAACGACCTCTTCGTCCAGCTCTCCGCCTCGGTGGGCCGGGGGGAGGCCTTCCCCTGCCCGCCGGGGAAGAGGATCGTCCTGGGGAACCTGGGGTTGGATTTCATGGTGAAGCGCTTCCTTCCCCACGCCCGGGCCAGGATGGACGTCCGGCCCGCCCTTCCCGGCGAGGAGGGGAGTCCCTGGCTGGTGGCGGGGGCTTCCTTCCAGGGAAAGTCGGGGGAGGCACGCCTCGGGCCGGGAGGGAGCGAGACCATTCCCCTGGGGGACCGGGACCTGGTCCTCCGTTTCGGTAGGCGCTCTCTGGGCCTTCCTTTCCAGGTGGAACTCCTGGACTTCGAGCTCCACACCTATCCCGGCACGAACCGGCCGGCGGACTACAGGAGCCGGGTCCGGATCCTCCCCGGAGAGGGCGGGGGCCCTCCCCTGGAGCGGGTGATCTCCATGAACCGCCCCCTCTCCTACGAGGGCTACCGGTTCTTCCAGTCCAGTTACCGCCTGGGGGGACCCGGGCGGCCCGACGTGACCATTCTCACCGTGTCCCGGGACCCGGGAACCCCCGTGGTCTACGCGGCCTTCGTTCTTCTCCTCCTGGGAGTCGGGTGGTACCTGGTTCCCGGGAGGGGCCGCGCCGGGAGGAAAGACAGCGAAGGAAACGGGCCATGAACACCCTGGAATTCCTCTTTTCCGCCAAGGCCGCCCGGCTCTTCCTTCCGGCGGTCCTGGCCCTGTTCCCCCCTCTCCTTCCCGCCCGCTCTTCCCCGGCGGCCCCGCCGGGGGAAGGCCTTCCCGTGGAGGTCACGGCCGGCTGGGCCGTCCTCCAGGGGGGGCGGTTGAAACCCCTGGACACCTTCGCAAGGGACACGGTCCTGGCCCTCTCCGGAAGGAAGTCCATGGAGGGAATGACTCCTCTCCGGATCCTCTGGGGCTTCCACTTCTCGGGGAAGTGGTTCCGGTCCAGGCCCTGGATCCGGGTGGACAGCCGGGAATTGAAGGCCGCCGTGGGTCTGGATCCGTCGAAGAGGAGGTACTCCTACGAGGAGCTCCTGGGCAACGAGCGCTTCCGGAAGATCGTGGACCGGTGCCTTTCCGCCCATGCCCGCAAGGAGGCCCACTCCCGCCTGGAGGACGACGCCCTCGAGGTCTACGAGAAGCTCCGCCTGGTGAAGAGCCTGGACCGGGAAGGAGGGGCCTTCCGGATCGTGCCCCCTAGGCCGGGAGATTCGGAGTGGCGTACACCAAAGGAACTGGAGAAACCGGCCACTCCCGGGGAGGAGCAGGTCCGCCGGGCCTACCTGGCCCTTGCCTCGGCCTGGTCCAGGGGGGACGCCGGAGGATTCCTGGCGGCGGCGAAGGAGCTCTCCGCGGCCCTCCCCCGGGTGAACCCGGGGGCCTATCCGTCCCGGAGCAAGCTGGACCTGGAGCTCTTCTACAACAGGCTCTCTCCCTTCTTCTGGGCCTGGATCCTCTATCTCCTCGCCTTCCTCTCCTTCACCCTCCTCGCCTACTTCAAGCCCGGTCCCGGGGGGATCGCCGGCAACGTCTTCCTCTCGGGGGGCTTCCTCCTCCACACGGGAGGGGTGGCCCTGCGGTGGATCATCGGAGGGCGGGCGCCTCTTGCGAACATGTACGAATCCCTGGTCTTCATGGGATGGGCCGTCATCGCCCTGGGCCTCGTCATGGGCTTCCTTTACCGGAAGAGGGTCTTCCCGGCCGCCGCCTCGGTCCTGGGTCTCCTCTCCCTGGTCTTCGCCGAGAACCTCCCCCTGGACTCCTCCATCAATCCCCTCCTTCCCGTCCTGGCCCACACCTACTGGCTCTCCCTCCACGTGATCACCGTCATGATCTCCTACTCGGCCTTCGCCCTGGCCATGGGCCTGGGCCACGTGGTCCTGGGGGCCATGGTCTTCAAGCCCGAGAAGACCGACCTGACCCGTTCCTTCTCCAGGCTCATCTTCAAGACCACCCAGGTTGGGCTCCTCTTCCTTGCGGCGGGGATCGTCACGGGAGCGGTCTGGGCGAACCAGAGCTGGGGACGCTACTGGGGGTGGGATCCCAAGGAGACCTGGTCCCTCATCACCTTCTTCATCTATCTCCTCCTGGTCCACGCCCGGTTCGCCGGATGGATCAAGGACTTCGGCCTGGCCCTCTTCTCCATCCTGGGCTTCCTGGGGGTCCTGATGACCTACTACGGTGTGAACTTCGTCCTCGGGACGGGGCTCCACTCCTACGGTGCCGCCGAGGGCGGGCTTCTCTACGTGAGCCTCTTCGTGGCCCTGGAACTCCTCGCCGTGGGAGGAGCCTTCCTGGCGGTCCGCCGGCGGAAGGCGGGGGTGGTCGCCCGGGAGGGGAAGGCCTCCTCCTGAGAAGGCTCAGGGCCTCTTTCCCTTCCCGGTCCCTCCGGAGGGCCGGGAGGCGGGGGGCCGCGGCCCGTAGAGGTCGGGCTCGAGGATCTTCACCGGGTGTCGCTTGCGGATTTCCGCAAGCCAGGCCTCCCTGGCCTTCTTGCGGAGCTCCTCCCGGTGCTGAGCCCGGAGGAGGTCCTTCACCTCCTCGAAGCGGAGCTCCCTGGGAGGGGCCTTCTTCACGCAATAGATGAGGTGGAAGCCGTAGATCGTCCGGATCACCGGGGAGAGTTCCCCTTCCTTCAGGGAGAAGGCGGCGTCGGCCAGGACCCGGGAACGGAAGAAGGCCCGGGAGACCGTCCCCATGTCCCCTCCCTTGGAGGCGAACTCGTCCTGGGAGAATTTCTTCGCCACCACTCCGAATGGAGTGCCCTCCTTGATGAGCATCTCCGCCGCGCCGATCTTGTTGCGGGCCGCTTCGATCTCCTCCTTGGTCGCCGTGGGGGGCACCCGGATGAAGATGTGCAGGAAGTGGGCCTCCTCCGGCGCCAGGGGTTTCTTCTTCTTGGCGTCGTAGAGGCGCTTCAGCTCCTCCATGTCCACATCGGGGAGGGTCTTCTCGAAGCGCGCCTCGTTCTTGTCGATCAGGATCCGGCGGATCACCAGGGGCTTCATGGACTCGAACATGCGGGCCTTCTGCTCGGGGGTGATGAACTTGTAGCGCTCCCCCCCCCGGGCCAGGGCCTTCTCGAAGCGATCCCGGATCTCCTTCTCCGAAACGGTGATCCCCCGGTCCTTGGCGTCCAACCAGATCAGGGTGTCCTCGATCAGCTCCCGCAGGGCCCTTTCCCGGAAGGTCTTCATCTTCCCCTCGGGGACCCGGCGGTGGAAGAAGGTGAGGGGGATCAGGCTGTCGATCTTCTTGAGGAGGTCCAGGCCGGTGATCTTCACGTCTCCGACGAGGGCGACCACCTTGTTTCCCGATGGATGGAACTTGTCCGGTTTCTGGGCCGGCGAAATCCGGAAGAGAAAGGCCGCAAGGATGAGGGCCGGGGGGATCAACCTTCGCATGTAGGTCCTCGGGATCGTGGGGGCCCTCCCGCGGGGGGGAAGCCTCTCCGCCCCGGCCGGGAAGGGCCCGACGTCGCCTCACTTGACGTGGCAGGAGAGGCAGAGCCTGCTTCCCCTGTTGGGGATCACCAGAAGGTGAGGGTTTCGATTGTAGAAGCCGTGGCAACTGGCGCAACCCACCCTGCCTCCCGGAAGGTCCACGGCTTCGGGGAGGAAGCCCACGGGACGGAAGGCGTATTTTCCCCTCTTTCTCAGGGCGGGATCGTAGGCCACGCCCACGGGATGGTTCTCCCTGAGCCGCTCCCAGGCAGTGGACCCGCCTTTGCCCATGGTCCCACCCTTCGTGAGGCTCCCGTCGTGGCATGAGAGGCACCGGCGGCTCTCCTCGTCCAGGAGGCGTCCTCCCCCGGCCGGCCCCGAGGGGTTTCCTTTGCGGACCATGTGGGCCCTTCCGCCGGAAAGGCCGTGGACGAGCCTTCCCCGCGTGGAGGGTCCTGGTTTGTGGCAGGTCCGGCAGAGTCCCTCCCGGTCTTTCCTCAGGAAGGCATTTCCCCGCACTTCGGTGTGGCCCGGCGACAGGACCCTCCCGTCGTGGCAGGTGAGGCACCCCACGGTTCCCCCTTCCAGGGGAAGGTCCACGGGAAACCAGGGTTTTCCTCCCAGGGGGTGACTCGTTCCGGCCGGAAAGGCGTGGCACTCCCTGCATCCCTCGGAGGGAGGAATCTCCCGGCGCGGTACACCCTTCTCCGCCCTACCGAAACCCAAACTTCCCGCCCCCAGGAGAAGGGGGAGGGACGCGAGGAGAGACAGTTTCCGGACCATTTCCGCCCCTTCCCTTCGTGGATCCTCTCCTTCCGTTTCGGAAAGGAATGGTTTCCTCTTGGAAGGAAGGCGCCAACTCTCCTTGCCATGGGGAGGTCCGGAGGGGGCCGGTAGGAGGAAAGCGGGAGGGTTTCCGGAGGAATATTCTTGATCATATCCTCCATTTTTTTTCTCCGGAGGGACGGCTCTTTCCCCGCTTCTTCTCTTCCGTCATGATCATGGAACGTCCTCTCCTTCCCTGCACCAGGAGGAACCAGCGAACCGTGACGTCCCATCCCTCGGTCTCCATCCTCTCCTGCCTGGCCTTTCTATCGGGCGTCCTGGCCCTGGGTTGCGGCGCGGCCACGCGCCACCGGGTCCTCACCTTCTTCTTCGACGGAGTCCCCCCCCTGAACCAGGGGGGAGGAAAGAAGGAGGGGAAGAAAGGAGGCCCGGGAGGTTCCGCCCGGAGGGGCCCTGTCTCCAAGGCCTCCCTCCACGCCCCCTACAAGGAGAAGAAGTGCAACCTCTGCCACAAGGGCCTTCCCATGAGGCGGAAGAATTCCCGCAGCGGAATCAGTGCCCTCTCGGGCACTCCGGGACTGGTCCTTCCCCTGGCCGAACTCTGCCTGAAGTGCCACGAGCTTCCGGGGACCAAGTACGTCCACGGCCCCGTGGCCATGGGCCGGTGCGAGACGTGCCACATGCCCCACCGGTCCCCCTTTCCCCACCTGGTGAAGAAGGAGAAGGTCAGGGACCTTTGCTTCCAGTGCCATACCAAGGACCTCTTCGTCACCATGGACCTCCACGACGAGAAGGGGTGGATCCGCAGGGAGTGCACCTCCTGCCACGACCCTCACGGCGGAAGCCGGCCCGACCTCGTCCACCCCCCTGCGCGGGGAGGGAAGAGGAAACCCGGCGGCCCGGCCGTGCCGGGCCTGAAACCCTCCTTGCGCAAAGCCCGGGAAGGCGCGGCCTCCAGGCCGGCCGGGAAGTCCCCGGCGGGTCCTTCCCCCCGGAAGAAACCCTCCCCTTCGAAGGAGCGGACCGGTAGAGGCTGATGGGGGGGGGAACCGAAAAGAGGCCCCGTTCCCGTCTCCCTTTCCGCCCGGTCCGCGGAAAGGGACCCCTTGCCGTCCTGGCCCTCCTCCTGCTCCCCCAGGTCCTTGCGGCCCAGGAGAAGGGCGGATTCCACCTGCAGGATTTCAAGGGCGCCTTACGGTTTACAGGAACCTACCGGAAGGACACCACGTCGGCCGGAGGAGTGGACCTCTCCTACTGGGAGCGGCGGTTCCGCGAGAACCTTCTCCTGGATTTCCTGGGCTACTACTACCATCCCAAGCTCCTGCGGATCCGGCTCCGGGCCGACCTGGGCCTGGAGCAGTCCACGACGGGCGGAGACTACACGGACCTGGGCGGGAACATCGACAACCGGAACCTGGGCTACAGGGGGGACCTGGATTTCCTCAAGGACCACCCCTATCCGACCCACCTCTACTCCCTCCGCAAGGAGAGCCGGAACCGGCAGCTCTTCGCGAAGCCCACCGAGGCGGTGATCACCGAGTCCGGCATGGACCTGGCGGCCAGGAAGTGGTGGATCCCCTCGACCTTCCACTACCACCACTACACCTACGACGGAACGTGGCGCGACTTCCGGGACGAGAGGAGGGACAACTTCCACCTCTACGGGAACCGCTCGGACAAGGGGGCCTACTACGACTACTCCGTGGAATACAACAGGGTGAACACCCTTTACACCTCGACCAGGTACAACGATCTGTTCGCCTTCGCCTCCACCAGGCACGACCTGGACGGGGGGGGCAAGTCCAGCATCTCCAACAGGGTCTTCCTGCGGGACCAGACGGGGCACATCTCCAACCGGCAATGGGGATACGACGCCGACCTCAGGATCCAGTATCTCGAAAGCCTGTACTCCATCCACACCTTCGGCTGGGACCGCTCCGAGAGAAGGGGAGGGTCGGAGAACGAGAACCTCCGCCTGGGCTCTTCCCTCCACCACAAGCTCTACCAGAGCCTGGACTCCCACCTGGCGGGCCGCGCGGAGAGGAGCGACTTCACCGAGGGGCGGATCGACCGGTACGGGGGGGACGTGGGGACGGCTTACAGGAAGAGCACCTTCTTCGGGAGCATCTTCGGGAGTTACCAGGTCGGATACACCATCCAGGACGAGGAATTCCGGGATCTCGTCGTGAGCGTCCTGGACGAGGGTCACGCCGTCACCCGGGGCGTTCCCATCTACCTGGACCATTCCGGCGTGATTCTCTCCTCCATCGTGATCACCGACCAGTCGGGGCTCACGGTCTACTCCCAGGCCGCCGGGGACTATACCTTGAGCTACGTGGGGCTCCAGGTCCGGATCGACATCCCCATTGGAAGCAGGATCTCCGACGGGCAGACCATCCTGGTGGACTACGACTACCGGCCCTACCGGGACAGGCGGTTCGAGACCAGGAGACGGGATCTAGGCCTGGGGTTCAGGATCCTGGATTTCTTCTCCTTCGAGGCCGGGCTCTCCCGGATGGAGCAGGACCTTCTCTCGGGAACGGGCGAGGAGACCCTGGACGACTTGAGGATCAAGAGGGCCCGGGCGGAGATCTTCCGGTGGGAGCACTCCTTCTCCGTCCAGTACGAAGACCGGAAGTCCCGGCTCACCCCTTACGAGAGGCTCAACTTCCAGCTCGGCGGGGGGGTCGACCTGGGCCGGGGCACCCGCTGGCACCACGGCGTCGGGTCCTGGTGGACCAAGTACCCCGACTCGGACGACATGGAGCGGGGGAGGGATCTCTTCGTGGAGTTCGAGTCCGGTTCCCCCCAGGCGACCTGGATCTCTCTCAGGGGGACTTACCGGGAGACCCACCTTCGCAGCGACGACGGCAAGGGCTATGATCTGGAGGCCCGGTTCTCCCACAAGTTCCGGAAGACCACCATCGGCGCGGATTTCCAGTACATCAAGGAGCGGTTCCGGATCTCCTCGGACCAGGAATACGTGAAACTCGAAATCTTCCTCGAGAGGAGGTTCTAGTGGGTGACAGAGGCTTCCTTTCCTTCCCGGCGGCCCTGGCGGTCGGGCTTCTCCTGGCCTCCTGCGCAGGGGGACCGCCGGTCTTCAAGCGGAAGCCGGCCGAGCCTCTGACCTGGCCCAGGAAGCCCGAGGGCCCCTGGATCGAGCTTCTCCTGGCCTACGGGGGCAGCGGCGACGTGGAGAGGAGCACGGGCTTCTGGGAAGGGCTCTCCAACCTCCTGGCCGGCGCCGGGGAGGTGCACCTCGTGGCCCCTTCGGGAATTGCGATTGATCGAAAACAGAATCTCTACGTGGCCGACCCGGGCCTCAGGGCGGTCCACGTGATCTCCTTCTCCTCCGGGACCCACAGGGTCTTCACCTCCGCCGGGTCGGGTTCCTTCCGCTCCCCCGTGGGGGTGGCCCTCGGCCCGGGTGGAAAGGTCTTCGTCACCGACTCGGCCGCCGGGAAGATCTACATCCTGGACGCCTCGGGGCGGCCTCTTGGGGAGGCGGGCAAGGGCATTTCTCCCGGAAGGCCCACGGGGATCGCCTGGGATCCAACAAGGAAGAGGCTACTGGTGGTGGATACCACGGGAGGGAGGATCCTCGCCTTCCGGGAGGACGGGTCCTTCCTCGCCGCCTACGGGAGGCGGGGATCCGGGCCGGGCGAATTCAACTATCCCACGGCGGTGGCCGTCTCGAAGAGGGGCATGGTCCTGGTTTCGGACAGCATGAATTTCAGGATCCAGGTCCTCGATCCCGAAATGAGGCCGATCCGCTCCTTCGGGATCCCCGGCAGGGGCCCCGGGAATTTCGCCTGCCCCAAGGGGATCGCCCTCGATTCCATGGACCACGTATACGTGGTGGACAGCATGTTCGACAACGTCCAGATCTTCGATCTCTCGGGCCGCCTTCTCCTGGTCTTCGGTTCCAGGGGATCCGGCCTGGGGAGGTTCTACCTGCCTTCGGGAATCTGCATCGACGGGAAGGACCGGATCTTCGTCTCCGACGGCGGGAATTCCCGAGTCCAGGTCTTCCAGTTCCACAAGGAGCCGAAATGAGAAGGAAAACCGTCCCCGGATCCTTTTCCCCCCTCCCGGCCGCGGCGGGAGCGGCCCTCCTGCTCCTGGCTCCTGCCCCGGCCGCCCAGACCTCCATAGTGAACACCAGGCACAACCTCTCCGTCTCCGGGCCCGGTCCCTACAAGGCCCTGAACGAGACCCGGATCTGCATCTTCTGCCACTCCCCCCACGGGGCGCGCACCCAGGCGCCTCTCTGGAACCGGGAGGACTCGGTGACCACCTACCTGACCTACAAGAGTTCCACCCTGACCCCGGGCATCGTCTCCCAGCCCAACGGCACGACGAAACTCTGCCTGTCCTGCCACGACGGGACCATCGCCCTGGGGAGCGTGGTGAGCCTCCAGTCGGAGATCCCCATGGCCTCGGGCAGGCGCTACCTCCAGAGCGGCGGCGGGCACCTGGGAACGAACCTCCAGGACGACCACCCGGTCTCCTTCTCCTACGCCGCCTCCAAGGGGGGGACGGGCCGGGGCTTCCGGGCGCCGTCCATGATCGTCCCGCCCGTGCGGCTCGATTCCGGGGGGATGGTCCAGTGCACCTCCTGCCACGATCCCCACAAGGACATGCACGGGATGTTCCTGAGGGCCGACAGGAGGAGGTCCAAGATCTGCCTGTCCTGCCACGACCCGGACGGCTGGAGCGCCTGCTCCCACAGCACGTCCACGGCGGGCTGGAACGGAGCGGGCCTGAATCCTTGGCCCAAGGCGGCCTTCACCACCGTGGAGGAGAACGCCTGCGAGAACTGCCACACCCCCCACGGTGCGGGCCACGCCCAGCGCCTCCTCCTCTTCGATTCCGAGGAGGAGAACTGCCTCAGGTGCCACGACGGGAACGTGGCCTCCGGCAACGTCCAGGCGGAGATCAACAAACCCTACGGCCACAAGGTCTCCTCGTGGAGAGGGGTCCACGATCCCTCCGAGAACCCCCTTACCATGTCCCGCCACGTGGAGTGCCAGGACTGTCACAATCCGCATTACGTCCGGTCGGACTCCGCCTCCCCGCCCGGAGTTCCCGGGCCCCTCCTGGGGGTCTCTGGGGTGGATTCCAGCGGCAACGTGGTCTCCCGGGCGGCCTTCGGCTACCAGGTCTGCTACAAGTGCCATGCCGACAACCACGGCGCTTCCCCCCTGGTGCCCCGGGTCATCCCCCAGATGAACGTCCGCCTGGAATTCTCCCAGTCCAACCCCTCCTTCCACCCCATCGAGGGCCCGGGAAGGAGCAGCGACGTTCCGAGCCTCCTCCCGCCCTGGACCACGTCGAGCGTGATGACCTGCTGGGATTGCCACGCCTCGGACAATTCCTCCGTAAAGGGTCCTCACGGTTCCAGCTACCCCGGGCTCCTGAAGAAGAGGCTCGAGACGGCGGACTACACCACGGAGTCCTCCTCGGCCTACGCCCTCTGCTACGAGTGCCACAGCCGGAGCGCCATCATCGGGGGAATGGGAGGCGGGGGAGGGGGGTCGGCCTTCCGCCTCCACAGGCGCCACGTCGTGAGGGAGCGGACGCCCTGCACGGTCTGCCACGACCCTCACGGGATCTCTTCCAGCCAGGGGAACTCCACGAACAACTCCAGGCTCATCAACTTCGACACCAGGGTCGTATTTCCTTCCCAGCGGAATCCAGGCGTCCTCCGGTTCGAGGACCTGGGCTACCGCCGCGGATCCTGCACACTGCTCTGCCACGGCAAGGACCACGTGAACCGAAGGTATTGACCGCCCCGGGCCGTCCCGGCGCCTCCGGCCCCGCCTCCGGCGGGGTCACTTTCCCTTGCGCCGTGACGCTATCCGCGTCACCATCGGGAGAGATCCAGGATTTCCAGGAGGCATCATGGACGGACCGTACCAGGGCGAGGTCGCCCTCTTGATCGATTTCGAAAACCTGGTCCGGGGCGTGGAGGAAGGCCCGGACGCCCTGAATTGCGAGGTTCTCTTCCGCTTCGCCGAGGAGCACGGGCGGGTCCTCACGGCCCGGGCCTACGGGGACTGGCGGATGAGGGAGCTGAACCAGTACCAGGTCGCCCTGGACCGCCTCGGGGCCGACCTGGTCCACGTCCTCGGCAGGTGGCGGGAGGGGGAGCCCCTGAAGAACGCCGTGGACGTGAAGATGGCCGTGGACGCCGTGAGCATACTGGCCTACAGGCCGAACATCGACATCTTCGTCATCGTTTCCGGAGACAGGGATTTCATTCCCCTCCTGAAGGAACTCCGGCTCCACGGGAAGATCGTAGTCGGGGTCTCTCCGCGGAAGTCGGCCAGCAACGACCTGGCTTCCCTCTGCGACCGTTTCGTCTACTACGAGTCCCTCCTCTCCTCCTTCGGCTCCGCCGTGGGCGGAAGGGTGGCCTCCTTGGAGGAGGAGGCCGACGGGGATGCAGCCCGGCCCCCTTCCCTGGAGGAGGTCCGGCGGGCCCTGGCGGCGGTCCTCAGGCGGCGTCCCGAGGGAGTGAAGGGGGCCCAGGTGAAACCCCTGCTGCGCAGGTGGCTCTCTCCGAGCTTCGACGAGAGCCTCTACGGGTATACCAGGTTGACCGAAATGTTGCGTGACATGGAGGACGTGGTCCGGGTGGAGCCCGCCTGGGACGGAAGCGACATCGTCGTCTTCCCCGCCGGGGAAGGAGCCCGGCCGTCTCCGAAAGCGAGGCCTCTCCCGGAGGAGAGGCCCCGGGCGGAATCGTGTGAGCCCTTGCAACCGGAGGGAAACGGCATCGAGGATTGGATCCGGCGGGCCGAACTGGACCGCTACTCCTACGAAAGGGATCCGGACCGCAGGAGGATGCTCCTTCGGCGCCTCTACGACGCCCTGGATGGGAGGGAGGAGTTCACCTGGAGGGAGATCCGGGAGGAGTTGGCCGGGGCCGCCCCGGAAGCCCGGTTGGACCCGGATGTCACCATGGGGATCCTGGAGCTCATCTACCACGTCAAGGGGTTCTTCCTCCTCTCCGCGCCGGAAGGCGTCTCCAGGGAGACCCGGCCCATGCGGCTGAAGGAGAGCATCGCCGATTGGGAGGGTTTCCTGCGGCGCTACGAGTCCAGCGTGGCCGAGAAGGTCCGGGCGGCCTTTCGTTTCCAGGGGGATCCCCCTCCCGCCCTCCTCGCCAGGATCCTCGGCCTGCCCTCGGACGATCCCTCCGTCCTGGATTACTGCCGCTCCCTGCTCTACTGGGATTCCAGGCGCAACTGACCCTGATAAGCGGCTATCCGGTTATGGTGGCGGCTCCGGCGGGAGGGTGGGCTCCGCCCTCCAGCCGGCGGCTCCGGGTCTACCAGGAGGAGAAGACCACCGAGTAGACGATCAGGACGATCAGGGTGAGGCCCGTGGCGAGGGCGGCGAAGCCGAAGACCCGGGCCCACTTCTCGTACCACCGCGGAAGGGGGGCGGCCAGCTTGTCTTCGGGCTTCCCCCGGGCGACCCAGTCGGCGTATTCCCTCGGGCGTTCGTGCTCCAGTTCCTCCAGGGGCATCCGTCCCGTGAACATTACCAGGTCCATGGGGAACTTGTCGGGGCGGAAGTGGGTGTTGAAGAAGTGGATGGTGAAGATGAAGGCCGTGGCGAGAAGGGCCTCGTCGCCGTGGACGATGGCGGCCACGTTCACCAGCCTTCCGGGGATGAAGAGGGTGAAGAACTCGGGAAACCAGAGGATCAGTCCGCTCGTGCCGATGACCGCCACGCCCCAGAATACGGCGAAGTAGTCGAATTTCTCCCAGTAGGTCCAGCGCCCGTAGGCCGGACGGGGGCCCTTCCCCAGGAACCACTTGATCGAGCCCTTGAACTCCTCCCAGTCGCGCCGGTTGAACATCAGGGAGTCCTTGTGGAAGACGAATTCCCTCCATGTGCGCCCGGTGGAGCGCTTGAGCTTGACAAGGTACCAGATATGGGCGGCCGCATAACCGAAGGTGAGGAGGGCGCAGCACCTGTGGATGAACCCCATCGTTTCGAAGCCGCCCAGCAGGTCGGAGAGGAGGCGGGCCCACCAGGTTCCCGAGAATTTCAGGGAGAGGCCCGTCACTGCGAGGCCGAGGAAGCTCACGATCACCGTGAAGTGGAGCTTTCTCACGAAGGGGGGGAAGCGCCTGTAGAGCCTGCCCCGTGCGTCCGGGTGGGGCGGGATCTTCCTCTTTTCCCGCAGGGTCTTGATGGACTTGGGGAGCCAGGCGGCCGTATGGGCCCCGGCGAAGAGCAGGGTCCCGAGAAGGAGGAGGGTCATCCCCCAGAAGGTGGCCCAGATGATGGGATACTTGCCTGGGTCGTGATGGGTGGCGTGGGTCAGGTAGCCCGTGAACTTCCTGTGGGACCCGGGGTGGCACTTCTTGCAGGTCTTCACGATGTTCCAGGGGCTCAGGGTGGACTTGGGGTCGTCCGGGGGAAGGATGTGGTGGGCGCCGTGACAGTCCTGGCACTTGGCGGTCTTGGCCGAGCCGAGCTTGGAGACCTTTCCGTGGTAGGTGTCGAAGTAGGCCTCGGTGATCTTCCGGTGGCACTTTCCGCACTGGTCCAGGATGCGGATCCTGAAATCGGCCTGGTCGGCCCGGGAGATCTGGTGGCTCGAGTGGCAGTCGATGCACTCCGGAAGGGGCTTGTCCGTCCTGGTCACGGCCGGTGAGTGGACGCTCGTGATGAACTGGTCGTAGACGCCCTTGTGGCACCCTCCGCAGGTCCGGGGGATGTTCTTCCGGTTCACCGAGGAGCGGGGGTCGTCCTTGGGGAGGATGTGGTGGGGCGTGTGGCATCCCACGCAGGTGGCGGTCACCAGCAGGCCGCTCTCCAGGAGACCCTTGCCGTGGATGCTCATTGTGTAGTGCTCCACGACCTCCTTGTCGGGTCCCTTGTAGCGGACGGCGGCCTTCCTTCCCGCCCGGTGGCACCGGCCGCAGAGTTCGGGGACGTTCATGGGGAAGGTGGGGGAGTCGGCCGATTCCTTGCTTCGGATCCCGTGGTCGCCGTGGCAGAGGACGCAGTCCGGGGCGTTCTCGTCCCCCTTGGCCCGAAGCTTCCCGTGAATGCTGTCCTTGTATTCCTCCACCACCTGGGCGTGGCAGATGGAGCAATCCACCTTCTTCCCCTTCAGGGTCTTGCAGGCCCTCTCCAACCCCGGAGATGCCCCCGTGTGGCACTTGACGCAGGAGAGATCCTTGTGGACGGAGTTCTGGAGCTCCTCCTTTTCGCAGTAGAGGCGGGAGACCTTGCCGTCCAGGGTGGGGAAGAGGTCCTTCCTGGAGTGGCAGACCAGGCAATCCTTGTCGGCCATGCCCTGGTCGTAGAAGACCCGCCGGGCCTTGTGCGGCTGGTGGCACTCCACGCAGACGGGGATCTTGTGGGGAGCCTCCTCCCAGAGCTTTCCGGCGATCACCTTCCGGTGGACCTCCTCGATCTGGGAGTGGCACTTCATGCAGGTGCGGGGGACGTTCTTCGCGTTGATCGTGGAGCGGGGATCCTTGTGGTCCAGGACGAAGTGGCTCGTGTGGCAACTGGTGCAGACGGCCGTCACGGAAAGGCCCTTCTTGAAGAGACCTTCGCCGTGGATGCTCTGGGAATAGTTCTTCAGGATGTGGTTCTTGGGGATGTTCCGCTCCCTCTGGATGGGGGTGCCTTCCTTGTGGCACTTCCCGCAAAGGAAGGGAATGTTGGTCACCTGGAGGACCGAGCGGGGATCGGAGGGGGGAAGGATGGAGTGGTCGCCGTGGCAGTTCTGGCACCGTGGCGCCAGGGGGTCCCCCCGTGCGACGGCCCTGCCGTGGAGACTCTGGTCGTAGATCCGGCGGACATCCTCGTGGCAGGAGCCGCAGTCCACGGGGGGGAGGAACCTGTCGTGGGGCAGAAGGGCGATTCCCTTGTGGCAGGAGACGCAGTGGAGGTCCTTGTGCACTCCCTTCAGGGGAAACTTGTCTCCAAGGTAGAGATTCCTCTTTCCGGTCTCCTTCTTCCAGGGGTGTCCTCCGCCGGCCCGGACCATGGCGAGCCGTTCGTTCTCGGGCATGGTCCGGATGGCCGGGTCACCGTGGCATTTCAGGCAGGCCGAATCGGACCATTCCCTCCCCTGGCCCGGAAGGGAGGCCGGGAGGAGAAAGAGGAGGAGGGGTATTATTCTTGAGAAAACCTTCAAGGATATTCGTCTTTCGAGGAGTGGAGGGGAGTCTAGGGAAAAACGCCTTTCCGGAAAAGCTGGACTTTTTTGTGGAATTGACCGCCCGGGAGGGGAAGGGGGGGGTACGCGAAGGGGGCCGGCCGGCCCCCATGGACCGGCCGGCCCCCTTCAGGAGGCTCCCGGAACTAGCGGAGGTCCACTTCGCCCAGGTTGAAGCCCTTCCGGAGGGTTCCCGCCGGGAAGGGCCTGGGCGGCATGGGCCGCTCGGTGGAGCAGGGCCTTGCCAGGTGGAAGGCGATCTCCCGGGCCTTCGGGGCGACGGAGGTGTAGATCCAGGCCTGGGCCTTTCCCGACCAGGGGCTGGTTCCTTTGCGGGTGGTCCCCTGGACCCGGACCGTGTGCGGGCCGGGGGGGACGGGAAGGGTGATCCAGGTCCACTTGCCCCGCTTCCCCTCCTTGTGGAAGGACACGGCCTTTCCGTCCAGGAGGACCTTCACGGCCTTCCTGCCCCGGAAGGGGAAGGGATCGACCAGGACGGCGAGCATGGAGTCCCGGGCGGCCCGGTCCAGGTCGAAGCGGACCTCCAGGTCCAGGCCTTCCTTGTTTCCGTCGAAGGCGACCATGGAGGTCTTGAGGGGATAGACCGGCTCGACCCGGGGAATCCTGAGGAGGGCGGGAGGAATCTCCCGGCCGTCCAGGACGACGCTCTTCACCCGGCCGGGGTTCAGGAGGCGGGCGTCTTTCCCGGCCTGGAGCACCCGGAGGACGTAGGGGTCGCCCTTCTTGCGGACCTCCTCGAAGACCGCCCCGGCAAGGAGGGGCCTCTCCACGGAGTCCAGGGGATAGACCTCGTAGACCGCCGTTTCGTATCCCTCCAGCGGAATTTCGATGGAGGCCCCGGCGGCGTAGATGCCGGGGAGGATGTACCGCGTCGGGTAGACCCGCTCCACCACCAGGGAGGCGGCGTCTTCGTCCAGGCCCACGGCGTGATCCAGCTCGACCCGGATCCGGCCGGCCCGGACCGAGGGATTCCTCAGGGCCAGGATCCCCCGGTTTCCGGCGAAGTGGGCGTAACCGTAGGGTTCGCCCGCCCCGGGATCTCCGCCGATCATTTCGGTGTTCCTCAAGACCGTAAAGCGGTCCTTGGCCCAGCGGATGGAGTCACCCAGGGCCCGCCACTCGCCGTCGGTCAGGATGTCCGGGGAGACGTAGAGCTCCCACATGGAGACGCCCCGGGCGAAGTAGAGGAGGGCGTTGTTGGTGAACTTGTCCAGGGGTTCGGCCTCGCCTCCCAGCTTCTGCAGGTTCCCCTTGATGATGCCGTGGGTCATCATGTTGGAGATGGGGAACCAGACGTCCTTCTTGTGGAAGTCCTCGTAGAGGACGATGTCCCTGTAGGTCATGGCCGAGTCGCGCTTGCTCCAGGACGGCACGTCGGAGAAGCCGTAATCTCCTCCCTGCATCCAGATCTGGTCGGCGTACTTGAGCCACCAGGGGCTGAGCCAGGTCCCGGATGTGATGTTCAGGTAGATCTCCGGGTCGGCCTTCCGCACGGCCTTGCACAGGTCGATCACCGATTCGATGACGGCACGGCGGGAGTAGATTCCCACGGGGTGCCCGTGGTCCGGTTCGCTGCAGGAGAACTGGATCCCGTCCCACTTGTAGTAGGCCACGTGGTCCTTCTTCACGAAGTCCACCACCCGCTTCTTGAAGAGGGCGTGGTAGTTCTTTCCGGCCAGGCAGAGCTGGTCGCCCGTGACCTCGTAGCCGTGGGCCTTCATCCACTCGATCCGCCAGGACCTGTGGGAATACCCGCCGGTGGGACCGAACCAGATGCCGAGTTTGGAGCCGAGGGATTCCAGTCTCTGGGCGATGGGGAGGAGGCCGTCGGGGAATTCCTTCTTCCTGAGAACCCAGTCGGAGCGGTAGACGTCCCAGCCGTCGTCCAGGACGAAGGCGTCCAGGTGGATCCCGTATTTACGGATCATGTTCTTCTCGAAGAGGTCGATGATCCTGAGGGTGTTCTTCTCGTTCATCACGTGGCTCTCGTCCTTGACCATGACCGGGGCCCTCAGGTCGTACCAACTGTTGTAGAGGGTGTAGGGCCTGACGGGGGCCACCCGGACCCAGTCGAGGTAACGGAAGAACCAGTACTTCACCCTTGCGTCGGGGGTGAGGCCCAGGACGGCCCACTCCGAGGCGACTCCCTCGGAGCGGATTCTCTCGCCGATCCACTGGGCGGCCGTGACCTTGCACCCTCCCTCGAGAGAGGAGATGCCGTTTCGGCCTCCCGGGTATTCCAGGCCGAAGAAGGCGCCGAACTTCCCGTAGTCGAGGGCCACGGGCTGGCCGAAATCGCCCCTCTTCACGACGTGGAAGGGTCGGTCATCCAGGAAGGAATCCACCGGGGCGATCCTCCTGAGGAAGTGGCGGCCCGTCTTCTCGTCCCGCAGGAGGAGGCGTTTCCTGGCGAAGAAGGCCCCCGGTTCGAGACGCCAGGTCACCTGGAGGCGGAAGGGGGCCCGCCTGGCGGTGAAGAAGAGGGAGAGTTCCTGGGCTCCGCCCCGGCCCGTGTCGGCCGCGGAGGCCTTGAGGCGGAAATCCTTTGCTCTGAAGATGATGGGGTTGTCGGCGTTGTATTTCTTTCCCGGCGCGTGCCAGCCCGTCCACATGACGTCCAGGTAGAAATCCCCGTCCGTCTCGAGAAGGGCTCCCTCGGGGGCCGCCCCCTTTCCGGGATGGCCCACCATCTTGAGCCTCTCCCAGGCCAGGGAATCGTCCCGGACCCCCACCTGGAGTTCCACGATCCCGTTGGAGATCGTGAAAGCCTTGGTCTGGGCCCTTTCTCCTGCCGGGTTCTGGGCCCTCGGGAGAGGGGAGAAGAAGAGGGTTGGGAGAAAGAGAAGAGAGAGTGCCCGGGCCGGCCGGCCCGGTCCGAAGGAAAGCCTCGTCATGTCAGGTCCTCCAAGTAGATCGTCCGCCGAGTGTCTCTTTCGGGGCCAGGGGGCCGCTTCCGCCGAGGTTGCGCATTGCGAGGGAACCCGAGGGAAAAGGAGAAAGCAAGGATCTTTCCTCCAGGCTATGCTTGGCATTCCCTGGACCCAGGCATCCCACGTGGGGGGCTCATGGACAGAAGAAGTTTCCTCAAGACCCTGGGAGCCGGGACGGCGGCCCTGGCTTTTCCTTCCTGTGTGACTCCTTCGGGGAAGTCCCGGCGGGGGCGTCCCAATATCGTCTTCATTCTCGTGGACGACCTGGGTTGGCGCGACCTGGCCTGCACGGGGAGCACCTTCTACGAGACGCCCAACATCGACAGGCTGGCCCGGGAGGGGATGAGGTTCACCACGGCCTACGCCTCCTGCCCGGTCTGCTCTCCCACCAGGGCGAGCCTCATGACGGGCAAGTATCCGCCCAGGGTGAACATCACGGACTGGATCCCGGGGAACCGCCCCAAGAACAGGAAGCTCCTCGGTCCTCCCATCGCCGATCACCTGGCCCTGAAGGAGGTGACCATCGCCGAGGCCCTCGGTGAGGCGGGTTACGTGACCTTCTTCGCCGGCAAGTGGCACCTGGGAGGAAAGGGCTACTACCCGGAGGACCAGGGCTTCGACACCAACATCGGGGGGTGCGAGTGGGGAAGCCCCCACGGGGGATACTACTCGCCCTACAAGAATCCTCACATGAAGGACGGGCCCAAGGGGGAGTACCTGACGGACAGGCTCACCAGGGAGTGCCTGAAGTTCCTGGACCGGGTGGGGGGAAAGAGGCCCTTCTTCCTGGATCTCTCCTTCTACGCCGTCCACACGCCCATCCAGGGATGCAGGCGATACGTGTCCCACTTCAGGAAGAAGGCCGCCGCCCTTCCCCCATTGAAGGGCCCGGCCCAGATCCCCGAGCACCAGGGGCACACCAAGGTCCGCCAGGACAACCCCAGGTACGCTTCCATGATCCGGGCCGTGGACGAGGGAGTCGGGAGGATCCTGGACAAGCTGAAGGAGCTGGGCCTGGAGAAGGACACCGTCGTGATCTTCACCTCCGACAACGGGGGGCTCTCCACCTTGTGGAGGAGGGGGTTTCCCACGAGCAACCTCCCTCTTCGGGCGGGAAAGGGCTGGGCCTACGAGGGAGGGATCCGGGTTCCCTTGATCATCAAGGCCCCAGGCGTCACCAGACCGGGGACGACCTCGCCGGTGCCCGTGATCAGCATGGATCTCTATCCCACCATTCTCAGGCTGGCGGGCCTTCCCCTCCGCCCGGGGCAACACAAGGACGGCCTGGACCTGACTCCTGTCTTGAAGGGAGCGAAGAGTCTCCCCCGGAAGGCCCTCTTCTGGCACTACCCCCACTACCACGGGAGCTCCTGGACCCCCGGGGCGGCCATTCGGGCCGGCCGGTGGAAATACATCGAGTTCTACGACTGGGGAACCAGGGAGCTCTACGACCTGGAGAAGGACCAGGGGGAGAGGCACAACCTGGCCGGCGAATACCCGGAGAAGATGAGGGAGCTCCGGGCCATGCTCCACGCCTGGCAGAAGGAGGTGGGTGCCGAGATGCCCAGGCCCAACCCGAACTACAAGCCCCGCAAAGGCCGTTGAGGAGGCCCCCCGGCCGGGCACCGCCCGGCCGGGGGCGGATTTCACCGGTGGAGGAGGAGGTCTTTCGGAATGGGGCCTTCCTCCAGGCCCGGGCCCTGGAGGGTGACCGCCAGCCTTTGGGCGCCGCCGGCCTGGAAGAACTTCACCCGGAAGGGGTAGACCCCGGCCCGGAGGCGGACGGATGTCTTTTTCACGCCGTAGCCGTGGAGGCCGTCGTTGTCCAGGATCACCGCGCCGCCCAGGTAGAGGAGACTGCCGTCGTCGCTTCCGAGGCCGAAGGTGTAGATTCCGTCCCTCGGGATCTTGAGGAATCCGTCGAACTGGAGGGCGTAATCGGAGTCACGCCTCCGGGGGGAGATGTCGATCTTGTCCGCGATCTTCCGGGTGAGGATCCGGACCTTGCGGAAGTCCGGGCAGTTCCCCCAGGATCCTTCGGCGTAGGAGACGGTCAGGCCGGGCTCCATTCCCCTTGGGGACACCCTGGAGGCGCGGATGCAGCGGACCACGGCCGTCTCGCCGGGGCTTCCGTCGGGACGGAAATAAGCGGCCTTCACCGTGCAGGGCCGGGTGAGCCGGATGGGGCCCTTGTAGAGAGGGGAGTCCGAAGTGGGGGTCTTGCCGTCCAGGGTGTAGCGGATCGGCAGGCCGCCCCCGCCGGGGGGAAGGCGGAATTCCACCGTGACGGGCTTCTTCTCCAGGAAGACCGCTCCGAAGAGGGGCTCGGGGGCCGGGAGGCAGTAGTTCACCACCATGGCGTCCAGCCTGGCGATGAAGTAGTGGAGCCTCTCCTGGAAATCCCGGAGGTTCTTCTCCTCTTGGGGAAGCCAGGCCGTCTCGGCCAGGGCGAGGACCCGTGGGAAGATCATGTACTGGACCCTCCGGAAGTCGTTCATCCACTCCGTCCAGATGTTGGCCTGGACGCCCAGGACGTGTTTCGCCTGGGCCGAGGTCAGCTCGGCCGGGACCGGGTCGTACTGGTAGACCCGGGAGACGGAATTCGCCTTGTAGGAGTAGTCGAAGTAGCAGGGGCCTGTCGGGGTCATGACCACGTCGTGGTCCATGCGGGCCGCCCGGATGCCGCCGGTGATCCCACGCCAGCTCATCACCGTGGCGTTGGGGGAGAGCCCGCCCTGGAGGATTTCGTCCCAGCCCACGAGCCTCCTTCCCCGGCCCGTCAGGAACCGGTCCATCCTGTGGATGAAGTAACTCTGGACCTGGTCCAGGTTCTTCAGGCCCTCCCGCTTCATGAGCTTCCGCACGGCCGGGCTCGCCGCCCAGTAGCCCTTCCCGACTTCGTCCCCCCCGATGTGGATGTACTTGGAGGGAAAGAGTTCCATCACCTCGGTGAGGACGTCCTGGAGGAAGGTGTAGGTCCGTTCCAGGCCGGCGTTGTAAACGTTTTCCCTCCCGCCGAACCGGGCCAGGACCTTCTTCTTCTCCGCCGGGGGAAGGTCGATCCCAAGTTCGGGGTAGGCCACCAGCGCAGGCAGGCTGTGCCCGGGCATCTCGATCTCGGGGACGATCGTCACGTAGCGCTCTTTGGCGTATTCCACGATGTCCCGGATCTCCTTCTTGGTGTAGTAACCGCCGTAGACCCGTCGGCCCGTCTTCTTCAGGGGGAAAGTGAGATTCCTGTAGTTCCAGCCCCGTCCGTCGCCCAGCCTCCAGGCGCCGATGGAGGTGAGCTTGGGGTACTTCTCGATCTCGATCCGCCAGCCGCCGTCGTCCACCAGGTGCCAGTGGAAGACGTTCATCCTGAGCATGGCCAGGTAATCGATGTATTCCTTGATCTGGCCGGGAGGGAAGAAGTGGCGGGAGACATCCAGGTGGAGTCCCCGCCAGCGGAAGCGGGGCTTGTCCTCGATCTTCAGGCAGGGGACCAGGAGGGGTCCCTTTCCGATGGGGTGGTCCGCCTCCACCCGGGGCGGAAGGAGCTGGCGGAGGGTCTGGATCCCGTGAAAGATCCCGGCGCCCCCGGTGGAACGGATCGTCACCGAGGAAGGCTTCACCTCCAGGATGTAACCCTCGGGGCCCAGGTCCCGCCTGGCCCCCAGGCTGGTGAGGAGGATCGCTCCGGGCCGGGCCTTCTCCTTGCTCCAGGGGCGGAGGGGAAGCTCCAGCCTGGTGGACCGCGATAGGAAGCGGGAGAAGTACCGGGCCGTCCTGGCGGCTTCACCGAAGTCCGGCTGGTAGAGGAGGCACACCCCCGGTCCCAGGAGGAAGCGGCCCTTGGCCGGCTGGACCTTCAAGGGCCTGGGGATCAGGGGTGGGAGGCTCCTCCCCTTGGCCTGGGCCGGGGAAGGAATGCAAAGAAGGAGTGCCGGAAAGAACAAGCCGAAGACTCCAATGCCGCGCATCATCCCTCCATTTTTTGCCGGGAGTAGTTTTATAACGAGGGATTCTACCAACGGGGGGAGGGGGGGGCGGCCCCTTCCTGGAGATTCTTCTTCTTGGAGGGAGTAGACTCTCTCTCCCCCCGGACGGAAGACCCCGAGAGGCAGGCCATGATGCGCGATGGTTGCACCCGCAGAGAGTTCCTGGCCGGCGCCGCCCTGGGCGCCGGAGCCCTGGCTTTTCCCAAGCCCCAGGGAGGGAGACCCCGGAGAGGCAAGCCCAACATCGTCCTCATCCTTTCCGACGATGCAGGCTACGCCGATTTCTCCATGAACGGCTGCAAGGAGTTCTCCACTCCGAACATCGACTCCATCGCCCGGAGAGGAGTCCGCTTCACCCAGGGCTACATGACGGCCTCCGTCTGCAGTCCTTCCCGGGCGGGGCTCCTCACGGGGCGTTACCAGCAGAGGTTCGGCCACGAGATGAACATCGGATCCCACCTCCCCAGCGAGAGACCGGAGTTCATCGGCCTCAGGCCCGACCAGGTCACCATCGCCGACGTGTTGAAGAAGGCCGGGTACTACACGGGAGCCGTCGGGAAGTGGCATCTGGGGAGCCTTCCCAAATACCACCCCTGCAACAGGGGGTTCGACGAGTTCTACGGCTTCCTCGGGGGAGGATCCTCCTACTTCCTGGAGAGAAGGAGGAATGCAACCTTCCGGAATTTCAAGAAGGTGGAGATCGAGCCCTACCTCACCGACGCCTTCGGCGATGAGGCCTGCGCCTTCATCCGCCGGAACAAGGACCGCCCCTTCTTCCTCTACCTGGCCTTCAACGCCGTCCACACGCCCATGATGGCCAAGAAGGAGGACATGGCCGGTTACGAAGGGATCCGGAACAAGAAGCGGAGGATCCTGGCGGGGATGACCAAGGCCCTGGACCGGCAGGTGGGAAACGTCCTCGAGACCTTGAGGGAGCTTGGCCTGGAGGAGAACACCCTGCTTTTCTTCCTCAACGACAACGGCGGAGCCGTCTTCTACAACGCCTCCCGGAACTCCCCCCTGAACGGCAAGAAGGGGACCTTCCTGGAAGGAGGCATCCGGGTTCCCTTCCTGATCCAGTGGCCCGCCGCCCTTCCCGGGGGCATGACCTACGAGTATCCCGTGAGCGCCCTGGACGTCCTGCCCACGGCGGCCGCCGCGGCGGGAGCCCCCCTCCCCAAGGGGAGGAAGCACAAGCTCGACGGGGTGGATCTCCTTCCCTACCTGCGGGGAGAGAAGAAGGATCGGCCCCACCGGACCCTCTACTGGCGGAGGGGATTCCAGGCGGCGATCCGGGAGGGGGACATGAAGCTCATCCGGCTCCCCGACCGCCTTCCTTTGCTCTTCGACCTCTCCAAGGACGTCTCGGAGCAGCACGACCTGCTCCTGGAGAAGCCCGACCTGGCCCAGGCCCTGATGAAGAAGCTCTTCCAGTGGGAGTCGACCCTCACCTGGCCGGCCTGGCACACGGAATATTTCTGGGTCCGCAACAACGTCCACCTCTACGACCTGAAGTATCCCCTCTAGAGCCGGAAGGACCTCCTTGTGGCTCGAGAGGAAAAAAAGGAGAGCGGCCCGGAAAGGAGGGCCTTCTTGTCCCAGGATGAAGGTATGACCCCCGATCCGAAGAACCTCGCCCGGGCGTGGCTCCCGGCGGCCCTCGAGCGAAGCTCCCGCATGGGCCTCACGACCTCCGAAGGAGGCTGGCTCATCTTCGCCCTGGTCGTGGCCTTCTTCGCCCCAAACTTCCTCAGGGGATCTCTCAAGTGGTGCCCCGAGCGGGCCGCCGCCATGGGGATCCTCCTGGCCCTTCCCATCGGCCTCCTTCCCCCTTTCCTGGCCCTGGAGGCCCGGGCCCTTCGTATGATCCGTCTCGCCCTGGAGGCTCTTCGCATGAACGACCTTTCCCGATCCAGAAGACGTCCCTCCCGCCTGGATCCCTGCAAGGGGGTTCCCGGCCGGGAGATCGCCCGGGAGGCGGCCCGCCTCTCCCCCGAGGAGCGGGAAGCCCTGGTGCGGGAAGCCGCCGCCGGGCTGGAGCCCCTCCTGGCCGAGGCGGGCGTCCTCCAGGCCCTCCTCGTCCTGGGCCCCCTCCTTCCCGGGTTCGTCCTCCTCCTGATGAGAACTCCAGACCTCACCACCTGGGTCGTCCTGGTGGCGGGGATCGCCCTTTCCTTCCACGGGCTCCTGAAGCTCCAGTCCCGGGCCGCCAGGCGCTCCGCCCTGGTGCGGGAGCTTGCCTGCCTGGCGGCGGCCGCTCTCTCCGGGAAGGAGGATCTTCAGGGAGCCGGATCCGGAGGACCGAAATGAGCGCTTTCTCTTCCGCCCTTCTTCCAGCCCTTCTCTTCCTCGCCGCCGCCTCCTCCGCCCAGGAGGGAGGCGGCCTCCTGGACGGCCTCTCCCGGGTCCGCCCGGGCCGTTCGGGCCGGGTCTCCTCCCACGCCCCCCAGCCCGAGAGCAACTGGGACAACCTCCGCCTGGCCCCCGGCAAGACACGGGTCCTGGCGGATATCCCGGGCCCGGCGGTGATCACCCACATCTGGCTCACCTTCAACGAGGCCCGCCCCAACTGGATCTCCAAGGCGGGTTCGGCCCGGCCGGACGAGATCGTCCTGCGCATGTACTGGGACGGCGCGAAGGAGCCGGCCGTGGAATCACCCCTCGGGGATTTCTTCGCCGCCGGATTCGGCGTGCGAAGGGAGGTGAAGTCCATCCCCGTCCAGGTGGAGGGGGGTGACGGATACAACTGTTTCTGGCGCATGCCGTTCTTCAAGCGCGGCCTCGTGACCATCACAAACGAGAGTTCCCGGTATCTCAATTCCTTCTACTACCACGTGGACTACGTGGAGGTCCCTTCCCTTCCTGCGGATACGGCCTACTTCTGCGCCCAGTACCGCCGGGAGTTTCCCGAGAAGACGGGCCGGGACTACCTGGTTCTCGACGCCGAGGGCAGGGGCCACTACGTGGGGACGGTCCTTTCGGTCCGCACTCGTAGCCCCTACTGGTTCGGCGAAGGGGACGACAAGTTCTACGTCGACGGCGAGAAGATCCCCTCCATCTGGGGCACGGGGACGGAGGACTACTTCCTGTGCGCCTGGGGCCTGGAGGAGTGCTCCTTTCCCTGTTTCGGTTGCACCCTGGCCGACGGCGAGAGGGGCGCCGTGGGGGTTCGGTATTGTCTCTACCGCTGGCACCTTCACGACCCGATCCGCTTCACCAAATCCCTGCGCTTCGTCCTGGAGCACAAGGGCTGGATCACCGGCGACGAGACCACGACGGGCAAGGTGGACGGCCACGTGGAGCGGGAGGACGACATCGCCTCGGTGGCCTTCTGGTACCAGGTGGGGCAACCCAAGCGCTTCACCTCCCTGCCGCCCCTGAAGGACCGGATCCTTCCCTCCCTGGACCTGGTGATCCCGGGGAAGAAGATGTTTCCTCCCCGGGGGAAGAGCGGCGGCGAGTGCCTCCTGCAGGCCGGCTTCGACTGGACGCCCGGCGGCCAGGTCTTCTTCCGGAACACCCGGCCCGACGGTTTCCTTGAGGTGGAATTCACCGTGGAGAAGAGGGACTACCGGGCCTTGGTCCTCCGCCTGACCCGGTCCTACGACTACGGGATCTTCCGCGTCCTCCTGGACGGAAAAGCCCTGAGGGACAGGCTCGACCTCTATTCCCCCTCCACCGCCGTGAAGGAGGTCTGCCTGGGCTCCTTCGATCTGGAGCCGGGAGGACACCTGCTCCGCTTCGAGTGCCTGGGAAAGAATCCTCTTTCCCGGAACTACTTCATCGGCCTGGATTCGGTCAGGCTCCGGCGCCGCTGGCACAAGAAGCGCCGCCCCCTGAGGCCCGCCCCGGCCGGGAGGCGGTGAAGGCCGCCCCCCCGCCGGGGGGGTCAGATCTCCCCTTTTTCTCCCTCCATGGAGGACGGCGGATCCAGGAGGAACTTGAAGATGCTGTAATCCGCCAGGAGCAGGAGGTTCACCGGGGAGAAGGGAAAGTTCGACCGCCAGACCAGGCCCTCCTTCTCCAGGAAGAGGCCTCCCCCGTATCCCTTCAGGTTTTCCTCCAGGTCTCCGTCGAAGTGGAGGAGTTCCGGTAAATCGGAAATTCCTGTGAAGCCGGACGCCATGGCCAGGAAGATTCCCGCCGCACTCTCGCCGATCCGGACCGCCCTCGCCCCGTCCACGTAGTAGAAGCCCAGGCAGGGGGAATCACCCAGGGAGGCCCGGACGCTCTTGTATCGAGGGGTTTCGCCCAGGGACGGGGCCTTTCCCGCCAGGACGGGAAGGAAGCCGCGGATCATGGAGGGACGGAAGGTGAAGAAGACCCAGTTCCCTTTGAAGACGAAGGTCACACCGTGGAGCCAAGGCCCCCGGTACAGGTCCAACCCCCTGGCCCTGGTGACCCGGACCCGGTCGTCCTTCTCCACCAGTCTCTTCAGGAGGGTGATGATCCGTTCCTTGAAGGCCCGGGTCAGCTCCAGGCCCACCACCAGGTCGGGGGATGGAAATCCTCTGTTGAAGCGCAGGGCCACTCCCATCTCCTTGGTGCCGGCCAGAAGGGGAAGGGGTGAAACCAGGAGGGACTTCTTCTCGAACCCCTCCAGGACGTCCTGGAGCCGGAAGCCGCCGGGAAGGGCCCCTTCTCCCAGAAGGCCCGCCAGGAGGGGCTTCCACCGGGCGGCCAGGCCCTTCCAGTCCAGGGGCACCAGGAGGAAGGCCGCCGTGTCGGCAGGAAGCATGGAGGCGAACTCCTCCCGCTTGAGCCTCCCCGAGAGGTGGGCCAGGTAGGAGCCTGCAAACATCCTCGCTGGGAGGACGAAGGAGATCTCTCCTGAAGCGGGATTCCACCTCCCGTGGACCCAGGGGGATCCTCCCAGCCCCAATTCCTTCAGTGCCAAGGGGATGGGTTCGGGGACGTAGAGGGATGGGAGGATCTCCCTGTTCAGGGCGAAGGTGGAGGTCCCTTCGGGGCTCTCCTGGAAGATCCGTTTCAAGGCGGGCTGGACGGTTGCCGGATGGGGACTCTCCAGGTTCATCTGGGCCTCGTAGAGGGGCCAGGGCGTGGCGAAGCTCAAGGCCAGGAACCGGCCGTGCCGGGCGAGGAAGAGGACGTCCCTTTTGTTTCCCTTCCGCTGGAAGCCCAGTTTCAGGATCTCCTTGCCGTGGAAGGTGGTCTTGCTCACCACCGGGGTGCCCGGGACCGCCTCGAGGCACTTCTTCCAAAGGTTCGTCAGGTTCTTCTGGAGCCCTTCGATCCCGCCTTCCCGGCCCGGGGAGAACTCCAGGATGATGAGAAATCCCGGGTTGTATTGGCCCGAGAGACCATTCTCCAGAGAGAGAGCCATGCCGAACCTGGAACTGGCTATCCAGATCCGGTAGGGCTCTGCCCCGGAAGAGAAGATCGTCTTCGATTCCTGGAGAAAGGTCTTGAAGAAGGCACCCATCCGGGGGGAGACCTTCTCGACCTTCTGGATCATCTTGTCGGAGAAAAAGCCCTCCACTTTCTTCCAGATCTCCCGGCGTTTCTCGTCCCCTGAATAGAGTTTCACTGCCGGGTGGTTCTCCAGGAGCTTCTCCAACCTGGAGAGGCTGGGGATCCGGGAAACGTACCAGGTGGAAGGGGGGAGGAGTTCCAAGGCCGTCCGGGGTGACTGGGTCTCCTGGGCCCTTGCCGGAAGGATCGGGGCCAAGAGCCAGAACAGGGGAGCGAGAGCGAGGATCCGGGTGTTTCGCTTCATCGGTGCACCTCCGGGGTGATCCTGGGGCCCTTCTTTTTCCTCTTCCTTCCGCCGGGTCCCCGGCCAGCGTGAGGAAGCCCAGGGTGTTCGGAAAGGGTGGGAGGATATTCGCCCGTCCCTTCGGGAAAAATGGGGGAATCGGCCCCCCGGGGAGGGACCTTTTCCCCTTTTTTCCGCCTTCGGGCCGGTAGAATCTCTTCCCATGGGCGTCCCCTTCCTTTCGTCCAGAAGGGGCTCCCCAGAAGAGGGAGTTCCTCTCCGGCGAGCCCCCCGGGCCGGGGGGAGACCCTCCTTCTCCCTTCTCTTCTCCCTGAGGAGCCTGGAGCGCCCGCCCCCCTGAAAGGCCCGGGATTCCTCCCTTCCCCTCTCCTTCCAGCACCGGAGACGGAGTCCTCCGCCCATCCCCTCCGGGGGGGGCTTCCTCCCTTCCGGGAGAGAAACCCCTACCCGGGAAAGGTTCCTTCCCGAGAGATTTCCCAAGGAGAGCCAGGAGCGGCCAGCCATGAAAGACCCAGGAAGACTTCTCCTCTTCTTTGTTTTCCTTCTTCTCTTCTCTCCCGCGGCGCCGGCCCAGAAACTCACCCTCCAGGAGGTGATCTCCCTCAAGAAGATGGGTTTCACCGAAGGGGAGGTGGTCCGGGCGATCCGAAAGTCGGGCCTGGCCTTCACCCTGGACGAAGAGGCCAGGAAGAAGCTCAGGGAAGCGGGCTTTAGGCCCTCCTTCTTCGAGGCCCTGGCGGCCTTCGCGCCCTCCCGCCCGCCGGGAGAGGAAGGATCGGCCCTTCTCGCCCTGGTCCAAAGAAAGGCCCCCGTCGAGGAGATCCTACGGAGGATGGCCGCCCTCCCCGGGGACCACCTGGCCCGGCTCCGGGCCCCCCTGGAGAAGGCCGGAGCCCCCCAGGCGGTCCTCCTGGCGGCCCGTGGGAAACCTTTGACCGTAAAAGACCTGGAGGACCTGGCCGCAGCCGGAACCCCCAAGGGGGCCTATGCCCTGCTCGCGGAGATGCTTGGGGTCCGAAAGGAGGCGATCCCTCCCGGGAAGGCCCTGGACCTGGCCCGCCGGGGAGTCCCTCCCGGAGTGATCAAGCGTTTCAGGGCGGGTTCTTCCCCGGGCGGGGAAGCAGGGGTGGAGGAGGGATCCCCCCGCCGGTCCGCCCTGGAGGCCCTCCAGTCCCTTGTCGTGAAGGAGGGCGAATACTCCCACCTGGGCAAACGCTTCGTTCTCCGGTGTCCCCCGGGATGGAGGCTCATTCGGGGAATCGACGACGGGGACGTCTTCTACGCCCTCACACCCAGGAGGAGGGGGGACGACCCGGATTCCCTGGACGTCCTGCTGGAACTCTCCCTGGTTCCTTTCCCAGAGGACGCCCGTTCCTGGGGCCGGGGGCCGGCGGACGTCCTGGAGAAACTCCTTCCTTCCATTCTTCTCTCCGAGCCCGGCCTGGAGCTCACCGGGAAGGTGGAGGAGACCCTGGTGGGCGGACTGGAAGGGGCGGTGGTCCCCTTCCGGGGGACCTTCAAGAACCGGAAGGGCGAATACCTGGGCGTGGCGGCCCTTGCCCTGGAAGGGGACCTGGCCTACCTGGTGGAGGCCACGGCCTCGAAGGAGCTCTTCCCTCTCTACGGGGGGGATTTCCTCTCCATCCTGGAGAGGTCCAGGTTCGGAAGACCCGCTCCCTCCACGAGGGGGCCGGACCGGGATCCGAGCGAGCTCGTCCGGAAGTACAAAGGTTCCGTCGTGGTCGTGAACGCCTCCACCGACCTGGAGGGGAGCCAGGGCACGGGGTTCATCGTCTCCCGTGACGGTTACATTCTCACGAACTGGCACGTCGTCTGGGACGCCCGGAGGAACCGCCCTTACCGGGAGTTCACCGTCTCCTGGGACGACTCCCTCAAGAGGCCCTCCAAGAAGGCCCGCCTGGTCGGTTGGGTCCACAAGGTGAGCCGCCAGGTGCGGGTCGGCGGAATCGACCTGGCCCTCCTCGAGATCGACCCGGGGGACTACACCCCCATCCCCCTGACCCGGCTGAAGGACGTGGAACTCGGCGACGGGGTGATCGCCATGGGGTTTCCCAGGTCCGACCTGGTTTCGGGGTATTCCATCTTCATCACCAAGGGCGTGGTGGTCCGCTTCAACCGGGACCTTTCGGGAAGGGTGGAGGCCGTGGCCACCGACGCGAAGATCACCCACGGCAACAGCGGCGGGCCCTGCCTCAGTCTCAAGACCGGCGGCGCCCTGGGCCTCAACACCTGGGGATTCGACATCGATCCCGCCGCCGGGGACCTGAACGACATGGTGGGTTACTACTTCGTCTGCCCCGCCGAGGCGGCCATGAGGGAGTTCCCCCTCGCCGTGGACCTTGGGATTCCCGCCGACAGGAAATTGAGCTTCCTGGACTACTACGAACTCTCCCGCATCTACTCGGTCCTGGGCTCCCCGAGGGCCGCTCTCCGACTGGCCGAAAAGGCTCTCCGGGAGAAGCCGGACTCGGCCTACGCCCTGGCCCAGAAGGCCCAGTGCCTGGCGGCCTCCGCCGTCGAGGAACTCCAGGAGGACCCTGCGAAGGCCCTGGCCTCGGCCAAGGAGGCGGCGGCGGTCTTCAAGAAGGCCCTGGACATCCGGCCGGACTACGAGGACGCCCTCACCACCCTCACCGACCTCCTGCTGGAACTGGAAGAGCCGGCCGATGCGGCCCGGTACGCCCGGAAGTGCGTCCGCCTCTTTCCCCGTGACTGGGAGGGTCACTTCCTGCTGGCCAAGGCGCTCCTGGCCCTGAAGAAGAAGGACGAGGGGGAGAGGGAGCTCCGGAAGGCCATGGACCTCTCGCGGAACCTCGTGGGGGATCCCTGGATCCTGGCGGGGAACCTGGCCTACGCCCGGGGAGACTACGAGAAGGGGCGGGAGTATTTCCGGAAAGCCGCCCGGATCCGTCCCGGCGATTTGACCGCCCGTATGGGCGTCGTGGAGTACCTGGAGCTGGAAAAGCGCTGGAACGAGGCGGCCTCGGCCTACCGGGGCCTCCTGGCCGAATTCCCGGGAAACCCCCTTCTCTTCTTCCGGATCGGCGTATGCCTCCGGAACGAAGGCAAGGCCGGCGAGGCCCTCAAGGCCTACGGGAAGGCCCTCTCGGAGTTCCGGAAGCGCGGATTTCCTCCCCCGGCGGACCTCCTCCTGGACGTGGCGGACATCTTCCTGAAGGAGAAGAAGAAACCCGCCATGGGGGCCCGATTCCTCTCGATGTTCCTCCTCTACTACGGCAACGAGCGGGAGGCCCTGGATGTCCACCTGAAGCTGGCCGGGATCCTGGAGCGTCCCGGGGCGGCGGCGGCCCACGTGCGGCGGGCTGCGGCCCTGGCGGAGAAACTGGGGGTGAAGGACTTCCATCCTCCCCGGGACCTCCCCGACATGGACTTGAGCCTGGAGGACATCCACTACCTCCTCTCCCTGGGATACCCGCCTTCCGTGGCGGCGGACCTGATCCTCCATACCGCCCTCACCTTCGCCCCGAGGACCAAGGCCGACGTGGAGGCCCTGGTGAAGAAGGAGAAGCTCCCCCTCGTGGTGGTGAAGGCCATCCTGGCGGCGGCCCGGAAGGGAAGGGGCGCCGGGGCGGGTGGTCCGGCCCGCCGGGGCGGGAGGGTCTCCCTGGTGGGCCGGTGGCGGGCCTCGATCTTCATCCCCAACGCGGGCCGGTATACCGAGGTGGACGAGTTCACTCCCGACGGCCGCTTCACGACCCTGGCGGAGCTCAACGGCCGGACCATGAGGTACTCCGGGACCTACAGGGTGGAAGGCGACGAGATCGTCTTCACCAAGGACACCGGCGGGGGCTACCGGGAGACTTTCAGGGTGGTCGGACCGGGCCACATCCAGGTCTACCAGCCCAAGATCGACCAGTGGGTGGACTTCCGGAAGGAGTGAGTCCCCCCGGGTCGCCGGGCCCTGCCGGGCCGGGGAAGAAAGACAATAAATAATGTTGTCCCCCGGTCCTCTCCCTCCCGCCTCCTTCCCCCGGGGAGGGGGCGGGAGATTTTTTTCTCCTTCTCCGTGAAATTCCCCGGGAGGCGGAGCTCTTCATTACATCATGATTTCGTGATACCTCCGGCCGGAGTCCTTCATGGAGATCGGGATCAACTGCTACGTGATGCGGGACTACGTGGCGCACTTCGCCAACCCGGTGCGCCTCAAGATCCTCTGTTGCCTCACCGAGGGGAGGGCCTGCGTCACCGACCTGGTCCAGGCAACCAGGGAAAAGCAATCCACCGTCTCCCAGCAGCTCAAGAACCTCCTCCTGGCGGGCTTCATCGCCAGGCAGAGGGAGGGGAGCCGCGTCTACTACCAGATCGCCCTGCCGGCGGTGAAGAAGACCATGGAGTTCCTGGACCAGCTCGCCGCCGAGCTGACCCAGGCCCGGATCCGGCCCGTCCTCGAGGAAAAGGAGTCCTGACATGGATCACCGATGGCGTTCCATCTCCATCGCCACCGTCTTCTACTGGCTGCTCTGGCTCGTGCTGGTCCAGAGCTTCGACCCCCAGGAGATGCTCGCCGGGGCGGTGGTGGCCTTCTTCGTGGCCTTCCTCTCCAGGGGGGAGCCCTTCTCCACGCCCGTGAAGTGCCTCCTCTCCCCCAAGAGGATCGCCTACACCATCGCCTACGTCTTCTACCTCTTCTTCGCCATCGTCCGCTCCAACCTGGACGTGGCCCGGCGGGTGGTCTCGCCCAAGCTCCCCATCAACCCGGGGATCGTGAAGATCAAGACCCGCCTCAAGAGCCCGCTTGGGAAGATGATCCTGGCCAACTCCATCACCCTTACGCCGGGCACCCTCACGGTGGACGTCAAGGGGGAGGATTTCTACATCCACTGGATCGACGTGGAGACCAAGGACGTGCAGGCCGCCACGGAGAAGATCGCGGCCGGTTTCGAGAAGTTCCTGGAGGTGATCTGTGGCTGACCTGATCCTGGAATTGGCCCTGGTCCTGGCCGGACTCGGGGTCCTTCTGGCGAGTTACCGCCTCCTCAAGGGCCCTTGCCCCCCCAGCCGCGCCGTGGCCCTGGACGTGCTCACCTTGATCACCATCCCCCTCCTGGTGGGGGCGGCGGTCATGACGGGGCGGGCCATCTACCTGGACGTGGCCCTGGTCTACGCCCTCCTTTCCTTCCTGGGCGTGGTCTCCCTGGCCCGTTACTTCGAGAAGGGGGTGTGAGATGAGCGCCTACCAGCTCGCCGGAGCCCTCCTGGCCTTCCTGGGCGCCCTGTTCCTCTTCCTGGGCGCATTGGGAATCGTCAGGATGCCCGACCTCTACAACCGGATGCAGGCCGGCACCAAGGCCACCACTCTCGGAAACATCCTCACCCTGGCGGGGCTCGCCCTCTACCACCCCTCCTGGGCGCTGAAGATCGGCGTCATCGCCCTCTTCGTCCTGGTCACCAACCCGCTCTCCTCCCACGCCCTGGCCAGGGCGGCCCACGGCGCCGGAGTCCCCCTCACGGAGGGGTCGGTCTCGGACGCCCTCGAGGAGGATCGTTCCCCGGAAGGGGGGGAGGCCCTGGAGTCATGATCTATTTGGACGTATTGCTCTGCATCCTCACCGTAATCTGCGCCGTGGCCGCCATGGTGACCCGCAAGCTCGTTGCGGCGGCAATCCTGGCGGGCGTGGTCTCCCTCGTCGTGTCCTATCTCTTCGTGAGGATGAAGGCCCCCGACGTGGCCATGACGGAAGCGGCCATCGGGGCCGCCCTCTCGACGGTCATCTTTCTCATCGCCATCAGGCGCACCGAGGAGGAAGAGAGATGAAGCAAGTCCTGGCGGTCCTGTTCCTCCTGGTCCTGGCCTTCCTGCTGGCCGGCCTTGTCCCCATGGCCTCCAAGGCCGGCAACGGCTGGGTCGGGGATTATTACGCCACCCATGGTATAGCCGACAACAGGGGTTCCAACCTGGTCACGTCCATCGTGGTGAACTACCGAGGCCTGGACACCCTGGGCGAGGTGACGGTCCTCTTCCTCTCGGTCATGGGTGTGGGTTTCATCCTCCGGCGCAGGGAGGGCTCTCCCAGGTTCGCCCCCGTCCCGGCGAGCCCCATCGTGGACACGGGGGCCAACCTCCTCTTCGGCTCCATCCTCCTCCTGGGGGCCTACATCTTCGTCCACGGCCACCTGACGCCGGGAGGCGGCTTCCAGGGTGGTTCTGTGATCGCTTCCGGGGTGCTCCTCCTGATCCTGGCCCGCCGGGACCGGGAACTCTCCCACGATCTCCTCGCCTGGCTCGAGTCCCTCTCGGGCTTCGGTTACGCCCTGGTCGGCCTGGTGGGGCTGGTCGTGGCCGGATCCTTCCTGGCCAACAAGGGAGTCCTTCCCCTGGGCACCTGGAACCGTCTCTTCTCGGCCGGTGTGATCCCGATCATCTATATCCTGATCGGCCTCAAGGTGGGGGCCGAGCTCTCCACCCTCCTGGACATCATGATCCGCGACCCCGAAGCCGTCGCCCACGGGGGAGGAAACTGAGATGAACATCACCATGGTTTACGTCGGCACCGCCGTGGCCCTGGTCCTCGTCGGGCTGGGCGGCGTCCTTCTCAAGCGGAACATCCTCAAGATGGTCCTGGCCCTCGACATCGTCGAGACCGGGGTGAACCTCCTGCTGATCGGCATCGGATATACGCCCGGCCGGGAGGCCCCCATCGTGGACAACGCGGCCTTCTTCGCGGACCGGGCCAAGGAGACCGTCAACGCCTCGGCCGTGGTGGATCCCGTTCCCCAGGCCCTGGTTCTGACGGCCATCGTCATCGGGCTCGGAACGACGGCCTTGATGCTCTCATACGTCATCAGGCTCTACGCTCAGAAGAAGACCCTGGACATCAGGGAGTTCGGGAGGCTCAAGTGGTAGATCCAATCCTCCTCATCGCCGTCCCCCTGGGGGTCGCCTTCCTCCTTCCCCTGGTGGACCGCCTGGGCAGGGCGGCCTCGCGGTGGGTCCATTTCCTGACACTCGTCTTCTATACCGGCGCGGCCGCCGGCTGGGCCCTGGGCCTGTCCAAGGGCACGGCCGCCGCCAGGGACGTCATCACCGCCGCCTGGCCCCCTCCGGTGGGCATCAACCTCCACATGGGCCTTCCCGAGGCGGTCATCCTCTCCCTGGCCGGGCTGACGGGCATCTTCTCCGCCCTCTACCTGGCCCACAGGGAGGAAAAGCCGAGTATCCGCTCCATCGTGCTCCAGGTCCTCCTCCTGGCCGGAACGGCGGGTCTCACCCTCACGAGGGACCTCTTCAACATGTTCGTCTTCCTGGAGATCACCTCCATCAGCACCTTCGCCATCGTGCTCCTGGGCAAGGAGCGGAAGGCCCTGGAGGCGGGCTTCAAGTACATGATCCTCGGGGGGATCGCCTCGGTTTTCCTCCTCTTGGGGATCGCCTTCCTCTACAAGGCGTCGGGGACCCTCAACATGGCCGACATGGCCGCCAAGCTTCCCGCCATCCTCTCGGGAGGGACGGCGGCGGCCCTGGTCTTCCTCTTCGTCTGCATGCTGATCGAGCTCAAGGGCTTCCCCCTCAACGGGCCGGCCATCGACCTCTACGAGGGAGCGGATCCCGGGGTCATGGCCCTCATCGTGGGCACCACCCTGAACGCCGTGCTCTTCGCCTTCTGGAAGATCCTCCCCTTCTTCTCGGGCGTCACCTGGGAAGGGGTGATCCTGGCCTCGGGAATGGCCACCTTCGTCCTGGGCAACCTCTTCGCCACCAGGCAGAAGAACGTCCGCCGGATGCTGGGCTACTCCTCCTCCGCCCAGGTGGGCCTCCTGGTCTTCCTCCTTCCCCTCCTCAAGAACCACACGGTGGGCCTGGCCGCCCTGGGCCTGCTCCTGGTCAACCACGTCCTGGCCAAGGCCTCCCTCCTCTGGTTCGCCGGAATCCACGAGGAGGAGAACCTCGAGGGGTGGCGGGGAGCCTTCCGGGGAAATCCGGTCTTGAGGGTCCTCTTCGGGGCCTCCGTCCTGGCCATCGCCGGCCTTCCCCCCTTCCCGGGTTTCTGGGGCAAGTGGGACGCCCTGGCCGGAATGGCAAGAAGCCCCTACATGTGGTGGATCCTGCCCCTCCTCCTGGGCTCCCTCCTGGAGTTCGTCTACTACTTCCGGTGGCTCAAGGAGACCGCCGCCGGTCCCGAGGAGGCCCCTGCCCGGGATGTTTCCTTCTCCCTTTCGGCTCCGCCGGCCCTCTTCGTCCTGGCCGGGTTGGCCCTTGGGATCCACACCCTCTACCGGCCCGACCTGGGCGTCTCCTCCCAGGCCTTGTTCTGGTTGTGGTGCGGCGGCGGCCTCCTGGCCCTCGCCTTCCTTCCCGAGAAGGTCTCGGCGGGCCTCTCCTTCCTGGCCGTCCTGGCGGGCGGGGCCTGGCTCTACGGCGCCGGATCCCTGGACCTGCACACCATTCCCGGGTTCTTCTCGATCCTGGTCCTCCTGGGGGCCCTGGTCTTCTCCCTGGCCCGCCTGGGGATCCCGGCCCGCCACAGGAACTACCACGGCCTCTTCCTCCTCCTCCTGGGATCCCTCCTGGTCCTCCTGGGGACCGATTCCCTCCTGGGCTTCTTCGCCGCCTGGGAGATCATGACCTGGACCTCCTACTTCCTGGTCCGCCAGGGAAGGAGGGGCCAGGCCGCTTCCTACCTCTATATCCTCTTCTCCGGCGCGGCGGGCTTCCTCCTCCTGGGGGGCTTCCTGGTGGCCCTGGGAGGGGGCGCGGCGACCCTCTCGGGGCTTGGCGCCCTCCAGGGCTCCTCCGCCCTCTGGACGTGGATCCTGGTCTGCGCCGGGCTTGCCGTGAAAGTCGGCTCCTGGGGCGTGCATATCTGGGCTCCCGAGTCCTACTCCGAGGCGCCCGACCTCTTCACCCCCTTCCTTTCGGGGGTCATCTCCAAGATCCCCGTCTTCGCCTTCACCGCCGTGGCCGCCAAGGTGGTCCTCCCCGTCCTGGCCACCACCCTGGGAAGGCTGGACCCGGCCTGGATCCTGGGCTGGCTCGGCGGACTCACGGCCCTGGGGATGACCTTGCTGGCCGTCTTCCAGGACGACATGAAGAAGCTCCTGGCCTACTCCTCCCTCGGCCAGGTGGGTTACATCGTCCTGGGGCTGGCCATGATGACCCCCCTGGGATGGACGGCCGCCCTCTACCACAGCCTGAACCACCTGCTCTTCAAGGGGCTTCTCTTCGTGACCGTGGCGGGGGTCATCCACCGGACCGGCACGAGGAGCCTCAGTGAGCTGGGGGGACTCATCACGAAGATGCCCGTCTCCTTCATCGCCGTCCTGATGGCCATCATCGCCCTCTCGGGCGTGCCTCCCCTTTCGGGCTTCACCGGGAAGTGGCTCGTCTACCAGGCTGGGATCCAGAAGGGCTGGTACCTCCTCACGGCGGTGACCATGTTCGCCTCGGTCCTGGCCTTCCCCTATCTCTTCAAGCTGATCCACTCGATCTTCCTGGGCCAGCTCCAGAGAAAACACCGGGAGGTCCGGGAAGCTCCCAAGGCCCTCGTGGCCACCCAGATCGTCCTGATCGCTGCGATCATGGTGCTCTCCGTGGCTCCCGGCCTGGTCCTGGTCCCGATCCAGAAGGGCGTCGGGGCCGCCCTTGGCAAGACGGCCTTCACCTCCGCCACGGCCACGACCCTCGCCACGGACCTGGGATACTTCCAGGCCATGGGTCTCATGACCCTGGTGATGGTCCTGGCCGGCCTGGTCTTCGCCGCCGTCTTCTTCTTCCTCCCCAGGCACACCGTGAAGGTGAAGCAACTGGACATCGTATACTCCGGCGAGGTTCCCCCTCCGCCCGAGGAGATCCAATACGCCCGGAACTTCTTCCGGCATTTCGAGCGGGTCTACGCGCCGGTCATCCTTCCCAGGATCAAGGCGTTCTGGAAGGGCTTCTCCGAGAGCGTCCTCTCCCTGGCCGAGTCCGGGAGGCGCCTCTACACCGGCGACGGCCAGACCTACATCCTCTACGCCGTGGGCCTGGTCCTGGCCCTGGTGCTCTTCGTCTTCTCCGGGCCTGCGCCGGCCAGTACGGGGAAGCCCGCCGGGAAGACCGGGTACTACGTTCCCCAGGAAAAGAAGGCCCCCCCGGCCCGGGTGGGCGTCCTCGTCCCGCGCCCCCGCGCCATTTCGGGAGGTGAAGGCAAATGAGCCCCGTGGAACTGAGTTTCTTCCCCAAGCTCTTCTGGGTGGTGGTCTCGGTCCTGGCCGCCATCGCCTACGGCCTGGTCATCGGCGGAATCATCCGCAAGGTCATGGCCAGGATCCAGGGGCGCATCGGGCCGCCCGTATACCAGCCCTACATCGATCTCTTCAAGGTCCTCTTCCAGCGGACCGCCACCTGGCACGGCTACATGTTCTACATGGGGCCCGTGTTCCGGGCGACCGGGGCCATCGGCCTCTTCCTGCTCATTCCGGTGGTCTTCGGGGATCCCCGTTTCGACAACTACTCCTTCAACGGGGATCTGTTGCTGGTCATGTATTTCATGTTCTTCGGGTGCCTGGGCATGGCCCTTGGGGCGGCCGACGGGGGACACCCCCACTCGGTGATCGCCGTAACCCGCGGTCTCTCCCAGATGACGGCCTACGAACTTCCCTTCTCCCTGGCCGTCGTGGCCATAGTGGCCCAGACGGGGTCTTTTTCGGTTCACCAAATCGTCGCCGCACAGCAGGGTGGGATCGGGCACTGGTTCCTCTTCACCAACCCCCTGGCGGCGGTGGCGGCGTTCCTGGCCTTCCTGGGGATGAACATGTATTCCCCCTTCGATATCGTCCTGGCCCCCCAGGAGATCCCGATCGGGCCCCCGACGGAATACAACTCGGCCTTCATGTCCATCCTCATGTCGGGCCGGGCCATCTTCGCCGTATCCAAGTGCGTCCTCTACATGGACCTCTTCCTGGGCGGCGCCACGTCGGTCCTGGAGGCGGTGGTGAAGGTCTTCCTCATCTACTTCTGGTCCATCTTCGTCGGGGCCGTGTTCCCCAGGTACCGCACGGAACAGGCCGTCAAGTTCTTCCTCGGCTGGCCCACGGCCGCAGGCGTGGCCGCCGTCCTGGCCGTGATGCTTTTCTAGGAGAGTTGCCGTGGATGAAAAAACCGTGAAACCCGATCTTCCCCCCGGGCCTCCTCCCGGGTCGATGCCCCACGCCCCTCTTGGTGAAGGGTGTTTCCTGGGCGAGGAAGTGAAGCCCCAGGCCCCCTCCATGAAGGAGGCCCTGGCAAGGATCAAGAACTGGTTCCGCGCCAACTCCCTTTGGGTGATGGCCTACGGGACGGGTTGCGGGGCCATCGAGTTGAGGCCCCTTGCCACGGCCCGTTTCGACATGGAGCGGCTCGGGATCGCCATGAGGCCCACGCCCCGCCAGTCCAACGTGCTCATCGTCTCGGGCTACCTGGCCGTCAAGAGCCTGAAGCGGGTCATCCGCTCCTACGAGCAGATGCCCTCCCCCAAGTGGGTCGTGGCCCTGGGATCGTGCACGATCAACGGCGGGATGTACTGGGATTCCTACAATACGATCAACCGATTGGATCTCTACATCCCGGTGGACGTCTACATCAACGGGTGCATGCCCAGGCCGGAAGCCCTCATCGCCGGTTTCCAGGACCTGATGAACCGCATCAAGCGGGGAGAGGCGGACGGCTGGCGCCACTACATGGAGAACCTGGACTGGTACAAGGAAAACCAGAAGAAGATCATCACCGACTGGGATCTTCCCGAGTACAACTGGTGAGGGCCCGATGAAAGAGATACTCAAGGAAATCGAGGAGCGCTTCGGGCCGATCTGGGAAAGGATCCAGAGGCCGAAACTCGCCCAGGTGGGAATCGACCCCGCCAAGGCCGTTCCCCTGATCACCTGGCTCAAGGAGCACAGGGGGTACGTAACGCTGGTCCATCTCTCGGCGGTGGACTGGATCGAGCAGGGTGAGTTCCAGCTCACCTGGCTCCTGGGGAACCCGGAGACCGAGGAACGCCTCATGGTCTGTTCCCGGATCGACAGGGAGAACCCCACGGCCGAGACGGTGAGCGGGCTCTGGCCCCAGGCCGTGACCTACGAGCAGGAGATCCACGAGATGTTCGGGATCTCCTTCCCCGGTTCCCCGCGCCAGGGCGTGCCCTTCATCCTGGAGGGGTGGAAGGACATCCCTCCCATGCGGAGGGACTTCGACACGGTGGCCTTCGTGGAGAAGCACATCCCCGGCAGGGAGGGGAGGAAGCACATCGATCCAAGGACCTACATCGGCGAGAAGTTCGGCGAGAAGGGATACCTCCATGACTGAGACCAGGGAGAAACCCAGAGAGGTCCAGATCTGGTTCGGGCCCCAGCATCCCGGAATCACGGGCAACATGGCCGTCCAGACCTGGTTGGACGGGGATACCTTGACCCGGGGGATCACCCACGTGGGATACCTGCACCGGGCCTTCGAGAAACTCATGGAGCGGCGGCTCTACATCCAGTCCTTCCCCATCGTCTGCCGCATCTGCGTCCCCGAGCCCGACACCAACGAGTGGCTCCTGGCGGCGGCGCTGGAGGAACTTTCCGGGCTGGCCGAGGAGGTGCCCGAGAAGGCGCGGTGGATCCGGACGCTGGTCCTGGAGATGTCCAGGCTCGGCGCCATGCTCATGGTGCTGGGCGGACACCCGGGCTCCATGGGTCTCGGCCCGGCTCCCCAGTGGATGATCGCCTTGAGGGACCTGGTCCTCGACCGTTTCGAGGAGCTTACGGGTGGCCGGGTCTACCACATGTACATCGTCTACGGAGGGGTCCGGCGGGACCTTCCCGAGGGTTTCGCCGGGCGCCTGGAGGAAACCCTGGCGACGATCGAGTCCAAGCTCCCTCTCATCGACGACGTGATCTTCGGCTCGGCGGTCTTCCGCAAGCGGTCCATCGGGGTGGGCGTGGTCCCCGAGGAGTGGGCCTTCGAGATGGGGGTCTCCGGCCCGGTGATCCGGGCCATGGGGATTCCCAAGGACGTCAGGAAGGACGAGCCCTACGAGAAGTACGGCGAACTCGACTTCGAGGTCGTCACCGAGGAGGGTTCGGACATCTTCGCCAGGGCCATGATTCGGCGGAGAGAGATCCAGCAGTCCATCGACCTGATCCGCCAGATCCTGGCGAAGATGCCCGAGGAAGGGCCCTACTGCGCCAAGTTGCCCAACATGCTGGAGTGGACCATTCCCCCGGGACAGACCTACGTCAGGGCCGAGGCCAGCCGGGGCGAGATGGGCTACTACGTGGTGACCGACGGCTCCAAGAGGGTGAGGAGGGTCCACGTCCGCGGTCCTTCCTACGTCCACGGCGTCTCCCTCCTGGAGCGCATGATCCCCGGAACCAACATCGCCGACCTGGCCCCCCTGATGGTCTCCCTCCAGGTCTGCCCCCCGGAAATCGAGAGGTGAGGATATGAGCCTCAAGCACGTTCTTCAGCCCTTCAACGCCTGGGTCCAGGCTTTTTCGAAGCCCTATACCATCCCCATGAAGGAGACCATGCGGCCCGGGGCGGACCGCTACAGGGGGTGGCACGTCAACGACACGGAGAAGTGCATCGGTTGCGGCACCTGCGCCGACATCTGCCAGAACGCCGCCATCGACATGGTTCCCGTGAAGGATCCGACCAAGGGGGACTCGGGACTGAGGCCCATGGTGGACTACGGGCGCTGTTGCTGGTGCGCCCTTTGCGTGGACGTCTGCACCACGGGCTCTCTCGGCATGTCCAACGAATACACCTGGGTGACCAAGGACCCCGAGACCTGCCGTTACACGCCCGGCGTGGACTCCAAGCCCTGGGACGGGTCGGAGAAGGGCTGGCGCCAGGACGAAGGCTTCTCCCTCATCGTCAAGGACCGGGTGCCCATGCCCATGCTGGATCCCAAGGAGAGGATCAAGACCTGGGCGGAGGTGGTGATCGGCTACTCCGTGGAGGAGGCCCGGAAGGAGGCCTCCCGGTGCGTCTCCTGCGGGATCTGCGTGGCGGCCTGCCCGGCACACATGCACATCCCCGATTACATCGGGGCCATCCGGGACGGGGACTTCGAAAAGGCCCTGAACTACATCTACGACAACAACCCCATGCCGGAGATGTGCGGCAAGGTCTGCACCAGGCGTTGCGAAGGGGTCTGTTCCGTAGGGGCCCAGGGCGAGCCCCTGGCCATCCGCTGGCTCAAGCGGTTCGCCACGGAGCAATTCGACGATTTCTCCCGGGTCCTCCATCCCGATGTGAAGAGGGTGGGCGAGGGCCGGAAGGTGGCCGTCGTGGGGGGCGGCCCCTCGGGGGTCACCGTGGCCTACTACCTCGCGATCCGTGGCTTCGACGTGACGATCTACGAAGCCCTTCCCGAGCTTGGAGGCGCCACCTTCTTCGGAATTCCGAAATACCGCTTCCCCATGCCTTCCCTGGAAAAGCAGGTGGAGCTGCTCGAGAAGGCGGGAGTGAAGATCCTCACCAACCACCGGGTCGAGAAGGACGAGTTCCGCCGCCTCATGGAGGAGAACGACGCCATCTTCTTCGGCACGGGCCTCATGAAGCCCTACAAGCTGGGCGTCCCCGGCGAGGACCTGGAGGGGGTGATCTACGCCCTCTACCTGCTGATGGACCACCACACGGGCAAGAAGGTCGACGTGGGCGGGAAGGTGGTCGTCGTCGGCGGCGGGAACGTGGCCATCGACGCATCCCGGGTCTCGCGGAGGCTCGGTGCCGAGGTGACCATCGCCTACAGGCGGCGCCTGGAGGACATGCCCGCCGACGACGAGGAGATCGAGGACGCCGAGGCGGAGGGGGTGGAACTCATCACCCAGGCCATCCCTCTCCGGGTGGAGAAGCTCCCCAACGGAAAGCTGGACTTCGTATGGGGGCCTGCCGAGATGGTGCCCCCCGACAGGCCCGGCGGCCGTCCCAAGCCCAAGCTGATCGAGGGCGTGGAGAAGCACCTCGAAGTGGACCGGGTGATCGTGGCCATCGGGCAGAAGGGCGAGTTCGACTGGATGCCCGAGGAGGTGGCCGAGAAGGTGGTCACCTCCAGGGGCTGGGTCGAGGTGGACGAGACGGGCATGACCCATTGGCCGGGGATCTTCGCCGGCGGTGACCTGGTGAACTCCACGGCCGACGCGATCTCGGCCATCGCCGACGGCCTGAGGGCCGTGGAAGGCATCCAGCATTTCATTCTGGACGGTTTGACCGTCTCCAGGCAGTAACGAGCGAGGCAGGCTGAAATGGAATTTCGATCCTCCGATGAGGTCCTGGACTTCGCCATGGGGCAGGAGCGCCGGGCGGCCGATTTCTACGGGTTCATGGCGGAGAAGACCTCGGATGTCGTGGCCCGCAAGTTCTTCCGGGAGATGGTGGAGGAGGAGCTCGAGCACGAGGCCAGGCTGAAGGCCGTCAAGGCCGGGAAGTCCGCCGGCCTGGGCCTGAAGAAATCCAGCCAGATGAATCTCACCGAGATCCTGAACGATGCCGTCTTCAAGGAGGATATCACCCTCCAGGAGGGGCTGGTCGTCTCCATGCGGGCCGAGAAGGCCGCCTACGAGATGTACCGGGACCTGGCCCGGGCCGCCGGGGACGACGAGCTGAAGGCCCTCATGGAGAGCCTGGCCGCGGAGGAGCTGGAACACAAGGCCCGTATGGAGGGCATCTACGACCAGGTCGTCCAGCGGGAGAACTGACCACCCTCCTCCTTCCTCCTAACCGCCTTCGTTCCTCCTCCGGGAGAGGATGCTTTCCAGATACCCCCAGGCCAGGAGGGCCAGGAGGGCCGCCGCAGAGAGGTGGGAGGCCGTTCCCGGCTCCGCGCCCTCGGAAACGGCGGCCCGGATTTCATCGGGGGATACCAGCCGGTCCAGGAGGAGACCGCCGGCGAAGGCGCAGACCGCCATGGAGGCCAGATAGACCAGGCAGGTCCGCCTTCCCATGACCTTCCAGACCGTTCCCAGGGTGGCGGCGTTGGTGGCCGGGCCGGTCATGAGGAGGGCGAAGGCCGCCCCTGGAGAGACCCCGGCGAGGATGAGCCCCGCCGCCAGGGGGATGGATCCGGTAGCACAGATATAGACGGGCACCCCGGCCGCCATGAGGAGGAGGACCTGGAGGGGCCCGGGGGGAACCAGGCCGGAGAAGAAGTCCGCCGGGAGGAGGGCCGTGATCAGGGCGGCGGCAAGGAGGCCCGCCAGGAGGGCTCCCCCGATCTCCCTGGGAAGGGTGACGAAACCGTAGCGGAGGGCCGGGCCCAGGAAGCCTTTCTTTCCCTTCCCGTTGCAACAGGAGGAGCGGCAGGAAGGGGTCGCAGGCCTTTCCTCCCGGGGCGGTGAATCCTTCCCTTCCAGGAGGGAGACCGCTCCTCCCCCCAGGAGACCGCTGGCCAGGGCGGCCGCCACCCGGAAGAGGGTGAAGACCGGTCCGAGAAGGCCGTAGGTGGCGAGGATGCTGTCCACGCCGGTCTGGGGCGTGGAGACGAGGAAGGCCGTCACGGGCCCCCGGCCCGCCCCGTGGGCCCTCAGGGAGGCCGCCACGGGAATGACGCTGCACGAGCAAAGGGGAAGGGGGATCCCCAGGAGGGAAGCCTTGAGGATGGCGGGAAAGCCCCTCCCTCCCAGGTGCTTCTCCACCAGGGAGGGCGGAAGGAGGACCGAAAGAAACCCTGCCACCAGGAAACCTGCCAGGAGGTAGGGGGCCATCTCGGCCAGGACCTCCCAGAAGTTCCCGGGGACCTGGAGCAGCCAATCCGCCATGTCTCGTCCGTTCCGGGCTCCCCGGCCGGGAAAGAACCCGGTCCCGGGAAAAGCCTCTCTTTCTTTGGGTCGGCCCCGGGAAAACTCCAAGGCCCGTCTTTTCTCCCCGGCCCCGCCTGGGATAATGCCATCCTTCTTTCCCCGGGACCCGGGAGGCCGAGGTGACCCACGTTCTGCCCCTGATCCTAGGCGCCCTGGCGGCGGGCCTCCACGGCCTGGGTGCCCTGGCGGCCCTGGACGCCATCTTCCACGCCCGCACCTCCCAGGGAGCCATCGCCTGGTCCCTCTCCCTTTTCATCTTTCCCTACCTGGCCCTTCCTCTCTACCTGATCTTCGGGGGAAGGAAGTTCTACGGCTACGTGGAGGCCCGCCGCCGGGGCAACCAGCAGATCGAGCATCTCACCCGGGCGGCCCAGGACGCCCACGGCGGGGGGATACGGGCTGTCTTCACCAGGGCGGAGGAGCACTTCGCCGCCCTGGAGAAGCTGGCCCGCCTGCCCTTCTCCGAGGGCAACGCGGCCCGGCTCCTGGTGGACGGAGAAAATACGTTTCAGGCCATATTCGAGGCGGTGGAGGAGGCCCGGGACTACATCCTGGCCCAGTTCTACATCGTCCGGGACGATTCCCTGGGCAGGGCCTTCCGGGAGAGGCTGATCCGGGCGGCCCGGAGAGGGGTCAGGGTCTACTTCCTCTACGATTCCATCGGGAGCTACAACCTCCCCCGCTCCTACCTGGAGCCCATGCACGCCGCGGGTATCCTCACGGCGGGTTTTACGGGGCGGTCCAAGGGAAGGGGGCGGCCTTTCCAGGTCAACTTCCGGAACCACAGGAAGATCGTCGTCGTGGACGGGAGGAAGGCCTTCGTGGGAGGCCACAACGTGGGGGATGAATACCTGAGCCGAAATCCCAAGCTGAGCCCCTGGAGGGACACCCACGTGGAGGTGGCCGGCCCGGCCGTGCTGGGGGTCCAGCTGGCCTTCCTGGAGGATTGGTTCTGGATGACCCACCAGGCGCCGTCCCTGAATTGGACCCCCGAACCCCGACAGCGGCCGGGAAGGAGGATCCTCGTGCTTCCCAGCGGCCCGGCGGACGACCTGGATACCTGCGGGCTCATGTTCACCCAGGTGATCCACTCGGCGAAGAGGCGCCTCTGGCTGGTGAGCCCCTACTTCGTCCCCGACGAGAAGGTCATCGGCGCGTTGCAACTGGCCGTGCTCCGCGGGGTGGACGTGCGGATCCTCCTTCCCGAGAAGACCGACCAGATCCTGGTCCACCTGGCGGCCTTCACCTACCTGGAGGAGACCCTTCCTTTCGGAATCCGGGTGTTCAAGTACAAGGAGGGATTCCTCCACCAGAAGGTCTTCCTCAAGGACGACGACCTGGCCGGGGTGGGCACGGCGAACCTGGACAACCGCTCTTTCCGGCTGAACTTCGAGATCACCATGCTCTTCGCCGACGGGGACTTCGCCCGGCGGGTGGAGAGTATGCTCGAAGCGGATTTCGCCCGTTCCAGGGAGCTCGACATGGGGGAGATCGACGGTAAGCCGGGCTGGTTCCAGGTTGGAACCAAGCTCGCCCGCCTTTGCAGTCCCGTGCTTTGACGGCCCCCGTCGTCCCTCCCGCGGGGCCGGCGGGAGGGACGCGATCTCGATCCACCGGCCCTGCAGGCCGGAGCCGGCGCGGAGAGGGGCGCCCTACCAGTTCTCGCCGAGAAGCTCGAAATAGGCCCGGGGATGGGCGCAGGCGGGGCAGACCTCGGGAGCCTCGGGGCCTTCGTGGAGGTATCCGCAATTGATGCACCGCCAGACCACCACACCGTCCCGCTTGAAGACCTTGCCGGCCTGGAGGTTCTCGTAGAGATCCTTGTAGCGCTTCTCGTGCTGTTTCTCCGCAACGGCGATGGCCTCGAAGAGCTTGGCGATCCCTTCGAACCCCTCCTCCCGGGCGATCCGGGCGAAGTCGGGGTACATCTTCGTCCACTCGTGGTTCTCTCCGGCGGCGGCTTCCTTCAGGTTCTCCAGGGTGGTACCCACAGGGCCGGCCGGGAAGGAGCCGGTGATCTCGATCTCTCCGCCCTTCATGAAGTTGAAGAGCCGCTTGGCGTGCTCTTTCTCCTGGTCGGCCGTCTCCTCGAAGATCTTTGCGATCTGGACCAGGCCTTCTTTCTTGGCCTTGCTCGCGAAGAAGGTGTAACGATTCCGCGCCTGGGATTCGCCTGCGAAGGCGGCCATCAGGTTCTTCTCGGTTTTGCTTCCTTTGAGTTCCATCTTTCAGGGTCCTTTCGTTTCCTCCAGGTCTCCGGGCCGGGAATTCTTGCCCCTGCGGCACTCTCGGGCAAGGCTTTCCCTCACTCCCCCAGGAAGAGCCGCCTCGAGGCCAGGTTCCAGGGGGAGAGGGGCCAGCGGGAGAGGAAGAGGAGGCGGCCCTTCTCCAGGAAGATCCCCCCGCCGAAGGGACCCGACCCGGGGAAAGACAGGTCCCCGGGGGCGCCGGGAAGGAGTCTCCAGGGCCCTGCCGGGGACTTGGGAGAGACGAAGAGGAAGAGGTCCGCCGGTTTCCTCAAAGAGAGGCTGAGGACCTTGAAGGGGCCCGTACCGGCGAGGCGGGGCACTTCTCCCTCGGCCGCCCTGAGCCAACCGATCAGGGCTTCTCTGGAGGAGGCCAGGAAGAGGTGTCCCTTTCCTGTGGTTCCCGCCATGGGGGGATCCTTCCTCCGCTCGTAGATCAGGTAATCCTTCCACCATTTCTTCCGGGGGAAGACCTGGGTGCGGTAGCCCCGCTCGATCCATCCCAGGAACCAGCTCTCCTCTCCCCGGGGAAGACCGAAGGTCACCAGGAAGTCGGGCTTTCCCTTCCCTCCTCCGGGGCGGAGGGCGATACCGAAGGACAGCATTTTCTCCGAGACCATTTCGTAGAGGATGGAGCCCTCGTCCCAGACGGCCAGGATCCGCTTCGCCTGGTTTACCAGGTCGTTCAGCCATCCCGCGTCGCCGGCGGCCCTCTCCAGGAATGGGAAGAGCCTCTCCTTCATCCACTTCGTGTTCCATGTCCCCAAAAGGAAGGCATCCGTATCCGCCGGGAGGATCGAGGCGAAGGCCTCCGGGTCCACGCTGGAGCCGGCCAGTTTCCAGGGAAACCCCGAATCCCCGCGGAAGGACAGTTCCAGGAGGTTCTCCCCGTCGGCGGGGGACCAGCGCTCGAAGAGGGCTTGGGGCCTGGAAAGCCCGGCCTCCGCCGGGAGGGCGGGGAGGATCCACCGGGCCCCGGCCTTCCCGCCCGGGGCCGCTCCCCAGGAGGGCCATCCCTCGGCAAGGGAGGCCTTCACCCGGGCGGCCCACATCCTTCCTTGGAGGGAGGGCGCCTTCCCCGAACGGGCCGCTTCGATCCGGGCCAGGGTGTTCTTTCCTCCTCCCCAGAGGAGGTAGGCCTCCCCCAGGCCCGCTCCGGCCAGGCGGATCTCCCGGTCTTCCTTGCGGAGGAGGAATCGGCCGGTTCCCTCCTTTCCGATCTTCCATCCCCCGGGGAGGACCTTCCCACGGCGGGCCCAGCTCTCCAGGGTTCCTTCGAAGGCCTTCCGTCTCTTCCGGCCCCCCTTCTCGTGGAAATCCAGCAGGAGGATCCCCCCCTCGAGGGGGCTCTTCCCCGCCGGGCTCGAGCCGAACCACAGGGCTCCCGGCGCGGTATGGGCCTTCTCCAGTTCCTTCCAGGCCCCGAGAAGGGCCTGGAGGACTTCCCCGGAGAAGGGGCCGAAGCCTCCCGGCCGGAACTCCTCCAGGACGGCCCGGGTCATTCCCCGGGGAACTTTCCCCGCGGCGGCCTTCTCCAGTGCCGAGGGGGAGGGAAGGCCGCAGAAGAGGGTCGTCGAGGAAGGGAAGAACCGGAGGACCGGGAAGGAGGAGGCTTCTCCCGGGCTCTCCCCCTTCTTTCCGGAACACCCGGCCAGGAGCAGGGCTGCAAGGGCGGCGGAAAGGAACTTCCGGAAGGCGCTCTGGAAGGAGAGGGGTCCCGTCATGGTCGTTCCTCCATGGAATCGGGAAGAGGGAAGAGGAATGATTCTAGGCCGGTCCCTTCCAGTCTCAATGGAGGGGCCGGGGAGGGCGGAGAACCCGTGGAGGTCCGGTGAAGTACGCATGGTTGATCCTTCCCCTTCTCCTGGCCCGGTCCCTTCCGGCCCGGGAGCCCGACACCTGGGTCCTGCTTCGAAGGCGGCTGGAAAGGAAGGCCCCCAGGCCGACCCGGAGGAGGATCCTGGCCTTCTACTACCCCTGGTACCGCACCAGGTCCTTCAGCGGAAAGGAGAACCACTGGGGGAAGGCGGACCCCCGGGGAGGGGACATTCCCCTGGCGCTCCACAGGCCCTTGGGCGGGCCCTACGACTCTCTCGATCCCCGGGTCGTGGACCGCCACCTCTCCCAGGCCCGGGCCGCCGGGATCGACACCTTCGTGGCGAGCTGGTGGGGTGAGGGCTCGGGGACGGACCGGGCATTCCCCCTCCTCCTGGAGAGGGCGGCCCGGCAGGGCATGAAGGTGACGGCCTACCTGGAGAGGGTCGGCGGCTCCCCTCCCTCTGCGGCCGAGGCGGCCGGGGAGCTCCTCCGGCTCGGGAGGCGCTATGCTTCCCACCGGGCCTGGTTACGCCTGGAGGGAAGGCCCGTGCTCTTCCTCTACGGAAGGGCACTCCGGCGGATCGGCGCCCCGGCCTGGGTCCGGGCCCTGGAAACGGCCCGGAAGAAGGGAGGGGCGGACTGGGTCGTCCTGGCCGACGGCCTGGAGGAGGAGAACGCCGCATTCTTCGATGGGATCCACACCTACAACCCTCTGGGTGTCTACCGGGGCCTTCCCCCGGCGAAGCTGGCCGGGGCGGCGAAGTCCTTCATGGAGAGGGTGGTCCGCCTTGCCCGCTCCCGGGGGAAGATCGCCTGCGCCACCCTCCTGCCCGGTTACGACGATACGAAAATCCGAAAGCCGGGTGTCCGCCTGGACCGCCTTGGAGGAAGGCTCTACGACCTCCAGTGGAAGGCCGCCCTGGAGGTCCGGCCCGACTGGGTGGTGATCACCTCCTTCAACGAGTGGCACGAGGGAAGCGAGATCGAGCCTTCCAGGGAGCTGGGCGATCGATACCTGGAGGCCACGGCCCGGTGGGCCCGGGCCTGGAAGAAGCTCCCTGCGCCGCCGGAGAGGTCCCGGAAGGAGCCTCCGGGCCTGGCGGCCCTGCGGAAGGCCGTGGGAAAGGTGAAGGGCCGGACGGGGATCCTGGGCGGATTCGGCGGGGCCGCCCCGGCCTTCCTGGAGGCCGGGGCCTCCTTGTCGGCCCTGGAGCCGGGGGACCTGGTTTCCGGGAAGGTCCGGCCGGACCGGTTTCCCCTGGTCGTTTATTGCGGTGGAGAGGAATATGCTTTCGGCGTGAAGAGGCCCGGCGACGTTCCGGCCGCCTTGGATGCCTACCTGTCCCGGGGCGGGGCCCTCCTGGTCTTCTCCACCGGTCCCTATCCCTTCTATTACGACTCCGAGAAGAAGGTGGTCCGGGCGGGGGAAGGGTTCGGCCTCTTTCTTCCGGGACGGGGGAGGAGGACCGCCGGGCCGGCCGATTTCGAGGACCCTCCGGCGGGGGTCCGCCTCTCCTTCCGCCTCTCCCCCCTCCTTTCCCGCCTGCCGAGGGTGGTTCCCTTTCCCTCCGGGGGGGACCGCAGGTGGCGGGCCGCCTTCCCCCCTCCTCCGGGGAAAGCGGGAGGAGAGTGGATTCCCCTGGCGCGCCTCGAGGACGGCCGGGGCCGGAGCTGGGGGGAGGGGATCGCCCTGTGCAGGCGACCCGGGGGAGGCCGGCTCCTCTATGTGTGGTTCCGCTTCGGGGATATGGTCCCCAGGACGCTCCTCCTTGCGGACCTGGTGGAGCTCCTCTTTCCCTGAGGGTGGGCTTTCCGTTGCCCCTGGCGGAGAGATCCTCCAGAATCTCCTCCATGGGCGACCCTTTCGGGATCCGTGAGGCCGGAAGCACACCCTGGCGGGAGATCTGGGCGGGGTGCACCACCTTCCTGGCCATGGCCTACATCACCGCCGTCAACCCGGCCATCCTGGCCGAAGCGGGCCTTCCCAGGGGGGACGTCTTCGCCGCCACCTGCATCGCCTCGGCCTTCGCTACTGCCGTCATGGGACTGTGGGCCCGCTATCCCGTGGCCCTGGCGCCGGGCATGGGCCTCAACGCCTTCTTCGCCTTCAGCATCTGCAAGGGCCTGGGTGCACCCTGGGAGGTGGCTCTCTCGGCGGTCCTCGTAGCGGGGGTGATCTTCCTCCTCCTCTCCCTGGGGGGGATCCGTGAGAAGCTCCTGGCCTCCGTCCCGCCCGTCCTCACGGCGGGTTGCGCCGGGGGGATCGGCCTTTTCATCGCCCTGATCGGCCTCCAGAAGGCCGGGATCGTGGCGGCCGACCCCAACACCATGGTGACCATGGGGGACCTCTCCAGGGGCCCCGCTCCTTACGCCGCGGCAGGTATACTCCTCACCATCCTCCTGGTCTCGGCCCGGGTCCCCGGGGGGCTCCTCCTCGGGATCGGCGGCACCTGGGTCCTCCTCGTCCTTGGAGGGGCCGCTCCCCCACCGAAGGCCTGGGTCCAGGCGCCGGCCCTTCCGGAACACACCATCGGCAAGGCCTTCCTCCATCTTCCCAGGGCCCTTTCGCCGGAGTACCTGGGAGTGGTGGCGGCCCTCGTCTTCGTGGACCTCTTCGACACGATGGGCACCCTCCTGGCACTGGCGTCGGGGGCGGGGATGTTGCGGGAAGACGGATCTTTACCCAGGGCGGGCAGGGCCTTCACGGCCGACGCCCTGGGGACCATCGTGGGGGGTATCCTTGGGACCTCCACGGTGACCTCCTACATCGAGAGCGGCACGGGAATGGCCGCCGGGGGAAGGACGGGGCTCACCGCCCTGGTCACGGCGGTCCTCTTCCTCCTTGCCCTTCCCTTCGCCCCCCTGGTGACGGCCGTTCCCGAGGCGGCCGCCGCTCCCGCCCTGGTCCTGGTGGGGGCCTTCCTCCTCCATCCCTTGAAGAGGGTGCGCCTGGAGGATCCGGGGGATGCGATCCCCGTGCTGGTCATGGTCCTGGGTATGCCGGCCTGCTACTCCATCGAGAAGGGCCTGGGTTTCGGCTTCATCGCCTTCGTATTGTGCCGCGCCGCGGCGGGGAGGTTCCGGGAGATCAGCCCCCTGGTCTGGTTCTTGGGAGCGGCCTTCCTGGCCCGGTTCGTCTTCCTTCCCCACGTTTGAAGGGGGGAAAGGGGGACCCGGGGCCGCCGGGGGGGAGTGCTACTGGATCTTCGCCGTTCCTCCCTGGGTGAATACCAGGCCCGCCTGGTTGGCCTTGGAGTCGAGAAAGAGGGCCTGTACGTGGAAGGAGATTCCCTTGTAGGTCGTCCCCGAGGGGATGGGAATGGAGAGGGATGCCGCCCCGGTGGATCCCGCCTGGAGGGCCAGGCCCGAGAGGATGTTGGTATAGAGGGTGCAGCCCGGGGCCCCGATTCCGGCCAGGGAGTAGGGCAGGGAGAAGGAACCGAACTTCTTGGTGTCGTTTCCCAGGAGGAGGAGGCCCGCCGCCCCTGGGGGCGCCGCCGTGACCTTCACCTGGAAGGACTTCCCCGGAGAGGGGGGCGAGGGGGCCGCCAGGAGGGGCACCTTTCCTCCCGATCCCTTGCATCCCTTGCCGAAAAGGGTGAGCCCGGCGCTCCCCCCCCCGAAGCAGAGCCGGACCTTCAAGCCCGAGAGGAAGGGCCCGTAGCCCGACTTGGCCGGCCTGGAGACGTCGTAACCGAGGACGTAGATACACTTCAGGGTATTAGACCTGTGGAAGCCGGGATTCGCCGCCGAGCAGGAGGCCCCCTGGGTCACGACCTCCACCACCAGGTCCCTGAACCCGTCCCAGGTGAACTTCTTCTCCAGGGGGAGGTCCGTCCAGGCGTCGGCCTTGGGGACGTTCCAGTACCAGCGGCTCTTGTTGAGGACCGTGACCGCTCCTCCCAGGTTGTCCGCGAAGACCGTTGAGAGGGTTTTCCTTTTCAAGTGGGCCACCCGGACCTCCAGGAGATCGAAGTGGTAGGATCCCGCCGCGGCGGAAGCGAACTGGAGGGAGGAGAGGACCCCCCCCTTCCCTGGGAGGCTCGACGCCGGTACGAGGAGCTGGTAGCGCACGTTCTGGAAGGGCCCCGTCGGACCTCTTCCGCCGAAGGGGATCTGGTTCACCTTGCCCGTGTCGGCCCGGCCGTCGGGGACTCCGGCGCAACCCTGGGCGGGAAGACGCAGGGAGAGGAGGCCCGAAAGGGGGAGGAGGAAGAGAACGCGGAAGCTCTTCGCCTTCATGATCGCCGTCCTTCGCCGCTCCTTCTTCCCCGTCCTTCCTGGATCGGCAGGAGGAGGGTTCCGCCTGGAACTTGCCAAGGCGGGAGGAAAGAGGGAAAAGAGGAGATCATGAAAGGTCACGGGATCCTGGTTTTCTCCCTTTTTCCCTTCCTCCTTTCCATGAGCCTGGACGCCCAAGGTCGAGTGAGGCCCCCCAAGGACCCGGTGGGGTTCTGCTGGACCGCCCGGGCCATGGAGGCCGTGGCGCAGAAGGCCCTGGCCCTGGAGAAGGACCGCCTTTCCGAGTCGGCCCGGCTGGTGGAGACCCCTGCCCTTGCGGCCCTTTGCCCCCACGACGACCACGTCTACGCTGGTCCGGTCTATCTCCATGCTCTCCAGAAGGTTACGGCCAAGGACGTGGTGATCCTCGGGGTGTGCCACGTGGCGGGGAAGTTCGGCGTGAAGGACGTGCTGGTCTTCGATACCTACCCGGCCTGGAAGGGCCCCTGGGGGCCAGTCCCCGTCTCCCCTCTCCGCAAGGAGGTGCTGAAACTCCTTCCCAGGGAGATGGTCCTGGTGAGCGATCCCGTCCAGGAGGCGGAGCACTCCACCGAGGCGATCCTTCCCTGGCTCCAGTGGAAGCGCCGGGACGTGCGGATCCTCTCCATCCTGGTTCCCCGTTCCGGCGAGGAGCGCCTCCTCCGGATGGCCCGGGCCCTGGCGGAAGCCCTGGTGCGGGCTTCCCGGAAGCTGGGGATGGAGCCGGGGAAGGATTTCGCCCTGGTGGTGAGCAACGATTGTGTCCACTACGGCGACCGGGGATGGAGGGGGAGAGACCTGGCGCCCTTCGGTGCCGGCCGGGCGGGCTACGAGCGGGCCGTCGCCCTGGACCGAACCCTCTGCAGGGAATTCCTCGCCGGTCCTCCTTCCCTGGAGAAGGCCCGGGGCCTCTTCGAGAGACTCAACGATCCCTCCACCCTGGAGGCGAAGATCTACTGGTGCGGCCGGTTCTCCGTGCCCTTCGGGGAGGCCTTGCTGGCGGAGCTCGTCCCCTTGCTCGGGCTGAAGAGCGTCCCCCGGGGGGTCTTCCTCCGCTACGGCACGAGCCTGGACCCCGGCCGGATCCAGGTGGACCTTCCGCCCCTGGGGGTGACCGCCCCGGCGAACCTCCACCACTGGGTGGGATACGCCGCCCTGGCCTGGCCCCTGCCGTAGCCGGAAAGGACCGGCCGAGCGAGGGTGGAGGATACCGATCCTTGCAAAACGTCCCGGCGCTTGTCTCGGAACTTCCCTGCCGGGCCGAGTGATGGGACACTACGCTGAAAAATTGTCGGGAGAGCGTTTACAGCGTTGCTACGAGGTCGCCTCCCCGCGGGTGAGCCAGTATCTCGAAGCGGAGATTCTCCATGTCCTGCACAAGATTCGGCCCGGGGACAGGGTTATCGAACTTGGTTTCGGTTACGGGAGGATCACCTGGAGGCCGCCTCGGGTGACGGCGTCATTGTCTGCAAGGACGGCTTCCGCGCGGGAAGGCTGACGGCCGGGGCGCTGCGGTTTTTCTTTTCCCCGGTCCACCGGATGGAAATCGAGCATTCCCTGTGCCTCTGTGGTACAAGAACTTTCCTGGGAAGTGAAACGTCCTGGACATGCCCGAAGCAACTCGAGAAAACCGACCGGATGGAGAGACCTTCGAAGGGGTCTCCGGCCTCCTCCACTTCGCCGGCGCCCGCAACTGGAGCGCCTCCCTGTTTCCCGCCCTCGTGGGCACGACCTTGCCTTTCTGGCTTCATCCGCCGGGCTTCTCCTTCAAGTGGTTCGGCGCCGTCGAGTTTCTTTCCGCTACCTTATTGTTCCACGCCGGCTTCTCCTTCCTGCTGGCTTGGTTCGAAAGAGGGTCCACAGGCAGGAGCCCCGGATCCAAGTTCCTCTTTTTCTCAGGTGTGTGCCTCGTCTCCGCGTGCCTCCTGGGGTTGCACTTGAACAGCGGTCTCCACCTGAACAAATCCGTTCATTCAGGTGTTTTCATCGTCTTCGGCGTCTCGGTGGTCATCGCGGGAGCGCTCTACCTGTGCCCGCCCCTCCGGCTCGGGCGGCGGGTGGGGGGCGAGATCGTTCTTTCCGAAGGTCTCGGCATGCTCCCCGTCCTCGGAGCCTACATCGTCCAGGCGGGCGACCTCACCAGGAGGGTTTACCTGGCCTCCATTCCCCTTGTCGTGGCGACCGGCTTGTGGATCTGGGTGGAGGAACTCGCGACCAGGATCGACGATGAAAAATCGGGACGCAAAACGATGATCATCCACTTCGGGCCGAGGTTCTCGGGGAGAGTCATCGTTCCATTCACCCTGTTGCTGCTCTACGTCTCCTTGTTCATGGGGGTACTGACGGCCTCGATACCTCCACCGGCGCTGGCCGCCCTTCTTTCGGCCGGGCTCTCGTGGAAGATTCTTTCCGTTTGCCGGAAGGACTACCTGAGCCCGGAGCGGATGCTCGGTCTTCGGAAGACCGCCTTCCTTACGCACCTCGTCATTTGCGGATCCGTCGCTGTTTCACCGCTTGCGGAAAACCTCGTGTAGAGTCCCGGGACCGCCGTCCGGTGCGGAAGGGACTGGTGCGACGTCGGGTTCGCTCCGCTCACCTCCCGGCGCACTCCACCGAAACGGAGGACCTCAACAAGCCGGAGTAAACCACCGTGGAAACAGAATCTCTCCACGCCTGCGGAGACGGGCCGGTCAAGCTCCCTTGGGAGGGCCTGGAACCAGGTTCAGGATGCGGTCGGGCACGTAGATGACCTTCTTGATGTCCTCTTTCGGGCCAACGTACTTGGCCAGCCTCTGGTCGGCGTAGACCATTTCCAGCAGGGCCTCCTTGGAGGTTCCCCTGGGGACCTCGAGGGTGCCCCGGAGCTTGCCCCGCACCTGGACCGCCACGGTGACGGTGTCCTCCAGGCAGGCCGCCTCCTCGAAGGAGGGCCACTCCCTCTGGAAGATGGAATACTCCCCGCCGAGTTTCTCCCACAGCTCCTCCGCCAGGTGGGGGGCGAAGGGGGCCAGGAGCTTCACCACCGTGCCGGCCAGGTGGACCGCCATGGGGGAGGCCGGGTCGGCCGGGCCTTCGCCCACGGCGTTCATGAGCTCCATGAGGGCGGCGATGGCCGTGTTGAACTGGATGCCGTCCAGGTCCTCGGTCACCTTCTTCACGGTCTGGTGGAGTTTCCGCAGGAGAGGCTTTTCTTCCTTCGAGGCGTCGCCCCAGGGATAGTCCGGGCAATCCGGACCCTGGAAGCGGCCGCCCGCCGAAGTGACCCTGTCCACCAGGCCGGCCACCCTCGTGAGGAACCTCTTGGCGCCCACCATCCCTTTGTCGGACCAGAGGATCTCCCTGTCTGGAGGGGCGAAGAAGAGCATGGCCGTCCTGGGGATGTCCACGCCCCACTCGTCGATGAGGACGACGGGGCTCACCACGTTGCCCTTGGACTTGGACATCACCTCGCCCTTCTCGTCGTAGACCATCCCGTGGTGGAAGAGCTTTTTCACGGGCTCCTTCACGGGGACCCATCCGGCGTCGTAGAGCACCTTGGTGATGAAGCGGAAATAGATCAGGTGTCCCGTGGCGTGCTCGTTCCCGCCGATGTAGAGGTCCACGGGCATCCAGGCCCGGATCTTCTCCTTCTCCCAGGGGGCACGGTCGTTCTTGGGATCGGTGTAGCGGAACTGGTACCAGGAGGAGCAGACGAAGGTGTCCATCGTGTCCGGGTCCCTCCGGGCCGCGCCGCCGCACTTGGGGCAGGTGGTGTTCATGAAGGAGTCCACGTCCTCCAGGGGGGAACGTCCCTTGGGGAGGAAGTCCTCCACTTCGGGAAGGAGGACGGGGAGATCCTTCTCCGGCACCGGGACGACTCCGCAGGCGGGGCAATGGATCACCGGGATCGGGGCGCCCCAGTACCTCTGGCGGGAGAGCAGCCAGTCCCGGAGCTTGTAGGTGACGGTGGCCTTCCCGAAACCCTTCTCCTCGGCGTAGGCCGCGACCTTGGCGATGCCCTCCCGGTTCGGGGTTCCGTCGAAGGGGCCCGAATCGTGCATGATCCCGTCGTCCACGAAGGCTTCGGTCATCTTCTCCCCGTCCAAGGGAGGCCCGTCGGAGGGGCGGATGACCGGCTTGACCGGAATTCCGTATTTCCTGGCGAACTCGAAGTCGCGCTGGTCGTGGGCGGGGACGGCCATGACCGCCCCGGAACCGTAGCCCGCCAGGACGTAGTCCGCCACGAAGAGGGGGACCTCTTCGCCCGTGAAGGGATTCCGGACGTGGAGACCCGTGTCCACGCCGTCCTTCTCCCGGTCTCCCGCGGTCCTCTCGATCTCGGGCTTGAGCATGGCCTTGGAGATGTACTCCTCCACCTTCTCCTTGTTGGGACAGGCGGGAAGAAGCTTGCGCATGAGCTTGGCGTCGGGGGCGATGGCCATGAAGGTCACGCCGTAGACCGTGTCGGGCCTGGTCGTGAAGATGGGCAGGGGGTCGCCGGTCTCGACCACCTGGAAGACGATCTCGGCCCCCGTGGACCGGCCGATCCAGTTGCGTTGCATGGCCAGGGTGGATTCGGGCCAGAGCCCCTCGAGCTCCTCCAGGTCGTCCAGGAGCCTCTGGGCGTAATCGGTGATCTTGAAATACCACTGCTTGAGGTGGCGCTTCTCCACGGTCGTGTCCGGGTGGCGCCAGCACTTGCCCTCGGCCGAGACCTGCTCGTTGGCCAGGACGGTGTTGCACTTGGAACACCAGTTGACCGTGCCCTCCTCCTGGTAGGCCAGGCCCCGCTCGAAGAGCTTGAGGAAGACCCACTGGGTCCACTTGTAGTAGTCGGGCCGGCAGGTCACCACCTCCCGTTCCCAGTCGTAGCTGATCCCGAGCCTCTGGAGGGTGCTGCGCCCCGTGGCGATGTTGCCCTCGGTCCACTGTGAGGGATGGATCCCCCTCTTGATGGCGGCCTGCTCGGCGGGAAGGCCGAAGGCGTCCCAGCCGAAGGGGTGGAGGAGGTCCTTCCCCTTCATCCGGAGATAGCGCCAGACCACGTCACCGATGGTGTAGTTGCGGAAATGGCCGATGTGGATGTCCCCGCTGGGGTAGGCGAACATCTCCAGGAGGTAGAATTTTTTCCTGGGATCGGGGGACTCGGGTGTGTCGAAGAGGCCCGATTCCTTCCAGCGGGCCTGCCATTTCCCGTCGATCGATTTGAAGTCCAGTTCCTTGCCCATGGATTCCTCGCCTGCTCTCCTGTTCTTCCCTCGTGAAGACCTCGCCTTCCCTCAGGCACCCACCAGGGACTTGACCACCTCCACGGCGGAAACGGCGTCTTCGCCGTACCCGTCGGCCCCGATCTCCTTCGCATAGGCCTCGGTGACCGGCGCGCCTCCCACGAGGACCTTCACCTTGTCTCTTGCGCCGCTCTCCTCGAGGGCCTTAATGGTGACCCGCATGTTCTCCATGGTGGTGGTCAGGAGGGCCGAAAGGCCCACGACCTGGACATCCCCCGAAAGGGCCGCCTCCACGAAGGCCTGGGGAGAGACGTCCCTTCCCAGGTCCTTCACCTGGAATCCTCCGCCTTCGAGCATCATGCCCACCAGGTCCTTGCCGATGTCGTGGAGGTCTCCCTTGACCGTCCCCAGGGCAACGATCCCCTTGGGTTCCACACCGGACTTCACGAGGACCGGCCGGAGGACCTCCATGGCGGCCCGCATGGCCCGGGCGCTCAGGAGAACCTCGGGCACGTAGTATTCCTCGGCCTTGAAGAGACGGCCCACTTCCTCCATCCCGGCGAGAAGCCCCTTGTTGAGCACGTCCTCGGGGGGGATTCCTTCCTGGAAGGCCTGGGAGACCAGCTCGGGGGTTTCCTTGTTCCGTCCCTCGATCACCGCCTGGGCCAGCTTCTCGAAGATGTTCTCCATGGGTCGCCTGCTCCTTTCGGGCTGGAAAGGACCCCCGTGGGGGGTGTAAAGAAGGGGTAATCTAGCCTTTCTACCTACTCAATCTCCTCAAAAAAAGGAACCTCGCCCTTTCGCGGGGAAAGGCCGTTTCGCCATGACACCCAGAGAAAAGATCCAATCCCTGCTGGAAGGAAAGACCCTGGATCCCCCTCCGGTCCTTCCCATGGCCACCTTCTCCACGGCCCACCTGGCCGGGATTCCCGTCCGGCGGGCCAGGCTGGATGCGGACTTGATGGCCCGCTGCCTCCTGGAAGGCCTGGAGAAAGGGGGGTACGACGGAATCTACGCCGGTTGGGAGTCGAGCTTCAACCTCCTGGCGGCGGCCCTGGGTTGCGGTCTCTCCGATCCCCCCGACGACGTCCCCTCCGTGGACAGGCCCCTCCTTTCCGGGGAAGCGCCCGATCCGGACCTGGTGGACCCGGATCGGGTGGAGAAGGACCCGGCCGTGGCCCTCCACGCCAGGGTGGCCGGGATCCTGGCGGAGAAGGTGGGGGAGACCCACATGGTCTTCGCCTACGTTCCCGGCCCCTTCACCGTGGCGGGCCTCCTCCTGGGTTCGGACCGGCTCCTCCTCGAGGCGGCCCAGGATCCGGACCTGGTCAAGGCGATCGTGGAGAGGGCCGAGGAGGCCTGTTTCCGCTTCGCCCGAAGCAGGGCCGAGGCCGGCGCCGACGTGCTGGTAACGGCCGACCCTTTGGCCTCTTCCAGCGTGATCAGCCCTCCCATGTTCCGCCGCTTCGCCAAGGGCCCCCTGTCGAAACTCATGGAGCGGATCGCCGGGGAGCTGGGGAAGGTCCCCTCCCTCCACATCTGCGGGCGTACCACCCCGATCCTGAAGGACATGGCCGAGACGGGGGCCCGTATCCTGGAACTGGACCACGCCGTGGAGATGGAGGAGGCGGCGGCGAAGATCCCTCCCGGGGTGGTCCTCCAGGGGAACGTGGATCCGGCCCTCCTGCTCTCCGGGCCCGTGGAGGAGATAGAGAAGGCCGCGGCGAAGGCCCTGGAAGCCTGCCGCGGCCGTCCTTTCATCCTGAGTACGGGTTGCGAAGTGGGGCTGAGGACGCCCCTGGAGCATTACCGGGCTCTCGTGGAGACCAGCCGGGCCGGAAATTGACCCGGCCGGAGGGATCAGGATCCTCCGTCGGCTCCGCCCCAGCCGCCGGGGCCGGCGCTGGTGAAGCCTCCTCCCAAGCCTCCTCCTCCGTGGTGGTGGTGCCCGCCCCAGCCGGCGGTCTTGCCGCGGAGGCTCCAGTCATCGGCCTTGCGCAAAAGGGGTTTCACGAAGGGCCTGCGGAGTTCCCTCTTCCCGGATCTTTCGTTCTTTCCCATTTTTCCTCTCCCTCGTCCCTGGAGCGGTCCACCCGGCTCCCTTCCCTTGCCTGCTCGACGATTTCCAGCAGAAACCTACCCCATGGGGTGACCAGGGGCGGGGGAAAGAGGAAAAATTCCCGGCCGTCCATCCCGGAGCGGTACATCCGGGACGTCCCGTTCCGGGTCAGACCTTGCGGACCAGGCCTTCCATGAAGAGTTCTTCCAGGAATTCCCTGGCGCTCTCGCCGGCCTCTTGGGGGGTTACTTCGAAGGCCTCCACGAGGGCCTTCACGATCTCCTGGAGGGAGGCCCCTTCGCGGAGGCGGTCCCAGATCACCCTTCCCGTTTCGTTCAGGGTGAAGTAGCGCATGCTTGCCTGGTCCAGGAGGGCCGTCTCGCCGTCTCCCAGCTCGGCCATCACCACGTCTTCCCGGGCCTTGTAAGCTTCCTCGGCCATCATCGAACCACCTTGATCCATTTCAAAGATTTCCCAGCTCCTCCAGAATGGCCTGGGCCGCGCCCCGCCTTTCCAGGATTTCTCTTCCCGCCCGGATCCGGACCAGCCTGGCCCCCCGTGCCAGGGCCGCCAGGGCCTGGAACCTGGCCTCTCCCATGCCTCCCGTATCCAGGGCCAGGGTCTGTTCGAGCAGGAGGGGAAGGGCGTCCCGTACCAGGACGGGCTCCCAGGTGCTCTTCTCCCCCCCGCCTTTCTCGAGGAAGAGGAGGATCCTGGGCTGGACCTCCTGGAGGCAGGCTTCCCCCCGGCTTTTCAGGAAGACGCCCTCCTTCTCGCCCGAGAGGTTCGTGATCCCCAGGCGTTTCTCCACCAGGTGCTCAAAGCGCTTGGCCGTATCCGGGGCCAGGTGGACCACCCGGCGGAGCCCGGAGACCAGGGGACTCCTTCCGGGAGAGCGCACCAGGCAGTAGTCGTCGGAGTGAAGGGTCCAACCCTCTTCCAGGAGGGAGAGGGCGAAGGTGGTCTTTCCCGAACTCCTCGGTGCGGCCAGGAAGACCCCCAGGCCGTCACGGGAGAGGAGGGAGCCGTGGAGGGAGAAGGCGATCCGGTCGGCCAGGAAACAAAGGATCAGGTCCGTGAGGAACCGCCGTTTCCTCCAGGGGCTTTGCTCCTGGAAGTCCCGTGGCTCCAGGTGGAGCCTGGCCTCGCCGCGGGCGGGGGAGACCAGGGCCCGGTTGGGGCCCAGGGTGAGGGTGAAGGCCTTCTCCTCGGGGGAGAACCTGAGGCGGTCGGGCTCCTTGGCGAAGACCGGAAGGAATCCTTTCTCTCCAGGAGGGGGGCCCTCCCAGGGAAGGCAGAGAAAGGTCTCTTCGGGCTTTCCTTCCTCTCCTTCCTCCAGGGGAAGGCAACAAAGGCCCCCCAGAGGCTCCTCCAGGGGGGGGAGGACCTCCTCGAGATCCTGGAAACCCAGAAAGAAGAAAGGGAAGCGCCAGACTCGATTCATTCCGGAACCATATTAAAAAAAGCGTCCCGGGAAAACCCGGAACGCTTTCTCTTTTCGGCCGACCTGGGAAAAAAGTGGAATCAAGAACCTCCGCCGCAGCGGCCGCTCCATCCGCCATGGTGCCAGCCGCCGTGGCCGAAACGCCCGCCGGGGCCGAAACCGCCCGGTCCGGCCGTGCCGGCCCGAAGGGTCCAGCCTTCCCGGCTTTCCAGGGAAGGCCTCTCGAAAGGCCTCCTGGCCTTCCTCTCAGGATTCGAGTTCGTCTTCTTCTCCATGGTAGGGAACCTCCTTTCCTTTCCCCCAAGATCTGGGTGGGTGACGGCGGAATCTCCTCCAGGCATCCAGGGGAACGCCCCCTTCGCTCAGAGGAAGAATAGCCCGGTCCGGAAAAAGAGGCGGCGAAGGGAAAAAAAATTCTTTCCCCCTAGGCCTTCCTGTCTCCGGGAGAGGCGTTCCGGGGGGGCCTTTTCCTCTCCGGGACGGGAGGGGGGTTGGTGGGGTCCTCCAGGTCGGCCGTGAAGATCTGGCGCAGGGGCTTCATGCCCAAGGCCCGGGCGAAGGCCTCGGCCGGCCGGTTCCCCAGGGCCACCGAGCCGGCGATCCGCCTGGCCCGGACTTTGGCGGCCCAGTTGCGGACCGCCCGGGCCAGGGCCCGGCCTCCGTCCAGGGTCCGGGCCTTGCGGGTCAGGTAGACGTCTTCCACCCAGATGGAGCGGAAGGGAAGGAGGAGGGGCCTGGGCCGGGGAAGGCCCAGGATCTTCCGGAGGGGATGGGGTCTGGCGGCGGGGCCGAAGACCACCTGCTGGAAGGCCAGGAGGTATCCTTCGATCCGATCCTCCACCTGGAAGACCAGGAGAAGGGCCTCCTTGCTCTTGATGAACTGGGCCAGGAGGGGCTCCCAGTCCCCTTCGACGGGGACGAGGAAGGGATCCCGCCGGCACTCCATGGCCAGGCTCCTGGAGAAGAGCTCCTTCAACCTGGGAATGTCTTCCTTGACGGCGATACGGACGGCGTACTCCACCATGGCCTGGATACCTCCGGTCCAGGAACATAGGGCCTTCCCCCTTTCGGCCCAAGGAAGATTCCCTCTGCCGGGGGAGGCGAGCCGATAGGATGGACCTATGGGGCGAAGACGGCGCAAGTGGAAGCGCAGGCTCGGCCGGCTCCTGGATCCCGCCATGTGGGGCCTGGGGCTCTGGACACTTTGGGCCACCTTGAGGCTCGCCGGGTTCCGGGAGGGCCGTTCCCTGGAGGACCTCACCCTCCCCTGGGAGGAGGAGCGGGGCCGCCTCCCTGCCCGGCCCCTGAAGGAGGGAGATCTTTCTCTCCCCCGGTTCCTGGCCGGGCTTCCCCTCTTCTTCTATCCCCTCTTCCCCAAGACCTGCCTGCGCCGCTCCCTGGTCCTCTACCGCCACCTGGTCCGGCTGGGGAAGGATCCCGAACTCTGGGTGGGAGTCCGAAAGGACGGGGGGGACCTGGCGGGACACGCCTGGGTCGTCCTGGAGGGGAAACCTGTAGGAGAGAGGCCCGCCGCCCTGGAAGTCTTTTCGCCGATCCTGGTCCTCCGCCGGGGAAGGACCTCTCCCGCCCGGGGCGGGGCCTCAGACGTGTGAACTCCTTCCGAAGGGATCGAGGATGTCCTTGTCGATCCCGAAGATCGTGGCCAGGATGGCCACCCGCATCCACATGCCGTTTCTTTCCTGGCGCCAGTATTTGGCCCTGGGATCGGTGTCCACGCCGGGATCCAGCTCGTTCCGCCTGGGGAGGGGGTGCATGATGATTGCGTTCTCGGGAAGGATCTCCAGGTGGCGGGGCTTGAAGGCGAACTTGTCGTAGTCCACCTGCTTGGATTCGCCCGCCTCGTCGTACTCGTCCTGGAGCCGGGTCATGTAGACGGCGTCCACCTCGGGGAGGACCTCCTCCAGATTTTCGTTTTCCTTCCAGAGGATTCCGACCCTGTCCAGGAAGGCCTTGATGTCGTCCCCCATCCGCCTCGAGGGGGGCGCGACGAAGATCAGGCGGACCCCCTCGTAATTCTTCATGAGGTAACTCAGGGAGCGGACGGTCCTCCCCCTGGCGAGGTCGCCCACCATGGCGATGGTCTTCCCGTCGATCCCCCCCCTGTCCTTGAAGGAACGGTGAAGAGTATAGATGTCCAGGAGTGCCTGGGTGGGATGCTGGTCCTTGCCGCTCCCGGCGTTGATCACCGGGACGGGCCGGTCCGTCTTGTCCAGCATCTCGGCCGTCCTGTCGGCGAAGCCGGCGATGGGGCTCCGCATGATGATCACGTCCACGTAGCTGGAGAAGGTCCGGATGGCGTCCTCCGGGCTCTCCCCCTTGAACTCCGAGGAAGTGGAGGGGTCTCGGATTTCCGAGGTCCGGATTCCCAGGATGTGGCAGGCGCTCTGGAAGGAGAGGAAGGTCCTGGTGGAGGGCTGGGTGAAGTAGAGGATGGCCCGTTTGTTGGAGAGCAGGCTCTGGAGGTAGTCCGCTCCTTCCTTGACCTTGGCCACCTTGCGGATCCTCGTGGTGAGATCGCAGAGGCGGTCCAGGAGAGGCCTGTCGAATTGCTGCGCCTTGAGGACGTGGTAGAGGGGTCCGCGGCTTTCGGTCTTTCCCATGGTTCCTCGCTCCATCGAGCCAAAGGCCGGGCCCCGCCCCGGCGCGGGGGTCATTCTATAGAGGAAATCCTCGACCCCGGCAACCTTCCCCGTCACCATGCCCCCCCATGGTCGAGATCCTCCTCTACCTGGTGGCGGCGAATCTCCTCCTCGTGGTGGCCATCCTGGTCTCCCGGGGAAGGGCCGGGAAGCCCCACACCCTGGCCATGGGGGCGACCCTCCTCCTTACCATCTGGTTGCTCCAGACGGGACGGACCTCGGGGCCCCTGGCCCTGGTTCCCCTGGTGCTTTTTTCTCTCCTCCTGCTTCTTCCCGCCCTTTTCTCCTGGCTGTTACGGTGGGCGGGGAGGTTCCAGTTCTACCGCCTCGCCTCCTGGCTCTCCCTGGCAGTGGACCTCCTCCTCCTCAGGCCGCCCCAGGGGACGGCCCGGACCTACCGGGCCCTGGCGGGGATCCAGGCGGGCAAGGCCGAGGAGGTCCTCCGGGAGTACCGGGCGAAGCTGGAGGAGGCCGGGACTTTCGAGGAGAAGGCCCTCCTGGCCAGGCAGATCCTTCCCCTCCTGGCCAAGGCGGGAAGGTTCGAGGAGGTGGTGGAGATCTTCCAGGCTCCCTGGGCCTGGACGCCCAGCCCCTGGGAACCCATGGGGGCCATCCTGGCCAGGGCCCTGGCCGAGCTGGGCCGGTACCAAGAGATGGTCCAGGTGGTGCAGACCCTGGAAGAGGGGCCTGCCGCCGAGGACCTCCAGGCCCGGGGGTGGCTGGACATGGCCCGGCTGGTCTTCCTCGCCTGCCTTGGAGAGGCGGAGGTCCTGGAAGAGTTGCTCCGGCCCTCCTCCAGTTTCGCCGAGGAGTTGCCCAGGCCCCTGGTCCGGGAGTGGCTGGAGAAGGCCCGGGCCTTCCGGAAGGCTCCTCCCCTCTCCAGGGAGGATCTCCCGCCGGGGCTCAGGGAAAAGGTCCTCACCCAGGCCCGCCAGAGTGCTTCCATGCCTCGTTCCCTGGGCCTGGGGCCTGGGATCGCCCCGGTGACGACCCTGCTTTGCCTGGCCATCCTGGCCTTCTACTTCTGGTCCGAGGCCCTTGGGGGGGCGACGAATCCCTGGGCCCTGGTGAGGCTCGGGGCCCTCTTCTCCTGGGAGGACATGGCCCGCTCCCCCTGGAAGCTCCTTTCCACCATGTTCCTCCACTTCGGTCCGGTCCACTTGGGGGTGAACCTGCTCGCCCTGTGGCTTTTCGGGAGGCTGGCCGAGCAGGCCTTCGGGGCTCTCCGCTACTCGGCCATCTACCTGGTGAGCGGCCTGGTGGGAGGGATCCTGAGCCTCTCCCTTGGGGATCCGGGGATCCGGGTGGGCGCCTCGGGGGCCATCCTGGGGGTGATCGGGGCGGCGACCCTTCTCTTCTCCACGAGCCGGCCCGGCAGGCCCTGGCCCCAGGCCTGGCGCAAGCAGGTCTTCCTGGGGCTCTTTCTCACTTTGGCGGGGACGGTGGCCTTCGGTCTCTTCTTCCCGGAGGTGGACAACATGGCCCACCTGGGGGGAGCCCTTGCGGGAATGGTCGTGGCGGCCTTCCTCAGGGGTGGGTCCCGGGAGGAGAGAGCCGCCGGAAGGGGGAAGAGGGCGGGTAAGGTCCTGGCCGGAGGGGCCTTGCTCCTCTTGTTCCTTTCGGTCCCGGTCTTCTCGGCCCGTTACGATCCCTTCCATAGCCCCTGGCCCCGGGAGAGGGCCCTGGGGCTGTCCATGAGGCCGCCCCCCTGGTGGGTGGAATTCCCGCCGGAGGACAAGGCCCCGGGAGAAAAGAAAAAACTCCTCCTGGGGATTCCTGGTGCCAGCGTCGCAAGGCTCTGGTGGGAGGACAGGCCGGACATCCGGAGCCTCTTCCTGCCGCCCCAAGGAAAGGACTCCCTCTTTCCTCCGTCCTGGCGCGGAGGGCCCGTGCGGCCGGAGGATCTCCCCCGGGGGGAGAAGGCCTTCGCCTTCGCAAGAGAGATGGGGGGGAGATTGCTGAGAATGGAATTCCTGGTGAAGGAGGAGGTCCTTCCCCGGGAGACGAGGGCCCTGGCCCGCTTTCTTCGCTCCATCCGCCTGGAGAAGTAGGTCCGGGCCTGCGGTGATCCCCGCCGGCCTGGACCGGAGGGAGCGAATCCCGGCCCCTCGAAGAAAGGGATCCCCGGCTGCCGATGCATGGAAAAGGAAAGGCCGGTTCCCCCGGCGGGGGAACCGGCCTCGATGGTCTCGAAGGTCCGGAGCTTCCTCAGAAGCGCATCTGGAACTGGGCGGCGATGCCCGTGTCCTGCACCTTGGGGAGGTCCGTGCCGGAGTGGAGGTTGGGATCGAGGATCCTGTAGTTCCCTTCCACGGAAATCTTCACGTTCTGGCCGGCGAAGTAGTGGGTGAAGCCAAGGGAGACCTCCGTCACGTCACCCCTCGTCCAGGCGGTGGGGGAGGTGAGGAAGTAGTCCTTGATTTCGTAGGCGCCGGTCAGTTGGGCGTTGGGATCGTCCAGCTTGATGTAGCCGTACCGGGCGGCGATTTCGTTCTGGCCGTCGAAGTTGTAGGCCCCCAGGACGTACCAGCCCCAGGACTTGGAGTCCGGGTTTCCGCCGGAGCCGTCCTCGTTCCTCCAGAAGTAGGAGGTCTGGCCGTAGAAGCCCATTCCCTTCACGGCGAAGTCCACTTCGGTGCTGAGGACCTGGTCCGAATTGGCGGCGGCCGATTCGGGGTCGTAGAGCACGGCGGCGCCGAGAGAGGCGTTGAAGGGGGCGTCGGGAGCGACGTTGCCCTCGGCGTAGGTGAAGTGCTCCATGAAGTCGTACCAGACGCGGGCCACGCCCATGGACCCGTTGGTGTTCCTGGTCCGGTCCTCGCCCCTGCCGTTGTAGGCGCCCACCATGAAGTTGAACTGGTTGTTCAGGAAGGCACCCTGGACCACGCCGCCGATGGAACGGGCGTACCCGAAGTTCCTTTCGACCACGCTGGGATAGATGAAGATGCGGGCCCAGCCGGCGTCGTAGATCCCGCGGCCGAAACCGGTCTTGTACTGGCCGATACGGAAGTAGAGCGAGTCACCGCCCTTCTCGCCCCAGAAGCGGTACTGGAGCCACATGTCCTTCAAGGGCCGGCGGGTGGCGGTGTTGTAATCCGAGGGATCGATCTCGAACTTGTACCGGAACTGGTCGCCGTTGATGAAGCCCTGGGCGATCAGGCGGGTCATGACGATATCGAAAGTGGAGATATCCTCGTCGGAGTTTCCGGCGTTGGTGTTCTGCCGGCGATCGTCGTCGTAGTTGGTGAAGAAGTAGGCCGTGCGGACCCAGCCGCAGAAGCGGAGGCTGTACTTCTTGTCCCTCGTGGTGAAGGAGACGCCCTTACCTGGGAGACATTCCATGGAAGATCCGGTTTCCAGGATTTCCTGCCGAGGGGGCTGGAGCTCGGCGGGAGTCGTCATTTCCCCCGGCGAGGGATGGAGGGACTCGGGAAGGGTCCATTCCTCCCCGCCCCCCGTGGCGAAGACCGGGGCGGCTGCCCCGAGAGAGAACGCCGCGATCGAAAGCAAGAATCTCTTCATAAGGTTCCTCCAGTCGTCTGAGACAAGAACGGAGAAGAAAGACCTATTGCCGTCCTCCGGCAACCACTACCCAACCTTGGGCACGGCAAGAAGTTAGGGGGTCCCGGGAAGAGAGACAACAAGAAAAAATCTAGTTCTGGCTCCTTTTTTCCCCCTCACCTTAGGATTGTGGGGCAGGCCTCGCCTTCCGAGGCCGGGAGGAAACCCATGAACAACCCTCGTCTCGCCTTGGGCGTCGATTTCGGGACAGAATCGGCCCGGGCCCTGCTCGTTCGGATTCCGGACGGGGAGACCCTGGCCACCTCGACTTTTCTTTACTCTCACGGGGTGATGGAGGAGGCCCTTCCCGACGGGACCCCCCTTCCCGAGGATTTCGCCCTCCAGGCTCCCGGGGACTACCTGGAGGCCCTGGAGGAGACGGTGAGAGAGGTGATGCGGGAGGCCGGGGCCGGGCCTTCCGACGTGGTGGGGATCGGGATCGATTTCACCGCCTGCACGCCTCTCCCGGTCCTTCGCGACGGAACTCCCCTTTGCGAACTCCCGGAGTTCGCGAAAGAGCCCCACGCCTGGGTGAAGCTCTGGAAGCACCACGGGGCCGTGAAAGAAGCCGCCGACCTGAATCGTGCCTTCCGGGAAGCCGGGGCGAAGTGGACCGAACGCTACGGAGGGGCCCTGAACCTGGAGTGGATCTTTCCCAAGATGCTCGAGACCTGGCGCCAGGCGCCCCGGGTCCTGGAGAAGGCACACCGCTTCCTGGAGGCCTCGGACTGGGTGGTCTGGCGACTCACGGGAAAGGAGAGCCGGGGAAGTTGCGCCGCCGGCTACAAAGGGTGCTGGCTCGGAGACGGATATCCTCCCGGAGAACAGCTCGAGAGGGCCGATCCCGCCCTTCCCGGCCTGGTGGACCGCCTCCTGGGAAAGGAATTCGTCCCTCCCGGCAAGGCCGCAGGGGGACTTCTTCCGGAGTGGGCGGAAAGGCTGGGCCTGGCACCGGGGACTCCCGTGAGCGCCCCCATCATCGACGCCCACGCCGCGGTCCCGGGTTGCGGCGTGGGCGAACCGGGGAAGATGGTGATCATCCTCGGCACTTCGGGGTGCCACATGATGCTGGGAGAGAAGGAGGTCCTCGTCCCGGGGATCCAGGGCGTGGTCTGGGAGGGCATCCTTCCCGGCTTCTACGGTTACGAAGCGGGGCAGGCCGCCATGGGGGATCTCTTCGCCTGGTTCGCGAAGAACGCCCTCCCCGCGGCGTATTCGGCCGAGGCCGGGAAGCGCTCCCTGCCTCCTCTCTCCCTGATGGAGGAGAAGGCGAGGGCCGTCTCTCCCGGGAAGACGGGCCTGGTCGTCCTGGACTGGTGGAACGGAAACAGGAGCATTCTCATCGATCCCGAGCTGAAGGGTCTGGTCGTGGGTTTCCACATGGGAACCAGGCCGGAACACCTCTTCCGGGCCCTCCTGGAGGGAGCCGCTTTCGGGACCAGGGTGATCCTGGATCACTTCCAGGAACACGGACTTCCCGTGACGGAAGTGGTGACCACCGGGGGGATCGCCGGCAAGAACACACTCTTCCTCCAGATCCTGGCGGACGTGACGGGCCGGACCATCCACGTGGCCCGGACCGACCAGGCCTGCGCCCTGGGGGCCGCCGTCTGCGGGGCCGCCGCCGCCGGGGAGGACCGGGGAGGTTTCCCCGACGTGGCCCGGGCCGCCCGGGCCCTGGCTGGGGCGCCCCGGGCCTCCTTCCATCCCGAAGAGGGGGCCCGGGCGGCGTACGAGGAGGTTTTCGGCCTCTACATGGAACTCCACGACCATTTCGGCCGGGGCGGGTCGGACCTCATGAAGCGGATACCCAGGTGAAGACGTTCCTGCCCCGACGGAAGGGGAGGATGGGCGGGGGGCCGTGAGGAAACGCTGGAAGACGGGAAAGCGGATCCGCCGGGGAGGAGCGGCCGGGGCCGTCCTCTTTCTCCTGTTCCTCTCTTTCTGCGTTCTTCCCAGGGGAAGCCGGAGGCAAGGGCCCGGGGGGAGCGGGGACCGGGCCTCGGCGGGGGGAAAAGAGCACACACCTCCCGGCGGGAAGGAGAAAACCTCCTCCCGGGGAAAGGCCGGGGTTCCTTCCGGGGACCCCGCATTCTGCGCCCTCCTGGACGCCGGGGGAAGGCCCCTGGCGGGCCTCCCCCTGGCGGTCTGGGCCGGAGGGGAAGCCTTCCCGGGGAAGAGCGACGAACAGGGTCGTTTCCCCTGGCCCGGAAGCATGAAGGGAGGGCGATCGGGCCTCTGGTGGGGGCTGGAGGTCTTCCTTCCCCGTGGCCCTGCGGAAGCCTTCCTCCTCCGCCGTCCCCTCCCGGAGAGGTTGGAGGTGGCTCCCCTCCTGGAACGCCTGGAGGGACGGATCCTCCAGGAAGTGCGCTCCCGGCCCGTTCCCCTTCCCGGGGCGACGATCACCTTCCTGGAGATTCCTGGAGAGCGGATCCTGGGATCGACCCGGTCCGGCGGTGAGGGGGAGTGGGTCTTCCACCTCCCGCGCAAGATGCCCCGGGAGAGAGTGCTCTTGAGAGCGAATACGAGGGACGGCGGGTTTCTGGGCTCCTGGTTCCTGGGGAACCTGGAAGGCGTGGAGATCCTCCTCCTCTCCCGGAAGCTCCCGGTGAGAGTGGAATTCCGTCCCGGCCCTCCGCCGAAGGGGGCCTCCTTGCTCGCGGCCCCCAGGTTCTCCTGGGTCGGTGTCCCCTTCGAGACCCCTTGCGGCGGGAGGAATTCGGTCCGGGCCGACCTGGTCCCTGGTTTGTGGCAGTTCCTGCTCCTGGGCCCGGAAGGGGTGCCCCTCGGGGCCGGGGAGGTCACTGCGGGCGGGCGGGGAACGAGGTTGGAGGTGCCCTGCTTCTCCTTCCGGAAGACCCTCCTGGAGGGAAGGGTCCTGGGCCCGGAGGGGAATCCCCTGGAGGGAGTCCGGGTCTCCTTCCTCCCCACTTCCCTGGGGGAAGGGGGGCCATCCTTGCCCTCCGAAGGGGAGTGGAACCCCTTCCTGGCCGCCAGGGCCGCCGTGAAGGGGGAAACGGGCCGGGATGGGAGGTTCCGCCTGGTGGCGGGATCCCCTTGGAAGGGCTTGTTGAAGCTGGTCTTCGGCCCTCTTCGGGCGCAGAAGGTCGTTCCCCTCGCTCTACCTTGGGAAGGGGAGCGGACCTTCCGGCTCGAGGAGGGTGTCCCCGTGGACCTGGCGGACCTGGACTTCCGGGGGAGAGGAAGAGGAGGCGTTCTCCGGGGTGTCCTCCGCTGGGTCCTGGAGCGGCCCGGGCGGGGAAAGAGGGCGGAAGGACGGATCCGGTTCCTTCCCCTGCGCCTGGGCTACTTCCAGCCCGGGCCGTGGAAGCTCCTCCTCCTTGGCCCGGCCGGGCGGGGAGAGAGGGATTTCCTCCTGGAACCGGATCGTCCCGCCAGGCTCGCGCCCCGGTTAAGGTGATTCCACCGGGAGGAGGAGCCGGTCGGTGAAGGCGTCGGTGAAGCGCGGGGTCCCGGCCAGTTCCACGTATTGGATTCTCTCGGCCAGGTCCAGGGTCTCGTTCCAGGCCCGGTCGGAGAGCATGGCCAGGGCTCCGGCGCCTGCGGCGTTTCCGATTTGGCGGAAACACTCGCTGCCTATGGGGGGCACCATCCCGACCCGGAGGGCGCTCTCCACGTCCAGGTAGGTACCGAAGGCTCCGGCCAGGAAGAAGGTTTGGATTTCCCCCTCTTCCAGGCCCGCCTCGTGGAGGAGCACGTCCAGGCCGGCCCGCATGGCCGCCTTGGCGGCCTGGACCTGGTGGATGTCCTTCCTGGAAAGGAAGACGGGGTCGCCATGTCCCGTGAAGGCCGGAGGGACCAGTTCGAAACGGGGGCCTCCTTCACCCCGGACCAGGCGGGGATCCCCGGGTTCCCGGAAGCGCCCCGTCTTCTCGATGTATCCTCCCGCCGCCAGGCAGGCGAGGGCGTCCAGGATTCCGGATCCGCAGATACCGAGGGGAAGGCGTCCCTCTATGGTCGAGAAGGAGATCCTTCCTCCATCCATGGTGATCCGCTCCACCGCTCCCGGGGCGGCCCGCATGCCGCAGCGGATTCCGGCTCCTTCGAAGGCGGGCCCGGAGGCCGTGGAGCAGGACCGGACGGATCCCCCGCTCACCAGGGCGACTTCGGTGTTGGTGCCGATGTCCATGAGCACCGCCGGGCCGGGAGCCTCCAGGATTCCCGAGGCCAGGAGGGCGGCCAGGTGGTCCGCCCCGACGAATCCCGCCACGGCCGGGGGGATCCTGAGGATCGTCTCTTCCCGGCCCGGCAGGCCCGCCCGGGGGGCGGGAACCTCCAGGGGGTCGCGGGAGGCGGGCATGTAGGGCGCCTTTCCCAGGGACTCCACCGGGAGGCCCAGGAAGAGGTGGGTCATGGCCGGGTTGCCGACGAGGACCATCCGCTCCACCTCGCCGGGATCCCGGCCCACTCCCTCCAGGAGCCTCCCGGAGAGTTCGGCGAGGGCTTGGGCGAGGAGGGCCCTGAGCCGGTCCGCCGCGGAAGAGTCCTCCGAGGCAATCCGTATCCTCGTAATGACATCCTCCCCCAGGGCCGTCTGGGGGTTTGGGGCGCCGAGGGCCCGGAGCACCTTCCCCTCCTCGAGGTCGGCCAGGTACGCCGCCAGGCCCGTCGTTCCCGCATCGAAGGCGATTCCCAGACCATTTCCGGCCCCCCGGATCCTCTCCTCGGCCTGGAGGCGGATCTCCACCTGGGAGCGCTGGGGCGTGGAGAGGGAGTCCGCCGGAAGGAAGAGGATCGATTCCTCCAGGATGCGGGCCCTGCAGGCCAGGCGTTCCCCGGCGGCGAGCCTTTCCCTTCCCAGGAGGCGGAGTTCTTCCTTCGAGGGTGGGGAGAGAAGGCCCGTGACGAGACGGACCCGGCAGGCCCCGCAGGTCCCCATGCCCCCGCAGGGGGCGTTCAGCCTGATTCCGGCCCTGTGCAGGGCCTCCAGGAGCGGGATGCCCGAGGGCACCCGCACCTCCAGGTTCTGGGGCTGGAGGAGGAGCCGGACTTTGCTTCCCGCCGTCAAGGTTCCCAGGTCTTTCGGGGGGTCAGAGGAGCCGCCCCTTCCGGCGGCGGGTGGAGGGTGAACCGTTGCTTCGCTCCATCCGGTCCAGGAGGCGCTCCATTTCCAGCAACTGGCGCTGGAGTCCCCTGAGCCTCTCCCAGCGCCGCCGGATCTCCGGGTTCAGAGTCTTGGCTCTTCCGGGCCTGGAGCGTTCCGGGCCGGGCCGGCGGGTGGGAGGGGTCGGCCTTTTTCCCCGTGGAGGGGAGAGGAAAGCCGGGCCCCGCCGCGCTGGGGCGATTCCCTTTCCTTGGGCCCTGCTCCGCCTGGCGGATCTCCTTTCCCTCTTCGCCTGGGAGGCCTTCTCCAGGGAGGATTCCAGGGATGCCCTCCAGGCCTTCAGGGATGACAGGACGGATTTCAGGCCGGCCAGCTCCCGGGAGAGGGTCTTTCCCTGCCGGGCCAGGCTCGAGGCGATCTTCTCTTGTCCCTTCAGCAGGAGGCCGGTCATGGAGGCAAGGCGGCGTTCCAGCCTGGCTCCCGAGGAGGATGCGAGCTTGCGAAGGGCCGAAAATTCTCCGGCCAGGGCCTTCCGGTCCCGGCGGCGTTCCTCTTCGATCCTCTTGGCCTGTTCCTCCAAGTCCCGGAGTCTTCCCTCCGTCTCATCCAGTCTCTTCCCCGTCTCCCGGCGAGCCAGGGAGAGTTCCTTCTCCAGGTCTTCCCGGAGGCGGGCCAGAGCCTGGGAGAATTCCTTTTCCAGGTCCTCCCGGAAGCGGTCCCTCTCGCGGCGGGATTTCTCCAGGTCCCGGCGGAGGACTTCGTTCTCCTTCTCCAGCCGGGAAATCCTCTCCTCGAGGGATCCCGCTCGTTTCCGGAGGGAGTCCAGGGCCTGGTCCCGGGCGGCCCGGGATTCCCTGTGCCGGGCGGCCAGGCGGTTCAGGTCCTCCCGGAGGCGCCGGCCCTCCTCCCTGGGCATCCAGGCGCAGCCGGCGAGAAGGGAAGAAAGGAGAAGGACAGAGACAAGGCGCGTCCCCATGGGAAACCTCCAGGTTCTAGGGTCTTGCGCCTATTCTCGATCTTCTTCCTCTCCCGGGGAAGGGAGCTTTCCCGATCTCCTTCCCTTTTCTTCCAGGAGCCCCATCTCCTTGAGTTTCCTGTAGAGGGTCACCCTGTGGATTCCCAGTTCCCGGGCCGTCTTCTCCCGGTTCCATTGGTTTCGTTCCAGGGCCCGCTTGATGGTCTCTTCCTCGATCTCCTTGAGGGTGAGAGGGGTCGCGGGAATGCCTCTTTCCCAGGTGAGAGGGGTTCCCTCTCCGGGGCGGCGGATCGCCGCTGGAAGGTGCTCCACCAGGACGGGGCTGCCCGGCGGGCAGAAGATGAGGGCCGTCTCCACGGCGCTTCTCAGCTCCCTCACGTTGCCCGGCCAGGAGTAGCGCGTGAGGACCTCCAGGGCCTCGGGGCTCCAGCCGGCGGTCCTCTTCCCCCTGAGCCTGGAGAGGACTCCCAGGAAGTGTTCCGCCAGGAGAGGGATGTCCTCGGGCCTCTCCCTGAGGGGAGGGATCTCCAGGACGAGTACGGCCAGACGGAAATAGAGGTCCTGGCGGAAGGCCCCCTCCTTCACGAGTTTTTCCAGGTCCCTGTTGGTGGCGGCCACCACCCTGGTGTCGACCGTTCTCTCTTCCTTTCCTCCCAGGGGGGTGAAGGAGCGGTCTTCCAGGAACCGGAGGAGCTTGGCCTGGACGGCGGGCGGAGTCTCGCCGATCTCGTCCAGGAAGAGGGTCCCTCCGGCGGCCCTGGCCAGGGCGCCCTCCCGCTTTCCCCGGGCTCCTGTGAAGGCGCCGGCCTCATGGCCGAAGAGCTCGGCCTCCACCAGGGTCTCGGGGAGGGCCGCCAGGTTTAGGGCCACGAAAGGGCCCTTCGACCTGGGGCCCATCTCGTGGAGGGCCCGGGCGGCCAGTTCCTTGCCCGTCCCCGATTCCCCCAGGATCAGGACGGTGGCGTCGCTTTGGGCCATCTGGGGAATGAGGCTGAAGATCTTGCGGATGGCCCGGCTTCTCCCCACCATCCCGCCCAGGCTCTCTCTCCCCTGGGCCGCATGGCGAAGAGCCTCTTCGAAGGAGAGGTCCCGGAAGCTCTCCACGCCCCCGATGATTTCCCCCTGGGGATTCCTGAGAAGGGCCGTTCCGATCTCCACGGGAATCCTGGTTCCGTCGGCCCTGAGGATGTGGACCCGCCTGCCCGAGATGGAGCGGCCCGTTCTCATGGTCTCCTTCAGGGGGCAGTCGGTCTCGCAGACCTCGGCCCGGAGCACCTCGAAGCAAAAGGCCCCAAGGGCTTCTTCTTTGGGAACACCGGTGATCTCCTGGGCGGCCCGGTTGAACCAGGTGATCCGGAAGTTCTTGTCTACAGTGAAGATTCCCTCCGTGATGGAGTCCAGGATCACCCCGCTCCACTCCGGGGGGAGTCCTATGATCTCGTTCCCGCGGGGCATTGCCGTATCCAAGACCTTTCCTGAAAATCTGCCGAACTTGCCCAACCCTGAAAGTGGGAGAATTTTTCGGAAAAACAAGGGGGGAAGGAAAAGGCGGGCCGGCGATAGACTGGTCCGCCATGAACGGTCCTTTCCTCGTCGGTTCCGGGCCGGGCGGCCTTGGGAGAGACCTTTTTCTTCCCGGTGGTAAGTCTCTGGCGATTGCGGCGGGGATCCTTCTTCTTTTTTCCCTGGCCCTTCGGTTTCGGGATCTTCCCAGGCCCTACGCCGACGGGAACTCCAAGAGCGAGGCCATCCAGGCGGAGAACTACCAGATCGCCTGGAACTTCGTCCGCTACGGCTACGGCCCCACAAGGTGCCTCCAGGTGATGAATCCCCAGCCCGCTCCTCCCGAGCACTGGGTCTTCTACCTGAACCATCCTTCCACCTTCACTCTGCTCCAGAGCCTGGTCTTCAGGCTCGCCGGGGGAAGGAGTTTCACTGCGGCGAAGCTCTTGCCCCTGGCCGCCTTTCTCCTCCAGCTTGTCTTCCTCTACCGGATCGCCCGCCGGTTCCTCGGATCCACCGGGGCTTTTGCGGCGGTAGGGTTCTACGCCCTCTGGCCGATGACCCTCCTTTTCGGAGGTCACGCCAACTACGAGCCTTTCTGCCTCCTCTCTCTGCTCTTCTTCGTGGATTCCCTCCAGTCGGGACGGCCGGGCCGGGCTGCCCTGGCGGCCTTCCTGGGCGGACTCTTCGATTTTCCTTCTTTCTACGGGCCCTTCCTCTTCGTGGTGGGCCTCCTTCTTCCGGGGCTTCCCGGAAAGGAGAGGAGAGTCCCCTTCGCCAGGGCCTGGAAGATCTCCTTCCTTCTTGGGGCGGCGTGCCTCGCCGCCCTGGGAATCTTCTTCCTCCACATATCCATGGTGCCCAGGGATACGGGTTTCCTGGAATACTTGAAGACCATCTTTACCGCAGACCAGGCCTTCTTCGCCAGGGCGATTCACTTCACCTGGCCCGCCTTCCTGGAGAGCCAGTCCCGCTTCTTCCTGGCCGGTTTCGGCTGGACGGGCCTGCTTCTGGCCGGGGCGGGCCTCCTGGCGGGGGGGCTCCGGGGTCCCGTCCCCCTTCTTCTCGCCTGCGGGCTCTTCCACCTCCTGGTCTTTCGTTACCACGCCCACGTCCACGCCTTCTGGGGAATCTACCTGGCCCCGGGCCTGGCCCTTCTGGCCGGCAGGGGCTGGCAGGCCCTCTCGTGCCTTCCCCGTTCCCGGGCGGGGGCGGCGGTCCTGGGGGGCCTCCTCCTTCTGGGCGGGGGGGCGGAAGGGGCCGGCAGGTTCCTGGCCTCCCGGGCCTCGGTGGATTGGACCAAGCCCGCCAGGTGGGCCGCCTCTCTCCAGGAGATCCTCCCCTCTGATTCGGTGGCGGTCCTCTCCCATCCCGCGGCGCCCCCTTTCTGGGGCGTGGAATGTTACACGAAGAAACTGGCCGTGCGTAGCAATTTGCTCTATTCCAGGTATGACCTGGACAACCTGGCGGCTCTCCTGGTGAAGTTCCACCTGGAAAAGAGGAGGATTTTCGCCGTGGTGGAGGAGAAAGCGGCCGAAACCTTGGGCGTCGGCAAGGTCAGGGCCTTCATGGAGAAGGGGGTTTGCAGGGGAAGGTTCCTGGGCGTACTCCATCCGAAGGAAGAGAGAAGAGACCTTCCTTCTTTCCTCGTGTGGGATATTACAACTTCTGTATTCGGAGTCAAGCGGAAAAAGAGGGGGGGGTGACGCCGGGTCGGTACCGGGTCGGGTCGGGTAGTCCGGCTTCGCGGAACCCCCGGGCCCTCAGGATGCAGGCGTCGCAACTCCCGCAGGCCCGTCCCTTCCCGTCGGCGTCGTAACAGCTTACGGTCAAAGAGTAATCGACTCCCAGGCGGGTCCCGAGGAGGAAGATCTCCGATTTCTTCATCCTGAGAAGGGGCGCTTCGATATTCACGGGCCTCCCTTCCGCTCCGGGACGGGTTCCCGCCAGGAGGACCTGCCGGAAGGCCTCCAGGAATTCGGGGCGGCAATCGGGGTAGCCGCTGTAGTCCAGGGCGTTGACTCCCAGGACCAGGGTCCCCGCTCCTTCCGTTTCTGCAAGAGCGGCCGCCAGGGAGAGGAAGACCAGGTTTCTTGCAGGCACGTAGGTGGAAGGGATGCCCCGGCCGATCTCCTCCTGGGACCGGTTCTTGGGAACGGGTCCTCCGCCTGTAAGGGCCGAAGAGGCGAAGAGGGAAGGATCCAGGCGGGCCGTCTTGTGGGGTACCCCGAAGGAGCGGGCCACCTTGCCTGCGGCTGCCAACTCTTCCTTGTGGCGCTGGCCGTAGTCGAAGGAGAGGGCCAGGCAGTCCAGGCCCCTCTCTCTCGAGGCCCAGGCGAGGCAGGTCGCCGAGTCGGCGCCGCCCGACAGGAGGACGATGGCTTTTTCGGTCATGACCGGGATTATAAGGGCAAGGACAAGGGCCCTGTTCCACCTCGGAAGGGGGGCTCTTCGGTCCAGGTTGAGACAGGTTCCCCTTTCCTTCCCCTGAGGGAAAGGGTGGGAGAAACACTTTCTTCTCACCTACCTATAATCAAGTGGTGCTTTTCCGCCCCCCCCCACTCCCCGGGGGCGGCCTTTTCCCTTTTCCGTCCGTTCCCCCACAGCCTTCCAAGGAGGTCTTTCCATGAAATCCCGCAGGATCCTTCCGGCCCTGGCCTTGGCGGCGGTGCTCTTCTCCGCCGCTCCCTCGCCCAGGGCCCAGACCAAGTACTTCGTCGTGCCGGCGGCCTACGCCAAGGTGGAGGGGAAGAGCCGTAATACCTACCCCTTTTCCTACGACCAGCAGAGGACCCAGCTCGTCTACGACGGGAAGAAGCTGGGTTTCAAGGTGGGGGCCATCACGGAAGTGGCCTTCCGGAGAGACGGGAAATGGGCAAGCACCTTCAGCGCGAAGAAGCTTCCTTTGAAGGTCTGGATCTCCAACTCCCCCAGAACCGACAAGAGCGCCTCGGTCTGCTTCGCCCAGAACAGGGGTCCCAAGCCCCAGCTCGTCTTCAGCGGGACCCTTTCCCTCCCCCAGGCGGGCCCGCCCGCAACTGCCCCGGCTCCCTTCTCCATCGTGATCCCCTTCTCTCCGCCCTGGATCTATCGGGGAGGGAACATATGTCTCGAAATGGTCTCTCCCGGGCCCAAGAATTACGTCCGGTGGATGACCGACACCTTCTACAACAGCGAAGGAGGGCGGGGGACCGCCTCTTCGTACGGCCTGGCCTGTGCGCCCACCGGCCAGGGAAGCACTCCCAAACTGAGCATTTCCACCTCCCGCTTCCTGGTGGGGAAATCCCCCTATGTCACCCTTTACTCCTACCGGAACAAGGTTCCCTGCTTCCTCTTCCTCGGGGCCAGCAAGACGGCCTGGGGCTCGATCAAGCTTCCTTTCGACCTGACCCCCTTCGGGGCCAAGGGGTGCAACGTCTATACTGATCCCCAGGTGATCCTCATCGGCCTTTCCCACCCGAGCTATACCACGGGAACGGCCAAGTTCTGCTTCTACACGCCCGAGGATCCGTACCTGGTGGGCCGCCACTTCTACGTCCAGGGTTTCGTCGTGGATTCCAAGGCCAACGCCCTGGGCCTTCTCTCCACCGAGGGGTGGGACATCGGCCTGGGGACCTCTTCGGCCGTATGGGAGGGAGTCCAGACCATCTTCTCCCTCTATCCCGACTCGGCCAGCGGGTCCACCAGCACCGGTGCGAACGGCCACATCACCCGCTTCGGCGGGGCCCTGAACTGACGGCTTGAAGGGGACATGGAAGGCCTGCCGGCCCGGAGGGAACCGCCCTCCGGGTCGGTTTCCTTTCCCGGGGAGTGGTCTTTTTCGGACATCGGAGGTAAGATTCTTTTTCCCTTTCCTCCCATCCCTTTCTTTCAGCTCTTTTCCCAAAGGAGGCGCCGCATCATGGGCAAGACTCTCCTCTCCTTCTTCCTGCTCTCGGGCCTTCTCGCCGCCCAGACCCCCTTCACCGTCCCTCCGAAGATGGAGAAAGTGGAAGGGGGAAGCGACCACTGGATGGTGGGCCGTTATACCTTCGGCCGGGCCCAGCAAATTTATTCATCCTCCATCCTTCCGGGCCATCCCCTGGTGGTGAAGGGCTTCAAGATGCGCCGCGACGGGGTGCGTACCACCACCTACGAGGCCCACAAGATCGATTTCGAAGTCTACATGAGCAACAATTCTAAGGACCCGGCGGCCGGTTACGGCATGGCCTTCGCCGCCAACAGGGGGCCCGACTTCATGCAGGTGATGAAGAAGAAGGCCGTGAACTGGCCCGTCCTTCCCATCCCCGGGACCCCGCCGGCCCCCTTCTCCATCCTGTTTCCCCTGGACAGGCCCTTCGCCTACAAGGGGAAGGCCATGTTGATCGAGTGGGTCTATACGCCCAACCCGGGAAGCCCCAAGGTCCGCTACTATTGGTATACGGATGCCGAGAACTATAACAGCACCTTCAAGGGTGGGCCCGTCAAGGGGACCAAGGCGGACCTGGGCAAGGGCTGTCCCTCTTCCTTCATAAACCTGGCCTACCTCCCCTACCCCGGTTCCCGCCTCCAGTTCACCGGGTATTCCCAGGTGAACATGAAGAAGCTCCTCGGGTTGAGTCTCCTGGGAACGTCGGACACCAAGTGGGGACCCATCACCCTCCCCTTCGACCTGACTCCCCTGGGGGGACCGGGGTGCAAGCTCTACATCAACGTGGTGGCCGCCAAGACGGCCTGGACCGACCCCGCGAGTCCCACGGGAAGGATCGTCTTCACCTGGGGTTGCCTCCCCGTGGATCCCGCCCTTTCCGGGGCGGTCTTCTTCGAGCAGGAAGTGGTGGTGGATCCTTCCTTCAACGCCCTGGGCCTGAGGCTGAGCCGCTACAGGAAGTACGTCATCGGCACCCCCTTCACGGGGAGCGTCAAGGCCCTCACCTTCTACGCCTACACCACCAGCTCTTCCACCTACAAGCCCGGCCAGTGCTACGCCTTCTGGTGGAGCGCCCGGGCCAACATCCTCCAGTTCCTTCCCTGATCAGATCTCCCGGTCGATCAGGTTCAGGAACTCCATCCTCGTGGCCGCCTCGTCGTGGAAGCTTCCCAGCACCGACGAGGTGGTCATGACGGAATTCTGCTTCTGCACGCCCCGCATCATCATGCAAAGGTGGCGGCACTCGATCACCACGCCCACCCCCTCGGCACCGGTGGCGTCCATGACCTCACGGGCCACCTGGGCGGTGAGGCGCTCCTGGATCTGGAGCCGCCTGGCGTAGACGTCCACGATCCGGGCCAGCTTGCTCACGCCGATCACCTTCTTCCGGGCGATGTAGCCGATGTGGCATCGCCCGTAGAAGGGGAGCATGTGGTGCTCGCACATGCTGAAGACCTCGATGTCCCGGGCGATGATCATGTTGTTCGCCTCGGAATCGAAGACGGTGAAGTGCTTCCTGGGATCCTGCTCGTACCCGCTGAAGAGGAACTTGAAGGACCGGGCCACCCTCTCCGGGGTGAGCTCGAGCCCTTCCCGGTGGGGATCCTCCCCGATCTCCACGAGGAGCTCCCTGATCAATTCCGCCACACGTGCTTCGTTCATCCTTTCCACCTCCGGAAGAGAAGGCGCGTGAACTCCCGGTCCTCCACGAGTTCCTCCCTCCAGGAGGGGGGGACGAGATCCACCAGGGGCCGCCCCGTCCCGGGAAGCCTGAGCCCAGGATCCAGGTCCAGGAGGGGAATCGCAAGGAAGGGTCTCTCCAGGATCTCCGGGTCTGGGAGGACAAGTCCCTCCCGGGCCACCACCAGGTCCCCGTAGAGGACCAGGTCCAGGTCGGCGGGCCGGGCCTGGTGGGGATCGGGACCCCTCACCCGCCCCAGGGCCGCCTCGATTCCCCGCAGGAGGCCGAACTTGAGCTCTTCCGGAGGAAGGTCCGCGGCGACGAGAAAGGCCCCGTTCAGAAAATCCGGCTGGCCTGGCCGCTCCAGTGGGCGGGTCCGGTAGAAGGGGGAGATTCCCAGGAGGGTGGTCTTTCCTGCCAGGATCTCCATGGCCCGGAGGAGGTTGGCCCGGGGGGAGAGGTTGGCCCCGGCGGCCACGAAGGCCCGGACGGGCTCCCGGGAGGATGTCACCCCTTCTTCCTCCGGAAGAGCTCCACCGCCACGCTCCTGGCGAATCTCAGGGCGCCGGGTTTGTCCACCCGGACCCGGACGGCCTCCACCTTGGGGTTCTCCAGGCAAAGGTCGGCCACCGCCCCGGCCAGGGCCTCTACGAGAAAGAAGGCCGATCCTTCCACCAGGTCCACCACCCGCTTCTTCAGTTCCCTGTAGTCCAGGGTGTCCTCGATCCGGTCCGTCCCTGCGGGAAGGGAGAGGTCCGCCCAGAGGGAGAGATTGATCACCACGTCCTGCTTCTTCTCCCGTTCTTCCCGGTTGGTCCCGAGGATGCAACGGACGAGGAGGTCCTGGATGTGGATCCGGTCAGGGGGAAGTTCACTCATGGATCCTCCCGAGCAGGTTCCGGCCGCCGTCCAGGTAGAGGACCTGGCCCGTGAGGAAGGGTTCCGAGAGGAGGTAGATCACGGCCCGGGCCACCTGGGCGCCGTCCCCGGCGCGGCCGAGGGGATTGGTTCCGGCGAGGCGCTCCAGGTAGCTCTCGTCTTCCCCCGGAGGGGGAAGGACCAGCCCGGGAGCCAGGCCGTTCACTCGGACCAGTGGGGCGTATTCCAGGGCGGCTTCCCTGGTGAGGGTGAGGAGGGTCCTCTTGCCCAGGTGGTAGGAGAGGTGTTCCCTGTCGTAGTCGTGCATCCTTGCGTCCAGGAGGTTCACCGCCGCGGCGGGCCTTCCCTGGCGGGCGAGCTCCCTGAGGAGCACCAGGGGGGCGAAGGCGTGGACCTTCATGCTCGCCGCCAGGCCTTCCCAGGTGAGATCGTTCATCCGGTCCGAGGGAAACAGTGACGCGTTGTTGACCAGGAGGTCGATCGGGCCCGCCGCCTCGAGGGCCTCCCGGAAGAGCTTCTCCGGTGCGGCCGGGTCTTCCAGGTCCGCCTGGAGGACCCGGGCTGGAACGCCCTCCTCCCGGGCGGCCCGGGCGGTCTCCTCCGCCTCGGCGGCGGAGGACCTGTAGTGGAGGACCAGGCCCACTCCTTCCCGGGCCAGGGCCAGGGCGATCTCCCTGCCCAGGCGCCGGGCCGCCCCGGTGACCAGGGCCGTCTTTCCGCGAAGGGGGGTCTTGGTCTCCATGGTTCTCCCGCTCCGGTCTATCTCCTCCGGTGCCAGAGCTCGTAGGCCCCGGCCACGACGGGCCCCAGGGGGCCTTTAGGTTCCACCGGCTCCAGGTGCAACCTTTCGGGCGCCCCGGGGGCCAGGAGGCCGGTGAGACCCAGGGGCTCCTTCCGGCCCGGGAGGCGCTTCCCGAGAAGGACCCACCGGGCCCCCTTCGCAAGGAGCCGGGCCAGTTCCTTCTCTCCCTCGGGCCCTTCCAGGAAGAGGATCCACCCCTTCCGGCGGGCCCGGTAGATCACGTCGTTGGGGAGGTTCGCGAAGACCACCAGGTCTCCCGCCGGAACCTGCCGGTCCCAATCGAAGGGATCCACCACCCGGCAAGGGGCCAGGCGGTACCAGCCTTCCACCCTGGGCAGGCCCTCCAGGAAGCCGTCGGCGCCGTAGAGGAGGGCCAGGACGGCCAGGGCGGGAAGGCTTCCCCTGGGAAGGAGGGCCGCCGCCCGGGTGAGGCCCGAACCGGCGAGCCAGCACAGGGCGGGGACCCAGAGCATGAAGTAATAGTGGTGGAGGAAACCCGTCACTACGTAACTGTCGGCGGCGAAGTAGGCCGCCCCGGCGAGTGTCCACAGGGCCGGCGGGGCGAGCCAGTTCCTGGGCCTCCGCAAAAGGAGGGCCGAGGCCGCCAGGACCGTCCCGGCCCAGGTCCCCAGGCTGAGGAGGGCCATCTCCCCGACGACGCGGAACCACTCCGGGTCGAGCCAGCGGACCCAGTAGGAGGGGGAGGTCCAGGCCCGGAGGTTTCCCTTGGGTTGATACATGCTGGCCGGGAATCCCCCCGCCGTTCGGGTGACCCAGGCGAACCAGGCCGCCGGAAGGGCCAGGCAGAGGAGGCCTGCGGCGAGGCCCGCCGGCCGGAAGACCTCCTTCAGCCTTCCCCGCAGGGCGGCCATGCCCAGGTAGACCGGCGCCAGGAGGGCCGTGGGCGGGGTGACGCAGAGTCCCGTCCCGCAGACCAGGGCCCAGGGGAGAAGGAGCCTCTTTCTCCCGGTCCTGCACCAGGCGTCCCAGAGGAGGAGGGAGCCCAGCATGAAGGACTGTTCCATCCCGCCGTGGCGGGTTACGGCGGTGGAGAAAAAGGCGTGCAGGGGGGAGAGATCCAGGGCGAGCAGGGCCGCCAGGGCGGTCCAGGTTCCGCTCCACCGTTCCACGAGGCGGAAGAAGAGGAAGAAGGACAGGACCGTCAGGACCAGGTTGAGGATCCGGCCGTTGTGCTCGTGGAACCCGACCAGGTGGTGGACTGCGGCCTCCAGGGCGGGGAAGAGGGGGAGTTCGGGCACTCCCCGGAAGGGCTTCTTCTCCACGTCCCACCAGTGGACGGGATGAAGGATGTCGATGCCCTTCTCGTAGTAGTTCCGCGCCAGGGAGGCGGTGTCGCACTCCCTGACGGCGTGGAGGCCCAGGAAGGGCCGGTCCATGTCCTTCCACCTCACCCAGGCTCCGAAGAGGACCAGGGCCAGGAGGAGGAGGATCCTGAGGGTCGGCCCCGGCGGGGGAAGGGCGGGAGGGGCGTCCCTCCTTGCGGGTCGCCGGTCCTGGAGTGTGTCCTCCTTCATGGAGGCCGATTGTGGGGAGTGTCCGGGGCGGGGGAAAGGAGCTTTTCCCCGGGGGATCCCCCCTCAGGAGGCCCCTTTGCCCGTGAGGACCACCGGAATGGTCCTGAGGAGGAGGATGAAGTCCAGGGCCAGGGACCAGTTGTCGATGTAGGCCAGGTCCATCTCCATCCACTCCTTGAAGCCGATCTTGTTGCGGCCCGAGACCTGCCAGATGCAGGTGAGGCCCGGCCTGAAGCTGAGGCGGCGCCGCTGCCACCAGTCGTATTTCTCCACCTCCTCGGGAACGGGAGGCCTGGGCCCCACCAGGCTCATCTCTCCCTTCAGGACGTTGATGAGCTGGGGCAGTTCGTCCAGGCTGTACTTCCGGAGGAACCTCCCCACGGGGGTGATGCGGGGGTCCTTCTCCATCTTGAAGACCGGGCCGTCCATCTCGTTGTGGGCCAGGAGTTCCTTCTTCCGCTCCTCGGCGTCGATATACATGGAGCGGAACTTGAGCATCATGAAGGGGCGACCGTTCAGGCCGGCCCGTTTCTGCTTGAAGAGGATGGGGCCGGGCGAGGAGAGTTTCACCGCAAGGGCGATGGCCGCCATCAGGGGGGAGAGGACCAGGAGGGCCGAGGCGGAGACCACCATGTCGATGAGGCGCTTCAGGGTGAGTTCCAGGGTCTCCTTGGGACCCGTGAAGTAGGTCAGGAAGGGCACGTCCCCGACCCAGGAGATGGTCCGCCGGGCCACGTTCACGTCGAAGAGATCGGGGGCCAGCTTGGTGACGATCCCCGCCTCCTGGCAGGTCTTCAGGATCTCTTCCACCAGGGTGTAGAAGGACTTGAGGGGAAGGAGGACCAGGACCTCGTCCACGGAGCCCTCGGCCAGGATCCGCCGCAACTCCTTCGTGGTGCCCAGTTCCTTCACGTTTCCCGGAAGGGGGAGGGCCGAGGCCGGGTGTTTCCCCGCCTTGCTCTCGGGGGCGTCCAGGACGCCCACGACCTCCACGCCGAAGTGGGGGTTCTCCTCGATCGATTCCAAAAGAGCGTATACAGAGGGGTTGCGCCCGATAACCAGGACCCTCCGCCTGTCCCTGCCGGCCCTCCTCAAGGCGCGGAGCACAGTATAGAACAGGAACCTCCCCAGGACGTTGGTGGAAAGGCCCACCACGGCGAAGGCACAGTAGAAGATCCGGCGGTTCTCCAGGTCGGAGAGGAGCTGGACGGCCAGTACCCCCATGGCCATGGAGAGGAAGAGGGTGGCCAGGGCCGAGAGGGCCTCCGAGGGAATGGCCTCGGTGCGCTTGTTGTCGTAGAGGTGGAGCTTGCTTCCGAAGAGGGTCCAGGAGACGGCCGTGAGGGTGAAGAAGAGCAGGTCCGCCCAGTCGGGGTGGCACATCCCCGTCAGGTAGAGGGTGGTCTGCCTGGCCATCCACGTGGCGAAGCCCACGCCGGCGAGGTCCAAGAGGAGCAGGAGTTCGGCATGGCGGACCCGGTTCGCGTGGAGCATGGGTTTCCTTCCTCCCTGGTTCCTGGAATACCTTCCGGGTTTCCCCCCCGGAAGGGGCGACTCTTCCTTTCTTCTCTAGATCGGGGTGGGGGCCGCCGGGCCTTGACCTTCCCGGAGGTTTTCCGGGGTTCCCGGAATAGAGGTTCTTACTCTTTCAAGGAGTGGAAGGCCCCCTTGGAGAAGAAGAAGACCTGGTCCCCAGGTTCGAGGGAGGGGATGCGGGCCGTGAAGCCCCGGGCGGACTGGTCCAGGACCTCCAGGAACCTGGGCCGGTCGGTAAGCCGGCGGGCCAGGGACTTGGCCCAGCCCGGGGCGGGAGCGTGGACGCCGGGGGCCTTCGAGTCCAGGGCCCTCAACTCTCTCGAGAGTTTCCTGGGAGCCCCTCCCGGGAAGCGGAGGGTGACGACCTTTCCCTTTCTTTCGGCCCGGACCTCCTGGTCCGGTGAGCTGAGAACCTGGTGGACCCCCAGGAAGAGGCGGGGCTTGGGTTCTTGGGGGTAGAGCCAGTCCAGGGCCAGGGAGTAGGTGGCCAGGGGGGCGATGGGGGCGCCTTGGAGCTTTTCGGGGAGATTGAGGAGGAAGGCTCTCTTTCCGGGAGGGAGGGCCAGGACCCGGGCGTTCGTGGTCCTGGAGATCTCCCCTGCGAGCCGCCAGGTCCGGTTGTGGAACTGGAGATAGAGGAGGGGCGCCAGGAGGAGGACTCCCGTGAAGAGGGGCGAGGAGCGGGCCTTCCCGGTCCAGGGGAGGACCCCCAGGAGGAGGCATGCGAAGGCCGAGGCGGTGTAGGTGTAGCGTTCGCCCCAGGTGTCGGTGGTATGGAGTTTCAAGGCCAGGGTGGGAAGGAGGGCGGCGAGGAGGCAGGCCGTGAGAAGGAGCAGGGTTCGGCCCCTTCCCTCCTTTCCCGCCGCCCGGACCTGGAAGGCCCCCCAGGCGAGGCCGATTCCGGCGAAGAGGAAGAAGAGGAATTTCGTGGGGAAGGCGGGGAGGAAGGTCCTGAGGAACTGGAGGGGGAGGTGTTTCACCATCCTGGCCGGGGAGAGGTGCCTTCCGTTTCCGTACCCCCCCACCCATTCGCCCAGGGCGTAGCGGCGCCAGAGCAGGAAGAGGACCAGGACCAGGAGGAAGGGGAGGATCTTCTTCCACCGCCTTCTCGGGGGGACCGCCCCGGGAAAGAGGAGGAGGAAGGCCGGGACGACCAGGCCGTTCTCCTTGGAGAGCAAGGCCGCGGCGAAGGAGAGAAGGGAGAGGAGGAGGAAGGGCCTCCCCCTGTCCAAGGACTCCAGGAAGAGCAGGAGGGCCGCCAGGGAGAAGAAGGTGGCCAGGAGGTCTCCTCTCCCGGAGATCCAGTTCACCGGCTCGGCGTGGTTGGGAAGGACCAGGAAGAGGAGGCCCGGGAGGAGGAGGGTCCAGGCCGAGTCTCCCCGGGAGGCCCCCCCGCCGCCGCTCTTTTGGAGGCTTCCGGCCAGGAGGACCACAAGGAAGGCCGTGGCCCCGTGGAGGAGGTTGTTGACCAGGTGGTAGCCCAGGGGGTTCGTGCCCCAGAGGGCCAGGTCCAGGGCGTGGGAGAAGGATGTCAGGGGGCGGAAGAAGCCTCCCGGACCGTGACACCAGCACTCCAGGGGGCCCTTGGATGCGATGGTCCCCAGGATCCAGAAGTCGTCGGCCACGAAGAAGGCGGGAAGGACCAGGGCGAAGGAGAGGACTCCCAGGCCCAGGAAGAGGGGCAGGAGAAGGATGGGGACCTGGGGAGTGCGCCTTTCCATCGTGGAGGTTTTAGCCCGGCCCCCCTGGAGAGGGCAAACCTGGGACCGCCGGGGGGTCCTTGCTAAGTCGACTTCTCTCTCTAGAATTCCACCCCAAAAATTTCCAAACCCCTGCCGGAGGGCATGATCCATGGACACTTTTGACGTCGTGATCGTCGGCGGAGGCCCGGCAACCCGGATCTTCAACAAGTATCTCCACTTCTTCCGCCCGGAGATCCGGACGGTGGTGATCCGCGACGAGGAGCGGATCGTGAACCATTGCGGGACCCCCTACATCCTGGAGGGGAAGATCGAGTGGGAGCGGGGTCTCATCTCGGAGGATCTGGTCACCAGGTTCGGCACGCCGATCGTCGTGGATCCGGTGGTGGGGGGGTCGCCGGAAGAAAAATACGTGGAGTGCGCCTCGGGAAGGAAGATCGGTTACGGCACCCTGGTCTTCGCCACGGGGACGGACCAGGTCCTGCCGCCCATCCCCGGGATCGATCTTCCCGGCGTCCTGAAGGTGCGCCGCACCGAGGACCTTACGGCCTCCATGAAATTCCTGGAACCCGTGGAGAAGGTGGTGGTCCTGGGAGGGGGCTACATCGGGCTGGAGTTCGCCCAGGCCCTGCGGCACCTGGGCAAGGAAGTGGCCCTGGTGGAGCTCGAGTCCCACGTGATGGGGGGCCGGATCGATGGAGCCATGGCGGAGGCCCTGGAAGAGGAACTGCGGAAGATGGGGGTGGAACTCTTCCTGGGAAGGAAGGCCGCCCGGGTCCGGGGGAAGGAGCGGGTCGAGGCCCTGGAGCTGGAGGACGGCGGTGTCCTTTCCTGCGGAGCCCTTCTCGCCGCCGTCGGGGTGAAGCCCATGGTGGACTACGCCCCGGCCTTCGGCCTGGAGACCACTCCCCAGGGAATCGTGGTGGACGAATACTTCTTCACGGGCGTGGAGAACATATACGCCATGGGGGACTGCGTCCAGACCTTCTCGCGGGTCACGGGGCGGCCCGTGCCGGGCAAGCTCGGATCCAACGCGGGGCAAATGGCCCGGCGGCTGGCACTGAACCTCTCCGGGAGGAAGGCTCCCTTCCCGGGGGTGACCAACGTGGCCGTCACCAGGGTGGGGGAACTGGCCTACGGTTCGGCGGGGCTCACCGAGGAAGACGCCGGGAGAGAAGGGATCTCCATCCTGGTGACCCGCAACAAGAGCACCGACATCTACGACAACATGCCGGGCAACAGGCCCGTGGAGGCGAAGCTGGTCTTCAGGGAGGAAGACCTGCTCCTTCTGGGAGGGGAACTCCTCCATCCGGGCAACCCGGCGGGATTCCTGGAGGCCTTGGGACAGATGGTGGAGAGGAGGGCAACCCTGGAGGAGGTGATCACCATGTCCTACTCCTCCCACCCCGAACTCACTCCCAAGACCTCGAAGCCCTTCTTCGTCTGGGCGGCCGAGCCCCTCTTCAAGAAGCTCGCCTCCTCGGGTGCCTTCCAGGGGGAGGCCGATTCCGAGAGGCCCGTTGCCTCGGGGCGCTGACCGGGAGGGGGCCTTGGGTGGAGATCCTTGGATGGCCCCTTGAGTTATCTCGGCATTGACATATCTTTATATCTATGAAGCCCGCTTTGGTGGAGACCCTGAAAGCCCTGGGAGATCCCTTGCGCTTGAGAATCCTGGCCCTCCTGGGCCGGGCCGAACTGGCCGTAGGGGAGCTGGCCCAGGTCCTGGACGTGGCCCAGCCCAGGGTCTCCCATCACTTGAAGGTCCTCCGGGACTCGGGCCTGGTCCGGGTCCGACGGGAGGGAGCCTGGACCTTCTGTGCCTTGGAGGCCCCCGGCGACGGCAAGGTCGGCCCGGGAGTGCTCCAGGCCCTGGAGTCCTTGGCCGAGAAGGACTTGGAGCCGGCCCGCTCGGACCTGGCCCGGCTGGAGCGGGTCCTGGAGGCCCGGCGCCAGCGCTCCCGGGCCTTCTTCGAGTCCGCGGCGGGGCGCTGGGAGAGCCTGGAGCCCCGCCTGAAAGGTTCGGGCCTCAGGCACCAGGCCCTCTCCTTCCTCGTTCCTCCGGGATTGACCCTGGTGGACGTGGGATGCGGCACGGGATTCATGACCCGGGTCCTGGCGAGCCGGGCGGAGCGGGTGATCCTGGTGGACCACTCTCCCGCCATGCTGGAGCGGGCCCGGATCGACCTGGAGGGCAAGGTGGAGGCCCGATTGGAGTTCCGCGTGGGAGAGGTGGACTCTCTCCCCCTGGAGGATGGTGAGGCCCAGGGGGCCTTCGCCAACCTGGTTCTCCACCACGTGCCCGACCTGGGGGAGGCCATGGGCGAGTTGGCCCGGGTTCTCTGCCCGGGAGGGACCCTGGTGGTGAGCGACCTCCTGCCCCACCAGGAGGAGTGGCTCCGGGAGGAGCAGGCCGACCTCAGGCTGGGGATCGACCCGGAGGAACTGGCCCGCCTGGCGGAGCGGGCGGGCCTGGCGGAGGTCCGCTTCGAGGAGGGGGCCGACAGGATCGAACTGGAAGGGAAGGGAGGCTCCCCGGTGGAGCTTTCCCTCTTCGTTCTTGCCGGGCGGAAGCCCGGCGGGCTGGAATTTCGAAAGAGTACCAAGGCCTAGAAGGTGATGGGGGTTTTCCCCGTAAGAGAAAGACGAGGCGGATCGACGATGGAAGAGACCAAGACCGTGGACTTCAAAGTGAAGGACCTCTCCCTGGCCGACTGGGGGCGCAAGGAGATCGAGCTGGCCCAGGCGGAGATGCCCGGCCTGATGGCGGTGCGGGAGAAATACGGAAAGACCAAGCCCTTGGCGGGACACCGGATCTCCGGTTCGCTCCACATGACAATCCAGACGGCCGTCCTCATCGAGACCTTGATCGAGCTGGGCGCCGAGGTCCGCTGGGCGAGTTGCAACATCTATTCCACCCAGGACCATGCGGCGGCGGCCCTGGCGAAGAAGGGGATCTCCATCTTCGCCTGGAAGGGGGAGACCCTGGAGGAGTACTGGTGGTGCACCCAGCAGGCCCTCACCTTCCCGGGAGGAAAGGGTCCCACCCTGATCGTGGACGACGGCGGGGACGCCACCTTGATGATCCACTGGGGCTACGAACTGGAGAAATACTACAAGGAGCACGGTTCCTACCCGGAATGGGAGCTCGAGGGCGAGGATGCGGAGATCCTCTTCGAGAGGCTCAAGGCCCTTCACGGGGAAGACCCGGAGAGGTGGACCCGCATGGTTCCCGAGATCGTGGGGGTTTCCGAGGAGACGACCACGGGGGTCCACAGGCTCTACCAGAGGATGGAGCAGGGAACTCTGCTCTTCCCGGCCTACAACGTGAACGACTCGGTCACCAAGTCGAAGTTCGACAACCTCTACGGCTGCCGCGAGTCCCTTGCCGACGGGATCAAGCGGGCCACGGACGTTATGGTGGCGGGAAAGGTCGTCGTGGTCTGCGGGTACGGCGACGTGGGCAAGGGTTGCGCCCAGTCGATGCGCGGTTTCGGGGCGAGGGTCATGGTCACCGAGATCGACCCGATTTGCGCCCTCCAGGCCGTGATGGAGGGGTACGAGGTGACCACCGTGGAAGACGCCCTGGCCGAGGGCGACATCTTCGTTACGGCCACGGGGAACTGCGACGTCATTACGGCCGAACACATGTCGAAGATGAAGGACAAGGCCATCGTCTGCAACATCGGCCACTTCGACAACGAGATCCAGGTGAACGAGCTGAAGAGCTGGCCCGGGATCCGGCACAGGGAGATCAAGCCCCAGGTGGACGAGTACACCTTCCCCGACGGGCACAGCATCATCCTCCTGGCCGACGGGAGGCTCGTGAACCTGGGTTGCGCCACGGGTCATCCTTCCTTCGTGATGAGCAACTCCTTCACGAACCAGGTGCTCGCCCAGATCGCCCTGGCCGAGAGGAGACCCAAGGTTGGGGTCTACTTGCTCCCGAAGAAGCTCGACGAGGAGGTGGCCAGGCTCCACCTGGAGAAGCTCGGCGTGAAGCTCACCAGGCTCACTCCCAAGCAGGCCGAATACATCGGCGTTCCTCCCGAGGGTCCCTACAAGCCGGACCACTACAGGTACTGATCCTGCTTCAGCCACTCCCCGGGCGTCCTCGGTCTGGGTCTTGCGACCCAGACCTCGGCCGGCCGGGGCTGACGTA
>CAZLQD010000048.1:0-41768 GCA_964561605.1 uncultured Planctomycetia bacterium
ACCGAGGACGTCCGGGGAGTGGCTCCACCATCAAAAGCGCCCCCCCAAAAAAACTCCGAACTCCCTCCCCCCTGACGTCGGGGAATCCTGTTCTTCGAACAGGCTTCCCCGCCGGCAGGGGCTAACGGGAGCATCGGAAGCTCATGTCCGAGACGTCCGGGGAGTGGCAGCAACTCCGAAACGTCCCCAAGCTGCGAGCGCCCATGCTCCCCCTGACGTCGGGCATGTTGCGGCCCTTCGGGCCGCACATACCCGCCGGCAGGGGCTAACGTAGCCATCTGTGGCAGAGGCTAACGTAAGCATCTGGGGCAGGGGCGAACGTGAGCATTGGGCCAGGGGCGAACGCAGGCATTTTGAACCGCCTGGGCCCTTTTGGGACGGATCTCCCCCCCAAGCCCAACGGCCTTTCCCGCCGGCAAAGGCCCAACTCCCCCCTCCAGACCTTATAATCCACCCACCCTGGACCTGCCGGAGACCCCTTCATGAAACGATTCCTTCCTGGAGCCATCCTGACCGGAGCGGCAGTCCTCCTCCTCTCCTCCTGCGGAGGGGGGGGAGGGGGCGGCGGAGGATCCGCCCCCGGCGCCGGCCTGGGTGTCCGCCTCAAGATCGAAGCCGTCTCCCCCACATCTTCCCGGGTCGACGGAGGAGGAACGGCCGTGATCCGGGGCGCAGGCTTCCAGGAGAAGGTCCGGGTCTGGTTCGGCGAGGTTCCTTCACAAGAAGTGGAACGGATCTCCACGGCCGAGATCCACGCACTCATCCCTCCCGCACCCACCCCCGGAGTGGTGGATCTCTTCGTGGAAAATCCCGGCGGTTCCAGGGCGGTCCTGAAGGGAATCTTCGAATACTATCCCTTCCCGGCCCCCAGGATCACGGCCTTGGTCCCTTCCAGGGGGAACTTCCGCCGGCCCCTCTCTCTCCAGGTCCAGGGCTCCCACTTCCGCAAGGGAATCCGGCTCTTCCTGGGAGACCGGGAGATCCCCGGAGTCGACCTGGTCTCATCCACCCTCCTGAAAGCAAGAATCCCCCCTCTCCCTCTGGGGAAATACGACGTCAAGGTGGTCAACCCCGACAAGCAGGCCTTTCTCCTTCCCGGAGGCTACGAGTCGGCCGTCTTCAGGGACACCAAGATCCAACGCATCGAATACGGTCTCGGGGCCGACATCTTCGACCAGAGCCTGGATCCCGCCAAGGCACTGAAGGACGTCCTGGTCCGGCCCGGCCTGAAGGAAACCCCCGGAGCCTGGCGCTGGCTCCCTCCCGATCCCTTCTCGGGCAAGGAGAGGATCCAGGTCCTGGCCCAGGCCGGAAGCAAGCCGTGGAAGGACACCACCACCCTCCTCCAGTCCGACCTGCCCGTATTGCCGCCCTTCGCCTGGGGTTCCAAGGGAACGGCCCCGGTCCTCCCCAGGAACGCCGCCCTCCGGGTTCTCTTCGACAACGACCTGGCCCTTCCGCCCGGCTTCTGGGAGAAGCACCCGGCCGCCGTGGAACTCCTGGCGATCCAGGGGGACCCCCGGTCCAACCCCGCGTCGGCCCTGAGACCCCTGCCATGCCGGATCGCCGGAGGTTCCGACCGGGTCGCCATCTTCCCCTGCACCGGAGACACCCCCCTGGGCCTCCCAGCCGCTCCCAAGGGCTCCGGCCTTCCCAACGTGCGGATCGCCTTCCCCCTGGAAGGCCCCAACACCCTTCCCACCCTGGCCTCCAAGGGCGGGATCTTCCAAGGAAAGGACCAGGCCGGCCGCCTCACGACTTTCCTGGATCTCCGGTCCGGCCGGGAAGGCGAATCGGGAAAGACCATGGCGGGAGGACTCCTCCTGAAGACCCGCCCCCCCAGGATCCGGGCCCTGATCCCGGTGAAGATCCTTTCCGTCGATTCCAAGACGGGGCGGGTCCAGGTGGACAAGCTCGGGGCCCGCACCACCTTGGATCCCTTGGAGACTCTCTACCAGGAACGCTCCGGCGCTCCCCCCGCCTCGGCCATCCTCGTCTCCTCCTCCGACACCCCCCAGGCCCCCAGAGCGCTGGTCACCGCCGCCGGCGCCGGGGCCCTCCGGCCCGGCCCGGCCCTTCTGTGGTGTGCCTGGCAGGAGGGAAAGGACGACGGGGCCCTCTTCGTCCGGCCCGATCCTTCTCCCGGAACGGGGGGAATCCTTCCCACGGCAACCTTCACGGTGGATTTCTTCGAGCCCGTCTCGGGCCACCTCCCCCTCTCGGGATGGGTGGTCTCCGCAGAGGAGGACCCGGCCGTCCTGGCCGACCCCAAGCTGGGAACCCCCGGCCTGGTTCCGGTGAAACTCTCCGGCAGAGGCCTGAGCGCCTCGGGTGCCTTCTCCCGGTTGAGGATCACCCCCCTCCTGGGCCTCTTCCACGAACAGGGCCGGAGCGAGGAATGGACCCTCCACCTCCTTCCCGCCAAGGCGGGAGCCATCCGGGATCTGTCGGGCAATCCCCTGGCCCAGCCCTCCTTCCGGGCCACCTTCCGGATCGACCCGGCCGCCCCGGATCGGCTCGTGGCATACCTGGTCCGCCGTTTCCTCTCGGCCGACGAGGACGGCACCGCCCCCGGCGCCGGCGCAAAGGACTGGTGGGGAAACGGCCGCCTCCTCGAGGGACGCCTCCATGCCAGGCTTCCCGTCCGCTTCCAGGCCCGCACCGACCCGGCCCTCCTCTCCCGGGTCAGCCGGGGCAAAAAGACCTGCCTCGTCCCCTTTCCCCTCTACAGGACCCCCGACCACGACTACCTGGGCAAGGGAGGCCTCCAGGAACCCTTCCATCCCAGGGGCTCCCGCCTCCAGGCGACCTGGAGGGAAGACGACCTGGGACTTTCCAGGACCGATCCTTCCGACATGGATCTGGACGTGACCGGCCTGTGGATGGCCCCCTTCAGCCCCTCCGCAATGGTGAAGGAGACCCTGGACAGCCTCACCCTCGAGCTCTCCCACTGCGACAGGCGACCCGACCTGCGGCCGGCCCTCTCCCCGGCGGGAGAGTGCATCCCCGACCCGGCGTCCTTCCAGTCAGGCCTCTCCAGGACCTTCGCCGAGAACGTCCTGGAAGGAACCAGCCCCGTCCGCGTCCTGGACAAGGCCTCCTGGACCCTGGACCCGGCCCGCCTGTCCAAGGATCCTTCCGGCCGGTCCTGGCTTCCCCTCCCTCCTTTCTCCCGGACCTTCACCTGGCGGGACGAGCTTGCGGCCACCCGGGAGGGGACCCTTCCCCTGGGGGGATGCACCGATCTCTCGGCCCCAACGGCCGACGTGGAGAGTCCCTGGAACGGGGGCGATCTCCTCCCGGGAGGAGGGGGCTTCTTCTCGGGAACCCGCTTCCGGGATTTCCCGCCCCCGGCCCTCCCCCTCCTGGCCGACTTCTTCGTCTCCCCCGACGACCCGGCCCGCAACGGAGTCTTCACCGGGGCCAACCGCTTCCGGGCCGCCTACGTCCTCCCCCCCTGGCCCCTGCCGGGGAACGGCCTCTACGCCCCCGTCCCCGCATTCCGCGCCCACACCACGGCCGGTCCCGATCCCGACAGGGACCCACCCGTGGACCCCTACCGGGAAAGGACCGCCCGGGGCGGTTACGAAATCGACGGTTTCCGCGGCACCGCAAGGACCCCCTGGGCCACCCCCCCCACGGACGACCACCTCCCCTGGATCCAGGCGGATTTCCTCAAGCGGGTCACCGTGGTGACCTTCGGCTTCCTGGACCTTACCGACCCGGGCCTCTCCGCCTGGACCGGCCCGGGTCCGGGAGCCTTCCTCTTCCCCGACACGGCCCGCCCCACGGAATTCCACCTCTTCCTGGACCCGCCGCCGTCCTCTCTTCCCAAGGGCGCCTCCCTGAAGATCCAGTGGAGAGGAACGGACGACCTCCCCAACCCCAGAATCTGGGATCCCCGGCCGGGGCGGCCCGTGACGGAAAGAGGCAATCTCTTGAACCCCCTCTACGCCTGCGACGCCGAACGCCTGGCCAAGCAGAGAATCCTCCCCTGCAGGCTCACCCCCTGGGTGGACGACCCCTCCCTCCTGGTGGATCCCGCCACGGGAAAGGGACCCAGGTATCTCTGCTGGCGGATCGTCATGGAGAGCCTTCCCGGGGCCAAGCCCGTCGTTCCCTCCCTGGACACCCTGGTGCTCGGCTACTTCATGGAGCCCTGACTTCCCGCCGCCGGTCCGGAAAGAACCGGTAAACCGTAACGTTCCCGCCGGGAACGGCCTCCTTCCGGAAGGCCCCTCCGCGGAAATCCCCCCACCGGCCGATCTTCCGGAAGCCCGCTTCCTCGTGAAGGCGGTCCATCAGGGCAGCCCCCAGGGGATGGAGGGTCTCCTCGCCGCGGAGGAGGACGGCACCGTCCCTCTCCACCTCGAGAAGAAAACGGCACCGCCCGTCCCCGAGAAGGCGATACTCCCTCCTCAGGATCCCCCCCCCGGAAAGTTTTTTTTCGGGAAACCGAAACAATTCCTTGCCCGCCAGGCCGTCCCAGTTCACCGTCTGGACCGCCCAGCGGGCCCCGGGCTCCATGACCTTCCCCAGGGCCTCCAGGAAGGGGGGAATCTCCCCCGGCGAAAGGTGGGGGAGGACGTTCCCCAGGCAATACCCTCCCCGGAACCCGGAACCCGCCTCGCCGATCCGCCGCATGTCCAGGCAAAGAAAGGTCACCCGGGGAAAACGGCGCCGGGCCTCCTCGATCATGGCCCGGTCCGCGTCGACGCCCGTCACCTCGATCCCCCGGGAGGCCAGGGCCCCCGCCTGGAGCCCCGGGCCGCAACCCACGTCGAGCCAGGGCCCCTTTCCCGGCCCGAGCCGCTCCAGGAGGAACCGGATCACCTCTTCCCTGGGGGGAAAGATCTCCCCGTAGAGCCCCGCCGCCTCGCCGTAGAAACCCACGGACCGCCCCTTTCCCTCCTTCTCACCCCGTCCCCGATTCTCCAGGCCGGGCCGGACCCGGGGAAGGCCCTTCCCGGGCATCCTTGTCTCCCGCCGTGGGGAAGGGCAGAATTGCCCCTGCGCCCCGAAAGGAGGAGCCATGCCCGAACTGGAAGACGGTTGCGTTCAGCCCGCCCGGGGCCCCCTGCTCCCCGCGGTCGAAGACGAAAAACCGCAAACCTCGAAAGAGAAGGAGGCGTCCCTCATGATCGCCCAGGTTGGAAAGGAAGCACCCGACTTCGAAGCCACGGCCTTCATCCCTGGCAAGGGATTCCAGCCGGTGAAACTCTCCGACTACAAGGGGAAGTGGATCGTGCTGTGCTTCTACCCGGGAGACTTCACCTTCGTCTGACCCACCGAGCTGGCGGCGGTCGCCGCCATGCACGAGGACCTGAAGGCCCTGGACGCCGTCGTCCTGTCCATGAGCACGGACAGCCGTTTCGTCCACAAGATCTGGCAGGAGGAGGAACTCTCCAAGATGGTGGAAGGAGGCGTCCCTTTCCCCATGCTTTCAGACGCGGGAGGCCGGATCGGGGCCATCTACGGGGTCTACGACGAGGAGGCCGGAGTGGATATCCGTGGCAGGTTTCTGATCGATCCGGACTTCGTGATCCGCGCCATGGAGGTCCTCACTCCGGAGGTGGGCCGGAATCCCAAGGAGCTGATCCGCCAGATCCGGGCCTTCCAGCACGTGAGGAAGACAGGCGAAGTCACTCCTTCCGGTTGGGAACCCGGCGGGACCACCCTGAAACCCGGCCCGGACCTGGCCGGCAAGGTCTGGGAAGTCTGGAAGCCCTAGGAGGGGACGGGGAAGAACTCATGCTCAAGGACAAGGTCGTTCTCATCACCGGGGCAAGCGCCGGAATCGGCCGGGCCACGGCCCGGGCCTTCGCCCGGGAGGGGGCCCGCCTCATCCTGGCGGCCCGCAGGCTCAACCGCCTCCTGGAGCTGGCCAAAGAGCTGGGGGAAACCTTCGGAACGGACTCCCACGTCCTGGAGCTGGACGTCCGGGACAGAGAGGCCGTGGAGGCGGCCATCCAGGGCCTTCCCCCGGCATGGAAAGAGATCGACATCCTGGTGAACAACGCCGGTCTCAGCCGGGGCCTGGACAAGGTCCACGAGGGGGAACCGACCGGTTACGACGAGATGATCGACACCAACCTGAAAGGGCTCCTCTGGGTGAGCCGGGCCGTGATCCCGGGAATGGTGGAACGTGACAGGGGCCACGTGATCAACATCGGTTCCATCGCGGGCCGCCAGGTCTATCCCGGGGGAAGCGTATACTGCGCCACCAAGCACGCCGTGCGGGCCGTCACCGAGGGGATGCGCCTGGACCTGAACGGAACCAGGGTCCGGGTCTCCTCGGTGGACCCGGGCATGGTGGAGACGGAGTTCAGCCTGGTCCGCTTCCGCGGGGACAGGAAGAGAGCGGACGCCGTCTACAAGGACTTCCCGCCCCTCGAGGCCGAGGACGTGGCCGAGGCGGTCCTCTTCTGCGCAACCCGCCCCCCCCACGTGAACGTCCAGGAGATCCTCCTCATGCCCACCGACCAGGCCTCCGTCCACCTCCACTTCAAGCGGGGAAGGTAGGAGCCTGCCTTGGGAGAGGCGAAGGCCCGTCCCGGGAAACGCGGCGCCCAGGCCGCCATCCTCACCCTGGCCGCCTTCCTCCTCTACCTCCCCCTGGGCACCTGGTTCCAGGGAGACGACTTCCTGGCCGTCACCTACGCCCACGACCCGGCGGCGGTCCTCCACGACTTCACGGGTCCCCAATACAGCCTTACCGGGCACACCCTCTTCTGGCGCCCCCTCATCACCCTCTCCTTCGGAATCGAGAGCTTCCTCTTCGGCGGAAACCCTCTCGGCTACCACCTGGACAACGCCCTCGTCCACGCCCTGAACGCCCTCCTCCTCTTCCTGGTCCTGCAAAAACTTCTGGGCCGCAAATGGGCCTTCCGGGCCGCTCTCCTCTGGGCCTTCCACCCCGCCCAGGCCCTTCCCGTGCTCTGGACCGTGGGAAGGGTGGACGTCCACTGCGTCTTCTGGATGCTCCTCTCCTTGCTCCTCCTGCTCCGCGCCCTGGAAGGACGGGGGAAGACCGCCCCGGCCCTCCTCTCCTTCGCCGCCGCCCTGGCCACGAAGGAGCTGGCCCTGATCCTCCCGGGGCCGGTCTTCCTGGCCGCATGGCTCCGCTCCAGGGAGGTCTCCTTTCTGCGAAAGGTCCGCTCCGCCCTGGCCGCCGCCCTCCCATTCCTCCTCCTGCTCCTTCCCTACTTTGCCTTGCGCCGCATCTTCCTGGGCCGCTTCATCGGGGGATACATGGCCGAACGGACCGACCTCACGGCCCTTCCCTTCGGCCTGGCCACCTGGACGGCCCGCCTCCTCTTTCCCCTGGGAAGCGACCTGGGAATCCGGGCCCTCGGGGAGGCAGCCCTCTACGCCGCCTGGGCGGGCGGCCTGGCCTGGCTCATCCGGACCTTCCTCTTCCTGGGGAAAAAAGAAAAGGGGGAGGCCCGGGGGGGAACGGCCTTCGGAATCCTCCTCTTCCTGGGCGCCTGCCTCCCGGTCTACGCCTTCCTCGCCCAGCCGGAGGAACTCAAGCACCTGCGTTATTTCTACCTCCCCCTGGCGGGCCTGGCCGTCCTGGCCTCGGCCGCCGGCTGGAAGGCCGCCCTCCTGGTCCTCCTCCTCTACCTGCCGGTCCACTTTCCCCTCCGGTCCGACTTCCACCGGGCCATGGAATACGACAGGAAGGTCCACCTGGGCCTCCTCCATGCGGCATCCCGCCTGGGGAAAGAGAAATTCCTCTTCGTGAAGGAAGAGCCTCCTCCCGACACGGGAGTGGCGGTCACCCTCTTCCTGGGCCTGGAACGGATGCTCCTCCCCCCTTTCGGCAAGGGAACCCCCGAGATCCTCCGGTGGCGGCCCTTCCTCTTCCCCTGGCAGGATCCCCTGGCCTTCCAGGAGAGGGAAACGGCTTTCCCCCTGGAACCCCGGGTCCTGGTCACGACGGAGGGAGAAGTTCGCCTCCAGCCCCTTTCCGCCCCCAGGCTCCCCCTCTTCCGGGTCTCCTTCCAGGGCCCGCCCGCCCTGGGCCGGAAGGAACTGGAACCCCTGGCTCTGGGCTCGGCGGACTACCTTCTCCGCCCCGTCCCCCCCGGCCCGGGCCTCTACCGGGTCCTCTGGCTCACCCCCCTGGGCTACCTGGCCTGCCGGATCGAAGCGGAGGAGGATGGGAACCTCTCCTTGAAGAAGATCCTCCTCTCGCCGGCCACGAGGACGGGCAAGGGCCTTCCCCTCTTCCTCCAGCTCGCCCTGGCCCTGGACGTCTCCCCCTCGGGGCGGACCTACCTCCTCCTGGAGCAGGTGAAGGCTCCCGGCGGTCCCGTCCTCTCCCGGGCGGCGGAACTCCTTCCCCTCCCCTTCCGGCCTTCGGCGGTATCCTTCCTTCTTTTGCAAAAACCCTGAGCCCCTAAGATCCGGCCTTTCCCCTTTCCGATCCTCTTTCAGGCATGGATTTCCACAGCAGCACCTACGGCTTCTTCCTGGCGGCGGTCTTCTGCCTCTTCTGGCTCCTGGCCGGCCGCCGGGGGGCCCGGGTCCTCCTTCTGCTGGCCGCCTCCTGGTTCTTCTACGCCTCCTGGAACGCCAAGTACCTCTCCCTCATCCTCTTTTCCACCCTCCTGGACTACTTCGTAGGCATGGCCCTGGGGAAGCTGGACCCCGCCGATCCGGCCGACCGGGGGAGGCGGCGCCTCCTCCTCTTCCTCTCCCTGGCGGGCAACCTGGGGTGCCTGGGGATCTTCAAGTACTACAACTTCTTCCGGGGCAACCTGGAGGCCCTCCTGGGGGGCCTGGGGATCCACATCCCCCACCTGGACGTGATCCTTCCCGTGGGGATCAGCTTCTACACCTTCCAGACCCTGAGCTACACCATCGACATCTACAGGGGGACCTTGAAGCCTGTGAAGAGTTTCAAGGACTTCGCCCTTTTCGTGGCCTTCTTCCCCCAGCTCGTCGCCGGCCCCATCGTCCGGGCCAGGGACTTCCTTCCACAGATCGGGAGGCGGCCGGCCCTCCCGCCGGAGAACTTCCGCCGGGGCCTCTTCCGGATCGCCCTGGGCCTGGCCAAGAAGGTCCTCGTGGCGGACATCCTCGCCCTGGAGATCGTGGACCAGGCCTTCCGCCACGGCTCGGCGGTCCATGGATCGGAGGCACTCTTCGCCGTCTACGCCTACGCCCTCCAGATCTACTGCGACTTCTCCGGCTACAGCGACATCGCCATCGGCTCGGCCCTCCTCCTGGGTTTCCGGATCCCCGAGAACTTCGACCTCCCCTATCTTGCGGCCAACGTGCGCGATTTCTGGCGCCGCTGGCACATCTCCCTCTCCACCTGGCTCAGGGACTACCTTTATATCCCCCTTGGAGGAAATCGAAAGGGCCGCATCCGGACCTACGTGAACCTCATGATCACCATGCTCCTGGGCGGGCTCTGGCACGGAAGTTCCTGGAGTTTCGTGGCCTGGGGGGGAATCCACGGGACCTGGCTCGCCGCCGACAGGTGGTGGCAGGAAAAAGGCCTTCCCGGCCCACCCGGAAGGTGGGGCAAGGTCCTCTCCGTCCTCTTCACCTTCCACCTGGTCTGCCTGGGTTGGATCTTCTTCCGCTCCAACGATTTCGGCCTCGCCATGGACATGATCGGGAGGATCGGAAGGGGATGGGGCTTCCCGAGGATCGCCCTGACGGCCTGGCTCGCCTTCGCCCTGGGCCTGGCCACCCACCTGGCGGGGGGGAGGCCCAGGGCCTTGGCGGAGCGCCTCTGGCTCGCCGCGCCGGCCCCCCTCATGGGCCTCTTCTGGGCCCTCTTCCTGGGCCTCCTGGCCTCGGCCAAGGGCGCATCGGTACCCTTCATCTACTTCCAGTTCTGAGGAGGATCCGTGGAAACAACCGGACCAGAAGGACAGGGCGGAAGGGACAGGGGCGGAGAGAAGGCCTTCCCCGCCCGGACGGTCTTCTCCGCTCTCGCCGGTTTTCTCCTCGCCCTGGTCTTCCTCAATCTCCTCCTCCCCGACCCCTCGGCCGAGATGCCCGCCATCGCCGCGCCCGGACCCTCCATGCCCGCCTTCCGGGGCCTCGAGGCGCGTCGCGGGCCCGGGGAGATCCGGATCTTCGTCGTCGGCGCGAGCCTCACCTCGGGATATCCCTACCAGCCCCAGGGCGCCGCCTCCTACGCGGCCCTCCTGGAACAGGGGCTCTCGGCCCTCTTTCCCGGAAGGAAGATCCTCTGCAGGCCCGCCGCCGTTCCCGCCCTGGACAGCCCCCGCCTGGCCGAGCTCGTCCGCCGGGCCCTCCGGTTCGATCCCAGCCTGATCTGCGTCGCCCTGGGTTCCAACGAATATGCAAACCGGATCTTCTTCGGAAGGTCCCTGGTCCCTGCGGATCCCAGGGGAAAGGCCGAGGACCGGATCTCCCGGGCCAGGCTCCTCTTCAAGGCCCTCCGCAGGCTCCTCCCCGGAGGCAAGGTGAAGGCATCCCGGGCGGTGCAGGAGAAGATCGCCGGCAGGATCTTCCGCTCCAGACCGGGGAAGCCCGGCCTGTCGGGACTCCCCGTGGAGAGGCCCGACAGGATGCTTCTCCTGGACCGGATGGCCCGATCCATGAGGGAGATGTCCGCAGCCTGCGCCGCCCGGGGAGTCCCCCTGGTCTTCCTGGCGGCAGCCCACGACCTGGCCGGGAGCTGGCCCTGGTCCGACCTGGGCAAAGGGGGGAAGGCCGAAGCGGACCGGCTGATTTCTCTCTACCGGAAAGGGAGGAGGAAAGGCCTCCTCGGGGCGGTCCTCCGTGCCAGGAGGGACCATCCCGGCCGGGCCGACCTGGCCTTCCTGGAGGGTCTCCTCCTGGAGGAGGAAGGCCGGGCCCTCCGGGCCCGGAAGGCCTTCCTCGAGGCCCGCGACGCCGACGGGGTTCCCATGCACCTCACCGGCCCCGTCCTGGAGAGGATCGCCTCCACGGCCGCCGCCCTGGGAAGGCCCTTCCTGGACCTGAACGCCCCCCTCGGGGAGGGAAGGCCCGGAAACCTCCCCGACCCGGCCCTCTTCCTGGACTACGGCCACCTGGACCTGGAGGGCCACCTCCGGCTGGCCCTCTTCCTGGCCCGGCGTCTCTCCCCCCTGGGACTCCTCCCCCCCCTTCCTCCAGGATGGGAGGGGATTTTCCGTTCCGCCGTAGACAGCCACATCTCGCGGACCATCGGGAAGGAATCCCTCCGGAAGGCCAAGGCCAACCTCTGCTGGGCCGACGGGAACTTCTTCATGCTCTTCGGGAACTTCCGGGACGCCCTGCCCCTCCTGGAGGAAGCCTTCCGGAGGGGGGCCGAGGGCAGGCCCGGGGCGGACCTTCCCTATGCGTGGAACCTCCTGTTCTGCGCCTACACCCTGGCCGGAAAGGAACAGGAGGTGACGGGGCTCTCCGAAAAAGAGAGGGCCGCCCTCTTCCGGAAGATCTACGGCAGACTCCTCGCGGCGGCCCGGAAGGGGAGGCTCCACCGGGTCCTGGAGGAGATCATGGGGGAAAAGAAGAACTGACCTCCTCTTCCCCCGGATGGGGCGCCCTTTCCTTCAAAAAACCCCGCCCCCCGGCTATCCTCCCTTTCCCCGCCTTCCCCCCTGGGCGGGGCCTTCCCCTCCAGCCCGCACGGAGACACGATCATGGAAAGACCTGGATTCCCCGCCCTCCTCGGGGCCCTCATCCTCGCCGCCCTCCCGGCGGCCGCCCAGAAGAAGACCCGCCTTCCCTACCAGAACCCAAAACTTCCCGTCGAAGTCCGGGTCCGTGATCTCCTGGGAAGGATGACCGTGGAGGAGAAGGTGGCACAGCTCAGGTGCAAGTGGATCCGGAGCGAGAAGGACGTCCCCGGTCCCGAGGGTTCGGGCATCCTCCGGATCCGGATCAACCACCTTCCTCCCCTGGAAGGAGCGAAACTGGTCAACAGGATCCTGAAGGTCTACCTGGAGCGCTCCCGGTTGAAGGTGCCCCCCATCAACCACAACGAGTCCCTCCACGGCCTGCTGGCCCGGGGCTCCACCTCCTTCCCCCAGTCCATCGGCCTTGCCGCCACCTTCGACCCGGCCCTGGTGGAGCGGATCGGCACGGTCATCGGCAAGGAGGCCCGGGCCCGGGGAGTGAGGCAGGTCCTCTCTCCCGTGGTCAACATCGCCAGGGACGTCCGCTGGGGCAGGACCCAGGAGACCTACGGTGAGGATCCCTATCTCTCCTCCCGGATCGGGGCGGCCTATTGCAGGGGCGTCGGCAAGTCCAAGGTGATCACCACTCCCAAGCACTTCGTGGCCAACATCGGTGACGGAGGACGGGATTCCAACGCCGTCAGCTTCTCCCCCCTCCTCCTCCACGAGATCTACTTCCCCGCCTTCCAGGCCTGCTTCCGCGAGGGAGGCGCCCTCTCGGTGATGGCGGCCTACAACTCCGTAAACGGAAGGCCCTGCTCGGCCGACCGCTGGCTCCTCACGGAGATCCTGAGGAAGGAGATGGGCTTCAAGGGCTACGTGGTCTCCGACTACGGCTCCGTGGCGGGCATCATGGAGAAACACCACACCGCCGACACCATGCTGGACACCGCCGTCCAGGCGGTCACGGCCGGCATGGACGTGGAGCTTCCCAACGTGCGCTACTTCGGAAAGCCCCTCCTGGAAGCCGCCAGGAAGGGAATCCTCCCCGGGGACGTGCTGGACCTGGCCGTATCGAGGGTGCTCCGGGTGAAGTTCCGGATGGGCGTCTTCGACCGCCCCTTCGCCGACGAGAAGGCCGTCTCCCGGCTCACCGACTGCCCGGCCCACCAGGCCCTGGCCCTGGAAGCCGCCAGGAAGTGCATCACCCTCCTCAAGAACGACAAGGGCATCCTCCCCCTGAAGAAGGACCTATCCTCCGTGGCCGTCCTGGGCCCCGCCGCCGACGACGGCCGCCTGGGGAACTACAGCCGTTGGGGAGGCAAGGGGGTCTCCCTCCTGGAGGGGATCCGGGAGATCCTTCCTTCCGGCACCAAGGTCTACTACGCCGAGGGAACGGGAGAGGAGAAACCCCCGCTTCCCGTGGTTCCGCCCGAGTACCTCAGGCCCGAGGCCGGGTCCGGGGTCCACGGACTCAAGGGGGAATACTTCAAGGGCAAGAAACCCTCGGGGAAACCGGCCTTCACCAGGATCGATCCACGGATCCGGTTCGACTTCGACGAGAAGCCCCCCGGCGCCCCCCTGGGAACGGACGAGTTCTTCATCCGTTGGACCGGAATACTGGTCTCTCCCGGCGACGGCGAGTGGAATCTCTCCCTCACCAGCGACGACGGGGTCCGGCTCTGGCTGGACGGCAGGCTCCTCCTGGACTCCTGGTCCGACCGGCCCGCCACGACGGACTACGTGAAGGTCCGCTTCGAGAAAGGCCGGACCTACAGGATCCGGATCGAATACTACGAGAACACGGGCAACGCCTCGGTCCGCTTCGGCTGGGCTCCCGCCGGGGAGACCTCGGACAAGCTGACCGAAGCCGTGGAGGCGGCGAAGAAGGCCGACGTTGCCATCGTGGCCGTGGGCATCGAGGAGGGTGAAGGCCTGGACCGGTCCGACCTGGACCTGCCCGGGAGGCAGGAAGACCTGATCCGGGCCGTGGCGGCCCTTGGAAAGCCCGTGGTGGTCGTGGTCTACGCAGGAAGCGCCGTCACCATGGAGGACTGGCTCGATCTCGTGGACGCCGTGGTCTACGCCTGGTATCCCGGCGAGAAGGGCGGGACGGCCCTGGCGGAAGTGCTCTTCGGGGACTACGACCCGGCGGGCCGCCTGCCCATCACCTTCCCGAGGAGCGTGGGCCAGTGCCCCCTCTATTACAACTACAAGCCTTCCGGGAGGGGATACGGCTACGTGGACCTTTCCGGCGCCCCCCGCTTCCCCTTCGGCTACGGTCTGAGCTACACGACCTTCCGCTACTCCGGCCTGAAGATCGACCCGGCGAAACCCGCCATGGGGCGCTCCGTGAAGATCTCCTTCAAGGTCCGGAACACGGGATCCCGCAAAGGCGACGAAGTGGTCCAGCTCTACCTCCGCGACGTGACGGCGAGCCTGACCCAGCCCCTGAAGTCCCTCAAGCGCTTCAAGAGGATCACCCTCGATCCCGGCGAGGAGAGGGAGGTCACTTTCGTCCTCCAGCCCAGGGACCTGGCCTTCTACACACGGGCCTGCAGGCTCAAGGTGGAGCCGGGGGAGTTCAGGGTGATGGTGGGGGCCTCCTCGGCGGACATCCGCCTGAAGGGGAGCTTCACCGTTACCGGCTGGTGAGAGGCGTGCCCGGGGGATGGGGAAGGCCGTGAACCGGGGCCGGATCCTCCCGGCCCTGGAGGCCGTCCTGGCCGGCCTGGTCCTCCTCTGGGCCCACATCGCCCTGGACGTCCCGGCCGGGAGGATCCCGGACTACGGGAGGCCGGACGCCCTTTTCTATACCCTTGGGAGCATGAATCTCGCCCGGGGCCGGGGCTACCACGTCGAGGTGAACGGCCGGCTCCTTCCGCCCAAGTTCCCTCCGGGGACCTCCCTCCTCCTCTCCCCCTGGTATCTCCTCTCCGGCGGAAAGAGGGAGTCGGGAATCACGGCCGTCCAGATCCTGGCGGTCCTCCTGGGAGGAGGGGTGTGGTGGCTCGGCCGCAAGAGGGCGGGCTTCCTGGGAGGGTTCGCCGCCCTCCTCGCCCTGGAGGGCTCCTTTTGTTTCGCCGCCTACAGGAACCAGCCCGTCTCGGAAATACCCTCGGCCCTGGTGGTGCTCCTCCTCTTCGGCCTCTCCACGGGCGCGGATCCGGGCAAGGGAAGGATCTTCCTGGCGGGATTTCTTTCCGGCCTGGCGAGCTGGTTCCGTTACCCCCTGGCGATCCTCCTCCCCGCCCCCCTCCTCGCCCTGGAGCCCTGGAAGGAGGGAGGAAGGAGGAAGGTCCTCACCTTCGCCGCAGGGGCCCTCCTTCCCCTGGCCCTGCTCCCGGCCTGGCACTGGAGCGCCTTCGGCTCCCCCTTCCGGACGGGATACAGCCTTTGGCTTCCCGGATACCACCAGGGCGGCCGGCCCCTCTTCTCCGCGGCCTACGCCCTCCACGGCCCGGCCCAGGGAAAACCCGGCGAGCCCAACCTGCCCTACTACCTCTCCCTCCTGGCCGGCAGGGAGGACCTCCTCCTGCCCTGGCCCCAGGCCCTGGGGGTGCTGGCGGCCTTCCTCTTCCTCCTCTTCGGGAACCCCCGGCGGCACCTCAGGAAGGCCGCCCTCTTCGCCGCCTTCTCCCTTCCGGCCTTTCTCGCCCTCTTCGGCCTCTACTACTACCAGGAGGCCCGCCTCCTCTTCCCCCTGGCCCCTCTCCTGGCCGTCCTGGGAGCCCAGGGGGCGGCCGAACTGGGAAGGAGGATCGCAAGGGGAAGGGAAGGCCCGGCGGGCCGGGTCCTGGCCTTCCTGCCCCTCCTCCTCCTGGCCCCGGCCTCGGGGTGGTTCTTCGGGAGGCTCACGGCTGAGCGACCCGCCCGGTGGGCCCGCCTGGACCTGGAGACCCGCCGGGCCAGGACCCTGGCCCGCCTGGTCCCCCCCGGCTCCATCCTCGCCACGGGGGAAGACATCCTCCTCCTTTCCGGGGAGCTTCCAGGACGCCTCCTACTTCCCCTCTCGGCCGGCCAGGAATGGGCGGGAGCCCTCCTCTACCGGGACTGGAAGCGGAAGATCCGCCCCGGCGGAACCTACGAGGAATTCCTCCGCTGGAAGAAGGATCTTTCCGAAAGGTCCCTCCCGGGCGTCCCGGGAAAGGACTTCCTGGCCCCCCCTGCAGGAGCGGTCACGACCTTCCTGGAACGGGCGGCCCGCCGTGGAAGGCCCCTGTTCCTGGACCTTCCGGGAAGGCGGAAACTCCCGGCCTGGACGAAACGGTTCCGGTCGAAGCCGGCGGGAAAGGGCCTCTTCCTCCTGGAGCCGCGCCGCCGCTGATCCTCACCGGCCCTCCCGCCGGGCCGCCCAGAGACGGAAGAGTTCGTCCACCCCTTCCGGTCCCCGGCCGAACAACCGCTTCACCGCCCAGGGCTGGGTGCCGTGCTTGTATCCCAGGTAACGGGCCAGGAGCCCGATGTCCCTGGGGTCCTTCTCCCAGAGCATGGCCGTGATCCCCGCCGCCTTGGCCGTATCGTAGACGGTGAGAGTCTTCTCCGACTGGAGGAAGACCTGGGAGAGGGGGGGGTCCTTCCGAATCCTCCCGAGGGTGAGGATCAGCCTCCGCCAGGTGACCCCGTCCGTATAGGCGTATGGCCGGCCCCGGAGGGAGAACTCCACCCGGACGGGCTGGGAGGTCCCCAGGATCCGGCGCACCGCTTCCACGGCGAAGCCCTCGGGGAACCAGGGCATGAGCCTCGCGTCGGCCGACGCCTCGATCCAGGAGCGGGCCAGGGCCCTCAGGAAGGGCGCTTCCAGGTGGAAGGGATGGAGCTCGAGGGGGGTCAGGCAGTAGTGGTCCCATCCGTTGGGAGGGATTCCCAGGCCCCAGGCCCGGAAGAAACGCCTGTCGCTGGCATTCACGCCGCCGTGGGTCTTGGAGACGTATGCCTCCAGGGCGGGCAGGTCCCGGGCCCGCACCAGGTAGAAGTGGAACTTCCCCCGCCGGGCGGCGAAAGGGTTCAGGCAGGGATCCTCGTAGATCTCCCGCCCCCAGGTGGAGAGGGCCCTCTCCCCCAGGTCCAGCAAGGCCCGGGCCTCGCCGGGAGAGAGAAAGCCCTGGATGGAGATCCGCCTGCTGGAAAGGACCGTCACGGCCGGCACTCCCAACGCGCCTGCCAGGGCCCAGGCGTCGGCCCGGTCCGAAGCGGCCTCGGCGGCGATCTGCTCGTCCAGGGGCGCCCCGCCGTAGGCGAAGTTCCTCTTCCGCTCCTCCTCCTCTTCCTGCAGCCTCTTCTCCGCCCGGGCCACCTCCTCCTTCTCCTTCAAGGCGTCCCGCTCCTTCGGGGTCATCCACTTGCCCTTGTAGCGGACGAAGCCCATGGCCTTCCGGGCCTTCTCGTTGTCCGGGTCCCACTTCAAGACCAGCTTGAAGACCCGGGGGAGGAGGGGCTCGAGCTTCTTCTTGCGGGAGGGATCCAGGGCCCAGTCCACCAAGGCCCGGACCCTCTTCCTGCCTCCCAGGCGCCGGACCCGGTCCAGCCGGTCCAGGAGTTCTCCCGGGAGCCAGGGCTTGCGCCGGATCCTGGCGATCCGGGAGCGGGGGATGATCTTCAGACCCGTCAAGGTCCTGAGGAAGACCCGGCGGCGCTCCATCCTCACCACCTTCCCCTCCACCTGGAATCCCCCCTTGAGGTAGATCACGTCGGCCCGGGCAGGAGCCAGGAGGGCGCACCAGGAGACTGTGGCCGCCAGGACGAAGAGGGTGGTCGCTCGCTTCCCCATGGGTCTTCTTCTCGTCCGAAAAGGAAAGGGAAAGAAAGCCATCTTTGCGGGACGGGGCCCTTCCCGGCAAGGCCCCAGCCACGCTTCCCTGGTATCCTTCCCCGGTGATGTTCCGCTCCCGCCCCACATCCCAAGCCTTCCCGGTGGTGTTCCTCCTCTTCGGAGGGGCCTTGGCCCTCCTGGCCTGGGCCTGCCTCCAGCGGAACCCTTCCCTCTCCCTCCCCCTGGACGACGGCTGGATCCACCTGGCCTTCGCCCGGAACCTGGCGGAAGGAAAGGGGTTCTCCCTGGGCGCCGACCCCACGCCCGTCTCGGGTTCCACGGCCCCCCTGTGGACCCTGCTCCTCTCCCTCCTCTTCCGCCTGGGCATCCCTGCCGTTCCCGCCGCCCTGGGCCTGGGCATCCTGGCCTCCCTCCTGGCCCTCTGGGCCGCCGCCGGCCTGGGGGGGAGGGTCACGGGCCGGGCCACGGGGGCTCTCTGGGTGGCGGGAGGACTGGCCCTTGCCCCCCGCTTCGCCTGGGGGGCCCTGTCGGGCATGGAGGTGCCCCTGTTCACCTGGCTCGTCCTCTCGGGCTTCCTCCTCTTCCTCCAGGGGAGACGTCCCTGGCTCGGTGTCCTGGCGGCCTCCCTGGCCGGCTGGGCCAGGCCCGAATGCTTCGCCCTGGGGGCCTGGCTGGCCGGACTGGCCCTCTTCGTGCCTGCCGGCGGACCGGGCCGGCGGAAGGGGTCCTTCCTCACCGCGGCGGCGGCCTTCCTCCTTCCCCTGGCGGCCTGGTTCGCCTTCCACCTCCTCCTCTGGGGCCGCCCCCTTCCCACCACCTTCTACGTCAAGGCCGCCTCGGCCTCCCCCCTGGCCGCCCTGGCCCGCGAGGGATGGACGGCCCTCCCGAGAATCCTCTTCCTCCAGCCCCTGGAAGAGATCGTCTCCTTCGCAGGCTACTTCCCCGGCTGGAACCTCTTCCTCACCGCCGGGACGGCGGCGGCCCTCCTGAAGGGGGAGACCCGCCGGACGGCCTTCGTCCTGGGCGGAGGCATCCTCTTCTTCGCCCTGGCCAGGGGATTCCTGGGTTTCTCCGGGCCCTGGCTCCAGCACGGCCGGTACTTCACCTTCCTCTACCCCCTCTGGCTCGCCCTCTCGGCGGCGGGCCTCTTCGCCGGCGAGTCATCCTCCAGGCGGGCCTCGCCTGCCGGCTGGATCCCCCACCTGGCCGCGGCGGCCTTTCTCCTCTACGCCCTCTTCCTCGCCCCCCAGCCCTGGAAGGACCTGGCCCGCCTCTTCTACCTGGACGACCCCTCGGCCAGGCCCGGCGTGGAGACGGCCCGGCGCCTCCTTCCCTGGCTCCTCCTCCTCCCCGCCCTCCTCCACATCCTGCACACATCCCTCACCGCATTCATTCCCAGGCCCAGGGCCCTCCTTCCCGGCCTGGCCCTTTTGGGCCTCCTTTGGTACGCCCTCGCCCTGCCCCCCATGGCCCGTGCCTACGCCCGGAACGTGGAGGACACCAGGAAGGGGGAGATCGCCATGGCGGAGTGGATCGCCCGCAACACCCCCCCCGGCGCGGTCATCGCCTGCCACGACGTGGGCGCTCTCGGATATTTCGCGGGGCGGAAACTCCTGGACCTGGCGGGAATCGCCACACCGGAGGTGCTCTTCTGGAAGAAGCGCCGCCCCGGCGGCGGGCCGGACCGGCTGGACTTCCTTCGACGGAAGAAACCCGACTACCTCTGCGTCATGGAGGGCTGGTTCGCCGCGGACCTGGCGGGCCTGGCCGAGGACGTGAGGGCGGGAAGACTCGCCCTCCGTCCCGTTCACAGGATCGACCTTCCCGGAAACGTCACCCTGGGAGGCGAGCACTACGTACTCCTCCGCCTGGACTGGAAGTGACGGGCCGGTCTGCCCCGGCCCCCGGGCTCACCTGGCCCCGCAGACCCACCACCGGAAGGAGGCCCACACACGGGGATCGAGGGAGGCCTCGTCCTTCCCGGCCGCCTCGATCCACTCCCGTTGGGCCGCATACAAGGCCCCGGAAGAGGGATCCTTCGCCAGGTGTTCCAGGAGGATCTTCTCGAACCGCTTCCGGGCCGCCCCGGCTCCCCCCGCCGGCGAGGGGCCTGCGAGGAGGACCCGGGAGGCACCCGCCCCCGCAAGGGCCCGGACCAGGCAGAAGACCCCTGCCGCCTGGGCCCCCGAGGGATCCGGTCCGCCGGCGCGGCGCAGGTCCCACACCGCCGCCGTCCCCCCCAGGGAGAGCCCCAGGATCTCTCCCGGCGTGACCAAACCGTCGGGCCTCTCCCACAGGGAGAGGCGGGGATCCCTCCTGCCGGGCCCGGCCCAGAGGAAGTTCCCGGCCGGCCCGGCCCGGCCCACCAGGACGGGAATCCGGAAGTGGAGGATCCCAAGTCCCCGCAGCCTGCCGGCCCGGCCCCCGGACAGGAGTTCCCCTTCACCGGCCACGACGGGTCTCACCCCGGGAAGGAGGGATGGCCCGTCCCCGGAGGAAAGGACCTCTCCTGCGGCTTCCGCCCGGAAGGGCAGGAAGTTCCCATCCGCCGGAGCGAAACCCACCTGGGCCGCCCCTTTCCCCGTCCCCGGTCTTTTTCCCGCCCTCTCCGCCCGGAGCCAGGACCCGGCGGAGACGGCGAAGACGAGCCGGACCTTCCCGCCCAGGAATCCGCCTCCCGCCACGGGAAGGGCGGCCCAGGGCAGGAAGGCCGTAACCCCCGCAGGGACCAGGACCAGCGTATCGATCTCGCCGAAATCCATGCCCAGAGGATCGAGGAGGAGCTTTCCGAGGAGCCGGCCCGCCTTCCGAAAACCCGGCCCGCCCCTTCCGAAAGCTCCGGCCCGGGACTCGATCTCCCCCTCCGGCCCCAGGTCCAGGACCTTCTCCGATCCCGGGTCCCCGCCCCGGACCAGGAGGACCCCGTACCTCCCGGCGGCCCTGACGAACCGGAGGAGAACCCCCTTCCCGCCCAGCCGCTTCCGGACCTCGGCCGGATCCGCCCCGGCAGGGTCGAACATCTCCGCCCAGAAGGGGGAGGCCCGCCTCAGCTCTCCCGCGGCCCGGGCGAAGAGCTTCTTCTCCTCCGGCCGGCGGGCCGGAGGAAAGTCCATCCGCCTCTCCCTGTCCAGGAGTTCCAGGTATTTCCTGAGGGCCGGAACCTTCCGGGAGATTCCCTCCGCCCAGGGGGCGAAACCTTCCAGGAGGGACCGTTCCCGGAGGCGGTCCAGGGCCCGGAAGGCCCGGGCGAACCTCTTGGGGCGTTTCTTCGCAAGGAAGGCCCATCCGGCGTCCAGGCTCTCCCATGGCCCTCTTCCCAGGACCCACCGGTTCCAGCGAAGCCTCTTCGCCGCCTCCATGGGGGCGGTCCGGGCCAGGCAGGCCTCGGCCATCTCCAGGTAGTCCAGGAGTTCCGGCGTGGCTCCCCGGGCGCGCCTTTCCACCTCGGCCAGATCCTGGAAGACCGGCGCCAGGAGGAAGGAGTCCTCTCCAAATGCCTCCCGCAGGATATTCATGAAATCGTCAAGCCCTTGGAAGGCCTCGTCCAGCCTCCCCAGGCGGCGAAGGGCCCGGCATCGCAGAAGAAGGTTCTCCAGCCTGGGCGGAGCGTCCTTCCCCCTCGACCTTTTCCAGAAGGAGTCGGCCTTCCGGGCCTTCTCCAGGGCTTCCTTCCAGCGGCCCAGCCCTTCCAGGATCCCCGCCTCAAGGTCCAGGGATTGCAGGACGCCCCTCTCGTTGAGATTCGGTCCGGCCTTCCGCCACGCCCCGAAGAGTTCCCGGGCCCTGGCAGGCATTCCAAGTTCCAGGAAGAGCCCGGCGCAGTTTCCCAGGAACCCGGGATCGCCCCTCCTCTCCGCCAGGTAGTCCTCCAGGATCCGGGCCGCCCCGGCCCGGTTCTCCAGGCTCAGCAACAGGCCGAACCGTTCCAGGAGGACCCGGTCCCTCTTCCATGGCTCCTCCCCGCCGAGCCAGACCTGGGCGGCCCCCTGGAGGGCCAAGGCCGGATCGGGCTCACCCAGGTGGACCAGGGTCCGGGCCAGCCGCAAGGCGAGATCCGCCCGGCCCCCGGGAAGGTTCGGGCCAAGGAGCTTCTCACGGATCGCCAGGGCCCAGGCCCAGTGCTCCAGGGCCTTGGAGTAATCTCCGGCCCGGAAGGCTAGCGTCCCGGCGTATTCCCTGGCCCGGGCTGCATCCAGGCTCTTCCCCCGGACCTTCTCGAAATCCTTCACCGCCCTTTCGGCAAGGTCCCGGGCCTCCCGGAAAAGCCCGGCCTTCTCGCAGATCTCCGCCAGGTTCCGCCGGGCCATGGCCGTCCCGAGAGAGGGATCGCCCCCCCGGCGGGCGATCGCAAGGGCCCGCCTTCCCGCCTCCAGGGCCTCCCGGTTCCGGCCCAGCCGGGAGAGCACGAAAGAAAGGTTGTAGAGAGTGCGTCCCGTGAGCTGGGATTGTGGGCCGTCTTCCTTCTCCCGGATCCGGAGGGCCCGCTTCAAGAGATCCGCGGCGGACCGAAAACGCCTCTTGGAGACCAATTCGGCCGCCCGGGTCTCCAGGGACCGGGCGTCGTCCCCGGCCTGGAGGGGAGAAGAAAGCCCCCTCACGGGGGGAAGGAGAAAAAAGAGGAGCCAGGAAGCCGCCAAGAAGCGAGGAACCTTCATGGAGAAAATCTTATCTTCCCGCCAGGAAGAGGTCCCGGAAAGAAAGGCTCCCGGGAAAGATCTCGAAGGACATGACTCACTCTTCGTCAGTCACTCTCTCTTCGTCAGCCCAGACCGGCCCAGCCATGAGCGAAGCTCTCCTCTCTTTTCGTCAGCCCCGGCCGGCCGAGGTCTGGGTCGCAAGACCACTTTCTTTCTTTTCTCGTCAGCCCCGGCCGGCCGAGTCACGGTCGAAGACCGTGACGAGGACGTCCGGGGAGCGGCTCCAACAACGACAGCGCCAAAAAAAACCTCGCAAAGAACCAGGCTTCCCCTGGCGTCGGGCATGTTGCGGCCCTTCGGGCCGCACATCCCCGCCGGCAGGGGCTAACGAGCTTTTTTTTGTACGTCAGCCCCGGCCGGCCGAGTCACGGTCGAAGACCACTTTCTTTCTTTTCTCGTTAGCCCCGGCCGGCCGAGTCACGGTCGAAGACCGTGACGAGGACGTCCGGGGAGCGGCTCCAACAACGACAGCCCCAAAAAAACCTCGCGAAGAACCAGGCTTCCCCTGGCGTCGGGCATGTTGCAGCCCTTCGGGCCGCACATCCCCGACGCCAGGGGCTAACGAGCTTTTTTTTGTACGTCAGCCCCGGCCAGCCTTACAGCCCGATCAACTGGAGGACGTTCACCGTATTCGAGTAATACCTCGGCTTGTTCGAGAAGGGAGGAGTCACTCCGTAGGTGTAGAGGTGGAGAGCCGGACGCGGGGTCATGTAAGTCCCCAGGGTGAACTTGAGGCCTTCCGAGGCCCGGACTCCCAGCGAATTGTAGCCACTGTCGAACACCAGGGTCTGGCCGTAGAGCACACCACCCGCCAGGGAAGGATCGTAGGGCACGGAGAGATCCACCCTGTAACGGCCGTTGGTGCCGGTAGAGTCGGTGAAGCCCACGAAAGCCAGGACCATGTCGGCGTTGAGGTAGCACCCCGGGGCGCCCATTCCCGCCAGGGAGAAGGGAAGAATCAGGAAGCCCCACGTCTTGTCGCTCACGCCCAGGATCGCCATGGCCGGGGTGTGGTACCCGCCCTTGGAATACCAGTACCAGTAGAGCTTGGACGTCCCGTTGATCGGAGGGGCGTACCCGTGGAGGACCAACCCGGATGGACACCCTTTTCCGTATTTCACCACTGTTCCCGCCTTGGCGGAAGAGGAGTAATACTGGGCGTCGGCGTACCAGTTGTAGCTCCCCACGCCGGAGGGATAGTTGGTGGTATCGAACTGCACGAGCAGGTTCCGGCCCTTGAAGTAGGAGAAGGGCGTGGTGAAAGGCACCGTGACACTGAAGGGGGCCGGCGCCGTGGAAGGCCTCGCCGCCGCGGGGAAATTCACGACCTTGTTCGAGACGACGGCCTTGTAATCGGTCCCCCGGTTGGCCAGGTAGCTGGTCTTGCTCCAGCCGGCCGCGCTCTTCACTCCACTGGAGCTCATGTGGATGGTCATCCTGAACTTGTGCGCGGTATACGTCGCGGATCCGGTCCCGTTCCGCCTCAAGGCGATCCCCCGGATGACGCCCGTTTTCAGACCCGAGAGGATGGATGCGTCGTAGAGCTGCTGGGAACGGGCAGGGGCGTAGCGGGAAGGAATGTGGTGAGAGGAATTCCCCTCCTTGCAGAGGAAGCCCGAAGGCGCCGTCTCGTAAGGCTTGGAGATGGTCACCTTGGCGGCGTCCCACCCGTCGGTGTCGTTGTTGTTCACGTCACCGTCGTTCTCGTTCAGGATCACGCCGATCCAGTAGGTCCCGGGCTGAGTCGTGCAGGGGATGACCGGCTTGACGCCGACGTTCACCGTCACGCCGCTCTTCTTCCCGAAATCGAAAGTGAAGTTGTGGTTCTGGATCTTCCGGTCCGCCTTGGAGATGTTGTCGTTCGTCGAGAGGTAGACGTCGACATTGAAGGTCTTCTTCGGGGGGTCGTAGAGGGATGCGTTGCAGACACGGTAATTCATGCCGGAAAGGGCGTCCCCCGGCCTGAGACCGCCTGAAGGGATGGAGACCTTGACGGCCATGGGAACGTAGTCGGCCCTGGTCTTGGAATAGGCCGCCGGAATGGCCGTGTCCCGGATGTAGGTGAACTTGGCGGAATTGATGCGGGTGTGGCCGATGTTCCTGTTCGGGTGCCCCCACTGGGAGGAGGCCGTCGCCGTGGACATGACGGCATAGACCGTCCGGTTGGACCCGTTGAGCACGTAGGACCCGGACCCGGACATCCCGCCCGGCCGGTAGGACCAGTTCGTGGAGGCATTCAGGCGGTAGGTGGAGACGGAATCGTATTTCCCGTATCCGTAATACATGGCGTTGGGGGCTCCGGTGTAGCCGCTTGCGGGATAGCCCGCCATGTTGAAGGTCTTGGAAGTGAAGAAGGAATTGCTGTTGTTGTAGCCGTAGCCGAAATTCCCCGTCAGGCATCCCACGGGCCGGTCCAGGCGGATCAGGCCCAGGTCGTGGTTGAAGTCGCTCGAGTTGGTCCATCCCGACCAGCTGTAGAGGTTGATCCCGTTGGCGCCGCCGAAGGCATTGGAGGATCCGTTCCAGGCCGGGAAGACCCGGACGTTCGTGGCCCAGGGGGAATTCTTCCCGCCGTTGACCACGTGACCCGCCGTGATGACGTGCTTCATGTCGATCATCGTGGCCGAGGCCTGGTAGCTCTTGGTGCCGATGGTCATGAAGACCTTGCAACTCGTGGACCAGGGAAAATTGGTGCTGCTGACCCTGGTGAGGCCGTTGTTCCAGGATTCGGGTTCGGCCACGCCCCCCCGGAGCCTCGTGCCGGTGACGAAGTCCGAAGCCGGACCGCCCGGCGACGGGGGAGCGTAGGTCTTCTCCACGCCCGTGCGCGGGTCGTAGGAGACCATCCTGTTCTTGCCGGGCGGGGTTACGCCACGGCGTTTCATATCCGGCAAGGGAACCGGGACGGCGTCCTTGGGAGGAGGTAGGACCTCGTAGCGCTTGGGGCCTTCGTTCCCCGGAACCCCGGGGCGGTCCATCTGGACCTCCCCCTTCGTGAAGACTTCGGGCGGCCCCTGGGCGGCCGCGGAACCTGCGACGGCCAGGCAGGACAAGAGCAGGGCGGACAGCTTCATTTCGCCTCCTTGGTCGGCTGAAAAAGTAAAGAACCGGGCTTTCCCCCACCGGCGGGAGCAGGAAGGGTGGAGCCGAAGAAAACTTCCCGAGTTCAGGGAACTCCGAAAAAAAACTCCTTGGGCGTGAATCTGGAGAAAAGAAAAGAGGCTCCCCGATGAGAACTCCTTGTCGAGAAAACTCCCGCGGGCGGTTCTTCGCCCCGCAGTCGTCCGGTCCGAATCCCCGGAGCCTGGAGGATCCATCAAGAAGTTTACGATGCAATTCGCAGTTTAGCAGGCTTTCCGGGCGGAACAACCCCGCCGGGAAAGGGGAAAAGGCCGGAAAAACCGTGCCGAAAGGCCGGGATTCCCGTCCTTCCTCCCGGAACCCTCCCGGAAGGCCGGGCTTTCACCTCCATGCCCCCCCGAGGAGGGCTTTCGGCCCGGAAAGGGCCTCCCCGGGAAGACCATGCCCCGGAACGACACGCTCCTCCGGGAAAAGGAGCGATCGTCCCCCGGACAGCCCGGAGGAAAGGCCCTTTCCAGGCCGCGGCCGATCCTTTCCTAGAGTCCCCTCAAGGCGAGGATGGGAACGGAGAAGTAGGACAGGTGGGGTTTGTCCGGGAAGGGCGGCTTTCCCATCGAGAAGTTGCTTGTGAGCTGGAAGGCCGGCGAAGGCAGCCTGGGTGTCCCCAGGGTGAACTTCATCCCTTCCGAGGCCCTCACCCCCAGGGAGTTGTAAGTCTTGTCGAAGACGAAGGTCTGGCCGTAGAGGACTCCGCCGGCAAGGGTCGAGTCCGCCGGAACGGGCACCTCCACCCGGTAAAGGCCGGGCAACAGGATTCCCCGGGTGACTCCCGGGAAGGCCAGCACCAGGTCGGTGTAGAGGCTGCACCCGGGAGCTCCCATACCAGTCAGCGAAAACGGGAGAGCCAAGCTCCCCCACCTCGTGCGGCTCGTTCCGAGGATTCCCAGGGCGGGCGTCCCTTTCCCCGCACCGGAGTCCCAATACCAGGAAAGCTTGGACAATCCGTCCACCGGCGGAGCCTCTCCGACCATGATCCTGCCCGAGGGGCAACCCTTCCCGAACTTCTCCGTCGTCCCCTTCTTCGCATAGGGCCCGAAGATCACTGCGTCGGAACCCCAGTAGAAGAAGTTGTTCCCTCCCGACGGATCCGCCACGTCCATCTCGACCATCATGTTCCTTCCCGGAAGGTAGGCGATGGGATTGGCGAAAGGAAGTTCCACGCTGAACCGCGCCGGCGTCACGGCGGGCCTGGTCACGGCGGGGAAGTCCACCTTGGCCCGGGGGAAGACCAGCCTGCAGCCCTTTCCCCGGTTCGCCGAATAGCTCGTCCGGGACCAGGAGCCGGCCCCATTCACCCCGAAGGCGCTCATGTGCACCGTGATGTAGGAGGAATGGGCCTGGAAGGACCCGTTGAGAAGTCCGTCCCTCCTCAGGGCGAGGCCGGTGATCACCCCGAAGGGGACGCCCTTCAGGACGGAGGCGTCGTAGAGAAGCTGGCACTTGGAGGGAGCGAAGCATCCCGGCTCGAGAGTGGACGAGTCGCCCTCGACGGCGCCGTACCCCGAAGGAGCCGTAACGGGACAACCGGCGACGGTGATCTTCGCGGCGTCCCAGCCGTCGGTCTCGTTGTTGGCGGTGTTGTAATCCTTCTCGTCGACGATCACCCCGATCCAGTAGGTTCCGGCCTTCACGTCTGCGGGGATGACCGGGGCCCCCTTTCCCAGGCAGTAGACGGTGACGCTCATCCTGGGAGAGAAGTTCACCTTCAGGGCTTGGTGCTGGATCTTCCTGTCCGCCTTGGAGATGTTGTCGTTGCTGGACAGGTAGACGTCCACCTTGTAGGTCTTCACCGGGGGGTCGTAATTGGAGGCGTTGCACAGGACGTAGGTCATCCGGGACAAGGCCAGGCCGGCCTGGACGGCCTTCCCCTCGTATTCGGCCCTGACGTTCAGCGGGACCAGGTCCACCCGGCCGGAGGGGAAAGCGTTCGGGACCACCGTCCCCCTGATATAGGAGAACTTGTTCTGCGTGATCCTGGCATGGTAGAGCTTCCTCAGGTTTCCGCTCCAGTATACCGAGTAGCCGGTCAGGACGCCGTAGGCGGTCCGGACCCACGTGGGCGACTCGTAGTAGACGCCGGCCCCGTCCATCCCGTAGGGCTTGTAGGGCCAGGGCGCCGAGGACCTGAAACGGTACTGCAGGACCGTGTCGAAGGTCCCCTTCGCCCCGTACATGGCGTCGGGTGCCCCGCCGTACTGCCTCCACGGATACCCAGAAAACCGGAATTGTCGCCCCTTGAAAAAGGAGTCCTTGTTGAAACCGTATCCCATGTAATCCGCGAGGAACCCCACGGGACGGTCCAACTGGATGAGGCCGATGTCGTGGTTACTGTCGCTGGAATTGATCCAGGCGCTCCAGGTGTAGAGCTTCACGGCCCGCCCGCTCCCGAAGTTCATGTCGGATCCGTTCCAGGCCGGGGAAACGGTGATGTTCTTGCACCATGTGCCGTTCCTTCCCTCGTGGACGACATGCCCCGCCGTGAGCACGACGTTCGGGGAGATCAGGAGCCCCGAGGCCTTGAATTTCATCCCCCTCGTGGTATAGAAGATCCGGCAAACCGAAGAGTAGGGGAAAGTCGTGACGCCCCAGATCCTGGATGGCGCATTTCCCCAACCCTCAACCCCCCCGGCCCGGTTTCTCAGGTTCGACCCGGTCACGAATCCCGAATCGCCCGAAACCTTCGCCGGCGGAGGATAGACCTTCACCCGGCCCGCCCGCAGGTCCTTGGAGACCAGCCTCACCCCCTTCGCGGCACCGCCGCCCGGCATGGGAACGGAGGGAGGAGAAACGCTTTCCCCCGGGAGGGGCGCCTCCCAGCGCTTCGGGCCCTCGTCCGCCGGGGGGCCCACCTCGTTCAGGCGGACCACCCGGGAAGGTGTCACGATCCGGGGGCCCTGGGCGGGGCAGAGGGAAAAGACGAAGGGAAAACCGAACAGGACGAGGATTCTCGAGTTCATGGCGACGCCTCCCGAAAGATGAAGAAAAGAACCTCTTCCCCGGAAGGACGGCGCCTCCCTCCGGGGGGGAACCCACCAGCCGGCCGGGAAGGAAGCCCCGGGAGGAAGGCGGTTCGGGAAGGACGTCGGTTTCCGGAGAAAATCTATATGCTCGACAGGTATCCTTTGGACAAAGGCAGGAAAGGAGGGAGGGCCTGAGGATCCCGGCGGAAACCGGCGGTGGAATCCGGCGGGGCACAACCCTGCGGACCGTTTCCAGCCCCCCAGTCTAGCTTCGATCCGCTCTTCCGCCAAGGCAAGCCGCCGGAGAAAAAGGCCGGATCCCCGCGGCCGGAACGGCGGCGCCCTTCCCGTTAGCGAACTCCCGCCCGGATCTGTTCCCTTACGACCGGAAATCCTCCCCCGGCGCCGGCCGGCCGGCCTCCCCCGGGGAGGGCGGTTCCAGGGAATCCAGCCTCCGCTTCAGGTCCTCCGCTCCTTTCGCCAGGATCTCCTCCACCCGGGCGGGATCCTCGCCTTCGCACCACAAGGTGATCCGGATCGTCACGTCCCGGCCCGTCCCCCGGACCCGGCTCTTCACATAGAGCCCGGGATAGCGGGAAGTGATCTCCTGGACATGCCTCTCGATGAGGGACTCGTCCTTGCCCGGCCAGGCGATCTCCACCTCCCGGCGGACCAGGTTCCCCGCTCCGCCCCCGGCCTCCCGGAAGAGGGGCTCGGCGTGGAGGGGGAACATGGCCTGCATCTCCTCGGGCACCCCGGGGAAGGAGAGGATCATCGTCCCCCCCCACTCCAGGGCCATCCCGGGGGCCGCGCCCAGGGGATTCGAGAGGGGCCTGGCCCCCTTGGGCATGAAGGCCATCTTCCGCCTGGCCGGGGTGAGCTCGGGCGTGGAGGTCAGCCCCTCCTCGTAGAGCCTGGCGTAGGCCTCCCGGACCCAGGCCTCGGCCCGGGGATCCACCTCCATGGGAAGGTCCAGGGCCGAGGCGATGGACCGGAGGGTCATGTCGTCGAAGGTGGGCCCCAGCCCTCCCGTGGTGACCAGGAAGCGGGTCCCCGACTCCAGGATCCAGCGGATCTCCCGGCCGATCTCCTCGGCCACGTCGTCCACCGTGGAGAAGCGCCAGCACCTGAGTCCCAGGGGCTCGATCCGGCGGGCCATCCAGTTGGCGTTCCGGTCCAGGGTGTTGCCCTTGAGCAGCTCCCGGCCCACGCAGAGAAGGGCCACGTCCCTGGGGAGCACCTCCCCTCCTCCCTTTCTTTCCTCACCCACGGCGGCCTCCTCGTTCGGGAATGTTTGCTTCCTCCCTCCCGGGACACCATAATGGAAAAAAGGCCCGGAAGGCTACCCGAGAGGGAAGAAGGACGGCCCCCAGGGTTGCGAGGAACGCCCAGAGATGACCCCCGAGTCCCAGCAGAACCAGACCGCCCAGGTGAAGCCTCTCTTCATCGAGAAGGAGATGAAGGAGGCCTACCTCAACTACGCCATGAGCGTGATCTACTCCCGCGCCCTGCCCGACGTGCGGGACGGACTCAAGCCCTCCCAGCGGCGGATCCTGGTCGCCATGAACGACCTTCACCTGGGCCCCCGGGCGAAATACCGCAAGTGCGCCAAGATCGCCGGCGACACATCCGGTAACTACCACCCTCACGGCGAGGCCGTCATCTATCCCACCCTGGTCCGGATGGCCCAGGACTTCAACATGCGCTATCCCCTGGTGGACGGCCAGGGCAACTTCGGCTCCATCGACGGCGATCCTCCCGCGGCCATGCGTTACACAGAGGCCCGCATGGCCGAGCCCGCCATGGACATGCTGGAGGACCTGGACAAGGAGACCGTGGATTTCGTCCCCAACTACGACGAAACCCGCATGCAGCCCGTGGTCCTCCCCTCCAAGTTCCCCAACTTGCTCTGCAACGGATCGTCGGGCATCGCCGTCGGGATGGCCACCAACCTGGCCCCCCACAACCTCAAGGAGGTCGCATCGGCCCTCAAGGCCCTGATCGACGACCCGGAGATCACCATCGAGGACCTCCTGCAGCACATCCAGGGACCGGACTTCCCGACGGGAGGAATCATCCTGGGCAAAGCGGAGATCCGCAAAGCCTACTACACGGGCCGGGGCCACCTGAACGTCCGCGCCCGGACGGAGGTGGTGGAGCGGGGCAACCGGCTGGAGATCGTGGTCACGGAGATCCCCTTCCAGGTCGGCAAGGACCGGATCACCGAGAAGGTGAAGGACGCCGTCAAGGACGGCCGGATCGACACCATCGCCGACATCCGGGACGAATCCTCCTCCCGGGTGGGCATGCGGCTCATCTTCGAACTGAAGCGGGGCGTGGACGACGCCCAGGTCACCCTGAACCGGCTCTTCAAGTACACCCCCCTCCAGGAGACCTTCACCATCCAGAACCTGGCCATCGACCGGGGCCGGCCCAGGTTGCTCAACCTGAAGCAGCTCCTCGAGGCCTTCCGGGACCACCGGGTGGAGGTGATCCGCCGGAGGACCCGTTTCCTCCTCAGGAAGGCCGAGGAACGCCTCCACATCGTGGAGGGTCTCAGGATCGCCGTGGCCAACATCGACGAGGTGGTGGCGATCATCAAGAACTCCCCCGACGTGGACACCGCCAGGATCCGCCTCATGGAGCGTTTCGGCCTGTCCGAAATCCAGGCCCGGGCCATCCTGGACATGCGGCTCGCCAGGCTCACCAGCCTGGAGATCGAGAAGCTCGAGGCCGAGTGGCGGGAGCTCAAGGAGAAGATCGCCCGTTACCGGGCCATCCTGGCCGACGTCCGCCTGGTCTACGACATCATCAAGGCCGACCTGGACGACATGGTGAAGCGCTACGGCGACGATCGCCGCACGGTCATCCTCGAACAGGAGGGGGAAGGCCTCTTCATGGACGAGGACCTGATCCCCGTGGAGGCCATGGCCGTGACGGTCTCCAAGAACGGCTACATCAAGCGCACCCCCCTGGACGCCTACCGCCGCCAGGGCAGGGGCGGCAAGGGCGTCACCGGCGCAGACACCAAGGAGGGGGACTTCCTCCAGCACCTCTTCGTGGCGTCCACCCACGACTACCTCCTCTTCTTCTCCGACGAAGGGAAGGTCTACTGGAAAAAGGTCTACGAGCTCCCCGTGCTCGCCCGGAACGCCCGGGGCCGGGCCATCGCCAACGTCCTGGAGTTCCAGTCCCCCAAGGAGAAGATCACCTCCATCCTTCCCGTGAAGGACTTCGAGCCCGGCCGCTACGTCTTCATGGCCACCCGCCAGGGCGTGGTGAAGCGGACCGAGCTCGAGGCCTTCAGCCGCCCCAAGCGCAAGGGCATCATCGCCCTCACCCTGGACCCGGGGGACCTCCTCATCGGGGCGGCCCTGGTGGGCGACGAGGAGGAGGTGATGCTGGGCACGGCCGACGGCTACGCCGTCCGCTTTCCCTGTACAGACGTGCGCCCCATGGGCCGCCCAGCCCGGGGGGTGCGGGGGATCACCTTGAGGCCCGGCGACGAGGTGGTGGACCTGGTGATCCCCAAGGAGGGGACCACCCTCTTCACCATCTGCGAAGGAGGCTACGGCAAGCGAACCCGCTTCTCCGAATACAGGATCACCCGCCGCGGGGGCAAGGGCATCATCAACATCCGCACCACCAAGCGCAACGGCCGGGTGGTGAACCTCCTGGCCGTCTCCGAGGAAGACGAAGTCATGATCCTCACCATCAGCGGGATGACCGTCCGCATCCCCGTCGAGGACATCTCCCTGATCGGGAGGGACACCCAGGGCGTGCGTTGCATCCGCCTGGCAGAAGGGGACAAGGTCGTCTCGGCCAGCCGGGTCGTCCGGGAGGAGGAGAACGGGGAGGAAGGCGGAGAGGAAGAGAAAGAGGGCGACAGCCCGAAAACCCGGGAATGACCCGAAAGGAGGGGTCATGAGCGAACTCTTCGACCGCATCCAGGAGGACATGAAGGCCGCCATGAAGGCCCGGGACGGGCTCAGGACCTCCACCCTCAGGATGGTCTACTCAGCCCTGAAGAACGAGCGGATCGCCCTGAGAAGAGACCTGACCGACCAGGACGTGATCCGGGTCCTCCAGAAGGGAGTCCGCTCCCGCAAGGAGGCCGTGGAGCTCTACCGCAAAGGCGGAAGAGAGGACCTGGCCTCCAAGGAGGAGGCGGAGATCGAGATCCTCCAGGCCTATCTGCCCGGCGAGATGTCCCCCGAGGAAATCCAGGAAGAGGCGGCCAAGCTCATCCAGGAGCTCGGCCTGGAGAGCCCCAAGCAGATCGGTCTCTTCATGAAGGCCTTCATGGAGCGCTTCCAGGGAAGGGTGGACGGAAAGACGGCCCAGCAGGTGGCCAGGAAACTCCTGGGCGGCTGATCCCACAGGAAGGGAGGGGCCCTTCCCTCCTCACCGGGAAGCGGGGCCCCCTCCATTTCTCTCCCCGGGAGAGGCCCCTTCCAGGCGGGCCTCCAGGACCACGACCTTTCCCGGCACCTGGGCCTCGACGCCGCCTTCGGGCCTGCGCAACCAGCGCCTCTTGGGATACAGCTCCCTCACCCACTTCCACTTGGGGTCCAGCACCTCCAGGGGGACCCTCCCCTCCTTCCCGGAGAACCGCACGGCCCAGATGAGCCGCCCTCCCTTGACAGCCACCCAGTTCTCCCCCTCCATCCCGAAACCAGGCTCCCCCCGGAAAGGCGTATGGGCGTTCCGCAAAAGGTCCCGCTCCTTCCAGGCCCACTCCAGGGAGGCCTCCAGGAACCGGCGGGCCGGGTTCCCCTTCCCGGGGAGCCGGCCCAAGTCCAGGGCCGAGACCCCCCGGGCCAGGTCCCAGACCAGCCGGTCCGCCGCCTCGGCAGTCCACCCCTCGCCCCCCTTCCGCCAGGGGCTCAAGTCCGCCAGGGCCTGGCCCAGGAGCGGGCCGTCCTCGCCGGGCCTCAGGCCATCCTGGCCGTCGGACAGGACCTGCCAGAAAGGCGAGATTCCTCCCTTCCGATCCCAGGAGAGAAAGACCCGCCTCTCTCCCGAAAGGGCCCGGCACAAGGCCAGGGCGTCCCGCAGGGCGAAGGGATCGCTCCTGGAGTCCACCCCGGCCAGGACCACCGCTCCCGGGCGGATCCCCCCGGCCAGGGCCACCTGGAGAGCCTTCCGGAAGAAAGGAGACCCGGCCCGCGTGCCCGGGGGGAAGGCCAGGCAAACCGCTCCCTTCCAGCCGCTCTTCCCTTTCCGGCGGCTCTCCCGCTCCTTCCCCGCCCCTCCTTTCCAGGGCCCCTTGGGGGAAAACCGCCCGGCCAGGTCCTTCCCGTCCCACACCACCAGGGGAAGCAGGGGGAATCCCCCCAGCTTCCCGGGGACCTTCTCCTTCCCCTCGGCGCTCCTGTAGAAAAGGCGGATCTCCCTTCCCCCCCGCTCGTGGGCGGTCCAACGCAGGAAGGCCAGCTCCGCCGGCGTGGGCCCGGAAGGACAGAGAACCACCGGCGAGGAGCGCCACCATCCCCCGGCCAGGGAGACCCGGGGGCGCTCCTCCAGGTAGAGCCGCCCGCCTTCCAGGCGGCCCCGGCCCCAGGGGACCGCAAGGGCTGCGCAAAGGCCCGGCCTGGTCCAGGGCCGGCCCGGCCCGGCCCGGGGAGCCCCGGCCTTCCAGGGAAGGACCTGGACCAGGGCGCGCTCCAGCCGGGGGGCCCGCCGGGGGAGGCCGAGCCAGCGGATCCGCAGAGTCTTCTCGAAACTCGGATCCTCCAGGCGGACCCGGAAGGTCACCACCACTTCCAGGGGCACCTCCTTCCCGGCGAAACGGGCCTCCACCCTGGTCGTCCCCAGGCCCTCCACGCCCGTGCCGTCGAAGTCCTCCGGCCCGAGCCGCCCCAGGCCGGCCAGCTCAACCTCGAAGAGCGGTCCCTCCAGGGGAATCCGCAGCCTTCCCACCTGGAGGGCCGGGCTCTCCACCTTCCCCCCCCGGATCCGGAGTTCCTGGAAGACATCCCCCAGGCCGGCTCCCCGGACAGGGGGCCTCCCCGGGGAGGAGCAGGAGATCGCGAAGAGGAGCAGAACCGTCCAGGTCCCGCTTCTCACCAACTTTTTTTCGAAAAAAGATACAAGATCCATGGTTCTTCCTTTTGGTCACCCCCAAGGATATGGTAAAAGGTGCTTTGGGAAAGAAGGAAGACGGCGAAGCAGACGGGGCGAACCAGGGCGTGGTTCGGGAAATGGGCGGTTTCCCGATCCTCCCGGTTTCGCGATCTTCCCCCGAGGTTCGCGGCCGGGGCGCCTGGATCCAGGACGTGCCGCCCGGGCGAAAACAGGGAGGGATCTATGCGAATCCTTGCAGTGGCGAACCAAAAGGGAGGGTGCGGAAAGACCACGGTTGCCGTCAACCTGGCCTCCGCCCTGGCCGAGCGGGGGAGGAGGGTGCTCCTGGTGGACATGGACCCCCAGGCCCACGCCACGGCCGCCTTCGGCGTCGATCCCGCCGAAGTCCACCAGAACCTCTACGACGTCCTCACCGCCTCGGAGGACCGGCAGGTTACCCTGGACCGGATCCTCCTGCAGCTCGGGGAGAACCTCTTCCTGGCCCCCTCGGCGGTCTTCCTCTCCGCCGTGGAACAGGAGCTCTCGGGGATCCCCGGCAGGGAAGAACGCCTCCTCAAGGCCATCCGCGGCCTGGACCGTTTCTTCCGCTACATCATCCTGGACTGCCCCCCTTCCCTGGGGCTCCTCACCTTCAACGCCCTGAGGGCCGCCGGCGAGGTCATCGTTCCGGTGGAACCCAGCAGCTTCTCCCTCAGGGGAATCCAGCTCCTGCTGGAATCGGTGGAGATCCTGGAGAACGCCAGCGGGCATTCTCTCAGGGTCTACCCCCTGGCCAACAACGTCAACCTGAGAACCCGCTTCGGCCGGGCCGTCCTGGAGGAGATCCGCCAGCGCTTCGGCGAGCTGGCCCTGAAGACGGTCATCCCCCCCAGCACCCGGGTGAAGGAGGCGGCCGCCCTGGGCAAACCTCTCAACCGGTTCGATCCCGCCAACACGGCCACCCGGGCCTTCAAGAACCTGGCCTGGGAGATCCTGGCCCAGGAGGAGGAGCCCGAGATCCAGGCCCTGGAAGCCCGGATCGAGTCCCAGGCCTCGCCCTACCTCATGGAGCAGGGCAAGGTGGTCCTCCGCTACAGGGCTCCCCAGGCCTCCACGGTCTACGTGGTGGGTGAGTTCAACAACTGGACCCCCAACCAGGAGGCCCGGATGGAGAAGAACTCCGAGGGGGTCTTCGAAACCGCCCTGGACCTGGAACCCGGCATCTACCAGTATCGCTTCATCGTGGACGGCCGCTGGGTGGAAGACCCGGACAACCCCAGGACCGCTCCGGCCCCCTTCGGAGGAGTCAACTCCGTCCTGGAGGTCAGGGGAGAGGCCCCTGTGGAAGAGGAAACCTCCACCAAGGAAGCCGAAGCCGCATCCTGATCCGAACCCGCCATGGGTGAAACCCCGGAAAAACCCGCTCCCCAGGAGGAGCCCAGGAGGAGCCTCAACGACTTCGCCCACCTCTTCCTGACCCGCCCCGGCGAAACCCGAAAGGAGGAGAGGGCGAGAGGCCAGGGACCTCCCTCCAAGGATCCTCCGGCGGAAGAGCCGGCCGGCGGCCCCCCACCCTCCCCCCCCTCCTCTCCAGCCGCCACCCCAAAGCCGGCCCAGCCCGTCCCACTCCGCCCCCTTCCCTCCCTCCCCCCCGATCCTCCCCGAAAGCAAGCCGGGAATCCCCCCCTCGTGACGGCGGCCTTCCTCGACGGAGGCGAAGGATGGATCCGCACCTTCCTCTGCGCCGAGACGGCCCTCTATCTCTCCCGGGAGGGCTTTTCCGTGGAGATCGCCCAGGAAGGGGGCCTCTTTCCCACCGTCTCGGGCCACCTGGGGAGGATCCTGGGGAGGAAGACCCGGAGCGCCGGGTCCCTTCGGGTCTTCCAGGCCGGTCCCGGCGCCCGCCCCGCCGGGAAGGACCACCTCTTCTTCCTGGAAGTCCCGGCCCACCTCCCCAGATGGGCCCTGGACCTCTGCGGCCGGGCCCGGCTCCTGGTCCTGGCCGTTCCGGCCCATCCGGCAGGCCGCATCCGGGCCTTCCACCAGCTCAAGCGGATCCTGGGAGCCCTCCCTGCCGTGGAGATCGGCGTCGTCGCCGCCGAAAGACCCGGCACGGGAGAAGGCCGGCAGGTCTACCACAAGTTCCTGGCCGCCCAGGACGACCTGCCCCAGGAAAGGATCTCCTTCCTGGGGGCCCTCCCCGCCGACTCCGCCCTGGAAAAGGTCTTCCTCGCCGAGCGCAAACCCGCCCTGGTCTGGTCGCCCGGATCCCTGGCCGCGGCGGCCGTAGGCAGGATCGGTGCGGGGATCCTGAAGAGGCTCCACATCCTGGAGGCCGCCCCATGAACCGGATCTTCCGCGGAGGACCCAGCACCCTGGCTCCGGAGGAGATCTCCCAGGCCCTCCGGGCCGACCCGGAGGTCCTTGGGAAGGGGTGGAAACTCCTCGGCCGGGAGGAAGGCCGCCGGGGGGGACCGCCCCGGCTCCTCTTCGCCGCCCCCCCGGGGGAACTGGTCCTCTGCCTTGTGGCCCCCGTGGTGGACACGGCCCTCCTCTCCAGGGGCCTGGCCCTCCTGGGAGGGGCCCGCCAGGCCGTCTCCTTCCTGGGTAGTTTCCAGGTGGAGGGCTGGCCCCCCCTGGAGAAGGCCCGCCTCCTCCTCCTGGGAGGCCTCGTGGAGAAGGAGGTTCTCGACGCCGCAGGACCGGAGGTCACCTTCCTCCTGGCCGTCCAGGTGGAAGGCCAGCCGGGCCCGCCCCTCGTCTTGATCCCTCCCCCCTTCCGGGAGAGCGCCCCCTTTGCGGAAGAGAAGGAGCCCTCCCCACCACGACCCCAACCCCAACCAGGGGACGAAGCCCCCCCCTCGCCGGGGAGGCCCCCCCTGGACGACGACGAAGTAGCCAGACTGATCTCCTGACCAGAAAGGCCGGATCTCCATGCGACCCAACCCGGAACTGGAAAACCAAGAGGAAACCTGGTTCACCGTGGCCGAGGCCGCCATGCTCCTGGGGATCACACCCAGGGCCGTCCAGCTCAGGGCCAAGAAGGGAACCCTGAAGCGCAAGGAGGTTCGCTCCGAGCGGACCGGGCGTATGCGTCTCCTCGTATCCGGCCCGGAGCTCACCCGGGCCGCCGCCCGTCCCGGCGCCCGGGAGAGGGTCGCTCGAGAAAGGGAGGAGGATTTCGTCCCCCGCTTCACAAGGAAGATCCAGGACGCCCCCGCCGTGGGGCCCGAGGAATTCCAGGAGCTCACATCCCACTTGAAAGCCCTGGACGAAGGACTCGAGCGGGACCGCCGCGCCCTGGCGAGCCTGGAGAGAGAGCGGGACCGCCTGGCCAAGGCCCTGGCTTCGGCCAAGGCCGCCCTGGAGACGGAGCGGGAGCTGAGCCAGCGCCACGAGATGTCCCTCCACCGATTCATCGATCGCCAGGAATCCCGCCACAAGGAGAAGGAGGAGAAGCTCCTGGCCCACATCTCCAGGCTCGCCCGGGAGCTGGGCCGGGCGGAGCACCAGATCCTCCTGCTCAAGACCCGCAAACCCTGGTGGAAGCGTCTCCTCTCCAGGCTGGTCCCCTTCGGAAGGGCCCGGCGGGTGAAGAAAGGCCGGCGGCGGTAGGTCACCCTCCTCCCGCCGGGAAGGTCCTACCGGTTCAGCAGATCCAGCCCCTCACCCACGGGTCCCGTGGTCAACCAGACCTCTCCGTTGAGGCCCCCCGCCCCGACCCAGTCGTAGACCCGCACGACGAAGAGGTTTTTCTTTCCGGGCTCCAGGAAGGGGGTCACCTCCACCCAGGTCCGCTTCAGGTAGGAACTCTCCGAGCGGTCCGGCTTCCCGTATCCGCCGGCCCGCTTTCCGTTCACGTAGAGTTCGTACATGTCGTCCACGCTGTCGAAGACCAGGCGGACCTTCTTCCCCTTCCACCTCTCCGGGATCTCGATCTCCTTCCTGTACCACCCCCACCCGTCGTAGGCGCCCCAGATCTTCCCCTCCTCCCCGGACCGGGCGCGAAGGGAGATCCATCCCTCGGGGTCGATCCCAGCCTTCTCCCAGCCCATCTCCAGGCCCTTCCCCTCCGGGTCCTTCCGGAAGAGCCAGGCACCCCGGACCTTCAGGATCTCTCCCGAGAGGGCCTGGCGCAGAGCCTGGATCGTCTCCTTCCCGAGCCCCCGCTCGGGGGCGGGCCCTTCCAGGAGCCATCGGCCGAAGATCCCGGAGAGACGGGGCGCCAGGGCGCTCACCAGGAGCCGTCCTTTGCCCACCCGGGTCTGGAAGAGCAGCAGGTCCGGCCGCACCCGGTCCAGGTCGTGGGTCTCGAAGAAGGCCAGGAGGGGGTCCACTTCGCCCCAAAGCCTCTCCCCCCGGATCACGCCCTTTCCTTGGAGATCGAAGAGTTGGAGGTAGGCCAGCATCTCCCTGGGGAACCGTTCGAAGAAGCCCTTCGGTTCGGGCGGCGCCCATGCGGTTCCCCGCAGGAACCAGATCGGCTCCACCCGGAAGGAACCCCGCCGGTCCGACGCCAGGAGAAGGACCCGGCCCCCCCCTTCCAGGTAGTCCAGGACCTTCTCGTCCAGAGCCCGGGCCACGACCAGCTTCACATACTTTGGTATAGCCTTCCCCTTTTTGAGGGGCGGCATGCTACAAAAAGCATTTGAAGCTCCTGCAATCTCCTCGACGCCCTCCCCGTAAAAAGCCGAATCAAGGAGCCGCCTCGGGGAGGGGAGAGTCCAGAAGATCCACTCCCCCCTGGCCACGCATCCTTTCCCGGGGGCCTCGACCCACCCCTCCAGGAGGACCTTTTCCGGCCGGTCCCCCTTTTTCCGACAGGAAAAGGTGAAAGGGGGACCGTTCCAGCGAACCTGGTCGGGCGACACGACCCAGATCTTCTCCCTCCCTCCCGGCCCTCCCAGGCGGAAGTGGACCAACAGCTTCTCTCCGGGGGCCTCGCGCCTGAGCCTTCCCTCGAAGTCGAGATTCCCTTCCCAAACCTTCCCTTTCAGCCCGTTGATGGTCCGCCTGTCCCCCACCGTCCGGATCGAGAGGGAGATCGGCCCGTGCCAGTCCCACTCCCCGGTCTTCCACTTGGGGCGGCCCAGGGCGTCCAGGATACCCATCCGGCAGGCCGGGATATCCCGGATCACGCTGATCACGTAGCCCGCCCGGGGAAGTTCCTGCCTGAAGGCCTCCACCTGGAACCGCCGCATCTCCAGGGCGTAGCGCCTGGACCAGGCCAGGAGGTCCGCCACGGGATCGAACCCGGGAGCGCCGTACCGCTCCTGGAGTTCCTTCTCGAAACGAAGCTGGCTCTCCAGGCACTTGGGCGCCCAGAAGGGGATCCCCCCTGCGAAGGAAGGAAGCATTCTCCCCGTATCCGCCCAGGTGTCCGCGGCGATCGCCTCGCCGAGCACCAGGGGAAGGAGTCTTCTCTTTCTCCGGAATTCGTCCAGGGACCTGAGCTTCTTCCGCCAGGTGTTGTTGTTCCAGTAGGTATGGTCGTCCCAGAAGTCGTGGATCCTGTTCCAGCCGATCCAGGAGGAGTCGTCTTCCACGAGCGTGCCGGGGCATCGTTCCTTCAGAAGCGTATATAGCTCCTTCAGGATACCCAGGTCCGCCGAAGGTCCCGTCTCGCAGGTGACGCTCCGGAGGATCACCGAGGGATGGTTCCCGTCCAGGTCCGACATGGCCCGGTAGTCCCTCAGGAGCTCCTCCCTGTGGGCCCGGTCGATCCTGGGATGCCAGGTGGGATACTCCACCCAGGCGGCCATGCCCTCCTCGTCGGTGATGTCCAGGAGGTAGGAGGGGGGCTCCCAGAGGCAGAACTTCACCAGGTTGAACCCCATGGACCGGAGCATCCGGATCTCCTTCCGGAAGAGCTCGGGGTCCGGCCTGGGGGCCAGGAGAGGCGGATAGTAACCCCAGTTCAGGATTCCCCTCACGAGGAAAGGCCTCCCGTTCAGAAGAAGCTCCGCGCCCCGGGCCTCGACCTTCCTGAAGCCGACCATCTCTTCCACCCGGTCCAGGACCCTTCCCTTGCCGTCCAGCAGGGCGATCCCCAGCCGGTAGAGGCGGGCCTTCCCTCGCCCCCCGGGAGTCCAGGGAAGGGGAGACCCTCTCCATACCCACTCGACCGTTCTTCCCTTTACCGGGACCCGGGCCACCCCGAAATCCGGGCCCGTCTCCTCCGGCCAGGAAAAGGTGACCCGGGCCCCAGCCGGGGGGTCTCCCCCCAAAGGGAGCCTGACCCGGAGGATCCGCCGCCCCTTCTCGTCCCGGCCCGAGGCGTCCAGGAAGATCCGGTCCTTCTCGATCCAGGCGGCTCCCCGGAAGAGAATCTCAACACCTTGCCAGAGGCCGCCGAAATGGGGGGCCACGACAGGGAGGAAGCCCTGGGTGTTGTATCCCACCTTCTCGTCCAGGCGGACCACCACGACCTGGATCCCTCCTTTCAGGAGGGCCGAAGTGATCTCCACCTCCCAAGGAGTCCAGGCACCGGTGTGGCTTCCCATCTCCTTGCCGTTCACCCAGACCCGGGCCAGAGTGGCGGCTCCCTGGAAGCGCAGGAAGACCCGCCGTCCCTCCAGGCCGGGGGGAACCCGGAATCCCTTCCGGTACCAGGCCACCCCGTCGAAATCGATCCCGAGAGAGCTCTCCCAGGCCGAAGGCACCACCGCCCCCCGCCAGTCCCCCCCGGTCCCCGGCCGGAACCAACCCTCCCGGAGGCCCCGGTCCTCCCGGTCGGCCCGGATCTCCCAGGCCCCGGAAAGACTCATGGAAGAGCCCTGGGCCCGGCCCCCGGGTGCCGGAAGAAGCAAGAATACAGCAAGGCCGTAAACCAGCGGACCGACCCCAGGGAAAAACCTCATACCGGCTCTCTCCTCTCGAAGAAAAACTGGATTCTCCATCATCCCGCCCCTGGGGGCACTGTCAAGGCAGGGAGGGCGGAGGAATCCCTATGTCACCGTCAGCACCTCCCGGAAAGGCTGAAGGGCGCCCGAGACCAGAAATCCACACCGGGCCGGCCCCAACCAAAGGAAATCCCCTTCTCCGAACAACAAAAATTCGTACCACCAGACTTCGAACAGCCCCATACCCCCCTGACGTCGGGGAATCCAGTTCTTCGAACTGTCTTCCCCTCTTTTCGTACGTTAGCCCCGGCCGGCTGAGGCCCCTGCGAAGCTTTCCCCTCTTTTCGTACGTCAGCCCCGGCCGACTGAGGCCCCTGCGAAGCAGGGGACGAAGACGTCCGGGGAGTGGCAACACTCCCGCATCCCACTCAAAGCCTCGAATCCCCCTCTCCCCCAGGCTCCCCCTGACGTCCTGGGTCCGGATCTTCGATCCGTCCCCAGGCCGGCAGGGGCTAACGAAAGGAGATGCTCCCCCTGACGTCGGGGAATCCAGTTCTTCGAACTGTCTTCCCCTCTTTTCGTACGTCAGCCCCGGCCGGCTGAGGCCCCTGCGAAGCTTTCCCCTCTTTTCGTACGTTAGCCCCGGCCGGCTGAGGCCCCTGCGAAGCAGGGGA
>CAZLQD010000049.1:0-22813 GCA_964561605.1 uncultured Planctomycetia bacterium
TTCCCCTCTTTTCGTACGTCAGCCCCGGCCGGCTGAGGCCCCTGCGAAGCAGGGGACGAAGACGTCCGGGGAGTGGCCCCCCGCCGGACGATCCTCATCCCAGGGCGGCGTTGAGGACTTTTCGCCGCACTCTCCGGTCCCAGGGAAGGAAGGCATGGAGCACAGAAACGACCTCCCGGGCAGCTCCCTCCAGGGCCGTGGCAGAGAGTTCCACCGTGCCGTCGTCCTCTCCCGGGAGGAGAGGAGACCAACCCTTCCCGTTCCCCTTGGCTCCCGCCACGACGTGGACCAGGCCTGGAGGCGGAACGGGAAGGGTCCGGGCCAGGCACCCGGGCCCGGAAGCCAATTCCCACCCCGCCTTTGTTCCCAGGGTCCGCCTGAAGAGGCGGGTCTCCCGCAACAAAGCCGCCTTCAGGGCTCCCTGGTTGGGAGTGCCGATCTGGACGATCCGCTCCAGAGAAAGCCCGGGGCTCACCTCCAGGAGGGCCCGGGCCACGAGCCCTCCCATGCTGTGCCCCACCAGGACAAGCCCCCTCCCGGGCGGGAGGAATTCCTCCAGCCTCCGGGCCAGGTCCTTCGCGTGTTCCCGGATTCCCTTCTTCGTCGAAGGATACCCCCAGTTCAGAACCATACATCCGGCCCTCCGGAAATCCCTTGCGAGGAGAGCCATGGAGGCCCTTCCCCTCAGGATTCCGTGAAGGAGGACCACCGCCGGAGCCTTCCCCCGGGGTGGAGGATGTACCAGAGCGGGCCGGATCCACTCCAGGAGGACCCGGGGGCCCTGGAGGGCGAAGGCCGGAAGCCTGGCCGCCACGTCCCAAGCCAGGAGAGCCATGAGCCGGAGTTCCCCCCTCTCCCGGCCGCCCTCCGTGGTAGGATGAGGGGAAGGAGAGAAGGGGTTCGACAGGTGCGGCATGGGCGGTTTCTTCCGGAAAGTCCTGGTCTTCCTGGTCCTCGTCCTGGGCCTTGGGATACCTATTGCCTACTGGGTGAAAGGGAAGATTGCCAGGGCTGAGACGAGGAACCCCCTTTCCCTTTCTCCCGGCCTGGAGGAACCCGCCCCCTTGAAGATCGGGGACCTCTCCCTTCCCCCCCTCCCAGGGCGCTCCGCACCTCCCCCCTCACCGGACCCCGAAGCGGCCACCCTGGAGGTTCACCTCCAGGGAGAGGCTTGGAGGGACATCCTCCCCCGGACCCTCACCCTGGTCCTCCAGGGACCGGAGAAGACCAGCCGGATGGTTCCCCTGGAAGGAGGAACCACCCTTCTCCGGGGCCTCCTTCCCGGCACATGGTCCCTGGAGATGGTCCCCTCCCCTCCAGGCTCGGAGGCCGCCCCCCTCTGGAAGGGACGGCTCCGCCTCCAGGCCGGGACGGTGAAGAAAATCCAGCTTCCCCCGCCGCCCCTGGCCAACCTGGTAGGAAAGGTCACCCTGGCCGGGGGCCCGCAGGAGAAGTGCGCCGGGATCGAGGTGCGCCTCTTCACCCAGGGCGGAGTGAGGACCACCCGGACCGGCCCGGCCGGCACCTTCACCTTCAAGCACATCATCCCCGGGATGGCCCTCCTCGTCGTGGCCGGGGGCCCTTCCTCGGCCATGGGAGGAACCTGCCAGGAGATCCGTCTCGAGGCAGGAACGCCCACCAAGGTGGCCCTGGAACTCAGGCGTTGAGAGCCCCGCTCCCGGCCTTCTCCAGGGAGACCCCTCCCCCCTCCAGGGCCGTGCAGGCCAGGAGGTCCGGCAGGATCGGCCTCGATCCGTTCCTGTATGCCGTATATGCCTCGAGGGCCATCACCTCGAGGGCCCGTTCGTCGGCCCCGGCGGGAGCCGCCAGAAGGAGGTCCCTGTGGGGGACCGCCGCCGTCACGCTCTCACCCGGTTCCAGGCCCAGCATCCGATCCAGGAGGATCAAGTGCGCCGCTGCGTATCCACCGGCCCCCTCCAACCTCCCCCGTGAATCCGGTTTCTCCCCCAGGGAGGCCAGGTTCCGGATGGCCAGATTCTTCAACGTCTCCGGAACTACCCCCCAGGCCTCCATGTGGGACTCGTTCACGAAGGTCATCCCCCGCCTCTCGTCCATGACGAAGAGAAGGTAGAGATCCGCCCCCAGGGGGATTCTCGCCAGCCGGCCCTTGCCGAAGCGGGGAGAGAACTCCTTCAGGAAGGCCAGGCTCCGTACCTGGGGGAAGAGGAGGTCCACCACGTCCTCGAAGGGAGGAACGATCCTCTCCCCCAGGTCACGCTTCAGTTCCTCCAGGAACTCGTCCAGCACCGGCCCAAGGGACTGGGGGTTCTTGCGGTACCAGGAGAAGAGCACCCTGAAGTCCACCACGACCTCCTGGTTCTCGACCCGCAAGACCGTATGTGAAGGAATCACCATGGCCAGGAGCCTCACCTCGGGGTGGAAGGCCGCCAGGTAGGAGGCGAGCCTGTCCCGGAAGGCCTCCAGGCACGGACCCCGGGTGCGCCTCCCGAAGAGGCTCCCGAAAGAGCGTTTCGTCCAGTCCCGGAGATCCATGCAGGCCCCATCTTCCGCCGGAAGTCCATATTCCCCATCGACTCCCGGGAAAGGGGGCCTGAAACCCTCTTGCCGCCGGCCCGACCCCGCCCCGCCCCCTCACGGCCGGGCCTACCTCCCGGAGCCTTCCTCTTCGATCCAGCCGGCGAACCCCAGGGAAAGGATCTCCCCCTTCCGGTCCTCCCATGAAGGGGGAAGGAGGGCGTAGACCCCGAGCCCGCCGCGGGACAGGGTCCGGACCAGGTCCCCGTCGATGGGACCCACGAAGCGCTCCCAGGCCTTCTTGGAGAGGGTGTCCGCCCCGGTGTGGGGAGCGGCCAGGACCCAAAAGGCCGCCCCCGCCCGGGCCAGGTCCTCCCCCAAGGCGACCGTCCCCCTTTCCAGGGCCCGGAGGCACTCCTCGGCCAGGTCCGGCTCGGCCACCAGAAGCTCCACGAAGGTCTCGAAGCCCAGCCATTCCATCAACTGGCTGGCCGGATCGTAGAGGACCGCTCCCGGCGGGTTCCCCGGCCCGGTCACCTCCAGGACCCTCGCCAGGAAGTCCCCGTAGGGGGCCCGGGCCCATTCCGCCCCGGCCGCCAGGGCCGCCTGCCCTTCCCGGGTCCAGTTCCAGGGTGCCCAGGGGTCCAGGTAGAAGAGTTCCTCCGGGTCCAGGGACTCCAGGTCCCGGCCGAAAGGCCTTCCATCCTTGGTGTAGAAACGGGGTCTTCCCCGGGAAGGGAACTCGATCCTTCCCCCGCCCCGGAGGACCACCTGGAAGAAGCTCCCATCCCCCAACTTCCCGGCGGCCCTCTCCCCCAGGGAGGGATCGGGACCCGGACAAGGCGAGGCCCACCGGCCGGGTGCCTCCTCGCGGACGAAACGCCCCAGGAGGGCCGCCCGGGCCGCCGGGTCCAGCCAGAAATCCTCCGCCTTCGGTTCGTATACCTCGATCAGGAACTCCGGATGGGGCCAGCCCAGGAAGGAGGAAGCCCCCCGCCCGTCCTTCTCGAAGATCCGCCGCGCCGCCGGGGGCCGCCCTCTCCCGCCGCCCGGCCCGTTCACGACTCCGCCTCCCTTCCGCGCCGCGCCCTCACAGGAACTTCCTCAGCAGGGGCTGGATCTTGAGGCGCGCCCTGTGGATCCGGGAGCGGACCGTCCCGATGGGCACCCCCAGGGCCTGGGCGATCTCCTCGTAGGAGTAGCCCTCCATGTCACGGAGCACCAGGACCTCCCGCATCTCCCCGTCCAGGGTCTCCAGGGCCTCCAGGATCGCCCGGCCCAGTTCACGGGAAGCCGTATTCTGGAGGGGACTCCTCCCGGGGGTGGGAGGATCCAAGTAGAACTCCGAGTCCTCTCTCCCTATGGGTGCGTCCAGGGAGAGGGTCTTTCCCTTCCGCTTCAGGGCCGTCCGCCGGCGATGCTGTTGCACCCAGAAATTGAGGGCGATCCGCTTCAGCCAGGGGCCGAAGGCCCTGTTGCCCGTGAAGGAGGGCAGGCCCTTCCAGGCCCGCAGGAAGATCTCCTGGGTCATGTCCTCGGCCTGGTCCCTGTAGGGGCCCAGGAGGCGGCGGCAGAGGCTGAAGATCCTGTCCTGGTAGATCTCCACCAGCTCCCGGAAAGCCTGGGGGTCCCCCTTGCGGGCCCGGTCGACGAGATCCGCCTCCCTGGAGGGTCCTGCTCCCTCCTCGCCTTCGGGGCTCCCGGCCTTCCCCGGCCCGGCGGGCTCCAGGAAGGGGTCCTTCCTTTCAGGCCTGGCCTCGGACAAAGAGTTACCTCCCATGGCAAAGCGGACCTTCCGACCCCCCGAACTTACGGCTTCCGGGCCGGAGAGGGAAGGAGGCAGAAAATCCCCGCCCCTCCGGACAGCAGGGTCCCGGTGGAGAAAGAGAGGGCCCTTCCGGGGGGCCGGGCCCCAGGGCGGTCCGGGGACGACCATGGAAAAAGGCGGGAAGAGGAAGTTCCTCTCCCCGCCTCTTCGCGGGAAAGCAGGTCTATCCCCGCCCCTCCTACTGGGGCTGGGGTTCCCCCAGGATGCTCACAGGGGGGATGATCTCGGGGCCTTCCGCCGGGTCGCCGGGGGCGCCCGGCCGGCGGGCCGGCTCGGGCCTGGCCTGGGGCCTCGGGATGGAGACCGTGGGTTCCCCGCGGCCCTTCCCGGCGGCCTTCTCCTTCTCCGCCTCCAGGGTCAGCTCCAGCCACTTGCGGTAGTCCCCGTTGGTGGGATCCAGGGAAAGGGCCTTCTCGAACCACTCCCTGGCCCCGGCGGGATCCTCCCCGCAGAGGGCCGCCATTCCCAGGCCCCCCATGGCCTCGACGCTCTCGGGCTCGAAGGCCAGGACCTGCTGGAAACAATCGGCCGCCCTGGCCAGGTCCCCGATCTGGAGGTGGAGGATTCCGAGCTGGAAGAAGAGCTCGGCGCACCCCTCGGGCGACTGGGCCGCCTGGATCCAATTCGGCGTATACGTGACGAAGGGCACCCTCACGTCGGACCGGGTGTCCCGCTCCGCCCGGAGGAGGATCAGGCCCGTTTCGCTCACCTCTCTCAGGGCCCGGATCTTGAACCCCCCGGTCAGCTCCACCAGCCGGGCCAGGAAAGCCGGGTCGTAGACGTGGAGGTGGCCCTGGACCTTCGGCCCCTCGCAGTTGCGGCCGTCCACGGCCAGGATGAAGAGGTCGCCCTTCTCCTTGAGGACCCGCCGGGCCTCCCGGAAGACCCGGATCGGGTCGGGAAAGGCCTCGATGGTGAGAGGAAAGACCAGGTAGTCCAGTTCCTCCTTGGAAAACACGAGAAGCGTATCGGCCGGAACGGTCAGTTCCTTGCCCTCCGCCTTCGCCGCGTAACTCGAGAAGGGATGGACCCGGATGATCTCCTCGGAGATCCGCTCCCCTCCCACCTGGGCGCCCCGGCCCCTCAGAAGGGGCTGGAGGATGTTTTTCACGACCGCCTCTAAGAGTTTGTCCATGTTTCTGCCACTCCCTTTGCCGGCATTCGCGCCTCCCAACCGGGAGGGAGGCGTCCTGTGCTCCATCGGCACGCCGGGGGGAGGGCCTTGAGGGAGCGGGCCTGGAACTTCCCATGGCATGGCTACAATGAGGGACCGGGCCTCCAAGGCCCCAAAGGAGAAACCTGGCCCATGCGAATTCCGATCCACCTTCTCTTGGCGGCCCTCCTCCTGGGAGGGGGCGTCCCCGCCTCTCCCGCCGGCCCCCGCCCCAGGCCACCCGCAGGGAAGCAGAAGAAGCAGGAGGCGCCCCAGGAGGACCCGGCCCGCCTCGAGGCCCTCCGGGAGTTCCGCCACTGGCTCCAAGAATGGAAGGAGGGCCTAACCCCCCTCAGGACCAACGAAGGGCCCGACCTGGAAACCCGGGCCAAGATGGAGGCGGTCTTCTCCAAGGTGGCCGCCCTGGGAGACCCGGCGGCGGCCCGGGTCCTCTTCCAGGCCGCCACCGTCCCGCCCCCGCCCCTGGGAGGCCAGGACACCCTTCGCATGGAGCCCTGGTATGTCCGGCGGGTGGCCCGCAAGCTCCTGGCCGGCATGGAGGGCAGGGAGATCACCGACTGGCTGGCCTCCCTCCTGGCCTCCAAGGATCCGGACCGGCCCGAGTCTCCTGTCCGGGCCGCCCTGGAAATCCTCTCCTGGAGGAAGGACGGGGCCCGGGCCCTCCCGAAGATCGAGAAACTCGCCCTCTCGGGACGGCCCGGAACCAGGCTCACGGCCATCCACGTCCTGGGTCTCCTGGGCGATCCCAGGGCCGTGCCCCTTCTCAGGCGCCTCCTCAAGGAGGGCCGCCCCGAGATCCGGTGCGCAGGTTGCGCCGCCCTCTCCGCCCTCCTCTCCCCCTATACCGACCAGACCCTTCCCCCTTCCCGGCGGCGGGGGAAGCTCCCCTCCAACCTGGTGCGCTCCGTCCTGGAAGACCTGGGGAGCCTCCTCGTCACGGACCGGGCCTGGCAAGTCCGGGCCGCGGCCTGCGACGCCCTCCTCCACCTCAAGACCTCCCGGGCGGTGCCCTTCCTGATCAAGGGGCTGGCCGCCGAGGAGAAGCGCCGGGGCAAGAGGGACTGGTGCCGGCGGGTGGCTTTGGGGATCGGCCGGGCCCTCAGGGGGCTCACAGGAATGGATCTTCCCCTCGAGCACGCCGCCCCCTGGAAGAGCTGGTGGCGCAAAGAGGGGAAGTCCATGCGGGTCCGGAGGCAGGGGGCACCCAAGGACCAGGGGAAAGGAGCCGCCGGGGTCTACGCGAAGTACTTCAACATCGACGTGGAGTCGGACCGGATCCTCTTTCTTGTGGACGCATCGGGGAGCATGGCCCGAAAGGTGAAGCTCAAGCAGAAGTACGCCGGCCTTCCCCACGAGGCCGTCAAGTTCGACCTGGTGCGCAAGGAGCTCACCAAGGTCATCCTCTCCCTGCCTTCCACGGCGGCGGTGAACGTCATCTTCTTCAACCAGGACGTGACCCCCTTCAGGCCCATGTCTCCCGGAAACCCGGGCCTCATGCCCATGACCGAGGCCAACAAGGAGGCCCTGATCGAGTTCCTGAACCTGGCCGTCCCCCAGGGGCTCACCAACCTCTACGGGGCCTTGAAACTGGCCCTCCGGTTCGGGCGGGGGGCCGGGAAGAAGCGCTGGAAGGGCTCCCACCGCAGCCGGACCAGTCCCCTCACCTTCGACACCATCTACCTCCTCTCCGACGGGGCTCCCACCACAGGGGAGGTCATCGATCCCCAACGGATCCTGGAGCTCGTGGACCAGGCCAACGCCGTGAAGAAAGTGGTGATCCACACCATCTCCTTCGGCGACGTGAACAACGCCAAGTTCATGGACGAGCTGGCCCGGCGGAACGGCGGGCGCCACGTCCACCTGGACTGAGGGGCCTTCCCGGGCCGGAAAGGGGTCGGGGGAAAAAAAATCCCGGTTCCCCGCAAAGGGGAACCGGGATCGAATCTCTTCTTCGAGGAGAAGAAAGGGTCGGCCGGATCAGCTCCCGCCGAGTTCCAGACCCAGAGGCTGGATGGGAGAAGTAGCAGTGCTCCTCTGGGTCACCTGGGCCGTCCGATTCCGGAAGCTGCCCTTCTTGTAGACATAGAGCCGGGGCCTTTCGAAAGGCTTCCGCTCCATCTCCCGGTCTCCGCCGGGCTTACTCGTGTTCGGCCTGTTCATGATTCCGCCCTTCCAACGGTTTCCTTCCGCACACCCACGCGCGGGGATTCTTGAATCAAGAGGACTTACTTATAAACCTCCCGGGACCGGCACACAACCCCCGTCCCGAAAAAAAACCAGAATCGTTCCGGGACGGTTCCGTCCCCCAAGAGCCCGGGAAAGCCCCTCTCAGAACCTGGGCCGTCCCCTTCCCCCCGGAGATCCCTCCAAAGAAAAAACCCGGCGCGCTCCTTGGGCTCGCCGGGTTTCTCCAAAAAGGTTCCGGACGAATCGAATCCTCCGGGCCACGTCCAGGATCTCGAAGGCCTCCTGGCGGACCCGGACCGGGTGGGGAAGATGGGCGTTCACCAGGTCGGCGATCTGCCCCGGGGTGAGGGAGGCGGCCTCCCTCCTGGCGAAGGGACCCAGGTCGCCCACCTCCCTGAGGAGGATGGCGAGTTCCCGCTCCACCTCCTCGGTCCCGTCCTTCTCCACCAGGGGCTCCACCAGGCCGACCCTGGCGGGGCCTTCACGCTCCTCCGAAACCAGGCGGCCCCGGCTGATCCCCTCGAAGGTCACGTGGACGCCCTGGGAGTAGGTGATCAGGTCCACTACCCGGCCCACGCCAACGACCTCGTACACCGGTTCCAGGTGGCGCTTGTGCGGGGCGAAACCCGGTTTCAGTGTGGCCAGGGAGACCAGGCTGTCCTCCAGCCTGGCCTTCTTGAGCATTTCCCGGAAGTGGAAATCCCTGACGTGCAGGGGCAACTTCCGTCCCGGATAGAGAAGGGCAGCGGGTAGAGGAAGGATGGGTGTGCGCCAGAGAGGCCTCCGGCCTCCCTCGAGGACCTCGCCCTTTTGTCGATGATCCACCATCCCGTCCTGGTCTGGAGATTGCATGAAAGTCTTCCAGGTCCCGGCGGGACCCTGCTCGCATGCCTGTTCTTAGACCTCGAAAAGAAAATGGTTACCCCTCAACCCCCCTGGAAACAAGGGGAAAACAGGAAAACCCCCTCTCTCCTCCCGGAGAAGGTCCGACCTCCGCCGGGGAAGATCGGGGAAGGACCTGGGCCTGCCCTTTGCTGGAGAAGTCGAGAAGCCCCGACACGAAATGAGCCACCCCGCCGGCGTCGCCCCGGCGGACCAGGGTGAACCAGGGGATTTGCGGGCCGACCGGGTCGGCCCGGCCAATCGGCCCCTCTCGAGGCCGGAGGGTTCGAAGGGGGCCCATGTGGCCTGGGGCCAGGGCCGGATCAGCATCCAGCACCCGGAATACATATTCCCTCGAGGCAGGGGACCTTCCCAGGAGCCCCCCGGTCCCCCTGGTTTGGAGGCCGGGCCGGAGAGGCGGGAGCCTGGAGGCCGGCTCTTTCGCCCACCTCTTCCCCGGGGAGTCCCGGCTTCCCTCCACGAGGGGGGTGTGGACCGCAGGGACCTGGGGGCCCCCTTTCCTCACCCCTTCATGAAATCCAGCAACCAGCGGCGGAAATCCTTCGCGTGGATCCCGTCCACCCCAGCCTCCGAGTTGGAGCAGATCAAGACCGGACTCTTTTCGGCCGCACTTGGGAGCCTTCCATGGGACCCGCCGACCATGGAAGGATCCAGGGGCACCACGTCCAGGAGCACCGAGAAGCCCAGCTTCCTCAGGAACAGCTTCCAGGCCGCGTAGAAACGCCCCTTTCCCATGAACAATTCCGCCGGGTCGTAGCCGGGCTTCCTATGGATGTCCACGGTCTCCGCGAAGTCCGGCGCCATGTCGTCGTCCAGCCACCAGGGGTAGGCGAACCAACGGCCCTCCTCGGCCAGGAGGACCAGCTCCCCGCTCCTGGGGTGGGCGATACCCATCTCCTCCTGGCCTTCCCGGTCCAGGACCCGCTCCACGCCGGGCAATTCCGACAAGACCCCCCGGATCCGGCCGAGGTCCTTGGGATCCGCCACGTATACATGGGCCGCCTGGTGATCCACCACGGCGAAGGCCCGCGAGGCGACGGGGTCCAGGATCTCCCCGAAGGGAGTCTCCCGCACCTCCAGCAGGTCCGCCTCCCTGAGGAAACGGTTCAGGAAGACCGCCCCCGAGACGGGCTCGATCCCATACTCCGAAACCACCACCACTTCGAAGCCCTGGGCCCGGCCGTAGCCGATCAACCTCCCGGCCTGGGCGTCCAGCTCAGCCAGGGCCTTCCTCGACCTCGGATCATCCGGACCGTAACGCTGGAAGTCGTAGTCCAGGTGGGGAAGGTAGGTGAGGAGCAACGTTGGAGTCTGGTTCTCCATCACGTAGTTCGTGGCGTCCACGATCCACTTTGTGGACTTGATCCCCGCGTTGGGTCCCCAGAAATGGAACAGAGGAAAAGGCCCGAGTTTCTCCTGCAGGTTTTCCCGCAAATGCCTGGGGCGGGTCCACAAGTCCGGCACCTTCTGGCCTTTCGCCCCATAGCAAGGCCTGGGCGTCACCGCCACGTCCACGTTCATATCCATGGAGAACCACCAGAACAGGCGGGCCGCCGAGAAAGAAGAATCCAGCTTCCTCGCCTCGTCCCAGATCCTGTCTCCCCCCACGAGCCGGTCCGGCTGGCGCCAGAAGAAGACCTCCCCCAGCTCCCGCCAATACCAGCCGTTCCCCACGATCCCGTGCTCTGAAGGCATCGTGCCCGTCAGCCAGGTCGACTGGACCGGACAAGTCACAGCCGGAAAGACCGTCTCCATCGGGCAGACGAACCCCGTAGATGCCAGCGAAGAAAGATGCGGCGTCTCCTCTCCCAGAAGCCCCAACACCAGCCCCGGAACATCGATCACCAAAACCTTCCTCACAACACCCTCCATCTTTCTGCCGGGAGTAGTTTTATAACGAACCATCACGCACCATCCCCGCATTTTCTGCCGGGTGGAGTTTTATAACGAAGGTGCTTTAAGATCCCTCGGTTATGCGCGACTTCCACCTTCTCGTCCTCATTCTATCAACCATGACCCTGCCCACCTTTCCCGCTCCTGGCCGTGACCTTCCCCGCCGGAGGACATCCTGGAACCCTGAAGGCCTTGGAAATCATAGGGTTCTGATCCATGTTCCCCAATCCGCACCTGCCGTCCGGGTCCGCATCCCCTGGAGGCGCCGCGACCCGGATCCAGCATCCATCGGCCTTCTCCTCGTCTCAGCCGAAAAGGGTCGAAGAGTCCGGAACCTCATGGTCCTTCGCTCCAACAGGGCTGAAGGGATCCTGGTCTTCCGGCCTCTCCCTGACCAGGGGGACTACTTCCTCTACTACCTTCCCTTCCGCACAGAGGGCTCCAAGAACTACCCCCAAGTCCACTACCTCCCTCCCGAAACCACGGCCGACCCCGCCTGGATCCGCCGCAACAAGCTCCATGGCTTGACCCCCGAATCCCCCCTCTTTCTGGAGTTGCCCGCCGCCCAAGTCCTGGCCTTCGAATCCAGGAGTCCTTTCCATGTCTTCACCGCCATGGAACAAGCGGCCTCCCGCCAGGAGACGGAGGCCCTCATCGCCTCTCACCCCAAGGCCCCATTTCTCCTCTTCCCAGAATCTCGAAGGCATCCCATCCGGATGATCCATTACCTCCCGCACCGGTGGGTCAAAAGGGGCCCCACCTCGTCCTTCGAAGGAAATGCCCGTCCAGGGGAGTTCTACACCTTTCAGATCGGTCTTTTCGCCTGCCGTGAGGCCCTGGAAGAGGTGGAGGTCTCGGGGTCTCTCCTTCGGGCTTCCTCTGGAAGCCCCCTTTCTTCAGAGCCCATCCGTTGCTTCCAAACCCAGGGAGTCGACTGGCAGGGCCGCCCATTCCACAGGACCATCCAGGTCCTTCCCGGGAGGATTCAAGCTCTCTGGTTCGGCGTCCAGATCCCGGCGGGAACTCAAGCCGGGCTATACCAGGGAAAAGTCATGGTCGCCCCAAAAGGGCTTCCTCCCACGGCTGTCCAGATCCGCCTCCAGGTCCAAGGCCCTCCCATCGAGGAAGGGGGCGACCAGGAACCCTGGCGCCACTCCCGCCTCCGCTGGCTCGACTCCCGGATCGGCGCAACAGGAGATCCCGTCCACCCTTTCACGCCCGTCCAGCTCGACGAGAGATCCCGCCGGATCGAGATCCTGGGCCGACGAATCCTCCTCGGTCCCGACGGACTTCCCGCCCAGATTCAAAGCTTCTTCAACCCTTCCGTCACCTCCGTCCGACCCCAAGGAGAAGACCCGACCCCCATCCTCGCCTCCCCTCTCCGCCTGGAGGCCCAGGGCCGGTCCATTCCCGGAGGCCGGACTTCCTGGACGGCCCGCACCTTCCGCTTCACCAAGTTCACCAAGAGCACTGTGGAATGGGAGTCCCTCTGGGAAGAAGAAAAGACAAACCTGGCGGCGACCCTCCGGGGAAAGTGCGAATTCGACGGATACCTTGCCATCTCGATCCTCCTCGCAGCCTCCCGCCCTATCTCCTTGGAAAACGTAGAGCTCCAGATGGCACTACCTGCCGCAACGGCTCGTTACATGATGGGCCTGGGTTTCAAGGGCGGGAAACGTCCCCGGGGCTTTTCTTGGAAATGGGACCCGGCCAAGAACCAGGACGCCCTCTGGGTGGGCCGAGCCGACGCAGGCATCCAGGTGAGTTGGCGGGACGAGCACTACCTTCGCCCTTTGAACACCAACTTCTACCACCTCAAACCTTTGGTCATGCCCCGTTCCTGGTGCAACGGAGGAAAAGGCGGAGTTCAGGCAGGGGAAGACTCCCACGGAAATTTCCTGGTCCGGGCCTTCAGCGGCCCTCTCACCCTCCGGCCCGGCGGTCCTCTCCATTTCGACTTCACCCTGCTGGTGACCCCCTTCAAACCCCTGGACACCCGGGCTCACTTCACCCGGCGCTACTACCACTCCTATGCTCCCCCCGCCAAGATCGCCGCCACCGGGGCCAACGTTGTCAACATCCACCACGCCACGCCGGTCAATCCCTACATCAATTACCCCTTCCTCCGCTTGAAGAAACTGAAAGCCTACATCGAAGAGGCCCACCGGCTCGGCCTTAAAGTCAAGATCTACGACACCGTAAGAGAACTCTCCAACCACGCGCCGGAGATCTTCGCCCTGAGGAGCCTGGGGACAGAAATCTTCGCCCCCGGACCGGGAGGGGGGCCTTCCTGGTTACAGGAACACCTGGGGGAGAACTACATCGCCGGCTGGTGCGTGCCCCGGTACGACGACGCTGCCGTAATCAACAACGGAGTTTCCCGCTGGCACAACTATTACCTGGAAGGCCTGGATTATCTGGCCCGGAAAACTTCCATCGACGGGCTCTACATCGACGACATCGCCTTCGACAGGACCATCATGCAAAGGGCCCGCCGAATCCTGGAACACCGCCGTGGAGAATGTCTCATCGATCTCCATTCAGCCAACCAATACAACCCAAGGGACGGATTCGCCTCCAGCGCCAACCTATACATGGAACACTTCCCATACCTGGACCGACTCTGGTTCGGAGAATACTTCGACTACGACGCTCCCCCCGACTACTGGCTCGTGGAGATCGCCGGGATCCCATTCGGTCTCATGGGCGAAATGCTCCAGGGAGGGGGAAATCCCTGGCGAGGTATGCTCTTCGGAATGACCGCACGCCTTCCGTGGGCGGGAGACCCCAGATCCATCTGGAAGCTCTGGGACCATTTCGGAATCGCCCGATCCACCATGATCGGCTGGTGGGACCCGGAATGCCCCGTGAAGACCAACGACGAACGAATCCTGGCAACCGTCTACAAAAAGAAGGACAAGTGTCTCGTCGTACTCGCCTCCTGGGCCGGCGAACCCGTCCAAGTGCGGCTCCGCATGAACTGGAAAGCCCTGGGCCTGGACCCAAGGAAAACCCGTCTCAACGCCCCCGCCATTCCCAAACTCCAAGAACCCCGGACCTACCGGCCCGACGACCCCATCCCCATCCCCCCCCGCCAAGGCCAGATCCTGTCATTTTCTGCCGGGTGAAGTTTTATAACGAAAGGTCGGCGACGGCGGGGTCCGCATCCCCCCATTTTCTGCCGGGTGGAGTTTTATAACGAAAGGATTCTTCCTCCGACGGAGTTATGCTGGCACCGGTCGGGAGAGGAGATGAGAATCCTCCTTCTACGTTCCACTACCAAGGAGGGGATCCATGGAAGCCTCGACCCGGAAGATCAAGATCGGCACCCGCACGATCACCCTGGAAACCGGCCGAATCGCCCGGCAAGCCTCGGCGGCGGTCCTGGTCCGGGAAGGAGCCACGGCGGTCCTGGTCACGGTCACTGCCGCTCCCGAGCCCCGGCCCGACATGGACTTCTTCCCCCTCACCGTGGAATACCGGGAAAAACTCGCCGCCGCCGGCCGCATCCCCGGATCCTGGCTCCGCAGGGAAGGGAGGATCACCGACAGAGAGGTCCTGATCTCCCGCCTCGTGGACCGTTCCATTCGCCCTCTTTTTCCCAAAGGCTACAAAAACGAAGTCCAAGTCACGGCCACGGTCCTTTCGGCGGGCAGCGACTCCGACCCGGCCCCCCTGGCCATCATGGGTGCCGGCGCCGCCCTTCACCTATCTCCCATCCCCTGGAACGGCCCTGCCGGAGGGGTCCGGGTCGTCCTCCTCGAAGACCGCCTAGTGGTCCTCCCCAACCCGGCCGAGATGGAGCAGGCCCTGGCCGACGTAGTCGTCTCCACCGGCCCCGAGGGTCTGGTCATGGTCGAAGGGGGCGCCCTGGTCGTCCCCGAGGAACAGATCCTGGAGATGCTCTTCACCGGCCAGGACGCCCTGGCCCCCTTCCTGGAGACTCTGGACGAATGGCGCCGGGAAGCAGGCCGGGAAAAGGCCCCCTTCACTCCACCCGAAATCCCGGCCGAGATCATGGAGGAGGCCCGGCGCAACTACGGTGAAGCCCTCAAGCAGGCCCTGCGGATCCCTCAGAAGCAACCCCGCCGCGCCGCCGTGGCCCGCATCGAGAAGGAAGCCCTGGCCGCCGAAGAAGACCCCGACCGCGCCCAAGCCGTGGCGGCCGCCCTCTCCCACCTGGAGCACGAAATCCTCCGCAGGGGAATCCTGGACGAGGACTTCCGCCCCGACGGCCGCGGCCCCACGGACATCCGTCCCATCTGGGTGGAGGCCGGCTGGCTCGAAGGCCCACACGGCTCCGCCGTATTCACCCGCGGCGAGACCCAGGCCCTGGTCACCTGCACCCTTGCCGGCGAATCCAGCGCCCAGACCATCGAAACCCTCTCTGGCCCAGAAAAGGTCAACTTCCTCCTCCACTACAATTTTCCCCCCTACAGCGTCGGCGAAGTCCGCCCCCTCCGCGGTCCCGGCCGCCGCGAGATCGGCCACGGCTTTCTGGCCCGCCGCGCCCTCCTGGGCGTCCTGCCCCCTTACGAAGACTTCCCCTATATCATCCGCGTCGAATCGGACATCACCGAGTCCAACGGATCTTCCTCCATGGCCACCGTTTGCGGCGGCTGCCTGGCCCTCATGGATGCCGGCGTCCCCCTCTCCGCCCCCGTCGCCGGCATCGCCATGGGCCTCATACAGGAAGGCGAAAAACACGTCATCCTTTCGGACATCCTGGGCGACGAAGACCACCTGGGCGACATGGATTTCAAGGTCGCCGGCACAGAAGACGGCGTCACGGCCATCCAGATGGACAACAAGATCGGCGGCCTCTCCCGGGAAGTCATGTCCCAGGCCATGGACCAGGCCCGCCGCGGCAGACTCCACATTCTCTCACGCATGAAGGACGCCCTCGGCGCCCCCCGCAAAGAACTCCCCCCCGACGCCCCCCGCGCCTTCACCCTCCGGATCCGCCCCCAGAGCATCGGCCTCCTCATCGGCCCCAAGGGCCAGACCATCCGGGCCATCCAGGAAGAGACGAAGGTGGAGCTCAAAGTCGACGAGGACGGCCTCGTCACGGTTTACGCCCCCGACGGCCGCGCCGCCAGAGATGCTATGAAACGTATACGCGCCGCCGCCGGCGATGTCCAGAAAGGAAAGGTCTACCGGGCCCGGGTCGTCAAAGTCCTGGACTACGGCGCCTTCGTCCAGATCTACCCCCACATCGAGGGCCTGGTCCACGCCTCCCAGTGGGACGAAAACCCAGTTGACGACATGACCCGCGCCGCCAAGGAAGGCGACACCGTCCTGGTCCGGGTCATGGGGGCCGACTCCAAAGGCCGCCTCGTCCTCTCCCGCAAAGAAGCCCTTGGCGTGGACCCATCCGACGCCGCCAACTGATCCCCCTCCGCCGCCCGGCCCGCCACCACCCTTACCGGGCCCGAACCACACTCCCCCACGGCCGGGCCGCCCCCCGCCCAACGCCACAAACCATCAACCCTCCGCCGCCCGAAGTCCGAAATATGCCTAGAGGGACCCACGGGGAAGGAGGGCCATCCGCCCTGCCTACCCCGGCCGGCACCGACCAAAACGCCCTCAAGGCCCCGGAAAAGGCGGAAACGGCAGGAGACGCACATGATCCAGGAACTCACCATCAACCTGAGCAACCTGCTCCTCTCCCTTTCCGACGCTGTGGACCTGGCCAGCCCCAACATCGGCCAGCACCAGATGCGCACGGCCTTCGCCTCATGGCAGGTCGCCAAAGAAATGGGCCTCCCCCAGGAGACCCAGGAGAGGATCTACGCCGCCGCCCTCCTCCACGACATCGGGGCGCTTGCCCCCGAAGACAAGGTGCGCCTCCACGACTTCGAAGAGTCCGACCTGGAACCCCACTGCGTCCAGGGCCAATGGCTCTTCCAGCTCACCCCGCTTCTCCGGCCCTCCTCCGACATCGTACGCTACCACCACCGCCCCTGGAACGAGTGGAACGGCCTGGAGGACCATCCCGACGCCCTGCCATCCCAGATCGTATACGCCGCGGACTACATGGAGCGGATCACCCGGCGCAGCCAGTTCATTCTCCACCAGTCCGACCGGATCACCCGCAAAGTCACCTCCCTCTCCGGAACAGAGATCCATCCCCTCGTAGCGGAAGCCTTCCGCGAAGTGGCCCGCCGCGAAGACTTCTGGCTGGATCTCACGTCCCCCCGTCTCTACACCCTCCTCCTTCGCTACGGTCCTTTCCGAAAGGAAGAAATCGGCCTCCACGACCTGGCCTCGGTGGCCCTCCTCTTCCGAACGATCATCGATTTCCGTTCCGAGTTCACTGCAACCCACTCAACGGGCGTAGCCGAGTGCTCCGCCCTCCTGGCCCGCCTCTTCGGGCTCACCGACACGGAAGTCCTTCTCATGCGCATGGCCGGCGACTTCCACGACCTGGGGAAACTCGCCATCCCCAACACCATCCTCTGCAAGAAGGGCAGGCTGACAGACGAGGAGCTCGCCATCATCCGCCAGCACACCTACTTCACCTATACCGTCCTCAACACCATCGAAGGTCTCGAGCAGATCGCCCAGTGGGCCGCCTTCCACCACGAAAGACTCGACGGAACGGGCTATCCGTTCCACCTCACGGCGGAGAAGCTGAATACCGGCGCCCGCATCGTGGCCGTGGCTGACGTCTTCACCGCCGTCGCCGAGGACCGGCCCTACCGGGAAGGCCTCCCCCAGGAAAAGGTGGCCGAGATCCTCCAAGGCCTGGCCCGCAAGGACCACCTGGACAAGCGAATCGTCCAGCTTCTGCTGGACAACTACAGCGAAATCCACACCCAGGTCAAGGAAGCCCAGGCCCGGGCCCTGGCCCAGTTCGCCGACCAGTTCGCCCAGATCGCCGCCGCCTTGTCCGCTACGACCTGAAGGTTTCCGGTCCGCCCCGGCCCGCACCCGGCGCCCCCCCCCGGGCCCCCCCTCTCCTTCGGCCCAGCACTTCCAGGAACCGGTCCACCCTTCTCTCCCAGGAATTCTCCCCCGCCAGGGCGATCCGGCGCGCCTTCATCTCTTCCGAGTCCTCCCGCAGGGCCGCCTCCACGGCCCGCTCGAATTCCACCTCACCCTTCGCCAGGCGGACCACATCCTCGTAGGGCTCGTATTCCCTGGTCCGGGAAGCAACTACGGGTTTTCCCATAGCCAAATATTCGAACAGTTTCAACGAAAACGCCCGTTCGACCCACTTGCTGGCCGGCCAGGGGATCAGGCACACATCCATCCGTTCCACCCACCAGGGCAGGCACTCTCTCGGCTGGAACCCGGCCAGGCTCACGTTGGGAAGCCCGGCCAGCCCGGAGAGGTCCACGCCCCTTCCCTCCACGCGGCCCACGAGCAGAAAGGACCAGTCCCCGTGCCGCCTTGCCATGCCCTCGACCAGCCCCGCGTCGAAATTGTATCGATTCATGATCCCCGCAAACCCAACCACCGGCGGGGGCGGCACAACGGCTCCTCCCTCGGGCCGCCTTCCCCCCCCCGGCCTGAAGAGGGCCGGGTCCACGCCGTTCGGGATCACCTCCACCCTTCCGCCCATCCTCCGGAGTTTTTCTCCCAGCCCCCTAGACGTCGCCACCACGAGGTCCACTCCACGGACGAGTTCCCTCTCCCGTGCCTCGACGAGCACGGCTGGTTGCCACCACCTCTCCGAAGCCGCCCAGTCGTCGGCGCACCAATAGACCCGCTTCCCCCTTTCCCATGCCGAGACCGAAGCCCCGCTGTCGGCCTGGAAGGAAACCAGGACCGCCTCCTCCATCCCCGCCCGGCGGGCCGCCCGCCGGACGAATCCGCCGAGAAGAGCCTGGTTGATCCGCTGGAAGGGCAAGTGATACCGAAAAGGCAGAACCGGCGGCGGGGCAACGACCACAACACCGGGGACACCCGAATCCCTGGGTCCCTCCCGCCACCTCCCGACCGCTCGGGCCAGGCTCCCCCTTCCGCCCCAGGAAAGCCCCGAAAGAGGAGAGAGGGGAAGCTCCACCCAGAGAACCCGGGCACCCCGGCGCCCGAGCTCCCGGGCCACCTGGTGCTGGGTTCCCCAATGGGTGTCCCACACCGTGGAAGAAAGAAAAACAAAGTCCAAGACGCGCTCCAGAGCCGATCTCCCCTTCATCTCCCCCGAGAGGACCAACCCAAGCCGGAAAACCCCATCCGCCCGGTCCAGCACAGGGCCATTCTACCAGCCCGACCCCAAGGGCCTGATGGCTCTTTTTGAGACATCCAAAGGCCAAAAAAAATCCCCCCCTCAGGACACCCCAAAAGGCTGGGAACCTAATACCCGGGCCCGATACTCAACCCCGGCCGGCTCGGATATTCCCCCTGCGTCAGCCCCTGACATTTCTTTACGTAACCCTCTTTCCGTACGTCAGCCCCAGCCGTCCGAGTCAGGGGCGGAGCTCTCTTCTCTCTTCTCGTACGTTAGCCCCGGCCGGCCGAGTCATGGGCGGAGCTCTCCTCTCTTTTTTCGTTAGCCCCGGCCGGCCGAGGTCTGGGGCGTCAGCCCCAGACCGAGGACGCCCGGGGAGTGGCTCCACTCCCGCATCCCACTCAAAGCCTCGAATCCCCTCTACCCCAGGCTCCCCCTGACGTCCTGGGTCCGGATCTTCGATCCGTCCCCACGCCGGCAGGGGCTAACGATGAAAGAGAAACCCGCCCCCCAAAAACCCCAGGCTTCCCCCCCGGCAGGGGCCAACGAAAAAAATAGGGGCTAACAAGTATTTTCTCCGGACCCTCGGGCCGCCTGCCACACAGCCAGAAGCACACCGCAAAGATATGGGATCGACCGGAACTTTGGATGCCAGATCGTACCCAGCTCCCCCATTCCATGGAGCAACACCGCAACCAGCCCGGCCAGAGCGCCCATTCCCAGGATCCCCAAGTCGCCACCAAGCCTTCCCGCCCCCACATATCCCCTGCGCATAGCCAGCCCCACAGCAAAAAGGAGACAAAGCAAAGCCGGCACCCCGAGTTCCGCCGCCGTGTGCAAATATATATTGTGCACCGCCTCAGGACTCCCATCGGGCCTGGTCGGAGGATTGTCGTCGTACCATCCCACCATCTGCCTGTAGTTGTCCAGCCCCACCCCAAGGATCGGGTGACTCCCGATCATCCGGAAAGCCGGCCCGATCAACTGCTCCCGCCCCTTCAAAGATCCCAGGTCCTGGCCTACCCGGTAGACCACCACCGGAAGGAGCGGCACAGCCAGCACGACCAGGCTCACCATCACAGGAAGGGCCCGCTTGAAGACGCGCCGCGCCTCCTCGCCCGCCCGCCGCCTCCCCAGGAGCACCAGACCGAGCCCCGAGGACACGACCACACTCACCCAGCCGCCCCGGCTCTGGGTCAGCACCAGCCCCACCAGGCCCAGCAGAAATCCCCCCAGACACAACCCCCTGAGCCAGCCCTTCCTTCCCCAGATCGCTCCGAACAATAGAAACGGAATCCATCCCGTGAGAAAAAAGGCCAAGTTGTTGGGGTTGTTCCACAACCCCGTAGCCCTGGCATACTCCCCGGCCGCCGCCCAGCCCTTCTCTTCCCCCAGAAAAGTCAGGCCCAGGGACGACCCCGTCCAGAACTGGGCCAGGGCGAACCCGCCCGAGACCGCCACGGCCACAGCCATGGCCCCCCCTACGAACCTGGCGTCTTCCTCCGACCGCACAGTATTCGCCACGAACCAGAGCACAAGGAGGCCTTCCACCGCCATGGGGAGCCCGTGGACGACCCGCTCCGGGACCCTCGCCCAGAACACCGAGAGCCCGGCCAGCAAGACAGCCGCCCCGTAAGGCCCAACCACCCCCGGAAAAAACTCCAGCCCCTCCCCCCCCTTCCAGCCCCTCCACAACAGCCATACCGACCCGGCCAGCACCACCATCCCTGTAAGCGTAATCGGAACGCCAAGCCGCAAATAGGTGAACCCCTGGGACCAGCCCAGGTTCACGTCCACCTGGACACAGAGACTCAGGACCAGAAGCCCCAAAAAGAGCCTTCGGGCAGATCCCACCACGGCATAGCCCACCGGCAAGGCCAACACCCCGAGAGGCACAAGGACCCACTTGAGCTCCAGGCTTCCCGCCACGGCCGCCACCCACCCAACGGCAAGGGCCGCCAGAACCACCCATGCCCCCTTCATCGGCCCCTTCCCCTGGATCTCCCTTCCACCTAGACCGCCCCCTTCCCCCGGACCACGGCCCATACCGTCCTGAAGAGGATCTTCACGTCCAACCCGAGGGACCAGTGATCCAGGTATGCCAGGTCCAGTTCCATCCACCTTTCCGGCCCCACCTCGCTCCTGCCGCTCACCTGCCAAAGACCGGTCATCCCCGGCCGGACACTGGACCGCCGCATTTTCCACTCCTCCGGAAGCCGATCGTGTTCCCGCACCGTAAGAGGCCTGGGACCGACCAGACTCATATCCCCTTTGAAGACGTTCCAAAGCTGGGGCAACTCGTCCAGGCTCGTCCGCCTCAACCACCGTCCAACCCGGGTCACCCGCGGATCCTCCCGCCACTTGTAGATCGGTCCATCCAGACCGGAGCGCCTTTCCATCTCTTCCTGGCTCTTCTCGGCACCGTCCACCATGGTCCGGAACTTGAACATCCGGAAAGTCCTCTTTTTGAGCCCCTTCCTTTTCTGGCAGAAGAGAACCGGCCCGGGTGAATCCAACTTGATCGCCAGGGCGATCACCCCGAAGAGAGGAAACAACACGACCGATCCAACACCGGACACCACCAGGTCCAAACCCCTTTTCAAGAGCCCGGGCCACCCTTCCATGAGACCTGAAGAGACGGTCAAAACAGGCTCCAGGCCCAAATCCAGGGAGACCCCTTCTGGACGGGCCCCTTCGAAAACCCTTCCCATGTACCGGACCGTGATCCCCTGTTCACGGCAGGCCTCCACGACACGCGAAGCCTCGAGATACATCGAGCGCATAGGGAGGCAGATCACAACCTCGTCAACAACGTTTTCCAGGAGGAAAAGCCTCAACCCTCCCAGGTTCGAAACCAGCTTCTCCCCGCTCTTCCGGAACTCCTCGAGCCCTTCCCATTCGTCGTCGGCGAAGCCGACCAGCAGGTAGCCCAGTTCGGGGCGCCTCCGGACCTCCTCGGCGAAAGCCCGGGCCCGTTCGTTGGTCCCGGCGATCAGCAAGTACCTGAGATTCCGACCGCGCCGCCTGAGAACCCTGAGGGCCAGACGGAACCCCAGCCTCTCCAGCAAAGTAAAGAGAACGGCACAAACCAGGAAGACCAAAAGAAAAAGCCAACCGACGACCTGGATGGAGAAGACCCACCCGGCCAGCATAACCAGGATCGTACCGGCCGTAGAGGCCGAAACAACGTCCCGAACCTCGTCCTTCCAGTTCGCAAGCCGCCTCGAACCATACAAACCCTTGGCGAGAAAGACCAGGTACCATCCCAGCATAAGCCCAAGAAGAACCAGGAAGTTCCATACCTTTACCCGCATCCATAGGAACTCACCCAGGTCCACAGGGCGCATCTTCCCCCATACAACCAAGAAAGCCGCCCCGAAGGCGGCCATCATCGCTCCCAGGTCCAGCAACTTCTGGACCATCAACAACAACCTGCGGTTGAATTCCGTCACATCAAATCAGAACTCAAAAAGACCATGAAAATCACCACCCTGACATTTCCTACGTCAGTCCTCTTTTCGTCAGCCCCGGCCGGCCGAGTCATGAGCGGAGCTCTCCTCTCTTTTCGTACGTCAGCCCCGGGCCGTCCGAGTCATGGGCGGAGCTCTCTTCTCTTTTCTCGTACGTTAGCCCCGGGCGTCCGAGTCAGGGGCGAAGCTCTCTTCTCTCTTTTCGTACGTTAGCCCCGGCCGGCTCGGGCATGAGCGGAGCTCATGGCCGAGACGCCCGGGGAGTGGCTACAGCACCGACATCGCCCCCCAAAAAAAATCCCACCAAACCATGAAAACCCATTCCTCCCCCTGACGTCCTGGGTCCGGATCTTCGATCCGTCCCCACGCCGGCAGGGGCTAACGATGAAAGAGAAACCCAAGGACGCCCGGGGAGTGGCTACAGCACCGACATCGCCCCCAAAAAAATCCCACCAAACCAAAAAAACCCATTCCTCCCCCTGACGTCCTGGGTCCGGATCTTCGATCCGTCCCCACGCCGGCAGGGGCTGCCGAGAAAAAAGAAACCTCCGCCACGTCACGGCTCTTTCGAGCCCCCACAACACCCGCTTCTCCGTTTTTCGGCCCAATCGATCCACCAGGAGACAAGCCCTTTCCTCTCCGCCCTACTTCAGAAACACGTAGAACTCTTTCTTCATCATACCCTT
>CAZLQD010000050.1:0-43280 GCA_964561605.1 uncultured Planctomycetia bacterium
CACTCCCCGGGCGTCTCGGGCATGTCCCTGCGTTCCATGCCCGAGCCGGCCGGGGCTAACGGGAGGGGGGGGATTCCCCGACGTCAGGGGAGTGGGTGGCAGTTCGGAGTGTTTTTTGTGGCGCTTTCGTTGTTGTTGCCACTCCCCGGACGTCCTCGTAACGGTCTTCGACCGTGACTCGGCCGGCCGGGGCTAACGAGAAAATATTTGTACTTCGCTCATGCCTGAGCCGGCCGGGGCTAACGGGAAGAGAGAGAAAGTGGTCTTGCGGGCCGTGACTCGGCCGGCCGGGGCTAACGAAAAATATTTGTACTTCGCTCATGCCCGACGTCAGGGGGGTGCAGTCGGCTCTTCCCGGCAGGCTCCCGGCGCCCGATCAGGGCTTTTCGAATCAGAGGAAGCGGATGATCGACAGGGAGATGTCGTCTTCCTGGTGGGTAGTCCCGGTGAAGGAGTGGTAGGTCTTCAGGATCCAGTCACGCAGGTGGTCGGCGCCTTCTTTTGCGTAGGCCCGGATGCAACCCTTGAGCCGTTCCTCGCCGAACATTTCCTTCCCCGACGGGCCTGTCCCCTCCACGAGGCCGTCGGTGTACATCACCAGGACGTCCCCCGGGCCGGCGGTATACTCCGACGTTTCGTATTCCGCCCCGCCGAAGAGTCCCAAGGGCGGACCCGATGCCTCCAGTTCCACGAATTCGTCCATGGCCGACCTGTAGAGAATGATCGGGTTGTGACCTGCGCTGGAGAAGAGGAATCTCCTGCCGTCCTTGGCCAATCTCACCAGGGCGGCCGTGACGAACATTCCCGTATCGGCCACGTTCTCCGTAACGGTCTCGTTCAGGCGGGAAAGGAGGACGCCCGGGTCGAGAAAGGCCGCCTTCTCGCGGAAGGAAGCACGGAAAGATGTCATCAGGATCGCCGAATTCAGGCCGTGTCCCGATACGTCGGCGATGATCGTGTTGATGTCCCCTTCCGGGGAGAGTAGGTGGTCCAGGTAGTCTCCTCCCACGTACTGGGCCGCAAGGGAGGTCCAGGAGAACTGGTAGTTCCAGTTCTCCGGGGCTTCCTTGGGGAGGAGCTGCTTCTGGAGGACCGAGGCCACCTGGAGCTGGGTCCGGAAGTTCTGGTTCTTCACCGCCTCTTTTTCCATGGCCCAGCGGTGGAAGATGGCCGCTCCGAGTTCGAAGAGCCTTCCCAGGCTCTCCAGCTCCAGGTCCATCCCTCCCAGGAACTTCTTGTCCAGGTCCTTGAGGTTCAGCAGAACGCAGACCCCCATGGCCACCGTATTGTAGGAAAGGGGGGCGCAGACCAGGTTTTCCAAGGCCAAGGGAAGCCTCTTGCAGTCCAGGCCTTCCATCTCCCTGCCGGGTCCCTTGCGGGAGAAGAATGTGAAGCGTCCTTCCTGGAGGGCGTATCTCGGAAGCCAGGCCCCCTCCTTGGTTCTCAGGTTCTCCAGGATCTCTTCCGGGACGCCCCAGTTCTGTTGCAGGGTCAGCCTGGTTTCTTCGCCGCCTTCCTCTTCCAGGAGGTAGATGGCTCCTCCGTCGGCGCCGGCCATGGAGAGACAGAGATCCAGGAACCTGGCTCCGGCCGTCTCGGGATCCTTTTCCTGGAAGAGGTAGATCCCCCGTTCCAGGGTCTGAAGGCTCCTGGAATGGATCTGGGCCTCCCGGGCGGTCTCTTCGTTCAGCTTCAGGTTGACCAGGGCCGTGGTGTAGTGATTCAGGAGATTCCGGAGGTCTTCCTCCTTATCAGCGGGCGGATCCTCGGGAAGGAAGGCCAGGCCGATCTCGGCCAGGTCGTACATCAGGGGGATGGAGAAACCCTTCAGGGCGTCCAGGGTCTCTTCGTCCACCAGGTCGCCTTCCTGGAAACCCAGGCCTCCGTTGTGGGCCACCATCACCTGGAAGGTGGCTTCCTCGTCACCCATGAGAAGGATGGCCGCTTCCAAGTCGGGGAAGCAGGCCTGGAGTTGCCTCTTCACCTCCTGCTGGAGTTCTTCCAGGGTCCGGGGCTTGTGGATGAGAGCGAAATCGGGCTTTTCCTGGAAGGTCTCCTCTTCCCAGGCCGAAGGCGTTCCCGGGAGGAGGGCCTGGGGCCCTATGGCGTCAACCTTCCTTTCCCCTTCCCTCATGAACTCTTCTCTCAGTTCTTCCCTCCGCTGAGGTTGGAGAGGCTGGAGATGGCCGCGTCCACGGCGTCACGCATTTCTTCCTGGGCGTCTTCCCAGGCCACGTCGTCGAGCCCCAGAAGATCCAGGTCCTTCGTATATTCCGCGGGGTCTTCCCAGCCGGCGTCCTTGGCGCTCTCTCCCTTCCCGATTCCGAGTTGGTGGGCGAAGAGATTGGAAAGGCGCACCGTGGCCACCGTCTCCTGGTGAGGACCGGGCTTGGGGAAGGAGTGATGGGCTTCCACCACCTCGGTCACCAGGGGAGTCAGGTTCCATTTCTGGGCGAGCTTCGCCCCGGCTTCCTGGTGGTCTATTCCCAGGACGGCGGATTCCACCTCGATGAGAGGCGCTTCCCCGCCGAAGACGTCCTTGCCCAGGCGGGAGAGGTAGGGGCTGAGAAGGATCTTCCCGATGTCGTGGAGAAGACCCGCGACGAAGGCTTCTTCCCTGTATTCCGCGTTTTTTCCCAGGAACTTGGACAAGGTCCTGGCTCCGGAGGCCACCGCCAGGGAATGGGTCCACAGTCCCTTTCCCTGGAACCCGTAACAAGCGAAATCCTGCTCCAGGTAGGGCGCCGTCGAGGCGGCCAGAACCAACCCCCTGAGACTCCGGAAACCCAGGACCAGAACGGCCTCCTTGATGGAGGTGATCTGGCGGGCCATGCCGTAAAAGGGGGAGTTCACCACCCGGAGCATGCGGGCCACCAGGGTGGTGTCGTTTCTAAGAAGCTCCTCGAATTCCGAGAGGTCCGCCCCTCCGTCGTTGAGGAGCCGGAGGATTTTCATGACCAGGTCGGGCAGGGAGGGCATGAGGTCGCTTTTCTGGAGGACCTCCCTTCGGGTCCTCTCCCGGAACGCGAGCTGGTCGAACACTTTTGGTGCCATGGACTCGATCCAATCGGAAGAAGGTGGAAAGAACCGTTTCTCCCGGACCCCCCTGATCCGGGAGCGGGCCCGACCTGTTTTCCAGGCCTCCCGAACAAGGGGAATGATCGGCCCAGGGGGGCGGAAACTTGAAGTCTCGGGGAGAGAAAGAGGGAACTTCCCTTCCCGTGGGAGCTTCGGAGGGGCCTGAAAGGGCTACTGGTCTTTTTCGGACGGGAAGAGGCGGACGAAGATCTTCCTGGGGAAGATCCCCGACTCGAACTGGATGGGCAGGAGGAAGTCCTCGGCTGTCCACCAAAGGGGGAAAAGGACGGGGCTGTACTCGGCGGCGGCCGTGGAAGGCCGGCTCATCTCCAGGGAGTTCAGCCGGTAGAGGGTCCTCTTCTCGGGCTGGTAGCCCTTCTTGCGGATCTCCAGGGTGCGCTTGCCCTGGAGGACCGAAAGGTCCAGGTCGCAGGGGGTGAATCGGCCCGTGGGCTTGCCGTCCAGGTAGATCTCCGCCCCCGAGGGCTCGGAGAAGACCCCCACCGTTCCGTGGATGGAGGGGTTGACGCAGGCCCCGAGAAGGAGGGAGAGGAGGAGTCCCGGGACGGCGGCGCGCATGGCTTCAGTTCGCCCGGCTCAGGAATTCGCCCGTCTCGGTGGAGACCTTGATCTTGTCGCCCACCTTGATGTGGTTTGGGACCTTGAGCTTGTGCCCCGTCTCCAGGACGGCGTTCTTCGTGACGTTGGTGGCCGTGTCCCCCCGGACGGCCTCCTCGGCCTCCACCACGGTGAGTTCCACCGCCGCGGGAAGGTCCACCGAGACGGGCTCTCCTTCGTGGAAGGTCACCTGGATGGCCGTCTCTTCCGTGATGAAGGGAATCACCTCCTGGACGGCCTCGGGAGTCAGGGTGAACTGCTCGTAGGTTTCGCTGTCCATGAAATGGGCCCCCGAGGCGTCCTTGTAGAGGAAGGTGCAGGGCCGCTTGTCCAGGAAGGCCGTTTCCACCTGGGCCCCCGAGGGAAGGCGCATGTCCTTGCGGGCGCCGGTCTGGATGTTCCTGAGCTGGATCTGGTTGATGGCCCGCTTGTTTCCCGGCGTGATGTGGGTGTAGCTCATCACGTACCAAAGGCCCCCGTCGATCTTGAGGACCATTCCTTTACGGATTTCCGTGGCTCTGATGTTCGCCATGCCCTTGCTCTTTCTGGGTCTCAGTATGCCTTTCTCAGCCTGGACGAGGGGATGCCCAGGGCCTTTCGATACTTGGTCACCGTCCGTCTTGCAAGTTTGACCCCCTTCTCCTTCCGGAGCTTCTCCACGATCTCGTCGTCGGAGAGGGGGTTCTTCTTGTCCTCGGCCTCCACGATTTCCCGGACCCACTCCTTGATGGTGTTCTGGCTCAGTTCCTTCCCGTCCTGGCCCGTGGTCCCCGTGGAGAAGAACCGCCTCAACTCGAAGATCCCCCTGGGTGTCTGCATGTACTTGCCGGAAATGGCCCGGCTCACCGTGGAGATGTGCACTCCCAGGGCGTCGGCCACCTCCTGCATCTTCAAGGGCTTGAGCTTCTCCACCCCTTGCTCGAGGAACTCCCTTTGCTTGTCCACCAGGAAACGGCAGATCCTGTGGAGGGTGCTCTGCCTTTGCTGGATGGCGTCCATGAAGGCCCGGGCCGTCTCGATCTTCTTCTTCAGGTATTCGTAGACCTTCTTGTCCTTCTTGGCCTCCTTGAGAAGTTTCTTGTAGACCGGAGAGATCTGGAGGGAGGGAAGAGGGTCACGCACCACCTGGATCTCGTAGCGCCCGTCCACCTCCTCGACGATCACGTCGGGGACCACGGTGTAGTTCACGTCCCGGCCGAACTCCGCCCCAGGCTTGGGGTTCAGGTGGCGGAGAAATTCCAGGGCATCCTTGACCTCCTCAAGGGATTTCCCCGTCTGCCGGGAGACCTTGGGAAGGCGGTTCATCAGGATGTCTTCCAGGTGGTCCTGGATGAGGGACCGCAAGAGGGTGTGATCGCCGTCGAGGCGGTCCAGTTGCAGGAGGAGGCACTCCTTCAGGTCCCGGGCGGCCACCCCGGGGGGATCCATGGCCTGGACGATCCGGATCGCCTCTTCGGCCTGTTCCCTGGAGACCTCCCCTCCCGCTTCCCGGGCGATCTCCTCGGGAGACACCATGAGGCGCCCGTTGTCGTCCAGGTTGTAGATCACCAGCTCCACCAGGCGGCGCATGGTGGGAGTCAGATCCAGCATGGCAAGCTGTTCCAACAGGTGCTCCGCCAGGGTGACTCCCGAGACGGCGGTGTTCTGCAAGGCCTCGTGCTTGGCGTCCTCCCCCTCGTCGCCGCCCTTCCTGGCGCCGGGGCTCGGTCTGTAATCGACAGACCGTTTTTCCAGTTCCTCCAGGGTCTCGAAGAGGGCCGAGACGGGTTCCCCCAGGTCGGGTTCTCCCCGTTCCTCCTGGAGCATGGCCTCCCGCCTCTCCTCGGCTTCGCCCTCCCCCGGGCCGGGCTCCTTGATCTCCAGGAAGACGTTCTCCTGGAGCTCCTGGTCGATCCTCTCCTTCAGCTCCATCAGGGGCTGCTGGAGGATCTGCATCGCCTGGATCATCTGGGGAGACTGGAGGAGGCGGAGCTCCTGCCGGTGGCTCAGGTTGATTCCGATCCTGGGGTTCACTGGGTCCCTTTCTCTTCTCTTCCGGAAACCTTTTCCGGGCCCATCCTCTCCGATTCTACAGGGAAGGGGGGGGCGGGGAAACTCCGGTCAGAGAACCTGCACGATCCTGGCCAGGAGCTGGGCCGCGCGCACCATGTCCTCGATGCGGATGTTCTCCTGGCAGGTGTGGGGGAGGGCCATTCCCGTCCCCAGGACCAGGGCGGGAACACCCCGGGCGAAAAGGATGTTCGCGTCGCATCCTCCCGAGGCGGCATAGAGCTGGATCCCCCGTCCCAGGGAGCGGGCCGCCTCCTTGACGGCTTCCACGAGAGGGTGGTCCGCGGGAACGTGGAGGGCCGGGTGCAGTGGCTCCACCCGGGCTTCCAGGCCGGGTTTCCACACCTTTCCTCCCAGGACGACCTCCTTGCCCCGGATGGACTCCATGGCGGCGGTGTAGAGGTCGTGGGTGACCTTTTCCAGCCTGCTCCTGTCCAGGGAGGACACCTGCCCTTCCACTTCGCAGAGGACGGGGACCTTCCCTTCGCCCCCTTCGCTCCGGATGGCCGAGACTCCCGCCGTGGTGAGTGCGTCTATACGTCCAAGCGGCATGGACGCCACGGCATGGGCGGCCATCTCCACGGCGTTCAGCCCCAATTCCGGTTCCCTGGTGAGGTGGGCCTCCCTCCCGAGGAACCGGAACTGGAAGTAGTTCTTGGCGGGGGCCTTGTGGATCAGCCGGTCCACCGATCCGCCGTCCAGGACCAGGGCGCCCAGGGGCTTGGGCCTCCCCAGCTCCGCCGCCCGGACCCCCTTGAGGCCCGTCTCTTCCTGGACGGTGAAGAGGACGTGGATGTCCGGCCGGGGCACGGGAGCCCCGAGAAGGAGCCGGATGGCCTGGAGGATGACGGCGATCCCCGACTTGTCGTCCGCCCCCAGGGGAGTGGTCCCGTCGCTCCTCACGCACCCCCTCTCCACGACGGGTTTGACGCCCACCGCTTCGGGAACGGTGTCCATGTGGGCCGAAAGGAGGAGGGTGCCTTCCCGGCCCTTTCCCGGAAGGAAGCCGTGGAGGTTCCCCGTCTCCCCCCCGAGGATCCGGGCCGCTCCGTCCCTCCTGCACTCCAGGCCCATCTCTTCCATCCGGTCCTGGCACCAGGAGGCCACTTTCCCCTCCCCTCCTGGGGGAGAATCCAGGCGGACCAGGGTGAGAAAGTCTTCCAGCAGGGCCTCCCTGTCCACCTGGAGTCCATACTTCCCCACCGCCTCCTCCCCGGGGAAGAGGGTAGTCTTGTTCATGGCCGTTCTTCCCAAAGTCGACCGGGTCCTTTCTCCATCCTGGAGATGGGGATCCCTGGGAATCGTCCTGGTCCTTCTCTTCCCTTCGGCCTCGGGCGAGGGGGGGCTTGGGCGGGTTGGGGAGGTGGGCGGGAAGAAGGGGTCGTTTCGGGTCACCCTGGCCTGCGGAGAGATCCTGGTGGGGGTGCCTTTGAAAAAGGCTCGGGGCGGGTTCCTTCCTTTTCGCACCAGGGCCGGGAAGGTCCTCTCCCTGCCGGTGGGGCGCCTGAGGCGCATGGAACCCCTCCCTGAGATCCGGGTGGTGATCCCTGGAAGGAAGAGGGTCTTTCCGGAACTGGAGAAGAAAGCCAGGCAATTGGCCCGCTTGCTCGCTTCCCCCCTGGGAGCCCGGAGGGACCGGGCCGAGGAGGGCCTGGTCCGCCTCGGCCGGCCCATTCGGCCCTTCCTTTATAAATTGTGGTGGACCGGTCCTCCCGAAGTCTCCCTGCGGGCCGCCCGGGCCCTGAAGAGGATCGAGGCCCTCCCCTGGGGGCCCAGGGGTCAAAGTCCTCTGCCGATCTGGAACCAGGTGGGGGAGTAGATGGCCAGGATGGCACGGACCAGGACCAGGATGGTGAAGGCCACGGCCAGGACGTAGAGGGCGGACCCTATACCTTTGCTCAACACTCCCGCTCTCTGGGAGGAGAGCCTCTCCAGAGCGGCCCGGCACTGGGCGAGGCTTTCCTGGAGAGAGCCTGCCCGCTCTCCCGTCTGGATCCATCCCCTGCAGGGTTCCTCAAGGTCCAGGGCTTGGAGGAGGACTTCCGAAGGGGGCCGGCCCTGGAGGATCTTCCCGGCCCCCTCGATGAGCCTTTCCTTCAGATGGGGTGCCCGGACCCCCCGGGCCGCCCCGAGAAGGGCCCGGTCCCAGAGAACGCCTCCTCCGTGGAGTTCCTCCAGGAGGAAGAGGGCCTTCCGTTTTTCTTCCATGAGGAACCAGGGCCCGAGGAGAGGGAGCCTTTCCACCTTTCCTCCCTCCCAGGCACGAAGGACCAACCAGGCGCCGGAGAGAAGGAGGGCCTCCAGGAGGGCGGTCCACAAAAGGAGGGAGGTCAGGGCGGCCTGGAATCCCCGGGAGAGGAGGGTGGGAATCTGGAGAGGGACCAGGGCCAGGTGGAGGATCAGGAGAGGATAGGCCCCTCTGGCCAAGGCGCTTCGAAGAAGCCTGTGGGTCTCCCCCTGGAAACGGGCCAGGGCCTTCAGGCCCAGGGGAAGTCTCCCCACCTCTTCCAGCTCCTCCAGGAAGGCCCCCTCCCCGGGGGAGACCAAGCCGGCCCTCACTAGGGCGGGTGAGATCCTCTCGCCCGGAGCGGGAAGGTGGGGGGATTCCTTTCCCCCTTCCAGCACAGAGGTCAGGGCCTGTCCCGGAGGGACGCCCCGGTCCAGGAGCAAAGAGAGGTTCTCCAGGACCCCCGCTTCCTTGGGGGTAGTGCGGACCAGGACCCCCCAGATCTTGTAGACGAGCCGTTTGGGTGCCATTGTATCGCCCTGGTTCCCTTCGGTGCCGGTCCACGCCCCTTCCCAGAGGATGGGGTCTCCCGATTTTTCTGCAATGGGGGGTGTTGGAAGAGTGGTGAAAAATTTTTGGAAAGAGGGTTGAAACTGGTGGAAAAGTGTGGATACTCTTCTTTCGCCTGATTGCCTGAAGGACTTCGAGCGACCAGGTTTGCAAGCAGGGACAGGCTATGAGGTGGAGATTCTTCCCCTCCCTAACCGCCCTCTCCACCTTGTAGCCATCCCCATTCAGAAGGTTCCCCTCCCTTGCGGGGGGGGACCTTTTTTTTGGAGTTCCCCTGCCGGCGGTTCGATAATGAAAGGGTCCAGTTGAAGGGAAGGCCCAACTCGATGTTCGAGGAAAAGGAAAAAGGAAGGGAGCCGGGCGGCCAGGGTCCGCGGGTGGAGCCTCCCGGAGAAGAGGCCCTCTTCAACGAGGCCCAGATCCTCCATCTCCTGAAGGTGGAGTTCGCCCGGGCCAGGCGTTACCGCCAGCCCCTGTCCTGCGCCCTCCTCTCCATCGACAGGCTGGACGAGAAGGCCGACCTCTTCGGCACCAGGATCAGGGGGGCCCTGGTCCGGGAGGTGATGCTCTTTTTGAGGAAGGCCGTCAGGATCTCCGACTTTCTCGGGCTCTACGAGCGGGACGGGATCCTCCTGCTCCTTCCCCACACCGACCTGGAGGGGTGTCGGGTCCTGGCGGAGCGCCTCCGGGAGGAGGTGAAGAAGCAGGAATTCTCCGTCCAGGGCCACTCCTTCCCCGTGACTCTCTCTATAGGAATCGCCTCTTCTTCCGGAAAAGATCTCCTTTTCCACGACGCTTTGCTCAAGAATGCCGAGCGTGCCTGGTATTTCTCCCAGGAACGAGGCGGGGACTGGGTCGCCGCCTGGGAGGGAGGTCCGGGAGAGGCGCCGGAAGGGTAGGATCTGAGGGTCCTGGAGAATCCTCGTTGAAGTCTCCCCTGTCCTGGGGCTATAAGGGGCCTCAGCCGGAGAGATCGTTCTGAGCCATCGGGGGGCGTTCCACGGGTCGACCGGGCGCCCTTCCTTATTTATGTCCCGAAAAAATATAGATCATGGAGTCGTGCCGATGGACCAAGTCGCTCCCGAACTTCCCCAGATCGGGCCGGGCGATTTTCTTGGCCTGGACGAGCCATGGAACGACCCTGAGAAGGCTCGTTTCGTGGTCCTACCCGTTTCCTATGAAAAAACCACCACCTACATCAAAGGCACGGCAGGGGGGCCCAGGGCCATCCTGGAGGCGAGCCGCCAGGTGGAACTCTTCGACGAGGAGCTCTGGAAGGATTTCAGCAAGGTAGGGATCACTACGTATCCGGAAGTGCTTTTCGACGGCCCCCCCCAGGATCTGGCCCTCCACCTGGAGCAGGAAGTGGCCGAGCTCTTCCGGCGGGGCAAGCGGGTGGTCATGCTCGGCGGGGAGCATTCCATCTCCTTGGGCCCCGTTCGGGCCGCCGCCAGGTATTGGCCCGAGTTCTCCGTCCTCCAGTTGGACGCCCACGCCGATCTCAGGGAGTCCTACCAGGGGAGCCGGTTCGGCCACGCCAGCATCGCCAAGCGGATCTCCCAGGAGTGCCCCATCACCCAGGTGGGAGTCCGCTCCCTCTCGGAGGAAGAGGCGGACCTGGCCGACAAGGGGAACATCACCACCTTCATGGCCCGGGACGTCCTGGCGGGGGAACTGAAGAAAGAGATCATCCCCCAGATCCTGGAGTCTCTCGAGGAGAAGGTCTACATTACCTTCGACGTGGACGTCTTCGACCCCTCTTTCTTTCCGGGGACGGGGACGCCCGAACCGGGCGGGCTCGGCTGGTACCAGGTCTGTGATATCCTTCGTGCCGTAGTCCGCGAGAAGGACGTGGTGGCCATGGACATCGTGGAGACCGTCCCCCTGAGCGGGCACTTCGTTTCGGAGTTCGCCGCCGCCAGGCTCGCCTACAAGTTCATCTGCTACACCGCCCAACACCAGAAACTGGGGCCCATCGTCACGGGGAAGTGACTTGGATATCCTCCTGGTCGAGGATGAACGCTCCATTAGGATCACCCTCAGGGACGACCTGGAGAGGGCGGGTCACCGTGTGACCGCCCTCTCGGACGGGGCGAAGGCCCTGGAGGTCCTGGAGAAGCGCCGTTTCGACTGCGTGATCACCGATATCCGCCTCCCCGGACTGGGAGGGATGGACCTCCTCAAGGCCGTGAAGAACCTCTCTCCCTCCACGGAGGTCATCGTCATCACCGGTTACGGGACGATCGAGCAGACCGTGGAGGCCATGAAGGCCGGGGCCTACGACTACATCCAGAAACCCTTTCCCAACGAGGTCGTGGTGGAACGGGTCGCCCGGATGGACCAGCTCCGGGTCATGGGGGAGGAGCTGGAGAGACTCAGGTCCCGCCTGGAAGGGAAGGACCTCTCACGCAGGCTCGTGGGCCGCTCCCGGCCCATGCTCCTCGTCCTGGACCAGATCGGCACCCTGGCCTCCAGCGACGCCACGGTCCTCCTGGAAGGGGAGTCGGGGACGGGCAAGGAGGTGGTCGCCCGGGCCATCCACGCCCTCTCCCCCAGGGCGGACCGGCCCTTCGTGGCCGTCTCTTGCGCCGCCCTTCCCGAGAACCTCATCGAGGACGAACTGTTCGGTCACGAGAAGGGAGCCTTCACCGACGCCAGGAAGATCCGGAAGGGAAGGTTCGAACTGGCCGACGGGGGGACCCTCTTCCTGGACGACGTGGACGATCTTCCCCTGCCCATCCAGGTGAAGCTCCTGAGGGTGCTCCAGGAGAGGGAGTTCGAGCGGATCGGCGGGGAGGAGTCCGTCTCCGTCGACGTCAGGGTCATCGCCGCCACCAAGGTGGACCTCCGGGAGAAGGTGAAGGAAGGGGAGTTCCGGGAAGACCTCTTCTACAGGCTCAACGTCCTTCCCTTGCGTCTCCCTCCACTCAGGGAAAGGCGGGAGGACATCCCCCTCCTGGTCCAGCACTTCATCCAGAAATACGGTCGGGGAAGGGAATACCTGGTGCCTGCCGAGATCCTGGAGGCAATGGAACGCTATTCCTGGCCGGGGAACGTCCGCGAGCTGGAGAACCACGTGGCCCGGGCCGTGGCCTTCGCGGGCGAGAACCGCCTCCTGGAGAGGAAACACCTCCTTCCTCCCGAGGCCTTCTCCCTGCCCGAGATCGCCGGGAAGGCGGGGGAGGAGGGGGACTCTCCCGATCTCCGGCCCCTGGCGGAGGTGGTGAAGGAAGCCGAGCGGGCCCACATCCAGCGGGTCCTGGCCCATACCGGCGGCCATCGCACCAAGACCGCCCGGATCCTGGGGATCAGCCGGAAGGCCCTATGGGAAAAGATGAAAGACATGGAGCTGGATTGATCCTTCCCGGCCCGGTCCTTCTCCTGCTCCTGGGACTCCTCCTTTCCGGGCCTCTTCGGGCCCGGGAGGATCGTGCGCCCTGGAGGGGGTTCCAGGTGATCCTCTGGGCCTTCGGAGATCCCGCTCCACCCGGTTTGGCCCGAACCCTCCGCGCCATGGGCGTCACGGCCCTCAATTGCGAATATGGAATTCCTTCGCCCTGGGTGAAGGCCTCGGGCCTCCCTTTCTACGTGGGGCACGCCTCGGGCAAGGGCTTCCTCTACATGCGGAGGAGGAACTGGGACCCGATCTTCCGGAAGTGGTACAAGACCAGGTCACCCTCCCTCCTGGTGCGAAAGCCCTGCCTGAGCGACCCCGCCGCCTTCGCCGCCGCCCGGGCCAGGTTGGAGAAGACCCTTCAGGCCGTCCCTCCGGGAAGGGTCCTTGCCGTCTCCCTGGACGACGAGATCTCTGCCACCCGCTTCATCGATCCCATCGACTTCTGCCGGAGTCCCTGGTGTCTCGATGCCTTCCGGGCCTGGTTGCAGAAGGACTGTCCTTCGCCGGCGGATCTTTCCCGGCGGTGGGGGACGAAGGTCTCTTCCTGGAAAGAGGCCCTTCCTCCCACGACGGACGGGGAGAGAGATCGGACGAAGAGAGCCCTCTACCCGGAGAACCTCTCCCGCTGGAACGACCACCTGGCTTTCCGGGACTTTCTCCTGGCCGACCGGGTGGCCCGGCTGGCCCAGGTCTCCCGGAGGCTCCGGCCCTCCCTCCCCGTGGGCTTCCTCGGTGGGCAGGCACCGGCCGCCTGGGGCGGTTACGACTGGTCCCTCCTTGCCCGGAAAGTCTCCTTCCTGGAGGCCTACGACATCGGCGGCGCCCGGGAGGCGGCGGCTTCCTTCGCCCCGCCCGAGGCGAGGCGGGTGGAGACCCTCTTCCTGGAGGAGGATCCCCGGGCGGTCCGCTCCAGGTTCTACGGGATGCTGTCCCGGGGACTCTCGGGGGTGATCCTCTGGTCCTCCCGGAAGTTCCTCGATCCCCAGGGCCGGCCCAGGGGGATCGCCCGGGCCATGGCACCGGCCTTCCGGGAGGCCGCCGGGCCCCTGGGCCGGGCCCTGGCCGGTTCCTTGCCGGCTCCCGGGCCTTGGACGGTGGCCCTCCTGGAATCCCAGGCCTCGGTCCGCCTGCACTGGTGGAAGGACTCCCTTCCCGACGGGAGGACCTGGCCCAGGAGGTTCGGGTCCTTCGAGACGGCCCATTCCACCTCCATGGCCACCCGCCTCTCCTGGATCCGCCTCCTGGAAGATCTGGGGCTCCAGGCCCGGCTGGTCTCCCCGGCCGACCTCGCCCGGGGAGTCCTGGCCGGCCCGGCCCGGCCCGGCCTGCTGGTCCTTCCCCGGACGGTGGCCCTTGGGGAGGGCGCCTGCCGGGCGATCCGGGCCTTCGTCCGTTCCGGTGGGGTCGTCGTCGCCGACGGGGAGACGGCCCTCTACGACGAATTTCTCCGCCGCCGGCGGAGGGGCGGACTGGACGGGCTCTTCGGGATCGGCAGGCCCGCCGATCCCTCCCTCTGGAAACCGGCGGACCGGAACGGGCGGCCCTTGGCCGGGGCCTTCTCTCCCGAAGGCCTGCCCATCCTCCAGATCGGAATCCTTCCGGTGGAGGGAACGGTTTCCAGGAATTCGGCCGGCCGGAACTGGTGCTTCTCCCGGGCCGCGGGAAAGGGCCGGGCCTTCTACTGGAACCTCTCCCTCGTCTCCTACGCCGCCCTGAGGGAGAGGCCGCCCCTGGGGAGGGGGGTCCGCCTGGCCAGGCGGTTGTTCTCCCTGGCGGCCAGGGCGGCCGGGCTTGAGCCGCCCTTCCAGGTGAAGATCCCGGCCGGGGAATACGAATGGGTCCCCCTGGAGAGAAGGGCCCGCCTGGCCAGGGACGGAAGACTCCTCTGGGTGGTTCGGGTGAACCTCGGGAAGGACGGCCTGGCCCGCCTGGGCCGGAGGGGCCCGATCCCGGTCCTCCTGGAGGCCGGGAAGAGGGTGAGCCTCCGGGACTTGCGGGCGGGGGAGTCCCTGGGAAGGGGGCGGACCTGGAAGCTGCACCTGGACCCGGACTCCTTGCTTCTCTTCCAGGTGCAACGGTGAAGGGCGAAGCTCTGGCTCTGGCGGCGGACCTCCACCTCTCCCCGGGAGAGGCGGGAACGGCCGGGCGGCTTCGGGCCCTCCTGGAGGCGGCCTCCCGGCGGGCTTCGGCCCTCTACTTCCTGGGAGACCTCTTCGATTTCTGGGTGGGCCGGGGCATGGAGGATTGGAAGCCCTGGAAGGACTACCTGGAGGTCTTCCGCTCCTCTCCCATTCCCCTCCACTTCCTGGCGGGAAACAGGGACTTCCTTGCCGGCCCGGCCCAGTTGGAACGCATGGGGATCCATCCTTCCCCCGAGGAGACCTTGGTGGAGGATCAGGCAGGCCGGAAATGGCTCCTCCTCCACGGCGACCAGCTCTGTACCAGGGACGTGGCCTACCAGAGGGCCCGAAGGCTCCTCCGTTCCCTCCCCGTGAGAGGCGTCTCCCGGGCTCTTCCCTTGGGGTGGAAGCTCCGCCTGGCCCGGGTCCTGCGCAGAAAGAGCCAGCGTTCCCTCTCTTCCAGGGATCCCCGGTGCCTCGTGCCCACCCTGGAGGCCGTCCGGGCCAGGTCGGTTCCGGGGTTGGAGGGGATTCTCTGCGGGCATCTCCACAAGGTGGGTTGCTTCTCCCGGGCTCCCGGGGAAGATCCCTTTCTTTTCGTCCTCCCGCCCTGGGTGGAGGGGGGGGAGTGGGTCCTCCTTGAGGAGGGGACTCCCCTGCGTCTCGGGCCCGGGGGGGAGGAGGTTCCTTGGCCTCCACAGGAGGTTCTGGCTTGAAGAAAGGCAAGATTCCCGTGGTCACCCTGGACGGCCCGGCCGGCTCGGGGAAGAGCTCGGCCGCCAGGATGGCTGCCGCCCGGTTGGGATGGCGCTACCTGGATACAGGGGCCATGTACCGGGCCGTGACCTGGTTCTTCCTCCGGGAAGGAGTCGACCCCTCCCGGCCCGAGCAAGTGGCCCGGGCCTTGGATGGACTGGACCTCTCCCTGGACCGGGAGGGACGGGTCCTCCTTGAGGGAAGGCCCTTGGGTGAGGAAGAACTCCGGGATCCCCGGGTGGAGCGGGCCATCAAGCTCGTGGCCGACTCGCCCCTGGTCCGTTCCAGGCTGAGGGAACTCCAGCGGAGAGAGGTGGAGAAGGGGCCCCTCGTGGCGGAAGGCCGGGACATGGGAAGCGTGGTCTTCCCCGACGGGGCCTTCAAGTTCTATCTCGATGCGGCCCCCCGGACCCGGGCCCGGAGGCGTTGGGAGGACTTCCGGCGCCGGGGGAAGGAACTCTCCCTTGAGGAGGTCCTGGCCGGCCTGGAAGAGAGGGACAAGGCGGACAAGGAGCGCAAGGACGGGGCCCTGGTGCGTCCTCCCGACGCCACGCTCCTGGATACGACCGATCTCAGCCTGGAGGAGGTGGTGGAGCGGATCGTCCGGACAGTGCAAAGAGGAATGGAAAAAGAAAGACGAGAAGAGATGGAGGCCTCCATCCGGCCTGCCCAGGAAGAGTTCAAGGTCTTCCGGCCCCTCTACTTCCTGGGGTGGTACTTGGTGAAGGGCTTCCTGGCCACCTACCTGGACTTCAAGATCGACGGGGCCTGGCGGATCCCCATCGAGGGCGGTGTCCTCCTGGTCTCCAACCACCAGAGCCACCTGGATCCTCCCATCGTGGGTTCCCTGACGAGGCGGCCCGTCCACTTCCTGGCCCGCCGGACTCTGACCCAGTCCAAGTTCATGAAGTTCGTCTTCTGGTTCTGCGGGATCGTCCCGGTGGAGCGGGACGGAAAGGACCTGAAGAGCTTCCGGGCCGCCATGGAGCTCCTCCAGGCCGGCGAAGTGGTGGGCCTCTTTCCCGAAGGCACCAGGAGCCCCGACGGGAAGGTGGGTCCTTTCAAGAGGGGGAGCGAGCTCTTGGCCCGCAAGGCGGGGGTCCCCATCGTTCCCGTGGGGATCGCCGGAGCCTACCAGGTCTGGCCCAGGCACAGGGCCTTCCCCAAGCGGGGGAACATCAGGGTCGTCATCGGGGACCCCATCCCGCCCAGGGTCCTGGCCAGTCCGGGTTTCGACCTCCGGGCCAGGATCGTGGAGCTCGTGGAGGAAGGGGAAAGGAAGAGGAAGAGGGGGGAGTTCCCCTGGGATCGGGGGTAGCCCGGCCGGGCGGCCGGTGCTATCTTGTCCGCCCTTCTTTCCCGCCGGCGGAGGCGGGAGAAACGTGTTCTTGGACCCTTTTTTCATGGTTCCCCCAGGTGGGGGGCCGCGGGGAAGTCCCCGCGGTGGAGGAAACAGTTCATGTCGGTAAAGGACAAGCTGAAGAAGTTCGACATCGATCCGGAGGAGTTGCAGCGCCAGGTGGACGAGGCCCTGGGAACGGAAGGCGTGGCCCAGCTCGAGCAGGCCGCCGAGAGTTCCGTGGGGCGGTTCGAACCCCACACCATTCTCAAGGGGAAGGTGGTTCGAGTCCTGGAGAACGACGTCGTCGTCGACGTGGGATACAAGTCGGAAGGTTTGATTCCGATCCAGGAGTTCGAGAATCCCGAGTCCCTGAAGCCCGGGGACGAATTCGAGGTGCTCCTTCTCAGCGTGGAGGACTCCGAAGGATTCATCGTTCTTTCCAAGCGTGAGGCCGACCGTGCCCGGGTGGAGGAGTACGTCTTCTCCCACTACAAGGAAGGGGACACGGTCAAGGGTATCGTTGCCCGCAAGATCAAGGGCGGCCTCCTGGTCCGGATCCCCGTTCCCGAGGAGCTGGGGAGCGCCCCCTTCCACGCCTTCCTCCCGGCCTCCCAGGTCAACATCCGCAGGAGCGGGGACGTGGCCGAGTGGATCGGAAAGGAGATCGAGGCCCGCATCATCAAGCTCGATCCGGAAAGGCGGAACATGGTCGTCTCCAGGCGGAAGCTCCTGGAAGAGGAGCGGGCCGCCAAGAAGGAGAAACTCCTGGCCGAACTGGAGGAGGGGCAGATCCGCAAGGGCGTCGTGAAGAACATCGCCGACTTCGGCGTCTTCGTGGACCTGGGCGGCCTGGACGGCCTCCTGCACATCACCGACATGTCCTGGGGCAGGATCAACCATCCTTCGGAGATGGTGAAGATCGACGACGAGATCGAGGTCAAGGTCCTCCGTGTGGACAAGGAGCGGGAGCGGGTCGCCCTGGGCCTCAAGCAGAAGGCCGAGAGCCCCTGGGAGAAGATCGAGGAGCGCTACCCCATCGGCTCCAAGGTGCGGGGCACGGTGGTGAACATCATGAACTACGGCGCCTTCGTGAAACTCGAGGACGGCGTAGAGGGCCTGGTCCACGTCTCCGAGATGTCCTGGACCCGCCGGGTGAACCACCCCAGCGAGGTGGTCCAGGTGGGGGACGAGGTGGAGGTCATGGTCCTGGACATCAACAAGGAGAAGCAGGAGATCAGCCTCGGCATGAAGCAGACCGAGGTGAATCCCTGGGACCTGGTGGAAGAGAAATACCCGGTGGGCACGGTGCTCCGCGGCCGGGTCAGGAACCTCACCAGCTACGGCTGTTTCGTCGAGCTGGAGGAGGGGATCGACGGCCTTCTCCACATCTCCGACATGTCCTGGACCAAGAAGGTCACCCATCCTTCCGAGGTGGTGAAGAAGGGCGACCTGGTGGAGTGCGTGGTCCTCGCCGTGGACAAGGAGAAGCGCCGCATCTCCCTGGGCCTCAAGCAGCTCAAGCCCGATCCCTGGCAGGACGAGATTCCCGCCAAGTACCACATCGGCGACACCCTCCCGGGCAAGGTCACCAAGATCACCAATTTCGGGGTCTTCGTGGAGCTCGAGGAGGACCTGGAAGGCCTGCTCCACGTCTCGGAGCTCTCGGACCACAAGGTGGACGATCCTGAAGAGGTGGTGAAGGTGGGCCAGAAGATCGAAGTCCGGATCATCAAGATCGATCCGGACGAGCGTAAGATCGGCCTTACCCTGATCTCCACCGACTTCGACACGGGCGAGGAAGAGGGCGGCAAACCGGCGGAGGAGCGGAAGGCCCTTCCCGAGAGGCGCCCCATGGAGACTCTCCTGGGCTCCCAGCTCAAGGCCCACGCCGAGAGGCTCAAGGAAGTGGAGAATTCCGGCGACTCCGGCGAGTCCGGCGGAGAGACCGCCCAGGCCGAAACCTCCGAGACGGAAGGTTCCGCCCCCTCCTCCCAGGAGGCCGCCGGGGAATCCGGCGGGGAGGAGCCCCAGGCATCCCAGGAAGGGGAGGCCCAGGGAGAATCGGCCCCCGAGCCCGAGGGCGGAGAGGCCGAGAAGAAAGAGGGAGAGTAGGCCGGGAGGGGGAGCATGAGAAGATCCAGGGTCCCGCGCGGCGTATCCAAGTTGCGCGGGGCCCTTTTTCTTTTCTGCCTCACCCTCGGGGCCGCCGGGCCGGGAAGCCTCATCTCCTGCTCCGGTCCCGGGACGGCCGGGGAAGGAGCGGGGGAGATCGGCCCCGTCGTAGTCTCCAGGGCCGCGGGGCGGGGGGAGACCGATCCCCTCGTGGCTTCCTGGTGGTCCAGTTTCTTCCGCCAGTGCCAGGCCGCGGTGAAGGAGAAGGATACGGCCCACCTGGAGAGCCTCCTCCGCTCCGTGGAGGGGAAGAAGGGGCCCGCCTGGGCCGAGGAGTCCCTGGCCCGTTACGGGTCCGTCCTGAGAGGGATGAAACTCGTGGCCGAGGGGAGGATCGTGGCCAGGTTCGCCCTTCCCCACATGGATTTCCGCCAGGGGGACATCGTCTACTTCGGCCTCAGGCTGGAAAACCACCTGGACGGTCCCGTCTCCCTGCCTGCGCCCGGGGCCAGGGGATACCTGCAGGCCCGGTTGCGGATCGTGGATTACGGGGTCTTCGGGGAGGAGTGGGTCACCAAGCGCCCCTTGAACCTGCCTTTGGACAGGCCCCTTTCCGTGGCGGCGGGAAAGGTGAAATTCGAGGGTTTCCAGCCATTCAAGGCGACGATTCCCCCGGGGGCCGTGATGCGGGTAGTCCGCTTCGAAGGGGATCTCCTCTTGGGGTCGGTCCTCGCGGCGGGGGAGATCCTTCCTCTCAAGTCCATCCCGGCCCAGCCCACCCAGATGCGGGTCTTCCCGAAAGGATACGAGCCCATCGCCGGAAAGCCCCTCCTGACGTTGAAGCGGGCCCTGGAGCTTGGGGACAGGAAGCACTATCCCCATCTCCTGATCGCGGCGGTCTTCATGCCCGCCGCCGCAAGAGAGGAGGCCCGGGCCCTCCTTCAGGCCGCCGCCCGGAAGGACCCGGACGGCGGGCTGGGCAAGGCCGCCGCCGCGGCGCTGAAACTCCTGGAGAGTCCCACCCGGGAGATGCCCTGAAGGTCTTCCCCGGCCGGCCGCCCTCCTCTTCTCGAGCCTCCCGGGACTTCACCGGTCGTGGCGGTCCGCAGGGGCCGTCCCGTTCCATCCGCCTGCGGGATCACTTTCCCCTCTTCCGGATTTCTCCGGCCCACTTCTTCGTTTCGACGTGGCGGATCCGCTTCCACTTCTCTTCGTAATGGAAGTGGCCGTGGGTCTGGCGCTCCGTGTCGTGGCAGTCGTAGCAGTACCCTCCTCCCCCTCCTCCCCTTTCGATGGCCTTGTCCGGGTTCCCCGGGTCTTCCATCATCCGGAGGACGTGTTCTCTTCCGGGGCCGTGGCAGTTCTCGCATCCCACGTTCAGGAGATCGGGGGTCCTCTCCGGGCTCTGAAAGCCCGTGGCCTTCCCGAAACCCACGACGTGGCAGGAGACGCATTCCGGCGAGAGGGTGATGGGCCAGCCCCGGGCCTCCTCGTCGTCCTCCAGGGCCTTCCATGCATGGGAGTGGAGGCTCTTCTTCCATGCTTCCGCCGAGGCCTCGTGGCAGGGGAAGCAGGAGCGGCTTCCGAGGTAGCCTCCCCGTTTCACCGGTCCGGGATGGGCCAAGGCCTCCTCCAGGGCCTTTCCGTCGGCCAGGTCGCAACGCATGGCCGTGATCCACTCCGCCATGGTCGGGTCCGGGGTGATCGCTCCGGGGGGACTCTTCCTGCCCTTCCCCGTCTCCTTGGGAGGGAGGGGGTAGGGCGTATACCGGACCAGCCGGGTCCGTCCCTCCTTCCGGACCAGGTCCGCTTCCAGGATGAACCTCCCTCCCGACCCGGGATCCAGGATCACCGTATCCCCTTCCAGGACGGCGCCCGATCCTGGCGTGGGGTTGTAGTCCCCCCGGGCCGTCAGGATCAGGTCCAGCTCCCCCGGGAAGGACCTGGCCGCAAGGCGGGCATCACGGGTATCTCCGTCGAGAAGGAGGACCCTGTATGCGTCGGGGGGCGCCCTGTCCAGGGCCGAGGCCAGGGCTGGCTTCCAGGGAAGGAGGCCCGCCGTCTCGGGGTAGGAGGAGGGGACGCGGAAGGTGAGGGCCGTGAAGAAGACCTTCGTCTTCCCGGCCCGGACGGTCTTGAAAGGAAGAAAGGCCGGCAGGCCCCGCTCGTCCAGGATGTTGCAGGAGACCAGGTCGGGCCCGCCGGCCTTCCGGGCCATCTCTTTCAGCTTGTCGATTCCCGGAAGGATGTCCTCGGCGCCCACACCCATTCCGGCGTAATGGAGGCCTCCTTCCCCGGAACCCAGGCAACGCATGAGGATGCGGCCGTTCAGCTCGGCGTAGGCCAGGCCCCACCGGCTTTCGGGAAGGAACCGACACCCCTCGAGAAGCAAGGCCCCGGTGGCTCTCCTCTCCCAGAGGAAGGTCTTCCGCGTAGCCAGGCCCCCCTTCTGGTTGGCCGCACAACCGCAGGGATCCAGGCGTCCCAGCAGGCAGCCCGAGAGGTCCAGGGTCACCCTGGGAAGGTCGGGCGCCCTGGGAGGTCTTTTTCCGCAGGCGGAAAGGGGGAGGAAGGCGAGGAGAAGGAAGAGGATCCTCCCGGCCCGGGGAGTTCCCGGCAGGAACGCGCAAGGGCGGGTAAGAGTGGGGCCCTTCACCTGGTTCCGCTCCTGATGAAACCCTGGAACTCCACCGTGAAGAAGGGTTGCTTGGAGTATCCCGTCTCCAGGACGACCTTGCCTTTCACGTGGGGGGGGATCTTCGCCCCCGGGGGAATCTTCAACCCGATCCTCAAATGCCAGGCCTTGCCGGGGAGGGCGGGCTTCAATTCCACCTTCGTTCCCTTCGGTCCTTCGACCCGGGCGACCTTGGGATGGAGGGGGCGGCCCGGTCCCCGCCACTCCAGGAGGGCCATGGTGGAAGACTCCCTGCCCGGCAGGATCCTCCCCAGGGAGAGGGGGGAGGGAGGCGTGAGTGAGAGTTCCGGAACGATCCGGCCGTCCAGGAACAGGGGAAGGCCGTAACGGCCGTCCACGTCGGTCCATATGATCACGGGAAGGTGGAAATACCCTGTCGGAAGCTCTCCCTTGGTCCTGAAGAGGATCCTCGTAAAGGCGGGAGACTCCTTCAGGACCTTCGCTTCCAGGTGCTTTCCCGTTCCCAGGAAGCCCGTGACGTGGATCGTGGGCCTTCCCGGGAGGGGTTTCAGGTCCAAGGTGAGGACGCCCCTCTCCCCGGGGGGGATCTCCCCGAAGGAGGGTTGGGCCGGGGAGAAGTCCAGCCTCCTCAGGATCCGGACCTTCATGAGGCAATCGATCCGGGGGACCTTGGGGTCCTCCAGGAAGAAGGTGACCGGTTGTTCCAGCTCGCTGTCGATGGGCTTGCGCTCCAGGGTCTCGTAACGGACTTCCAGGAGGCCCGTCTCCCCGGGACCCAGTTCGGCGGCGAAGGCCTTGGGCGGGGCGATGCCCTCATGGATCACCCGGGCCTTCCCCCCGGGGGAGATCACCTTGAAGACAGGATGGGCGCAGGAACATCCCACCCGGATTCCCTTCACCTTCAATGTGCCCCCTCCCGGGTGGAGGAGACGGAACTTGCAGTGGCAGGTCGTCCCGTGGCGGACCGTCCCCATGTCGCAGATCCTGGGTTCCACCCTGGGGAGGTTCCGGGCCCTCTCGGGCCGGGTGGGCCTTTCCTTTCCGCACCCCGGGAGGAGGCCCAGGAGGGCGATCAGGGGAAGGTGGATTCGCAACCTGGCCTGCATGGACATGGTTTCCGTCTTCTTTCGTCGGTTCCCAGCAGAGGAGCCTCCCAGGATGCCCGGGAGGAAGGGAAAGAGGAAGGGGCCGTCCCGGCTGGGAGACCTCTCCCCGGGGGGAAAGGTGGAAAAAGCGGCGGGAGTCCCCGAGGTCTTGGGGACTCCCGCCGGTCCGGGAAGCAGGTTGGAGCTCTGCTCCCGGGATTACAAAGACCGTGCCGGAGATGCGTAGAGAATCGAGAAAATCTTAACCTATTGAAAAATATAGATTTAGACGAAAATGGCCGGGTCGCCCCCTTGGTATGGCCCCTTCGGCGCCGGCCGAGTATGGCAGGCCTGCCATAGTGGGGTTGCCAGGAAAGAGGCTCCCTGGGGCCTGGGGGCTCGATCCCTCCGTTCCACCTCAGTCCAAGCCCAGGCGCTTGAGCTTCCTGTGGAGGGTGGTGTAGTCCACCTTGAGGATCCGGGCCGCCTCGGCCTTGTTGCCTCCGGCCTGCTCCAGGGCCTGGAGGATCCACTCCCGCTCCAGTCTTTCCGCCGCCTCTCGGACCTTGTCCGTCAGGGAGGCGTCCCTTGGGAAGGCGGGCCCTCCCGGTGGAAGCCCCCGAGGATCCAGTTCCTTTCCCTCCCGGACGTGCTGGGGAAGGATGGTCCCCCCCCCCGAGAGGAGGAGGGCTCGGGCCACGGTGTTGCGCAATTCCCGGAGGTTCCCGGGCCAGGGGCGCTTCAGCAGGGCCTCCATGGCCCCCTTGGACCAGCGGGCCTTTCCCCCACCCTCCTGGAGCAGGAAGAGACCGGCGAACCAGCGGACGTCCTTGGGCCTCTCCCTGAGGGGAGGGATCCGCAAGGTGAACCCGTTGATCCGGTGGTAGAGGTCCAGGCGGAAACGGCCCTCCCGGGCGGCCCGGGAGAGGTCCAGGTTGGTGGCCGAGAGGATCCTGGCGTCGAAGGGCCTGGGGATACTCTCTCCCAGGGGGGTGACGGCCTTCTCCTGGAGCACCCTGAGAAGCTTGGCCTGGATCTCGGGGGGCAGGTTCCCGATTTCGTCCAGGAAGAGGGTCCCCCCGTGGGCTTCGAGAAAGAGCCCATTCCTGTCCCGGTCCGCTCCTGTGAAGGCCCCTTTCCTGTGGCCGAAGAGGAGACTCTCCGCCAGGGAGGGGGGAAGGGCTCCGCAGTCCACGGCCGTGAAGGGTCCGTCCCGCCGGGGAGAGAGGGCGTGGACCGCCCGGGCGAGGAACTCCTTGCCCGTTCCCGACTCGCCCTGGAGGAGAAGGGGAAGGTCCGAGGCCGCGGCCCGGGCGGCCTCCTCGGCCAGGGCCTTTGCGGCAGGGCTGATACCCAGGGCGGGGAGCCCTCCCCGGATGAGGGGAAGGGAGCCGGCCCGGCCTTCCCGCCCCTCCAGGAGATTTCGGACAGCCGATATCAACCTGGCGTTGTCGAAGGGCTTCACGACGTAGTCCGAGGCCCCGCCCTTCATGGCCGTGACGGCCGTCTCCACCTGGTCCACGGCGGTGAGGACCACCGCCGGGAGGGCTGGCCGCTTCTCCCGGAGTCTCTCCAGGAACTCCAGGCCTCCGCACCTGGGCATTCGCAGGTCCGTGATCACCAGGTCGGGAGGCCAGTCCATGGCCACCCGGAGTCCTTCGACCCCGTCCTTGGCCTCCCGGACCTCGAATCCCTCCTTCTGGAAGAGCCCCTTCAGGACCCAGCGGAGGTCCTCCTCGTCGTCCACGACCAGGATCCTGGGGGAATGGCCGACCTTGGTATTCGCTTTCATCGTATGGACTCCACGGGAAGGGGGGCTTCCTGGGGGAGGAGGAGAATGGCCCGGGTCCCTCCTCCCGACCTCGGGCAGAGGGCGAGCTTCCCCCCGTGGCGGGCGGCCACTCTCTGGGTCACCGTGAGACCCAGCCCCGTGCCTTTCTCCCTCGTCGTGAAGAAGGGATCGAGGGCTCGTTTGCGGGTCTCCGGCGAGATGCCCGGGCCGTCGTCCTCGACGAAGAGGGCGACCATCTCGGAATCCCTCAAGCGGAAATACCTCGCCCCGAGGCGGACCAGGCCCGAGGCGGGGGCGGCCTGTACGGCATTGAGGGCCAGGTTGATCAAGGCCTGGGAGAGGAGACTCCTGTCCCCTTTGAAGGTGACTCCGGGGCAGGGAAGGACCTGGAGGCGGATTCCCTTTTGGCGGGCCTCGACGGCCACCAGGGAGGCCGTCTCCTCCAGGAGGGTCCGGGCCTCCAGGGGAACGGGCTCGAACTGGGAGGGCTTTCCCAGCTCCAGGAGGGCCCGGATGGTCCGGTCGGCCTTGTCCACGCTTCGCAGGACCACCTCCATGGATCTCCCCACGGAGGGGCACACCCGGGATTCCTCCAGGGCGGACTGGGCGGCGGAACGGATGATGGCCAGGGGGTTCTTGAGGTCGTGGGCGATGCCTGCGGCCAGTTCCCCCAGGGCGGCGATCTTCTCTGCCTGGATCAATTCGTCGTGGGCCCGCTCCAGGGCCCGCATGGAGCGCCGGAGCATCTCCGCCGTCCTCTCCTGGTCCTTCCGCACCGCCGAGAGCCCTTCCTTGAGGACCCGGCGGGACCGGACGATCTCGGGGATCCACAGGACGATCCCGAAACTGAGGACCGAGAACCCGAGAAGGAAGCCCACGCCGTGCTCCAGGGACCAGGCGATGCCCCAGGCCTGGGGGAAGGGGATCCAGGGAATGTAGCCCCGTCCCACGAGGACCCCGCCCAGGGACCCGGCGAAGAGGAGGCTCGCCCCGATCACCAGGAACCTCCAACCCTGGCTCCGCAGATCGGGCTCCACCCAGCCCATGGCCAGGAAGAAACCCAGCATCACCCCCAGGTAGGCCGGGCGGATCACCCTTTCGGTGAAGGGCGTGGACGTGAGGAGGGCCCCGGCCACCACAAGGACGGCCAGGAGGAAACAAAAGAGTCGGGCCATGGGATTGGAGCCCGGCTGGGGGGATGGAGTCCTCGCCTGCACGATCCACCTCGAAAAGGGCCTTCCTTTTCATCGGCCGCCGGGGGGGCCGAAGGTGAGCTTGGGACTCCGGGGTTGTTTCCCGGGCCGGGTGGGGGGAAACTGCGCCGCCATGGAACCCGCCGAAAACCTCTCGATCCACGATCCCGAGCTGGCCTCCGCTTTGGCCGACGAGGTGGCGCGCCAGCAGGAGTGCCTCACCCTCATCGCCTCGGAGAACCACTGCTCCGCCGCGGTCCGGGCCTGCCTCTCCTCTCCCCTCACCGACAAGTACGCCGAAGGCTACCCGGGAGCGCGGTACTACGGGGGATGCCAGGTGGCGGACCGGGTGGAGGCCCTGGCACGGGAACGGGCCACGGCTCTCTTCGGGGCCGAACACGCCAACGTCCAGCCCCATTCGGGGACCCAGGCCAACCTGGCCGTATACATGGCCCTCATGGAGCCGGGGGACACTTTGCTCGGTATGGACCTGGCCGCCGGAGGCCACCTCTCCCACGGCTCCCGGATGAGCCATACGGGAACGATCTTCCAGGGGGTCCACTACGGCGTCCATCCCGAGACGGGCCAGCCCGACTACGACGAAGTGGAGGCCCTTGCCGAGCGGTGCAAGCCCCGGGTCCTCGTGGCCGGGGGGAGCGCTCTTCCCAGGGAGGTGGATTGGGAGCGCCTGGGGGGAATCGCCCGGCGTGTGGGAGCCTGGCTCCTGGCGGACATCGCCCACACGGCGGGCCTCGTGGCGGGAGGGGTCCACAAGAGCCCCTTTCCCCATGCCGACGTGGTGACCATGACCACCCACAAGACCCTCCGGGGTCCCCGGGGGGGCATGGTCCTCTGCAAGGCCGAGCTGGCCCGGCGGATCGACAAGAGTGTGTTTCCCGGCGGCCAGGGGGGGCCCCTCCTCCACGTGATCGCCGCCAAGGCCTGCGCCTTCGGAGAGGCCCTGAAGCCGGAGTTCAAGGCCTACGCCGCCCGGGTGGTGGAGAACGCCGTCCGCCTGGGGGAGGGCCTCAAGGAATTCGGCTTCGACTTGGTCTCGGGGGGAACGGACACCCACTTGCTCCTCCTGGATCTGCGCAAGCAGGGCATTACGGGCCAGCAGGCCGAGACGGCCCTCCTCCGGGTGGGGATCGTGGCGAACAAGAATCTCATCCCCAACGATCCCAGGAAGGCCCGGGAGGCCAGCGGGCTCAGGCTGGGGACGGCAGCCGTGACCACCAGGGGAATGGGCCCGGCCGAGATGGAGCGGCTGGCCCGCATCATCCACCGGGCCCTCACGGGGACCGGGGAGGAGGAGACCCTGAAGGCCCAGGTGCTGGAACTGGCCCGGGCCTTTCCCGTCCCGGGAATGTCCGGGTCCTGAACCTTTCCTTCTCCTTCCCCCCTTCTTCCCATTCCCCCGGCCCGGGGGGAGCGGCGGCCCTCTCGAAAGCGCCTCCCTACCCGGGATCCACCCGGCCCTTCCGCCCGGGGAGGGAAAAAAGGCGGGGAAGCCCGGGCCTCAGCGCCCCTCCCTGGGTTGCGGCGGGAGGAGGAGGGCCTTTCCCGGATACCAGTGGATCCTTCCGAGGCCGTCTCCCACGAGGAGGTCGATCCTGCCGTCGCCGTCCAGGTGGGCCGCCGCGGGAGCGTCCAGGAGCGGGCCTTCGTGGAGGGGCCTCCCCGTGGCGAGGCGCACCGGCCTCGGCGGCCGGAAGGCCAGGGGCTTCACCTGCTCCAGCCACATGAGGGGAAACCCCCTCCTTCCCACGAGGAGGTCCAGGTCCCCGTCCTGGTCCCAGTCTGCGGCGTAGAGGGCCGGGCCGGGGCCTGCCCCTTCGGGCCGGGCGAAGAGGATGCCTCCGGGCGGTTCCGGGATGTCCCGGGCCAGGTGCCAGGAACCGCCCAGGACTTTGCGCTTCCCCAGGAGGGTGTCCTTCCAGGGCTTCCCCCTTCGTCCTGCGGGAAGACTCCCCGGCGGGGGGAGGATCTTGAAGCTCCGGAAGTGGACCCGGCCCTTTCCCGCGAAGAGACCCGCCGGGCCGGGCCCTGGAAGGGCCGTCCGGGCTCCTCCCAGATAACTCCCGTCCCACCAGGCCCGGACCCGGTCACCCACGACGGAGGCCGCCAGGGTGTGCCACTCCCCGTCGGGAAACCCCAGGGTCTTCCTCGCCAGGACCCGCCTTTCTCCTTCCAGGAGTTCCACCAGGGTGAGTTCGTAGACCAGGGGCTCCCTCTCCCGTGGGATCGAGGCTTGGAGAAGGAGGAGGTTTTCGGCGTCCCGGAAGCGCAGGAGGAGGCCGGGCCGCCAGGGCCCCGGGCCGGGTCGCTTCACCTCCACCTGGGCGAAGAAATCCTCCCTGGAGGAAAGGGTGGAGAGGACCAGGCCGGGTCCGGACCCGGCCAGGACCATGGGAAGGGAGGCCAGGACTTCCGGGGCCGCCTCCAGGGTCTTTCCCCCGGCGAACCGGCCGCCGGGGAGTCCCTTCCAGAAGGTCAGGTGCCCCCCTCCTCCGGGGAAGCCCGCCAGGTCCTGGATGCCGTCGCCGTCCAGGTCCCCAAGGGCGGGCCGGGAGGAAGAAAGGAGGGATGGCGCCGAGGGAAGGGGCGAGGCCTTTCCGGTGGAGCGGACCAGGAGGAGTCGGCCTCCCCGTTCCAGGGCGAGGACCCCCTCCCTCCACGGGCCCAGGGGGAGGCAGTCCAGGGGGAGAAAACGCGGCGGGCCGGGCGGAGAAGGAGGGGGGTTTCCGGAAAACCGGAAGAATCCGGGTCCGGCGGCGAGGGCCGTCCTTCCTCGCCGCCGGATGAGGGCGGGATAGGCCTGGCCGGGCAGGCGGAGGAGGGAGGTCTCTTCCAGGGGGAAACCGTTCCGGGGACGGATCTTCCCTCCCGGGAGGATCTCCAGGATTCGGGGGGCCGGACCCGCCAGGAGGAAGGTCCCGCCCTCGCGCTCCTTCCATGCCGCCAGGGGGCCGGGACCGCCGGGACGCAGGGTGAGCCCGGGAAGAGGGCCCGCCCAGGATGAGACCTTGGCCAGGTGGAATTCCTCCCTCTTCCTCTCCAGAGTATAGATCTCCAGGACGGGAGGATCTCCGCGGAAGAGGGCGAGAAGGGCCCGGCCTTCCGGGCCCCGGAAAGCGGCCAGGCTGGAGGGCCGGGAGAGCCGGAAGGGCCCTCCCCCCGGGCCGGTGAGGAGCCGGGACGGCCCTACCCTTCCTTCCTCTTCCTGGAGCCGGATTCGGAGCCCCTCGGGGCCTCCCAGGATCAGGTCGGTCCGACCGTCTCCGTCGGCGTCGAGAGCGGCCACCGATCGGTCCCAGGGCCGGGGTGCGGCCAGGGTCTCTCCCCGTGAGGTGAGGAGGGCCCCTTGGTCGGAGAGAGGGAAGAGGCCCCCTTTCCTCCCCCTCCACCAGTGGAGGAAGGGCCTTGCCGAGAGGACGTCCGTCCCTCCGTCACCGTCCCAGTCGCAGAGGACGAAAGCTTCGGGACGGGGCCAGGGGAGCTCCCGGGTCTCGCGGAAGCGGCCGTCCTCTCCCAGGAGGAGGACCCGGTCTTCCAGGAAGAGGCGGAGGGGGGTGCCTCTCCCGGCGGGAAGGACCCGGGCCTCCCCCGAGGGGAGGGCCAGGGGGACGGGGGCGGTTTCCCCCAAAGAAAGGACTTCCCCCGCCTCCAGGGGGGGAAGAGGAGTGCTACGGTCCGGGCGGACCGGGGCCCGGCGGGAGGCGCAGGATGCGGCCAGGAGGACCGGGATCCACAGGAAGAGAGCGGATAGAGGTCTTCCCGACCCGTTTCTCATGGTTCCCGGTCCTCCTGGAGGGGTGGGGGCACCCTCTGGTCCAGGACCCAGTCCTCCCCCTTGCGGCCCGGCCTGGCAAGCCAGGACTGGCCTTCCAGGACCACCACTTCGGCCGGGACCGGGTGGGAGAGGAAGGCCGGGTGGCTCGCCGTGAAGGCGTAGGCGCCGCACCTGAGGAAGGCCACCAGGTCGCCGGGAGCGGCCCGGGGAAAGGGGATCTCCCTGGCCAGGGTGTCCAGGGGCGTGCAGAGGGGACCCACGAGGGTGGCCTTCTCCTCCCCTTCCGCCCCCGGATCCGCCGCCAGGCACACGGGAAGGCTCCTGCGGAAGACCTGGCCCATGGTCCCCGCCGCCAGGGCGTTGGAGGACATCCCTCCGTCCAGGACGAGGAACCTCTTTCCCCGGGATACCTTGGCGTCCACCACCCGGGTCAGGTAGATCCCCGAGCGGGCCGAGAGGAAACGGCCCGGTTCGACCAGGAGTTCTCCCGCAGCCCGGTCCCGGTGGACCTCCCAGAGGGAGCGGACCTCCCTTCCCAGGGCTTCCAGGTCCAGTTCCTCCTCTCCTTCGTGGAGGGGGACACCCAGTCCGCCGCCCAGGTCCAGGTAGGAGAGGGGGCGGCCCAGGATGGAGGAAGCCTTTTCCGCCAGGTCGAAGAGACGGGCGTAGAGCCCCGCCAGGGCCCGGGCCTGGAGTACCTGGGTGGCGGCGTTGGCGTGAAGGCCCGCCACTTCGAAACGGCCCGTTCCTTCCAGGAAACGGAGGGCCTCTTCCATCTCTTCTTCGTCCCAGCCGAAGGCCTGGGGCCCTCCCCCCAGTCGCATACCCGCTCCTCTGGAAAGGGAGGCCGGGTTGATCCGGAGTCCCACGGGGATCCGGCCCCTCCCGCAGAGGTCGGCGAGCCTCTCCGCCTCGCCCCGGGATTCCAGGTGGAGGGCCCGAATGCCCGCCCGGATCGCCGCCAGGTGCTCCTCCCGGCGTTTTCCCGGCCCGGCGAAGACGATCTTTCCCGGGGGGAACCCGGCCCGGAGGGCGGCGTGGAGCTCTCCCGCCGAGGCTACTTCGGCGCCGCACCCCCTCCGTGCGAGGAAGACCAGGACGGCCAGGAGGGGATTTGCCTTTACGGAATAGAGGATCGTCGTCCCGGCAGGGAGGGCGCCCCGGAGGGCGGCCAGGTCCTTTTCGAGCCTGGAGAGATCGTAGACGTAGAGGGGGGTTCCGTAGCGCCTGGCCAGTTCCCCCGCCGGGATTCCTCCCACCAGGAGTTCCCCCGATTTCCATCCCAGGTCGGCGGCCGCCGCGGCTCGGGCGAAGTTCATGGAGAAGGCTTCTCTCCCGCCCGTTCCTCCAGGAGGGCCGCGATGCGGGCGAAGTCCTGGAAGTTCTCGGGCGTCACGTCCATGTCGTGAAAGCGGATTCCCGTCTCCTCCTCCAGGCGGGTCACGAGTTCCACCACCTGGAGGGAGGTCAAGTATCCTCCGTCCAGGAGGGGCAGGTCCGGCGTGATCCTGGATTCCTCCAGGCCGGTGAGCTCCGAGAGGATCTCGAGGAGGATCTTTTCCTTGGAGGCGCTCATGGGCTCCCGGAGTCTCCCTTCCCCTCCCTCTTCCCCCCCTCCAGGAGGGTGGAGATCTTCCCCTCGAAGGGGGGGCGGAGGACACCCCTCTCGGTGACGAAGGCCGTCACGAGGGCGGCGGGGGTTACGTCGAAGGCCGGGTTCCAGGCCTCCACTCCTTCCGGGGCGATCTCGAGCCCTCTCGGGGCCAGGACCTCGGCGGCGGGGCGGCGTTCCACGGGGATCCCTTTCCCGGAGGGAAGGTGGGGATCGAAGGTGGAGAGGGGGGCCACCACGTAGAAAGGGACCTGGTGCCGCCGGGCCAGGACGGCAAGGGGATAGGTGCCGATCTTGTTGGCGAAGTCTCCGTTCCGGGCCACCCTGTCGGCCCCGACGAGGACGGCATCCACCTCACCAGAGGCCAGGAGGGAACCTGCGGCGCCGTCGCAGAGGAGCGTCACGGGGATTCCGGCCTTCCGGAGTTCCCAGGCGGTGAGGCGCGCTCCTTGCCAGAGGGGGCGGGTCTCGTCGGCGAAGACCCGGATCTTCTTGCCCCGGGCGAAGGCCCGGTAGACCACGGCCAGGGCCGTGCCCTCTCCCCCGGTGGCCAGGAAACCGGTGTTGCAGTGGGTGAGGACCGTGGCTTCCTCCCCCAGGAGGTCCGCCCCCGCCTCTCCCATGGCCCGGCAGGTGGCCCGGTCTTCCCTGTGGATCCTCCGGGCTTCTTCCAGGAGGGCCCGGGCCGTTTCCCCGGGAGGAGCGTCCCGGCGGGCCTCCAGGACCTTGGCGGCCCTGGCCAGGGCCCAGGAGAGGTTTACCGCCGTGGGCCGCACACGGGAGAGCCTGTCCAGGAGTGTTTTTACGGCAGAGCGGAAATCATCGCCGGAGCGTTCCAGGTTCTCCTGGGCGGCCAGGACTGCGCCGTAGCCCGCCGCCACTCCGATGGCCGGGGCGCCCCGGACGGAGAGGTCGAAGACGGCCCTCTCCAGGTCCTCCACGGTGCGGCATTCCAGGTAGACTTCCTCGCCGGGGAGGCGGGTCTGGTCCAGGAGCCTCAGGACCCCCGGGACCTGCCCGCGCCACTCCAGGACCGGCGGGAACGCCAGCTCCACGGAATCAATCCTCCCCGGTCCAGGTATGCTTCCTGCGGATTTCTTCGTCCTTCTCCAGGACCGCCCGGGCCTGGGCCTCTCTCCGGGCGGCCAGGGCTTCCGCCAGGTTCCGGTCTTGGAGGGCCAGGATCCGGGCCGCCATGAGGACGGCGTTCTTGACGCCTCCCTTACCGATTCCCATGGTGGCCACGGGGACTCCTCCGGGCATCTGCACGGTGGAGAGCAAGGAGTCCATGCCCCCCAGGGTGCCGCCCGCCATGGGAACGCCGATGACGGGGAGGTCCGTGTGGGAGGCGATCACTCCGGCCAGGTGGGCTGCGGCGCCGGCGCAGGCCACGATGACCCGGATCCCCTCTTCCGGGGCCCGGCGGGTGAATTCCCGGACCGCATCGGGTGTCCTGTGGGCCGAGAGGATCCTCGTGGTGTAGGGGACCTTCAGTTCTTCCAGGATCTCCAGGGCGGGCTCCACCTGGGGAAGGTCGGAGGTGGAGCCCATGACCAGGGCGACTTTGGGGGTTCTCGTCATTGGTTCCCACCTTCTTCGGAAGCCTTCGCATCGGCGGCCGGGACTCCCTCTGGGGTCAGCCCCGAGAGGAGGCGGCAGATCTCCCTGTAACGGTCCGCCGTCGCCCGGACCACTTCCGGGGGAAGAGGGGGCGGCGGAGGAGTGCGGTCCCAGTCCGATTCGAGGAGCCAGTTCCGGAGGACCTGTTTGTCGTAGGAGGGCGGTTTGGCCCCGGGAGAGGTCTCGGCGGCGGGCCAGAACCGGGAAGAGTCGGGGGTGAAGGCCTCGTCGATGAGGATGAGCTTGTCTCCCAGGAGGCCGAACTCGAGCTTGGTGTCGGCGATGACGAAGCGCCGTTTCAGGGCGTAGGCGTGGGCCTTGGTGTAAAGGGCCAGGGCGGCTTCCCGGGCCCGGCGGGCCGTTTCGGACCCCAGGATCTCCTCCACCTCCTCGAAGGTCATGGGGAGGTCGTGACCCTCTTCGGCCTTCGTGGTGGGAGTGAGGATGGGTTCTGGGAGCTTTTCGGCGTGCCTGAGGCCGGCGGGGAGTTTCACCCCGCAGACCGAACCCTTCTCCTGGTATTCCTTCCAGCCCGAGCCGGTGAGGTAGCCCCGGACCACGAACTCCACGGGGAGGGGCCTGGTCCGCCGGACCCGCATGGTCCTGTGGCGGAGCAGGTCGGCCGCCCCGGGCGGAAGGTCCTCCCACTCGTCCACGTCGGTGGAGAGGAGGTGGTTGGGGAAGACGGGCCCGAGGAGGCGGAACCAGAAGGCCGCCAGGGTGGTGAGGACCTTCCCCTTGTCGGGGATGGGCTCCGCCATGATCACGTCGAAGGCCGAGACCCTGTCGGTGGCCACCAGGAGGAGGTCCTCTCCCAGGGCATAGATGTCCCGCACCTTCCCCCGGCCCAGGAGTTCCAGGCCGGGGACGTTCGTCTCTCGTATGGGTCGATCGGTCATGTTCGCCTCCTGGGGAAGAATGGGGATGATACGGGGCGGGGACCCCTCAAAAAAGGACGGCCGTGAAGTAGGCCGCCGCCAGGAGGGCGAAGAGGAATTCCAGGACCAGGCCGACCCTGACCATCTTTCCGATCGGGATATAGCGGGTCCCGAAGACGATGGCGTTGGGCGGGGTGGCCACAGGCAGGAGGAAGGCGCAGGAGGCGGCCACTGTGGCTGGGACCATGAGGATCATGGGATCCAGGTGAAGGTCCCGGGAGAGGCCCGCCAGGATGGGGAGCATGGTCGTGGCCACGGCGGTGTTGGACGTGAACTCCGTGAGGAATGCCAGGACCAGGGCCACTACGAGGAGGAGGAAGAAGGGGTGCAGGTGGCCCAGGAAGGTGAGCTGGCGGCCGATGGTGGCGGCCAGGCCCGTCTTTTGGATCCCCTCGGCCAGGGCGAATCCCCCGCCGAAGAGGAGGAGGATGTCCCAGGGGAGGTCCAGGAGGGCCCGGAGGCGGAGGATGGGCCTGTCCCCCCGGCCCCTCCCGGCGGGAAGGAGGAAGAGGAGGATCCCCATGGCTACGGCCACGGTGCTGTCCTGGACCTTCCCCTGGAGGCCCAGGAGGCCGGCCCAGCCTGGGATCACGAAGCTCCCGGCCCGGATGTCGGCCCGGAAGATCCAGAGGAGGGCCGTGAGGACGAAGACGAAGAGGACCCTCTTCTCCGGCCCGGAGAGGGGCCCCAGGGATTCCAGTTCCTTGGCCAGGTATTCCTTTCCGGGAAGGGAGGGGAGATCCCGCCGCCTGAGAAGGCCGAAGGCGAGGAAGAGGAAGAGGGCGGCGAAGAAGACCGCCGTGAGGGGGGCCACCAGGAGGAACCAGCGGGCGAAGGTGACTTCGGGGAGATGGGGGAAGAACCGGGCGAATACGCCGGAAAAGACCAGGTTGGGAGGGGTTCCCACGAGGGTGGCGATTCCCCCGATGCTGGCGCTGTATGCGATCCCAAGCATGAGGATCGTCCCGTAGTGGAAATCGCCGGGTTCCTTCCCTTCGCCTTCTCCCTGGATCTTGCGGATCACCCCGAGGCCGATGGGAAGGATCATGATGGTCGTGGCGGTGTTGCTGATCCACATGGAGAGGAAGGCCGTGGCGGCCATGAACCCGAAGAGGAGCTTCCTCGGGCCCGCTCCCATGAGGGCGATGGTATGCAGGGCGATTCGCTTGTGGAGGTTCCACTCCTGCATGGCCAGGGCAACGAGAAAGCCCCCCATGAAGAGGAAGACCAGGTGGTCGGCGTAGCGGGGGGAGACCTCCTTGGTGGTCATGATCCCGAGGAAAGGATAGAGGGCCAGGGGGAGGAGGGCCGTGACGCCCAGGGGGAGGGCCTCGGTCATCCACCAGGCTCCCATGAGGAGTGCCAGGGCCAGGGCGTTGCGCTGGACAGGGGGGAAGTCCGGCGTGGCCGGCACAAGGAGGCCTCCGGCGAAGAGGACCAGGCCGAGCCAGAATCCCAAGCTGAGGGGACGGGGGAGGAAGGAAACGAGCCCTTTGCCCATGGGGCGCCTCCTTTCGGCCCGGGTGGGGGCGGGTCCCAGCGGCCCGTCCCGGCCGGTTCGGCCCATGGTAGGGGCGGGGCCTGGCCGTCGCCACTCCCCGGGCGTCTCGGGCATGTCACTTCGTTCCCTGCCCGAGCCGGCAGGGGGGGCGACGAGGGGGGAAAATGGGGGGGATTCGTGGTTCGGGGACGCTGTTTCGTTGCGCTTTCGGGATTACTTGCTCGTCGTGTCCCTCTCCCTGACGGCAAGGAAAATACTCAGGTCCGGATCGGAGGCCTCTGGAGTCTTGTCCACCATGAGGAGGACCTTCCCTCCTTCGGCTGCGGCCCCCCACAAGGGGGTCTTCACCGGGCTGGTCTCGCTGAACTCCACCAGGCCTTCCTTGCCTGGTTTGAAGGTTCCGCTGAAGGTGAAGGACTTGCCCAGGTGACCCCACATGGTGGCCCGGAAGGCGTCCTTGTCGTTGAGCTGGAGGGTTCCTGCCGCCACGTCGCAACCCGGCCGGGTGGGATCCAGGAAGAGGGTGAAGGTCCCCAGGTGATAACTTCCGGAGAGGTCCTTTGCCGGGACCGCCTTGGAAGGGGCCCTGAGGGCCAGGAGGAGGGAGACGGCGCCTCCCCTCTTCTGGTCGTGGAAGAGTCCGACCATGAGCTTGTCTCCCAGGCCGCCCCGGAAGGCCTGGTTCACCTGGCGGGTCCCCTTCTTCCAGGAGAGGGAGAGTTGGAAGGACCCGGGGGGAATGGGGAAGGTGTCCGCCTTTCCCGTTACCTTCAACGCCGCCAGGCTCGACTCCTGGAGAGCGCCTGTCACGTTCCCCTTTGCGTCGATGGATAGGGTTCCCGTGGCGGCCAATCCCACCTCGTTGGGACTGGGGGCGGCCCCTTTCGGAGGGAATACCAGGGTCAGGAGGGCGACGTTCCACTTCCCTTCCGGCTTGGGTTTGGCCTTGGAGCGGACGCAACACCAGAGAGCCAGGTCCCCGTCCCCCCCGGCGTGCCTGTCGGTGAACCAGAGGGCCTCACCTTCCACGTCGGCCCCGCCCATGAGGGGAAGGCTGGCCCCGCCGCTCATAGGGACCAGGAGGGTGAGGATCCCGTTCTTTCCGATCTTGTACGGCCCGCTGTCCGTGGGCCGTCCCGCCCCCCGGACCTGGAACTTGTTCTCCCCGTCCAGAGTCAGGACTCCTTCGTCCCAATAGTGGGCCTTGATGTCGGGATTCACCGGGAAGGTCATGTCGGCGAAGGCCTTGATCCCCACCATGTGGTAATCGGCGGCGATGGAGATCCCTCCCTTGGAAGGGGTCTCGTTGGACCCTCCCGAGGAACAGGAGAAGGAGAAGAGGCAGGAAGCACCCAGGGCGAGAAGGACGCCCAGGGAGCTGGAGAGACGATCGTTCATGGGAAAAAACCTCCTGTCTTCCAGGGCTTCCCTGGAAGGGGACAAGTATACCTCCTTCTCTCCCGGCGACCCCTCCCCCCCGGGGGGAGAGGCCTCCCGGGAAGGCTCGGATCGATCCGTCCGTGCCTTCCGTTGCGCAGGGGGGGCCGCTCTGCTTGAATCCGCCCATGATCCGGGAACAGCCACTCCTCTTCCTGGGGGTCTCCTTCTTGGCCGGCCTGGCGGTCCTTCCCGCCTGCCGGGGCCCCATCCTTCCGCCCGAACCCGGGGGGAACCTGGCCCTCTGGTTGGACAGGAGACCCGCTCCTCACCCCGCTCGGGGCGGGAAGACCCGGGAAGAGAGAGGAAAGGGGAAGCTCCGGCCCCGTCCTTCCCAGGAAGCCGGCCGGGGGGCCGGGAAGGCCCGCCGGGGGCGGTCCCTTCCTCCCTTGCCGGAAAAGGAGGTCCTTCGCCGGCGCCGTGAGGCGGAGAACCTCCTCCAGGATGCCTGGAAGAAGGGAGATCCCAAGGGCCTGCCCGCCGGGCTCCAGGTGATCTACAGCGCAAGGCAGTCCATGGCGGCGGGCGACCTGGACGGGGCCGCCGTGGATCTCCAGGACAGGCTGGCCGAGGATCCGGGCGATTTCCTGGCCTTGTGCGAACTGGGCCGGGTCCGGGTCCTCCAGGGGGCCTTCCAGGAGGCGGCGGTCCTCCTGGAGAAGGCCTTGCGCCGGGCGCCGGGGGACCCTGAATCCAAGATCTACCTGGCCCGCGCCCTGGCGGGACGTGGAGGGAAGGGGGACCTGGCCCGGAGCGAGGCCCTCCTGAAATCCGCCCTGCCGAAAGCACTCGACCCGGTCCGGGTCTACCATTTCCTCTTCCTGGTCTACCTCAAGGCCGGGAAGACCGCCCGGGCCGTGCAGGTCGTCTCCCGGGGCCTGGAGAAGATCCCCGGGGACCTCACTCTCCTGGGGGACCAGATCCAGGGACTCATTCTTTTGGGTAAGCTGGAGGACGCCCTCCAGGTGGCGGACCGGCTGAGCCGCCCCCCCCGGGGACCTTTCCCCCAGGCCCTCTGGTTCAAAGCCTTCATCCTCCGGAGGTTGGGGCGGTTCCGGGAGGCCGTTTCCGTCCTCGAGAAACTGGCCGCGGGAAAGGGGAAGGAGTTCCGGCGGTTCTTCGCCAGGAGGATGACCAGGGACGACGTGAAGAGCCTGATCCTCCAGGCCAGGAGGGAGGCCCGGGCGGGGAGGCGGATCTACTACCTTCCCGGGGAGAGGGAAGAGATCCTGCGGACCGATCCGGACGAGATCAGGCGCCTCCAGGTGGTCCAGTCCCTGGAGTGGGCCCTTCCCAGGAAGCCCTTCAAGGTCCTGGACCTGGCCTTGTCCGATCGGTCCGCCACGGTCCGCACGGCCGCCCTCCAGGTCCTGGGGAAGATCCTGCTCGGGGCGCCCGGGGGATGGAAGCGGGTCGTGAAGGCCCTGTCCGACCCCGAACCCAGGGTGCGGGGCATGGCGGCCCGCATCGTGGGCCGTTCCCACAGGCCCGACGCCGCGGAGATCCTGTTTTCGGCCCTGGAGAAAGAAAAGAACGGTTACGTGTTCCGCTGCATTTGCGACGCCTTGAGGGACGCCACGGGCAAGGACGTCCTGCTCATGGGGGGGGAGGAGAATTCGCCCGAGTCCAGGTCCCGGGTGGTCCGGGAATGGAAGGAGAAGCTGAAGAAATGATTCTAGTGACCGGTGGAGCGGGTTATATCGGGTCCCATACCGTGAAGGCCCTGAGGGCGAGGGGCGAGGAGGTCCTCGTCGCCGACGACCTCTCCGAAGGGCACGAGGCCGCCCTCCTCGGGGCCCCCCTGGCCAGGGGGGACCTGAAGGACATGGATTACGTCCGGACCCTCTTCGAGTCGGGAAAGGTGGAGGGGGTGATCCATTTCGCAGCATCCTGTTACGTCGGCGTATCCATGACGAGGCCGGGCTTCTACTACAGGCAGAACGTCCAGGCCATGTTGAATCTCCTGGAGGGAATGCGGGACGCCGGCGTGAAGAGCATCGTCTTCTCCTCCTCCTGCGCCACCTACGGGGTTCCGGAGAAGATCCCCATCACCGAGGATTGCCCCCAGAATCCTATCAACGTATACGGCACGACCAAGCTGGTGGGGGAGTGGATGCTCAGGGATTTCGGGCGGGCCCACGGGATCCGCTCCGTTTCCCTCCGTTACTTCAACGCCGCCGGGGCGGATCCCGAGGGGGAACTGGGCGAGGACCACGACCCGGAGACCCACCTGATCCCTCTCGTGCTCCAGGTGGCCCTGGGAAAGAGGGAGAAGATCTCCATCTTCGGCGACGACTATCCCACTCCCGACGGGACCTGCATCCGGGATTACATCCATATCGTGGACCTGGCCCAGGCGCACCTGCTGGCCCTGGACGCCATGAGGGATGGGCGGGACGTGGCCCCGGCCTACAACCTCGGCAACGGGGAGGGGTATTCGGTGGCCCAGGTGATCGAGGCGGCCCGGAAGGTGACGGGCAGGAAGATCCCGGCCGAAGTGGCCCCCCGGCGGCCGGGCGATCCGCCCCGCCTGGTGGGCTCCTCGGAGAAGATCGAGAAGGAGCTGGGCTGGAAGGCCCGGTTCCCCCGGCTCGAGGAGATCCTGGAGACGGCCTGGCGCTGGCACGAGGCCCATCCCGACGGATACGGCGACAGGCCCGCCCGGAAGGAGGCTTGAGACCGTGGCGAGGGAAGAGGGTGGAAGGCCGGCCCGGCTCAGGATCGCCGTCCTGGGTTCGGGCTCCATCATGTGTTCCTCCAGGAGGAACCCTCCGGGTTACGCCATAGAGGATCCGATCTCGGGGCGGTGGACCCTTCTGGATCCGGGGCCGGGATCCTGGGCCAGGCTTCCCGCCGCGGGGGTGGACCCCAGGGAGGTCGACCGGGTCTTCCTCACCCACTACCACGTGGATCATCACGCCGACCTCCTGGCCCTCCTCTTCGCCAGGCACAACCCCAGGTGGAGGGAGGAGGGGCTTCCCGGACTCTTCGTAGGCGGTCCCAAGGGCCTTCTCCGGCTCCTGGCGGCGTGGAAGGACCTCTACGGCGAGATCCTGGACGACCCGGGCCTGGAGGCGGAGGAGATCGAGGAAGGGGAATTCTCCCGGGACCACCTGCTGGTCCGGGCCTTCCCCGCCAGGCATCCCAACGGGATCGTCGACGGCGCCGGTTCCCTGGCCTACCGTTTCGAGATTCCCGGCCATCCGGTCTTCTGCTTCACCGGGGATTCCGAAGAAACCGCCACCCTGGTGGAGGCCGCCAGGGACGCCCATCTCCTCCTTTGCGAGTGTTCCTTTCCCGACGAGCATCCCGTCCCGGGACACATGACCCCCTCCGCCGCCGGGAGGCTCGCCAGGGAGGCGGGGGTGAAGCACCTGGTGTTGACCCACTTCTATCCCGACGCCGACGGGGCGGATCTCCTGGCCCAGGTCCGGAAGGAGTGGGACGGTCCGGCCCGCCTGGCCCGGGATCTGGAGGTCTTCGAGCTGTGAGGAGGGTGATCTTCGCCGTCCTTGCCTTCTTGTTCCCGCCGGCGGTCCTTCACGCCTTTCCGGCGGGGGGGAGGCTTCCCGCCTCGGTGGGCAAGGAGATCCGGGCCCTGGAGTCCCACCCGGCCCTGCGTGGGAAGAGGGCCAGGGTCGCCGCCCTCGTCTACGATATTACGGAGAAAAGGATACTCTTCGGGGTGCGCCCCGACGAGCCCATGGCGCCGGCCTCGAACATGAAGATCGTCACCACGGCGGCCGCCCTGGATCTCCTGGGGAGGGACTACGCCTTCACGACGCGCCTCTTCGCCCCGGGACGGGTCCGGGGCGGAACCCTCGGAGGGGATCTCCTGCTCGAAGCGGGAGGAGATCCTTCCTGGTGCGCCAAGGTCCCGGGGCGGGGAGTGGACCAGGTCCTCTCCGGCATGGCCCGTGCCTTGAAATCCGAGGGGATCCGCCGGGTGACGGGGAAGCTCCTGGTGGACGCATCCTTCTTCGACAGGGAGTTCGTCCATCCCGATTGGCCGCCGGGCCAACTCCAGGCCTTCTACGAGGCCCCCGTGGGAGCCCTGACCCTTGCCGAGGCCTGCATCACCGTGAGGATCCGGGGAAGAGCAAAGCCTGGAATCCGGCCGGCTGTCTTTCTCGATCCGCCGGGGGCGGGATTCCGCCTGTCCAACCGGGCGGTAACGGTGAGGCGCGTCCGGGGGGCGGGCCTGATCGTGGGGCGCAGGGGGCCCTGGACCCTCTCGGTGCGGGGAAGGGCTGTCCGGAACAGGACGGTGGAGTTCCGCGTCGCCGTGGCGGACCCGGTGGCCTTTGCCGCAAGGGTGATCCTTTCGGGATTGAAAAGGCGGGGAATCTCCGTGGAGGGCGGGTGGGGGCTCCTGGGCGGAGGGCCTTCGCCCCGGAAGGACCTGCCCGGTCCGATCTGGACCTTGGCCACGCCCCTTCCCGCCGTGATCCGGGTGGTGAACAAGACCTCCCACAACCTCATGGCCGAGCACGTCTTCAAGACCCTGGGCCGGCTCAGGGGTGGGGAGGGGAGCTTCGCCGGGGGAAGGAGGGCCGTCCTGGCCTGGCTCCTGGGGATGGGCCTCTCCACCGAGGGGATCGAAATCCGGGACGGCTCCGGCCTCTCCAGGCGGAACCGCCTTACAGTGAGGGTCCTGGTCTCCGTGCTCACCCGGGCCTGGAGGAGCCCTTGGGGAAAGGTCTTCTCCCGGTCCCTCCCCGTGGGTGGTGTGGACGGAACCCTGGCCGCCAGGATGAAGGCCCCCCCCTTGAAGGGGGCCGTCCTCGCCAAGACCGGCTGGATCCGGGGGGCCTCGGCCCTTTCGGGTTACCTCCTTGCGGGAAAGAGGGTTCTGGCCTTCTCGATTCTCGTTTCCTACCCTCCCGCCGTGGGAGGGTTCAACAAGTACTGCAAGGCCGCCCAGGAACGTTTGCTCCTGGACCTGGCCTCACTTTCGAAGGAGTAGAAACATGGCCAAGTATACCGTCGTCACCATGCCGGGGGACGGAATCGGGCAGATCGTCCTTCCCCAGGCGCTGAAGGTCCTGGACGCCGCGGGGTTCGACGCGGAGTACGTCCATGCCGACATAGGCTGGGAGTTCTGGGTGAAGGAGGGGAATCCCCTTCCAGAGAGGACCTTGAAACTCCTGGAAGAGCACAAGCTCGGTCTCTTCGGGGCCATCACCTCCAAGCCGAAGGCGGAGGCCGCGGCGGAACTGGACCCGGCCCTCCGCGGCAAGGGTTACGTCTACTACAGCCCCATCGTGGGCCTGCGGCAGCATTTCGATCTCGACATCTGCCTGAGGCCCTGCCGCTCCTTTCCCGGGAATCCCCTGAACTTCGTCCGGAAGGGCCCGGACGGCTCGGTGGAAGAGCCCGTGGTGGACGTGGCCATCTTCAGGCAGAACACGGAGGGGCTCTACGCGGGGGTGGAATGGACCGATCCTCCCGGGGAGGTGAGGAAGGCCCTGGAGACCCACCCCAAGATGGCCAGGTTCAAGGATACGCCCTCGGAGGATCTGGCCGTCTCCTGCAGGATCTTCACGAGGCGGGCCTGCAGGAGGATCTGCGAGGCCGCCTTCGAATACGCCGAGGAGCACGGTTACAAGTCGGTGACGGTCTGCGAGAAGCCCAACGTGGTCCGGGAGACCTCGGGCATGATGGGGGAAGAGGCGCGGAAGGCGGCGGAGGCCCACCCGGGGATCGAGCTCTGGTTCACCAACATCGACGCCCAGATGATGTGGCTCACCAAGGATCCCGAGAAATACGGTGTGATCGTTGCGGGGAACCTCTTCGGGGACATCATCTCCGACGGGTTCGCCGGCCTGGTGGGGGGGCTCGGCTTCGCCTGCAGCGGCAACATCGGGAGGGAGGTCGCCGTCTTCGAGCCCACCCACGGGTCGGCTCCGAAGTACGCCGAGCTGGATCCGCCCATTGTGAATCCCATCGCGATGATCCTTTCGGCGGCCATGCTCCTCGACCACGTGGGGGAGAAGGAAAAGGCCGGGAAGGTCCGGGCGGCCGTGGCCGCCGTCGTGGCCGAGGGCAAGGTCCGGACCTACGACATGTTGAGGATGCGGGGCGGTCCCGAGGCCATCGCCCGGGGTGCCGCCACGACCTACCAGATGACCGAAGCCATCCTGGAGAAGATGCCGTGAGTTTTTCCGTCGAGGACGTAAACGAGCTTTTCGGACCGGAGCTGGAACTCATCGGGGACGCCGAGCTGGCGGGAAAGGTCGGGGAGTGTTGGATCGAGGCCGCCCGCCTGGGGGGGTGGAAGTCGGCCTCCCAGGTGGAGGAGATGCCCTTCACCCTGCTCCTGGATACCCGGGGGATCGGCTTCGCCTCCCATACGAGGGCCGTGGTCCGGGGCGCCCTGGGCCTGGCCGAGGCGATGGAGAAGGAGTTCGGGGAAAAACTCCCCCGCCCGATCGACAAGGACGTCCTCGTCGCAGGGGCCTTGCTCCACGACGTGGGGAAACTCCTGGAGATCGAGGGGGACGGGAAGGGCGGATACAGGCGGAGCCGGAACGGCAAGCTCTTCCGCCATCCCATCAGTGGGGCCATGCTGGCTCACCGGCTGGGCCTCCCCGACGAGGTGGCCCACTGCATCGCCGTCCACTCCCGGGAGGGGGAGGGCTTCCACAGGAGCCTTGAGGCCCAGATCATCCACGACGCCGACTTCGCCACCTTCGATCCCCTCAAGCTGGAAGACGCGGGGAAGCTCCTGTAGGGGAGCGGTGCCAGGGAAGACCTGGCAAGGGGGGTGGTTGGGTATTCGTGGTCGATGCCCTTCCCCGGGCGTCCTGGGGCTTCGATTTCATCGTCAGTCCCTCAAATTTTCCCGTCAGCCCCTGCCGGCGGGGAAGCCTGTTCGAAGAACAGGATTCCCCGACGTCAGGGGAGTGGGTGGCAGTTCGGAGTGTTTTTTGTGGCGTTTTCGTTGCTGGAGCCACTCCCCGGACGTCCTCGTCACGGTCTTCGACCGTGACTCGGCCGGCCGGGGCTAACGAGGAGAGAGAGAAAGCGGCCTTCGGGGGGTCTGGGAGATCGCGGGTATTGGGGGCGTTTTTGGAGTTGTTGGCACTCCCGGGGCGTCTCGGGCTTCGATTTTATTGTCAGCCCCTCAAATTTACCCGTTAGCCCCTGCCGGCGGGGAAGCCTGTTCGAAGAACAGGATTCCCCGACGTCAGGGGAGTGGGTGGCAGTTCGGAGTGTTATTTGTGGCGCTTTCGTTGTTGTTGCCACTCCCCGGACGTCCTCGTCACGGTCTTCGACCGTGACTTGGCCGGCCGGGGCTAACGAGGAGAGAGAGAAAGCGGCCTTCGGGGGGTCTGGGAGATCGCGGGTATTGGGGGCGTTTTTGGAGTTGTTGGCACTCCCG
>CAZLQD010000051.1:0-143082 GCA_964561605.1 uncultured Planctomycetia bacterium
GCTCGGCGTACAGGGGCCGGGCTCGGCCCGGCCCCTGAGGAACAACTTGAAAAGGGCCATGGTTGGAGGGGCAAAGAAATACAGAACGAAAACACCACCTTCCCCGACGCCAGGGCTCGGCTTCGCCCGCCCTGAAAAGAAAACAAAAAATCCCCTTCTTCGAAAGAAAAGAGAAGAGAAATCCCTCTCTTCAGAGACCAGCCCACCCACCTCTCGCCACGTCGAGCATCCGGGGAGTGGCTCCAACATCGAAAGCGCCACAAAACAACGCCCCCAAACTACGAGCGCCCAGACTCCCCTGACGTCGGGAATGTTGCAGCCCTTCGGGCTGCACATACCCGCCGGCAGGGGCTGACGAGAAAATCGAAGCCCCAGGACGCCCGGGGAGTGGCTCCAACATCGAAAGCGCCAAACAAAAAAACTCCGAACTCCCCCCCTCCCCCCTGACGTCGGGAATGTTGCGGCCCTTCGGGCCGCACATACCCGCCGGCAGGGGCCAACAATAGGCATGTTGCAGCTCTTCGGGTCGCACATACCTGCCGGCAGGGGCTAACTATGGAATCGGGAGTGGCTTCAGCTTCGAAGGCGCTAAAAAAACCTTCGAGCTCCCTTCCCGCCGGCGGGGGCCAACGAGGAAACAGGCGGGGGCCAACAGTGAATCAGGCGGGGGCCAACGAGGAAGTCGCCCCTCAGCGAGCCGCGGCGGCAGGTATCTCGCCGGCCTCGAGGAGAGGCTCCGGGGAAGGCTCGGGAGGCATTCCCGGCCTGAGATCGTCCGTTCCAACGAGCCGGAAGATCTCCCTGTCCCCGAGCCCCCCCTTCCAGGCGGAGCGGGCCCGGGCCTTCCGGACCGCCGGAAAGAGCCGCAGGGCGTCCAAAAAGCCCTTCCACGTATTTCCGTCGCCCCTGGCGGCCCGGTCCAGGACCCTGGCCAGGACGGGAAGGATGTGACGGACCAGGAGGAGATAGGGGCTCCTGGTATTCTTCCAGATCAGAAAGAGGTTGTTCCGGAAACGGATCCGCCTGACCGATTCCTGGGGGAACATGCGGCCGATGGTCCCGCCCGAGGCGTGGACCACCCGGCTCCTGGGATCGAACCAGCACCTCCACCCCCTCCGCCACGCCTGGTAACCCAGGTCCGTATCCTCGTAATAGAAAGGCGCGAAGAGGGGGTCGAACCCCCCCAGATCCAGGAACCGGTCCCTCCTGAGAGCGCAATATCCGCCGGAGACGAAGAAGGTCGGGGCCGGCCCGCCTTGGGCCTCCAGGGCCTCCGCGGCGTTCCGGAAAGGAGGCCGGGAGAAGCGGAAGAGACCGTGGCGGAACCTGGGGATCATCCTGTGAGGAGGCAGGAGCTTCCCCTCCTCGTTCTCCGCCGCCGGGGAGACGCCGAAGGTGGAGGGATCCTGGAAGTGCTCCATCAAGGGATGGAGGAATCCCTCCTCCACCCAGACGTCCGAGTTGAGGAGTACCAGGATCCTCCCGGAAGCCGCCCTGGCGCCGCTCAGGACGGCCCGGCCGAATCCCAGGTTCTTCCGGTGGCGGACCAGGCGCACCCGGCCGTCGAAACGCCCCAGCACGTCCAGGCTCCCGTCGGTGGAGCCGTCGTCCACGACGATCACCTCCGCCGGGACCGGGGCCGAGCGGGCCGCCAGGATCACCGAGGGGAGATTGGCCTCCAGGACCTTCTCCCCTTGCCAGTTGGGGATCACGATGGAAAGGGCCGCCCCCCTCTTCCTTGCTCTCACTCCCCTTCCTCCTCCCGTTCAAGCCCCGGCGGAGAGCCTGTCCCCTTCGAGTAGGGCCAGGATCTCCTCCACCCTGTGCCTGTAGGTGTGGTGGGCCACGACGTACTCCTTCCCCTTCCCGGCGATCCTCCAGCGATCCTCCCTGCGGGCCAGGTAGTTCCGCACCATCTCGACACACTCCTCCTCGTCCTGGAACCAGTCCAGGTGGCCCCCCTTCTCGAAGACCTCCTCGATCCGGGGCACGTAGTGGGTGAGATGAAAACCGCCGCTCGCAAGGGTCAACCAGATCCGATTGCTGAAATAGAGGGGAAGATCGTTCCTCTCGTTCAATCCGAGCACCACCGCCGCCCTCCGGCAGGCCCGGTAGTATCCCCTCGGGCCCACGGCGGGGCGGATGGAGGCGCCCGGCACCTTGTGGGCAAGATTCTCCCACTTCTTCCCCAGGATCTCGACCTTGAATTCCCGGGAAAGCCTGGCCAGGAAACGGGGCCTCTGGCCGTCGCTCTCCTGGCTCCCCGGCCCCCCGATGAAGGCCACGTCCACCGGCGGGGATTCCATGGGCCGGAAGGGCCTGTCGTAGTGGGTGGGCCCGCATCCGCTCAGGGAAAAGAGCACCCGCTCCGCCCCGGCGGCCTTGTAGTCGTCGATCTGGTCCAGGTTGGTCAGGACCACGAGCTCGCTCAAGGCGGCACGGCGGCGGACGTCCTCGGGAAGAGGCTCCAGGTATTCCTCCACCCAGAGGACCGTGGGGATCCGGGGGGCCAGGATCTCGAAAAGGGGGAGGGGAAGGTCCCGGAAGAAGACGAAGACCAGGTCCGGCCGGAAGGTCCGGGCGAGATGAAGGATCCTCTTGGCGGCCTGTTCCTCGCCCAGCCACCGGTAGAGCCGGAATGGATTGATCCAGCGGACCTCCTTCCCCGCCGCCCTGAGGCCGTACACCAGGTTCCCCGTGCACCACGTGTGGGGCTTGCTCTTCCCGAAGAATAAGACCCGGTTTACCGGATTCATTCCGATCCCGCTCCTCCCCGGCGGTCCTCCGCCCCGAGGCGGGCCAGCTTCCGCCACTTGAGGTGGGTATACCTGGCGCCCAGCGCCGCGATCAGCAGGCCCCGCCACCCGTCCAGGAAACCCAGCTTCAGGACGAAGGACTTGACGAAAAAAGCGGGAGGCCTGAACCAGACGTCGGCCATGGTGGCCCGCCGTCCCTGCTCTTTCAAGGCACGGGCCGCGATGGTCGTGAACTCCCGGATGGTCTCCAGGTGTTCCCCCAGGTCCTCGTAGGGAAAGTGTTCGATCACGCCCCGCAACCTCTCCACCGGGCCCTCCACCTCCACCCTGTCGTGGGGGTTGGTCCCTCCCCATCGGCCCCGCTTCTTGTCGAAGAGGCGGATCTTCCTGTCCGGCCAGAAAGCACCGTGCCTGATGGGGCGCCCCAGGTACCAGTTGAGCCTGGGCATGGAATACCCGGCAGCCCCGGGAAACCCCCGTTCCCTCACCTCCAGGATCTCCTCCCTCAAGGCCGGCGATACACGCTCGTCGCAATCCAGGCAGAAGACCCAGTCGTGGGTGGCAAGGTCCAGGGCCAGGTTCTTCTGCTCGATGTGTCCCGGAAAGGGACGGTTCACCTCCACCCTGGCCCCCATGCGGCGGGCGATCTCCACGGTGCGGTCCGTGGAGCCCGAGTCCAGGACCACCACCTCGTCGCAGAACTCCAGGGACCGGAGGCACTCCTCGATGTAGCCCTCCTCGTTGTAGGCGATCACGCACCCGCTCAATGGTTCCAAGGCCGCCTCCCGGTTCCTCCTTCCCCCCCCCGGACCCGTGGGCTCCCTGGAAGGACCCTTTCCTCCACTTCCCGGCGATCTTCCGGACCGGCGAAATCTTCGGGAGAGGTCCCGGGAGGAAAGACCAGGCACCCCAGCCCCCCCCAGCCTCTCTCGAGGACCAGGGCCAGGGGAAGGTGCCCCTCCACTCCCTCGAGTTCCCGGCGCCGGAAATCCACCCAGAGATCCCTGGCCCGCCGCGCCCGGTCCACGAAACAGGGAGCCTCCACCGCCCCGGGTATCCATCCCCGCTTTCCGGCGGCCAGGGCGGCCCGGGCCTCCCGGAGGACCCACTCCCGCTCGGCCCTCCTGCGCCGGAAGAGGATCCCTCTCCCCCAGTTCTCCCTGGCGAAAGCGCTGGAGTTCATGAGACAGCGCCGGACCCGCCTGGCCCTCTCGACGGCCTGGATCCTGGCACGGGCCGAAGCCAGGGCTCCCAGGGACTCCCCCTCCCGCAGAAGGCCCGCCCCCTCCAGGGCCTCCGCCCATTCCCTGTCTCCCCCCACTCCCTGGAACCTCAGGGAGGCCCCCAGTTTGGCGGCCATGAAGAGAAGGCCCTTCTTTCCCACTCGAACCGGAAGGAGGCTCAGGGACTGGAGATCCAGGAGGACCAATCCCCCCCCTTCCCCGGCCAGTAGGTTTCCCAGGTGCAAGTCCCGGTGGAAGACGCCCTTGGAGGCCAGGACGGCCAGGAACCGGGCCAGATCCTCCAGGCCGATTCTTCCCTCCTCCAGGGCCCGGGCGGCCGGGACGCCCCGGACCTCCCGGCTCACCAGGACACTCCTCCTTTTCAGGAAGAGGGCACCTTCCCTCCCGGCCAGGAGGGGTTCGGGGGCGGCGATCCCCCGCTCCAGGACCCGCAGGGCGTTCCGCCCCTCCTTCTCCGTGGGGGCCCGGCGCAGGGCGTAGCGGAACCGGACCCGGAAAGAACGGAAGAGCTGGAGCTTCACATAGAGGGCCCCCTCTCCTCCCTCGACACGCCAGACCTTCCGCTCCAGCCTCCCCCGGACCTCCTGCCACTCCGGAGAAGGGACAGGGCCCTCCCGGAAGACCCGGCGGATCTCCTCCAGGAGAGGGGCCTCGCCGGGGCCCGGTTCCCCCAGTCTCACCCAGCGCAAGCTCCCCCTCCTTCCAGGACCTCCCTGTAGAGCCCCAAGGTCTCCTCGACAAAAACCGACTCGGCGTAATCCCTCTCGGCCCGCCGCCGGGCGGCCTCTCCCATGGCCCGGGCCCGCTCCCGGTCCCGGGCGATCTCCGCCATGGCCCGGGCCAGTTCCTCCTCCCGCTCCTCCACGAGAATCCCGTCCACACCGTCCTCCACCAGGTCGGGCAGGATCCCCCGCCGGGAAGCCAGGACGGGCACACCCGCCGCCTGGGCCTGGCGGACGGCCCGGCAGGTGCCGTCGCTTCCCGGCACCAGGAAGACCAGGGCGTCGAAGGTCCGCAAAGTGGCGGCGAACTCCCTCCCCCTCCTGTACCCCGCCAGGACCAGCCTGTCCCCCAGGCCCATCTTCCCGGCCGGGGCGAAGACCAGATCCTCCCAGCCCGGCCCCCTCCCCAGGACGATGAGCTTCAAGTCGGGGGCCTTCCAAAGGGCCCGCCGGAAGGCCGCCAAGAGGAGATCCCACCTCCGGTGGGGCTGCATCCTGGCCACCACCCCCAGGATGAAATCCTCCTCGCCGCAACAATACTCCCTGCGCATGGCCGGAAGGGAGGGATCGAACCGCTCCAGGTCCACCGGAGGGAGGAGGATCCGGGTCTTCACCCTCCCCTTGGTCTTTCGGGCCAGCCTTCCCGCCGCCTGGGACCCCGGGAGGACCGCTCCGTCCAGACCCGATCGGACCAGCCAGCTCTCCCGGAAGGAACCGGAAGGACCGTCCGGGTCGTACCAGGTCCGCACCAGGGGAATGTGCAGCCCCGCGGCCAGGCGGGCCAGGGCCGCCGAGAGGTGGTCCACAAGGGTGTGGCAGTGGACCAGGTCGAACCGGCCCTCCTTGAGGATTCCCGCCAGGCGGCGCACGTCCCCCGGGAGTTGGGCCAGGTTGAGGTGCCTGGGGAGCTTCAGCCCCTCCAGGGTCTCCAGCCCCAGCCGGCGGGCCTCCTTCTCCACCTGGTTCTCCTGGTCCCGCCCCTGCAGGGAGGAGAGTCCCACCCGGACCTCCACGCCGGGCCTGCGGGCCAGGACGGCCGCACCCTCCAGGGCCGGCTCGGCGGGCCCGGTCCACTTCCAGGAAGCCAGGAGGTGGAGGACCTTCACGCCTCTTCTTCCCCGGCGCCCTCCCCTGGGAGGGGAGCCGCCTTGCCCTGGGACTCCTTCTTCTTCTCCCTGCGGATGGCCCGCTTCTTCTCCAGGATCTCCCCCTTCAGCCGGCCAAGCCGCTCCTTCCACTCCTCCACGGGGGACTCGGGCTCCACGGCCCTCAGGGCGGCCCGGAAGATCTTCTCCCGCTCCTCCTTTGGGATGGAGGTCCTGTCGGAGATGAGGAAGTTGTTCGCGAAGGCCAGGACCTCCAGCATGCGGAAGCGCTCGATCACCTCCTCCAGGAGGTCCACCAGCTCCGCCTCCTCCAGGGAGAGGCCGGCCTTCCGGGCCGACTTTTTCCGGGCGCGCCGCTTCATGGGGACTTTCCCTTCCTTTCTGGAAGGAGATTATTGCGCCCGGCAAGGGAGAGCGCGACCCTTGGAGTTTCCTTTCCAACCGCCTCCATGGAGCACGAGCCGTGACCGACGAACACCCTCAACTCCTCCGTCTCGTGGAAATCGTCCGGCGCCTCAGGGCGCCGGGAGGATGCCCATGGGACCGGAAGCAGACCCTCCAGAGCCTGGCCCCCTTCGTCCTGGAGGAAGGGTGGGAGCTGGTGGAGGCCCTGGAACAGAACGACCTGGAGAAGATCCGGGAAGAGGTGGGAGACCTCCTGATGGTCACCCTGATGATCTGCCAGGTCGCCCGGGACGAAGGCAAGTTCGACCTGGAAGCCGCCGCCCGGGAAATCGCCGACAAGCTTGTCCGCCGCCACCCCCACGTCTTCGGCGACGCCCAGGTGGAGGGAGCGGACCAGGTCCTGGAGCGCTGGGAGGAGATCAAGAAGAAGGAGAAGGAGGCCAGGCCCGGTGCCGACCAGTCGGCCCTCTCGGGAGTCCCCCGCTCCATGCCCGCCCTCCTCAGGGCCCTCCGCATGGGGGAGAAGGCCTCCCGCCTGGGCTTCGACTGGCCCGACGCCGCCTCCTCGCTGGACAAGATCCGCGAGGAGACCGCTGAAGTCGAGGAGGAGTTACGCAAAGGCGAAAAATCCGGCTCGGAGAGGCTCTTCCAGGAAGTGGGGGACCTTCTCTTCGCCGTGGCCAACGCAGGGCGCCTCCTGGGAGTCAACCCGGAGATGGCCCTCAGGGCCACCCTGGACCGGTTCGAGCGCCGGTTCCGCAAGATGGAGAAAGACCTGGGCCGGCCCATGAAGGAAGCCACCTTCGAAGAGCTGGACCTGGCCTGGAACGAGGCCAAGGAGGCCCTCCGGGAAGAGGAGGAGGGCCGGGGGGAGGAGACTTGACGGCGCGGATCCTGGAAGGACGCTCCATAGCCCGGGCCCTGGAGGAGGAAGTGAAGGCCCGGGCGGCCGCCCTGGGCGAAGAGGGAGTGGTCCCGGGCCTGGCCATCCTCCTGGCCAAGCCCACCAATCCCTCCCTGGCCTACGGCCGGATGATCCGGAGGGCCGGAGAGAGGTGCGGAATCCGGGTGCAAGTGGTGACCCTGGAGGAGCCCCTGGATCGGAGAAAGGCCTTCGAAGTCGTGGAAAGGCTGAACGCCGACCCGGAAATCCACGGAATCCTGGTGAAGCGCCCCCTCCCGCCCCCCCTGGGGGACGAAGCCCTGCTCCAGGCCCTGGACCCGGGGAAGGACGTGGACGGGGCCCACTTCGGAAACCTGGGCAAACTCATGGTCCAAGGGGCCGGGGCGGGCCACGTTCCCTGCACGCCGGCGGGCGTCCTGGAGATCCTCAGGCAAAGCGGGATCGAACTCAGGGGAAGCCACGCCGTGGTTCTGGGGCGGAGCGTGACCGTGGGAAAACCGCTTGCGGCCCTCCTCATACAAAAAGACCCCTGGGCCGACGCCACGGTGACCCTCTGCCACAGTTCCACGAAGGACCTCGAAGAGCATACGAGGAGGGCGGACCTCCTGGTCGCGGCCGTGGGCGTGCCCCGTTTCGTCACGGCCTCCATGGTGCGCCCCGGCGCCGTGGTGGTGGACGTGGGCACCAACGCCGTGCCCGATCCCGCCGACCCCAGGGGCTACAAGCTCGTAGGGGACGTGGACTTCGAGGAAGTGAAGGAAGTCGCCTCGGCCATCACTCCCGTGCCGGGCGGAGTCGGCCCGGTGACCACAGCCATGTTGCTGAAAAACCTGGTGGAAGGGATCCGATCCTAGCCCGGACCCGGCCCTCATCCTCAGGACTTCACGCGAAGCTCTACCTTCACCGTCTTCCCCCAGTCCACGGAGACCACCTTCTGCCGGGAAAGACCGGTCCGGACTCCGATCCTTCGAAGCACATACCTGCCTTTCGGGACCTCAAGGGAGAACCTGCCGCCCTTTCCCGTGCGGCAGGTCCGGATGAACCACTCGACCCCTTCTTCGAGCCTCCCTCCCTTCCCCCCCTCCGTCTGGACGAGGACCACCGAGTTCACGAGGGGCCGACCCGAGGCGTCCAGGAGGACCCCCTCGATCCTTCCGGCCTTGAAAAGGGTATATTCCCTCTCCGCAAACCCTGATTTCTCCTTCGTGAGATCCAGCTTCCCCCGGTAGGGGAAGAAACCGGGGGCGCTCACAAGGATCCGGAACCTCCCCGGCGGAAGGCCCTGGAAGAGGGCAATGCCGCCGAAGCCCAGGGAGGCGGACCTGGATGTCCCCTGGGGTCCCCAGGAAAAACGGGGCCACACACGAACGGTCCCCTTGGAAATGGGGGTGTCCAGGGCATCCTTCACCAGGACCCGGAGGTCCAGCCTGGGAGGCAATTCCGGGAAGATCATTTCCACCGTATTCGGACCGGGGCGGAGGAACAGGTCCCTTTCCAGGCGGTAGGGGTTCTTTACCTTCTTCTTCTCCCTTCGCGCCATGAAGGCCGGGGCCACCACGTCCAGGAGCTCCGCCTTGACCCGGAACCGCCCCGGAGAAAGGCGGGGCAAGGAAACGACCGCCCGATCCTTCCCGGTCTCTCCCGTGAAAAGGGTCTTCTCAGGGGAGAGGGCTTCCCCCGGCTCCCCGGGAGGCCCCGCCCCGGTGAGGACGAGGTAGACCCTGACCCCCATGAGAAGGGGGCTCTTTTCCGGACCGTAGAAGCGCAACTCCAGGGAGGAAGGGGTCCTTCCGTCCAGGACGACCCCGCTCTTTCCCTCTCCCTCCCGGAGGTCCACCACGGGCCCCCAGGAGAAGAAAGTCTTCTGGAAAGGCACGAAGAGGGCCAGCCTCCAGCGTCCGGGCCGGAGGGAGAGGAAGGAGAATTCCGACTTCCGGAAGAGGACCCGGTATTCCTTGTCCAGGATCCGGTCCTTGCCGAGCCTCCAGGCCGCCACCCAGCAGACCGGCGTTGCCGTGGGCCTCCCCAGGACCAATCCCTCCAGGGAGGCCGGCCGGACAGCCTTCAGGTCCGGCCCCCTTTCCTTCCCGAAGTGGGAAGGTTTCACCTGGACGGGATCTCCTGGAAGAAAGGGGCGCGGCGGAACGGCCGCCAGGACCAGGAATCTCTTCCCGGCGGGGGGAATGGACTTCCCCGGGAAACGGTATCGCCCCCCTCTTCCCGAGCGGACCCGGGCTTCGAGTCCAAGCTCCAGGCGGCGCAGGAGAATCTTTCCGTAGGATGGTATCAGATCGGCACCGGCGGAGCCTCCCCTCCCCTCCATCCGCTTGATCCGGGTACGAATCATCTTGGAGAATTCATAGGCCTTCTCCAGGGCGGAAGACGGGTCCTTCCCTCCCGCCGAGAAGAGAAAGACTTCCGCCCCGGGAAGGCCCTCCCCCGAGCCGAGGACCACCCGGCCTTCGAGGAGACGGAGATCCCCCGGCGACTCCACCCGGACCCGCTTCGAAGGAGACGATGCAGGGATTCTCCCGGACCCGGAGGGACCTCCCTCCACGGGAAGAGGAGGGACCTCCCCCGCCGGACCCCTTCCGCCTTCCACCGGCGGGACCCCGACCTCGTCCACCACGCCGGGAAGGGACTTCTCTCCCCCCGTGGCGAAAAGGAACCAGGCCAAGGCAAGGATCGGCAAGCCCACCCACCAAAACCGTTTCATCCCTCCTGCCTATCCGCCGGGGAGGGGAATGTCAAACCCCGCGGGCCGGGCCGAGAGGTCGCTTCCGCCGGGGAGAGAGGCCCTCCTTGTCATTCTCCGCGCCGGGGGGCATCCTGGCCCCGGAAGGATTCCGAAACCCGCCGAAAGGATCCCGCCTTGCTCAATCCGACCCTCATCCTTCCCCTGGTCCTCCTCCTTCCCGCCGGGAGAGTCCTCGCCGGTCCGCCCCGCAACCTGGCCCTGGGAAAACCCTACCGCCTGGACCCCAGGCCCAACTACCCCTACTGCACCGACCCGGGGGACCTCCGCCAGCTCACCGATGGAATCCTCTCCAAGGGTTATTTCTGGACCCAGAAAGAAACGGTGGGGTGGAGCAGGGCCGGCCTGGTCCTCGTCACCATCGACCTGGGAAAGGTGGAGGCCGTCGGGGGCCTCTCCTTCCGGACCGCCTTCGGCACGGCCGGAGTCCACCCGCCCGAGGCCGTCTTCGTCTTCGCCGGAAAAGACCGCCGCTCCTTCCACTACCTGGGAGAGCTGATCTCGGCGGACGATTCCGCCGGAGGCCCGCCCCCGGACGGACCCTACCGGGTGCATACCTACAAGACCTCCAGGATCCGCGGATCCGGGAGGTTCCTCCTCCTGGTGGTGGTCCCCAGGGGCCCCTTCGTCTTCTGCGACGAGATCCGGGTCTTCCCCGGGAAGGGCGGAGAGCCCCCCGGGAAACCCGTGAGGGATCCCCGCTCCTGGGTGAAAGGACGCCTGGCCGCCCTGGCCTTCCGGCACCGCCTGGAAGCCGACCTGGAAAGGATCCTCCGGTCCGCGGCCCGGGCCGGAGGAGGGCTCGGGAGAGCCCTGGCCTCCCGGGCCGGAATCCTGGAGGCGCGCATCCCCCGGGAAGCCGGAGACCTTCCCGGGGATTTCCGGTCCGTCGTTCCCGCAACACCCTTCCACGAGAAGATCCTCGCGCTCCACGCACCGGTGCTCCGGGGACTCGGATTCTCCGGCCTCACGGTCTGGCACACCGACCGCTACGCCCCCCTGGACTACCTGGCCGTACCTCCCAAGGCCCCCCTCCCCCGGCTCGACGTCTCCCTCATGCGCCGGGAATACCGGGCGGAGGTCCTGAACCTGACCAACCCGACCGAAAAGGCCCTGGACGCGAGAATCTCCTTCCGGGGCCTCCCCGGCGGGCCGAGACCCGCCTGGATCTCGGTCCACCAGGTCCTCTACATGGATACGCAATCCAGGAAACCCGTGGCCGACCCCCTCCCCCGGGCCGGGGCCTCCGGCGGGGCCTGGGTCGTCCGGGTCCCGGCGGGCCTCACCCGCCAGGTCTGGTTCACCTTCCACCCCCGGGAGACACCTCCCGGGGACTACAGGGGAACCATCGAAATCGGGTTTCCCGGCGGCACCCGGCGCGTCCCCCTCCAGGTCCGCCTCTCCCGCCTGGCCTTCCCCTCCCGTCCCAGGCTCCACCTGGTCATGTGGGACTACGCCCACGACCCGCCGGCCTACGACGTCACTCCCGGGAACCGGGCCGCCGCCCTGGAAGACATGAGGGCCCACTTCGTGGACGCCCCATGGGCCCGCAGGCAGGTCCTTCCCTGGCCGGGGCGGGAGGACTTCGACGACCGGGACCGGCTGAAGGCACCCCTGGACTTCCGGGCCTTCGACCGGTGGGTGAAGCTCCGGCCCGAGGCCCGCATCTACGGCGTCTTCCTCTCCGTCGGAAAGGGCGCCTTCGCCGGGTATCCCCCGGGAAGCCCGCGGTTCGTGAGGCGCCTGCGTGCGTGGACGCGCGCCTTTGCGGATCACCTCCGCCGGATACACCTTCCTCCCTCCCGGCTCGCCTTCCACGTCCTGGACGAACCCCACGACAAGGCCCGGGACGCCGTCATCCTCGCCTGGGCCCGGGCGGTGAAATCGGCCTGTCCCTCCATCCTGATCTGGGAGGACCCGACCCACCGGAGGCCCGAAGTCCAGGGGCTGAAGGAAATGTTCCTCTCCTGCGACGTCCTCTGCCCGAACCTGGGCATCTTCTGCTCCTCCACCCGGGCGGACCGGCGCTTCTACCTGGACCTGGTTCGAAAGGGAAAACGGAAACTCTGGTTCTACCAGTGTGCCGGACCGGCCCGGGAGCTGGATCCATACGCCTACCACAGGCTCCAGGCCTGGTATTGCTGGAAGTACGGCGCCGTGGGCTCGGGGTTCTGGGCCTACGGCGACGGCGGCGGTTCTCCATGGAACGTATATGTCGCCTCCAGGACATCCTACTCCCCGGTCTACCTCGGAAGGGAGGGGGTGGTGGACGGAAAGCATTTCGAGGCCCTCCGGGAAGGCCTGGAGGACTACGAGTACCTCGCCCTCCTTCGGGACAAACTCCGCGCTTCCCGGGACCCGGGCTTCCGGAAAGAGGCGGAGACCCTCCTGGCCGAGGCCGTGAAGCGGGTCGTCCCTTCCTGCAGGAGGAGAAACCTCTCCTGGGGTGCCTCGAAGGACTACTCCGCCGCCGACCGGATCCGGCTCCGCATCCTGGAACTCCTGGAAAGGAGCCCTTGACCGGCTGCAGAAGGACCGGAAAGGATCGTGGTCCCTTCCCCGCCGGGGAAGGAGAGAGGGCGGGGAGGAAAGGGAGCCCCAAGAGGCGCCATGAACGTGAAGATACGCTCCATCTGGTTCCAGGAGGAAGAGGAGTCCTCCTCCTTCCGCCCCCCCGGAGATTCCGTGGAGGCCGCCGTCGTGGGAGGAGGCGTGGCCGGCCTGGCCGCGGCTGCGGCCCTGGCCCGGGCCGGAACCAGGACGGCCCTCCTGGAAAAGGGCCTCCCGGGCCGGGGCGCCACGGGCCGTTCCGACGGCCAGGTCCTCCTCGCAACGGGGGAGCACCCTTCCCGCCTGGTGGGCCAGCTCGGGGAGGAGCGGGCGGCCCTCCTGTTCCGGGCCATGGAGGAGAACAGGGAGATCGTGGCCCGCCTCCCCCGGGGGACCACGGGCTGGAAGGCCTCCGGAGGCTGGCGCCTGGCCGAGAGCCCTTCCGAGGCGGGGGAACTGGAAGAGAGCGCGGCCTGGCTTGCCTCCCGGGGGGAGAAAGCCCGGTTCGTGCCGGCCGAGGAACTCGGGGAGGCCCTCCCAAGCCTGGCCCGCTTCCACGGGGCCCTCTTCCGGCCCGGGGAAGGCCTGGTGGACCCCATGGGCCTGGCCTCCGCCCTGGGGGAGGAGGCCCGGAAGTCGGGGGCCGACCTCTTTCCCCTGGCGGAGTGCCTGGGCCTGGAGGAAGGTCCCGACGGATTCCGCCTGGCCTGGCGCGGCCCCGGCGGCGAGGAGGGCCGCCTCTCCGCCCAGGTCGTGGTCCTGGCCGCCTCCCACGCCGCGGCCGGGTTGGATCCCACGGGATACGCCGGAAGGGTTCTCTACCCCTTCCGTGCCCAGGCCCTCGCCACGGCCCCCCTGGACGGAAGAGTCCTGGAGGGGCTCCCCGAGGCGCCCATGAGCAGTCACTTCTGTTACGAGTACTTCCGCCGCCACGGACGCCGCCTCGTGGCCGGAGGAATGCGCTGGAGCGTTCCAGGCGAGGAAGTCGGCCTGGTGGACGACGGGACCATCCACCCCGCTGTCCACGAAAACCTCCTGGCCTGGATCGCCCGCCACATCCCCGGAGCCTCGGAAGCCCCGGCCGAGCTGGCCTGGACGGGCATCCTCTGCGGCACCCCCGACGGATTGCCCGCCTGCGGCATGATTCCCGGAAAGGGAGGGCTCTTCCTGCTGGCCGGGTTCAACGGCTACGGACTCTCTCTCGCCCCAGCCCTTGCGGAGGCCCTGGCGGAGATGGTCCTGGAAGGAAGGAGTTCCCGGCCCTGGGCGGGCCTCTTCCGGCCTTCCAGGTTCTGATCCGTCCCGGGGATCCGGTGGAAAAGGGAGGGGCTTCCCGATCCTCCCGGACGATCCGCCGGGAGGTTTCCGAATCTGGCTGGCTTCCTTCCCGGCCCGGGGGTTAGGATGCCTCCGTGTTTTCCCAGACTGCAGGAGTCCTTTTCGCCGCCTGGACGCTGTTGGCCATGGTCTTCGCCGCAGCCTCCCTGGCGGCGGCCTTCTTCAACCGGAAGGAACTCTCCCGGCGGGTCCCCCTTCTCTTCCTGACCGTTGCCCTCCTCATGGTGCCCGCCGCCTTCTGCGCCGGCCTCTCCACCCTGGAGAGATTCGGCTGGGGCGCCCCCCTGGGCTTCATCTTCCCCCTTCTTTGCCTCCTCTCCGCCTGGCTCCAGTTCCACTCCCTCCACGAGTCCCCCTGGGCGGCCCGTTTCCTGGCCACGCCGGTCTTCGCCCTGGACATCCTCCTTGGAGTGGTCTGGTTCCTCCGGCTCCTCGAGGGAACCATAGGTATCGACCTGGGCACTCCCGCCGAAGCGGTCTCGGTGGGTTACGCCGTGCTCCAGAGCACCGTCGGTCATCCCGACGCCGTCTTCCTCCCCGCCCTGGCCCACCTCCCTCTCCTCCTCCCCCCTCTCAGGGACTGGCGCGGGGTGGTGGGCAACCTGGTCCTCCTGGGGTCGGCCCTTCCCGCCACGGCCCTCCTCATCCTCTGGGCTTCCTTCATGCCCGGCGCCTGGGGGATCGCCGCCTCCTACAGGGCCCCCGCCCCGGGAAACCACCCTCCACTCAGGAGGTCCGACCAGGTCTTCTACATGCGCCACGGCCCCACCCTCTGGGGGAAGAACTTTCTCGTACACCGCAAACGGGACCGGGCCGCCCTGGAGGAACTGGGCGCCGGCGGGGTCCTCCTCACGGCCGGGGCGGAGATCCTCTCCGACGAGGACGCCTGGAGCCGCCTGAAGGAGGAGGTCCGGTGGGCCAGGAAGAAGGAACTCAAGGTCACCCTCGCCGCCTTCCCCGCCGGAGAGTGGCTCGCCCGGCGTCCCTCCCTCGAGGACCTGGTCGAGAAACTCGAACCTTTCCACTGGAAACTGGCGGAAGATCTCTCGCCGGACACCCTCGTCCTCTGGTGGGAACCGATCCTCCTGGGAGCGGAATTCCTCTCCTCCAAGCCCCATCCCGACCAGTGGGCCCAGGCCGTCCGCGACACGGCCAAGCCCATCAGGACGGCCTTCCCCAAGATCCGTCTCACCATCTGCCTGGGGAGTCCGTATCCTGATACCCGGAACCTGCTCCAGAGAGTCACCTCGCCGGACTTCCCCCTGGACGAGGTGGGCCTCTCCATCGTCCCCTATCTCTCTCCCCTGGACGGCCCGAGGAGCCTGGAAGCCCGTCTCCAGCTCGCCTCGGATTGGATCACCCTGTGCGGCGGAGCCAAGCCCTTCACCCTCCTGAGAGCCGGGACCTCCCCCGTGCCCGTAGGCGGGGAGAAGGCCCAGGCCGTGGCGCTGGCGAGAATCCTCTCCTGGGCGTCGGGCATCCGGGCCGTCGGGTCCGTGACGGTCCACTCCCTGGCGAACTACACCGAGGACCTTGGAGTGGTCACCCCCCTGGGAAGGCACCGCCCCGCCTACGCCCTCCTCAGGAAATACGCCCAAGGAAGGTAAGAAGAGGATGAAAGCGGCCCTCCTCCTTCTCCCTGCCCTGTTCGTGTCCCCTCACGGCGCTCCCCCCGGGTCTCCACGGGCGGCCTGGAGACTGGAAGGGAACCTCCTGGACTCCGCTGGAAACCACCCGGGCGAATGCAGGAAGGGCCCCCCCCTCTTCGCCCCCGGCGCCGGAGGAGGCCTGGCCCTCCACCTGGAAGGAAAGAAATTCGTCCTCCTGCCCACGGCGGGGGACCTGGACTTCCCCGAGACCACGGTCGAGCTCTGGTTCCGTCCCGACTTCCCCCCCGGAGGCCGCGGAAACCCGGCCCTCCTGGCCCAGAGAGTGAGCCACACCGGGACCAGGTTCAGCATCCACGTGGCCTCGGACTACGCCTCCCTCATGCTCTGGAACGGAAGGAGGCTGGCCCTCTTCTTTCCTCCCATGGGCCCTTTGAAGCGGGGAGAGTGGTACTTCCTGGCCGTGTCCATGACGGCCGGGGAGACCCGGTTCTACCTGGACGGTCTTCCCTGCATTCCCGGCCCGGGCCGGTCCCGGATCCGCCTGGAAGGAAAGGGATATCCCATCCTCCTGGGAGCGGCGGAGCCCGGCGGAAAGGAGCGCTTCCGGGGGGACTTGGACGAGGTGCTCCTCTTCGACAGGATCCTCTCCCCCGAAGAGGTCGCCCGCCACATGGACCGGAAGGGAGCCAAGAAGCGCGTCACACCGGCGGAATACCTGGCCTGGAAGGAAAGGAGGCGGAAGGACCGGGAAAGGAAGGAGAAGAAACGCCTGGAGGAACTCACCGACCCCCGGGTCCTCTTCGGCCGGGGAAAGCGGAAGGTCTACGAGGGGATTCACCTGGATGGGATCCGTTTCCCCCTCGGCGGCATCGGTTCGGGTTGCCTCCAGCTCGACGGCCGGGCCGTTCCCGCGATCTGGCAGATCTTCAACAACATGACCCAGGCATCCCTTCCCGACACATTCTTCGCCCTGGCATGGAAAGACGGCAAGGGGAAGTCCGGCTCCCGGGCCCTCCAGACCGCCCCCGCCGGGGAGTTCCCGCCGGTGGAATCCCTGGTCTTCTCGGGGGAATACCCTTACGGGTGGTACCGCTTCCGGGACCCAGCCCTCCCCCTTCGGGTGGAGATGAAGGTCTTCAGCCCCTTCATCCCCCTGGATCCCAGGGACTCGGCCTTTCCCTCTGCGGTCTACAGGTTCACCCTGGAGAACCCCGGCCCCGATCCCGTCGGGGTGACGCTCCTCGCCTCCCAGCAGAACGCCGTGGGCTACACGGGAAAGACCCCCATCCTGGACAGGAACCATCCCGAATACGAAGGGAACCGCAACCAGATCCTCTTCGAGAAGGACGGCGCCTTCCTCCACATGACGGCGGGAAGGGAGGGCCCCGATCCCCGGAAGGGCGACATGGCCCTGGCGGTCCTTGGAGGCACCCGCTACTCGGGCACCGCATCGTGGAAGGATGGAAAGGCCCTGCGGAAGGCTCTGGAGGGGGGACGCCTGGAAGGCCCCCCGGAGGCCGGGCCGACCCCGGAAGAGGAGACCCTGGACGGAGCCCTCGCCGCAGGGGTGAACCTGGCCCCGGGGGAAAAGAGGACCGTCTCCTTCGTCCTGACCTGGTACTTCCCCGAAGGCAGGGGGGGTGCCGGCAAGTGGGGCGGCCGGGGGAACATGTATACCAACTGGTGGAAGAGCGCCCTGGACGCCGCCAGGGAGCTCGCCCGCCGCCTGGAGGAGCTGGACGGGAAGACCAGGCTCTACCACGACACCCTCTACGCATCCAACCTGCCCCGCTGGCTCCTGGACCGGATCTCTTCCCAGACGGCCGTCCTGAAGAGCCGGACCGTCTTCTGGACCAGGTCGGGCTACTTCGGAGGATGGGAGGGCTGTTGTCCCGACAGCGGATGTTGCCCGGGCAACTGCAACCACGTCTGGCTCTACGCCCAGGCCCACGCCAGGCTCTTTCCCTCCCTGGCGCGGAGGATGAGGGAACAGGAATTCCGCTTCATGGCTCCCGACGGGGGCGTGCCCCACAGGCAGCCGGTCTCCTTTCCCGCCTTCGACGGCCAGTGCGCGGTGGTTTTGAATTCCCTTCGGGAACACACCATGTGCCCCGACTCCCGGTGGCTCCACCGGAACTGGCCGAAAGTGAAGAAGGCCATGGACTACGTGGTGCGCCGGTGGGATCCGGACGGAGACGGAAGGACCGCCGGGCCCCAGTGGAACACACTGGACGGGAATCTCGGAGGCCGCTCCTCCTGGCTGGAGTCCCTCTACCTGGCCGCCCTCGCCGCGGCGGAACGCATGGCCGTCCTGGAAGGGGACGAGGCGCAGGCGAAGGTCTACCGGGAAATCCGCCTCAAAGGATCCAAGGCCGTGGACAGGGAGCTCTTCAACGGGGAATACTATTTCCAGATCCCGGGGCCGAAGCTCTACCAGGACTACGCCGACGGCTGCCACATCGACCAGGTCCTGGGCCAATGGTGGGCGGACCAGCTCGACCTGGGCCCGATCCTCCCCTCCGGCCACGTCCGGAAAGCCCTCTCCTCCCTCTTCCGCTACAACTTCCACCCCGTGATGGAAGGCTACAGGCAATATCCGAGGAAATTCGTCGCCGACGAGGATCCGGGGACGCAGATGATCACCTGGCCCAGGAACCCTCCTCCGCCGCACCACACCAACTACGCCTTCGAGGTCATGACGGGATTCGAATACTCCGCCGCGGCCGCCATGATCCGGGCGGGACTCCTCGAGGAAGGCTTCTGCACGGCCCGGGCCGTGGCCATCCGCTACGACGGAAGGCTCCGCAAGGGACTCACCCCGTCCAGGACGGCCTCGTGGGGCTACAGCGGAAACCCTTTCGGCGACGACGAGTGCGGAAAGTTCTACGCCCGGGCCATGAGCTCCTGGTCTTTGCTCCTGGCCTGCCAGGGATTCGTCTACGACGGCCCCTCGGGAACCCTGGGGTTCCTCCCCCGCTGGTCTCCCGAGGATCACGCCTCCTTCTTCACCACCGCCCGGGGATGGGGCCTCTACACGAGGAAGAAGGAGGGCCGGACCGTGACCGAGAAGATTCGCCAGGTCTACGGGGAACTCGAGATCCGGACCCTCGTCTTCCTCCTTCCCGGGGGAAAGGCTCCCGCCAAGGTCGAAGTGGAAGGGGCGGGCCGGAAGATCTCCGCCTCCGTGAAGGTCCGGGGGGACAGGCTCAGGCTGGACCTGGGGGAGACTCTGCTTCTGAAGGCCCGGGAGGAGCTCCTGGTCCGGATCGAGCCTTGAGCCACCGGGGACCGAAGTTCCTTCAGGAGGAACGGTCCCGGAGGAAGTCCACGAGGGCCTCCCGGACGAGGTGAATCTCCTTCTCCAGTTCCCCCAGGACCTTGAGAAGATCGCCGCCGCCTTTGCCCTGGACCGCCTCCTCCAGGGCAAAGGCCGCCCTCCGCAGGGCCTCGGCCCCCACCGTGGCGGCGGCGCCTTTGAGGTTGTGGGCCAGGCGCTCCACCTGTCCCCCTTCCCTGGCCCGGACGGCCTCTTTCAGGGCTTCCAGCTTGCCCGGCAGGTCCTCGAGGAAGCCCTTCACCATGAATTCCACGAGTTCCTGGTCTTCCAGGAGACGCTCCATGAGGCCCGCCCTGTCGAAGACAGGCGGCGGGAGGGACCGTTCCTTCTCCCGGCTCTTCCTTGAGCCCTCCCCCTCTTCCCCGGCCTTGGGAAGCCGGGCCTCCAGGACCTCCAGGAGGGCCGAGGCCTGGATGGGCTTGGAAACGTAGCCGTCCATTCCCGCGGCGAGACAGGTCTCCTTGTCGCCCGGCATGGCGTGGGCCGTCATGGCCACGATGGGAACCTCCCTGTTCTTCACCTTGCTGGAGGGACTCCGGATCCGGCGGGTCGCCTGGAGGCCGTCCATCTCGGGCATCTGGATGTCCATGAAGACCAGGTCGAAGTCCTCCCTCTCCAGGGCCTGGATGGCCTCCTTTCCGTCCCCCACGGTCTCGACGGTGAGGCCGAACTTCTCCAGGAGCCGGGAGGCCACGAGCCGGTTCGTGGGATTGTCCTCGGCAAGCAGGACCCGTCCCCGGAACTTGGGAAGGACCTCTCTCCCCTTCTCCTTCCGGCGGTCTTTCCCGGCTCCTTCATCATCTCCGGCCTCATCGGCCCTCTCCATTTCCACGGTGAACCGGAACTCCGTGCCGGCGCCCTCCACGCTCTCCACGCTGATGGTCCCGCCCATCATCTCCACCAGGCGCTTGGAGATCGCCAGTCCTAGTCCCGTTCCGCCGTATTTTCTGGTCATGGAGGGATCCACCTGGGTGAAGGTCTCGAAGATGGACTGGATCTTCTCCCTGGGGATCCCGATCCCCGTGTCCCGGACCCGGAATTCCAGGACCACCCTCTCCCCCTCTTCTTCCAACACCCCGGCCTCGACGGAGACCTCCCCCTCCCCGGTGAACTTGAGCCCGTTCCCCGCCAGGTTGACCAGGACCTGGCGGAGCCTCCCCTGGTCGCCCCTGACCCTGGAGGGAACGGCGGGATCCACCTTGCAGGAGAACTCGATCCCCTTCTCCCGGGCCTTCGCCCCCAGGAGGGAGGAGATCTCCCCCAGGAGGCGGCGCAGGTCGAAGACCTGCTGGTCCAGCTCCAGCTTCTCGGCCTCGATCTTCGAGAAGTCCAGGACATCGTTCACGATACGAAGAAGGGACTCGGCGCTGGCCTGGATGGTCTCCACGTAACCCCGCTGCTCCTCGTCCAGCTCCGTATCGGCCAGGAGTTCGGCCACGCCGATGATGCCGTTCATCGGGGTCCGGATCTCGTGGCTCATGTTGGCCAGGAACAGGCTCTTGGCCCGGTTGGCCTCCTCGGCGCCGGCGGCCATCTTGTTGGCGAAGGCCCTCTGCTCCTCGAGAGAGCGGTTCAGGGCCTCGGCCTTCCTCCTGGCCTCGACGAGCTCGGTGACGTCGATGACGTTGAGGAGGATTCCATCGTAATCTCCGTCCCGGTAGATGGGCTGGAGCCTGAGGATGACCTCCGTTCCCCCCATCTTCCGCTGGATCTCCAGGGGGCTCGTGCCCGGGAACTTCCGGAAGACGGCGATCCTGGCGTCGATCTTCTCCTGGAGCTTCGGGGAGTGGAAGAGGGAAAGGTTTCTTCCTAGGATCCGGTCCTTCGAAACTCCCACGAATCGGCAGAAGAAGTCGTTGACCTCGACGATCCGGTTCTCCGAATCCGCGAAGACCACCCCCTCCTTCATCCCGGAGATCATGGATTGGAGCTTGGCCGTCTCCTTCTGGATCTCCTCCTCCATTCTCTTGCGGTCGGAGATGTCCTCCACGATGGCCAGAAGGGCCTTCCTCCCCCCGGCATCCATGGAGGTGAGAGAGACCTGGGCGGGGAACTCCGATCCGTCCTTCCTCTTGTGGATCCACTCGAAGCGGATGAACCCCTCGTCCATGGCCTGGCCGATCCTCCGGCCCGCCAGGACCATGGAGTTCTCCCCGCAAGGCTGGACCTCCGGAGAGATCTCCCCGGGATGGCACCTGGTGAACTCCTCCTTGCTCTCGAACCCGAAGAGGTCCAGGGCGGCCTGGTTGCAGTCGAAGAAACCGCCCTGGTCGAGGACCATGACGGCCGACTTGCTGCTGTCGAAGAGGGAGTGGAACCGGGAGGCCCAGATCTGGGCCTCCCTCTCGCTCTTCTTGAAGTTCGTAATGTCCCTGTCGATGCCCCTGTATCCCCGGAGGTTTCCCTTCCCGTCCAGGAGGGGTACGGCGTTCGTGAGAAGGCAGACCTTCCGGCCGTCCTTGGCGAGGTTCCAGTTCTCCAGGTTCCGGATCGGCTTCTTCTCAGCCGAAATCTCCAGGAAGATCTCCCGGATCCTCTCCTCCTCGCCGGGGACCATGAAATCGAAGGCCGTGCGCCCGAGCATCTCCTCGGGCTTGTAGCCCAGGATCTTCTCCACCTTCCCCGAACAGTAGGTATAGACCCCCTGCTCGTCGGTCTCCCAGGTCCAATCGGCCAGGACGTCCAGGATGCTCCCGCAGTTGCGCTCCTCCCAAGTCGAGGAGGAATTCCTCATCCGAAGCAGGGAGGCCGCCGCCAGGAAGGAAAGAAGGAGGGGCGGCACGAGGGAAAGCAGGAGATCTCCCGCGCCGAGCGAATTCCGAAAATTCCGGAAAAACCAGCCCCAGGAAAGCCAAGACAAAAGAAGGAAGGCGATCACCAAGGCCGGGTGGAGGAGGAGAGTCCTGCCCGACCCCGAACCTTTCCCTGCCGTCCTCAAGGTCTCACCCTGTCTTCCTTGAAATCCCCGGTGATGGGGGCGCTGGGAAACAGGTATTTTATCGGAAAAGGCCGGGAAAGGACTTGACCATCCCCCTAAATCCCCTGAAAGGCCAGGGCTCCCGGTGGCCGGGGAGGATCATCCCCCCTTTTGGCTCGGCAGGAGCCTGTTGAGCGAACCGCTCCGGAATCCCTCCAGATCCAGGACGACGAAGGCGTACCCCAGCTCCTTGAACCGGGCCACCAGGCCCTCTCTCTCGGGCCCCGATGCCCGGGGAATGTCTTCCGGTTCCAGCTCGATCCGGGCCGTCTCCCCGTGGTGGCGGACCCGGAACTGGCGGAACCCCCTCTCCCTGAGGTAGGCCTCGGCCTTCTCGATCTTTTCCAGGATCTCCCTTTCGATGGGAGTGCCGTAGGGGATCCGGGAGGCCAGGCAGGCGAAGGACGGCTTTTCGGCGGTTCGCAACCCTCGCTCCCTTGAGAAGCGGCGTATCTCCTCCTTCGTGAAGCCCACCTCCGCCAGGGGGGCCAGGACCCCCCACTCCACGGCCGCCCTGGATCCCGGCCTGTGGTCTCCCGCATCGTCGGCGGTCTCCCCGTAGAGGAGGGGCCAATCGGGAAGGTTCCCCGCCTCCACTTCGGACCGGACCTTCCGGAAGAACTCCCCTTTACAGTAGTAGCACCTGTCGGGTCCGTTCTCCCTGTACCCGGGAAGGTCCAGCTCCCCGGTCCCGAGAAAGACCTGCCTCACCCCCTGCTCCCCGGCCAGGAGGAGGGATTCCTCCTTCTCCGCCCGGGCGAAGGTCGGACTCTCGGCCGTCACCGCCAGGACCCGATCCCGCCCCAGGGCCTCCACGGCGGCGGCGAGAAGCATGGTGGAATCCACGCCCCCGCTGAAGGCGACCAAAGCCCCCGGCAGAGAACGAAGTCTCTCCAGGAGACGGGAGACTTTCTCCTCGTATCTCCTCTCCTGAGATTCGGCCATGGAAAACCTCCGGCGGATTCGGCTCGCTCCGGGACCGGGCGGGCCGGAGACGGCCCGCCCACACGATCACATCCATCTTGGACGGGCCGGCCCTTCCCGCAAGGGCGGGAGAGGGGCCACTTGGGGAAAAGAGCCCCCTCAGAGGAGTTTCAAGGGCAGAAGGGACGAAGTGGCCCAGCCTCCCCCGGCGGAAGAGAAGAAAACCTGGCAATACACCGTCATGGGCCCTCCCCCGGGGTAGGCCAGGTGCAGGGCGGCTCCGCCTCCCGAGCCGGTGGCGGAGGGAAGGACGAGAAGCCAAGGGTGGGGCAGGACTCCGAAGAACAGGGGACCCGTCCCGCCCTGGAGGAGATGGACCTCTCCCGGGTTCCCCGCCGGGGAGACCAGGAAGAGGACCGGCGAGGACGGAGGCCCCCCCTGGAGGGCCAGGGTGAGGGGGCCGGAAGGAACCCTGGGCCAGGGGGAGGAAGTCAACCTGGGCCGGGCCGCTCGAAGCTCGAGGAGACTCGAGAAGGAGAGGTAGTCCGAGGCGGCAAGGAGGATCCTCCCTCCGCCGGCGGGTTGCCAGGGATCGATCGTGGCGGGCCCGGCCCCCTCGACCAGGCGCATGTAGGTATACCCGGTCCAGGAGAAAGGCCGGGCCTGGAAGAGAACCTCGGGCCTCCCCCTTCCGGGAGTGAGTCGCAACAGCCTCCCCTTCTGGGGGTCCGTGAGATAGATCCTCCCCAACCGGTCCAGGGAGAGGGCGAAGGCCCCGTCCAGGCCGCTCCGGACCAGGACGGCCTCTTTCTCGGAAAGCCGTCCGGGGCCGGCGGCGGCCTTGACCCGTGCCGCCTCCCAGCGAAGGATCCTGACCGCCCCGGGAGGAGTGGGGTAGGTGGAGGACTGGACGGCGTAATAGAGGTTTCCCGCCCGGTCGAAGGCGAGGGGCCCCGACGGCCCCGAGACACGGGCTATCTCGTCGAGGGTGTGCTTCACAGGGTCCAGCAGGTAGATCCGGTTTCCCGATGAAGCCCCCCCCCAGCCAGGATTGGCCGAGAGGTAGATTCCCCCTGAAGGAGATTCGGCCAGGTCGAAGGGGAATTTCACCTTCGCCGCCTGGGAGAGCTTTCCCGAGGAGAGGTCAAGGAAATAGATCCCGCCGACGGTGGACTCCCCCACGAGAATCCCCCGGGTCGTGACCCGCAGAAATGCTCCGAAGGTCCCCTTGGGAAAGGCCGCAACCCGGGACGACTTGCTCCCGTCCCACCGCATGATTGCGCTTCCAAGGAAATAGAGGACGTCTCCTCCCGGAAGGACGTCGAACCCTCCCAGGAAGGCCGAGCCGCCCCAGGATATCAGGGACCTCGAGGAGATACCCGGCGGAGTGGTCCCCTGGCTGAGGCAACTTCCCGCCGGGAGGAAAAAGAGGAGGAGGGGAAGGAGCCGGGCGATCACGGGCGACCTCCGAGGGCCCTCGACCGGCGGGAGGCGCTGAAGGCCCCGGACCGGTCACGGACGCTGAATCCGATGGTGAAGGGAAACCCCGGCGGCAGGCCGGCCAGGACGAATTCCACCCGCTTCGGCGAGTAGGAGGCCGCCCGGAAACACCCCAGGAGGGACGAGGCCGGAACGGAATAGCCCTCCAGGGATGCGTGGAGCGTGGAGGGATCCAGGTCGGAGAGCCCGTCGGGGTCGGAGAAGACGACCCGCACCTTGTCCTTGTCGAAGGTCACCTCCACCCGAGGCCCCCGGGGGGTGAGGTTCTTCGTATGGTGGATCACCGCCACGGCGTCGATGTCCGCGCTTCCCAGGGGTCCGCCCGGGTCGTAGATGGTCCTGCCCCGGCTGTCCTTCTCCTTGCCGGAGACGATGTCCACCAGGCGCAGGTACCGGACCTTCCCCAAGTCCACCCTCCCCGCCTTCACGAGGGGATGATTCCGGAGGTCCGCAAGATCGAAGGAGTCCCCCCCGGCCTCGCACGGGTCGGCCGGGTCGATCCAGGGCCGGCGGGCCGGGTCGGCCGCCACGGGGGTCATCCCTCCCAGGCCGGAACAGCAACCCGCCTGGAGAGTCCCGAAGGCCCCGGGAGAGGAAGGGGGCCCGCCGTAGACCGAGGGGAACCGGGCGAAGTCCTTTCCGTTGGAGGAGACTTCGACGAAGAAGAGTTCCGCAAAGGACCGGAACGAACGCCCCACATAGAAGGGATTTTCGAAGACAAGGAAATCATCACCGGGCCCGTCGGTGATCGTCACGTCGAAACCCAGGGTCACCGACCCCCCGGCACCCAGGGAGAGGACGTGGGTGGAACCGCCGCCGTAACCCGCCCCGGAAGGAGGACCCAGGACGTTCGAGGTCTTGAAGATCCCCCATCCGTTCCCCTTGTGGAAGGCCACCACCTTCGTGGCGTAGATGGATGGAGTCTGGGCGGGAAGGAGGCCTCCCTGGAGGAAGGGGAGGACCGCCGCGAAGAGAAGTCCTTTTTTCATGGGTCTTTCTCCTTGCGCGAGAGAAACAACCTGTCCCCGGCCGAGACACAGGTCGGCCGGGCTTCTTCCCGCGGGGTCGGTCTTCTGGCTCGTGGATCGTCCTACCCCCTCCCCCTTCCCAGCCCCCGGATACCCGGGAGGCCAGTGGTTACGGGAGGGATCGTCCCCACTCACAGCGGCGCGTCCGCGAGGGATTCTCACCCTCTTCCGGTGGACCCGCGGGGGAAAACTTCCTGGCGAAAGAGCAGGAGGGGATCTTGGGACGGGGGAAAGAGGCTGTCAAGCCCGCACCCGCCCCGAAAGGCCTACCTCCCCCCTTTCCCCTCGTCCTTCACCAGGCCCGCCCTTCTCAGGGCCCGGAAGAGGAAGGGGAGAAAGGCCTTCGTGGCCCTTCTGTTGCCGAGCCTGTTGGGATGGCTGTCCTCTGTGGGATAGCGCAGCCAGCCCTCTTTGGTTGAGAGGATTCCGAAGAAATCGAAGGTCGCCACGTTCCGGTCCTTTGCGGGCCACTCGTTTACGAGCCACCGGTTGAATTCCTTCGCCAGGGAGGCGCTCTCCGGGTTGGTGTCCTCTTTCCGGAGGGGCGGCGCCGTTACCGCCACGAAGAGAACATCCGGGTGTTTCCGGAAGATCGGAAGCAAGGCGTTGTAGGCGAGCTTGTAGTTTTCCACGGTCATGATCCCCAGGGGATCCCATTCGGTCTTCCCGGGCTTGTGGAGGGCGCTGTTCGGAAAGCAGGACTTGAACATGACGATCCTGTTGAACCGGCCCTTCTCCAGGAGCTCGTCCTGTTTCTTGGTTCTGAGGATCCTGTCCATCATCTTGGAGAACTTGGGAAACCAGTGGATCACGTCGGTCTTCTCGCCGATCTTGGAGCCGTACGTGGCGTCGTGGACGTGGAACCCCGCCTCGGTGAGGGCCCGGGCCAGGCCTCCGTCGGAGTCGGCGAGCCAGTTGGACCCGCAGGAGTGGTGGATGAAGAGAAGGTCGAAGCCTGTCTTCACCGGCTCGGGGCTGAACTTCTCCAGGTAGGGGGGGACGGGGATCCCTTCGGGCCGGGAGGGCTCCAGGTCCGCCGGCCCTCCGCACGAGCAGAGCAGGACCGGGAGGAGGCTCGAAGAGAGGAAGAAGGAGAGGATGCGCCGGGGGTCGGCCATTTCTCGAAGAGGGATCATGGTCGTCTCCTGGTGGCAGGGTTTCGGGATACGTAAGGGCGGCGCGGTTCCGCCTGGACGGAGTGAGGATTCTACCCTACTTACCGCCGGGGAAGAGGAAGGACCTGTCCTTTCCCTCACCGAACCCCCGGGACCGCCTCTCTCCCACGGGCGTGACCCGGATGGCCCTGAGGTCCACGACGGGACACTCGTGCTCGCAGATCCCGCAACCGATGCACCGGTTCGGATCCACCCAGGGCCTTCCGATCTCCTTGCCGTCCGCCCCGGTGACCTTGTGGGTCAGGATGGCCTTGGGGCTCACCGGGCAGACCTCCTGGCATACCAGGCAAGCCGTGTCCAAGGCCCATGGGATGCAGCGAGTCGTGTCCACGAAGGCCGTGCCGATCGTGACGGGAGCGGCCGTTCCCAGCCAGGGTTCCCGCCCCGCCTTCTGGGCGGGGGTGAGCTTGCGGATCGCCCCGGTCGGGCAGACCAGGCTGCAGGCCGTACATTCCGGGTCGCAGTATCCCCTTCTCATGTCCAGGACGGGTGTCCATACTCCCTCGGGGCCGGCCTCGGCCCAGGCCGGCTGGAGGACTCCCGTTGGGCACACCCGCATGCACTGGCCGCACTTGAGGCACCTCTCCAGGAACGCGTCCTCCTGGACCGATCCGGGCGGGCGGATGAGCTTGGTTCCGAATGAGGGCCCCCGGGAGCCGGTGAGCCTGGCAAGGGGCGCCGCAACGAGCCCCGCCAAGGCCCCCAGGACCAGCCCGCGCCTCCCCGGGTCGGGACCGGCCTGGACCGGATCCTCCTTCCCGGCGGGCCCGAAGGAGAGGCATCCAGTGGGGCAGGGATCCAAGCAATTCATGCATACCATGCATTCCGAGGCCCGGATCTCGCCGTCGGGATCGGCCCCGCCCTGGCATCCCGCCACGCAGGCCCGGCAGCCGATGCAATCCTCGGCCCACCGCCGGATCCGGAAGGGAGCCCAGCGGGAAAGAACCCCGAGCAAGGCTCCCAGGGGGCAGAGCCAGCGGCAGAAGAAACGGGGAATCCAGGCCGAGGCAGCGAGAACCGCCAGGAAGAGGAGGGCGATGAACCAGGCCCCCTGGAATCCCGGTGTCCCCGAGGGATAGACGGGGGCCGCCCCCAGGAGGGAAAGGAAAGGCCGGGTGGCGAGGTCCGCCAGGGGCCATACGGCCAGGGCGAAAGAACGGGTCACCAAGGGAATCGGGTCCAGCCACCCCACCTGGAGGGAACCCGCCAGGGCGGAGGCGAAGAAGAAGGCCAGGATCCAGTACTTGACGCGCTGGCCCCTCTTATATTCGTGTATCCGTATCGCCTCCTTGCGGGCCTTGGGGGCGAAGAGCCAGGCCGTGAGCTGCTGCAACGTCCCGAGGGGACAGAACCACCCGCAGAAGACCCTTCCCAGAAAGAGAGTGAGGATCGCGGAGAAGAGGGCCAGGACCACCCCTGCGGCCCCCACGTTGTTCCACCCGGTCCACCCGGTGTAGAGGGAACCTGAAGCCAGGAGACTCCCCAGAGCCGCCAAGGGATCCAGGTCCAGGAAGAGGGACACGGGCCAGCCGGCCATCTCGGGGGAGCCGCCCCAGCGGACCCTGGCCCAGGTCTCCAGGCTGAGCCAGAGGAAGAGCAGGAGGAAGAATCCCTGGAAGACCCGCCTCGTCCTGGAAAGATTCAAGTTTCTTCCTCCCGCGCCGGATCACCATCGAACCGATCCTTCCCCATGGATTGCCCGGCGCCGTCATCCTTCCCCAGAACCGCTTCGGCGAAGGCCGGAAGGCTCCGGCCCGCCTTCCCAAGGATCAAAAGGTCGGAAGTGACGCCTTCCCCCGGGAAGAATCCCCCCACCCGGCCCTCGGTGAGAGCGCTTGGGGCAAGATTGAACTCGATCACCCTCCCCCCCGACCGGGCGACCCGGGCGGGCAGGAGGTTGGCCGGGTAGACCTCGGCGGAAGTGCCTACGACCAGCATGAGATCGCAATCCTCGAGCAAGTCCTCGATCTCCTCGGTCCCCCGGACGTCCTCGCCGAACATGACCACGTTGGGCTTGAGAGGGTAGCCGCACTTCGGGCAAAGAGGAACTTCCGGGGAGGCCAGGAGTTCCTCCACCCGGGCCGGGCCGGTCCAACCGCATTCCACGCACTGGAGACTCCTGCTGTCGCCGTGGATCTCGATGACCCGCCGGCTCCCGGCTTTCTGGTGGAGGTTGTCGATGTTCTGGGTCACCAGCCCGGCCAGTCGCCCCTCCCTCTCCAGACGGGCCAGGGCCAGGTGGGCCGGGTTGGGCTCCTTGTCCCCAATGTCCTCCCAGATCGCGCGATAGAGGCGCCAGGCCTTGGCCGGGTTCCTGCGAAAGGCCTCGATGGTGCCGTACTCCTCCATGGAGAACCTCGCCCAGACCCCTTGGGGACTCCGGAAGTCGGGCACTCCCGACTCCACCGAAACACCCGCCCCGGTGAGGGCCGCCCACTTGCGGGCCGAGCGAGCCCATCGAAGGGCCTCCTCCCAGACCTCCAGGGCCGAGGAATCCCCTCCCGACTCCACCTTCTCGAACTCCACGATTCTGGGCGCCATGGCCTTCCTCCAGCCCTCCCCTTCCTCCCGGCCCTGCATTTTCCCTACCCCTTCCGGAAGATCCAAACCTCCTAGCCTGGGAAAAGAGAAAGTCCCGGAAAGAAGGAAAAAATATCCTCTTTTCCCTAAGGCCCCCCCTTTGGGATTACCGAACATGGGGCTTGGTTCACCTTCCCCCTTTAGGTGTCCCCCTGGCCTGAAAGAGAGGGAGTCGAAGGACAGGCCCAAGGCCGAATTCCACAAGGAGGCGATGGTGTACAGCATCGAACGGACGTCCTACGGCTACAAGCTCACTTTCGGCGGAATCCTTACGGCCGAGGAGATGAAGGCCTGGGTGGAGGACTCCAAGAAGAAACTCCTGGCTCCTCCCCCCAAGTTCGGCGTAGTGGTGGATATGCGGGAGATCAAGCCCCTCCCCAAGGACGCCCAGCCTCACATGGAGGAGGGCCAGAAGCTCTACAAGGAGAAAGGGATGGCCCGCTCCGCCGTAATCCTGAAGAACGCCATAACGAAAATGCAATTCCAGCGCATCGGCAAAGAGACAGGCATCTACGAGTGGGAGAGATACATCGACGCCTCTTCCGTCCCCGACTGGGAGAAAGTGGCCGTCTCCTGGGTTGTAGACGGCGTAGATCCCGACAAATAGACAACCTCCACCCGCCCATCCCTGCCGGGGGCCACTCCCCGGACGTCCTCGGGTTTCTATTTCATCGTCAGCCCCTGCTCTCTCAATCTCATCGTTAGCCCCTGCTCTATTTCCTCGTTAGCCCCTGCCGGCGGGGAAGACTGTTCGAAGAACAGGATTCCCCGACGCCAGGGGAGTGGGTGGCAGTTCGAAGTGTTTTTTGTGGCGTTTTCGATGCTGCTGCCACTCCCCGGACGTCCTCGGTCTGGTCTTCGACCAGACCTCGGCCGGCCGGGGCTAACAGGAGAATATATGCCCTTTGGGCCGTGACTCGGCCGGCCGGGGCTAACGGGAGAATATATGCCCTTTGGGCCGTGACTTGGCCGGCCGGGGCTAACGAAAAATATTTGTACTTCGCTCATGCCCGAGTCGGCCGGGGCTAACGAGAAGAGAGAGAAAGTGGTCTTGCGGGCCGTGACTCGGCTGGCCGGGGCTGACGAAAAATATTTGTGCTTGGCTCATGAACGAGAGGGCCGGGGCTGAGGGGGAGACACAAGGCTTCCCTCATGCCCGGATCGGCCGGGGGGAGAAGGGCCGTTGTCGGGGGCATTTTTTGGGGGGGAGGGGCGGGAAGTCTCCCTACAGGTCGCGGGAGGTCTTCTCTACTTCGGAAAGGATCTCTTCCCGGGCCTCTTCGCCGATCTCCAGGATCTCCAGGGATTTCTCCCAGTCCTGGCCGGGAGGCATGGGATGGTTCGCGTGGTGGCCTTCCCGGGCCAGGCCGTCGGCCGCCGAAAGAAGGTGGCCCAAGTACCGATCCGCCTCTTCCTTGTCCTCTTCCAGCACCCAGGGGATGTGGTGGAATCGGAGAGCCTTGACCATCCGAAGGGAGAGCCCCCACTTCTCGGAGAGATAGGCTCCCACGGCGGCGTGGTCGAACTGGAAGGCCTCCATCTCGGCCTGGGATGCAGAGAGCTTCTTCCTGCCCCCCAGGAAGAGGGCCTTGGTGTACTTCGTGCCCAGGTTTTCGGCCATGATGATCTTCCCGACGTCGTGGATCAGCCCGCATGTGTAGGCGTCCTCGGGGATCATCTTGACTTTGTCCTTGGCGATGCGGGCCAGCATGGATGCGGCAACGGCGGCCTTGAAGCTGTGCTCCCAGAGATAGTCCTCGGAGAGGTTCCCCGCCTTTCCCTTGTCGCCGAAGGCTTCCAGGACCGTGGCCTGGACCACCAGGTTCTTCAGGACTTTCAGGCCCAGGATGGATACGGCGAAGGAGATGTCGTTCACCGGGTTCTTCAGGGCGTAGTAGGCGGAGTTGACCAGCCTGAGGACCTTCACGGCCACGGCCGGGTCCTTGGACACCACTTTGGCGGCGTCCTGGGCCGAACCTTCGGGGTCCTCGAGGATGGTGTTGATCTCCACCAACGTGGAAGGGACGGTGGGAATCGTAACCAGGCCTTCCAGGAGGCCTTCCAGGGTCTCCATGTCGAGGATGGGCGTTTCCATACAGCCTCTCTTCCGGGAGCCGCTCGGACGGGCTCGGGGCGCCGCCCTGCCGTACAGGACCGTCACGCTCCCTTGATCGGTCCGGAACCCCCGGAATCCTGAGGGATTCCACAGGAACGGGGACGGCGGGAAGGCCTGACGGGGCGCCTGACGAAGCCTTCCGATCCGTGACGTTTCCGGACCAGGCGCTCCGCCGCCGCCCTTTCGCCCGGCGTGAGTTCCCCGGGGACGAGGCGGAGGGAGAAGCGTTCTTCCAGGGCTCGGGCGAAGGCCCGGGCCATCTCCCCGAAGGTGACAGCCCTCCCGGCGGCCAGGCTCACCCAGGAACTCCGGGGGGTGGAGGGATTCTCCTCCAGGGGGACCGAGCCGTGGTGGAGGAGCCTTCCCCCGGTCCGGCGCTGGGCCGAGCCGGCGAGCTTTCTTCCCTCCCAGACCAGGTCCAGGTGGCTGCTCTTCTCGAAGCACCAGGGGGTGGGGCCTTCCCGGTCGGATAGGAGGTTTTCCTCTTCCCTGATATGCACCCCCCGGGCTCCCAGGGAGTGGATGGCCTCGATCAAGGCTTCGTGGAGGGCCCTGTAGGAGTCTTCGATGGGTCCGGGAAGCCGTTCCTCGGGAAGGACGAGCCCCCAGGTGAGCTCCATGATGTGGTGGATCGCCAGACCTCCCGTGATCCGCCGGACCAGGCCCGTTCGGGGGGGGAGGGGTTCCACTTCCCGGGCGTCCTGGAAATAGCCGAGGGAGATGGTGGGCGGTTCCCACGTATAGAACCGGAGGGTCGGCCGGGCATGGGGATCCAGGAGGAGGGCCTCCTCGACGGCCATGTTCCAGGCTGGTTCCCCGCCGGTTTCGACGAGAAGCCGCCAGGTTTCGAGGGAGGCCATGTGGTTCAGCTCCCCCCGCCGGGCTTCCACCTCAACCTGGGTTCCTTGACGGCCCGGACCTCGTCGGGCCTGGCCGTCTCGGTGGTCTCGGGCCGGGACTGGAAGGCCTGGGCCCCCTTCTCCCGGGCCTCCTTGACCAGCTCCTCCAGGGCCGAGGCGAAGGCGTCCAGGGTCTCCTTGGTCTCCGTCTCGGTAGGCTCGATCATCAAAGCCTCGGGCACGATCAAGGGGAAATAGATGGTGGGAGGGTGGAAACCCTTGTCGATGAGGCCCTTCGCCAGGTCCAGGGCACGGACACCCGTCTCCGAGAAGAGGGGCTTGGCCGTGGCCACGAACTCGTGGAGACACCCTTCCGCGTGGGGCACGGGAAGGAACTTCCTCACCTTGGAAAGAAGGTAGTTGGCGTTGAGGACGGCAAAGGCCGAGACCCGTTTCAGCCCCTCTCCGCCCAGAAGGCGGATATAGGCCCAGGCCATGGCGGCAACGCCCACATTGCCGTAGAAGCCCCGGACCGAGCCGATGCTCTCGGGGCGATTCCAGTCCAGGAAGAGTTTCCCCTCCTCGTTCCTCTCGATCCCGGGGACGGGGAGGAAGGGACCCAGCTCCTCGGTGACGGCGATGGGGCCGGCCCCTGGTCCTCCCATCCCGTGAGGGGTTGCGAAGGTCTTGTGGAGATTGAAGTGCATGGCGTCCACGCCGAAGTCTCCGGGCCGGGTCCGGCCCAGGATGGCGTTCAGGTTGGCCCCGTCCATGTAGACCAGGCCTCCGGCGTCGTGGACGGCCCGGCAGATACGGGCGATGTCCTTCTCGAAGAGCCCCAGGGTGTTGGGGTTGGTGAGCATCAGGGCCGCCGTGTCCGGCCCCACGGCCTTCTCCAGGGCCTCCAGTGAGACCAGGCCTTTTTCGGTGGAGGGTATGGTCTTCACCTTGAAGCCCGCCATGGCCGAGGAGGCCGGGTTGGTCCCGTGGGCCGAGTCGGGGACGAGAACCACCTTCCGCTCCTCTTCGCCCCGGTGAAGGAGGGCCTTGCGGATCACCAGGAGGGCCGTGAGCTCGCCGTGGGCGCCGGCGGCGGGCTGAAGGGTCACCTTGGGAAGGCCGGAGATCTCCGCCAGCATCCCCTCGAGCTCCTTCATCATCTCCAGGACGCCCTGGCACTCCTCCTCGTCCTGGAGGGGGTGCATCCAGGCGTTCTCCCGCCGGGAGAGTTCACCCAGGATCGCCGGCGGGTTGTACTTCATGGTGCAGGAACCCAGGGGATAGAAGCGGTTGGTCACGGCGGCGTTCTTCGTGGAGAGCCGGGTGTAGTGCCGGGCCAGTTCGAGTTCGCTCACCTGGGGAAGCTCGGCGGGGCGCTTCCTGAGGAGGCCGGAGGGAAGGAGGTCCTCCGCCCGGGGGGCGCCTTCGATGGGACGGACCGGGGGAGCGCATCTCCTGCCGGGCCGGGACTTCTCGAAGATCAGCTCTTCCGTCATGACACACCTCCCAGGGCCTTCTCCAGGGCCTGGATGTCTTCCAGGGTGTTCCACTCGGTGACCGCCACGAGAAGCAGGTCCTCCATTCCCGGGAAGAACCGGGAGAGAGGGATGCCCGCCCGGACACCTGCTTCCCGGGCCTTCCGGGCCGTCTCCTCGGCGGGCCGGGGACAGCGAAGGGCGAATTCATGGAAGAAGGGGGCTTCGAAGGCCTGGGAGTATCCCGGCAGGGCGGCCAGGCGTTCCGCCGCCAGGTGGGCTCTCTCCAGGCAGGCCCGGGCGGTTTCCACGATCCCCTCCTTGCCCAGGGCCGCCAGGTGGATGGCCCCTCTCAGGGCCATGAGGGCGTGGTTCGTGCAGATGTTGCTCGTGGCCTTCTCCCTGCGGATGTGCTGTTCCCGGGGCTGGAAGGTGAGGACGAAGGCCCGCTTCCCGTTACGGTCGACCGTCTCACCAACGATCCTTCCGGGCATACGCCGCACGTACTCCTCCTTGGCGGCGAAGAACCCGAAGGAGGGCCCGCCGAACCAGGGAGGAGTCCCCAGGCCGGCGCCGTCGCCGAAGGCGATGTCGGCTCCGCATTCCCCGGGGGAGGCGAGGATCCCCAGGGGGATGAGCCGGGTCTGGACGGCCGTGAGAGCCCCTGCCTTCCGGGACGCCTCCGCGGCGGCGGGAAGGTCCTCCAGGACGCCGAAGAAATTGGGATGGCCTAGAAGGACGCCGAAGGTCTCTTCGTCCACCACTCCTTCCAGGCGGGTCCTGCCGTCCCGGCCCAGGGGAGCCGTGACGATCTCCACCTCCAGGTTGGCCAGGTAGGTCCGGACCGTCCTGGCGGCGAAAGGATCCAGGGCCGCCGAGAGGACGAGCTTCTTCCGCTTCCTGCCGTTGATGTTCCGCATCATGCAGGCCGCCTCGGCGGCGGCCGAGGCGCCGTCGTACATGGAGGCGTTGCTCACCCCCAGGCCGGTGAGCTCGCAGACCATGGTCTGGAACTCGAAGGCCGCCTGGAGGGAACCCTGGCTGGCTTCGGGCTGGTAAGGGGTATAGGCCGTGACGAACTCCGACCGGGAGGCCAGGGAGTCCACCACGGCAGGGATCCTGTGCAGGTAGGTCCCTCCTCCCAGGAAGAAGGGCCCCGACGAGGCGGGCCGGTTCTTGCCGGCCAGCTCCGCCATGGCCTTCTCCACCTCCCATTCGGGAGCTCCCGGGGGAAGGGCGAGTTCCCCCTGGAAGCGGATCTCCCCGGGGATGTCCCGGAAGAGATCCTCCACGCTCCCTGCCCCGGCGGCCTGGAGCATGGCCTTCTCTTCCTCGGGTGTATGGGGCACGAACGGCATGACCAGAGCCTCCTTTGCAGGCGGGAGGGCCTTTCCCCCCGGCGACGGCCCGGCCCGGGGGAGGTCCCGCCCGGGTCTCAGTGGGCTTCCTCTTCCCGGCAGTACTTCTCGTAGGCCTGGGCGTCCATCAGTTCGTCCAGCTCGGAGGGGTCGCTGGCCTTGATCTTGACGAGCCAGCCCTCTCCGTAGGGGTCCGCCTTGAGCTTGTCCAGGTCGTCCACCAGCTCGTCGTGGACTTCCACCACTTCCCCGTTGACAGGGGAATTGATGTCGGAGACGGCCTTCACCGACTCGATCTGGCCGAAGGACTCGCCCTTGATGAGGGGGGCTCCGGCTTCGGGCAGTTCCAGGAAGACCAGGTCCTGCAGGTGCTCCAGGGCGAAGTCGGTCAGGCCCACGGTGACGATGTCTCCTTCCAGGCGGGCCCACTCGTGGGTCTTGCTGTACTTCAGGTCTTCAGGGGTCATGGAAACCTCCTTGATACGGGGTCTTGGCCGGGACCTTCCCGGTAACGGGGGAAGAAGGCCGGCCCTTTCTCCCTCGCCGGCCTTCTTCCGATCCCCTGCCGGCCGGGGAAGTCTCTAGCATCTCCTCCCTCCCGGGCCAGGAAAAGAAAATCTCCTCCTTCCGGAGTTCTTCCGCCGGGACCGGCGGGGATCCATTCAGGTTCCGGGCCTTCCGGGTCGATAGCCAATCTACGGGAGCCTCCGGGGAGTCCGGGGGAGTTCTGTGGTCGGGGCGGACCCCCGGGTCCCCCCTTGGCAGACGGAAGGCCCTGCCATGGCCCTGAAGGGTGATCTTGCGAGTGTCGACCTGGCCCAAGTGTTCCAGATGCTCGTCCTCAACCAGAAGACGGGCATCCTGAGCGTCTTTTCCCAGACCGCGTGGAGGGCTCTCTACTTCGAATCCCGGGGGGTGACCCTCCACTTCAATCCCTACACCTTCCCGGACAAAGTCCTGGAGCACCTGGTCCGGACGGGCCGGGTCTCCGACGCCCTGGTCCGCAAGGCCAAGGACTACGCCTATACCCACGAGTGCCCCTTCCCCATGGCCCTGGAGAAAGTAGGCGGTCTTTCCCAGGGGGAATACCGTCAATTGTTCTCCCAGACCATGGAGGAGGAGATCTACGACCTCTTCTTCTGGAAGGAGGCCCGCTTCGAGTTCTTCGAGGGAGCCACCGAGATTCCGGGCAAGGAGGGGATGATCGACGAGTCCTTCTTCTTCAACCCGGACTCGCTGATCATGGAGGCCGCCCGCCGGATGGACGAGTGGTCCGTCATCCAGACCAGGATCAGCGGGGAAGACGAGATCCTGGCGCCGGCGGTGGATCTCTCCCAGGTCAACCTGATGGACCTGGACGATATGACCCTATCCGTCTTCGACCTGGTGGACGGGAAGAGAACGGTCAAGCGTATCATAGAGATCACCGGCTTTTCCCCCTTCCACGTCTTCAAGACCCTGGCCACCCTGATCGACCAGGGCCTGGTCCAGGTCCTGCCCCCCTCGGCGATGGTGGAGAACGCCATGGAGTGCATCTCCGAGGGTCGGGTCCAGGACGGGATCAATCTCCTGGAGCGGGCGGCCTCCATGGGGGAGGGCGGCTCGGAGATCCATCTCACCACGGCCCAGGCCTACGAGTCCCTCAGTGAGCTCGAGAGGGCGGCGGCCCACTACAAGTCCTACGCCGAGGACATGGTGGCCCTGGGGAAGGAGGCCGAAGCCCTCAAGATCCTGAAGAAAGTGGTGGCCCTCATCCCCACCGACCTGGAGGCCCGGGAACGGATGGTCTACCTGGCCCTCGCCGCGGGGGAGGAAGGGAAGAAGGACCTGGATCCCGTGGCCGAGGGCCGGACCCTCATCGAGATCTACGTGGAGATGGAGGAGTTCGAGCGGGCCCGCTCGGTGGTGGAGAACCTCCTCGAGGTGAGCCCGGGGGACCTGGAGCTGATCAAGGCCCTGGTGACGATCCACTCCAAGGCGGGGGACACCAGGAGGGTCCTGGAACTCTACGAGGTTCTTGCGGAAGAGCTGATCCGAAGGAAGGACTTGATGGGGGCCATCAAGTACCTCCAGAAGATCCTCCTCATCGACAAGGACCGCAAGGACGTCTCCGAGCGTGTGCGCCAGCTCTACCAGCAGGAGGAACGGGCCAGGTCCCGGAAGCGTGGCATCACGGCCCTGATCGCCGTCATGCTCCTCCTGGGGGCCCTGGGGGCCTTGTATACGTGGTATGAGATGAACGCCCGGGCCGCCTACGCGGACATCGATCCGGCGCCCTACCTGGAGCGGAAGGACTTCGCCGGCGCGGCCGGCCTCTACGAGAATTTCCTGAACAAATATCCCCTCTCGCTCATGCGCTCCACGGTCAAGGCGGACCTGGAGAGCATCCACGAGAAGGAGGAGGCCTGGAAGCGCCGGGAGGCGGCCCGCAAGGCGGCCATGGAAGCGGCCCTGGCCAGGAAGCGGGCCGCCTACAAGAGGCTTTACAAGCGCTACGAAGAACTGGGCCGGGACAAGAGGGACCTGGTGGGAGCCCTGGCGGCCCTGGAGGAGGCGGCCCGCCTGGTCAAGGAGGCCGGGCATCCCGAGGACTTCACCTGGGCCAAGTCCGTGGACCTGGAAGGCGGGCTCAGGGACCTTCGGGCCTACCTGAAGGGGGCGGAACGGGCCAAGGAGAAGATGGACGACTTCCTCAGGAAGGGGGAATACCACCTGGCCTGGCTCCAGGCCCGGACCCTGCTGGAGAGGTATTCCTTCAGCCCCCTGGCCCAGAGCCTGAAGGTCCCCGTTCGGATCCTCTCCCGGCCTTCGGGGGCCCGGGTCTACGCCAACGGGATTCCCATGAAGGACCCTTCCGGGGGGGACCTCCGTACGCCTTGCACCCTGGGGATCCCACCTGGGGGAAAGGTGGCGGTGGAGCTCAGGAAGAAGGGTTTCCGCCCCTTGAAGAGGGTCGTGGACGACCGGGCCGGTTCCCCTCTCAAGTTCTCCCTGGCCTTGAAACCCGAAAAGGAGATCTCCCTTTCTTCCCAGCCGGCCCTGGCCGCCGTGGGCGGGGAAGGCGTCTTGGTGGCCGGCCTTGCCGGGGGAAGGCTCGCCGGACTGGATTTCCGGGGAAGGCGGCTCTGGTCCCTCAAGCTCCCCGGCCTTTCGGAGGTCACATCGGGGCCCCTGATCCGGGGCGGGAAGGTCTACTTCGGAACCAGCGGGCGCGTGGTCCGTTGCGTGGACCTCGCCACGGGGGAGGAGACCTGGCGGAGGCCGGTGGACGGTCCCGTCAAGGCCGCACCCCTCTTCACGCCGGAAGGAGTGGCCTTCGCCACGACGAAGGGCAGGGTCTACCTCTTCAATACGGAAAACGGGAAACTAAAGTGGAGCGTGCCGGCCGGGGGGCAGGTGTGGGCCGCTCCCGTCCTCCTGGGGTCCCGGATCCTGGTCCCCCTGGACACGGGGGTGGTGGTCGCCCTGGACCTGACTTCCGGGGCCAGGCGGGAGGTCTACGTTGCGGGCGGCTCCCTCCGCTCCAGGCCCCTCGCCAAGGAGCCCTACCTCCTGGCGGCCGGCATGGACGGCAGGGTCCATTGCTTCCGCCTGGAGGGGGGGGAGAAGCTCTGGGTCTTCGACCAGAGGGTCTCCATGCGGAAGTCCACTCTTCTGGACGAGGGGAAGGACACGGTCATCGTGGCCCGGGAGGACGGCCTCCTCTTCAGGCTGAGTCTCTCTTCCGGTGAGGTGACCCAGGAGTTCGACCTGCAGAAGAGGATCTCCGCCGGTCCCGTCCTCAGCGGCGGGAGGCTCTACGTGGTGGCCCGGGACGTCAAGAAGCACAAGGACAGCCTCCTCTGTCTCGATCCGGACACCTTGGTGCCCATGTGGGAGTATCCCTTCCCCGGCCGGGTCCTTTCGCCCCTCAGGGTCGGTTCCGGGAAGATGCTCGTCACTTGTTCGAACAAGAAGGTCTATGTGTTTCCCTGATTCTGGAAAGGGGAGGGAATTCCCCGGCAGGACGGATCAACCGGGAGGGATCTCGTGCCGATAAGTAGGTGGCTGGGATTGGAGGGAAGAGGATCGTGAATATCCTTCAGCGCTTCAAGATTTCGAGGGAGCTGGCCCGCTTGGAGAAGAAGGCCAGGGAGACCCCCTCTCCCTCCACGTACGTGGACATGGCCCAGGTCTACATCAACCTGGGAATGGTGGACCAGACCCTCAGGGTTGCGGAGGAGGGGCTCGCCCTCTTCCCCTCCTCGGAAGAGCTCAAGAGGGTCTTGAAGTTCGCCAAGAAATCCAAGCTCAACCACCGGATCCGGGAACTTCGGAGCCGGATCAACAAGCAACCCGCTCCCGTTCTCTACAGGGAACTGGCTTCGATCTACATGGAGCTGGGGGACTTCGGTTCAGTCCAGGGGACCTGCGAGGAGTGCCTCCGCCGGTTCCCCGAGGACGACGGGACCTGGCTGGTCCTGGCCCGTGCCAGGCTGAAGAACTTCTACCGGGATCTGACCGCACAGGACGGCCTGGAGGCGGTGCGGTGCCTGAAGAAGGCCCTCTCCCTGAATCCCGCATCGGGGGCGGCCCTGAGGCTCCTGGCGGAGGTCTTCTACCGGGTGGGCGCAATCGGCCAGGCACAGGAATACCTGGAGAAGCTCCGGGGGATGTTCCCCGGCGAGAAGGAGGTGGAGGCCCTGTGGAGGGAGGTTTCCACCAAGACCTCCCGGGAGGACGACCTGGACGTCCTCTTTCGGGCCGTCGAGGAGAAGGGTGCCCTGGCCTACGGACCCCCGGGAAGCGGGCCCAAGTCCTATACCTTCGCCCCGGAACAGGCCCTGGCGGGGATCAAGAAGTCCCTGGCCCAGATCGCCTCGGTGGACGGGGTGCAGAAGGCGGCCTACATCAAGGGTTCGAAGGCCCTGGTGAGGGGGGAGATCCGGGACGCCCGGGATCCCTTCCTGAGGGCGGCCAGGGTGATCGCCCGGTCGGCCCAGAGGGCTTCCCGGAGAATGGATATCGGGAATTTCAACAAGGGGATCGTGGAAGGGCCTTTCGGCAACTTCCTGATCTGCTGCCTGGGGGACGTCACCGCCTCCGTCCTGGTGGACAAGGGTTCCAGGGTGGACAAGGTCCTTTCGCTCATGCAGGACATGGTGGCCAGTTCCCTCTACGTGGCCAACAGCGAAGGGGGGCGTTGAGGGATGGACAAGGTCCTGGCCGAACTGAATACGGCTGTCGGTGTCAAGGGGAGCGCCGTGGTGACCAAGGACGGGATCCTGGTCAAGTCGGCCCTCGACCCGGGGCTCAAGGAAGAAGTGGTCTCCGCCCTTTCCTCCTTCCTGATCTCAACGACGAGGCGGGCGCTGAAGGAGTGCGGGATCGACACGTTCGACCGCTTCATCCTCACCTCCACCCACGGAAAGGTGATCCTGGTGAACCTCCAGGAGGCCTACCTGGTCGTGGTGGCGGACCAGTTCATCAACATCGATCTCACGCTGGTCGAAATCATGAGCGTGGCTCGGAAACTCAGGAACATGATCAAGATCGAGGTATAGGCTCAGAACCCTGAGCGGGGTCTGGACAGGAGAATCGGGAAGATGGTGCAAATCAATTTCGCCCTCAAGGAAGTCAACTGCAAGATCGTCTACTACGGTCCCGGGATGAGCGGCAAGACCACCAATCTCGAGATCGTCCACCAGAAGGCGCCCGAGGAGAACAAGGGGGACCTGACTTCCATCTCCACCGATGGGGACCGGACCCTCTTCTTCGACTTCATGCCGCTCGACCTGGGGAACATCGCCGGGATGCGGACCAAGTTCCAGCTCTACACCGTTCCGGGGCAGGTGTACTACAACTCCACCAGGAAGCTGGTGCTCCAGGGCGTGGACGGGGTCATCTTCGTGGCCGACTCCGACCCGGAGAAGATGGAGGAGAACCTGGAGTCCTACGCCAACCTGGAGGAGAACCTCAAGGAATACGGCAAGGACCTGGCGGACCTTCCCCACGTCATCCAGTGGAACAAGCGGGACCTTCCCAACGCCCTGCCCGTGGAGGAGCTCGAGAAGAAGATCAACAAGTACGGCGTGCCTACCTTCGAGGCCGTGGCCGTTACGGGCGAAGGGGTGTTCCCCACCCTGAAGGTCCTGGCCAGCATGGTCCTGGAGACGATCAACAAGATCGACAAGAACGCCGCAAAGCCCAGGGCCCAGGCGCCTTCCAGGCCCCAGGCCGCCGCGCCCCAGCCTGCGGCGCCCCAGCCGAGGCAGCAGCAGGTCCAGCCCAAGGCGGCCGCGCCCGCCCGGGGAAGGGCCGCGGCCCAGGGAGGGAAGAAGAAGGCCCCGGCAAGGGCCGCCGCCGCCCGCCAGGCCGGCGGGCGGACCGCCCAGGCGGGGAGGAGGCCGGCCGCCCAGGCCGCCGGGGGAGGCAGGGGAAGGGCCCGAGCGCCCCAGCAGGCCCAGCGCGGACCCGCCAGGGTCCAGGAGGCCGCGGCGGCGGGGAAGAGTTCGTCCGGCCTCTTCGTGGCTCTCCTCCTGTTCCTGGTGTTGGCCGCCGCGGGGGCGGGTTACGTGCTCTTCTTCATGAACAACAAGTGACCCGCCTGTGAAAAAGGAGCGAGCCATGAACGCGAACGAAAAACTCCGGGCCGACAGGCTGGTTTTCTACGAGAAGGACATCCAGAAGATCGACAAGATCCTCACCGAGTTCCTCCGCCTCTCCGGGGCCAAGTGCGTCCTGCTGGTGGACAAGGAGGGACACCTGGTCACCAGGAAGGGGGAACTGAGGGACATCAACATGGACACCATCTCCGCCTTGGTGGCCGGTTCCTTCGCCGCCACCAAGGAGATGGCCCGCCTCCTGGGAGAGGAAGAGTTCAGCGCCCTCTTCCACCAGGGCACGAAGGACAACATCCAGCTCACCCTGGTGGGGGACCGGACCCTGCTCACGATCCTCTTCGACGACAGGACTACCGTGGGCATGGTGCGTCTCTACGCCACCGAGACCGCCCGGAAGCTGGTGGAGACCTTCGCCCAGGCGGAGAAGGAGCAGGGCGGAATGGACCTGGGCATGGACGACCAGTACCAGGACCGGGCCAAGAACAAACTGGACGCCATCTTCGGTCCCCCCAGGAAGGGCTAGCCCTTCCCGGGCGCCGGGACCAGATCCGTCCGGACCCGCGAAAAGGGGTTCCCCTCGGGGGAGCCCCTGTTTCTTTTTTCTCCGCTCTCCGGTAGGAGAAGGCCGGTGGGGGGTTGCGGGCGGAGAGCCTGGTTGCTAGCCTTCCCCCTCTTTGTCGCCGAAGATCCCCGGTTCCGGCGGGCCTGGAGGTGGGCTCCGGTACCGGGGCGGCCCGGTTCCGGCCGGGGTTCAGAGCCTTTCAGGAGTGAAGAAGATGCCCAGGGTATGCGAGTTTTGCGGAAAGAGGACCCGCGTGGGGAACCATGTGACCCGCCGGGGGCTGGCAAAGGCCAAGGGCGGCGTGGGCCGCCGCGTGACGGGTCGCTCCAAGCGCAAGTTCGAGCCCAACCTCCAGCTTGTGAGGGCCGTCGTGGACGGATCGGTTCGGAGGGTAAGGATCTGCACTCGTTGCTTGAAGTCGGGGAAGATCGTCAAGCCGAGTTGACCCTTCGGGCTCTTCCTTCCGTCCTTCCCTTTCCGCGCCTCCGTTCTGTTCGGAGGCGTTTTTCTTTGGCCGGAGAAGAAAAAAATTTTCTTTTTTCCCTTCCGCCGGGGCGGGAAAAAAACTTTCGAATTCTCGAGGTATTCGGCCGTTCTCGCAGGAATTCAGGATTTCACCCAGGGCCCGGGAGGAGCTGTGAGGGAGGGGGCTCCTCAAGATGGGTGAACACAAAGGTTTAGGTTGCCGATTAAGAGAAGGGGCGGAGCCGCCAGGGAAACTCCGTCCGCGATCGAACAGCCAAACGAGTTTTTTCCAAAGGGAGGTAGACCGTATGGCAACCAGAACCAAGAAGAAGGTCAAGAAGGCCGCCAAGAAGAAGGTGGCCAAGAAGAAGGTCAAGAAGGCGGCCAAGAAGAAGGTGACCAAGAAGGCCAAGAAGAAGGTCGCCAAGAAGAAGGTCAAGAAGGTCGCCAAGAAGAAGGTGACCAAGAAGGCCAAGAAGAAGGTCGCCAAGAAGAAGGTCAAGAAGGCCGCCAAGAAGAAGGTCGCCAAGAAGGCCAAGAAGAAGGTGGCCAAGAAGAAGGTCAAGAAGGCCGCCAAGAAGAAGACGGCCAAGAAGAAGGCTCGTAAGCGCTGAGAAGACGAATCTCTGCGGTTCCCTCGGAGCCGGGTCCGGGCCGGGCTCCGGGAGAACGGGTGAAAAGGAGAAGGGCGCCTTCGGGGCGCCCTTCTCCTTTTCTTTTCCCGGGGAGGATTCCCCGGAGGAGTCAGCTCACCCTGGCACCCGGAGGGGCGCCGGGATCGACGGTGAGCAGCTGGACTCCTCCCGAGGCGCTCGTGGCGGCCAGGACCATGCCCTGGCTCTCGATCCCCCGGAACTTCCTGTAGGGGAGGTTGGCCAGGACGATCACCTGCTTTCCCGGGAGCTCCTCGGGATCGTAATCGGCGGCGATCCCCGTGACGATGGTCCTCTTCTCCAGGCCCAGATCCACCTCCAGGACCAGGAGCTTGTCCGCCTTGGGGTGCTTCCGGGCGGCCGTCACCTCGCCCACCCGCATGTCCAGCTTGGTGAAGTCCTCGAAGGTGATCGGCGGAGCGAAGGGCTCGATGCCCTTGGCCTCGAGGAGTCGTTTCACCAGGGCCTCCTCCTGGGCCGCCACGTTCTCGTCGGGGATCTTCCGGAAGAGGATGCCCGGCCGGACCGGCCCTCCTCCTTCCCGGAAGGCCTCTTCCGCAGCCTTGGAAAAACCCGCTTCCCCGGGACTGCCCGGCAGGGCGAGCATCTCCCAGAGCTTCTCCGCCGTGGAGGGCATCAAGGGCGCACAGAGGAAGGCCAGGGTGCGGAGGGTCTCGCAACAGACCCAAAGGGTCGTGGCTGCCCTGGCAGGGTCGGTCTTCCTCGTGCTCCAGGGCTTCCCGTCGTCGAAGATCCGGTTTCCCTCCCGGGAGAGTTCCATCAGCACCGTGGCGGCCCGGCGGAATTTGAACTCCAGGACGGCACGGGTGAACTCTTCCACCTTCTCCCCCCTTTGGGCCATGAGGGCCTTCTCCCTCTCCGTGGGAGGGGCTTGGGGTGAAGGGATCCGGCCTTCCATGTAGCGCTCCACGAAGCGCAACACCCGGGCCGCCAGGTTGCCCAGGTTGTCCGCCAGGTCGTTGTTCACCCTGGCCTGGAATCCCTTCCAGGTGAAGTCGGAGTCCCTCGTCTCGGGGGCCGACTGGATGAGGGCGTACCGGGCGGCGTCGGTGGGGTATTCCCGGAAGAAGCTCTCCAGGGGGATGTACCAGCCCATGGATGTGGAGAACTTCTTTCCTTCCAGGTTGTAGAACTCGTTGGCCGGCACGTTGGAGGGGAGGATGTAGCCGTCCTTCACTCCGTAGAGCATGGAGGGGAATACCACCACATGGAAAGGGATGTTGTCCTTCCCGATGAAGTGGATCAGTTCGCATTCCGGGTCCTTCCACCAGTCCTTCCAGGCCTGGGGGGCGCCTCTCTTCTCGAAGAGCTGCATCGTGGCGGAGATGTAGCCGATCGGGGCGTCGAACCAGACGTAGAGGACCTTGCCTGCGGCCTCGTCCAAGGGGACGGGCACGCCCCAGTCCAGGTCGCGGGTGATAGGCCGATCCTTCAGGTCGGCCAGCATGTTCTCCACGAAGGTGAGGACGTTGGGCTTCCACTCCTCCGCCTTGGAGCGGAACCACTCCCGGATGCGCTCCTCCGCCAGCCGGGGCAGGTCCAGGAACCAGTGGCGGGTCTCCTTCACCACGGGGGGGGCGCCGCACTGCTTGCAACGGGGTTCCTTCAACTCCAGGGGATCCACCCAGGCACCGCAGGAAGGACACTCGTCTCCCCTGGCGCCGGAGGCGCCGCAACGGGGGCAGGTGCCCTCCACGTAGCGGTCGGCCAGGAAACGGTTGCAGGACTCGCAGAAGAGCTGTTTCACCCAGCGGTCCGTGACGTAGCCGTTCTCGTGGAGTTTCAGGAAGAACTCCTGGGAGAGAGGGGCGTGGAAGGGATTCCTCCCGGCGGAAGTGCCCGAGAAGATGTCGAACTCGATGCCGAACCAGTCGAAGGTCTTCTTGATCTCTTCGTGCCACCGGTCCACGAAGGCCTGGGGATCCATGCCGGCCTTCTCGGCGTTCTGCACGATGGTCACCCCGTGTTCGTCGGTGCCGCAAACGTAGAGGACCTGGTGGCCCATCATCCGCCTGGTGCGGACGTAGACGTCCGCCGGTAAGTAGGCCCCTACGACGTGGCCGAAGTGGATCGGACCGTTGGCGTAGGGAAGAGCGCTCGTGACCAGAACCTTGGATCCCATGTCTTTCCTCGTTTCGGGGCGACTTCGCCTTTCGCGGTTTTCGGGGAAATCATAGGTCCGGCGGCGGGCCGGGTGAAAGGGACAAAAAGAGAGCGGGGCGCCTTCCGGCGCCCCGCTCTCCAGGCTTTCGCAGTTGCGTCCTCTTTGCCGGGTGGGAGGCCTACTCGCCTCCGCCGGACTGGAAGGTGGGCTCCAGGCGGAGAGCCTCGAGGAGCTTCACCCTCTGGGCGTCCGTCAGGGGCGCCAGGCCCAGGGCGGAGGCCACGGCCGTGCGGAGCTTCAGGTCGGCTTCCTTGGATCCCACCAGGGCGGTGAGGGCCTTGATGATCCCGGCGGGAGCCTTGCCGGTGCGGCTCATGATGTCGCCAAGGGTGCGGGCGGCTTCGGCCCGGACCTCGAGGGGGCGCTTGGTGTCCTGCACCAGGGCGGCCACGGCCTTGAGGCAATCGGCCTTGCCGACCCGGCCCAGGGCCTTGAGGACGCCCAGGACCACCTGGTTCTCCTCGTGGTCGGCGGCCTTGACCAGGTTGCCCTCCACCTTGGCCAGGGCGAAACGGTTGGGATCCACGTCGGCCAGGGCCTTGGCGGCCTCTTTGGCGAGCTGGACGGCCCGCTTGCGGCCCAGGTTGACCTGGAAGCCCTTGAGGACCTTCATGATCTCGCCTTCGAAGTTCTTGGCGATGGCGGCTTCGCTCACCACGGCGTCCACCTTGCCCTTCAGATCGGCGGCGGCCTGCTTCACGTTCTTGGCCACGACGATGATCTTCTTGTCCTTCGTCATGGGATTGCGGCGAAGCTGATTGATCACCTGGATCACGGGCATCTCGGGGAGGTCGTTGTAGATGACGAAGACGTCGGCCGGAGCGGAGTAGGCCTGGTTGAGGCCTTCGCCGCCCGTGCTGGCCTGGACGATGGAGAAGCTGCTCTTGCTTCCCACGGCCTCGGCCACGGTGCGGGCGTCGTCGGGGAGGCCGATGGTGTGGACCAGCCGGACCAGCCGGGTGTCGGCGGCCTTGGCGAGGATGTCGGCCACCTTGGGCGCGCTGGGGAAGTCACCCTGGGGATCCAGCTTGGCCACCTCGATGGCGGCCTCGGTGCGGACCAGGCTGTTGTTGTGGTCCAGGGCCTTGATCAGGGGGGAGGAAGGCAGAGTGGCCGGCGTCTCCAGGTCGGCCAGCACCCGGAAGGCCGTCCGGCAGAGGGGAGCGTCACCCTGCTTCATGGCGGCCAGGGTGGCCTGGCGGACGTTGTCCAGGCCGGCGGCGGCCACGACCACGTTGGAGGCGAGAAGTTCGTTGCTGAGAGCGGCCAGGGCGGGGCTGGTGTTGCCGCCCAGGATCTCCTGGGCCACGGCGGTCCGCTCGGTGATGTAGTCCAGGACCACTTCCACCTGGGCGGGCTTGAAGGCCGGGTTGACGGCCAGGGCCTTGTAGGCCGTGTGGCGGGCCATCTCGGTGGAGTAGACCAGGGGGAGGACCTTGCGGTAGGTGAGTTTCCCGTTCCTCCAGGTCCAGACCAGGTCGCCCTGTTCGAAGTTGCCGATGATGCGGGTGTCCTCGTTGCGCATGCGCCGGGCCTGCTCCAGGTAGAGCTCCTCGGCGGGTTTGCCCGGATCGCCGAGCTTGGCCAGGTCGGCCTTGGCGATCTTGCGGGCCAGGGCGTCCTTGTCCCTGGCGGCCACGACCTTGATGGCCGGGATGGCGCGGGAGTCCTGGAGACGCCTGAGAACGATGAGGATGTTCCTGCGGAGGGTGGGGTTGTCACTGTTGAGGGCTTCCAGGAGGGGGAAGGTCACCTGGGGACCCATCTCGACCAGGGCCTGCTGGGCGTAGATCTGGCCGTCCTCGTTGTCAGGATCCCCGAGGGGACCGAGAAGGGCGGGAACGGCGTATTCCCCGTGGTCCTGGGCGAGGCGGATACATGCCTCCCTCCGGGTGGGGAAATCCTTGGAGAGGGCCTTCTCCACGAGGGCCTTGATGGCGGCCGGGTCCGCCATGCGGCGCTTGCGCTCCACCGTGGCCTTTTCGATGAGGGCCTTGGCCACCTTCTCGAATTCTCCCCTCTTGAGGAGCATCCGGGCCCACACGTCCTCCTGGGTCTTGCGCCAGAGGTTGTAGACCACGTCGTTGGTGGGGTCCTGCTTGAGGACGGCCTTGAATTTCTCCAGGGCCTCCTGGTCGCGGCCCTGCCTGAGCAGGCGGACGCCTTCCTTGAAAAGGTCCTGCACCTGGTCCTGGGCGGCCAGGGCCCCGGCCGACAACCCGAGGAGCAGGGCGGAAGCGATCAAGCTCCGACCAAAACCGATTCCCATTGCTCTCTGCCTCCGTATGACGGACGTTCCTGCGAGTGTGAAGAAGCCTCTCTTCGTTCGACAGGTCGAAAAACACTCCCGCCGGGTGCTGGCCCCGGGCGGGCGAACCATCCTTGTAGGCCAGGCCAGGGCGGTCGTTACAGAAAACCCCAAACTACCGGTTCCCTTTCTCCTGTCAAGGATTCCCGGCGGCGGGCTTTTCCTCTCGGGCCGCGGCCCGGCGAATCAAGTCGGAAAAAGGATACCCCAATCCCCATCGAAGGGGAGAAGGATGGATGGCCCGGGGCCTTCCGGGGGAAAATCCCCGGCCCCAGGTGTCACAAAAAGACCCGGGAGGGGAGACCTGCCCGGGTCGGCCTGGGTCAATCTGAAATTCCGGGACCTGGGGCGGGCCCTCAGCGGGGGATCGTGAGGACCAGGCCCGCCGGAAGGAGATCCAGGTCCTTGTCGGCGTTGGCCCGCTTGATCTTCCGGATGCCCTCCAGGACGCGCTTCTTCCCGAAGAACCTGGTGGCGATCTTCCAGAGGGAGTCTCCCTTGCGGACCTTGTAGGTCCGGGCCGGGGCCTTGGAAGGAGCGGGGAGGGCCGGGGCCTTCTTGGCGGAGGAGGCGGACCGGGTGGAGGCGGCGGCCCTGGGGAGGCTCGGGGGAAGCCAGATCTTCTGGCCCGCCCGGAGGTGGTCCGGGTCCATGCCTTCGTTGAACTGGAGGACCAGGTCCAAGTATTTGTGGGCCGAGCCCAGTTCCCTCTGGAGGATTTCACCCAGGGTTTCGCCCTTCTTCACGATGACGTAGGGCACGACGGGCTTGGGCCGGTAGGAAGGCGCCGGAGCAGGCTCGGGGGCCGGGGCCTTGGGGGCCGTGGTGGGGAGGGATTCGGGTTCCGTCTTGGGCGCGGCCTGTTCCCGGGAAGGAGCGGGTTCCGCGGCGGGTTTGACCGCCAGGGGTTCCATGGCGCTTTCCACGACCGTGGCGGGAGGCTCTTCCTCCCGGGCGGGCCGGGTCTCCCGGCCCGCCGGGACCTGGGCCAACTCGGCGGGCTGGAGGGGGTTCTCCAGGCCGCCGGAAGGGCTTGCCGCGGGAGGAACCATGCACGCCTGGGCTTCCTGGTGGCCCGGCCCGAAGACGGTGATCGCCAGGATGAGAAGAACCAGTCCTACGATGGAGACGACGAAGATTTTTTCGACCTGGCCCATGGAAGGTCCCTCCCTAGATTGAGTGAAGTGCTTTCGTGCCGCCCTTGACGAAACTTCGCGGCCTTCGCGGAGGAGAAGGCCGACCGGATCATGGTAAAACGGCCCCGGGATTTGGCAAGAAGGTTTCTTTCGAATTTCCTCACAAGATATGGGGTGGACCTGGGGGAGGGACACCTGCCGTGGGGGAGGGACAAGGATGGTCCGGGGCTTCAGAATCGGCGGGGATTGCTGGGCCTGTTGAAGATCCAGAGGCCCCGCCAGAAGTTGGCCCGTTTCAGGGCCTTGCGGGTGGCTTCGTCAGGGATCCCGTCGCCGTAACGGAGCCTTTGCATCAGGAGACCCCGCCTGTCGATCCAGCCCAGGAGGAAGACCAGGAGGCGCCCCAGGGGCCTGGGCAGGTTGCCCCCCATGGCGGAGCCGAAATCCACGATCACCGGCATGCCGTCGGGCCGGACCAGGATGTTCTTGCGCTGGCCCAGGTCCAGGTGGACCACTCCTCTTTCATGGATGGCCTCCACAAGGGCGGAGAGCTGGTCGAAGGAGTGGTCCTTGATGTGGGGCTTGGTCTCCTTGCGCAGGGGGAAGCCTTCTTCGTAGCTGAGGAGGAAGGCGTCCTTGCCCACCCGGGCAATCAGGCGGGGGATGCCTTCCAGGCCGGCCAGCCGCCTGTAGGTGGAGATCTCCCTGGAGAGGAGCCAGCGCCCCAGGGTGACCTTGAGGAGCCAGGGCATGTCCTCCACGGTCTTCAGCACGTATTTGTGGCCCTCAACCTCCAGGAGGGCCAGGTTGGCCTTCCGGCGGGAGCGGCGGCGCAACCAGGTCCTTTCCAGACCCTCCAGCCGGGATGGCTCCCAGGTAGGAACGCCGCCGCCGTCCGCCTCGAGATTTCGGGCACCAGGCGCCATCGTCGGTCACCGTTCTTTCAGAAGATGCCCTGCATGCGCAGGTAGAGATAGGCCCATCCCGCCAGGTAGACGAGGAACATGGAGATTTCGCTGTTCCTGACCAGGCCGGACCATTCGAATCGCTGGGGTTTGTCGGCCCGGAAAGGTCTCAGGCGGGGGAGGAAGTCCGGGACCTCCCGGTCCCAGCGCAGGAATTCCTCCCCGAAACGCTTGAGCATGCGCTCCTTCTCCACCTGGTTCTTCTTGGGCAGGTAATAGAGGAAGTAGGAGAGGAAAAAGACGGGGAAGCCCGCCAGGGCCAGGTAGGAACCCGGCGGGTGGAGGGTGGTCACCCCTGTGAGGAAGCCCAGGAATCCCAGGAAGGTCCCGATGTAGAGAGGGTGCTTGAGGTGGGCGTAAGGCCCCCCCGTGGCGAGGACCTTGTTCTTGTGGAGATACCCGCAGGCCCACATCCTCAGGAGCATTCCGGGAAGGGAGATTGCGAATCCCACCCAGAACCATGGGGGTTCGGGGCGGGCCAGGGCCAGGACGGCCAGGACGAACAGGTAGGTGAAAACCCTGCGCCAGGTGGGCTTCTTGGACGATGCCATGCATGAGACTCCGTGATGGTCATTTTCATTAAACCGGAAGGAAGATGCCTTTTCCACGCTTCCCGGCGAATCGGGGAGGGGCCTGGAAGGGAGGCTTTGGGAATGGGGGCTCTCCGCGCTAGGATTCGGGAAGGAAGGACCGCCATGAAGAAGACCATTCTCCCTGGGATCGTTCTCGTTGGATTTCCCTGCCTGCTCTGGCTGGAAGGGTGCGCTTCCACCCCCAGGGCTCCCATTCCCTCGGGAAAACCTGTTTCGGTGGAGTTCTACCAGCCTCCCAAGGGGAACGGATCCAAGGCCCTGAGGCTGAGGCTGATCAACCGATCCTGGATCAAGGGGAAGAGACCCCAGGTGCCGAGCACCAAGATCTGTGCGGACGAGAAGATGGACGCTCTCCTGGCCGGGCTTGCCCAACTGGGTTTCTTCCAGGCCGCCAGGCCGGGAAGGGGCCGGGAGGGGAAGCTCTCCTTCCTGGAGGTCGTGGGGCCCCGGGGGGCTTGGACCCTGGACAGGCCCAGGCCTCTGGGGCCGGAAGGGCGCTTGCCCGGAGAGGACTTCCGGGCGGCCTTCAAGCGCTTCCAGCAGTGTTGCGGGCTCATGCTGGTCCTCTACAACGCCACTTTCGATCTGGTGCCCAAGAAGGTTCCGAACGGCAGGGATTTCTTCCTCCGTGAGAGGAAGAGGGTCCTGGAGCAACAGAAGAGGATTCTCAGGAAGGGGAAGCCCGGGGGAGGGGGACGGTGAAGGCCTGCCGTGTCCTGGGGGTGGTTCCCGTGCGGCTGGGCTCCAGCCGCCTGCCGGGTAAGGCCCTCCTTCCTGCAGGAGGGATGCCCCTCTTCGCCCATGTGGCCCGTGCCTTGGAACGGGCGGAACTGGTGGACCAGGTGGTCGTGGCCACAGATGCGGAGGAAGTCCTGGCGGCCTGCCGGAACCTGGGCCTGGAGGGGGTCCGTACGGCCGAGACCCACAGGACGGGCTCGGAACGTTGCGTCGAGGCGGCGGCACCCTGGGACTGCAAGGTGGTCCTGGACGCCCAGGGGGACTGGCCGGAGATCTCGCCGGCAGACATCGACAGGCTCGTGGAGGTGATGCTGGAGGAGGAACCCCAGGTGGGGACGTGCGTGAGGCCCCTGGCGGACCAGGAGAGGGCGGCCGATCCCAACGTGGTGAAGGTCGTGGGCCGGGCGGACGGCCGGGCCCTCTACTTCAGCCGGGCTCCCATTCCTTTCGCCAGGAAAGGTGGGGGCGTGGAGAGGCTCCGCCACGTGGGGATCTACGCCTTCCGCAGGGACGTCCTGGACGGGTTGCCCTCCCTTCCCCCCTGTCCGGCGGCGGAAGCGGAGGGGCTGGAGCAGTTGCGATTTCTGTACGCCGGAATCGATATCCGGCTCGTCGAGATCGCTGGTGATCCGTGGGGGATCGAAACAAAGAGGGACTACGAGGGGTTCCTCGAACGGCTGGGAGGAAGAAGCGGATGAGATTCGAGGAGGCGGCGGTTCAAAGGGTATGACCAAGCAGATTTTCGTCACGGGTGGAGTTGTCTCGTCCCTTGGAAAGGGACTGACCTCGGCGGCCATCGGCATGATCCTGGAGCACCGGGGTCTCAGGGTGGCCATGCAGAAGCTGGATCCCTACATCAACGTGGATCCGGGGACCATGTCGCCCTTCCAGCACGGAGAGGTCTATGTCACCGACGACGGTGCCGAGACCGACCTGGACCTGGGCCACTACGAGCGCTTCACCCACGGCAGGATCACCCAGAACTCCAACTTCACCACAGGGAAGATCTACGCCTCGGTGATCGCCAAGGAGCGAAGAGGGGAGTATCTGGGGTCCACCGTCCAGGTCATCCCCCATATCACCGACGAGATCAAGTCGGCCATCCGGTCGGTCCACGCCGCCGACGTGGACGTGGCCATCACGGAGATCGGCGGGACCGTGGGGGACATCGAGTCTCTTCCCTTTCTCGAGGCGATCAGGCAGTACGGCTTGGAGGTCCCTCCCCACGATTGCCTCTACATCCACCTCACGCTCCTCCCCTACCTGAAAGCCTCCCAGGAGATGAAGACCAAGCCCACCCAGCAGTCGGTGGGCAAGCTCAGGGAGATCGGGATCATGCCCCAGATCCTGATCTGCCGGACGGAGAAACCCATCACTGCGGAGATGCGGGACAAGATTTCCCTTTTCTGCAACGTCCCTGCCAGGGCGGTCATCGAGGAGAGGGACGTGGAGCATTCCATCTACGAGGTCCCCCTGGTCCTGGTGGAGCAAGGCCTGGACCAGTTGATCGTGGAGCACCTGGATCTTCCTGCCGGGGAGCCGACGGGGCTCGACGACTGGCGGGCCATGCTGGAGGGGATCAAGCATCCCCAGGGAAGGGTCGAGATTGCGGTCGTTGGGAAATACATCAAGCTCCACGACGCCTACAAGTCCATCTACGAGGCCCTCTCCCACGGGGGATTCGCCAACCGTGTGGCCGTGGACCTGCGCAAGATCAACGCCGAGGAGGTACGCCCAGGCAGGGTGGAGGCTCTCCTGGAAGGGGTGGACGGGATCCTCGTGCCGGGCGGGTTCGGCGAGCGGGGTTTCGAGGGGAAGGTCGAGGCCATTCGCTACGCCAGGGAGAAGAAGATTCCTTTCCTGGGGATCTGCTACGGCCTCCAGGCGGCGGCCGTGGAGTTCGCACGCAACGTCCTGGGGCTGAAGGAAGCCACCACGACGGAGTTCCATCCCCAGGCCGTGGAGCCCGTGATCAGCCTCATGGAGGAGCAGAAGAGCATCGAGAACATGGGGGGCACCATGAGGCTCGGGGCCTACACCTGCCGCCTCAAGGAGGGAAGCCGGGCCTTTCGGGCCTACGGGCGGGCGGTGATCTCCGAGCGGCATCGCCACCGCTACGAGTTCAACAACGCCTACTTGGAGCGGTTCCAGCGGGCCGGGATGGTGGCCAGCGGCGTCAACGAAGACATGGACCTGGTGGAGATCCTGGAGATCCCCGACCATCCCTTCTTCATCGCCGTTCAGTTCCACCCGGAGTTCAAGTCCATGCCCAGTGATCCCCACCCCCTCTTCCGGGAGTTCGTCAAGGCCTGCCGGGAGTAGTCCTCCTGGATCGGGGGGGAACCGCGGAAAATTTCGTTATAAAACTACTCCCGGCAGAAAAGTGGAGGATGGTGATGAAGGCTTCGGACATGCCCCTGCCGGGGGAGGACTTTCTTTTGTTCATCCAGAGTCTGGCGGGCCAGGCTTCGGTCTTTCTGGGGGTGATCCCCAATCCACAGACGGGGGAGAAGAAGGTGGACCTGGCCTCGGCCCAGTATTTCATCGATCTTCTGGGCATGCTGGAGCGGAAGACCGAGGGGAACCGGACCGAACAGGAGGATCGGTACTTGAAGGACGTCCTGGTCCAGCTCCGGCTTGCCTTCGTGGAGGTGAGGAAGAAGGAGGGCGCCGGCGAGGGGGAAGAGGCGGGGCAAGGGGAGCAGGCCCAGGGGGAAGGTGGGGGAGAGGGAGAGTAGGGCGGCGGGACAAGGGGGTGCTTGCACGGGGGCGGCGAGTCTGTAGACTCCCCCCCCGGGAGGAAGGCCCCTGCGAGCCTGAGTAGCTCAGTGGTAGAGCAGCGCTTTCGTAAAGCGCAGGTCACCGGTTCGAATCCGGTCTCAGGCTCCAATCTTCCAGGCCGGGCCCGCCGGAGAGAGGCCGTTTTTTTGTACGGGCCTCTTTGGGAGGGGATCTTCCCCGGGGAAGGGCGTGACTCCAGCAGGGAATTCATTCCCATAGGCCCTTTCGGGACCGTTTCCTTCCGGCGGAAATGGGGGCGGCCTTTCCTTGTCCGCCGGGGGAGACCGGGGGGCGCTCCTGGGGGGCTCCTGGAAGGGGGGACTCCTTCGGGAGATAATCCCATCCAGGCGGGATGGGGAAGGATGGAGGCCGGGGGGGGCGTGGAGATGGCCGGAAAGAGCAGGAATCGGAAGGGGGGATTTCCTCCTGGCCGGGGTTTGATCGGGGTGGTCCACCTGAAGCCTCTGCCTGGATCGCCCAGGGGTGGAGGGAGCTTCGAGGCGGTCTACAAGGCGGCCCTCCAGGACGGAATGGCCCTGGCGGCCGGGGGGATGGACGCCCTGATCGTGGAGAACTTCGGCGACGCCCCCTTCTTTCCCGAGAGGGTGGAGCCCCACACCGTGGGGGTCCTGGCCGTGGCGGCCCACATGCTCAAGGAGGCTACGGGCCTTCCCGTGGGGGTGAACTGCCTGAGGAACGACGGCCTGGGGGCCATGGGGGCCGCCGCTGCGGCGGGGGGGGCCTTCGTCAGGATCAACGTCCTCACCGGGGCGGCCGTCACAGACCAGGGAATCGTCCAGGGGTGCGCCCCCCAGGTGCTTCGTTACCGCAAACACCTGGGCTCCAGGATCCGGGTGGTGGCGGACGTCCTGGTGAAACACGCCGTTCCCCTGGGAGAGACCGACCCGGTCCGATTGGCCAGGGACACGGTCTCCCGGGGACTGGCCGACGCCCTGGTGGTCACGGGGCCCGAGACGGGGACCGCCGTCGATCCGGAGGTCCTGGCGGCGGTGAAGAAGGCCCTTCCCCGGGTGCCCCTCCTGGTGGGCTCGGGGGTCACGGCCGAATCCGCTCCGGCCCTCCTGGAACGGGCCGACGGCCTCATCGTCGGGACCTGGCTGAAGAAGGAGGGCCGCCTGGAGAACCCGGTGGACCCCGAGCGGGTGCGCCTCCTCGTGAAAAGCCTCTCTCCTTCCTAGAGTTCTCGGCCTTCCCTGGCAGGGGTGGGGCAGGGGCCTTCTTTCCCTTTTTTCCTCCCCCCTGGACCCTGTATCCTTCCTAACCTCCCCCAGTCCAAGGGATTGGAAAATTTGTCCCGAACCTTGATACTCCCCCAGATCTTGGGGTAGGATTGAACTTCACCCCCCAGATGATGGGCTTTTGGGAGGGTTGGGGCCCAGGGAGGGCCTTGGAGAGGGAAGGGCTTCCGGGGCGTCGTCTCCAAGGCCTTCCCAGGGCGGTCGACACACAAGAAGGGAGGGCGACGGTGGTAAAACCTGGCTATGAAGAAAAGGGCGGAGTGGAGCGGCGCCTGGCCAAGCAGGAGGGCTCCATGCCCAAGAGAAGGACCAAGGGAATCCAGCTCGAGCGGTTCTTCACAAGGCCGGGCCGCCACCCTTACGACCTCCTGACCTGGGAGAAGAGGAAGGCCGCCATCACCTCCAGCACGGGGGAAGTGATCTTCGAGCAGGAGGACGTGGAGTTCCCCACGACCTGGTCTCAGCTGGCCACCAACGTGGTGGTGAGCAAGTACTTCAAGGGAGGCATCGGGACCCCCCAGAGGGAGACCAGCCTCAAGCAGGTCATCGACAGGGTGGTCCGGACCCTTTCGACCTGGGGCCGGGAGCAGGGCTACCTGGCCGACCCGGAGACCACCGAGATCTTCGAGATGGAGTTGACCCACATCCTGGTGAACCAGTTGGCCGCATTCAACAGCCCCGTCTGGTTCAACGTGGGCATCGAGGAGAAGCCCCAGTGCTCGGCCTGCTTCATCAACTCCGTGGAAGACACGATGGACTCCATCCTCAACCTGGCCCACACCGAGGGGATGCTCTTCAAGTACGGGTCCGGCACGGGCACCAACTTCTCCACCCTGCGCTCCTCCAGGGAGAAGCTCTCCACCGGGGGCACCCCTTCGGGCCCGGTCTCCTTCATGAAGGGCTTCGACGCCTTCGCCGGGGTCATCAAGTCGGGCGGGCGGACCAGGCGGGCCGCCAAGATGGTGATCCTCAACGTGGACCACCCGGACATCGTGGAGTTCATCGAGTCCAAGGAGAAGGAGGAGCGCAAGGCCTGGAAACTCATCGAGGCGGGCTACGACGGCTCCTTCGGGGGCGAGGCCTATTCGTCGGTCTTCTTCCAGAACTCCAACAACTCCGTCAGGGTCACCGACGAGTTCATGAAGGCCGTCGAGGAGGATCGGGAGTGGTCCACCCGGGCGGTCACCACCGGGGAGGTCGTCGAGACCTTCCGGGCCCGGGACCTGATGAAGAAGATCGCCCGGGCCGCCCACCTCTGCGGGGATCCGGGGCTCCAGTTCGACAGCACGGTGAACAAGTGGCACACCTGCAAGGCCTCGGGCCGGATCAACGCCTCCAACCCTTGCAGCGAGTTCATGTTCCTCGACGACTCGGCCTGCAACCTGGCCAGCCTCAACCTGATGAAGTTCCGCAAACCCGACGGGACCTTCGACATCCCGGCCTTCCGCCAGGCCGTGAGGATCATGTTGCTGGCCCAGGAGATCATCGTGGACCCGGCCCTCTACCCGACGGAGCCCATCGAGAGGAACAGCCGGCTCTTCCGGCCCCTGGGCCTGGGCTACGCCAACCTGGGAGCCCTCCTCATGTCCCTGGGGCTCCCCTACGATTCCAAGGAGGGAAACAACTACGCCGCCGCCGTCACTTCCTTGATGACCGGCGAGGCCTACAAGGTCTCCGCCGAGATCGCCGCCGCCGTGGGCCCCTTCCAGGAGTTCGAGAAGAACCGGGAATCCATGCTCGGTGTGATGGAACTCCATCGTGACGCGGCCCAGCGGATCGGCTCCGACGGGGTCCCTTCGGAACTGCTGGATGCGGCCCGGTCGGTCTGGAAGGCCGTCCTGGAGAAGGGCTCGATCTTCGGCTTCCGGAACGCCCAGGTCTCGGTCCTTGCCCCTACGGGGACCATCGGGTTCATGATGGACTGCGACACCACGGGCATCGAGCCCGACATCGCCCTGGTGAAGTTCAAGAAGCTCGTGGGCGGGGGTCTCCTGAAGATCGTCAACCAGACGGTGCCCATGGCCCTGAAGAGGTTGGGTTATACCGACGACCAGATCACGGAGATTATGGCCTGGGTGGAGGAGCAGGGCACCATCGAGGGGGCTCCCGGCCTCAAGGAGGAGCACCTGCCCGTCTTCGACTGCGCCCTCAAGCCCAGGAAAGGGACCCGCTCCATCTCCTACATGGGACACCTGAGGATGATGGCCGCCGTCCAGCCCTTCATTTCCGGGGCCATCTCCAAGACGGTGAACCTCCCGGAGAACACCACCCCCGAGGAGATCGAGCGGGTCTACATGGACGCCTGGAGGATGGGCCTCAAGGCCGTGGCCATCTACAGGGAGAACAGCAAGCGCACCCAGCCCCTGTCCACCTCGGCCGAGGAGAAGACCGGAGAGGAACCCAGGCCCAGGCGCAAGCGCCTTCCCATGACCCGCAAGTCCCTGACCCACAAGTTCTCCATCGCCGGCCACGAGGGCTACATCACCGTCGGGATGTACGACGACGGCAAGCCCGGCGAGATGTTCGTCAAGATGGCCAAGGAGGGGACGGTCGTCTCGGGCCTCATGGACTCCCTCGCCACGGTTACCTCCATCGCCCTCCAGTACGGCGTGCCCCTGGAGGTCCTGGTGGCCAAGTTCGCCCACACCCGGTTCGAGCCCTCGGGGATCACTCCCAACCCGGAGATCCGTTTCGCCAAGTCCATCATGGACTACGTGGGCCGCTGGCTCGCTTTGACCTTCCTGCCGCCGGAGAAACAGCCCGCGGGGAAGGGCATGTGGCACCCCCTGGAGAACCAGGAGAACGGGTCCGCCGGGACCCCGGAGACGCCGGCCCTCTCCGGCGGCGGCGGGGAGACCCAGGCCTTCGTCCCCCAGGCGGACGCCCCGGTGTGCGACGAGTGCGGGAGCCTCATGATCCGCAACGGCGCCTGCTACAAGTGCCCCAACTGCGGGGGCACCTCGGGGTGCTCCTGAGAGATCCCTCACCCCGGCCGGCCCCTCCCCGGGGGGGCGGCCGGGATGAGGCCCGCAAGGGGAGGTTTCCGTGGGATTCCTCCCCGGGTTGGGGGATAATCCCGGCCATGAGAAGCAAGAAGACCTGGGTTTCCTTCCTCCTTCCGCCTCTCTTCCTCCTGGGGCCGGTCCTTTGGGGCGGGGCCGCAGCCCGGGCCCAGGACGTGCTGGAGCTTACGGAAATCCGGAACCCTCCCCGGTTCACTCCCACCATGGGCTTCATCCGGGCCGGGTATACCTTTTCCTTTCCTTCCGGCGAGGACAAGGACCGGGAGAAGAGGGGGGACTCCTTTCCCGACCTCTCCTTCTACTACATCACCGACAAGATGTTCGGGAAGCCCGCCAACTTCACCTTCTACGGGGGAAGGGAGGGGTTCTATACGTCCATGGGGCAACCCGCCTTCAACCTGAGGGGGGTCAGGACCCGCATGGAGTTCTGGTACCGCCCCTGGACTTTCTACAGGGAGGGCTTCTACGACGGCGACGAGTTCGTGCCCACCCTCCAGTACAAGGGGAAGGAATTCCGGGGCCGGCTGGGAGTCCTCTTCCCGGCCACGGCCCGGGGCAACACCTTCGCCGAAGTGGCCGCCTACGGGGGCAAGAATTTCTTCAGCAGGGATTCCCAGACCAGGGATCCCTCCACCCTCTACACCATTCCCGACAACTTCAAGGTGGCGGGAGTGCGGGTCTCCCTGGAGACGGGCAAGATCCAGTACGACCGTTACACGGGCCTTCCCAAGGGGGGCGCCTTGCTTACGGTCTGGGGGGAACGGGAAGTCAACGACTCCGACGCCGACTTCGGAACTCCCGGCTGGGAGAGTTCCCTGCCCAGCAAGATCTGGAGGGCCGGGGGCCGGCTGAGCTACTACTACCCGGCCGACAAGGACCAGGTCGTGGAATTCCACGCCCTGGGCCGCTACTTCGACAAGGAGGACCGGATCCTCACCTACGACGCGAGCAAACCCATCGGCAACCGGTTCGGCCAGGCGACCCTGGGATACCGGTGGCACCTGAGCGGATCCATGTACGTCCTACCCTTCCTTTCCGCCCAGTACATCCGCCTGGCCGACGAGTTCGACCAGAGCCAGAAGGAGAAGTTCTTCTTCGGGGGAGGATTGAGCTTCCGCTGGAGCCTGGGCAAGAAGGTGAACCTCTACATGGACTACTCCTACCTCTCCAACGAGTCCCGGGAGCCCGTGGGAATCCGGAAGGACTACTTTTCGGAACACCGGTTCTCGGCCGGAGTGGAGATTACCTTCGGGGGGATGTAGGAAGGCCTCTTCCTCTCAGGATCTCCGCCAGGCCCGAGGGGAGAAGGCCTCTTCCAGGTCGGCCCCGGCGAGGCCGAGTTCGGCCGCTCCCTCCAGGAGCTGGCGCGCCCCCTCCCTGTGGGCCGGAAGGGCCTGGGGAAGGCCCTCGGGGAGATCCGCCCCGGGGCGCCGCCAGAGGAAGCCCAGGACCAGGGGGGTGAGGGAGGTCTCCTTCCACCAGGAGGCCAGGTCCAGGCGCCACCATCCGCCGGGAATGGAAGAGCCTTCCAGGACGACCGCTCCCGCCGCCCGCCCCTCCCGGAGGGCCTCGATCCGGTCCTTCTCGTCTTCCAGGACCGCCAGGCCTCCCCTCCCGAAGGCCTGGAAGGCCGCCAGGGCGGCGGTGGACCAGGCGTGGGGCGCCGCCAGGGGGGCGGAACGGAATCCGCCCCTGGGGATCTCTTCCGGCGCCGTGAGCCAGGGGCCCCGGCCGGGTTCCCTCGCCAGGGGAAGGAGCCCCGAGGGGATCCAGTCTTCCCCGGCGGCGGCCCAGGCGGCGATGCCGGCGACCCACAACCGCTCCCCTCGGGGCGGGGCGGTCCCGGGCGGAATGGGGAGGATGGGAAAGTCTTCCAGGATACCTCCTAGGAGGTCCTCCAGCTCGGGGTCCTGCGCCAGGGAGATCGATGGTGCTTGTTTCACTTCCTTCCTTCCCCGGAGATCTTCACCCGGAGGTCTTCCACTTCCATGGTCCAGGTCTTCTCCCCCCTGCGGAACCGCTCCACCAGGTAGGGATGTCTCAGGTTCCCCACCTCCCGGTAGTCCTGGAAGGTGTCCCTCACCCTTCCCCCTGGGAGGAAGTGGTCCATGACCCGGACCAGGCCGCTGCGTGGATCGATGGAGAGGTAGACCGCCTTGGGCCCTCTTTCGCCCAGGAGGATCCGGACCAGGGAGACTCCCTGGAAGTCCTCCGTTCCCACGATCCTTGCCTGGGCCTTGGCGGGATCCAGCCGGGAGAGGAACCAGAGAGGGTCGCTCTCCAGGTCCCCTTTGAGGAGTTCCACGCTTTCGGGAGGCATGGGGAGGGTCTTCCCTCCTGAGACCATCTTCCCCGAGAGAGAACCTTCGGGAAGGATGAACCGCACCGTAGTCCCCAGGACGCGCCGGGTCCTTTCCAGCCCTTCTTGGGAGATCTTCCAGGTCTGCCTCTCCCGGAACCCGCCGGGCCACAGGAAGGTGGCGGTGATCTCCAGGCTTTCCAGCCTCCCCAGGAGGGAAGGGCCTCCCAGGGCCCGGACGGCCTGGGAGAGGAGAGCCCTGGCCCGGGCGATCTCCTGGGCCCGGGCCTTACCTTCCGGGAGTGGAGCCGGAGGGGGCTCCTTGGAGGTTCCCGGGATTTCGGGCTCTCCCGCCAGGATCATGGCCCGGGAGAAGGCCGAGCCCCTCCGGGCCTCCCGTGGCCCCTGGGCCAGGATCCAGGCCCGGTTGGGCAGGAAGGCCGGGGCGGCCCGGCGGAGATCGGAGAGGGTGGTCCGCACCAGGGCCTCTCTCAGGGCCTGGAGGGGGGGCGTCTGTTGGGCCACGCCTCCAGGGGTGGCGGCCACCTGGAGCAACCTGGGGAGGAGGCGGGAGGGGTCCCGGCAGACCAGGGCCTCTTCGGCGAGGGCGCCCAGGCGGGCGCGCTGGGCTTCCGTCCGGGTGATCGGGTTCTGGGTCAGTCCCCCCAGGGTGTCCACTACGATCTCCAGGGCCCTGGGAAGGGATTCGGGGGGGATTCCTTCCACCTGGTAGATCCGCAGGGCCAGGTTCGGGGCAAGGTGGAGGACCCGGCTCCGGTAGGAGTCGAAGGCGATCCCTCCCGCCTGGAGGGCCGCGGGAAGCCTCCCTTCCCCTCTTTCCCCCGAGAGGACCCGGGAGAGGACCCGGAAAGGCCCCCACCAGGGTGAGCCCAGGGAGCCCAGGGGGAGGAAGAGGGAGAGGAGTGTGGGCCTGGCCCTGGCCCGGTCGCTCCAGAAGAGACCGGGCTGGGGAAAGGAGGGCATGGGGGGAATGGGTGCCGGCCTGGGGTCCTGCCAGAGGGCCATGGTCCGGTCCAGGGCCTCCTGGATCTTCTTCCTGGAGAGGGGGCCGCAAAAGGCCAGGGCCGTCCACCTGGGGTGGAAGGCCTTGGAATGCCAGTCCCGCATTTCCAGGGGGGAGGGGATGTCTTCCTCGGAGGTCGGTAGGCCTTCCCCCGTGGGGGGCATGTTCCCCCCGGGCGAAGCCAGGACGGGCCAGGTCCGGATCCGCCGCTCCAGCTCTTTCAGGCCCCTGGCCAGGGCGAACCTCTCGTATGCGGGGGTGAGGATGAGTTGCTCCAGGCGGAGGAGGCCGGGCGCCAGGTTGGCCGGCGGGATCTCGAGGGTGAGCTCCATGGCCCCGTCCCGCCAGTCCCCCCGGATCCTCCCTCCCAGGGCCTCGACGGCCAGGGTGTAGGCCTCCCCCCGGAGGTTGAGGGCCCCGCCCTCCACCAGTGAGAGGGCCGCCAGGGCGGGCCTCCACCTGGGGATGGGAGAGCCCAGGGGGGAGAGGCGGATCACCACCCTCTCCAGGGTCTGGTCCTTCAGGACGGCCCCCGCCCAGGAGAGTCCCGAGGGAAGGGCCCCCTGGAAGGAGGGGGGCGCGTCCCCCGGCGGGGAAGGAAGGAGGGGCGTCGGCGGAGGAAGGCCCGCCGCCACCAGTTCGAAGGGGGATGCAGGCTTCTTCGGCTTGGGCGGCGGGGGGCTTCCGCAGGATCCCGCCAGGAGAAGAGCCAGGAGGAGAGGGGACCTCTTCACTTCCGTCCTCCCGGATTTTCCGGTCCTTCCAGGAGCACCAGGTTCCTGTTCTTCGGCTGGAAGATGCGCCGGGCCAGGTCCAGGACTTCTTTCCCCGTCACGGCCCGGACTTGGGCGGGAAGATCCCACCAGGCCAGGGCTCCCCGCCCGCAGGCCTCCTCCTCGGCCAGGATGGAGGCGAGGCGGGAGGGAGAATCCCTTTCCTCCTGCAGGTCCGCCAGGACCCGCCCCTTGGCCAGCTCCACCTCCTCGGGCTTGGGAGCCCAGGTGGGAAGGAACTGGAGCAGGGTCTCGGCGGCCTGGGAGGGTTTGTCCCCTTCCCGGGGGGTGAGCTCCACGAGGAAGAGGGCCGGCGAACCCGGCCCGGGAAAGGGCGCCTCCACGAGGACGTCCCGGAAGAGGCCCCGGTCCCTGGCCAGGAGGGCCGGGATCCAACCGGTGGCCTGGTTCCCAAGGAGCTGGACCAGGACCCGGAGAGCGGCCCGGCCGGTCTTCCCGGGGAGGCGCCAGCCCAGGAGGGCACCTTCCTCGCCTTTCTCCACCTGGGCATGCAGAGTCCGGGGACCTTCCTGGGGCGGCTCGGAAGGAGGGGTCAGGGGAAGGGGCCGGGTGGAAGAGGGGAGCTTCCTTCCCCAGAGTTCACGGATCAGCCGGTCCAGGCCCGGGGAGACGGGTCCCACCAGGGCAAGGACGACTCGTTCCGGGAGGACCTCCCGCGACCAGAAGGCCTGGGCCTTGCTCCAGAGGATGGGGCCCGGGCCTGGGAGGGCCAGGTAGCGCCGCCTGGGATGGATCCGGAAGGCCTCTCCCAAAAGGAGGCTCCTTCCCCGGAGGCGGGAATCCTCCCGCAAGGCTCGACTCCGGCGGGCCCGCCAGCTCCGGGAGTCCTCCACGACCCTCCTCAGGGCGGGGCACCGGAAACGGACGGCCTCCAGGGAGAGGAAGCGTCCTGCATGAGAAGAAGGGATGGCGAGCTTCAAGCCGAAACCGGAGACGTCAGCCCAGGTGGCGATCCCGGCGGCGCCGTCTCCTTCGAGCCTGGCAAGCCAGGCCAGGGGCCGGGTCTGCTCCAGCAGGAGCCGGTCCAGGTCGTTCCTTCGTTTCTCCAGGTCGAGAGAGGGGGCCTTTCCCTGGAGCCTGGCCCGGGCCTCTTCTTCCAGGAGCTTGTCCCGCCTGGCGAGCCACCTCCTCTCCTTCTCCCACCCCGGGCTTCCCAGGGCCCAGGTGCCGTGGAGGCTCTCTTCGGCCAGGACCTGGGAGATCCCCTCCTCGCCGATTCCTTCCGATGCCGTGCCCGCCGCGACGAACGTGGCGGCGAAGGTGAGGAATTCGCCGGGTCTTTCCAGGAGGACGAAGCGGACCCCGGAAGGAAGGGAGAGGATCCTGGGTGGTTTCCCCCCGCCGGGAGGCCGGCCCTTTCCCGGGGGCGGTTCCTGGGTGGGAGCGAGAGCGGAGAGGAGGAGCAACGACACCATCGGGCCGAGGCGCCGGCCCGGGATCCTGGTTCTCCTGGAGCGGATCATGGCAGGGCCCGGCCCCCTATTCTCCAGAGTGGAGTTTCGGTTTCCTGGACAGGCATACGCCTCGCTTGGAGGTGGAAACGAATTCCAGGAGGGTGTTCACCTCCTCGCAGGGAGGGACTTCCCTCTGGACCTTCTTCACCAGTTCCTCCAGTTCGAAGGGCGGCTCGGTGAAGAAGAGGATCCTGAAGGCCTTCCGCAGGGAATGGATCACCTCCTGGGGGACGCCTCTCCTCTCCAGGCCCACCCGGTTCAGGCCGATCAGGCTCGCCCGGTCGCCCTGGACGAGGCCGTAGGGGGGGACGTCCCGGGAGGCCATGGCGCCGGCGCCGAGCATGGCCATGGTCCCCACGCGTCCGAACTGGTGGACGGCGCTCATGGCCCCGGCGGTGACCTTGTCCTGGATCTCCACGTGGCCCGCGATGGAGGTCAGGTTGGAGAGCACCACCTGGTTCCCCACGGTGACGTCGTGTCCCAGGTGGACGCTGATGAGGAAGAAGTTGTCGTCGCCGATCCTGGTGACGCCTCCCCCCTTCTCCGTGCCGGGATGGATGGTGACGAATTCCCGGATCTTGTTGCGGTTCCCGATGATCAGCTTCCCCCCCTCGCCCTTCTCTTTGTGGTCCTGGGGCTGCATGCCCAGGATGGCGCCGGGGAAGATCTGGCAGTCTTCGCCGATGGTGGTGTCCCCGTCGATGACTACGTGGGCGTGGATCCTCGTCCGGGCGCCGATCTTCACTTTGGGGCCGATGATGGAATATGGGCCGATCCTGACGTCTTCGCCGAGGACGGCCTCCTTCGCCACGATCGCGGTGGGGTGGATCTCCATGCAGGTCTCCGAGAGCTTGCTCCTTGGGGCCATTGTCCCGGCCCCGGGGGCTGGAAGCAACGATCCGTCTTGGGAGAGGGAGGGCGGAGGACTATACTTCCCTCCCCGGGCCCGGCCGGCGGGAGTGACCGGGGCAGGGTCCTGCGCTCGCCTCCAGGGCCCTTTTTTCCTTACCGACCACTTGGATTCGCGGCCCTTGGAGAAGGACCTTCCTTGAAGGAAAACGAGCCGGGTAACACCAGGGATAGACCGGGGGAGGCCGGAGAGGGGCGTTCCCTGCGGGGAGCCTGGCTGGGCTGGCTGGCCCAGCTGGTCAAGCTCCTGGACCTGAAGGCCACGGGGAGGTGGATGGTCTTCGGCCTCCTCATCGGCCTGGTGGGGGGGCTTGGAGCCCTGGCCTTCGAGGGCGGCCTGGAGTTCACCCAGAAACACCTCCTCTACCATCCCACGGGGTTCCACCCGGCCCGGGCCGGCGATCCCCAGGCCGGATTCGGCCAGGAGGAGAACCTGGCCGTCTCCTGGTGGCTCCTCCTCCTCATCCCCGTGCTTGGGGGAGCGGTGAGCGGCTTCCTCATCTTCACCTGGGCCCCCGAGGCGGAGGGTCACGGCACGGACGCCATGGTGAAGAGCTTCCACAGGCTCAACGGCATGATCCGGCGCCGGGTGGTACCCCTGAAGGCCGTGGCGAGCTTCATCACCATCGGCACGGGGGGCTCGGCCGGGAAGGAGGGTCCCATCGCCCAGATCGGTGGGGGATTCGGCTCCATGCTGGCGGACTGGCTCAAGACCTCCCGCCGGGACAGGAGGCTCATGCTCCTGGCCGGGGCATCGGCCGGCCTGGGCGCCATCTTCCAGGCCCCCCTGGGGGCGGCCCTCTTCGCCGGAGAGGTGCTCTACAAGGAAACGGACATGGAGGTGGACGCCCTGGTCCCCTGCCTCATCTCCTCCATCGTGGGATACTGGATCTACATGATGGGCCTCTCGGGGATGGGCCTTCCCACGGGGGAGGGTCTCTTCGCCATGCCCCCCGATCCCAGGATCATGGATTTCACCAGGCCCTGGGAGCTCCCCATATACGCCGTACTCGGTGTAGTCTGCGCCCTGGTGGGACTCGTCTACATCAAGTTCTTCTACGGATCCCGGGACCGGTTCTTCCACAAGCTCTCCTTCATCCCTCTCACCATGCGGCCCGCCGTGGGGGGACTCCTGCTGGGTCTCCTGGCGGTGTTCCTGGGCGACACCCTCGGTTTCGGCGGTGCGAACGTCCTGGGCGGGGGGTACGGCGTGATCCAGTTGGCCATCAACGGCACCCTTCCCATCTGGGTCATGGCCGTTTTGGCCTTCGGGAAGATCCTGGCCACGTCCTTCACGATCTCTTCCGGCGGATCGGGAGGGGTCTTCGCACCGAGCCTCGTGGTAGGGGCCCTGCTGGGGGGGATCGTGGGGAACATGGCGGTGACCCTGGGGTTGGCCCAGCACGCGGCCCCCTTCGTCCTGGTGGGAATGGGCGGGTTCTTCGGGGGAGTGGCAAAGGTGCCCATCACCTCGGTGATCATGGTCTCGGAGATGACCAAGTCCTACGGGCTCCTGGCTCCCCTGATGCTGGTCTGCACGGTCTCCTTCCTCCTGATCCGCCGGTGGACCCTCTACGAGGAGCAGGTCCCCACGAGGCTGGACTCCCAGGCCCACAGGGGGGACTTCGTGGCGGACTTCCTCCAGGAACTCCAGGTGGGTGAGGTCATGGAGACCAGGAACCTCCCTCCCTTCATCCGGACGGGAACTCCCTTGAGAGACATCATGCATCTCGTGTCCCAGGACGAGCACGAGACCTTCCCCGTCGTGGACGGCGAGGGGAGGATGGTGGGGGTGATCACCCTGGCGGAGGTGAGGCGTGTGATTACGGAGCAGGTGATCTGGGATCTCGTTGTGGTGGAGGAGTTCCTCCAGGAACAGGTGGAGCCGGTGTTTCCTTCCCACGACCTGCACACGGCCTTGCGCCGGCTCACCAGGGGCTCGGTGGAGGAACTGCCCGTCGTGGCCGAGGAAGAGCCCGAGAGGGTGGTGGGCATGATCTCCCGGAAGGACGTGATCGCCGCATACGACCGGATGGTCCAGTCGGCGGGCCAGGGCCAATGGAGTTGAGAAATGGGTGAACGTTTGAGGGGAATCCCGATCTCGCCGGGCGTCGCCATGGGGCCGTTGCACTTCAAGACGGACCAGCTGGACGAGCTCAAGGGGGGGCACATCCTGGCCCACAGGGTCGAGGAAGAGGTGGAGCGGTTCCGGGGGGCCGTGCGCATGGCCCGCCTGGAACTGGAGGAACTCCGGCAGAGGCACGGGGGTTCCATGAAGGAGGCGGACCTCCAGATCCTGGACGTCCACGCCGCCTACCTCCAGGATCCTTCCTTCCTCGATTCCGTGGAGAGGATCATCCGGAGCGAATTGCTGAGGGGCGAGAGCGCCGTCGCCAGGGTGGTGGGGGATTTCGAGCGGGTCATGGACCTGGTGGAGGACGAGGAGCTCAAGGCCCGGGCCGAGGACCTCAGGGACGTGGGGCTTCGGGTCCTGCGCTGGATGAAGGTGGAGGAGATCGAGGGAGGGCAGGCCCCGCCGGAGCCGACGGAGCCTTACATCCTGGCGGCGAGGAGGCTCTCCGTCTCGGACATGTTCTCCCTGGACAGGAAGCTGGTCCTGGGGATCCTGGCCCAGGAGGGGAGCGGAACCTCCCATGCCGCCATCCTGGCCCGGTCGATGCGCATCCCTTCCCTGACGGGCGTGGAGGACCTCTTCGAGCGGGCCTCCGAGGGAGACCTGGTGATCCTGGACGCATCGGAAGGGGTGGTCAGGATCAATCCGGACGAGCGGGTCCTCCGGGAGTTCGAGGAGGCCGCTTCCTCCCTCTCTCCCGTGGAGCAGGGAATCGGCCCCGGCGAGACGGCCACGAGGGACGGCGAGCCCGTGGTCGTGGTGGGGAGTTGCGGAACCCTGGCCGACGTGGATCGTTGCGCCGAGCTGGGCTTGGGGGGGATCGGAGTCTACAGGACGGAACTCCTCTTCGTGGCCGAGGAGACTCCCTCGGAGGAGATGGCCTACCATCACTACAGGGAGGTCCTGAAGCGGGCGGGGGGGGCCCCGGTCACCTTCAGGCTCCTGAACTCCGAGTTGCGTTGCCTGGAGCGGGGCGCCGAAGAGAGGAATCCCTCCCTGGGGATGCGTTCCATCCGGGCCCTCTTCAGGAAACCGGAGCTTCTCAGGCTCCAGGTCAGGGCCCTTCTCAGGGCGGCGGCGGGGGATTCCCTGAACGTCCTGGTCCCCTTCGTCACCACCAAGGAAGACCTGCGCAGGGTGAAGGAGGTGTTGGAGCGGGAGAAGGCGGACCTGGATCGCTCCGGTGCCGGGGTTGCGGCGGAGGTGAAGGTGGGCCTTTGCGTGGACGTGCCCGCCACGGCCCTGGCCCTTTCGGAGTTCCTGGGAGAGGTGGACTTCGTGGTGATCGGCCTGGACGACCTGACCCAGTACCTCCTGGCGGCCGACAGGGATTCTCTGGCCGTGCGGCCCTGGTTCCAGGCATCCCATCCCGGACTCTTCCGGCTCCTGGCCGCCCTCCACCAGACCGCCCGCGAGCGGAACCTCCCGGTGGGGCTCTTCGGGGAGAACGCCGCCGATCCCGTCTCCCTTCCCTTCTTCCTCGGTGTGGGATTCCGGTCCTTCTCCATCTCGCCCGTGAGGGTGCCCTCCTTCCTGAGGGCCCTTTCCTCCCTGGAGATCGCCCGATGCAGGGATCTGGCCTCCAAGGCCTTGACTCTCGGTTCGGCCGAGGAGATCCGGGCCCTCCTGGCCACCTAGGGGAGGGGGGCCTCACGTTTCGGGGGAGGGACTCAGTCCTCCAGGAGACCGGCGAACTCCTTGCGCTCCCTGGGGGTGAAATCCCTGGTGGACAGGCGGCGCGCGATCCGGAGGATTCTGTCCGGCCGCAATTCCCAGATCCGGGCCGTCCCGTCGGTGGAGCAAGTGAGGACCCGGTCTCCCGAGGGGGAGAAGCGGGCGCAAGTCACTATCCTCTCGTGGCCTTTGAGAACCATGACGGGCTTCCCGTCGGCGGCGCGCCAGACCCGGGCCGTCTTGTCCTTGGAGGCCGAGACGACCCTGGTTCCGTCTGAGGAGAATTCCGCCCAGACGATGGCCTGGGTATGGCCCAGCAAGTGGGCCAGGACCTTTCCCTGGAGGTTCACGAGGTCGATCCGCCCGTTCTCCCGCCCCAGGAGGATCTTGTTTCCTTTGGGACTCAGCCGGGCGAAGGTCACCCGGGAACCCCTTGCCGGGAAGGAGAACCACTTCCTCCCGGAAAGGGTCCACCCCTGGACGAAGACGTCTTTCGTGACGAAGAGAATCGCCTTGCCGGAAGGGAAGAAGTCGTAGGTCGGGAAGGACCCCGCCTTGGGGGGCAGCACCCGGAGAAGTCTTCCTTCCCTGGTCCATACCCTCGGGGATCCGTAGGCCCGGCAGGCCAGGACCAGCTTCCCGTCCCTGGAAAATATGGCTGGCCGGATCCTCCTGGCCCCTTCCACGTGGATGTAGGTCCTTGTGCGGAAGGACTCCGCCTCCTTGACGAGGATGGACCCGTCCGTCCAGGTGACCAGGAGGTATTTTCCGGAAGGAGAGACCTCCACGCCGGCCAGGTCCTTTCCGAAGGCCGCCTTGAGGATGGTCCCGTGGACGGTCCAGACCCTCACGGCTCCACCGAGTGTGGCGGTCACGACCTTGTTCCCGCCGGGGAAGAAGGCACCGTGCTCCACGGCGGGACGCCGGCGGGGGGTTCCCCTCTTCCCAAGGCGGTAGGGAAGGGCGTGATCGAGGAGGGGGTATCCTCCGGGGCGGAGGCTCCAGAGGCGGGCCGTCCTGTCATTGGAGACCGTGGCCAGCAGGTCCCCCGTGGAAGAAAGGATTCCGTCCTGGATGGGGGCGTAGTGTCCGTGGATATGGGCCAGGAGGGTGCCTCCCAGGTCGTAGACCTGGACGATCCCCTGGTTGTAGACGAGGACGATTCGGCCGGAGCCGGGGGAGAAGTGGACCTTCAGGAACCCCGGCTGGAGCCCTTTGATCCAGACCGGCGTGGTGGAGGTCGGCTTCCAGAGGCGGAGAGTGTGGTCGTACCCGGCGGACAGGAGCCACTTCCCGTCGGGGGAAAAGAGGAGATGGAAGATGGATCCGAAATGGCCTTTCAGGATATTCAGAACCTTACCCTCCCGGTTCCAGATCCTGATGTCCCCTCGGTTCGTCCCTGTGGCGAGGGTCCTCCCGTCGGGGGAGACCGCCAGGCGTCTGAGGGGGTGATCCTGGACTTTCCATTTCTTCAGGAGGTTCCCCCGGAGATCCCGGAGCCTGACGACCCCGTGCTCACCCCCCTCGGCGATGATTCCCCCCATCGGGGCCACGGCGAAATTCCTCATTCCCCTGGGTTCGTCGGGGAGGATCCGTTTCCAGGATCCGTCCAGGGCGTAGAGGGCCGTCTTCCCGGCCCTCGACCAGGTCAGGAGGAAACCCGCTTTGGACGATAGAAGATAACGTTGCCTCGGAAAGGAGGCGATCTTGAAGGAGGCGATCTTCTTCCCAAACAGGGTCCACCGGGCGGCTTCGGCGCGGCTGTCCACGGTGAAGATCGATTTCCCCCCCGGGAGGAAGCAGGCCGCCTGGATCCGGTTCTTCTTCCCCCCGATGACCCCGAGGGCTTTCCCGTCCAGGCCCCAAGTCCTGGCCGTTCCGTCCAGGGAACGGGTCAGGAGCCACCAGCCGTTCGGGGAGAATTGAATGTGCCGGACGATGCCCTTGTGTCCCTTGAAGAGAGACTTTTCCCGGATTCCCGCCACGACCGCCTGGATCTGGGAGAGGGACTGGGGGAGGACGGCCTTCTCCAGGGCGGCCCTGGCCAGGAGGAGGGAGAGTGCCTGGTCCTGCCGGAAGAGGTGGGCCGAGGCCCCCGACAGGGCTAGGGCCTTGGTCTCCCTCAGGAGAATACGGTTCTTCTGGTCCGCTTCCCGGAGGTTTTCCAGGAAGTACAGGGTGAGTCCCAGGGCCAGGACCAGGAGGACCAGGGTGCCGGAGAGGACCAGGTTCTTCGAGACCCACCGTTTCACCTTCCTGGCGATGGATGGGGGGCGTGCCAGGACGGGTTCCCCCCGGAGGATCCTCTCCAGGTCCTGGGCGAAGTCCAGGGCGGTGTGGTACCGCTTCTCCGGGTCTTCCTCCATGGCCGTGGCAAGGACCAGGCAGAGGTCCCTCGAGAGGGCGGGGTTGAGCCGTCGGGGGTCGGGGAAGGACCCGGAGAGGATGTTCTGGCGGACCCTTTCCAGGGTGGGGCCGTGGAAGGGTTTCTTTCCCGTGAGGCACTCGTAGAGGGTGACTCCCAGGGAGAAGACGTCGCTCCTGGGACTGGGCGGGGCCGGTGCGGGCCCCAGCCTCTCGGGGGCCATGTACTCGGGCGTTCCCAGGAAACCGGGGAAGATACCCCCTTCCAAGGAACCCCGTCCTTCGTGGTCGGCCATGTCGAAGTCCAGGACCACCGGTTTCCCTTCGGGCGTCACAAGGATGTTTGCCGGCTTGATGTCCCCGTGGACGAGGCCGGCCTCGTGGGCCGCATGGATGGCCCGGGAGGTTTCCGCCAGGATGGCCAGGACTTCCTTCACGGTCTTCTGGCCGGCGGGGGCTCCTTTCTCCCGGATCCAGGCGGCGAGGTTCCTTCCTTCGATGAAGGGCATCACCAGGAAGGGGATTCCCCCGGCTTCACCGGCGTCGAAGATCGGGCAGATGGCGGGATGGCGGATTCTGGCGGCGGCCCTGGCCTCCGCCAGGAGGCGTTCCTTGGCCCCGGAGAAATAGAGGGAGCCCGGCCGGATCATCTTGAGGGCCACCATCCGTTTCAGGGAGACCTGTTCGGCCAGGTAGACCTCGGTGGCTCCCCCACCCCCGAGTTTCCGGATCAGGCGGAAGTCCCCGAGCTCACTGGGGAGCCTCGCAGCCTTCCTGCGCGGGCTGGGAAGGCGCCTCTTGGGATCGATGGGCTTCATGGCTGTCTCTCCAGGAGGGATTCCTGGCAAGGAGGATTTTCCACCCGGTCCCGGTGGGATGGCAACCCCTCTTTCAAGAGCCGTCCTTCTTCCCTATGCAGACCAGGGAGTGGCCCACGGGGAAGGAGATCTTGTCCAGGAGAAACCTCTCCGAGGAGAAGATCAGGGCGAAGGCGGCGTTCACCGGGGGAATGAACCGGTGGGTCAGGTTCGTGGTCTGGTCGTCCGGAGGGGAGAAGAACCGCTCCTTGAACTTCTTGATGAGAAGGACCGGGAGGATCATGGGAAAGAGGAATGCGTTGATGTAGGTGGCCTTGACCACCCGGAACCCCGCGTCCTCGAGTTTCCCGGTCAATTCGGGCCTTGAATACCGCCTCTGGTGGTGGGAGACCTTGTCGTTGAGGGAGTAGAGCCACTGGTGGGCCGGGACGGATATGAAGACGTGTCCTCCCGGGCGGAGGATGCGGAAGCTCTCTTCCAGGACCTTCCTGTCGTCGGGGATGTGTTCCAGTGTATCGAAGAGGGCCACCAGGTCGGTGGACTCGTCGCGGAAGGGGAGGTCGTATCCCGAGGCCGTGATCACGTTCCTGCTGCCCCGACTGCGGCAGACCTTGATCCAGTCGTGGGCGATGTCCATGCCGATCACGTTTCCGTACTCGGCCAGCCGGTTCAGGAATCCCCCCGCGCCGCATCCGATCTCCAGGATGACCATGTCCTCACGGCCGTCCACTACGAGCCGGTCCAGGAGGTGGAAGAAGATCTTCCTGCGCCCGATGAACCAGAAGTGGCTCTCTTCCAGCTCGTAGAACTGGCGGTAGACCGTTTCTTCCATCCTCTCGTCGCGCTTCATTCCGTCCCTCCGGGGCCCGGCTTCCTGCAGGCGGCCACGAGCTCGTCGAAGAGGTTCACGTAGAAGGCGGTTTTCCGGAACCCTGCCAGGGGCGAGAGAATCCAGGAGAGAGCCGGGTGGATCCGGCCCACCCTCTCGGCCACGAAGGCGGGGGAGACCAGCTTCCCTCCGAAACGCCCGGTCATGGAGAGGATCGACAGGCCGGTCTCCTTCTCCAGGAGCCTTCTCAGCGTATAGGGGGAGAAGTGGTAGAGATGCTCGCTGTGCTTGAAGTGCTGCCACTTCCTTCCCAGGATCCTGGCGAAGAGGCTGTCCACGTTCTGGGTCTCCAGGATGAGAACGCCTCCGGGCTTCAACATGGCGGCGGCGGCGGCGAGGAAGGAGACCGGGTCCGGGGTGTGCTCCACAACGTCCCAAAGGGTGACCAGGTCGAAGCTCTCCTTCTCGAAGGGGGCCTCCTCCAGGAGACCCGTGAAGATCTCCGTTCCGGGGAGGTTCTTCCTGGCCTCCTCGGCGATGGGGCGGGATGGCTCCACGCCGGCGCATTCCCAGCCCTCCTCCTTCGCCACCGAGAGGAAGTAACCGGCGGCGCAACCTACATCCAGGCACCGGCCCGGCGGAGAGGCGAAGGGGCGGACGAAGCGCATCCGGATCCGGAAGGTGCGCTCGTAGAAGTCCCGTTCCGCCGAGTAGTCGGCGTAGCCCCGCACCTTGGGGGAGTCGCTCTTCCAGTAGCTCTCGTCGTAGACCTCCTCCAGGAGGGCTCCGGGAGGCAGCCTGGGGGTCACGTAGACCAGGCCGCAGTCGGCGCATCGGACCACGGAGAAGGGCTCTTCCCTGAAGAGGGTCCTTCTCCCGGAGCACTTGCAGAGAGCGCAGGCCTCCACCTCCCGGAGGGCCTCTGCCTTCATCCGAAGTACTCCTTCCCTGTGGCCACGTCGGCGTGCCCCGCGTCCCTCCCCTCCAGGAAGGCCCAGGCCATCCGGCGGCCCATCTCCACCGACTGGTCCATGTTGTTGTAGCGGAAGAGACCCTGCCTTCCGCCGGTCTCCAGGTTCTCCATCCCGGCCAGGAAGGCCCGCAGGGGGGCCAGGTTCTCCTTGTAGCGGAGGTCGTAGACCGGGTAGGCGTGGGTCATCTTCCTCACGAAACCCTCCAGGACCTCTTCCCTCTTCACGAGCCCGACGGTCTCCATGTCCTTCACGGCCACCTGGAGGGCGCTCTCGGTGTCCATGTTCCACACGTCGTCCCCCTTCCTGCAGGTGATCTCCGTGCAGATCATGGTCTTGCCCTCCGGGGCGTTGAAGGGGGAGAAGTTGCGGAATTCGCTGATCCGATGAACCGTAAGGTGGTTCTCGGGAAGGTAGATCCAGCTGTCGGGGGAGACCGAGGGCTTGTCCAGGATCAGGAAGACGAAGACGATCCCGATGTAGTGGAGGTTCGAGCAGGCTTCCAGGACCTGCTCGGAGGGCGGCGGATCCAGGAGGTGGATGAGGGACGTGATGGGGATCGTGGAGAGGACCCGGTCGGGCTCGAAGACTTCGGGCTCCTCCCCCCCGGCGTGGAGGGCCGTGACGCGGCTTCCCTTCCGGGCGAGTCTCTCCACGGGAGCGCCCAGGGCGATCTCTCCGCCGTATTCGCGGATCTTGTCGACGTAGGAGCGGGCGATGGCGCCGATGCCTCCCTCCCTGGGATAGAGGAACTCCGTGACGAGGGTCCTTGGAGTGTTCCCCTTCTTGCGGGAGAGGGTCTTCTTCACGGTGTCCCAGAGGGAGAGGAGGGTGATCCTCTGGGCTGCCCAGTCGGCGGAGATCTCCCTGGGCGACATGCCCCAGGCCTTGGCCGTGTAGGTGCCGAAGAAGATCCGGTAGAGGGTCCTTCCGAACCTCTTGACCACCCAGTCCTCGAAGTTGTCGTCGGGAATGCGGCTCAGGCCGGTGCGGACCTTGAAGCGGACCCAGAAGTAGTCGAGGAAGGCCCGGACCAGGAGGTGGGGCGGGAGGGCGGTGAGGACGTTCTTTGCCTTCAGAGGGTAGTCGAAGAACTTGCCGAACAGGTGGATCCTGGAGAGTCGTTGGGCCGTGAGCTTGTTCGCCCCCAGGATCTCCTCCACGTGGGCCTTGAGGGCGTCGTCTTTCGTGTGGAAACGGTGGGGGCCGAAGTCGTAGACGAATTCCTCCCCCTCCTTCGAGCGGTGGGTGAAGGAGGCCGCCATTCCCCCCGGGAAGGTCTCCTTCTCGAAGACCTTGACGGGAACGCCCTTCCGGGCCAGCTCGTAGGCACAGGAGAGGCCGGCCAGGCCGGCTCCCAGGACGGCGACCTTCTTCTTGGGGGGGCTCATTTCGCAGCGCTCCTGAGGAATTTCTTCTTCGTGATCACTTTCCACATGGCCCAGGCCGTCCTGGCCTGCTTGAAGAACGTCCCGGAGTGCTTGGAGTCCCCTCCGAGCCTCGGGCTGTAGGTCACGGGAATCTCGATGCACCTGAGGCCGTGGACCAGGACCTCCACCATCATCTCCGGGCTGAAGGCCGGTCCTCCTTCCCGGAGGTGGTCCCTGATCTTGAGGAAGGTCTCCTTCCAGAGGGCCCGGTAGGTGCATCCCACGTCGGTGAAGCGGGGTTCCCACTTGAGGAACCAGAGGAGCTCCAGGTACTTGGCCATGAACACGTTTCCCCACCTGAGGAGGGAGCGCATGTTGGCTCCTTGCTGGACGAGCTGGCGGGTCGTGCGGGTGCCGATCACCATGCCGGCGTCTTCCAGGTAGACCAGGAGCTTCACCAGGTCCCGGGCGAGGAAGGAACCGTCCGCCTCGGTGAGGACCAGGATGTCCCCTTGGGCTTCGCTCATCCCCCGCATCAGGGCCCGCCCGTAGCCGGGCTCTTTCTCCTCCACCACCCTTGCCCCGGCGGCCCGGGCCTTCTCGGCCGTCTGGTCGGTGCAGTTGTTGTCCACCACGAGGACTTCGTCCACGTGGGGTTCGGCGGAGAAGGAAGACACCACCTCCTGGATGGTCTCTTCCTCGTTGTAAGCCGGTATGACGACTGTGACCTTGTGGTTCTTGAACATAAGTTGCCCGGGGGCGGAAAGCTTAAGGTCTCCCTCCTTTGGGGCAAGTCTACCCTGGAATCCCTCCTTCAAGAGGGATCGGCCCCGGAGGAGAGAGAAATGAAGGCGGGCGTCTCCATTCGGGCCGCCGGGAGGGGCTCAGGGAAGGCCGGGACGGGCGAAACGGGAGAGGGGACACCCCTTGCAGGAGGGCCTGGTCCGGCACCAGCCCGCCCCGATTCGAACCAGGAGGGCGTGGTATTCCCTGTAGAGGGCCAGGTCGGCCGGGAGCCGGGCCTCGAACCAGGCCCGGATCTCCTCGTAGGGGAGCTTGGGGTCGAAGAGGCCGTGGCGGCCCCCGATCCGCCTGGTGTAAGCGTCCACGACGAAGACGAGCTTCCCCGCCCCGTAGCAGAGGATCGAGTCGGCCGTCTCGGGACCGATCCCCTCCAGGGCGAGGAGGGCCCGCCTGGCCTCCTCCAGGGGGAGTCGGGCCAGCCCTTCCACTCCTCCTCCGCACTCTCCCTGGAGCCACTCCAGGAAGATCCTCAGCCGCCGGGCCTTCTGGCGGAAGTAGCCCGAGGGGCGGATCTCTTTCTCAAGTTCCTCCAAGGGAAGGGCCAGGAGGGCCCGGGGCGAGTCCATCACCCCCCGGGCCAGGAGGTTCTCCACGGCCCGGGAGGCTCCCTTCCAGGATGTGTTCTGGGCCAGGATGGCCCCCACGCAGACCTCCAGGGGAGTTTCGGCGGGCCACCAGCGGGAGGGCCCCAGGGCGGCCAGGGCGGCCCGGTAGATGCGGGCCGCCCTGGAGGAGCCCTCCCAGGAGGGGGCGGGGAGCCGAACCGGGGGGAGGCCCGGGCTCACAGGTAGGTGAAGCGGGTCACCAGCCCCTGGCCCGGCCAGGCGTATTCCGCCCAGGAGGGCCACTTGCCGGTCCATCCGGGAAACTGGAATTGGACCCCCGAGCTGAGGACCACTCCAAGGGGAAGGGCCGGATCCAGGGCGAGCCACTGGCAATAGAGGATCGCTCCTTTGTAGACGGGCTGGTCGGGGACCTTCTGGAGGATCGTGGCGGAACCCACGCTGGAAGTGGAGGCCGGACCCAGGACGGCCACCGGCGCCAGGAGGAGGCTGCACCTGGTGCCGGGGAGGAGGAAGGGCAGGGGCGTGGCGCCCCACTTGTCCTTCCTGTATCCCAGGAAGAGGACGGCCGTGCTGCTTCGCTTGAGCTGGCTTCCTGAGAAGAAGATCCTCCAGGTGCTTCCGCTCTTGGTTCCCGTGACCGAGGCCAGGGCGGGCCAGCCCTGGTCCGAAGCAGTGCAACCCTTTCCGTAGGCGGCGGAGGTCAGGGCCCGCATGTTCATGGCCCATTTCACCCTTCCCACGGCCGGATCGTTGACGAAGTCGAAAGGCCCTCCCCCCGAAGCCGACCGGTTCATGATCATCACTTCCCAGACGAGGGGCTTCTTCTTGTAGATGAAGGGAACCTTGAAGGGGAGTTTGTAGGCGAAGGGGGCCGGCGCCGTGGTGTGGACCGTGGCCGGCCAGTTGACCTTGAGGAATTTCTGGGGACCTGTGGAGCCGAAGACCACGGTGGTCTTGTCCTTGCCCAGGTTCTTGTCGAAGTCCTTCTGGACTCCCCCCGGGCCCACGGCGGAAGTGGCCATCACCAGTTTCAGCTCGAAGGAAAAAGCCCGGAAGGCGTAGGTGGACCCGCCGTCGCGGCGCCAGGCCAGGCCCTGGATGATTCCCACCGTCACGGGAAGGTCGCCGTGGACCTGCTGATACCTCCAGTAGGGACTTCCCGTCCCGAAGGGAAAGACGTTGTTGCTCCCTCCTTCCTTGGTGGCGTAGCCCTTGGGCGAGACGAAGGTCTTGACGCTCTGGGCGGGAAGGAGGGGAAAGGCGGAGAGTGCCAGGATGGGGAAAAGGAAGGCTGAGTTCCGCATGGTTCGTTTCCTCCTGTGGGGGTGGGGGGAACGGCATGTTACTTCCCCTGGAGGTCCGGGAAAAGGACGGCCCGGCCCTCTATCCGCCTTCTCCTGGTTTCTTCCCCCCCTCCGTGGTAGGAAGGTGGGCCTTCCCCCGAAACAGGAGGGCTAGAGTTGAGCGCAGCCATCCTCGTCCTCGCCGCCTTGGGGGCCTTTCTCGCCGGGTATCTCCTCTACGGCGGGTTCGTGGCCCGCAGGATCGGACTGGAGCCGGAAAGACCCACTCCGGCCCATACCATGCGGGACGGCGTGGACTACGTCCCCGCAAAGCCCCAGATCCTCCTGGGGCACCACTTCTCCTCCATCGCCGGAGCGGCTCCCATCATCGGTCCCATCATTGCGGCCGTATTCGGATGGGTCCCGGTCTTCCTCTGGATCCTGGCGGGGGGGATCTTCATGGGAGCGGTCCACGACTTCTCGGCCCTGGTCGCCTCGGTGCGCCACCAGGGCCGCTCCATCGGTGAGGTGATCGACAGGCGCCTGGGCCCGGGGGCCAAGACGCTCTTCCTGGTCTTCGCCTGGGCCGCCCTGATCCTGGTGATCGCCGTCTTCGTGAACGCCGTGGCCCAGACTTTCCACAAGGTTCCACAGGCGGGAACGGCCTCGACCCTCCTCATCGGTTCGGCCGTCCTCTTCGGACTTGCGGTCTACCGGTTTCGGATTCCCATCCTTCCGGCGACCCTCGGGGGGCTGGTCCTCATCGCCCTCACCCTCGTGGGAGGCCACTTCTACCCTATGAGGTTGAGCGTAACCGCCTGGAAACTCGTCCTCCTGGGTTACATCTACGTGGCCTCGGTGACTCCCGTGTGGATCCTCCTCCAGCCCCGGGACTTCCTCAACTCCTTCCTCCTCTACGCCCTTCTCGTGGCCGGCGTGGCGGGCACCCTCCTGGTGGACCCCGCCCTCCACATGAAGGCCTGGACGGGCTTCGAGACCGACCTGGGCCCCCTCTTCCCCATCCTCTTCGTCACCGTGGCCTGCGGGGCCCTTTCGGGGTTCCACTCCCTCGTGGCCAGCGGCACCACGGCGAAGCAGCTCGACAGCGAGGCCCACGCCAGGCCCATCGCCATGGGGGCCATGCTCATCGAGTCCCTCCTGGCCGTGGTGGCCCTCGTTACGGCGGCCATGCTCCTCCCGGCGGACTACGCCGGCCGGATCCAGCCCAGGAACGGCGGGCCGATCCCGATCTTCGCCAGGGGGATCGCCGGGTTCGTCCATGCCGCGGGAGGGAGCTTCGCCTTCGGTCTCACCTTCGCCTCCGTGGCAGTGGCGGAGTTCGCCCTGACCTCCCTGGATACGGCCACCCGGATCGCCCGCTTCGCCTTCCAGGAACTCGCCCAGCCCCGGGGAGGGAGTGGCGGAGCCTGGAGGTCCTTCCGTTCCCTCCTCGCGGGAAACCGGTTCCTGGCCACGACGGTGACGGTCTTCTTCGGCGGCTGGCTGGCCCTGTCGGGGAGCGACCGGACCATCTGGCCCGTATTCGGAGCGGCCAACCAGTTGCTGGCGGCCCTGGCCTTCCTTGCGGTCCTGGTCTGGATGGTCCACAGGGGCAGGAAGGCCGGTTTTCTGGCCGTTCCCACGGTCTTCATGTTCCTCGTCACCCTGTCGGCCCTGGGTTGGGAGGCCCTCCACTTCGCCGGGAAGAAGAACTGGCTCCTTGCAGGAATCTCCTCCCTCCTGGCCCTCCTCGCCCTGGTGCTGGCCTTCGAGGCCCTCCGGGTGCTGGTGCGCTCCAGGAAGGAAAGGGTCCCGTCCCTTCCGGGGGAGGAGTGAGGCCTTGGGCGCCGGGCACCGCTTCGGCCGATTCCTCCGGTCCGCCTGGGGGAGTCTTCGGGCTTCGGCCGTTCCCTACACCGAGTGGGAGGCCCGTGAGCTGGAGCACCTCTTCGCCCTTCTGGCCCTGGGATCGGCCGCGGGGATTCCCGGTCCGCCGACCTTGCTTTCCCTGGACCTGCTCCCCTTGCTGGAGAGGGAGATCCTGGTCCTCCAGGCAGGGACCCGCCGGGCCGGGGACCCCTGGGGGGATCTCTTCTCCACCTTCGACGTGACCTAGGATCATGGCGGGGATGTTTCTCTTCACCGGAAAAGGGGGCGCCGGGAAGACCACCTGCGCGGCGGCCTTCTCCCTGGCCCTGGCCGGGGCGGACCGACAGGTCCTCCTGGTCTCCCTGGACCCGGCCCACAACCTGGGGGACGTGCTGGACCTTCGGCTGGGAGCGGCGCCCCGGGAGGTGGCGCCCGGTCTCTTCGCCATGGAGGCGGACCTGGAGCGGGTCGTCCAGGAAAAGACCCGGGAGGCCCGGCGCCTGGTGGAGGAGGAGTACCGCTACCTCTCCGTGGCCTCCCTGGACCCCCTGTTCTCCATCCTGGGCCAGGCCCCGGGCGTGGAGGAGCAGGCCGCGGGAGAGGTGCTCCTGGATCTCCGGGATTCCTGTTCCCGCCGAGGGCGGATCCTGGTGGCGGACCTCCCCCCTACGGGCCAGGCCTGGCGGATCCTCTCCCTTCCCGCCTTGAGCCTCCGGTGGGCCCGGTCCCTCCTGGACCTCAGGAGGAAGGTCCTGGACAGGAGGAGGACCTTGTTCCATGTCCTGGGGGAGGAGACACCGGCCCGGGACATGGAAGGTCGTCCCCTTCCCCTGGAAGAAGACCAGGATCCTGTGGCCTGCCGGCTCCGGGAGGTGGCGGCCCGGAACGAAGGCCTGGCCCGGGATCTGCAGGATCGCTCCGCCGCCCGGGTCGTGGGTGTGGCCCTGCCGGAGAGGCTCTCCCTCCTCGAGGCCGCCCGGTTGGAAGATCGGCTCCGCCGGTGGGGCATTCCTCTCTCTGCCCTGGTCCTGAACCGGGCGGGCCGGGATCTTTCTTTGAAGGAGTGGGACTTTCCTGCCAGGAAGCCCGACCTGGTCCTGGAGAACCTGGACAGGGAACCCCGGGGAAGGGAGGGCCTGGCTCCCTTGGGGAGGGAGCTGAAAAGGCTCTTCTTGGAGTAAGCTGGGAGAGGGGGAACCTTGGAGTTCCCCGGAAAGGGAACACTCGGTCTTGCAGGGCTTGCAATTTTCAAACAAAAAGCGGGAATCCGTCTTGCAATCAGGAGGGGAAGAGGGGTGGATGAGCTCCTCTGGCATGCAGGCAAAGAGACTTCTCTCTGGAGGGCCCAGGGCCGGCCCCAAGGCCTGATGGCCTAACTTCCCGGAAAATCAAGGGTTGGGAGTCCAGGCTTCCGGGAAGACGGGTGTTTCGTCGTGAGCCTGATTTCCCGGAAGAGCGGAGAGATCGCTTTTCGAACCCCGTTTTTTTCTTGGAAAAGAAGAGGAAAACAGTAAACTTCCTCCTCCCGGTTGCCTAGGAAGGAATCCCGGCCCTTTTCTTCGGGTCCTGCCGCAAGCCGGTCCCTGGATCTTTCCATGAGAGGTTTCCCGTGCTTTCTCCGAAAGAAAATCCGCCCAGGCTTCCTCCAGGAATTCCCAGTATCGATGCCATCGAGGGCCCTTGGTGGGTGGGGCATACCAGGTCCAGGGCGGAGAAAGCCTTTGCCTGGGACTTGATCCAAAAGGGGATCCCCTACTACCTCCCCATGGTGGAGAAAGTACGGTACTCGGGGGGGCGGAAGAGGCGGGTCCTCCTTCCTCTCTTCACGGGATACGTCTTCTTTGCCGGGGATGCCGACGGCCGGTACGAGGCCATGACCACCAACAAGCTTTGCCGGACCATCCCCGTGGAGGAACCGGAACTCCTGGTCCACCAGTTGATGCAGGTGGAACGGGCCATCGCCGGAAGGGGAGACTTGGATCTCTACCCCCATGCCGTCCAGGGCAAGCGCTGCCGCGTGACCAGCGGGCCTTTCAAGGGAATGGAAGGAGTGGTGGTGGAGCGCAAGAGGAACACCTCCGTCGTGGTCCTGGAGGTGACCCTCCTGGGCCAGGGCGCCAAGCTGACCCTGGACGCAAGCATCCTGGAAAGGGCGTGACTCCTTTCCTTGTTGGGCCTGGTCTTCCCGTGAGGGTAGGTTAGGAGGCCTGGCCCATGAGTAGTTGGAAGGTCGAAAAGAACGCCGCCTGGCTCTTCCTGGCGGAAGTTCTGTCCCGGGCCTTCAACTTCGCCCTCCTCCTGGCGGTCTGGCGGGTCCTGGGAAGGGAGAACTTCGGGGTCCTGGCCTTCGATTACGCCGTGGCGGACCTGCTCCTGGTGGCAACGGGTTTCGGTTTCGACGACCTCCTGGTCCGCGAGGGATCCAGGAAGCCCCGAAAGGCCGGGGCCTACCTGCTCCACATCCTGCTCCTGAGGAGCGCCGCCCTTCCCCTGGCGGCGGGGATCTCCGCCTTGGCCGCCCTCTTCCAGGGAGGGGACCCCCTCCTGGGGGGGCTGGTCTTCTGTTCCTCCTTCGCCCTCCAGCAACTCCTCTTGTTGTGTGCCTTCTTCCGCTCCCGCCAGGTCATGGAGAAGGAGACCCTGGTCCGTTTCCTCACCGGGGCGGGGATCTTCTCGACGGGCCTGGCGGCGATCCTCCTGGGGGGCGGACTCCTGGGTGTGGTGGGGGCCCGCCTGGGAGTGGCCTCCCTGGCCTGGGCTGGAACCTACTTCTGGATCCTGCGGCGCTTCGCCCCCACCCGGGCGGGGTTCCGCCGGCGCCTTGCCCTCGCCCTGGGACGGGCCGCCCTTCCCCTGGCGGGGTTCCTTGCCCTCACCCAGGTCTACGGGGGCATCCAGGCCGTTCTTCTGGGCTACATGGAAGGCAACCGGGCCGTGGCGGACTACGGCGCCGCCCAGAGGATCTTCCTCCTCCTCCTCATGGTCCCCGCCTCCCTGGCCCGGTCCTACCTGCCCGATCTCTCCCTCCAGCGGGGCAAGGGCCTGGGGGGCCGCCTCCTCAAGGGGGGGAGCCTTCTCCTCCTTCTTTCCCTGGCCCTCCTGGCCCTCACCTGGGCCTTCGGCGGAACGGTCCTTTCCCTCCTCTTCCGGCGGGACTGGTCCGGCGCCCTCCCGGTCCTCCATGTCCTCTCCCTGGCCCTGGTGCCGGACTTCCTCAACCACCTCTTCGCCGCCGGGCTGGTGGCTTCCGACAGGCAGGACCAGGTCCTCCGGGCCGCCGCCGCCGGGGCCGGGGCGGCCCTGGTCTCGGCACCCCTGGGAATCCACCTGGCCGGGGCTCCCGGCGCGGCCTGGTCGCTGGTCTTCGCCGTCACGGTGGTCCTCTTCTTCCAGGCCCGCTTCCTCCTGGCCGGCCCGGTTCGCCCGGGGGAGAGGGAGGTGCCCCTGTGATGGGCCCGAAGGGAGGTCCGGATCGGGATCCCCTGGGCACGGTGGTGGTCTGCACCTGCCGGAGACCGGACCTCCTCTCCGGGGCCCTGGAGAGCCTGGCCGGCCAGGTGTGGGAGGAAGACCGGCCCTTTGGGATCCTGGTGGTGGACGACGGCCCCGACGAGGAGACCCGGGAGGTGGCGGGAAGGTGGGGGGCCCGATACCGGGCCACCACCGGCGAGGGGATCGCCCGGGCCCGGAACCTGGGCCTCCGGGAGGCCCGGGGGGAGTGGGTGGCCTTCTTCGACGACGACCAGCGGGCCTCTTCCCGCTGGCTCCGTGAGCTGGTCCGGGTCTTCCGCGAGAAGGGCGCTCCCATCGTGGCGGGCCCCAGGAGGCTCGTGCCCCTGGAGGGCTGCCCGCCCCTTCCTTCCCACGAGAGGCTCCGGAACTACCTGGGAGGGGAGGAGTGGGGGGAGGTCCCCAGGCCCCTGGGCGGGGAAGAAATACCAAACACCGGGAATGTCCTGGTGGGGAGAGAGGTCTTCGAAAGGATCGGGGGCTTCGACCCGGCCTTCGAGGAGGGGGGGGAGGACACGGATTTCTTCCTCCGGGCCCGGGAAGCGGGTTTCCAGGCCTGGTGCGCCCCCGGGGCCGGGGCGGACCACCTGGTGGGGCCCGAGAAGACGGCTCCCGCCTGGTGGAGGAAGCGGGCCTTCCGTGGCGGGGCGGCCGAGGCGAGGATCCGGCGGAAGATGGGGGGCAGGCCGGCCCTTCTGGCGGGCCTCCTCTCCCGGGGATGGCTGGCCCTGGGGGGCCTTCCCCTGATGGGGGCGGCCTTCCTGGGGGGGCGCCGGGAGGAAGCCCTCTTCCGGCTCTACCTGTTCCGCTTCTTCCTGGGATACCTGGCCCGGACGCCCCGGTTCCTCCTGGGCCGGGAGGGGGCCGCCGCCGGAGGGGGGCCCTCTTTCCGGCGGGAGGAAAGAGAGAGGTGGTGAGAATGGTCTATGGTATCCGGCGGAAGCCCCGGGGAGGGGAGCTTTCCCCTTTTCCCGGGCAGGCCCCGGCGGAAGGATAGGAACGGGCCGGACGGCGCCCGCCGGGTGGGCGGGGGGTCCGGCCCAGGACGAGAAAGGCGGAATCCATGAAGCGTGTCCTGGTGACCGGCGCGGCGGGTTTCATCGGCTACCACTTGGCCCGGCGTCTCCTGGAGAGGGGCGACGAAGTGGTGGGCCTGGACAACCTGAACGACTACTACGACGTGAACCTCAAGCTGGACCGCCTGGCCAGGCTCGAGGAGATGAAGGGCTTCAAGTTCCTGAAGATGGACCTGGCCGACAGGCTGGGAATGAAGGCCCTCTTCCTGGAGGTCTCCTTCGACGCCGTGGTGCACCTTGCGGCCCAGGCGGGGGTGCGCTACTCCCTGGTCAACCCTGGGGCCTACGTGGACAGTAACCTGGTGGGGTTCCTCCACGTCCTGGAAGGGTGCAGGCACTCCGGGGTGAAGCACCTGGTCTTCGCCTCCTCCTCGTCGGTCTACGGCGCCAACAAGACCATGCCCTTCTCGGTGCACCAGAACGTGGACCACCCCGTATCCCTCTACGCCGCCACGAAGAAGGCCAACGAGCTCATGGCCCACTCCTACGCCCATCTATACGGTGTGCCGTGCACGGGGCTCCGCTTCTTCACGGTGTACGGCCCATGGGGAAGGCCCGACATGGCTCTCTTCATCTTCACCAAGGCCATCCTGGAAGGAAGGCCCATAGACGTCTTCAACCACGGAAAGATGAAGCGGGACTTCACCTACGTGGACGACATCGTGGAGGGCGTGGTGCGGGTCATGGACAAGCCGGCCGCCCCGAACCCCGACTGGTCCGGCGAGAACCCGGATCCCGCCACGAGCCGCGCTCCCTACAGGTGCTTCAACATCGGGAACAACAAGCCGGTTGAACTCCTCCACCTGATCCGTCTCCTCGAGGAAAACCTGGGAAAGAAAGCGGAGAAGCGCATGTTGCCCATGCAGCCGGGCGACGTCCCAGCCACCTGGGCGGACGTGGACGCCCTCATGGAGGCCGTGGGCTACAAGCCTTCCACCCCCATCGAGGAAGGGGTGAAGCGTTTCGTCCAATGGTACAAGGAGTATTACCGGGCCTAGGCGGCCGGCCCGGAAGTCCTTCCCCTCCCCCAGGGCCCTCCGGAGCGGTCCTTCCTTCTCCTCCCCCTTCCCGTAGACTTCCACGCCATGGATGGAACCTCCGCTCTCTCCCGGCAGGGGCGGGAAGGGACCTGGGTCCTTCCCGCCCTCTTCCTCGGCGCGGCCCTGGCCTTCACCGGGCTCTTTCCCGAGCACGGTCTGTGGTTTCCCGACGAACCCCGCGTGGCCGGGATCGGCAGGGAGATGTTCGACAAGGGGAGTTTCTTCCTTCCCCTTCTTGGGGGCAGGCCCTTCCTGGAGAAACCGCCCCTCTACTGGTGGGCCCAGATGGGGTCCTTCTCCCTCTTCGGCGTCCATCCCTGGTCGGCCCGGTTGCCCAGCGCCCTCTTCAGTCTCCTGGCCATGGCGGCGGCCTTCGCCATGGGGAGGAAGCTCTCCGGCGGAAAGGGCGGTTTCCTGGCCGTGGGCGTCCTGGGCACGACCCTCCTCTTCTGCCAGACCATGTACAAGTGCCTCGTGGACCCGGCCCTGGTCTTCGCCCTCTCCTGGGCCCACTACGGGCTCCTCTGCCTCCACGTCCCTTCCTCGGAAAGAGAGAGGAAGGCCGGGCTCTTCCTGGCCTCCTTCTTCCTTCCCTTGGCCTTCCTTGCGAAGGGGGTCGTGGGGATCGGTCTCGGCCTGGGGCCTTTCCTCCTCTACCTGCTCGCAAGGAGGCGCTTCCGGGAGATCCTCTCCCTCGGCCCCTTCTTCCTCCTGCTGGCCGGGCTCTTCCTGGTCCTGGCCGGCGGCTGGGCCTGGGGCCTCTACAGGGAAGGTGGGCCGGAGGCACTGAAGGAGTGTCTTCTCGGGAATACGATAGGGAGATTTTTGGGGACGACCCGGAAGTACGGCCACCTGCATTCCCCCCTCTTCTACGCAGGCACCCTGGTCGGGCGCTTCATGCCCTGGACCCTGGCCCTGCCCGCCCTCTTCAGCCTTCCGCCGGCCCGGGAGGAGGGAGAGAGAAGGGAGGCCTGGTTCACCCTGGCGGCCCTGGTGGGCTTCGGTCTCCTCCTCCTCTCTCTGGCCTCGAGCAAGCGCTCCCTCTACCTGCTTCCCCTTCTTCCCGCCCTGGCGGCCCTCCTGGGGGGGTGGCTCCTCCGCACCGGCCGGGAGGAGAGGAGCCTGGACCGGCTCACCATGAAGGCCCTCCTCCTTCTCTCCTGGATCCTCCCCCCGGCGGTCTTCCTCTTCTTCCTCCTCTGTCCTCTCCTTCCCGGCAAGGACCCTTTCCTGGACCGCTGCAGGGCCCTCTTTCGTCCCGGGATCCTCCTCGCCTCCGGCACGGCGGTCCTGGCCTGGACCTGTTTTCTCGGGTGGAAGGTCCTTCCCCTGCTCCGCTCCCGCCGGAGACCCGGTCCCCTGGCGGTCCTCCTTCCCCTGGTCATGGTCCTCCTCGCTCTCAAGGGAATCCAGCCGCCCCTCCTGGAGCCCCTCAAGTCGGCCCACCACGTCTCGAAGGCCGTGAAAGGATTCCTGGAGAGAGGGGAGGAGGGGGCCCTCTTCCAGCCCAGGGAGTCCCTCAGGGGCCTGCTCTATTTCGACCTCCAGCGCTCTTTTCCGGAACTTTCACGGGAAGAGACGCTCCCCTGGTTGAAGGAGGGGGGACGCCGGTTCCTCCTGGTGGAGGAGAGGAAGCTGAAGAGGCTCCCCCGGGAGATCCGGGAGGAAACCAGGGAGGTCTGGAGGGGGGGCGGGAAAAAACCTTTCGTAATCCTTAAATCCCGGTCTTGATTGAACCGGTCCCGTCGAAGGGCTAGATTCCTTCCCGCCTCGAGCGGTTTTCTTTCGGCCACCGGCGGGAGGGCGCGCGGAATGAAGGTCCTGGTTCTTGGAGTCAACGGGTTCATCGGAAGCAACTTGACGAAGGCCGTCCTGGAGAGGACTTCCTGGGAGGTCTTCGGAATGGACCTGGCCTCCGACAGGATCGAGCCCTTCCTGGGGAGCGGGAGGTTCCATTTCCTCGAGGGGGATCTCTCCATCAACCGGGAATGGATCGAATACCATATCAAGAAATGCGACGTCTGCCTTCCCCTGGTGGCCATCGCAACGCCGGCGGCCTACACGAAGGATCCTCTCGCCGTATTCGAACTCGATTTCGAGCAGAATCTCCGGGTGATCCGCCAGTGCGCCCGCTACGGGACACGGGTGATCTTCCCGTCGACTTCCGAGGTCTACGGCATGTGTCCCGACGAGGCCTTCAACGAGGAGACCTCCCCCCTGGTCTACGGCCCCATCCGGAAACAACGATGGATCTACGCCTGCTCCAAGCAGCTCCTGGACCGGGTGGTCTGGGCCATGGGCCGGGACCGGGGGTTGCGGTTCACCCTCATCCGTCCCTTCAACTGGATCGGGCCGGGGCTGGACAGCATCGATTCCACCAAGGAGGGGAGTTCACGGGTCGTGACCCAGTTCCTGGGGCACATGCTCCGGGGGGAGCCCATCTTCCTGGTGGACGGGGGCCGCCAGCGTAGGAGTTTCACCTACATCGACGACGGCATCGATTGCCTGATGAGGATCCTGGAGGACGGGGGTGGGAAGACGGACGGACGGATTTTCAACGTGGGGAACCCGGCGAACGACGTCTCCATCCGGGATCTCGCCCGGCTGATGGCATCCATCCTGGCGGAATTCCCCGGCTACGAGGAGAAGGCCCGGTCGGTACGGCTCTTCGACATCCCATCGGAAGAATATTATGGAAAGGACCACGAGGACATGGTCAGGAGGGTGCCGGACGTCTCGGCCGCCAGGGAGGTCCTCGGGTGGGAGCCCCGGTATTCCCTGGAGGAGGCCTTGAGGAGGACCATCGCGGCCTATGCGGAGGCGGGCTCTTCCGGAAGGGAAGGGGAACTGGCCGGCCCCGGGGGGGCGTCCGCCGAGGGAGGGCTGTGATCCGTGGCGGAGGCGACCCCGAGGAAGCTTCCCCTGGCACTCCCCGACATCGGCGAGGAGGAGATCGCCGAGGTGGTGGAGTGCCTCCGGTCGGGGTGGATCACCACGGGCCCGAGGGTGAGACGGTTCGAGGAGGATTTCGCCGCCCTGGCCGGGGCGGACTTCGCCCTGGCCTTCTCGTCGTGCACCGCCGCCCTGCACGTTGCATACACGGTTCTTGGTGTTCAGGATGGGGCGGAGGTCGTCCTGCCCCCCCTCACATGGGCCTCCACGGCCAACATGGTGGCGGCCTGCGGCGGGAAACCCGTCTTCGGCGATATCGACCCCTCCACGTGGAATCTCTCCCCCGAGGGGGTGAGGAAGGCCCTGACCCCCCGGACCAGGCTGGTGGTCCCCGTCCACTTCGCGGGGCTTCCGGCGGACCTGGACGGCATCGCCCGGGTCCTCTCCGAAGAGGGGCGGGAGGACGTTCGGATCCTGGAGGACGCGGCCCACGCCGCCGGGGCCGCCTACAAGGGCAGGCATCCCGGCTCCAGGGAGAATCCTACGGCGGCGGCCTGCTTCTCCTTCCACCCGATCAAGAATCTGACCACAGGCGAGGGGGGGATGCTGGTCACCTCCGACGCGGAGATCGCCCGGCAGGCCCGGCTCTGGCGCTTCCACGGGGTGGCCCGGGACGCCTTCGCCGCCTACAGCGGGAAGGCACCTCCACCCGGGAGTTACGAGATCGTCCTTCCGGGATTCAAATACAACCTGACCGACATCCAAGCCGCCATCGGGATCCACCAGCTCAGGAAACTGGAGCGGATGAACCGGAAGCGGGCGGAGCTGGTCCGGGCCTACCGGGAGGCCCTCTCCGGGCTGGAGGGGTTGGAATTCCAGGGCGAGGCCCCCTACGAGGCCCTCCACTCCCGCCACCTCTTCCCCGTCCTGGCCCCCCCGGGGGACGGGACCCTGGAGGGAATGGCTTCTGAGCGCATACGGGTCACCAGGGCCCTGGCGGAGAGAGGCGTGGGGACGGGGAGGCACTTCGAGGCGGTCCACCTCACCCGTTTCTACAGGGAGCGGTACGGCACGGGCCCCGGCGATTGTCCCGTGGCGGAGGCCGTGGCGGCCCGGATCTTCTCCCTCCCCCTCTATCCCGGGATGGATGTGGAGGACGCCCTCTGGGCGGCGGAAGTCTTGAAGGAGGTCCTCGGACGGTGAAGGTCTCGGTGGTGATCCCCGTCTTCGAGGAGGAGAAGAACCTGGACCCCCTCTGGGAGCGCCTGGAGCCCGTCCTGGCCCCCTACGATGCCGAGGTGATCTTCGTGGACGACGGGAGCACCGACCGCTCCCTGGAAATCCTCAGGCGGATGGCCGGGGAGCGACCCGACCGGATCCGGGTTATATCCTTCAACCGCAATTATGGCCAGCACGCCGCCGTCCTGGCGGGGATCGAGGCCGCCTCGGGAGACGTGGTGGTCACCCTGGATGCGGACCTCCAAAACCCGCCCGAGGAGATTCCCAAGGTCCTGGGAAAGGTGGAGGAGGGTTACGACGTCGTGGGCACCTGGCGGCTGGGGAGGAAGGACTCCTTCTTCCGGCGCTGGGCTTCCCGGCTCTCCAACAAGGTCACGGCCCGCCTTCTCGGGGTCCCCTTGAGGGACTTCGGTTGCATGCTCCGGGCCTACCGGCGGGACGTGGTGGACTCCATGAAGTCCTGCAGGGAACGCTCCACCTTCGTCCCCGCCCTGGCCTGCAAGTTCGGGAGGAAGATCACCGAGATCCCCGTGTGCCACGCCGACCGCCCGGGGGGGGACAAGTCCCGCTATTCCCTCTGGAAGCTCCTCCGGCTCCAGGCGGATCTCCTCACGGGTTTCTCCAGCGCCCCTCTCAAGCTGGCCACCCTGGTCGGCCTGGTGGTGGCCTTCCTCTCGGTCGTCTTCGGGGTCTACCTGGGGATCCGGAGGCTCGTGGTCGGCCCGGAGAACGAGGGGGTCTTCACCCTCTTCGCCGTCCTCTTCTTCCTCATGGGGGTGAGCTTCCTCGCCATGGGGATCATGGGAGAATACCTGGCGCGGATCTACGACGAAGTGCGGGCCCGTCCCAGGTCGGTGATCAGGGAACGGATCAACTTCCCCCCCGGCCCGTCCTCCGGGGCCGGGGCCGGGCGGAAAGAGAAGGCCGAGGCGGTCCCTTGAAGGTCCTCTTCTTCGGATACAGCTCCATGGGTGCCTCGGCCCTGGAGATCCTGGCGCGGCGGGGGGACCGTGTAACCGCCGTGGTGACCCACCGGGACGATCCGGGGGAGGAACGGTGGTTCGTGACGCCGGCGGAGAAGAAGGAGGACTTGGGCCTGGAGGCCCCTCTTTTCTTCGGGGAAGACCTGGATCGGGCGGAACTCCTGGACCTCCTCCGGGAGGATCCGCCCGACCTGATCCTCTCGGTCTTCTACCGGTCCCTCCTTCCCGCGGAGGTCCTGGCGGCCGCCCGGATCGCCGCGGTGAACCTCCACCCTTCCCTGCTCCCCGCCTACAGGGGAAGATCCCCCGTCAACTGGGTCCTCGTGAGGGGGGAGAGGGAGACCGGGATCACCCTCCACCACATGACGGCCAGGGCCGACGCCGGGGACATCGTGGCCCAAAGGAGGGTGGAGATCGCCCCGCGGGAGACTGCGCTTTCGCTCTACCGGAAACTTGAACGCGAAGGGACGGCCCTGCTGGAGGAGACCCTTCCCCTCCTGGAGAGTGGGACGGCGCCCAGGATCCCCCAGGACGAATCCAGGGCCTTCTACGTGGGGGGCCGGCGTCCCTCCGACGGGTGGATCGACTGGGACCGGCCGGTCCGGGAGATCGACTGCCTGGTCCGGGCCGTGGCGCCTCCTTGGCCCGGTGCCTTCGCCGAGGTGGACCTGGGAAATGGGCCCCGGGCGGTCAGGATCCTGGAAGGGGAGCCCCTGGAGGGGGATCCTCCCGGGCCGGGGACCTTCAGGCCCGCCCCGGGAGGGGGATTCCTGGCGGCCGCCCGGGACGGCTGGTTCCGGGTGATCCGGTGGGAGGGGGCGGAAGATCCTCCGGAGAGGCCGGGATGAGGGCGGGCGGAATCCCGGCGGGGGTGGTCCTCAAGGTGGACGTGGACACCTTCAGGGGGACGAAGGAGGGTGTGCCCGGGATCCTGGAGGAGCTGGACCGGGCCGGGGTCAGGGCGTCCTTCTTCTTCACCCTCGGGCCGGACAGGTCGGGCCGGGCGGTCTTCCGGGTCTTCCGGAAGAGGGGATTCTTCTCCAAGATGGCCCGGACCAATCCCCTGAAGATGTACGGCCTGCGGACCATGCTCTACGGGACCCTCCTTCCGGCACCCCGGATCGGGAGGAGGTCGGCCGGGACGATCCGGGCCGCCCGGGAGGCCGGCCACGAAGTGGGACTCCACGCCTGGGATCACGTGAGGTGGCAAGACAGGTTGGACCGTATGGATTCCCGGGAGATCGAAGAGGAGATCCGCCGGGGGGCCGAGGCCTTCGGGGAGATCTTCGGGGAGGCGCCGCGGCTCTTCGCGGCGCCGGCCTGGCTGGCCCTGGAGCCGGCTCTTTCGGCCCTGGAGAGAAGGGGATTCCGGGTGGTCTCCCTCTCCCGGGGGAGGTCCGGACCCTTCCGTCCCGTGGCGGGGGGAAGGGTCCTGGAGATGGTGGAGGTTCCCACGACCTTGCCCACCTTGGACGAGTGCCTCGGGAGGGAGGGGGTGACCCGGGAGAACTGGAACGAACACCTTCTCTCCCGCTACAGGGAAGGAGAGGTGGAGGTCCTCACCGTCCACGCCGAGACGGAGGGCCTGGCCTTCCGGAGGGAACTCCGGGACCTCCTGGAGCGGCATGCGGGGCTGGGGATCTCCCATCTCACCCTGGGAGAGGCGGCGAAGGCCGCCCGGCGGAAAGGTCTCCCCGCCCGGGAACTGGCCCTGGGGACCGTTCCCGGGCGGGCGGGGAAGGTGGCCGTCCCCGGCCCGGAGGCGGATCAGTCCAGCCTGCGGTAGTGGACGCCCAAGGCGTCCAGGCGCTCCAGGTGGCCCTTCAGGCGGGCCTTGAAGTCGGCAAGGTCCTTGCCCTCGAGGGGACTCCATCCCACTTCCGCGAGGGCGCACGCCCTGGGCCAGGCCATGTATTCCACCTGGCGGAAGGTGGGAATGAACTCGGTCCAGATGTTGCCCTGGGGGCCCATGATGTATTTCGCCTGCTTGGGAGAAAGGACGGCCGGGACGGGTTCGTAGGAGTAGACCCTCTCCAGCGGAAGGAAACCGCCGATTGCCGGGGGCTCATGGGAATGGTCCCTGGATTGGTAATAGTCCAGGTAGCAATGGGATGTGGGGGACATGACCACGTAGTGGGCCGCCTTGGCGGCGGCGATGCCGCCCTTGACCCCCCGCCAGCTCATGACGGCCGCGTTGGGCGCCAGGCCGCCTTCCAGGATCTCGTCCCAGCCGATGATCTTGCGGCCCTTGGAGTTGATGTATTTCTCCATCCTCTGGATGAACCAGCTCTGGAGCTGGTGCTCGTCCTTGAGGCCGAGCTTCTTGATCCGGGCCTGGCAGAGGGGACAGTGCTTCCAGCGGAACTTGGGACACTCGTCGCCGCCGATGTGGATGTATTCGAAGGGGAAGAGCTTCACCACCTCGTCGATGACGCCCTCCAGGAACTTGAAGGTCTTCTCCTTGCCGGCGCAGTAGACGTCCCGGTGGACTCCCCAGCGGGTGCTCACCTTGAAGGGCCCCCCCGTGCAGGAGAGCTCGGGGTAGGCCGCCAGGGCGGCCTGGCAGTGGCCGGGCATCTCGATCTCGGGAAGGACCCGGATGTGGAGCTTGGCCGCGTGGGCCACGACTTTGCGGATCTGGTCCTGGGTGTAGTATCCGCCGTAGGGTTTACCGTCGCCTTTCTTGCGGTTGGAAGGGATCGGGGTCTCGTCCCGCCTGGAACCGATCTCGGTGAGGCGCGGATATTTCTTGATCTCGATCCGCCAGCCCTGGTCCTCGGTGAGGTGCCAGTGGAAGGTGTTGAGCTTGTGGAGGGCCATCTCGTCGAGAAGCCGGCAGACCTCTTCGACGGTGAAGAAGTGGCGTCCCACGTCCAGGAGGAGCCCCCGCCAGGGGAAGCGGGGCTTGTCCCGGATCTCCAGGCAGGGGAGGGAGAGACTCCGCCGGGGAAGGGGGCGGCCCTTTTCCACGGAGGGGGGAAGGAGCTGGCGGAGGGTCTGGACGGCGTAGAAGAAGCCCGCCGCTCCCCGGGCCCGGACCAGGACTCCCTCGGGCCGGACGGAGAGGATGTAGCCCTCGGCGCCCAGGTCGGCGGGGGCCCCCTTGGTGGTGAAGAGAACGGCTCCCCCGGGCGCTTCGCCCCCTGCGGCGGCGGGGAGGATCTTCTTTCCCAGGGGGCCGGCCAGGAGGCGGGAGAGGAAGGCGGCGCCGCTCTTGGCCGCCTGGGCGCCCGGGGCCAGGAGAATGGCCGTTTCGGGGGTCAGGCGGAAGGTGCCCGCCAGGCGGGACAGGGAGGCCGGCCTGGGGATCAGGGAAAGGGGGGGCTTGTCTTGGGCCGCGGTCATGGGGAGGAGGTTTCCCAGAGCGAGGACGAGGATCGGGAGAATCCGCATGGTTTATTCCTCCAGTGTCGGGTCCGGGGGCGGGGATGGAAAGGGACGGCCCCCCTGGGGAGGCCGTCCCCGGAACGTGCGATGAGGGTCATTTCCCCTGGTAGGCCTTCCACTTGGCTTCCAGCTCGGGATCCTTGACGGTCTCGAGGAGATAGTCGCAGAAGGCCCGGCCCGTGGCTCCGTTGTCCCGGCCCGTGATGACCAGCTTCTTTTCGAAACGGGTGCAGACGTCCAGGCCCATCTGGAGTTTTTCGGCCTTTTCGGTGAAACCGATGTGTTCGAGCATCATCACCGAGGCCCGGATGAGGCTGGAAGGATCGGCGTACTGGCCCCGGCCCTCCTTGATCATCCTGGGCGCGGAGCCGTGGATGGCCTCGAACATGGCGTAGCGCTTGCCGATGTTGGCGCTTCCCGCCGTGCCCACGCCGCCCTGGAGCTGGGCCGCCTCGTCGGTGATGATGTCGCCGTAGAGGTTGGGAAGGGCGATGACCCGGAACTGGGTGCGCCGTGCGGGATCCACCAGCTTGGCCGTCATGATGTCGATGTACCAGCCTTCCCAGCGGATGTCGGGGTAGTCCTTGGCCACCTGCTCGGCCACCTCCAGGAAGAGGCCGTCGGTGGTCTTCACCACGTTGGCCTTGGTCACGATGGTGACGTAGTCGATGCCCTTCTTCTTGGCGTATTCGAAGGCGAGCCGGATGATGCGCTCCGCGCCGGGCCGGGTGATGACCTTGAAGTCGAAGGCCAGGTCCTCCGTGGGCATGATGCCCCGGCTGCCGAGCATATAGGCTCCTTCGGTGTTCTCACGGAAGAAGGTCCAGTCGATGCCCTCCTCGGGGATGGTCACGGGCCGGACGTTGGCGAAGAGGTCCAGTTCGCGGCGCATGGCCACGTTGGCGCTCTCGATGTTGGGCCAGGGGCCGCCCTTCTCGGGCGTGGTGGTGGGGGCCTTGAGGATCACGTGGCAGGCCTTGAGTTCCTCCAGGACGTCGTCGGGGATGGCCTTTCCCACCTTGGCCCGGTTCTCGATGGTCAGGCCCTCGATGGGCTTGAATGTGATCTTCCCCTTCTCCACCTCCTCGGCCAGGAGGTATTCCAGGACGCGCTGGGTCTCCTGGGAGATGATGGGGCCGATCCCGTCGCCCCAGCAGACGCCCACTTTGATGGGCTGGAGCTTGGTGTAGTCGATCCAGTCTTCGGCCTGTTTCAGGCGCTCCACTCTCTCCATCTGTTCCCTGACGATCTGGGCGAAATGCTGGGCTGCTTTGTCCAGGATCTCCTGGCTCATGGTTCTTTCCTCCTGCATGGAAACGACGAGTCGGCTTTGTGGGAGGCGGATTGTAACACCCCCCCCTGGGAAAGGCACTGCAGGGGCCGGCAAGACCCCACCTGAAAGACACCGACCTTTCTAATGAAGGGAAGAGGAGGGTGTTTCCTCCTCTCGGAGTTGGCACAGCCCCGGGAGGCGGGCATCCTAGGCTCCGTGGCGGACACCTTGGAACAAGTTGGCCCATCCGGGGGGGGGCGGCCCGGGGGATTCCCGGACCGGGCCGCACCGTTTCTCCTGGTCTTGCTGGTCCTTCTTCTGGCCTGGCCCGCCCTGGCGCCGGACCGGACCTGGTATTCCGCCGACGGAGCCCTGGCCTTCCAGCCCTGGAAGGGGGCCCTCCATCCCAGGGGCCGCCACCCCAGGAACCCCGACGTGGGCGACCAGGACTTCCTCTACTACCCTTTCCTCCGCTTCATGGCCCGGGAGTGGGCGGAGAGGGGGAAGCTCCCTCTCTGGAATCCCCATCTCTACGGGGGGGTCCCCCTGGCGGGGAACGCCCAGTTCCCGCTTCTCTATCCTGTGCACGGCCTCCTCTGGCTCTCCCAGGCCGGAAAGTCCCGTTTCGACCCGGCCGCCTTCGACCGGGCCTTCACCTGGCACGCCCTGGTGCGCCTCCTCATGGCCGTCCTGGGAGGATGGTTCTGGGCGAGGCGCCTCTGGGGGGGCGGGCCGGGGGCCTGGGCGGCGGCAACGGTCCTCGGGCTCGGGGGCTACATGGTGCTCTGGCTCCAGTTTACGCCGGCCCAGGTTTTCTGCTTCCTCCCTCCGGCCCTCTTCTTCCTGGAGGGTTTCCTCTCCCGCCGGAAGGGCCTGGACCTGCTCCTCTTCGGGCTCTGTTTCGCCGCCTCCAACCTGGGGGGCTACCCCCAGACCTCCTTCTTCCTCGGCGGTTTTCTCTGGGTCTATGTCTTCCTCCGGGCCGGTTGGAACCCCAAGGTCCTCCTGCCCTTCGGCCTGGCCTTCCTGGCCGGGTGTCTCCTGGCCCTGCCCTCCTGGCTTCCCTTTCTCGAATACCTGGGCCACTCGGAGATCCGGGTCCTCAGGGCGGCCGAGAAGATCTGGCCCGGGGGAATTCCGAAGTGGGAGGTCCTGGCGGCGGGGGCGGCGGGGCTCCTCCTGCTCCTGGCGGCGGCCCGGACGGGGAGGGCGGGAACCCGCAAGGGCCTTGCCTGGGGGGTGTTCCTGGCCCTCCTGGGGCTCCTTCTCCTGGACGACCACCGCCTGGGCGGGGACGGCCAGCTCTTCCACCTCTTCTTTCCCGGCGCCTGGGGAAGGCCCGAGGCCGGCACCTGGCGGGGACCGGTCATGCCCAATTTCGTGGAGGTGAACTGCGACTACCTGGGAGCGGCCCCGCTCTTCCTCTTCCTGCTCTTCCCCTTCCTCCCGGGAAGGAAGGGAAGACTCCCGGCGGGCCTCTTCCTCCTGGGAGTCTTCTCCTGGCTCTACGGCGCCCAGGTTCCGCTCTTGAATCAGGTCGGACGAAAACTCCTCTTCCTGGCGCAGGCGTCCCGGGCGGGGGTCCTCTTCCCCCTTGCCGCCGGCGGGCTTTCGGCCTGGGTCCTGGGGCGGCTGGTGGGGATGGGCCGGGAGGAGCGAAGGAAGCTCCTCTTTCCCCTGGGCCTCCTGGCCCTTGCCGCCCTGGCGGGTTACGGGGCGTGGGCCGGGGGGCTCTGGAGTCCCGGCCGCCCCCGTCCCCACCTTACGGTTCGGGACGGCCTTTTCTTCGCCTCTTCCCTGGCGGGCCTGGCCTGGCTCCTCTCGGCCCGCCGGACCCCCGTTCCCTCCCTCCTCCTGGCGGGCCTGCTCGCCCTGGATCTCCTCTCTTTCGGCCGGGGGTTCAACCCGGCCACGCCCCTGGAGGAGATCTATCCCGAGACCCCTTCCATCGCCTGGCTCGAGAGGGCGGGGGAGAGGGCGGAGAAGGAAGGGCGGCCCTTCCGCGTCATGGGGGACGGGATGACCTTTCGTCCGGATACTCCATGCGTATACGGACTGTCCGACGCCAGGGGCCACGACTGCTTCGACCCCAGCCGGTACGTCCTCCTCCTCTACGGCCTCCTGAAGGACCCGGCCACGCTCCCCCAGGAGGTGGGATGCAGGACCATGCGGGTGGACCGGAGGGCCTTCGATCTCCTGGGGGTCCGCTACGTGGTCACGGCCCGTTCCTGGAAGGCCCCTCCCGGGTGGAAGGAGGTCTACCGCGGCCCGGGAGCGGGGATCTACGAAAACCTGGACGCCCTTCCCCGGGCCTACCTGGCGAAGGACCAGGTCTGGATCCACAGGCGGCCCGTACCCTTCTTCGATCCCAGGATCGATCCCAAGGAGACGGTCTTCTTCGAGGATGCCTCCTTGAAACTCTCCGGCAAAGCCTTCCAAAAAGGCGAGGCCCGGATCGTGGAAGACTCCCCCGACCGGGTCCGGATCCGGACCCAGGCCGACGGCTGGGCCTGGCTCGTCCTCCTGGACAACTACTACCCGGGTTGGGAGGCCCTCCTGGACGGGAAGGAGCCCCTGACGATCCACAGGGCCTACGGCACCTTCCGGGCCGTGGCCGTGCCCCCGGGGCGCCACCGGGTCACCTTCACCTACCGCCCCCGCCCCTGGAGATCGGGCCTCCTGGGGGCTTTCGCCGGCCTGGTCCTCCTCTTCGCCTCGGCCTGGCTCTCCTCCCGCCGCGAAGCCCCGTAGAAGCCCCTCCGAACCCGGGTCTTTCCGGGGGCGGGCCGACCGGGCAGGGGGGGCGTTCCGAGTCCTTCCCGAAAGCTGCCCATAGAGCTGGGCCGGGTTCCGAACGGTGGCGAAGGGGTCTATCCTGTTTTGCGGTATCAACCCCTATTCGAGGAGTGGGCATCTCGTCCGACCCGTATTCCCGCCTGGGAGGGGGCTTGTTTTCTCGGATGCCCCTTGGGGGAACCAGCTTCACCGAAGGGAGGGCTCCGATGGGCAGGGAACAGGCGAGGGGGGGCATTCTCAACGGCCGGGTGCTTCCTCGGCCCGGGGAAGGAGGGGGGCCCATTTTCCGTTCTTGCGCAAAAGGGGGACCCAGGGCCGAAGATCCTGGAGGTCGGAGGGGGCGAGGGGTTCGCCGGGGCGGGGGAGGGTGCGGGCCAGGGCGGCGGCTTCCCCGGGTTTCTTCTCGAGGAGGGCGATGATGGCCTTCAAGAGGACCGGTCCGGGATCGTTCTGGTCGGACCGGGCGGCGTAGAGGCGGGTATGGAGGGCGGCCAGTCGTAGATCCCCGTTCTTCAGGGCCTCGACGGCCCAGATCCGGTGGGCCCGGCCCTGGCAGTAGTCGGCCCTGGTGTGGAAACCGAGTTTCCGCCAGCGTTTTGCCAGGGAGCGCCAGTATTCGGCCCGGCCGGGGTGGTCCTCCAGCCAGGCCTGGAGGAAGAGGCAGGACATCTCCTCCCTGCCCTCCTTCTCCAGGGCCTTCGATCTCTCCAGGAGGGCCTTGGGATATTTCCGGGCCACCTTTTTCCACGCCTCCAGGGCCCCCGGGACGTCCCCCAGGGCTTCGGCGACCCTTCCCGAGAGGGCCAGGGTGGAGGGATTCTCCGGGTCGAGAGCCAGGGCCCTTTCCAGGTCCTTCTTTGCGGCGAGGAGGATCCCGGCCGCTTTTTTGGGCCTGGTCTCGACCATCGCCCTGGCCGTGTCGAAGAGGAGTTCCGCCCGGGAGCGGAGGTTCAAGACGTCGTAGGGCCTTGCACGAAGGGCCTTTCTCAGGAGGAGGGGGAGGCGGGCCTTTTCCGCGGGTGTTCCCCTCTCGAGAAGGTCCCTAGCCAGGATCTGGAGGGCCAGGGGCGACTCCGGGTCGGCCTCCAGGGCGGCTTCGGTATCGGAGAGGAAGTCCTTCCGGTCTTTCTCTCCCAGGGCCTTGGCCAGCAGGCAATGGGCCCGGAAGGCCTCCAGGCTCCGCCAGGCCGGGTAGAGGAGGAGGAGGAAGGGAAGGATCGCGGCGACGGCGGGAAGGGGGCCTCTCCGCGGCGGATCCTCCGGAGGCGGGGAGGCCCAGAGAAGACCCAGGGCCGTAAATGCTGCCGCCGCGGCGGGCGCGTTGTAGAGGGGGGACCGGAAGAGACCGTTCACGAGGAAGGCCAGGCACGTTCCCAGGAGTCCCGCTGCAAGGGGGTCCTTCCCCGCCTTCCTGCGTCCCGCGGCGATTCCTCCAAGGAGCAGGACGAGGTAACCCGCAAGGCCCAGGGCCCCCGTTTCAGCGAAGACCTGGAGAGGGTCGGAGTGGGCCCGGTTCACCCGGGTCTCGAAGGCGTGGTCCATGCTGGAGACCCGGATCTCCCGGGGATCCCGCCAGGCCGGAAACTCTCTCTCGAAGGACCCCGCCCCCCAGCCCGTGAGCGGCCGGGCCAGGGCCATGCGGGCCGTGGATTTCCAGAGGAGGAGACGGACTTTCCAAGTGGAAGGGACCCGGGGGGAGGACCGTTCCGCGCCTTTTCGGGCCGGCCGGGCGGCCCGTGAAGGGGGGCCCTGTTCCCGGAGCCCCCCTTTCCCCGTGGGGCGGGGAGAGGCGAGGAGGCCGCCGACCCAGGCCAGGCAGGCCCCGAGAAAGAGCAGGGCCGCCCTCCGGCGGAATCGCCCTCCCCCGTGGGACCAGGGAAGGAGGATGGCACCTCCCAGGCCTGCCGCCAGGGCGGGGACCCCCGCCCTGGTCCGGGTGATTCCCGCGTAGAGAAGGAGAAGGAAGAGGGAGACCCCGGCGACCCGGCGGAGAGACCTGCCCGCTCCCGGGAGGAGGACCAGCCCTGCCAGCCCCGGGGCCAGGACCACGCAGACTTCGGATGCGGCATTCCGGTTTCCTAGGAAGGATCCCGGTTCCCAGGGTACGGCCACACCCAGGGGATCCCAGCCCGCCGCCTGGAGGATCCCGGCCAGGGCGGCGGCGGCCCCGGCCAGGGCCCAGGAGAGGAGGATCCAGGGGGCGTGACGCCCCGGGTCCAGGGCCGAGGAGGCCAGGAGGAGGAAGAAGAGGGCCATGAGCCAGGCGGTGCCCAGGATCTTCTCCCCCAGGGGGCCGGGGCCCAGGAAGGAGAGGAGGATGCCCGCCGTCCAGAGGCCCAGTCCCGTCCAGGCTCCGGCCTGGGGGAGGCGGGCCTTTCCCTTCACGACGGCCAGGGCCCAGAGGAGGGCGGGGAGAGGCGCCGAGGCCCCCAGGAGGGCCAGCCTGGCGTCTTCGTAATAGGGCCAGCGGGGAAAGGTGACCAGGAGAAGGATGGGCAGGAGAAGGACCGGGGGGAGAACGGCAGGTAGAAAGGGCCTTTCCCCGCCCGCCTCGTTCATTACGCTTCCTCCGGTACCTTGCCCTCCGTCCCCAGGACGGCCTTCACGAATTCGGCCGGATGGAAATCCTCCAGGTCGTCCAGGCCCTCTCCCACGCCGATGAACTTGACGGGGATCGACATGTGGCGGCGGATCCCGAAGACGGCGCCGCCCTTGGCGGTTCCGTCCATCTTGGCCAGGATCAGCCCCGTCACGGGGGTCCGGGCGCTGAACTCCTCGGCCTGGCGGATGGCGTTCTGGCCCGTAGTGGCGTCCAGGACGAGGAGGGTCTCGTGGGGGGCCTCGGGGATCTTCTTCTGGATCACCCGCTTGATCTTCTCCAGCTCGGCCATCAGGTTCTTCTGGGTGTGGAGGCGCCCCGCCGTGTCGATGACGAGGAAGTCCACGCCTTTCGCCAGGGCGGAATCCACGGCGTCGAAGACCACGGCTCCCGGGTCGGCGCCGGTCTTCTGCTTGACCAGGGGCACGCCGATCCGCTCGGCCCATATGGTGAGCTGTTCCACCGCGGCGGCCCGGAAGGTGTCCGCCGCGGCGAGCATCACCTCGTTCCCCTGGTCCTTGAGGCGCTTGGCCAGCTTGGCGATGGAGGTGGTCTTGCCCGATCCGTTCACCCCGGTGACGAGGATCACCGTGGGTCCCTGGGGCGCCCGGGCCAGGGTGGCCTCGCACCCCTCCAGGCGGTCCAGGAGGAGCTTCTCCAGGTAGGGCAGGACCTCCTGGGTCTCGGTGATCTCCTTCTCCTTCCAGGCCCGGGTGATCTCTTCGACGATCTCCGTGCCCGTCGGCCCCAGGTCGGCCTCGTAGAGGAGTTCCTCCAGCTCCTCCAGGGTCTCCTCGTCCAGCTTGCGCCCGAAAGGAAAGAGTTTCGCCAGTCCCCGGCCGAGCTTCTTCCTGGTGCGGGCCAGGCCCTTGAGTATCCTGCCGAACACCACGCTCTCCTCCTCGTCAGTTCCGCCCGCCCGGCGGCTCCGGTCTCTCCGTCCCCTCCTTCCCGGAGCCCTCCTTCCCGGCCAGGGCCTGGTTCTTCACCCGGTCCAGGATCCCGTTGATGAAGGACCCCGAGTTGGCCGTGGAGAAGCGCTTTCCCAGCTCGATGGCCTCGTTGATGGTCACCTTGGGGGGGATGTCGTCGCAGTAGAGGAGTTCGAAGATGGCCATGCGCAGGATGTTCCTGTCCACCACGGCCATGCGGGAGATCTCCCAATTGCGGGCCACCGAGGCGAGTTTCTTGTCCACTACGTCCAGGGTGTCCCTGGTGCCCGTGATCAGGCGTAGGGCGAACTCCTGGACCTCCCGGTCCTTGCTTCCCTCCTGCAAGAAGTCGGCGAGCTGGTCCATCACCTCCGGTCCCCTGAGGTCGAGGATGTAGAGGAACTGGACGGCCAGCTCTCTTGCCCTGGTTCGGCGACGCATCGTTCCTGGTTCGACTCCTCCCTTTGCGGGCGCCGGACCGGCTGGTCCGGGGCGCCCGATTCGGCCCGCCCGAGGCCCGGTTTCAGATCTTGCCCATCAGGTCCGCCATCTCCAGGGCGTCCGTGGCTGCCTGGGCGCCCTTGTTGCCCGCCTTGGTGCCGGCCCTCTCCAGGGCCTGCTCGATGGTGTCGCAGGTCAGGACGCCGAAGATACAGGGCACGCCCGTATCCAGGGAGACCTGGGCCACTCCGCGGGAGACCTGGGCGGCGATGTAGTCGAAATGGGGGGTGGCCCCCCGGATGACCGCTCCCAGGCAGATTACGGCCTGGTATTTCCCCGTGGCGGCGAGTCTCTTGGCGGCCAGGGGAATCTCGAAGGCCCCGGGGACCCAGACCTGGGTGATCTTCCCGGGATCGGTGCCATGGCGTTCCAGGATGTCCAGGGCTCCGGCCAGGAGCTTGCCCGTGATGGCCTCGTTGAACCGGGCCACCACGACGGCGAAGGACCGGCCCTTTCCGTCCAGCTTGCCTTGAATGGGTTTCACCATGGCGAGGAACCTCCCTGGGTCAGGCTACGTTCGGGCTCCCAGGTTAGCAGGGACCCTCCCCCCGGGCCAGGGAAGGAGGGCCGAAGAGGGCGAGAATTCTCGAAGCCCTTTCCGCCTCAGTTCTTCCAGAACCCCTGGGTGCTCGTGGAGAGCCTTCCCCGGGAGGCGCCCTTCTCCACGGAGGCCTTCTTGTCCTCCTTGGATGGGGCCTTCTCCGGGGCCTCCGCCACGGGACAACCCTGGCGGTACCAGATCACCAGGTATTTCTTCCACTCCTTCACGGTGAAGAGCTTCTTCCCGGTGATGTTGGCCAGGACTTCCCTCAAGGCCCGCTGGACGGGAGGAAGGTCCAGATCCTTGGCGATCTCTTCCTTCGTGGGGGGCCGCATCTTCATGGCGATCTTCTTGACCAGCTCCCGCCTTTTCCTGACGGGCAGGTCCTTCCAGGCGGCCAGGCCCCGAACGGCCGCCACGGCCACGTGGGCGTCCTGGTCCTGGGCCAGGCGGAGGAGGATCTTCCACGAAGAGGGCCTCTTGGCTTCCACCAGGGTTGCGATGGCCCTGAGGCGGAGGAAGACGGGCTGGCGGCGGAGGCGGGTCAGGATGGCTCTCTCCAGTTCTTCGATCCCCGGGTCGCCCAGCTCCTTCAGGTTCTTCAGGGCGAACATCTTGGGCTCGTCCGAGGGAAGGCGGGTGTCCAGGACGCGGACCAGGGCCCGGGCCACCTCCTTGGCGGATTTCTTGTCGCAATAGAGCCTCATGAGGACGTCCATCTGGTGGATGGCGTCGTTCCCGTCCCGGGCCCGGAGGGCGGCCTTGAGATCCTTGAGGGTGAGCTTCCTCTCCTTGTCCATCCGCTTCTTCTGTTCCCTGCTCAGCTTGGAATACTGGGCGGGACAGGGCGCAGCAGCCAAGAAGAGAGGGAAGGCGAGCCCGACCAGGAGGATCGCTCGTTTCATGGATCCTATCCGTCCTTCGTCTTTTCCGGGAAACCCGGGGCTGGAGAGGGGCCTCCATCCTTTCCCGGAGGATCCCCCCTCTGCGATCCGGATCTCCACCGTCCTATATTCACCACCCGCCGGACGGCTGCACCAGGACCACAACCATCCTCGAAATCAAACATAGCCAACACACTATCGCCGGTTACATCATCTTTTTCAGTTTCTTGGGAGAGGGCCGGAAGACCGGGCTCCTTCCCCATCTCATATCGGACATCCGGGGGGGCTTCGATCACCCTATGGACCTGGAATCTTCCCGGGTGCAACCTGGAGCGCCGGGGAGGGAGTGAGAGGAGAGAGGTTGGAGGGAAGGGTGGAACTTCTGAAGTGGCAAGAGGCGCGGCAGGTCCTGGAGAAGCGGCTCGGCCCGCCGGACCGCCGGGAAGAGAGGGCCCTCCATTCGGCCGCCGGATACGTCCTGGCCGTGGACGCAGGCGAGGGTGAGGGGACGCGGAAGTTGGAGGCGGGACGCCGCCTCGGAGGGGGGGAGATCCTCCTCCTGGCCGAGATGGGGGTTCCTTCCGTTCGGACCTATCCCCGGCCCACGGCCATGGTGGCCGGTCCCAAGGGGAAGAAGCCCCTGGTCCCGGCCTGCCGGGCCTGGCTGGAAGGGTTGGGCCTTCGTCCCGGGTTGCCCCTGGAGGCCCAGGGGAAGGAACTGGTGGAACTGGCCGCCGCCCAGGCCGAGGCCGGGGCGGACCTGGTGGTCCTGGCAGGAGCGGAGGGCCTCGAGCCTCCTCCCGGCGTAGAGCCTCTCTTCCAGGGCCTGGACCTGGTTCCAGGAAAGGAAGGGGCCGCCTGGCGCGCTCCCTCGGGGTGCTTGTTCCTGGTCTTGCCTTCCGACCTGCTGGGGGCTTTCGCCGTCCTACACCTCGTGGCCGGCCCCGGACTTCTCCGCCTCCAGGGAAGGAAGGGGCCCTTCCCCTTGGGACGCTCCCCCCTGCGCTTCAGCAAGGTCTGGCCCCAGGAAGAGAACCGGGTCTACCCGGGAAGGATCCGGGTGGAGGGAGGGGAATCGGTGGTGGAACACCTGGACCGGGAAGGGGCGGCCCTGGGGAGGGCCGATTGCCTCTTCGTCGTTCCCGCCGGGGAGTGGATCCGCGACGGCGATCCCGTCCAGTGGGCTCCCCTTGGGGACAGGGCATGAGGAAAGGCCGGGGAAGGGCGGGGCTCCTCCTGTGGGCCCTGGGAGCGGGGGTCCTTCTCTGGCTTCCCTCCCCCGGGGCACCCAGGCCCCTGGGGGGGCTCCTGGCCCTGGTTGCCCTGGTCCCGCTGTTGCTCCTGGTCCGGCCGGACAACGGCCTCTCCCCCCGGGCGGCCTGGGGCGGGGCCTTCCTGGCCGGAGTGGTTTATTACGGCTTCTCGGATTCCTGGCTGGTCCACCACTTCGCCGGGATCTACCCGGTGAAGACCCTGGGCTCGGCGGCGGTGATGCTGGCCGGACTCCTCCTGGTCCGCAGGCTCGCCCGGCGGATCTCCCTCCCCCTGGCGGCCGGCATGGGTTGGGCTTCCGGGGAGTGGATTCGTTCCCGTCTGCCCGAGCTTCCCTATCCGCACCACCAGGTGGCCCACTCCCTCTACGACCATCTCTGGTTCGCCGGAAGCGCCTCCTTCACGGGAGAGGTGGGACTCAACTTCCTTGCGGCCTTCACGGCCGGGGCATGGGCCCTCCTGTGGGTCTCCCGGCGGGAAGGAAGTCCTGAGAGGAAGAAGGCCTCCACCTGGGCCGTCCTGGCCCTGGCGCTCCTTGGGGGGAACGCCCTCCTCTCCCGTTACGCCCTTTCCCGCCTCCGGACCAGGCCTGGGCCCGAGGTGGGCCTGGTCCAGGGAATGCTCTCCCTCTTCGGGAAGGACATGGCCGGCACGGGTGCCTCGGAATTCGCCGTCCAGCTTGGCCTCACCAGGAAGGCCTGCGCCGCCGGTCCCTTGGATCTCCTGGTCTGGTCGGAGACCTCCTTTCCTGTATCCCTCGTGGAAGGCGGGGGCCGGGATCGGGTGCCGACCATCCTGGGCACATGGATGGATCCCCGACGGACCCGGCAGGTCGTCCGGTCCCTCTCGGCCAGGATCCTGGAGTCGGCCGATCTCCGGCCGGGAGGGGGATTCGTGGCGGGCGCCCTGGCCTTCTGTCCCGACCGGCGCGATCCGGCTGTCCTGGTCCCGGAGAACCGGGCCTACCTCTGGGATGCCCGAGGGAGGATCGCCGGCTGGGTCTCCAAGCGGAATCTCGTTCCCGGCGGGGAGTTCCTTCCCTTCTTGCGGTGGTTGCCCTTCGGCCTGGGCCTGAAGGCGGAACGCTTCTTCCTGAAGCTCGGCGTGCCCACCCTCCAGGCCGGAGAGGGGCCCCTCACGATGGAGCTTCCAGGGACGGGGAGGTTCGGGGCGGCCATCTGCTACGACAACGCCTTTCCGGATCATTTCGCCAGGGCCACCCGGGAGGGCGCCCTCTGGCACCTGGTCCTTTCCAACGAGGCCTGGTACGAGAACGGCGCCGAGCTGGACCAGATGCTGGCCATGACGGTCTTCCGGGCCCTGGAGTGCAACCGGTCGGTCGTCAGGTGCACCAATTCGGGAATCACCTGCCTGGTGGATCCTGGGGGGAGGATTGGTCCGGTTCTCAGGAAAAAAGGGCGTGACCGGGGCTTTCGGGGCATACTAAGAGTGCGCGTGCCCCTTTGTTCGGTGACCACCTGGACGGCGACTGTTTCGGGGTGGCCCGGCCTGGGGCTCCTGATCTTTGCCTTTCTCCTCGCCTTTTTCCCCCTTGCGTGGCCCGGTGGGTTTTCTGGGGGTAGAATGGCAAGGATCCCGGAAGAACGGGAAGTTTCCTCCTGAGTGGAGGAGTTTCCCTGACTGGGTGAGAGCCCGGCCGCTCCTTCTCTTCCTTCCGGGAGGGACGGCGGGGCGAGGAACAACGAAGTTCTCCGGTGCCTCCCGGAGACCTGCTTGACGGAAAGGAACCCTTTCTTATCATCTGGGCTCCTTTCCGGTCGAGGCGGGTCTATCCGGCTGGACCCGGCGGTGTGTCCTTGGCGTACGTAGAGACCAGGAAGGAAACGAGTCCCAACTTTTTCACAGGAGAGCCAGATGAGCCCGATCGGACGTGTTTTCGTAATTGTCAACCTCATCCTGTCGGTGGCCTTCGTCGCCTTCGCCGGGAACCTCCTCCAGAACGGAGACAGCTACCGGAAGAAGTTCGAAGAGGAGAAGGCCCTGCATCAGAAAGATGTCAAGCAGAAGGAGGAGGTGATCGCCAAGCTCCAGGCCGATCTCCAGAGCAAGAAGAGCGACTACACCGTGGCCCACGCCCAGGTCATGAACCTTCAGAACCAGATCAAGATGCTCCAGCAGGAGCTGAAGGACGCGAAGGACGCGAACGCCCAGAACATCGCCAGCCTCCAGAAGATCCAGACCAACCTGGACGTGCTGAAGACCGACGTGGACAAGGCCCGCGAGGAGAACAAGAACCTCCGGGAGCGTGAGGCCGCCGCCGTGAAGGCCCGCGAGGAGGCCGAGAACGCCCGACTGGCTCTGGAGGAGCAGGTGGCTTCCCTGAAGGACCAGATCGCCAAGCTCAACGAGAAGATCGCCACCCACGAGGCCACCATCGCCAAGCTCGAGCAGGATAAGGAGAACCTGAACGCCCAGATCGCCATGGCCGTGGCCAATGGCTTCAAGCCCGGCCGTCCCGAGAAGGATCTGGACGCCCTGGTGATGGCCGTCAACAAGGTCCTGGACAACACCCTGGTGACCCTCTCCGTGGGCAAGGACGACGGCGTGACCAAGGGGTACACCTTCGACATCTACCGGGGCGGCGCCTACAAGGCCCGGGCCCAGGTGATCGAGGTGGACAACAAGTCCTGCGTGGCCCGCATCGTGAACGCCCTCCGCAAGGTCGCCAAGGGTGACCGGGCCAAGACCAACCTCTGATCGGGACCCTTCCGAGGACCAAGAGAAAAGGAGCGGCTGACATGGCGCGCAAGACGAAGAAAGAGAAAGAGCCGGAAATCATCGAGACCGTCGAGGAAGAGGAGGTCCAGGTCCTGGAAGAGGAGACGAGCGGAGCCGCCTGGGACATCGGGCTCATGGCTACGACGGCCTTCTTCCTCCTGGCGGCGATCGTGATGATCGTGATCGTCCTCAAGCGGGACTACAACGCGGGCCCCTTGGCCTGACTCCCGGTAAAACCGGGCCCCCGGAGGGTGGGCGGGACTCTTCCCTCCCCGGGTCCAAAACGGGTCGCCGTAAAAGGCGGCCCGTTTTTTTTCTCCACGCCGGGCCTGCCCCGCCCGAAAGGGCGGGCCGGGCCCCGGGCCGAGGAGGGCCCTTTCTTCCTCCAGGCCGTTTCAGCCTGAACCGGCCCGGCCGGCCTGGGGCCGATTCGCCCGTCCTCTTCCTTCCTTTGCTTCAATTCCCCGGGAGAAAGGGTTATCTTTGCGGGCGACCCGGCTTCATGCCTCTACCCAGGAGAGGACCATGTTCAACCTGCTCCGATGGCTGATGGGAAAGTTCTCCATCGACATGGGGATCGACCTCGGTACGGCCAATACCCTCGTCTACGTGAAGGACGAGGGGGTCGTGCTCTCCGAGCCATCGGTGGTGGCCGTCCAGAGGGGGACCACCGAGGTCCTCCTGGGCGGTGAGGCCGTAGGCAACAAGGCCAAGGAGATGCTGGGCCGGACCCCGGCCAACGTGGTGGCCATCCGCCCCCTCAAGGCGGGGACCATCACCTCCTTCGACATCACCGAGAAGATGCTCCGCTACTTCATCCGCCGGGTCCACAACAGGCGCCACTGGGTGAAGCCCCAGGTGGTCATCTCCGTCTCCTCGGGGATCACCACGGTGGAACGGCGGGCGGTGATCTCCTCGGCCGAGCGGGCCGGCGCCAGGAAGGTCTACCTGGTGGATCAACCCACGGCGGCCGCCATCGGCGCCGGGTTGCCCGTGACCGAGCCCCAGGGGTGCATGGTGGTGGACATCGGCGGAGGCACCACGGAGGTGGCCGTCCTCTCCCTGGGCGGCGTGGTCCAGTCCCAGTGTGTCCGTGCCGCCGGCGACGACTTCGACCAGGCCATCATCCGCTTCCTCAAGGACGAGCACGGCCTGGTCATCGGCCCCCAGACGGCGGAGAGGATCAAGATCAACATCGGTTCCGCCGCTCCCATGGAGCAGGAGTATTCCATGGCCGTCCGGGGCAGGGAGGTGATGAACGGCCTTCCCAGGGAGACCACCGTCACTTCCGACCGGGTTCGGGATGCCCTCCAGGGCCCGATCCGGGAGATCGTGGAGGCCATCAAGGCCACCTTGGAGAAGACCCCTCCCGAGATCAGCGCCGACCTGGTGGAGCGGGGCATCCTCCTTTGCGGCGGCGGGGCCCTCCTCAAGGGGATCGACAAGGTGATCCAGGAGGAGACCCAGCTCAAGGTCACCGTTGCCGAGGAACCCTTGACCTGCGTGGTCCGCGGAACGGGGATCTTCCTGGAGAACCTGGATCTCCTGGACGGAATCCTGAACCAGGAAGAGGACATGGGGTGATTCCCTCGCCCCGGGGCGGGGGCCGGCGCCCGCGGGGAGAGCGCGTTTTGGAGGGGCGTTGTTCCAGAGGAACGAGGCTGGCCGATCCCATGGGGCGGAGCGCCTGAAGCACCGGGCCGCCCTGGTGGTCCTGGCGGGCCTCTTCCTTTGGGCATCCCTTCCCGGGAGGAGCCCCTCCTTCCCCGAAGAGGCCCTCCTCACTCCCGTGGCGCTCCTGGCGGGTCTCCCTGCGGTCCTTTCCGGCGGGACGCATATGGGGCTCCCTCCTCCTTCGCCCGCCACCAGGGCGGCATGGCGGGAATTGCTTCGCTTCGAAAAGGCCTCCACCAGGCCGCCCCTTCCCGGTCCCAGCATCAAGGCCGACGTCCTGGACCGGGCCGGCCGGGGCGGGGCTGGATGGAAGGACCTGCTCCTCCTGTCCCTCCCCATGGGAGCGGGCGGGACCAGGCCGGGCGATCCCTGCCTCGTGGGCGGAGTCCTGGTGGGTTACCTGGACCAGGGCCCGCCTCCCGGGAGGAAGAGGAATCCCCTCCTGGCCTTCTTCTCTTCCTCCAGGCCCGAGCGGCCCCCCGGCCTGGCCTGGGTCCGGCTCCTCCACTCCCGGAACTTCCCCGGCCCCGAGCCTCTCCGCCTGGAGGTGCGCCTCTCCCCCCTTCCGTCTAAGGGGGAGCCCTTCCTCCCCTCGGGGGAGGGGATCCGGGCCATCCTGGGACCGGGCAGGCCCGACGACGCCTTTCCCCTCCGGCTCTTCCACCCCGCCTCCCTCACCAAGCCCGCGCCCGGGCTGGGTGTCTTCTCCTGGTCCGCCGCCCCTCCCTGGCAGAGAACCCCCAAAGGAGCCTTGGTCGGAACGGTCGCCCGGGACCCCTGGATGCCCGAGATCCGCTTCGTGGCTCCCTGGCTTCCCCCCGAAGGGATCCACTGCGTCCACATCCTCCCCTCCGGAAACGATCGGCCGGGCGGCACCGATACCCGGGCCGAGCCCGGGAGCCCCCTGGCCAGGGGGAGGGTCCTTCCGGCGCCGGTCTCTCCTTTCCCCGGCCCCGGTCTCCGGGAGAGGAGCCTTCTCTTGTCGGCGGGGACCCGCCGGGGGGTCCGGGTTGGGGCTGCTGCCGTCCTGGGCTGGAGCTTCGTGGGGAAGGTGGTCTCGGCCGGGCCCTTCCATTGCAGGGTGGCCCGGCCGGGGGACCAGGCCCTCGTGCTCAGGGTCCTGGTGACCCGGGGGAACTCGCCGGGGAAGGTGGTGCGCCTCTTCCGGGGACGCCTCCTTCCTCCCCTGGGAAGGCGGGCTCCCTTCCGCTGGGTCCCGGACCGGCCCGGGACCCGCCTGGCCCGGGGGGACAAGGTCTGGACCGCCCCGGAAGGGCTGGACATGCCCAAGGGACTCCTGGTCGGCACGGTGGACCGGATCCTTCCGGGCCCTGGTCCGGAAGGCCTGGTGCTCCGGGCCCCTCCGGGAACGGCGGGAATCCCCCGGTACGTGGGGATCTTCCGGTTCGAGCCCGGGAGAGGAGGGGGGCGGTGATCCTCTGGGCGGGCACCCTTCTTACCTTCCTCCTCGTGGAGGCGGGCCTGGGATACGCCCGCTCTCTCGTGGCGCAACCCCAGCTCCTTCCCGACCTGGATCTCCTCCTGGTGGTCCTCGTGGGGCTCTTCGCCAGGAAGAGCCGGGTGACGCCCCTTCTCCTCCTGGCGGCGGCGAGCCGCTCCGTCCTGGCCGGAACTCCCCCGGCCCAGGCGGCCGGGGCCTTCCTCGCCGTTGGGTGGGGCCTCTCCGCCTCCAGGAATCTGCTCTTCCGCAACCGCCTTCCCGGCAGGCTTCTCTTCGGTTTCGCCGGTCTCCTCGCCGTGAGGGGCCTCTTCGCCCTGCTGGACCACCTGGGAAGGGGCATGGCCTGGCCTTCCGCCGGGGAGTGGCTCCTGCCGGCGGCCCTCACCGCCTTGTGGGGGACCTTCCTCCTTCCCCTGCTCTGCTTCCTGCCCCCCTTCCGCCTTCACGTGGAGAGAAGCCGTGTTTGAGGAGGCCAGGCGGAAAGTCCGGATCACCCGGGGGATCTTCCTCCTCTTCCTCCTGGTCCTGGCGGGAAGGCTCTTCTGGCTCCAGGTCCTGGAACACGACTACTGGTATTTCCAGGGCTTCCTCAACAGGGAGAGGATCCTTCCCAGGCCGGTCAAGAGGGGATCCATCCTGGATCGAAAGGGGCGGAGGCTGGCCTGGGACGAGGCCGCCCACGACGTGGAGCTCGTCTACAGGGATTTCCGCAGGGGGAATCCCCTGGGCCAGGCCTACCATCTCAAGCTCCTGACCCTTCCCGATCCAAGGCTTCCCCGGGACGTGATGGATCTCTACGAGAGGCGGATGCGCCTGAGAGGGAGGATCCGGGCCCTTCCTCCCGGGTCGGAGGAGCGCAAGGGCCTCCAGGAGGAGTTGGACTCCCTGAAGATCGCCGAGCCCCCCGATCCGAGACCCTACAACCTTTTAGAAGCCCGGCGCGATCTCTCCGGACTGGCGGAGTTCGTGGCCTCCCTGGGCCCGGAGGACCTTCCGGATCCCGAGGCGGCGGGCCGGGACCTGCCGGGTGGTGAGATCGAGGGAGAACTCTCCCGGGAGGACCGGAAGGCCCGGGCCAGGATCGTCCGCTCCAACATGGAGTGGTATCTGCGCCGCCTTCTGGGGGAGGCCCTGGAGCTGGCCGGGAGGAGCAAGGGCTGGGCGGCGGCCCTCAGGAAGGCTCTTGAGAGGAAGGGAAGGGGGAGCCTCTTCCGGGGGATCCGGAAGGAATTCCGGGCGGCCCGGGAGAGGGGCGAAAGGGGGAGTTTCGCCGCCCTCCTGGGCCTGGGCCCGGAGAACCTGGAGGCCCTCCTGGAGAGGGGGGCGGCGGCCCTCGTTCCGCCGAGGAGGAGGGACAGGGATCCTTTGGAACTCCTGGACCGTATCCACAAGAGGAACACATGCCTCCTCCTCTTCCAGTTCGGGAACCGGTGGGCCCTCTGGGACCGGCGCTTCCGCGACGCCCAGAGGCTGCGGGAGGACCGGCGGGATCCCCTGTGGAGGGCCGTTCCCTTCGAGCTGGTCAAGTGGGTGGAACTCCGGCCCAGGGCGCACAGGGGGTTCTTCGTCGTGGATTCGGTCCGCCGGGTCTACAGGGACGTGGAGGGGAGGCTGCCCGCGGCCCGCCTCTTCGGGAGGGTTACTGGTGTCCTTGCCGGGGACGAGGAGAGGCTGGATCCGGACACCACCTGGCTCCAGCCCCTTCCCGGCCTGGAGGAATACTGGCCCGAGTACGAGGAGAGCGTGGAGAGGCGGGCCCGGCGGCTCGCCTCCAGGGTGAGGCGTTTCGGCCGGGGCGGATTGGAGGGTGAACTGGATTCCCGGCTCCGGGGAAAGGAGGGGTGGACCTTCTTCGAGGCGGACCGGAGGGCCAGGAGGCGGTTGAGCCACTACCAGGGGCCGCCCAGGCCCGGGAAGGACGTGAGGATCACCCTGGACCTGGAGCTCCAGTGCGCCTTGGAGAAGGCCCTGGCCCTGGCCCGGCTCCCCGTGAAGGCCGCAGGGGCGGCCCTGCTGGAGTGCAGGACCGGGGCAATCCTGGCCTTGGCCTCCCTCCCCCTGGCGGGGCGGGAGGACCTGGAGGAGGGATGGAAGGAGCTGGCCCGCCTGGACCGGGCCTGGAGGGAAGGGGGGCGCAAGGGCCGGCGGCCCGTGGTCCTTCCCATCCTCCAGGACTGGTCCCGGTTCCGGTACGGTTCCTCCATGCCGGGATCCACCTTCAAGGTCGTGACGGCCTTGGCGGCCTTTCGTGCCGGGAAGGCGGGGGTCTTGGATTGTGAAGGGATCCTCCCCTTCCCTTGGGGCGGAGGCCTCCATTGCCCCAGGGCCCACGGCCGGATCGGCGTGGAGAGGGCCCTGGAGGTCTCCTGCAACGTATATTTCGGGAAGCTGGGCCGGATCCTGGGCAACCCCCTCCTGGAGAAGGAGGCCGCCGGACTGGGCTTTTCCACCGTGAAAGGACGAAAGGTGGTGATTCAGGGGTGGTGGACCTGGGCCGGACCCCCCTGGGGGCCCGGAGGGCGGGCGCCCAGGGTACCTTGCGATCCTCCCGTGGTGGAGGCCGGAGCCGCCCCGGCCCTCCATGCCGTGGGTTACGGGATCGGGGCGACCCCTCTCGCCATGGCGAGGGTCTTCGCCGCCCTGGCCACGGGCCTGGTCCCGCCCCTGAGGATCGTGCCGGGAGGAGGGGGCGGGGGAAGGCCTTTGGGGATCCCCCGGGAGGAACTGGAGAAGATCCGGGAAGGCCTCCGGCTGGTGGTGGAGGGTCCCGAAGGCACGGCCCGGCGGGTGGGACTCGGGCCCCTCGGGGTGGAGGGGAAGACGGGGACGCCCCAACTGACCCGGGGGAGGCGGGGCCGGAACCTGGCCTGGTTCTGCGGGATCTTTCCCCGGAGCCGCCCGGCCTACAGCATCGCCGTCATGGTCCCGGGGGTGCCCCACGGCTTTCACGGAGGCTCCGTGGCGGCTCCCGTGGTCCGGGCCTTCCTGGAGCAACCGGCAGGGCGGGCCCTGATCGAAGGAAGGGAGGGCGGGCGATGAGGAGGCTCAGGGAGGACCTGAAGGAACTGGACTGGCACGTCCTCCTCCTGGCCTACCTGCTGGTGGGATTCGGGATCCTCTTCATCCACTCGGCCACCCAGGCGGGAAGCGAATTCGCCGGCCAGGCGGAGCGGCAGGCCTTCTTCCTCCTGCCCGCAACCCTGGCGGCGGCCTTCTTCCTCCTGGTGCCCTACACGAGGTTCGAGAAATACGCATTTTACGTATATGGTGCGTGCCTCCTCCTCCTGCTCCTCCTCCCCGTGGCCGGGGTCTCCCTGAACAACGCCAGGCGGTGGCTCTCCCTGGGCGGGCTCCTGTTCCAGCCCAGCGAATTCATGAAACTGGGCCTGATCTTCGCCCTGGCCAGGTGGTTCCGGCCCAGGTCGGCGCCGGACCACTGGCAGGGCCTGATCGCGCCGGGCCTGATCACCCTGGTTCCCATGGTCCTCATCGTGAAGGAGCCCGATCTCTCCTCCGCCCTGGTCCTCGTGCCGGTCCTCTTCGGGGTCTGCTACACGGCGGGCGCCAGGGGGAGGTGGCTCCTCCTCGTTCTCCTGGCGGGAGCGATCCTCTTCGGGATCCTCTACGCCACGGGAAGCCTGAAGTCCTACCAGGTCGACCGGATCCAGGCCTGGTGGAGACAGACGGACATGCCCAAGGAGATGCGCCTGGGAGCGGGCTACCACCTCCGCCAGTCCCTGATCGCGATCGGATCGGGAGGAATCCGGGGAGAGGGATACATGCGGGGCCTCCAGAACGTCTACGACTTCCTGCCCTACAGGTCCACGGACTTCATCTTCTCGGTGATCGCCGAGGAGACGGGGTTCATCGGGAGCGTTTTCTTCCTCTTCCTGTACGGGCTCTTCGTCTTCCTGGTCTTCGGAATCGCCGCCAGGACGAGGGAACGCTTTGGAAGGCTCCTGGCCGTGGGAACGGCTCTCCTTTTCGCCACGGAACTCTTCGTCCACGTGGCTGTCTGCTCCGGGGTGATGCCGCCCACGGGGCTCACCTTGCCCTTCATCTCCTACGGGAGGTCCTCCCTGCTCACCCATTTCGCCGCCCTGGGACTGGTGCTCAACGTGGGGATGCGGAGGGTGAGGGTCCTCACGCCCGACGCATTCTGAGACAGTGCGGTCCTGGGGCGGTGAGATGGGGCTCCCGGGGGGGGAAAAGAACCCGGATGGGGCCCGGGGAGGGGGGAAGAGTGGTACGCCCGGCGCGATTCGAACGCGCGACCTTCGGCTCCGGAGGCCGACGCTCTATCCAGCTGAGCTACGGGCGCCCCAACGAGGGAGGGAACTCTAGCGCTCCGGTCCTGGGGAAGTCAAGCCGTGGGGGGCAGGGGGCCATGTCCCGTTCCGAGAAAGGAATGTCCTTCTCCCACCGGGGGGGTTGCCCTTCCCCAAAAGGGGGTCCATAATTTTCTAGGTCGGTGGCAAGTTACCTGGCGCCCGTGGGAGGGTAGGAAGCTATCGACGAGAGGTCCCGGGGACCTCGTGGGAACCTTTCCCAAGGAGTTCTTATGCCTGGAAAGAGGTTGGTCAGCCTCCTAGCTCTTGCGGGAGCCTCCAGCCTGTGGTTCGGCCTTGGGCCGGCCCCTCTCTCGCCTTCTTCCCAGGTGATCCAGGCTGATGAGGTCTCCCACTTGAAGGACACCGATCACGACGGCCTTCCGGACCTTTTGGAAATGGTCTGGATGAGCGATCCCCGTAAGACCGACACCGACGGGGACGGCTACGACGATCTGGAAGAGTTCCTGGCCTCGTCCCTTCCCTGGAGTGCAGCCTCCAAACCCGAGAAGAAAGGCTCCAACTTCCGGGTGGGGGTCACCTACCAGGTCGTGAAGGAAGGCCAGGTGAAGAACCAGGTCTTCTGGGTCCACTTGGCCTTCAGGATCGCTTCGGGAAAGCTCTCCGATCTCCACGCCCTGACTCTGCTGGCCGGGGCGGAGGGCCTCCAGGTGCCCTTGAACCGGTTCCTCCGGGACGTGCGCAACGGCTTCACATCCAGGCGCTTGAAGGACGGTTCCCTGGCGGGGGTCTTCTCCATCAGGGTCTCCCTTGGGCCAGGCAAGGACATCCAGGTGCCCCTCCAGTTCCTGGCGGCGGGCCTCATCGGAAAGAAGCCTTGTCTCTCCACGGCCTTCCTCTTCCCCGAAGGAAAGACCTATACCCAGCTCATCCCAATCTTCCCCAGCATCTGCGTCTTCGCCGCCATCGACCCCATGAGCCTGGAGACCCAGCTTTGGGATTCCAACAAGGTCTGCACCACTACCCTCGAGGTGGTGGGTGTGGTGGGGAACGAGCTCATCTTCGAGGTGAAGGACGCCAAGTGCCAGACCTTCCCCACGGTGAAGTGCCTCCCCTCCTGCCCCCAGCGGAAGGGACAGGTCATCACGGCTCCCGACGGGTGGAGCCTCCTCATGGGGAATTGATTTCTCTTCCCCTTTCGGGGAACAATTCTCTTCTCGGGCTCCCGCCGTGGGCCGCCCTCCTTTGCACCAACCCCTGTCGCCCTTCCTGGGAACGAGTGCGCCTGTGACCATCGAGGACCCGGATCGTGACCTGGTGAAAGCCTGCCAGGACCCGGGCTCGGACGCCTTCGAGCCTGCCTTCTCGGCCCTTTACAAGAAGTACAAGGACCGGGTCTTCAACATCGCCTGGAGGGTCACGGGCGATCCTGTGGAGGCCATGGACGTCTGCCAGGAGACCTTCACCCTCCTTTTGAGGAAGATTTCCTCCTTTCACTTCGAATCCAAGTTTTCCAGTTGGCTCTACAGGATCGTGGTGAACTCCTCCATCGACAGCAAGCGGAGGAGGGGGAGCCGGCGGAAGCGGGAGGTGGAGTTTCCCCGGATTTCCGAGGAGGACAGGCCCTTCACCCTGGAAGATCCGGGAAGCAGCCTCCCCGAGGAGGGAACCCTCCAGAAGGAGCGGGACGCCCTGGTCCACGAGGCGATCCAGAAACTGAGCCCCAAGCTCCGGGCCGTTGTGGTCTTGAGATATCTCCAAGGCCTTTCATACGAAGAAGTTGCGACGATTCTGCAAGTCTCGCTGGGGACAGTGAAGTCCCGCCTCGCCAGGGCCCATCTCGCTTTGAGCCGCCATCTGGCTCCCATCCTGGGCGACGGGAGAGGGGCGGGGCCGAAGGAAAAAGAAGCAAAGGAAAAAGAGATTGAAGGGAACCTGTAAAGCCCTGGGAGAGTCTATGAAGAGGTAGCTTTCCTCCGGGACCGCCCCTGAAGGGGGGGCGCCGGAAAGCCCGCTTCCAGATGTTTCACTTCGAAATCCTTACGAACTTATGACTTCTTCCGAGTGCAAAAGGCTGGCCCGACAGTTGGCAGCCCTCGTGGACCAGGAACTGGCCCCGGAGGAGCTCAGCCGGCTGGAGGAACACGCCGCCCACTGCCCCCTGTGCGGCCCGCTCCTGGAGCGTTCCAGGCGGGTGGCCCTCCTCTTGCGGGAACTCCCCGTGAAGGAGGCTCCCCAGGGGATCTTGGAAGGAGTCTGGGAGCGGGTCCTTGAAGAAGGGGAATCCCGCCTGGGGCCCGTGCTGAGCCGTTCCCTCCGCCCGGTCCAGGCCCCAACCGAAGAGGTCGTCCTGGAACCCGACGAGGAGGCCGATGCGGCCTTGGTGGAGGTCCTCTCCAGTCTGCCCTCGAGGAAGACCCCCGTGAGGGTGGACCGGGCCGTCTTCGCTGCTCTCGATTCCTTCCTGTGGAGCCGGTCCAGGGGCGCCAGGGTGCTCCGGATGGTCACCACTTCCCTGGCGGCCGCTGCGAGCCTCCTCCTTTGCCTGGGCTTGTGGTGGGGCCTTCCCAAGGAAAGAGTGGCTCCCAGGAAGGTGGCCTTCCTGATCCAGGACGAAAGTGCGCCGCCGGGTTTCTGGGAGGCCCCTGAAGTGCTCCAGGAGAGGATCCACCGGACTTTCCACGGGCGACTTGGAACCGGAGAAGAAGAGGAGGGGTCGAAAGGCCGCTGAGAAGTCATGAAACGGGTTCGCCTCATCACCGCCCTCTTGTCCCTCCTGGCCGGGAGCACCCTTCCGGCCCAGGTCCAGGTGGGGGCGGGCGCGACGGCGACGGCGCCGGGGCTTACGGGAGCGGACCTGGCGGTCCAGGCCTGGAACGCCCAGACCCGAGTGGCCTACAAGGGTTACAGGCTCTACTTCTTCGACTTCGGCGACGGCCGGCGCCTCCAGGAAGAGAAGATCGCCGTAAAGCCCGAGGGCAAGGGGAAGGTCTCTTTCCGGCTGGAGCTCTCGGCGATCCTGGACTCCAGGATGAAAGGGCGGGGAGGGGTGTTGAACCTCTCCTTGGCCCAGGCTCTCTTCTCCATGCGGGAAGGCTCCAACTTCAAGTTCCGTGGTTTCAGGATCCACAATTTGGACCTGGCCCTCAGGAACTACTCCTTCCGGGCCCAAGGGGAGGACAAGGTGGCCGGGAGGGCCTGCCGGGTTCTCATGGTGGTTCCCAAGGACAAGGACCGCCGGGCCTGGAAGGTCTGGATCGACACCAAGACGGGACTCGTCCTGAAATACTGGGAGATTTCTCCCGAGGGCCAGGTGGTTTCGGGTATGGAAATGGAAGCCCAGGGCCTCCAGGTCGGTCCCCGGACATCCTTCCGGGATGTAGGCAAGTGGTGGCGGCCCTCGGGAAAGTCCCGGACCTTCCGGAGCCTGGGAGAGGCGGAGAAGGCCTTCAAGGCCGATGCAGTGGTTCCTTCCTACCTGCCTTGGGGTTACATGCTCATGGAGATCCGCCTGGCCAAGAGCACGGCCGGGCGACCTTTCCTGGTCCTCACTTACACCGATGGAATCGACACCTTCTCGGTGATTCAGGGAAGGCCTCAAGGCAAGCCCGACAAGGTGGCTCCTCCCGTGGGCGGGGACCTGGGTTCGCCTCTCGTGATCCATCGGTACAGGCTCGGGTGCCTCACCCAGCTCTGGGCCACCGTCCAGGGACGGATGATCATGCTCGTGGGCCGAATGAGCACCCAGGAAGTTCCCCTGGTCTTCCAGACCATGCTGTAAGGACTGGGGGGACGGAAAAGTCCCACCCTCCCAAGGGCCTGCTTTCCCGGGGACCGTGGAATGTTGCGGCCTGGGGCGCCTCCCATCCTCGCCGGCGCGGGGGCCGGCGGGGAAAATCCTGGCTCCCGGTCCGGGCCCTTCCCTTCCTCTTTGCCCCGGCCCCCCCCGGTCGAGAGGGAAGCTTGGGGCCGTAACGCCCGGGGAAAGGCAAGTCCCCTGCTTTGGAAAGGTACGGCTCTTTCGAGCCCGGGCCGAACATCCCGGCCCGTCCGGCAGGGGCCGGCGGCGAAGAAGGAACTTCGCCGGCCGATCCCCTCCCTCCATCGCTCAGCCCCCCGGACCGGAACCGCCGCCGGTCCGGGAGTGCCCTGCTCCCCCGGCCGGGGGGGCGGCAGGGCTCAATAGTTCTTCAAGATCCACCTCTTGAAGGTCTCCTGGAACTGGGGCACCAGGGACTCACCGAAGGCCTTCTGCCAGGCCTCCTCGTAGGGAATGCTCCGGATCAGGATGAGGAAATTCTTGAGCTGGTCCTGCCTCTCCCTGATGGTGTAATCGAATACGGCGTAGGCGATGGCCAGGTCCATGAAGTTCAGCCTGTTGAGCTTCTGCATCATCATGGTGCGAAGGTTGTGGTCGTAGCTCTTGGCCTTTCCCTGGGCCCACTCCTTCACGAGGAGTTTGTACCCCGCATCTCCTCTCTTCTTGGCGATCTCCACGGCGTTGGCGTAGTGGGTCTGGGTGACCCGGACGGTGAAGTTCCCGCCGGTGAAATGGAGAGCCGCCCAGGTGCCGATGCCTTCCTTCATCCAGGGGGAGAAGCGCATGTTGTCCTGGGCCTCCTTGGTCCGGGGAAGGGTGTGCATGGAGATCCAGTGGTGGGCCGCCTCGTTGGCCACCTTGGAGGGAAGGTGGGAGAGTTGCCTCTGGATGGAGAAGAGGAAGCCCGGACAGGTTCCGAAGCCTCCTGCACTACTCATGGCCAGTCCCTTGGCCCTGGCCAGGCCGGGATTCCACTTCTTGGCGGCGAAGTCGAAGGCGTCGGAGTAGTCCGACCGGTTGGAGAAGAAGAACATGATGTGTTTGCGGTGGGCCGCCTTGTAGAGGTCGTATTCCTTGTTGTGGCTGAAGCGCCTCTGCAGGTCCCAGTAGACCGTTTCGCAGAGCACCGTGAGGGAGACGATCTGTTTCTGGGGGACCTCACCGGCCAGGATGTAGTGGTCGGAGATGGCGCAGGCCACCTTGTCCAGGCCGATCTCGTCGATCATCTCCTTGGCCAGGGCCTTCGCCTCGGCCTGGTGGGCCCGGATCATCTCCTTGGCCGCCTCGGCCGCCCCCTTGATACCCTCCTTGTCGTCCCCCGACCCGGCCGCCCCGGCCGATCCGCTTCCTTCCTCTCCCCCGGTCTTCTCTTCTTCTGCGGCTCTCTCCCGGGCTTTGAGTTTCTTCAGTTCCTCCCGGGTCACCCATTTGCCCTTGTACTGGACGTGTCCCAGGGCCTGGTGGGCCTCCTCGTTGTCGGGTTCGATCCGGAGGACCCTCTTGTAGAGGCGCCGTGCTTCCCGGTTCAGGCCGTGGTCCTTGCACCAATCCGCCAGGTCCAGCAGGTCCAGGGGGTCCTTCTTGTCGATCTTCTTGTATTTCTCCCGGTAGATCTCCCGGGGCGTCTTCACGCCCCGTTCCACCTTGAGGACCTTGGACTTGGGGATGGTGATCCGCGCCCCGAAATTCTCCAGGATGTAGGCCGTCTCCGTCTCACCGACGATCTTCCCTTTTCTCTTGGTCCCGTCCTTCATGTAGATGATGTCCACGGCGAAGGCGGAGACGGTGAGAAAGAGAAACAGGAACAGCGCGCAAATCCGGGCAACTTTCATGAACACCCTCTGTTCTTCCAGTCTTCAGGCTCGTTTCCAACCCGGGGGGGCTTCCCCGGAGTGTTGTATTCTCCCCACAAGACAGCCGGGAACGTTCCAGTATTTCAGCACCTGTTGCACCAGGCAAACCCCCTCCTTCGGGAGGGTGGCGCCGCCTGGCGGGGACAGGCGGGGGGCGCCCCTGGGCCTCCACACGTAACCTTTTGATGGGTAAGTGGTTGTGGGGCTGGCCCGCCTTGATCCTCCCGGGAGGGTGGCTTTTCTCCCTTCCCCCGCCCTTCCGGCAGGAGTTTTGCTCGGAAGAGGGCCGCAAGAAACGACCGAGGAAGCCCCAACGGAGGTGGACCATGGCGAACGAACCGGCGGAAAAGAAGGACAACAAGGGCCCCGAGGACTACAAGCTCCGCCTGCTCAACAAACTGAACTGCCTGATCGCCGTCCTGGAGGTGGCGATCGAGAAGATCCAGAAGTCCCTGGCCTCGCCCGGGGCGAACGTGCAGAGGTTGAACAAGATCCGGGAGAACCTGGAGAACACCTTGGGAATCTGCCTCAGGGCCCGGGAGACCCTGATCAAGAAGAGCGGAATCCAGGAGAGCTCCTCCACTTCCTGCTCCCTGGCCCAGAAGGAGGAAGAGCCCGGCGGCGGGCAGGCTCCCCCCAAGAAGATCCCCCCCCTGAAACCGGTGAAGATGTCCTTCCGGGACTACGTGGAGCTCTCCTCCGTCCAGGAGTACAAGAAGTTCAAGAAACTGCCGCCCATCCAGCCCAAGGAGATCATGAAGGTGGACCTGGACGAGCTGATCAAGAAGCTCATGACGGGCTGAGAAGGGGAATCAGATTCCGGCTTCCTTGGCGGCCTTCTCCAGGCATTCCTGGAGAAGGTCTTCTATTTTCACCCCCTCTCCCTGGGCGGCGAAACGAAGCAACACCCTGTGGCGGAGGGCCGGAAGGGCCACGGCCCTGAGGTCCCCGGCGGAGACGTGGAGCCTACCTTCCAGGAAGGCCCGGGCCCGGGCGGCCAGGAGAAGGGCTTGTCCTCCCCTGGGACTGGCGCCGAAACGGACGAACTTCTTCGCCTCCTGGGGGGCGAGATCGCTCTCGGGCTGGGTGGCCAGGACCAGGAGGGCCGTGAACCGCAGGAGGTGACTGGGCACGACGACGAGCCTGGTCAGGCGGCGGAGCTGGATCCAGTCCTGGGAGGAGAGGACCGCCTCCGGCCGGGCCCGGTAGGTGCCTGTCGTGCGTTCCAGGATCTGCTCCAGTTCCTCCAAGGGAGGGATGGGGATCACCACCTTGAGGAGGAACCGGTCCAACTGGGCTTCCGGAAGGGGCCAGGTCCCCTCCAGCTCGATGGGGTTCTGGGTGGCCAGGACGAAGAAGGGATCGGGCAGGGGCCGGGTCTTGCCTCCCGCCGTGACCTGTCCTTCCTGCATGGCCTCCAGGAGGGCCGCCTGGGTGCGGGGAGTGGCCCTGTTGATCTCGTCCGCCAGGATCACCTGGGCGAAGACGGGCCCTTCCTGGAAGCGGAAGGTGCGCCGCCCCGAGGGATCTTCCTCCAGGATGGTCGTGCCCGTGATGTCGGCGGGCATGAGGTCGGGGGTGAACTGGATCCGGGAGAACTTGAGTCCCATGGCCTGGGCCAGGGACCGGACCAGGACGGTCTTCCCCAGGCCGGGCACTCCTTCCAGGAGGCAATGGCCTCCCGCCAGGAGGGCCCAGAAGATCTCCTCCATCACCCTCTCCTGGCCGAAGAAGGCTTTCCTGACTTCCTCGCGGAGGGTTTGGACCTTCTCCATGGCCCGGGAGGCTTCTTCCGGGGAGAGGGAACCGCTGTTTCCTGGAGGAGTGTGTCCCATGGCTTCAATGTGCCGGATGGGTCCTTGGGGCACAACGTTTTCCAGGCCCTTCCGTCCCTGCCGGGGTGGCCTGTAGGGTATGGCCATGAGAAATCCCTGCCGGACCACCGGGGCCGGACCCCTGAGAATCCCTTCCGCCCTCCTCGGGAGCGGGCTGGTCCTGGGTGGGCTTCTTCTCCTGGCCGGAGGTTGCGCCGTCTCCTATCCCCAGGACCAGAAGAAGGCCCTGGAAGAAGTGGCGGCCCACCTGGAGAAGGGTGATTTCCAGGCCGCCCTGGAGGAGGCCCTCTGGGCCAAGGAGAGATTCCCCGACTCGACCCGGGCCCTTTCGGTCTGGGCCCTGGCGGCGAAGACTCTGGCCCTCTCCCAGGATCCTCCCGACTTCGACCTCCTGGACCAGGCTGAAAGGGAGTGCCTCAGGGCGGGCCGGGCCCATCCCCGCGATCCGGCTCCCTGGTTCACCCTGGGAGTGGTGCGACGGGACAGGGGAGACCTGGGAGGAGCCGTCCAGGCCTGGGAGGAGGCCCTCAAGGCCGAACCCTTCCACCTTCCCACCCTGGAAGCCCTGGGGGACCTCCAGTTCTCCCTTGGCCACGAGCGGGCCGCGGCGGTCCTCTACGACCGGTTGCTTCGCCTGCCCCCCGGGAGCATGAAGAAAGAGGAAAGGGCCCTTTTCTCCTACAGGCTCGGAGTATGCCTCCTGGCGGAGGCGGAACTCTCTCCCAAACCGGAGCCCCTGGATTACGACCCGGCGAAGAAGAACTTCCTCCAGGCCCTCTCCCTGGACCCGGGACGGGTGGACGCTTCCAGGGCCATGGCCTGGCTGGTCGTCAGGATCTCCAAGCTCAAGGGGAGGTGGAAGGAGCCCGACCTGAGGAAGGAGGACGCCCACAAGGCCTTGGCCTACCTGCGGAAGGCCCTGGCCCGCCATCCCCTCTCCCCGGGGTGCTGCCACGACCTGGGCTGGCTCCTGGAGGTCCTGGGGGATTCCAGGGCGGCCGAGGAAGAATACAGGAAGGCCCTCTCCCTGGACCCGGAGTTCGTCCCCGCCCTCGTGGACCTGGCGGCCCTGGTGGAGAAACGAGGGAAGGAGGGCCGGGCCGAGGCCCGGAAGTTGCGGAAGAAGGCCCTGGACCTGACGGGGGACTTCGCCCTGGCCAGGGGGCTCAAGAAGGCCCTGGGGGGGGCCAAGTAGGGAGGGAGGGGGGAGAGCTCTCCGCCGGGCCTACTTCGCCCGGAAACGGGTGACCAGGCCGTATCCGAGATCCCGGATTCCCTGGGAGGCCTTCAGATCGCCGAGGCTGTAGAGCCTGCTCACGCCGGTGTTTCCCTGGACCTTGGGAACGGTCATCCTCACGGCGTTGGAGAAGACCGCTCCCAGGGGGTTGGCCCGGGCGTCCAGGGAGACGGCCTGGAGGAGGATGGAGAGCCCCTCCATCTCCCCCGTGATAGGCACTTTCCCGAGCTGGTAGAGGGCCGTTCCCAGGCCTCCCGCCGTGACGGGATGGAGGGAGAGGACGTCCGTGAAGAGGCTGCAACGGGGCGCTCCCATGGGGCCCAGGTCCAGGGGTAGCTTGTAGGTGAAGAAGGTCTTGTCGCTCTTCCCGAAGATCAGGAATCCCCGGGCGTAGGGGAGGACCCCCGAGAGCATGGCCCGGAAGAATCCATCGTTCCGCAACCAGGCGTCCAGGAGTGGGACCTGGCCCTTCGAGCCCTTGCAACCCTTTCCGAAGGAGGCGTGGGGTCCCTTGGCGAGGACCGGGGCCTGGGCGTCCAGGAAGGAGAAGACCCGGAGGTTGGACCGGTTGCCCTGCCTGTTTCCGTGGACGGCCACCTCCCAGAGGAGGCTTCCGGCGGCCCGGAAAGGGAAAGGGTGCTTGAAGGGAATCCTGGCCAGGAAGGAGGCAGGGGGAGTCTTGGGGCGGGGGAGGTCGGGAAAGTGGATCCAGGAACGGGGAAGGACCAGGGTGTGGTCGTTTCCCCTGTTGGCGGCGAAGGTGGTGGTCAGGGTCCGGGCCGTCACCTTGGATGTGGAGAGCCAGACCTCCATCTCGGCGCTCCAGGAGGTCATGGATGTGCCCCTCAGCCCGTCCCGGCGGAAGGCCAACTCTTCCAGGAGGGCCCTCCGGGTGAGATCGTCGTGGACCTGCTGGTACCGGATCACCGGAAGGGCGAAGGGATAGTCGTCTCCTCCGGGGCCCTCCCTCTTCTCCAGGTCCGCCGGCGAGACGAAGAACTTGGGAGTCTGGGCACGGAGGGAGGGGAGGAACCCCAGCAGGGCCGGGACCAGGAAGGAGACGAGTCTGGATCTGGGAAACATGGAATCACCTTCGTCGAGGCAGGGAATCTCTCAATTCTACCCTGGAATCACCTTGCCGACCCTCCCCGGCCGGGAAGGGGGTGTGCCCGAAAGAGACGGACGGCTCCGGGCGTTGGGAGGCCATGGCCCCCAGAGCGACCCAAGTACGTCTTCTCTCCAGGAAGATCCCCGGCTGCCGGCGTTGCTCCCGGCTGGCGGCCTTCCTGGAAGAGACCCGCCTGAAGAAGCCCGACTGGTGGAACCGGCCCGTTCCGGGCTTCGGCGACCCGGAGGCGCGCCTCCTGGTTCTCGGCCTGGCTCCCGGCCGGGGCGGGGCCAACCGGACGGGCCGACCCTTCACGGGCGACGCCGCCGGGGTCTGGCTCTTCAAAGGACTCTTCGACCTGGGCCTTTCCTCCAGGGCCGAGGTGGAGTCCAGCAGGGACGGCACGGTGTTGAAGGGGGTCTACATCACCAACGTGGTCAAGTGCGTGCCCCCGGGCAACAGGCCCACCCCTGCGGAGATCCGGGCGTGCCGGCCATTCCTGGAGGAGGAGTTGAAACGCCTTCGTTCCCTGGAGCGGATCCTCGCCCTGGGAAGGGTGGCCTACCAGGGACTCAAGGCCCTGGTGGAAGATCCGGCGGGGATGCCCCCTTTCTCCCACGGCGCCCGGGGGGCGGTGCGGGTGGCCGGGCGGGACTATCTCCTGGTCTGCTCCTACCATCCCTCCCGGCAGAACACCAACACGGGCCGGTTGACCTGGTCCATGTGGATGGAGGCCCTTACGCGGGCCGCCGGGAAGGCATAGGATCTTTTCCGCCCGGCTCGGGCCGGGTCGTTTCTTTGCTTTCCCCAAGAGAAAGGACGTGCCCATGCGACTGGTCCGGGTGGCCGCATCCAGCGTGTCCGTCAAGGTGGGCGCCTACGCCGACAACCTGGCCCTCTTGAAGGAAGTGGTCCGGACCGCCCAGGAGCGGGAAGTGAGCCTGCTCTGCCTCCCCGAGATGTGCCTGACGGGCTACATGCTGGAGGACCTGGTCCAGTGGCCCCAGGTGACCGAGGCGGCCTGGGAGAGCTTGGAGGAGCTCGCCGCCGAAGTGGGGGAGACGGCCGTCTTCGCCGGTCTTCCCGTGCGGGCGGGGGGGCTCCTCTACAACGGCCTGGCCCTCCTGTGGAAGGGCTCCGTCCGGGGGGTTACGTTGAAGAGGTTCCTCCCTTCCTACAGCGTGTTCTACGAGGGAAGGAATTTCACTCCCTGGCGGGGAGGGGATGTGGTCCGGGTCCGGGGGCTTCCCGCCGGGGACCTGCTCTACCGGTTGCCCTTCGCCGACGTGGCGGCCCAGATCTGCGAGGATGCCTGGGTCTGGCCCCAGGAGAACCTCTCCGTCCTTCTCCAGGCGGAGATCCTCTGCAACGCCTCGGCCTCGCCCTTCTCCTTGTTCAAGCCGGATCTGCGGAGAAGAGTCGTCCAGGGCGCCGCCGAGAGGCTGATCTGCTACCACGTCTTCTCCAACCTGGTAGGCCTGGACAGCGCAAGGCTCGTCTTCGACGGAGGGGCCATGGTCGCCGGCCCCGAGGGGGTGGCCGCCTCGGGGCCCCTTCTCCACCCCGAGCCGTGGAGGCTCGTCGAGGCCGTCGTGGACCTGGACGAGATCGCCCGGATGCGCTCGGAGAACACCACTTTCAGGGAGGCGTATACAGCGCAAAGGAAGGACGCCGTCCGGGGCGGGGTGGTGGACCTGCGGGACACCGGGGAGTGGGCCTACCTCCCGCCCTCGGAATATCCTCTCCCCCAGGAAGGCTCCTTCTTCCTCCGGGGCGGGGACGGCCCGAGCCGGGGCGGGGTCGAGGCGGCCCTGGACCAGCTCCTGGACGCCCTGGTCCTGGGCGTGCGGGACTATTTCCTGAAGGCGGGAGTCTTCCGGAAGTTCCTGGTGGCCCTTTCGGGAGGGAGGGACAGCGCCCTGGCCCTACTGGCGGCGGCCCGGGCGGCCCTGCTCCTTCCCGGCGAGGAGGATCCGGAGGAGAAGGTGGCCGGCCGGGTGGAGGCCCGGTACCTCTCGGGTCCCTTCTCGAGCCCCGCCACCCTGGATGCGGCCCGGGGGCTATGCCGGGAGCTGGGCGTCCCCTTCGGCGTGGTCTCCATCGAAGACGAATACCGCCTGGCCGAAAAGGCGCTCCGGGAGATGGCCGGGGGAAGGGAGCCCTCTCCCCTGGCCCTCCAGAACGCCCAGGCCCGGATCCGGGGCGCCATGATGCTGGGCTGGGCGAACACCGTGGGAGGCCTCATCCTGGTGACTTCCAACCTCTCCGAGGTGGCTGTCGGCTACTTCACCACGGGGGGCGACAACCAGGGCGGGTTCTCCCCCCTTGCGGACATTCCCAAGACCCTGATCTCCAGGATGCTCGAGCGGGCCCGGGAGCGGTGGAGCCTGGAGTCCCTGGATGCCGTCCTTGCCATGGCCCCCTCGGCGGAGCTCGCTCCGGACCAGACCGACGAGAAGGACCTCATGCCCTACGAGGTCCTGGACGACATCCTCTACCTCTACGCCTGGAAGAAAATGCGGCCCAGGGAAATCCTGGGGGTCCTGGAGGTCCGGCATCCCGCCGCCGGGAAGGATAGGCTGGAGCGATGGCTGGGACGGTTCCTGGCCCTTTTCGACGCCAGCCAGTGGAAGAGGGAGCAGTCCCCCGTCGCCCTGAAGCTCCTCTACCTGGACCTGGACCCCAAGACGGGCTTCCGATATCCCGTGCTCAAAGGGGACCTGCGGAAGGGAGGCTCTCCTTCCCGGCGGGGGGAGGGCTAGACCGGCTCACCCGGCTCACCGGATGAAGGCGGAGAAGACCAGCGTCTTGTAGGGACCCTTGGGATGGGAGAGGTGGAGGCGGATCTTCCCTCTCAGGTGTCCCTTCGGCGCTCCCGGGACGATCTTGACCCGGACCAGGATCTTCCTTCCGGGCTCTTCGTCCTCGATCCGGACCTTGACCCACTTGTGGGGGCGGTTCAGGTCCAGGAGCTTCACGTCCAGGAGGCGGAGTTCCCGGGAGGGATCCAGGTTCTCGATCTGGATGATCTTCTCCTTTCCCCTGGACCGCCAGACCCGGCCGAAGCCCAGGTAGCCCTCGGGATCCACCGTGTAGGGACGTTTCACCTCGGCCGCCACGGAGACCTCGACGACCTTGTTCTTGAAATCCGTCTTGAGCCGGATCGTCCCGCCGGCGGGGCCCGGCGGGAGGCCCGGGCCCAGGGTGCCGCGGAAGGTGTAGACGATCTTTCCTCCCTCTTCCTTGCGCTTGGGCTCTTCCAGCTTCATTCCGGGGGGAAGGGGATCCCAGCCCGTGATCTTCCACTTCTCGACCTTGGTGCTGGTTACGGTAAAAGAGAAACTCTTCTTCTCGTCCCAGCCCAGGCGGCCCAGGGAGATGGTGGATGGGACGGCCTCGAAGTAGACCACCCCGACGGCCCGGATCTTCAGGGTGGGATTCTTGAACTTCTTGTTGTCGTCCAGGCCGACGGTGACCTCCGCTTCCTTCACGCCCCGCACGCCGGTCATGTCCAGGAGGAGCTTCACTCCGCCCTTCCCGCCGGGCGGGATGGTCACGGGGTGGCGTACCACCTCGCTCCAGGGGATCTCCTTCTTCCCCACGACCAGCCAGGCCTGGGAGCAGGAGCAGGTCTTCTGGAGCCACTTGATGGCGTGGGCCTTGTCGTCGGGATTGGTGAAGGGGAAGAGGTGGACCACCTTGGCGCCTTCGAAGACCGTGCCCGCGTCGAAGGAGGTCTTGGGGAACCAGGTGAGGACTTTGGCCTGGGTCCGGGCGGGAGGGTGGCAGAGGAAGAGGAGGACCAGGGGAAGACAGGCGAAGGTCTGCGAAGAGAGAAGAGACCGGGAGCTCATGGCACCATCCTTCCTTGGGAACTAGAGATCTTCCTTTCCCCGGCCCCGGGGAGCCGCCGGGAAGAAGAACCTTGCTAGAATTCTACGTCCCTTCCTTTCCCAGGTTGGGGGATTCCCATTCTAGGAGCCTCCTGTGCCCGGGGAGAGGCCTTTTCCCGGGGGGCTCAGATCAAGACATGCGGGGCCGACCCCTTCCCGGGCCTCCCGGGGAGGAGGTTTTCCCCCGGCCCGGGGAGGGTAACCTAGAATCTCCTCCCGACCTTCCCCGGGGAATCCTCCCGGCGGAGGGGTTCCGTTCCTGGACCCAGCAGGACCTTCGGGGTCCTTTGGAGGTGGCCGCCATGCGCGTTCTTTTCCTGGCCCTCGTCCTTTCCGGCGCCGGTCTTCTTCCGGCCCAGACTTCCTTGCCCAACGAGTTCCACGTCTTCGACGGGGCTTCCGAATACGCCTACAGGGCCCTGGCCCCCACACAGGAGGGGGAACTCCTCCAGGAGGTGAAGGGATCCTTCTTCGCCGGCCTGGGCCGGGCCCTGGGACTCAGGGTGGTCCTCCAGGACCAGGAGGCCCTCACTTCGGAGAAGTTCTGGGTCGTGGTGAGAAGGGCCGGCGGGGCGGGAAAGCCCGACCTCTCCTCCCAGGGCCTTCTCCTGCAGGAGGGGCCTTTCACCTACTCGGGCAAGGGTTCGGGGGCCCGGGCCTGGAACGTGAAGGTCGGTTTCTCCAAGCCTCTCCTTCTTCCCGAGGGGACCTTCTTCTACGGGATCCGTCTCGCTCCAGGGAGGTCCTCCACGGATTACGGTTCATTGCACATGAGCGGGGACTATCCGAAGAACCCTTGCGGCGAGCATCCCCGCAAGGGGATCGTCCCCGCCCTCGCCTGGAAGGTGACCTATTCCGGCGGGCGGCCCCAATCGACGGCCGCCCTTCCCTACGACCTGGCCTTCGACATGGGGCTCCTCCTGTCCCCGCCGGTGATCCAGCCTTTCGCCGTGGACCCCAAGGCGCCCTGCCTGGCCAAGAGGGGGGTCCCGGATTTCGGTTACGCCGGGCTCTGGCCCGACCTGGCGGACCTGGAGAGCTACGGCTACAAGGCCCGTTTCGGGTGGAGGATCCGGGCCCTCGACCTTCCCGGGGCATTGGGATTCGTCTTTCTCTCGGGAAGACTTCTGTCCCCACCCTACCTCCTCCCCTCTCTGGGAAAGTGGTTCCTCGATCCCTCGGACCCCTGGTTCGTCCTGGTCCTTCCGGTGACCTTGGACTTCCACGGCGACGGTCTCACGACCCTTCTCGATCCTCCGGCATCCCTGCGCCCCTACTTGCTCCGAACCCACCTCTACGCCCAGGGGGTGGTCCAGGACAAGAAAGCCCTTGCCTTCCGCCTGACCGGCCGGTGCCGGACGAGCTTCTGAGGAAGGAAGGGAGGGCGGAGGGGCTCGCCTTCCTCTGGATGGGACCTGAGGCGGGGGCTATCCTTTTTTCTTCCTGGTCCTTCTTTCCAGGGCCCATAGCTCAATCGGTTAGAGCTGCGGACTCATAATCCGTAGGTTGCAGGTTCGAGTCCTGCTGGGCCCACCAGGCGCCATCGATGCCCGGCGGAGAGGCGCACAAAGCCGCCGGATCCTCCCCTTCCCCTTCCGCCGGGGAATCCCCCTCTCCGAAGGGCCTTCCCCAAAGCGGGGGCTGAGGGGAGAAAAAGCCGGGCCCTGCCGCCCGGGAAAAGGGGGAGGAGAATCTCTTCCTTTTCGCCAGCCCGGCCGGTCCCGTCACGGCCTGGGAGGCTTTTTTCTTCTCGTCAGCCCCGGCCGGCCGAGTCACGGACCGAAGGTCCGTGACGAGGACGTCCGGGGAACCAACCCCACCAGCGGAAAAAACCCCAACATCTTGTTTGACCGTCAGGGCCGGCCACGATATGTTGCGCCCGCTGCTGGTGACGCCGGACCGGGTGGTCCGGCGTTGAAAAGGGAACCCGGTGGGAATCCGGGGCTGCCCCGCAGCGGTGTGCGAGAACGACCCCCGCCAAGAGCACTGGTCCTCCGGGGCCGGGAAGCGGCGGCCAGTAGGTAGCCGGCCTTGCCGGCGTGCTCGCGAGCCCGAAGACCTGCCAGCGGCCGGGGCCGGAGAGAAAACCGGCTCCCGTCGGAACCGGTGACCTCGCGGGAGGTCGCGGCGGGCGAGGGCGGGTTGTGTACCCAGAATACCGCAATCGCTTTCCTTCCTCCCGCGGGTGGGCGATCCCCCCGGGGGACGAAAGGAGAGCGAGATGAGTTTCGAAGCAGTTCGGCCGGCCCGGGACCCCGGGAAGAGGGAGAGAGGAAAGGGCGGTTTCACCGGGGGATTCCCTCTCTTCCCCTCCGTCGTCAAGCGGGACGGTAGGCGGGCCCCCTTCGATCCCGAGAGGATCGCCCGGGCCATCGAGAAGGCCGGGACGGCGGCCGGCGAATTCGGCCGGAAGGAGGCGGAACGCCTGGCCAGGCGGGTGCTGGTCGTCGCCGCATCGGCCGGGTGGACCGAACCCAGGGTGGAGGACATCCAGGACCTGGTGGAGGAGGTCCTCGTTTCCTCGCCCTTCCGGAAGTCCGCCAGGGCCTACATCCTCTACAGGGAGCAGCACCGGATCCTCAGGGAGATGGGCCGGGCCGGGCGGTTCGATCTGGTGGACTCCTACCTTGGCCGGACGGACTGGCAGGTGGCGGAGAACGCCAACATGGCATTCAGCCTCCAGGGGCTGAACAACCACATCTCCAGCAAGGTCACCAGGCGCTACTGGCTGGAGAGGCTCTATCCTCCCCACGTTCGCCGGGCCCACGAGTCGGGGGACCTCCATATCCACGACCTGAACCTGCTCGCCGTCTACTGCGTGGGGTGGGACCTGGCCGACCTGCTCCGCCAGGGCTTCCGGGGGGTGCCGGGCAAGGCGGAGAGCGCCCCCGCAAGGCATTTCCGGACGGCCCTCGGCCAGATGGCGAACTTCTTCTACACCCTCCAGGGGGAGGCCTCGGGGGCCCAGGCCTTCTCCAGCGTGGACACGCTCCTGGCCCCCTTCATCGCCGCCGACGGCCTTTCCTACGGGGAGGTCAGGCAGGCCCTCCAGGAGTGGGTCTTCAACCTCAACGTCGCCACCCGGGTGGGCTTCCAGACCCCATTCACCAACATCACCCTGGACCTGGACGTCCCCAGGCGGCTCCGTGACGAGCACGTGATCGTCGGGGGGGAGATCCGGAAGGAGAAATACGGGGACTTCCAGGAAGAGATGGACATGTTCAACCGTGCTTTCCTGGAGGTCATGATCGGGGGCGATGCGAAGGGGCGGGTCTTCACCTTTCCGATCCCCACCTACAACGTCACGAAAGGGTTCGACTACGAGGACCCCAGGCTGGACCTTCTCTGGGAGGTGACGGCCAAGTACGGAATTCCGTACTTCGCCAACTACGTCAACTCCGACATGTCCCCTTCCGACGCGAGGAGCATGTGTTGCCGTCTCAGGTTGGATACGAGGGAATTGAAACGCAGGGGAGGAGGGCTCTTCGGAGCGGATCCCCTGACCGGGTCCATCGGGGTGGTCACCTTGAACCTGCCCCGCCTGGGGTTCCTCTCCTCGGACGAGGAGGACTTCATGGAGAGACTGGAGGGTCTCATGGGTACGGCAAGGGACAGCCTGGTCGCCAAGCGGAAGATCCTGGAGCGGTACACCAAGGAGGGACTCTATCCCTACGCGAGGCACTACCTGGGGGGGATCGTGGAACGGTTCGGGGAATACTGGCACAACCATTTCTCCACCATCGGCCTGGTGGGCCTGGAGGAGGCGGCGGAAAACCTCCTGGGAAAGGGCCTTCTCGATCCCGAGGGGAGGGAGTTCGGCCTACGGGTCTTGGACCGCATGAGAGAGGTCCTGGGCCGTTTCCAGGAGGAGACGGGGACCCCCTTCAACCTGGAGGCGACTCCCGCCGAAGGGGCGGGTTACAGGCTGGCCCTCCTGGATGCGGAGCGCTTCGGGCGGAGGGAGGGAGGAAAGGGCCTCCTTCCCTACACCAATTCCTCCCAGCCGCCCGTGGAGGCCCTGGAGGATCCATTCGAACTCCTGGACCACCAGGACGATTTCCAGGCCAGGTATACGGGAGGAACGGTCCTCCACTTCTGGCTCGGGGAGAGGATCGACGACTTCCGGGCTGTCAGGGATTTCGTGCGTTCGGTGTGCCGGAACTACAGGCTCCCTTACTTCACCTTGACGCCGACTTTCTCGATCTGCCCGGACCACGGCTACCTGGCGGGAGAGCGGAGGCGCTGCCCCCTTTGCGGCGCGGAGGCGGAGGTCTATTCAAGGATCGTGGGTTACTTGCGGCCCCTCTCCCAGTGGAACGAGGGCAAGATGAGGGAGTTCGAGAAGCGTGCCGGCTTCGAGGGCGCCCTGGGAGGGGGGCGGGGATGATCGGCGGGTTCATTCCCTGCTCCCTCCTGGACTACCCGGGCCGCACGGCGGCGGTGATCTTTCTCAGGGGATGCAATCTCAGGTGCCGTTACTGCCACAACCCGGAACTCTGCACACCGGAAGGGGAGGCTGTCACGGACAGGGCCGCGCTGGGGGAATTCCTGGAGCGGCGGAGAGGCCGGCTCGGTGGAGTGGTCGTTACGGGGGGCGAGCCCACCTCGAGGCCCGACCTGGCGGACCTGTTGGAGTGGATCCGCTCCTTCGGATACCCGGTGAAGCTGGACACCAACGGAACCCGGCCGGAGCGGGTGAGGAGCCTGGCCGGGGCGGGCTTGTTGGACTACGCGGCGGTGGACGTCAAGACCGGGCCGGAATCCCCTTGGGCCCAGGACCTCCTGGGCAGGGGGGGGCAGGCCGAGAAGGCCCTGGAGACCTTGGGGATCCTCCTCAGAGAGGGGGTCCCATGCGAAGCACGGACCACCGTGGTGGAGGGATACCACGGCGAGGATGAGCTGGAGAGCCTGGCGGCGGCCCTGGCGGCAGCAGGAGTGGGAACCTGGTGGATCCAGCCCGTGCGGGGGGGAAAGGTCCTGGACCCGGACCGGACCTTTCGTCCACCCCCGGCCGATCTCCTCGCCCGGGTCAGGGAATTCGCAGCCTACCTGGGATTGGAGGCCCGGATCAGGGGGAACCTGGAGACCACCCGTTCCGGCCGGTAGGCCCTTTTCCCCCCCTTCCTTCACGGGAAAGAAGGAGGGTGGGTGCGAAAAGAGACCCCGGCGCCGGGCGGCGGGGTCTCTTTCGAAGGGAGGGCTCTTTGTTCCGGGGAGCCTAGAGGCCCAGGGCCCTTTCCAGGTCCTCGAGGGACATGAGGCCGATGTGGGAGTTCTCCAGGTTTCCGTTCTTGAAGAAGAGCAGGGTGGGGATGGCCTGGACCCGGTACTTCATGGCCACGCCTGGGACCTCGTCCACGTTGACCTTGAGGATCTTCACCTTCTCCCCGTGCTTCTGGGCCAGTTCCTCCAGGATCTTGCCCTGCATGATGCAAGGGGCGCACCAGGGGGCCCAGAGGTCCACCACGGTGGGGACCTGGGAGTTGGAGACTTCCTGCTGGAAGTCGTTTTCCGAGGCGATGCTGGTGATTCCTTCGTGCTCCATGGAAGCCAAACTCCTCTGTGTTCTTCGTCCCGTCTGGGAGTTCTCCCCTTTCCCTCACCCCGTCCAGAGGAGGGGCTGGGCCAGGAGGAGAAAGACCAGGAATCCCGCCAGGGCTGCTGGAGGCCCGAAGGGCCCCTGGAGAGGAAGTCCTCTTCTGCCACCGTGGCTCATGGGAAAAGCCCCTTTTTAGCGTCTTGGGCTTTCTTTTCAAGGACCTGGAAATCATGGGAGAAATGATCCACCTTTCCCAGTGCGTTCTTCGGGGGGGAGGAAGGAGGGAGCGAGGAAGCGTCATGGCGGAGCAAGTGACCAGGGACCAGGTCCTGGCGGCCCTGGAACAGTTGATCGACCCGGACCTGGGAAAGAGCGTGGTCCAGGCGGGGTTCGTGAAGAACCTGGAGATCCGGGGAGGGCAGGTCTCCTTCGACCTGGAGCTGACCACCCCGGCCTGTCCATTGAAGGGGACCTTCCAGAAGAAGGCCCGGGAGCTCGTCGGGGCCCTTCCCGGGGTGGATTCGGTGGAGGTCCGGCTGACTTCCCGGGTGCGGCAGGCCCGGCCCAAGGCGGAGAAGCCCCTCCTGCCGGGGGTGAAGCTCATGGTGGCCGTGGCTTCGGGCAAGGGCGGCGTGGGAAAGTCCACCGTGGCGGCCAACCTGGCCGTGGCCCTGGCCCGCACCGGGGCGGCCACGGGGCTCGTGGACGTGGACGTCTACGGCCCGAGCGCCCAGATCATGTTCGGGATTCCCAAGGGGGCGAAGCCCCAGGTGGACGCGGACCAGAAGCTGGTTCCCCTGGAGGCCCATGGTGTGAAGATCATGTCCATGGCCTTCCTGGCCAGGGACGACACGCCCATCCTCTGGAGGGGCCCCCTGGTGGCCAAGCTGGTCCAGGACTTCCTGGCCCATGTGGAGTGGGGGGAGCTGGACTACCTCGTCGTGGACCTTCCTCCCGGCACGGGGGACGCCCAGCTCACCCTTTGCCAGTCCGCCCCGCTCACGGGGGCGGTGATCGTCACCACTCCCCAGGACGTGAGTCTCGTCGACGCCCGCAAGGGCCTGGAGCTCTTCCGGAAGGTGAACGTCCCGGTCCTCGGGATCGTGGAGAACATGAGCTACTTCGTCTGTCCCAAGTGCGGCGAGAGGACGGAGATCTTCCGCCACGGCGGAGGGGAGAGGGTGGCCCGCCAGTTGGGGGTGGCCTTCCTGGGGGAGATTCCCCTGGATGCGGAGGTGGCTGTCTCCGGCGACGAGGGTGTTCCCATCGTGGCCAGGAACCCCGACTCTCCCGTGGGCCAGGCATACCGGGAACTGGCCGGCGAGGTGGCCCGGCAACTGGCCATCCTCTCCCAGGGGAAGGAAGGGGAGCACACCTTGGAGTTGGATTGGAACAGGGCCCCTGCCGTGGGAGAGAAGAAGCCCAGGGAGGGGGCCCGCCCGAGAGAAGGGGAGAAACCCCGGGTCCTGGAAATCTACAAGGTGGACGAGAAGACCCTGGGAATCTCCTGGTCCGACGGCTGGGAGTCCTCCATCCCGGTTCGATTGCTCCGGCTGGGCTGCCCTTGCGCGGAGTGCGTGGACGAGATCTCGGGAAAGCGGACCCTCGACCCGGCCAGGGTCCCCGAGGACGTGAAGCCCGTGGTGATCCAGCCCGTTGGGGCCTACGCCGTGAAGATCGTCTGGTCCGACGGCCACGACTCGGGGATCTACTCCTTCGATACCTTGAGGGAGCTGGATCCCATGCTCAGGGATTGAGAAGGGTTTCGGCTTTCCCCGGCCAGGGGAAGAGAGCCCCCGGCCGGGCCTGTGAAAAAAGGACCCCGCCCCCAAAGGGGCGGGGTCCTTTTTCGGTCTTGTCGCGGCCCGGGGGAGATCAGAAGTCCATTCCCCCCATGCCGCCCATGCCGGCGGCGGGGTTCTTGGGCTTCTTCTCGGGCACTTCCGTCACCAAGGCGTCGGTGGTGAGCAGAAGGCTCGAGACGGAAGCGGCGTTCTGGAGGGCCGTCCGGACCACCTTGGTGGGATCGATGATCCCCTTCTTCAGCATGTCGCCGTAGGTGGCGCCGGCGGCGTCGTACCCGAAGTTGAAGTCCTCGTTCTCCAGGACCTTCTGGGCCACGACGGCGCCGTCCAGGCCGGCGTTCTGGGCGATCTGGCGCACCGGGGCGGAAAGGGCGCGCTTCACGATGTCCCTTCCCACGTGCTCCTCGCCCTGGACCTTGAGCTTCTCCAGGACCTTGGTGGCCCGAAGGAGGGCCGTCCCGCCGCCGGGGAGGATGCCCTCTTCCACGGCGGCCCTGGTGGCGTGGAGGGCGTCCTCCACCCGGGCCTTCTTCTCCTTCATCTCCGCTTCGGTGGCGGCGCCCACATGAATCTGGGCAACCCCTCCGGCGAGCCGGGCGAGGCGCTCCTGGAGTTTCTCCCTGTCGTAATCGGAGGTGGTCTTCTCGATCTCGGCCTTGATCTGCTCGATCCTGCCTTCGATCTTCTCCTTGCTTCCGCCGCCTTCGATGATGGTGGTGGCCTCCTTGGTGACCACGACCTTCTTGGCCGTGCCCAGGTTCTCCAGCTCGATGGACTCGAGCTTGATCCCCAGGTCCTCGAAGATGGCCGTGCCGCCCGTCATGATGGCGATGTCCTCCATCATGGCCTTCCTGCGGTCCCCGAAGCCCGGGGCCTTCACGGCGCAACACTTGAAGGTGCCCCTGAGCTGGTTGACCACGAGAGTGGCCAGGGCCTCACCTTCCACCTCTTCCGCGATGATCAGGATGGGGCGGCCCACCTTGGCGACCTTCTCCAGGATGGGGATCAGGTCCTTCACCGAAGAGATCTTCTTCTCGTGGACCAGGATGAAGGGCTTCTCCAGGACGCACTCCATGCGGTCGGGATGGGTGACGAAGTGGGGGGAGATGTATCCCTTGTCGAACTCCATGCCCTCCACGACCTCGACGTAGGTGTCCAGGCCCTTGCCCTCTTCCACGGTGATGACGCCGTCCCGGCCGACCTTGTCCATGGCATTGGCGATCTGCTTGCCGATCTCGGCGTCGTTGTTGGCGGCGATGGAGGCCACCTGGGCGATCTCCTTCTGGGTCTCGATGGGCCGGCTCTTCTCGGCCAGGAAGTCCACGACGGCCTGGACGGCCTTCTCGATCCCCCTCTTGATGGCCATGGGGCTCGCGCCGGCGGTGACGTTCTTGAGACCTTCTTCGAAGATGGCCTCCGAGAGGAGCGTGGCCGTGGTGGTGCCGTCACCGGCGACGTCGGAGGTCTTGGATGCCACGTCCTTCACCATCTGGGCGCCGATGTTTTCCCAGGCGTCTTCCAGCTCGATCTCCTTGGCAACGGTCACACCGTCCTTGGTGACCGTGGGGGTCCCCCAGGACTTCTCGATGATCACGTTCCTGCCGCGGGGGCCCAAGGTCACCTTGACCGCCTTGGCGAGCTTCTTGACGCCGGAGCGGATCAGCTCCCGCGCTTCCTGGTCGTATGCGATTTTCTTGACAGCCATGTCTTTTCAACCTCCTGGATCGCGAATCCAGCGGATTCTCTCTTGTCAGGGAAACGAAAAGGGGAAAGGGATGGAACCGCCGGGCCTTACTCGATCACGGCGAGGATGTCCTCCTCGTTCATGACGAGGTACTCTTCACCGCCGATCTTCACCTCCGTCCCGGCGTAGGAGGAGAAGAGGACCCGATCGCCTTCCTTGACCTGGAGGGGAACCCGCTCCCCGTTGTCCAGGAGACGCCCGTCGCCGACGGCCTTCACGATCCCCTCCCGGGGTTTCTCCTTGGCCGTGTCGGGAAGGACGATGCCTCCCTTGGTCGTTTCCTGGGCTTCCACTCTCTTGACGAGCACATGATCCCCGAGGGGCTTGATCACAGGGGCCTTCGTCTTCGCCATGGCTTGCAGGCTCCTTTCCTTTGAAAACGTTCCGTCTATGGGTCCAAGAAAGAGTTCCGTCCCGCCCCTTCCGAAGGGCACGGGCCGGTCAACCGCCCTCGCGGAAGAAGGTCCTGAGGGCGCGTTCCACGGTGAACTTGAGAAGCTCCGAGGGGACGGGCTTCTGGAGGAAGGAGAAGACCCCTTCTTCCAGGGCCTTGAGGCGGATCTCCTGGTCCGCCTCGCCGGACATGAGGATGCAGGGAGCCTGGATCCCTTCGCTCTTCCAGACCCGGACGATGTCCAGGCCCGTCATGTCGGGCATGTACATGTCCAGGACGGAGACGTCCGGCGGGTGGGCCAGGGCTTTTTCCACGGCCTCTCTGCCCGTTTCGGCGTCCACCACGATGTACCCCGATTCCTCGAGCCACCGGGCGGCGTCGAGCCGCCAGGCCCGGTTGTCGTCGGCCAGAAGAATGGAGAACAAGCGGTGCATACCAACCACCTCGAACCTATGGGCCTTCGTGGTTGGCAAAGGGTGTGCCACGGCTGGGGCCGGTCCGTTCCGGGGGGCGTAACCCCTTGGAACTCAAGATCTTGAATAAAAGAAAGAGGGCCGCTCCCTCTCGGGCGGCCCTTCTTCCTGCCAATCCGGCAGACCCCCGGCCGGGGCAAAGTGGAGGATCCTGCCATTCCGGCAGCCGGGGCTTCCTTCAGCGGTCGTCCTCTTCGTCGTCCAGGTCGTCCTCTCCGTCCAGGTCCACGTCGTCCAGGCTTTCGATGTCCCCCAGGAGAGGGTCCTCGTCGTCCAGGCCGAGAGGGTCTTCTTCCTCTTCCTCGTCCACGTCCTGGTCGACCTCGATCTCCATCTCCATGTCGTCGAAGTCCTCGTCTTCGTCGTCGTCCGGGTCCTCCCAGTTGAGGAGGAGATCGTCCCAGTCCTCGATCTCGATCAAGGCCCGGCAACGGAGGCAAATGGACTCGTTCTCCCGGAGTTCTTCCAGTTGCTCCAGGGTCCGGTAGGCTTTTCCGCATTCGCTACAACGTATGACCCGCGCCATGACCCCTCCTCGCTTGTTTCGTTCACGACCGCGGCCTTCCCGCCGGGAGGCCTCCCCCGGGAAGCCCTTCGGCGGCGACGGGGCGCCGCCCGGCGGCACCCGGTCTTTCATCGGGGCAGCAAAGAATGAACGCAAAACCTTTTTTCCTGCAAGCCCCCTTTTCCCGGGAACCCCATCTTTTCCCTGCCCCCCCCTGAAACGCCCTTTCCCCGGGTCCTCTGCGGATCGCCCGCCCCAAGGTGAGGGATGGGTCAGAATTCTCCTGGACCTTCCTCCCAGGAGTCTGCGGATGATCCGGATCCTCTTCCTTCCCTTCGCCACTGCCAAGACGGGCAGGACGGGAGACTTCTCCCTCCTCCTGGCCCGCCAGGTGCCCCGTTACGGGGCGGTCCTCCTGGGAAGGGCGCCCCGCCTGGAGGCGCGTTTCGCCGTCCTGGGGGGCGCCAAGGGAGCTGCGCCGGGGGTTCCGGCCAGGCTGGGCCCTCCTTCCAGAGTGGCCTCGGTGATCCACGGGAGCGTCCGGGGGGACCTGGCCGTGGACGGATACATCCAGGCGGGAAGCTTCAGGGTCCGCCTCTTCCAGGTCCCGGGAGGGGAGATTCTCTGGCAGAGGCGGATTCCCTGGTCCCTTCCCTCCCTCCAGCGGTCCATCCGGGCCATGGCAGGGGGCGTCCTGGAAGTCCTGGGGCGTTCCAGGGGAGACCTCTCTCCCTGGGTGTGCCACTCACCCTATGGGTTCTTCTCCTTCCTCAGGGCCGAGGACCTGGCTCTCAAGGCCCGGTACGAGAAGGGAAAGGGCACGCCGATCCGTTCTCTCCGGGCCTACCTCTCTTCCGCCCGGAAGGATCCGGCCTTCCTCCCTCCCATCGAGGGAATGGTCCGCCTCCTCCCCTACTTGCCAAAAGGGGAGGCCCGTTCCGCCTTGCGGGAGGTCTCCCGCCTGGCCTTGGGCCCCGAGGGGGCGGCCTGGGCCGCCAAGGGTCTGGACCTGGTTGGGGCCCATTCGGAGGCCCAGCTCCTCTGGGAGACCTCTTTCCGCCAGGACCCGGAGCATCCCTGGGCCGCCCGGGCCGTGGGGGACAGGCTCCTCTCCCAGGGGAGGGAGGAGGAGGCCCTTCGGGTCTGGCTCCGGGCCGGAAGGTCCTCCAGGGCCGACGCTTCCCTCCTGGGCAGGCTGGGAACCCTCCTCTGGCGGATGGGAAGACTTGAGGAGGCGGAGGAGGCCTTCCGGAGACTGGCGGGCATGCCCGGGGTGAGTCCCGACCTCTGGCACTCTTTCGGCTCCTTCCTGGAGGAGCGGTACGGGCCGGGGCGGGCGGCGGACGAGCTGGCCCGGGCCCTGGGACCGGGTGGGGCGCCCGAGTCCTGGCTCCAGGTGGGCCTCAAGCTGGTCCGGGCGGGCAGGAGGGAGGAGGCCTCCCTCGTGGGGCGGCGCCTGGCTTCCAGGAAGGACAAGGATGCCCGCCGGATGGGGGCCTTCCTGCTTGCCGCCGTCCGGAATCCCAAGGTCTGGGAGCTTCTCCAGGAGGGGGCGGACAAGCTCGAGGAAGGGGAGACTTCCCAGGCCCTGAAGCCTCTCAGGGTCGCCGCCCGGGAGTGGCCCCACCTGGCGGAGGTCCAGTTCCTGCTGGGCCTCTGCTTCCTGAGGCTCGAGCGCTATCGCAGGGCCGTGCGCACCTTGAGGAGATGCCTGGCCCTCGATCCGAACTATCCGGATGCCCGCAACAAGCTGGGAATCGCCCTGGTGGCGGAAGGGGAGTTCCAGGAGGCCTACGAACAACTCTCGATGGCTTTGAAGGAGTCTCCCAGGAGCGTGGGGGTCCTGACCCACCTGGCCCAGGCCTGCTACTACCTGGGGAGGGAGGAGGAAGGACGCTATTACCTCCAGAAGGCCCGGACCCTGGCTCCCGATTCGGAGGCGGTGAAACGGGCCGTCGAGGAGTTCTTCCCTCTGTAGGCGATCCCTGGTTCAGGCGGCGGGGTCGTCCCGTCCCTCTTCCGTGCCGGGGGGTTCCTTCAGGGAGGGGGCGGGTTCCTCTTCTCCCGGGGCCTCTTCCCGGGGACTTTCCTCTTCCGGAGATCGACCTTCCTCCCGGGGATCTTCCTTTGCGGGAGGGTCTTCTCCTTCGACCCCTTCCCCGTGGGGCCCGGCCCCGGAGACCAGAACTTCCTCCTGCTTCGCCTCCCCCTCTTCCGGCGGGGTCCCTTCCGGCCGGTCCTCTCCTCGGTCTGCGGCCCTGCGGATCTCCTCCAGGGCGTCCTCCAGGGTCTTCTTGTCCAAGGCCTTCGATGCGCCCTTTACGGTGCTCGCGATGAGTGAGAGGCAGAACCTGCCGTGGGGAGTCTCGTCCTTGACGAGCTTCAATTGCTCCAGGGCGTTCTTTCCCAGGTGGAGGAGGGGCTGGATCTCGATGGAGCCGGGCGGCCTGGCCAGGACGAATCCCTTGAAGACCCTCTTGGCCACCAGGCCGGCCCTGCGGAGATTCAGGATGCCCATCTTGATCTCCGACTCCGGAAGGGGAATCTCCTTTCGAAGCTGGCGGAACTTGACGGGTCTCCCCTCCTTGTCGGCCAGGCACACCAGGATGCGGAGGGTGAGATACTCGGGGAAGAACCGGGATCCGATGGCGATCCTGAACCTCCGGTCCACCACGGCCAGGTAGTGTTGGACCACGTAGGTCACCTCGGCTCCGAAGATCAGGACCACCCCTGTCAGGTAGATCCAGAGGAGGGTGACGGGGATCAATCCCAGGGGCCCGAAGATCTTGTCGTACGTGAGGAAGTGGGCCAGGTAGAAGTCGAAGCCTTCCTTCACGCCGAACCAGACGGCCGTGGAGAGGACCGCCGTGGAGAGGGCGGGGAAGAAGGCCACTCTGGTATTGGGCACCAGGTAGAAGAGGAGGAAGAAGATGGTGGCCACGATCATCCAGGGAAGGAGGAAGGCCAGGGCCCGGGAAAGGAAGGGGGGAAGGGGAACCATCTGGGTGAGTCCGATGGCGGCCGTGCCCAGGCAGAGAATGAGGAGGAAGGCCGGGAGGCGCCCGAAACGAAGGGGCGGGGACTTCACCTTCCACACGGCGTTCATCACGCCCTCCAGCATGTTGAGCATGGAGAAGGCGATGATCACCAAGAAGCCAAGGCCCACCAGGCCGAGGGGATCCCTGGCCTGGGCCAGTTTCTCCTGGAGCTGGTCCAGGTAGTCCACCACGACCTTGGCCTTGGAGGGGACCAGGATGTCCTGGATGTATTTCGTGGCGGTCTGGGCGTAGTCGTGGAGGTGCCAGGGGAGCTTGTCGTTCAAGAGGGCGTAGATGAGGAGGACCGCCAGGGGGACCATGGAGCAGAGGAGCGAGTAGGAGAGGGCGGCGGCCCGGCTGAACCCGTCGTCGAACCAGAACCCCTTGCCGGCGTAGTAGAGGACCCGGACTACGTAGAGGATCCCCCGGGTGGGGAGGGAGAGCTTCCTCTCCCCCGTGTCCACCTCGAGCAGGAACTCATGGAAGCGCTTCTGTTCCTCTTTGAAACGCTCGACGGACTTCTGGATCCAGGCGATCATCGGGCAGATTCAACGCTTTCCCGGCCCTCCTGGCAACGGCCATCCTTCCCCGGTTCCTTACATCGGCCGAAACAGGAATCCAATCCAGCCCCCTTGTCCCTTTCCGGATGGGGAAGCATCATGGGGTTTCACGCGTTTTCGATGAGCCTTCCACCAGCCCTTGTTCCTTGTGTTTCCCCCTCTTCGGACCCGGTTCGGAGGGGGAAGGTACGGCCCTCCCGGCGGTGCCGAAGGAAAGGGTGAAACCATGAGGCATCGATGGCTCCAAGGAGCGATTTTCCTTTGTCCCCTCTCCTCTTCCTGTTCGAGTCCGCCCCTGGAAGCTTTCCGAAAGACCAGCTTCCGTCGGAGGGCGGGGAATGGCGGCCTTCCTTGGGGCCGCCCCCGAGGTCTCCCGGACCCCCGCGATGGGCCCATCGCCGGGGTCCTCGAAGGTGGAACCCGGAATCGAGTGACCTCCCCTTACCGACCGTTTCCCGCGCCGATGGATCCCGGAGAAAGGATGGACCGATGAGATTCGCAAGAACGATCCTGGCCGGCCTCGTCCTGGCCCTTTCCGCCGCCGCCCAGACTTCCAACTTCGACGTCCAGCACTACAAGCTGGACATCAAGGTGGATCCCTCCGCCCGGACCTTGTCGGGCACCAACACCATGACCGCCAAGAGCCTGGTCCGGGGGCTCAGGACGGTGGAACTGGACCTCCTTTCCAACATGCGTGTCTCCTCGGTGAAGGCCGGCTCCAGGAACCTCGCCTTCTCCAGGCCCGGGGACAAGATCCGCATCACCCTGGACAAGGCCTACGACAAGGGGCGGACCTTCACCTTCACCGTGGCGTACTCGGGAACGCCGAGAAACAGCGGATGGGGGTGCTTCGGCTTCAATACTCACTACGGAAAACCCATCGTCTGGAGCCTGAGCGAGCCCTGGTTCGCAAAGAACTGGTGGCCCTGCAAGGACCAGCTGGGCGACAAGTCCACCGCCGAGATCTGGCTCACCGTCCCCTCCTCCCTCTACGCCGTCTCCAACGGGAAGCTCATGGGAATCGACAGCGTCGGATCCTCCTGGAAGCGTTTCCGCTG
>CAZLQD010000052.1:0-12228 GCA_964561605.1 uncultured Planctomycetia bacterium
CAGCGGAAACGCTTCCAGGAGGATCCGACGCTGTCGATTCCCATGAGCTTCCCGTTGGAGACGGCGTAGAGGGAGGAGGGGACGGTGAGCCAGATCTCGGCGGTGGACTTGTCGCCCAGCTGGTCCTTGCAGGGCCACCAGGTCTTGGCCCACCAGGGTTCGCTCAGGCTCCAGACGATGGGTTTTCCGTAGTGGGTGTTGAACCCGAAGCACCCCCAGCCGCTGTTTCTCGGCGTTCCCGAATACGACACGGTGATGGTGAAGGTCCGCCCCTTGTCGTAGGCCTTGTCCAGGGTGATGCGGATCTTGTTGTAGGGCCTGGAGAAGGAGAGGGTCTTGGAGCCCGCCTTCACCCAGAAGACCCGCATGTTGGAATAGAGGTCCAGGTCGATGGTGCGTAGCCCCCGGACCAGGCTCTTGGCGGTCATGGTGTTGGTGCCCGACAAGGTCCGGGCGGAGGGATCCACCTTGATGTCCAGCTTGTAGTGCTGGACGTCGAAACTGGAATTCTGGGCCGCCCCGGGAAGAGCGAGGAGGAAGAAGGCGAGAAGGGTTGTGCTTGCGCGCATGGGGCGCCTCCTGGTGCAGGTTCTAGGAAGGAAAAAAAGGAATCTTCCGAGAAGAGAGGGAAAGACCGGCGGCTCTCCTCCTCCGGGGGCCGGGGGAGGAGACCCTTCTCAATGTAAGCCCCGGGCGGCCCGGGGGCGAGGTCCTCCCCGGCCCGGATGGATCGTTCCGGCACACTTTTCCGGCGGGGCCTCAACCCTTCTCTTTGGGGATGCGGAGCCCTCCTGCGCCGGGGTGGGAGTAGAGAGGGGACTGGATTCGGGGAATCCGCTCCAGGTATTCCCGCTCGGTGATGGAGGTCTTCCAGCCTCCGAGAAGGGCCGCGCCCGCCGTGACGCCGGCGTAGAGGGCCAGGGCCAGGAGGACTCCCAGGGCGGGACGCAAAAGGGGGGCCTTCCCCCCGGGAAGGGAGAGGGCCAGGCATCCCTCGACGGGGCAGGAGACGATGCAGTCCTGGCAGGCCGTGCACTCCAGGGAGGTGACCCGGTCCTTCTCGTGCACCTGGATCCGGGCCGGGCAGGCCTCGGTGCAGGCCCTGCAGTCGGTGCAGGTCTCCTTCTTCCTGGTGACCTTCCAGGGGGAGACCAGGCCCAGGATCCCCAGGAGGGCGCCGTAGGGGCAGAGGTAGCGGCACCAGAAGTCCCGGACGAAGAGGGAGGCCAGGACCAGGAAAGCCAGGACCAGGAGGGTCAGGTTGGAGGGGCGGGCGAAGAAGAGCCACATCTTCACGTCGGCCACCCTGGCGTAGGGGCTGTCCAGGAAGGCCGCCACGTCCTGGAGGCTCATCTGCCACCAGATGGCCCAGGTGAAGAAGGCCAGGAGAAGAAACTTGATCGACCGCAAAGGGACGTCCAGGAGGGCCGGGAAGACCAGGTTCCTTCCCAGGAGGCGCCTCCCCGTCCTCCCCAGGAGTTCCGAGAGGAATCCGGCGGGACAGAGGTGGGAGCAGAAGGAGCGGGGCAGGAAGAAGGACATGGCCAGGATGCCGAGGAAGATGGCCAGGCCCGCCGGGTGCACCGGGTCCACCTCACCTGTCGCCAGGAGGTGGCGGAGGGCAAGGAAGGAATTGATCGGAAGGAAGGCCTCCACCGATGGGGGACGGGGCACGGAGGAGGGCCGGCCTTCCAGGTAGGGAAGGACCCAAAGGGTGAACTGGCCCCCTACGAGGAGGACCAGGAAGAAGGCCGCTCCCTGGAGGAGCCGCCTGGATGCGGGGACTCTGGGAAGAGGTTCCATGAAGGCCATGGTTGGGGGGAAAAGGGCCGGCACTCAAGGCGTTTTTCGGCCTTCTCCTCTTTCCCTTCCGGGAGAGGAGGAGAAGGCCTCTTCGGGAAGGCCGCCGGGAAGGACCCGGGCTTGGTCAGTCCTCCATGCCCGAGGCCCGCATGGCCGCGTTGAGGAAGGGGAGGAAGGCCCTGGTCACGGCCTGGTCGCCCTCCTTGGTGGGATGGGAATCCGTTCCGGAGCGGTATTCCTTCCTCAGCATGTTCGGCTCATTCGGATCGGTCGGCGGGTTGGCCAGGATGTCGAAGAAGTCGAAGGCGATCACGTTGGGGAGCATGGCCGAATACTCGTATTTGAGCCAGTTCGCCAGCCTCCTCGCCCGGGCGGCGTTCTCCTTGGTGGTGGAGGCCGGGTTCAATGGCGGGGTGGTGAAGGGCACGAAGAGCACCTCCGGGTGGGCCTTGAAGGTGGGGAGGAGGCTCAGGTAGTCCTTCTTGAATTCCTCCAGCCTGGCTTCGCTCTCGATGTTGGAGTTGGGGAAGCAGGACTTGAAGGCGATGATGTCCTGGTGCCCGCCGGCCTTCAGCTCCCAGGTGTACATGACCTGGAAGTATTTGGGGGTGTTGAAGTTGGTGGGCCAGTCGGGAATGTCCGTGTGGTCCCCGATGACGTACCCGTCCACCTTTCCCTCGGTGTAGGTCATGTCGTAGGGCATGTAGTTCTGCTTGTAGAGCTCGACGATGAGGGGACCCCGGATCCAGAGGTTCTGTCCCACCGAGTGGTGGATGAAGAAGAAATTGAATCGCCGGGACTTGGGGGGCGAGGTGTCCCATGGGGCCTTCACCTCCAGGGTGAAGATCCACTCCATGCTGTTGCTGGAATTCTTCGTGTCCTCCACGACGGCGTGGAAGACGAAGTTCCCCTCGGCCCGGGGCTTGCCGTAGACCAGGCCCGAGTTCTCGTCCAGGTGCAGTCCCTGGGGGAAGTCCCCCGAAACCAGGCGGAAGTGGAAGGGGCCGGGGCTGTTGGGAGTATCCAGGCGGGCCGCGTAGTTCCAGTCTTTGTGGGCCTCGGGGAGAGTGGCCTTCGGGAGCTTGAGTGGCGGGGCCTTGGGAGTCCCGCCGCCTCCTCCGCCTCCGCAGGCGGGGAAGGGGAGGAAGAGAAGGAGCGCCGAAAGAGAGAGGACCCTTGCCAGGAACATGGATGTACCTCCGGATTTCCCGGGAAAAATCGACCCGGTCACGTGATCTACCCCTTGAATGGATTCGCCCTCCCTCCTCGCCAGGCCGGGAAGGCCTCGGCCCAGGGAGAAAGGAACATTTTCCCAAGGATACCCCCCTCCGGGGTTTCCCGCTATTCCACCCCATCCAGGGGGAGGACCGCCCCGGCCCGGACCCAGACCCGGACCGGCACACCCCCCTCTCGAAGCGGGGCACCTTCCCCCAGGACCTTCCTCCGGGTCTCCCGGGAAATGTGGGCCGAAAGCCTGGGCCCGGCCGTGGCGAGCTCCAACTTCTCGTAACCGCCCCGGTCCTCCACCCGGGTAACCCGGGCTTCCAGGAGGACACCACCCCGGCGGTCCTCCCTTTCCGCCCCCGCCGGTAGGATCTCCAGCTCCTCGGGGCGCAGGGCCACCTGGAGGGGGCCTTCCCGTTTCCCCGCAAAGAGGAGTTCCAGGCCTTCCGCCCTGAAGAGGCTTTCTTCTCCCCCCGGGAGGGGGGAGGCCTCTCCGGCCAGGATGTTCTCGCACCGCATGAACCGGGCGGCGAAGAGACTCCGGGGCCTGCGCAGGAGATCTCCCATGGTCCCCACCTGGAGGAACCTGCCCCCTCCCATGAGGCCTGCCCTGTGGGCCACGCCGAAGGCCTCCTCCAGGTTGTGGCAGACGTAGACCATGGTGAACCCCAGGGCCCTTTGGAGGTCCCTCAGCTCCCCCAGGACCTTCTCCCGGGTTGCCTCGTCCAGGGCGCTCACCGGTTCGTCCAGGAGAAGGATGCCCGGCCGGCGCGCCAGGGCCCGGGCCAGGGCCACCCGCTGGCGTTCCCCTCCGCTGAGCCCCCTTACGTCCCTGCCCAGGAGCCCCTCGATCCCAAGTAGCCCGGCCGTCTCCAGGGCCTTCCTTCGGGCCTCCCGGTCCCTTCCCCCCCTCCGGCCCAGGCCGAAGAGGATGTTCCCCTCCACGGTGAGGTGGGGGAAGAGAGCGTAGTCCTGGGGCACGTATCCGATCCCCCGTTTTCCCGGAGGGACGGCGGTGACGTCCTTTCCGGAGATGCGGATCCTTCCCGACTCGGGGCGGAGAAGGCCGCAGATGCATTCCAGGAAGAGGGTCTTTCCCGAGCCGGGCGGTCCCAGGACCACGAAGGCCTCGCCTTCCTCCACGGCGAGGTCCAGGGGGCCCAGGCGGAAGGACCCGATCCGGAAGGAGAGGTTTTCCACGTGGAGACTCACCGGAACAGGGCCTTTCCAGTCAGGAGCCTGATGGCCAGGAGGGCGCCGCCCGCCACGGCGATCAGGAGGAGGGATACGGCCAGGGCCACTTCCAGGTGCCCGATGGACTGCTCCAGGAAGACCGTCGTGGGCAGGACTTCCGTCCTGCCCCTGAAGGAGCCGACGAAGATCATCAGGGGACCGAAGATGCCGAAGGCCCTCGCCCAGGTCAGGATCCCTCCGGCCAGGATCCCGTTGCGGGCCAGGGGGAGGGCCACGCGGAAGAAGGCTCCCCAACGGCCCGATCCCAGGGTGAGGGCCACCTTCTCGAGCCGGGGGTCGATCTCGTCGAAGGCGGCCTTCACCGTGCGGATGGCGTAGCTCGCCGAGACCAGGACCTGGCAGAGGACGATGCCCCTGGGCTGGAAGACGAAGGTGAGGCCCGTGCTTTCGATCCACCTGCCCAGGGCCGTCTGGGAGAAGAAGACCAGGAGGGTGAGGCCCGCCACGAGGGGAGGAAAGACGATGGGGAGGTCCACCATGGTGTCGGCCAGGATCCTACCCGGGAAAGAATAACGGCTCAAGGCATATCCCATGGGGAGGGCGAAGAGGAGGGAGATCGCCACGGCGGCCGTGGAGGTCCAGAGGCTCAGCCAGAGGGCGTGGAGGATGTTGGGATCGGAGAAGACCGTCTTCACCGCCGGCATGTCCACGTAGAGGACGTCCGCCGAAAGAAGGAGCACTCCCGCTCCGAGGAAGAGGAAGAGAAAAAGGAAGATCGTTGCCGTGAAGAACCGGCTCTCCAGGCCTCCTACGGCGGGCGCCTCGTGTCGTTCCATCGCCGTGTCCTTCCTCAGAACCCTTCGAAGGCGGCCTTCCCTTCGGGGGAGGCCGCCGCCCGGAGGAGCTTCCGTGCGAGCCCGGGGAACTTCGAGAAGGACAGGACCGCCAGGTCCACCGTGGAGACCAGGTTCTTTTCGGGCGGAATGGCGATGGTCTCGCCCCACCGGGCGAACTGGCGGGCCGTGGCGTCCCATACGATCACAGCGTCCAGGGAGCCCGCCTGGACCTGGAGGGCCAGTTCGTTCACCGTGAGCGAGAGGAAATCCACCCCCTTCTTCACCTTCTCCCAGGGAATGCCGTTCTTCTCGAAGAGCCGCCTGGCAGCCTTGCCCACGGCGCAGGCCCTGGGATCGCCCAGGCCCAGGCGGACCTTTTCGGTGGCCAGGTCCTCCAGGTCCTTCACCCCCGCCGGGTTCCCCTTGGGCACGAAGATCACGAGCCTCCACTTGTGGAGGCTCTTCCGGTCCGCCACGAAACCGGCCTTCCGGGCCTGGTCCACGTACCGGGCGTCGCCCGGCATGAAGAGATCCCCCTCCCGGTGGAGCTTCAGCCGGGAGAGTAGGACCTCCGATCCGGCGTAATCCGTCCGGATGCGCACGGGAAAGCGGCTCTCGAAGAAGGAGATGAGCTTCTCCGCCGGGTCCCTGAGGCCGGCGCCGCAATAGAAGACCAGTTCCCGCCTCGGGGCACCGCTCCCGGAGGGGCCCTTCCCGCAGGCCGGAAGGAGGAGGGGCGCCAGGAGGACCCCCCGGAGGAAGGCGGAAGGTCTCATTTCACGTACCCGTGGGAGGCGAAGGCCTTGGGTCCCACTTTCTTTGCGATTTCCATGAAGCGTTTCATCAGCTCGGGGTGCTTGGAGTAGTTCAGGCCGATGACATGGACCCGGATCTCGTGGTCGTATTCGTAGGGCGTGGGGACGATCTGGGTCTTCTTCCGGAAGAGCCAGGCCACGCCGTTCCACATGACCACGGCGTCCACGACCCCCGTGACGAGGAGTGTGCCGAGCCGGCTGTGGCCCTTCGTGAGCCTGTTGCCCACGTTCTTCATGACGGCGTCGTAGATCCCCTTCTTTTTCAGGAGGCGCGCCACCATTTCGCCGCAAGTGGAGTACTTGGGGTCGCTGAGGGCCACCTTGATCCCCGGGCGGGCCAGGTCCTCCAGGCTCCGGATGCCCTTGGGATTCCCCTTGGCCACCACAAGGACCGGCGCCACGAAGCCCACCTGGACCGAGTCGGCCAGGGCTCCGGCCTTCTTGGTGTAGTCCAGGTAGGGATCGTGGGTGACCAGGATGTCGCCCACGCTCTTGGTCTTCACCTGGGGGAGGAAGTCCTCGCTCCCGGCTATGGTGGTCTCCACGTGGGCTCCCGTGGCCTTCTCGAATTCCCGGCAGATCTCCCGGGTGGGTTCCACGAAGGAGCTCCCGCAGAGAAGGACCAGGTCGGGCTCCTTGGCCGTGCAGGAGGAGAGGACCGCCGGCAGGGAGAGGGAGAGGAGAAGGATCGGGGTTCCGAGGCGGGACAGATGGTTCATGGGCCCTTCCTTTCGTCTTTGACCACTCTCTTTCTTGCCCCTCTTGGAGTCGGTCTTCAAGAGCCGGGACCCGGGAAGGGTGGGGTCCGGGGGATAGGGTTGGGAGAGGAGAGGGGGAAGATCAGCGGTTGTAGTGCCGGCAGAGGGCGTCCTTGTCCATCTTCATGATCTTCCGGACCCGGCGGGCGTCGTCCTGGATCTGCGGGTCTCCCTGGAGGGAGCGGGCCGTCCATGCCAGGGCTTCCTTGGCGGTCCCTTCCGGGGAAGCGGGGATCCTGAAGAAGCGCCACCGCCCCTCTTTTCTTTGTTCCACCAGGCCAGCCGACTGGAGGAGGGACATGTGCTTGGAGATGGTCGAGGGGGCGAGACCGAGGAGATCGATGAGCTGGCAGAGACAGAGCTCACTCTGCCGGAGAGCCATCAAGGCCCGGACCCGGGTGGGATCGGAAAGGGCCTTGGCCAGGAGGAGGAAGTCCTTCATGGCGCCTATGGAAGCACCCGTGGCGGAATGTGACAAGAAGGAAGGGGGACCCGGCTTCGGACCGGGCCTACCTTCCGGGTTCGGGCCGCCCGGGGTCCGCCGGGCGGTGGTGGGGATATCAATACCTGCGGAAACGGCCTCCGCCGCCGCCCCGCCGGTCGTTGGAGCGGGGCCTGGCCTCGTTGACCGTAAGGGTCCGGCCGCCCCATTCCTGGCCGTTGAGGGCGTCGATGGCCGCCTGGCCGTCGGCGGCGTTCTCCATCTCGACGAAGCCGAATCCCCTGGAACGCCCCGTGTCCCTGTCGGTCACGATGTTGGCCCGGTTCACCTGGCCGTACTGGCCGAAGAGCTCCTCCAGCTCCTGCTCGGTGGACGTGTAAGGAAGGTTCCCGACGTAGATCTTGAACATCGCGAAAGGCCCCGGCCCGCTTGACTTGCCTCAGTCTCCAAACGTGATCCACGGGCCGAGATTCGCGCTGGATCCCCGCGGGCTTCCGGTTTCCGCAAGGCGCGCGGGGAGACGTTTTCACCTTGCGGACAGACGAGAAGAGCTTACCCGGGCTGGGGCAACGTAGCAACCTGCTTCAGCGAGTCCCGGGGGGGATTCCTCCTTCCGGCCTCCCGTCCCTTTTCACTCCTTCCGTGCAAGGACGTAGAGGCCCAGGTCCCCCGTCCTGCCGTCGCTCCGGAAGACCCGGCCGACCCGGAACCCCGCTTCCCGGAGGAGCTTTTCCAGCTCCCCCTTGTCGAAGTGGTGCACGTACCGCAGGGCCTTCCCGCCCCTTCCCCAGGGGAAGAGGAGGTCCCCGGGCTCCAGGTCCCCTTCCTCCAGGCCCGCCTCGCTCCAGGGCAGGACCTTGGCGGCCAGTTCGGGGACGTGGAGGAACTGCCAGACCGAGAGGGCCAGGGCGCCGCCTGGGGGAAGGAGGGAACGGGTCTCCTCCAGGAGGCCGAGCCTGTTCTCCCTCCCCGGAAGGTGGTGGAGGACGGAGAAACAGACGACCGTTTCCACGGGAAACCCCAGGCGGCGGATTTCCCCGCTCCATCCCGGCCGGGCCAGGTCGGCCTGGAGGAAGCGGAGGTTCTCTTCCTCGGCGGGGGCCAGGCCCAGGAGGGCCCGGGAGAACTCGATGCCTGCGTAGTGGGTGATCTTCCCGGGGATCTTCCCTTCCTTCCAGGCCCGGGCCAGGCGGCCGTGGCCGCACCCCAGGTCCAGGAGTCCCCCCGAAGGCCGGAGTTCCAGGAAGGTCCTCTCCATGCCCGGATGGAGCCTACCCCGGGAGGAGGCGAACTCCCCGCCCCACCCCTCGTAGAAGCGGCGGTTGAGCTCAAGGAGCCTTTCGGCGATGGACCTTTTCATGGATTCCCAATATATCCGGGGGTATGCGATTCACCCACGAGCCCACCCGGGAGGAGCTCGAGGCCCTGGCCGGCCCGGCCCTTCCCCTGCTCCGGGAACTCGCCCTCCCGGCGGGAAGGGCGGAAGAGGCCCCCTTCGATCCCTCACCCCTCTTCCGCAGGCATCCCCTCCCCGGGGGGAGGCTCTTCAACAAGGCCCTCCTCCTTCGGGTCTACAGGCACCTTGTGGCGACCGGCAGGATCGGGGAGATCCCCGGCCTGGAGGCCCTTCTCCAGGTCAAGAGGATCCGGACCCTCTCGGGGGTGGCCCCCGTGGCGGTCCTGACGGGGCCTCACCCCTGCCCGGGGAAGTGCCTCTTCTGCCCCAGTGAGCCCGGCCTGCCCAAGAGCTATCTTTCCGGGGAGCCCGGCGCCATGCGGGCCCTCCGGTTGGGTTTCGACCCCTTTCTCCAGACGCGGGAGCGGATCCGGGCCCTCTCCCGAAACGGCCATCCCGTGGACAAGGTGGAGCTCCTGGTCCTGGGAGGCACCTGGTCGGCTTATCCTTATTTATATAGGCGGGATTTCCTGAAGCGGTGCCTGGACGCCATGAACGGGGAGGAGGCCTCCACCCTGGAGGAGGCCCAGGCCCTGAACGAGAAGGCTCCCCACCGGGAGGTCGGACTCGTGGTGGAGACCAGGCCCGATATGGTCACCCCGGAGGAAGTGCGGCTTCTCAGGGAGGAGGGTGCGACCAAGGTCCAGCTCGGCGCCCAGGCCCTGGACGACCGGATCCTGGAGATCAACCGGGTGGGGTATTCCCTGGAGGACATACGCCGGGCCGTGACCCTCCTCAAGCGGGCCGCCTTCAAGGTGGTCCTCCACTGGATGCCCAACCTGCCCGGCTCGGACCCGGCCCGGGACCTGGAGGACTTCGGGCGTCTCTTCTCCGATCCCGCCCTCAGGCCCGACGAGCTCAAGATCTATCCCTGCACCCTTGTGGAGGGGGCGGAATTGAAGGAACTCTTCGCCCGGGGGGAGTGGAGGCCCTACCCCGAGGAGCGGCTCGTGGATCTCGTGGCCCGGTGCAAGAAGGAGGTCCCCTCCTATTGCAGGATCAACCGGGTCTTCCGGGACATCCCTGCGCCGGCCATCCTGGCCGGATGCAGGAAGGCCAACCTGCGCCACCTCGTCCAGGAGCGCCTCGCCCAGTGGGGCCGGGCCTGCCGTTGCCTCAGGTGCCTGGAGGTCCGGTCCCGGCCCAGGGATCCGGCAGGCCTGGAACTGGTGGACCTGGTCTATTCATCCCGGGCGGGGGAGGAACATTTTCTTTCTTTCCGGACAGGCGAGGGAAGGGTGGCCGGTTTCTTGCGACTCCTCCTCCCTTCGCCCCAAGGGCCCGACCCGGGGATCCCGGAGATCCGAGGAGCCGCCCTGGTCCGGGAGGTTCACGTCTACGGTCCGGCCCTTCCCCTGGGGGGAAGGAAGGAAGGGGCGGCCCAGCACCAGGGACTGGGCCGCCGGCTCATGGCCCGGGCCGAGGAGATTTCCCGGGGTTCGGGTTTTCGCCGGGTCGCGGTGATCGCCGGCGTGGGGACCAGGCCCTGGTATGCCTCCCTGGGATATGAGCGGTCCGGAACTTACATGATGCGCAGGATTTTTTGATTTTCTAGCAAGCCCGGTTTTTCTGGGGGACTCTTTGTCTCATTGGGATCAGGGAAAAGAAGAAGTCGGAATTTTTCCGGTCTACCAGGGAACCTTCTTGGCCTATGCTCCGTCAGGACAGTCCGGAGTTGGCCCGGCCCCGGTGGAGGTGTCCCCGGGGGACGAACCGAGCGGGGGAGAAAAGGGTGTTCCCTTTTCCGACCTGGAAACTCAAATGAAGATAAGCTTACTTTGGCCCAGAGTCCTGAAGAGCCTTTCCCGCCTTGGTGGGAGAGGTAGGCTTCCTCTCCAGGGCCGTTCTCTATTTTTATTTTTGTGAGTCCCAGTTCCTTCCAGGCTGAACGCAGGAGGTATTTCACGATGAGACACATTGGACGAGTTCTTGCCATCGCGTTGATGGCTGCCGGGGCCACGGCCCAGACCACCCTGGTCTCTCCCGGGATCTTCAAGGACCATGCGGGAAACACGAGCAGGTCCTACATCTTCCGGCCCAGCAGCACTGCCAGCTACAGGCAGGCCCGGTTCATGCAGATCCACGATCTGAATCTCTCCAAGGCCGGCACGATCAAGGGCATGGCCTTCCGGTGGTATGCGGGTTCGAACTATTACTACCACCTCCCCTTCCAGGCCACACTGGAGTTGACCCTCTCCACGGCGCCGACCTCGGCCTCCTCCATTTCGCCCACCTTCGCCAGCAACGTGGGCAAGGACGCCACGGTGGTGATCTCCAAGAAGGCGGTCAACTTCCCGCCAAAGTTGACCTACGGCTCCTTCCCCAACCCGTTCATGTACAGGCTCCCCTTCGATTCCGGCAAGAGCTTCACCCTGGCGGCGGGCAAGAGCCTTTGCTGGGACATCAAGGTCTACGACAACGACCTCTACGCCAAGGGGAACCCCTACATCTACCTGGATGCTTGCTATCTCTCCAGCTACTCCACGGCCTACATGGACTACGGCAAGGGGAGTGATTGCGGGAACCCGAGATATCGGTACTACGCATACTTCTACGACAGCCAGAGTACCACCGTGGGGCACAGGATCTACGGTTCCTGCTACTACGGCCCGGCCTTCGGCAAGGCCTTCGCCGTGATCGGCCTGGACAAGGCTCCCGGCGGCGGGCTTCCCATCGGCCCGGACGCCAAGCTCTATATCCACCCGGGCAGGATCCTGGCCGTGAAGGGCCCCTACAACCTGAACTACTACGGCTACACCTACATCTCTTCCTCCAACCCGATCCTTACGATCCCCGGCAACCCCCAGGTTCTGGGCATGAAGCTCTACTGCCAGTTCGTGGCCCTGGACAGTGGGTACAAGAACATCTACTCCACCCATGGCCGGATCATGCAGCTCCCCCTGTGGAGCACCACCACGGGGAAGACCCTGAGCGTGAGCTATGTCTACAGGACCGGCTCCTCTGCCCTCACTTCCCCGACGGGATACAAGAGGACCAACAGCGGGGTCATCACGCAGTTCGGCTTCTGAGATCCCAGGCCTTTCGGATGTGAAACAAACCCGGTTCCCCCCCTGGGGGGACCGGGTTTCTTTATTCTGTATCGTTTCCCCGGGCGTCTCGGGCATGTCACTTCGTTCCATGCCCGAGCCGGCCGGGGCTGACGTACAAAAAAAACCGTTAGTCCCTGCTTTTTTTCGCTAGTCCCTGCTTTTTTCGTTAGCCCCTGCCGGCGGGGATGTGCGGCTCGAAAGAGCCGCAACATTCCCGACGTCAGGGGGGTGGGTTTAAGTTTTTTTTGGGGGGGGGTATCGGGGTTGTTGCCACTCCCCGGGCGTCTTCGGTCTGGGTCTGGCGACCCAGACCTCAGCCGGCCGGGGCTGACGTACAAAAAAAATCCGTTAGCCCCTGCCGGCGGAGGAGACGATCCGAAGGATCGTCTCCGACGACGTCAGGGGGGTGGGAGTCCGTTTTTTTTTGGGGGGGTAAGTTTCGGGGTTGTAGCCACTCCCCGGACGTCTCGCGCATGTCACTTCGTTCCATGCCCGAGCCGGCCGGGGCTAACGAAGGTGGGGAGGGGCCTCAGCCGGCCGGGGCTAACGAAAGGGCTAACGAAGGTGGGGAGGGGCCTCAGCGGGCCGGGGCGAACGAAAGGGCTAACGAAAGGGGCTGACGTGGGGAGTGGGGGATGTGGGTGTGTGAG
>CAZLQD010000053.1:0-205378 GCA_964561605.1 uncultured Planctomycetia bacterium
TGTCGATCCTGGCCCTTGCAGGTCAACTACGCCCTCTTTTCTGGAATTAGGTTCCCCCAAAGGGGTGTCCACGAAAGTAGGGACCAACCCACTTTTAGGGTCCTTGGGTGGTTATTCCCTGGTGTTGGAGGTAATCGTGTATGTGTATCCATACCTCCAACCTTTCCCTCCTTTTCCTCCCTTGTAACCGGGCTTGGATAGCATCTGCCTTTCCCATTCCCTGGCCTCTTTTTCTGTCAGGAATTTCCTCTGCTTCCAATCGGAAGGGTTTCCATGTTCCGCTTTTCTTTGGTTGGGATGATCTGTAAGACCAACGTACTTCATTTTATTCCTCCCTTTTTTGGAGAACCTCCATAATCCTTCCCCTACCTAGCAGCTCAGGGGGTTTCTGTTCTTATTCCTTGTTTCCAAGCCTAAGAATTAACATAATTTCTGCAAAGAGTGTACCAAAAGGAGCTTATCCGGAAAGAATGGGGATGTCCTTGAATCACCCGCCAAAATGGCAGCTCGGCTTTTTTTGAGGGAGGGTGGGACTGCCAGATTGGCGGTGGCAATGAAGAGACCAGGGCTAGGCCCACCTTTTTGGGCTCCAGGGTGGGCAGCAAGACCCAGCTTGGCCCAAAGTTCCCCTCAGGGGAACGCCCAGGCTCCATACGAAGGGTGGGGGCCTTCTTGACTCCCGGGAGGATGTCGAATCGGTCGGAGCCCTTGTATCTGGTGGAGGCGGGGGGAATCGAACCCCCGTCCCGGGTCGCTCCGGACCTGGCTTCTACGTGCGTAGTCTGTCGGATTGGGTCTCGCCTTCCCCGGTCCCGGCAGACAAAGGCCGGGGAAAGCCAGCCCGGGTGCAATCTCGTTCCCCGCCCCCCGGGCGGAAGCAGGGAACCAGTCCGCTAACAGCGTCCGTCGCCCCCCGCGGACGAAGGGGCGGGGACGGGTCGCCTGTCTTTAGGCGGCCAGTGCCATGTCAGCGTTGGCACGTAACGTTTTCCCCAGGTGTTTTAAGAGGCCTCCTGGGAACCTCTGCACGCCACCAGGACCAGTACCACGCCCGGTCGAGACCATTTCGCCCCCATCCGGGATCCTTTCCCTGGCTTTCGGGAATTCTACGGCCAAGGCGGGAAAGGGGTTGGATCCTGCTCACCCCAGGCCTCTCCGGCCCAGGGCCCGCCGGATCTCGCGGGCTGCGTCCTTCTTCTTCATCTCCTCCCGTTTGTCAAAGAGCTTCTTCCCCCGGCAAAGGCCCATTTCGACTTTGGCCAGGCCTTTCTTGAAGTATATGGCCAAGGGGACCAAGGTGAACCCCCTTTCCTTCACTTTCCCTTCCAGCTTGCGGATCTCACTCTTGTGGACCAGGAGTTTCCTCTTCCGCTTGGGCTCGTGGCCTGCATAGCCCCGCCGCTCGTACTCCGAGATGTGGGCCCCCACGAGCCAGAGCTCACCCCCCTGGATCCGCCCATAGGCCTCGTCCAGGTTGACCAGCCCCTCCCTCAGGGCCTTCACCTCCGTACCCAAGAGCACGATCCCCGCTTCGAACCTCTCCAGGATCTCGAAGTTGTGGAAGGCCTTCTTGTTCTTCTTGACGAGCTTGATTCCCTCCTCCCGGGGAGGGGCGCCACCTTTCTTCTTCTTGGCCATGGGCTCTCTTTCCTGGCGTTCCGGCGGGTCCCCCCGGCCTGGGAAATTCGGGGGATTTCCTCCAACCCTCCCCTCTTGCCCCGCCCCATTCCTCCGCTATAATCCCCCCCCAGTCAAGGGCGCCGAAGTGGCGGAATTGGCAGACGCGCTAGATTCAGGGTCTAGTCTCCGTTTAGGGGGTGGGGGTTCGAATCCCCCCTTCGGCACCAGACTTCTTCTTGTTCCTTCGGGCCCCGCCAGGGCCCGATTCTTTCTACCGGGCCTTTCCCCCCCGGGAGAAGCTGCATAAAATCTCTCTCCCCCTGGCTGGTCGGGTTTTTCCCAGGAACCATTTTTTCTTTCGGGGAGAGAGTCCATGAAAGCTTCCCTTCCGGCCCTCCTTGCGGCCTTCCCTGTGTTCCTCCTTTCCACCCTGGCGGCCCAGGTGCAGTGGGCCCCCTACTCCCCCACCAGGATCCCCCCACCCCTCTCGGACTACGCCTTCACCACCATGCCCGGCGGGAGGGCCCTTCTCTTCGGGGGGCTCAACTCCTCGGGCCGGCTCCAGAACGATACCTGGCTCTTCGACGGCACCACGTGGAACCTGGTGAAGACGAAGAACTCCCCCCCCAGGATGGAAGGGTCGGCCATGGCCTACGACCTGATCCGCCGCCGGGCCGTTCTCTTCTCCGGCTGGGACGGGGGCAAGTATGTCCAGGAGACCTGGGAGTTCGACGGGAAGGACTGGATCAAGATGTCCCCATCCAAGCAGCCTCCTCCCAGGGACTGGGCGGCCATGGCCTTCGACGTCCACACCAAGAGGGTCATCCTCTTCGGCGGCCACGACTGGCACAGGATCGTCAACAAGCAAGGCCCCTACGGGGACACCTGGGCCTGGGACGGCAAGAACTGGACCCAGCTCTCCCCCCAGACCGTACCCGCCCCCAGGCAGGCCCACAAAATGGTGGTGGACCCCAAGAGCGGCCTCATCTTCATGCTGGGCGGCAAGCAGGAGATGTGGATGTGGGTGGTCAAGGACTGGAAGCAGCTCAGCCCCAAGAACCTTCCTCCTTCCACCTGGTCCCCCCTTGTGGGATATGACGAACTCCGGGGAAGGATCGTCTTCTACGGCGGCTCCGCCAGCGGCAAGTTCTCCGACGAGACCTGGGAATGGGACGGCAACGACTGGGTGAAACGCCTCTCCCAGGGAGGCCCCAAGGTGGCCTACGCCGCCCTCTACTACGTTCCGGGCCTGAAGAAAGTGGCCGTCTTCGGAGGAGGGGCCGGGGGAATCAAGAAGAACCCGACCAATCAGTCCATGTCCTACGGCACCACACGGCCCGGGTCCTACTCCACCTATGGGAAAGGATGCTCCGGCTCCGGAGGGACTCCCTCCCTGGACGGGACTCCTCCCTGGATCGGCGAGGCCTACAAGGTGGACCTCTTCCACCTTCCGTCTTCCGGGGCGGCTATCCTCTTCACGGGGTTCTCCAAGACCCGGACCCGGGCTGGAGGGATACCCCTTCCCTTCGACCTCTCCGGCCTGGGGGCCCCGGGCTGCAAGGTCCTTGCCGATCCTTTCCTGGGTCAGGTCCTCACGATCTCCCAGGGTATGGCCCAGGGTTCGGTTCCCCTCCCGGCGAACCCGGCCATCCTGGGACTCTCCATCTTCAACCAGGGCTTCGTCGTGGACCCCAAGGCCAACAACCTGGGCTTGACAACCACCAACGGCGGCGAAGGCAAGATCGGCGCCAAGTAGGCAGGCTCCCCCCCCGGGGACCCGAGGCGGCCTCCGCCTTGCACTCCCATCCCCCTTCCCCCAAAGAAAGGGGGGAGGGGGATGGCTGGGAGCCCAGTGAATCCGGTCCATGGAATTCTTCCGCCACCTCTCCCCAACGGTCCAGGCCTTCCTGGCCACACTCTTCACCTGGGGCCTCACGGCCGCCGGGGCGGCCACGGTCTTCTTCACACGGGGGGTGAGCCGGAAACTCCTGGACGCCATGCTGGGCTTCGCCGCCGGCGTCATGATCGCCGCCAGCTACTGGTCTCTCCTGGCCCCGGCCATCGAGATGTCGGGAGACCACCCTATCGGCTCCTGGTTTCCTCCCGCCCTGGGTTTCCTCCTGGGAGGGGTCTTCCTCCGCCTCCTGGACCGGTTCCTCCCCCATCTCCACCTGAACGCCCCCATGGAGGAGGCCGAAGGCATCAAGACCCAGTGGGAGAGAAGCGTTCTTCTGGTCCTCGCCATCACCCTCCACAACATCCCCGAAGGGCTCGCCGTGGGAGTGGCCTTCGGCGGAGCCGCGGCTGGACTCCCTTCGGCGAGCCTGGCCGGCGCCGTTGCCCTAGCCCTGGGCATCGGGATCCAGAACTTCCCCGAAGGGATGGCCGTCTCCATGCCCCTGCGGCGGGAGGGTCTGGGCCGCTGGAAGAGTTTCTGGTACGGCCAGCTCTCGGGAGCCGTGGAGCCTCTGGCTGGAGTGGCCGGCGCCGCGGCGGTCCTCCTGGCCCGGCCCCTCCTACCCTACGCCCTCGCCTTCGCTGCAGGGGCCATGATCTTCGTGGTCATCGAGGAGTTGATCCCCGAGTCCCAGGCGGGAGGGAACGGCGACCTGGCCACCATGGGTGCCATGGTCGGGTTCGCGGTGATGATGGTCCTCGACGTGGCCCTGGGTTGAACCCTACCCCGGACCTTTCGAAAAAGGACCGCCCCTTCCTGGGTTTCGGAGCAGGCCCTCTCCCGCCTAGGGGGCCCGCTTCACGTAGAGAAGCCGGCCCTTGTGGGCCGGAAGGGGAATCGGGTCGTCCGGGTCGAAGACCGCCTCGGGCTGGAAACTGTGGATCGCCGGGGCGTAGAGGACGGCCCCGGCCCTCTCCAGGCCCAGGGCCTTCCAGTCCAGCAGCAACCGGGTCTTCACCTCTTTCCGGGACCAGTTCCCCAGGGCCAAAAGGACCCTCCCCCCCTTCCTGATGTAGGCCGTGGCCTTCACATCTCCATTCTCGGCCCTCACGGGGCAGTCCTTCTCCCACCACCCGACCATCCGGGCCTCCCCGATCCCGAATTCGTCCCAGACCTTCCAGATGGCCCTGTTGTCGGCCCCGCCGGTCCAGGGACTCCGGGCCGTCATTCCGAAGACCATTCCCAGCCAGCGGTTTCCCCCGCCGCGGAGCATGTCTCCCATGAGCCCGAAAGGGATCCCGGAACACCGGACGAGCCACTGGTCCGGGGACATCCGGTCGTAATGAAAACCCTCCCCGAACCAGAGCTTGTCCAGGTAGGGGAAGAATTCGGTGTATTGCACGGCGGGGCCCTTGGAAAAGGCGGTGTTGGAGTGAAGGTCGATGAGGCAGCCCGGCCGGAGACGGGCCATCACCCGCCGGATCCGCTTGAGGATCCTCCTGTCGTAACTCACGTCGTCCAGGTAGAGCCCGTCGATCTCCACGTTCTTCAGGAGCCAGGCGATGCTCTCCACGTAATAGTTGTACCAGCGGGACTCCCCTGTGAGACCGAGGGAGGCGCAGACCGTTCCGTCCTCGAAATGGTGGTACCACCTCGGCAGGTAGTTCTCCACCAGGTGTTCCCTGAGCCAGGGATAGCCTCCGCCCCGCCCCCGGGCGAAGATCTCCCCTCCCAGGCTCCGGAGGGCCCAGATCTCGGTTACGTGGTTGGTCAGTTCCCGGAGGGTGTAATAGATCTTCACCTTCACCCCCCTTCGATGCCATTTCTCTATATAGGCGCGCAGCCTCTCCAGGGCGGCGGGAACGAAGGGATAGTTGATGAAGGGGTTCAATGGAGTCCCGTGGTGGACGTTGATCACCCGGACACCGGCCCGGATGTCCGCCTCGGCGGGATGGATCCCGTGGAAGTACCGGTCCCGGAACTGGGCCCGTGTGTCCAGGGGCTTCACAGGGGTCACGATCAGGGCGAACTCGAATTCCAGGGGCCTTCCCGCCCGGACCTTCCTGGGGCCGGTGTAGACCGTGGCCGTGACGGCATCTCCCTTTCGCCGGATACGGAATCCTCCCCGGCCCCGGTTGTCCCAGGAAGGAGGCGGAGGGGGGCGGAACCGGACCAGGAGGGGACCGTGGTAGGAGGAGCCCCGGAGTTCGCAATGGAGCCCGGCCCGAGGCCCGCCGATCCAGAAACTGTCATGAGGCCCCTGCCACTTCCAATCGTGACGCACAGGCGTGAATCCTCCAGGGAGCCCCATGCCCATGGCGTACCGGGCGGATTCCGGTCGGAAGGGAATCTCCAGCCGGGCGTCCTTCCATTCCAGGTCCTTCGAGGGAAGGAGGGTGATCCGGAAAGAGAGATGCCCGTCGAATTCCATCTCCCCCCGGCAGACCAGGGTGAACCCGTGCCCCTTCCCCCGGACTTCCCAGCGGGTGATTCCTCCGGCCTCCCCTTCTTCCCGGCGGTTCTCCTTCCCCGATGGAAGGAAACGAAGGGGGCCGTAATCCAGGCCGGCCGGTCCTTCCCGGGTTTCCAGTACGAACCTCAGGGGCGAAGCCAGGACTTCTCCGCCGAAGCTCTCGATACCCTCAGGGAGGCCGCCGGCGCCGATATGGACCCGGCGGCCCAGGCAGGAGATCGTCCTACCCCGGCGTTCCAGGGGTGGAAAGGGAGGAATCGGATCCTCCGAGATCCCGAGGGTGGAATTCAGCCAGCGCAACCGGGAGTGGCGCCAGGTCTCCCCGTCACCCCGGTCTTCCAGGACCCGGTCCTCCACGAGGATCTCCAACCGGACCGGCTTGGAGGGGACGTTCTCTCCCCCCACCAGGATCTCCCCCCGGTAGAGGCCGGGCCGGGTCTCCTTGGGGACGTCGAGGCCGAACCAGAGAGCCTGGACCCTTCCCTCGGGGACATCCACTCTCTTCCGGAAAGGCCTGCCCGAAACACCGATCCCCCCGAGGTTGAAGCAGGTGAAGTTCGTCGCCGGGATGACCTCCTTTCCGCAAAGGAGATCGCCGAACCGGACCCGGACGTTCCGGACCGCCCTGCGGGCGGCGAAGAGGCCCACCTGGAAGGCGTAGTACTCGTTGCGGCAAGCCTTTCCCCGGAAAGTTCCGCGGCCGAGGGAGAGCCACCGTAGGGGCAGGTGCCGGGTCATGCGGATCGGGAAGCGCCGGCCCTCGGGAAAGAGGAGGAAGGGCTCCCCCGGGACCTTTTCCAGGAGAGCCTCCACCTCCCGGGGTGAGGCAGGGATCTCCATGGGATAGAAGCTGTCGAACCGGGTCCTGGCCTGGAAGGCGAGGAGCTCTCCTCTCTCCAGGTCGGGCCGCTTGGAGAGGTCTTCCCCCCTCTCCAGCTTGTTCCGGGAAACCCATTCCGGATCCGGATTGGGTTCCGGTGGGAGGTAATTCCTGTGGTAACCACCGAATCCCGGCTGGACGGTGAAGGGCATGTAATAGACGAAGTATTCTCCCGCCCCGGGAAGGGGCCCGAAGACCAGTTCGGCCTTCCACCGGTCCGCAGCCACCCGGAAGACATTGGGGATCTTCTTCCCCCGGGAGTCCGTTACGAGGATTCTCTTCTTCGATGGATCGTCCCTTCGCCGCCAGGGGAGGCTCACGAAGAGGGCGTCGGCCTTCCTCCCGGCCCGCACCACGGCCCGGTGCAGCCCCAGACCTTCGGGCCAGGGTTTCTCCGGAACAGAGTACGGCACTGCCGGGAGCCCCGGTTCCTGGAAGGACTCGCCTTGGACCCCGGCGGCGAGGAGAAGGGAAAAGGAGAGGGAGAGGAGGGTGCCCGTCATGGATCGACTCCTGCCTGGTTGAAGCCCGTCGATCCTACCGGCCAGGGTCTTCTCCAGGACAGGGCTCATCCCGGACCGGGAGGGGGCCCTCCCCTTTCTCCCCCAATAGGTCAGCGGGGCGTTCCCACAGGGGGACCTTCCTCGAGGAAGGAGGGCATCCCGGCTCCTTCCTTTCCGAGCAAGGGCTCCAGTTTCCGGAAGAGGGCCCGGCCGGCCTGGGCCACCCTCTCCCAGGTCTCGGGGGAAGAGCCCGCCCCGAGCTCCTTCAGGATCTCCAGGGTCTCCCTGGTGCCCTCCTCGAAGGCCTGGACCATGAGGCGGTGGGCCCTTCCGGCGCCCAGGGCGTTCCGGGCCGAACCGAAGATGAGGTTCAACTCCCGGAGCAGGGAGGTTGCCCAGGCTTCGGGGTTGTCCGGAAGGGGGAGGTCTGGCGGCTGGAACCCCGGAGGAGGGGTGGGATTCCCCACGAGGGTTCGGTAACGCTGGACCACGAGCTCTTTGAGAAGTTGCAGGGCCGCCCTTTCGGGGCTGGTGAGCTGGGCCGAATCCCTGGGGTTCCCGGCCCCCTTCTTCCGGTCCTCTTCCTGGACGTGCTGGGCTTTGCGGAGAGGTTCGTAGCCCTTTCCGTCTCCCCCGCCGTCCTCGCTTCGGTTCACCCCGGGGATCTGCATGTTCTCATTAAGGAACATCCGGCCCGGGACTTGAGGGTTTTCTCCGGAAGACGGCGTCTTTCTTGGGTCCCATCGTCCCGATAAGATGAATTCTTCTTTTGGAAGTCACTCCCTTCCCCTGGACCCTTTTCGTGAGGCACGCCATGAGACGCTGGGTTTTCTCCCTTTTCTGCACCCTTTCCCTCTTGAGCCTGACCGTTCCTTCCCCGGCCGCCCTGAAACTGGGGAAAAAGGGAACCACCCTGGGCGGAAGGCTCACCCTCCCCCTGGTCGGGGACAGGAACGAGACTTTCCTCCTCATTCCCTCCTTGAACGGCGGGCCTACCAGGCTCTCCCTGGCCGACCCCCGGGATCCCCGCTCTCTCTCGGTGGGCCTGGACCTCCTCTTCCTGGCCCAGGTGGGTGTCCTGGACGGCACGGGACGGGCCGTCCCCGCCCTGAACCTTCCCGCCGACCCGGTCCTCCAGGGCACCCTCCTCCACTGGCAGGCTCTCACCCTCCCTGGAAAGACCTACCTGGTGGACGACATCTCCAACCCCGTCCTGACCCTCCTGGGAATCTCCCGCACCTTCTCCCTCCTGCCGGGCCGGCTCCCCTTCTCCACCACCTTGCCGGGCGTTGCCGTCCTCAAAGACGGCCGGATCCTGGTCTGCGGCGGCGGCCAGGGCAACATGAACGCCGGGGGGGCCACGAAGAAGACGGCCGTCTTCGATCCTTCCACCTACACCTGGCGAAGGGGCCCGGACATGCTCCACGACAGGGGAGCCCACGTGACCATCCGCCTCAAGGACGGCCGTGTCCTCGTGTGCGGAGGAACGGATACACAGAAGCGCGTCCTCTCCTCCTGCGAGATCTATGACCCGGCCCGGGGCCGCTGGACCTACACGGGAAGCATGACCACCGCCAGGGTGGGCCACCAGGGCGTCCTCCTTCCCGACGGGAAGGTCCTGGTCTGCGGAGGAACGAGGGACGTGAGCGACCCGGTGAAGGCCATCAAGGGTGCCTTGAAGTCGGCCGAGATCTACGACCCGGCCCGGGGCCGCTGGAGCCGGACTTCGGACATGCACGTCGTCCGTTTCGGCCACACCCTGACCCTTGCGGGCTCCAGGGCCGTCGCCGCCGAGGGCCTCTCGGTCAAATACTTCCTGGGAATTCCGATTCCCAACTTCCAGGACTCGGCGGAATACTTCTACAAGGGACGTTGGTACTACACGGGCAAGGTTCCGGGCAAACGGGCGGGCCACTCGGCCGTCACTCTGAGCAACGGGAAGATCCTCCTTTGCGGCGGGGTCTACGGCTCCAACATCCTGGATCCCAACTCCTACAAGCCCCTGTCCTCGGCGGCCCTCTACGATCCCTCCACCAACCGCTGGCGTTCCCTCCCCTCCATGCGGACCGCCCGGGGCCTGCCCACCTTGCTCGCCCTGCCCGGCGGAAAGGCCCTGGTCTCGGGAGGCGCCGCAGGAACCTACGCCAAGCCCGTGGCCCTGGCCTCCTGCGAGATCTTCAACGGGTCGTCCTTCAGCTACAACCGCTCCTCCATGAGGGTGGCCCGGGGGGCCCACGTGATCGTCCCCCTGCCGGAGGGGAGCTTCCTCTTGATCGCCGGAGCGGGCGGATCGTCCAACACGAGCCTCTCCTCCTGCGAGATCTTCTTCCCCTGAGTCTTCCGGCCGGGTTGTTTCCTTCCCCTCCCTCTGGTAAAGAACCCCCGGCGGAGCGGGTTTCCGCGGGGCCTTCGGGCCCCGCTGAAAGGAATTGCAGCCTGAATCGATGAAAGAAGAAGATCGCCCTTCCCGGACCGGGGGGCACACACGTCCCAGGATCCTGGAAGCCCCCCTGGTTCCCAGGGAGGCTCTGGACCCGGACGCCCTCAAGGTGATCCACAGGCTCCGGAATTTCGGCTACCAGGCCTACCTGGTGGGCGGGTGTGTGAGGGACCTCCTCCTGGGAAGGCCCCCGAAAGACTTCGATATCGCCACCTCGGCCCGGCCCAAGGAGGTCAAGAAACTCTTCCGGAACTCCCGGATCATCGGCCGGCGTTTCAAACTCGCCCACCTCTTCTTCGGGGACAAGATCCTGGAGGTCTCCACCTTCCGGAAGACCCCCGTGGACGTGGAGAACGCCGAGGACGGCGATGTCCTGATCCAGCAGGACAACGTCTTCGGCACGGCCGAGGAAGACGCCCGGCGCCGGGACTTCACGGTGAACGGCCTCTTCTACGATCCCCAGAGGCACGCCGTCCTGGACTGGGTGGACGGCCTGAAGGACCTGAAGGCCCGGCGGATCCGCACCATCGGCGACCCTCTGCTCCGGTTCCGGGAGGATCCGGTCCGGATCCTGCGGGCCGTAAAGTTCGCCACCCGCCTGGGATTCGAGGTGGACCGGGAGGGCTGGGAGGCCATGAAGAAGGCCGCCCCCGACCTGGCCCGCTCCGCCCCCCCCAGGATCCTGGAGGAGATCCTGAGGCTCCTGCGGTCCGCCAATGCCCTTGGAGCCTTCCAGATGCTCCGCCAGGTGGGAGCCCTGAAGGTGATCCTCTCCACCATCTCCGACTGGCTGGACAGGGCTCCCGAATCCTCGAGGGACCGTTTCTGGAAGCACCTCGAGGCCCTGGACACGGTGGTCTCCTCCGAGCAGGAGGATCTGTCCAACGGGTTCCTCCTGGCGGCGGTCTTCCTGGAGCCCTACGAGAGCCGCCGCATGGCCGGGGAAGACCCCATGGCGGCGATCGAAGGTCTCTTGGATCCCTTCGCCCAGTGGTGCCGCCTCTCCCGGAAGGACCGGGCTTCGGTGAAGCGTCTCTGCACGGCCCAAAGACGGTTCACCGAGAAGAAACGGCGCTTCCGTGTAAGGGCCTTCCTGGCCCAGTCCTATTTCCCCGAGGCCTTGAAACTCCTCCACCTGCGTTGCCTGGCCCTCGGTTCGGGGTGGGATGTCTTCCACAAGTGGCGGGAGAAGTACGCCCAGGAGATTTCCGAGGGCGTCCCGGAGGAGCCCCTTCCCCCGCCGGCCCCCCTGGTGCCGGGCAAGGAGGCCTCCCACCGGGAGGAGGCCCGTGCCGGAGCGAAGGAGGGGGAAGAGCCCAAGGAAGGGAAGAAGAAGCGGACCAGGAAGCGCCGGACCCGGCGGACCGGAACCAAGGAAGAGAAGAGCCCCCCGGCCGGAGAGGCTTCCCGGGGAGATCAGGCTCCTTCGGCGGGACCGGCGGCGGAGGTAAAAGAAAAGACGGAGAAGGCGAAGGGCGCCAAGAAGTCCGGCCGGAAGACCTCCTCCCGGGGAGGAGCGAAAGAAGCCCCGGCGAAGACGGGAACCCCCGCCGGGAAGGGGAACGCCGCCAAGTCCCGCAAGAAGGGCCGGCGTTCCCGGGTGGACCCCAAGGAGACGATGTGCCCCGCCGAGGGCCGTTGCCTGATACCCACCGAGGAGGAACGGGACATCCAGCCCGCCGCCAAGGTCCGGCCCGAGAAGGATCGGCCATCCCTCCCGGAGGACGAACCTTCCTGGGGCGATTGGTAGGGTAGGGAAAGGGGCCTCCCCTCCGGCCCTCTTCCCCCTAGAGTCCCATGACCAGCTTCACCACGTTGAAGTAGGTGAGCATGCCCAGGATGTCCATGGTGCAGGACAGGGAAGGGTTGGACATGACCGCCGGATCCATGCCGAGCCTCTTGAAGATCATGGGAATGGTGGAACCAAGAAGGGCGCCCAAGGTCACCACCGTGAGGAGGGAGAGACCCACCGCCAGGGCGAGCTGAAGCTCCGGGACGTTCCCGGCGTCGCCCCACAGGAGGACCCGCCCCACCCCCACGAGCCCCAGGATGAGTCCCAGGACCAGCCCCTGGCCCATCTCCCTCAGGACCACCCTCCACCAGTCCCTGGTGGTGATCTCCCCCAGGGCGAGGGAGCGGATCACAAGCACCGAGGACTGGCCCCCCGTGTTTCCCCCGCTGGAGTTGATGAGGGGGATCAGGGCTACGAGGACGGCCAGGGAGGACCAGGTGCTCTCGTAGGCCGCCAGCGTTTCCGAAGTAAGCAATTCCCCGAAGAAGAGGAGGACGAGCCAGGTCCCTCTCTTGCGGACCAGTTCGAAGAACCCGGACCGGATATAGGAGGTCTCCAGGGGTTCCACGGCGGCCATCTTCTGGGCGTCCTCGGTGGCCTCCTCCTTCAGGACGTCCATCACGTCGTCCTGGGTGACGATACCCACCATCCGCCCCAGGCCGTCCACTACGGGGATGGCCAGGAAGTCGTATTTCTCCACCGCCCGGGCCACGTCCTCCTGGTCGTCGTCCACCCTGACGGCGATGACGTCCTTCTCCATGATGTCCTGGACCTTGTCGTCGGGATGGGCCAGGACCAGGTCCTTCAGGGAGAGGACGCCGACGAGGCGGTTGTCCTCGTCCAGGACGTAGATGTAGTAGATCGTCTCCCGGCTCGGGCCCACGCGGCGCAGGAAATCCAGGGCCTCCCGGACGGTGAGGTCCGGAGGGATGGCGGCGAACTCCGTGGACATGAGGGCGCCCGCCGAGTCCTCCGGGTAGGAGAGCAACCGCCGGACCTCGTTCCGGTCCGCCTGGGGCATGAGGGGGAGGATCTTCTCCTTGGTCTCCTCGGGAAGGGCCTGGACCAGGTCGGCCCTGTCGTCCGAGGAGAGGGCCTCGATGACCTCCACCATGGGGCCCCGGTCCACTCTCTCCACAAGGCTCACCTGGACGTTCTCGTCCAGGTGCTCGAAGACCTCGGCCCGGTCCTTGGGGGAGAGGGCCATGAAGAGGGCCGCCCCCTCTTCGGGATCCAGGTGGGAAAGGAGGTCGGCGATGTCCGCCGGGTGCAACCTCTCCAGCTCCCGGGCGACCTCCTCGTGATCGCCCTGGGCGAGCAACTCACGCACGTCTGGGAGGATGAGGCGGGTGAAATCCTGCATGGCGAACCTCCTGGGCGGGGGACCCCTGGGCCGATCCCGGGAAAGGGAAAGGATAGGGGGCGGTTCCTCCGGGGGAAACGGGGGGAGTGGAAAGAAAAGAGAATCTCAGGCGCAGGCCGCCTCCAGCCACTGGGAGAAGATGTGGAGCACCAGGAGATGGCACTCCTGGATCCGCGGCGTATCGGAGGAAGGGACCCGCAGGTTGAATTCCGCGACCGATCCGGCGGGACCGCCCTCTCTCCCCGTGAGGACCGCCGTGCGGATTCCCAGGGACCTGGCCCGTTCCAGGGCCCTCACCACCGAGGGGGACCGGCCCGAGGTGGTGATCCCCACGAGGAGGTCCCCCGGCCGGCCCAGGGCCTGGACCTGCCTGGCGAAGGCCTCGTCGTAGCCCTTGTCGTTGGCCATGGCCGTCAGGGCGGGCGTCTCGAAACCCAGGGCCACAGCCGGCAAGGGCCTCCTCTCCTTCTGGAGGAACCATCCTGTCAGCTCGCAGGAGGCGTGGGCGGCGTCGCAGGCGCTCCCCCCGTTTCCACAAAACAGCAGTTTGCCTCCCCCCTTTAGGACTTCCTCCCCCATGCGGCAGAGGGCCTCGATCTCCCCGGCCAGGGAGAGGAGGGCCTCCTTCGCCTCCAGGCTCTCCCGGATGGCCTTCCGGATGTCTTGGGATTCCATCACCATGGGCAAAGCCTAACGGGTCGGAAGGGGCGCCTCAACTTGCTCTGGCCTTGGCCCCCTTCCTTGCATAGGATCCCCCCTTCGGTGCGATGGGCCGCTTTGGGCCAGGAGAACGGATTCCGGACATGTTGGGCGAGATTCCCTACCACGGCATCGACCCGGTCCTCCTCCCCCTGGGAGGGGGGCTTGCCGTGCGTTGGTACGGCCTGATGTATCTCCTGGGCTTCGCTCTGGCCCTCTGGATCCTGAAGAAACTCTCCCGCCGGGGCTTCTTTCCCTTGAGCCCGGAGAAGACGGCCGACTTCCTCCTCTGGCTCGTCGTCGGCGTGGTCCTGGGAGGCCGGCTGGGGTATGCCCTCTTCTACGAGCCCGACCTCCTCACCCACCCGGGGGACCTGGTGAAGGTCTGGACGGGAGGGCTCTCTTTCCATGGCGGACTCCTGGGGGTCGCCGTGGCCACCATCCTCTATACGCGCCTCCAGAAGGTCCCCTTCTGGAGGGTGGGCGACGGCCTGGCCCTGGCCATCACTCCGGGGATCTTCCTGGTCCGGGTGGCCAACTTCATCAACGGCGAACTCTTCGGGCGGGTGGCTCCTTCCTGGCTTCCCTGGGCCATGCGTTTCCCCAGGGATCCCGTGGCTCTCCAGAAGCTCCGGGAGATGGGCCGCCTCCCCTACATCACCCGCAATCCCAGGGAGGAAGAGGTGGCCATCCTCAAGGCCCTCAAGGACGGCACCTGGGAGAAGATCGCCCCCTACGTGCCCCTGCGCCACCCCTCCCAGCTCTACGAAGCCCTCCTGGAGGGCCTGGTCCTGGGGCTCGTCCTCTGGAGGATCTACCTGTGGGACCGCAAGCGGGAGTTCCGCCTCCCCCAGGGAGCCTACGTGGCCTTCTTCCTGGCGGGCTACGGGATCTTCCGGTTCTTCATCGAGTTCTTCCGCGAGCCCGACCCCCAGCTCGGTTTCGTCCTGGGGCCCTTCTCCCGGGGCCAGGAGCTTTGCTTCCTCATGATCCTGGCGGGAGGGGCCGTCTACTGGTGGTGTGCCTGGAGGAAGTCCCGTGGGAGATGAGTTCTCCGGGGAAGGTGCGGCCCCCCGCAAGGAGAGCGGCCTGGGAGCCCTCCTCTCCAGGCCCCAGGCGGTGCTGGTCCTCAGCTTCGCCGCCGTCATCCTGGTGGGCGGCGTCCTCCTGAGCCTTCCCTTTTGCCAGGTCCGCCCCGTGGGCTTCCTGGACGGTCTCTTCACATCCGTCTCGGCGGTCTGCGTGACGGGCCTCATCACCAAGGACACGGGGGGGGATTTCTCCCTGGCGGGCCAGTGGGTGATCCTCTGCCTCATCCAGGTGGGCGGCCTGGGGCTCATGACCTTCTCGGCCTTCCTGGGTTCCCTCCTGGGGAAACGCCTCTCCCTGAGGAACCACTACGTCCTCCAGGAGGTCTTCCTTCCGGAGCAGTCCTCGGGGAAGTTCGGCAAGATCCTGGTCTTCATCGTTTCCGTCACGGCCGTCGTGGAGTTCCTGGGAGCCCTCCTCCTTTGGTTGCGCTTGGGCGCAACGGAGGCCGCTCTCTTCCCGGCGCTCTTCCACTCCGTCTCGGCCTTCTGCAACGCCGGTTTCTCCCTCTGGAGCGACAGTCTGGTCCGTTTCCGGGGGGACCCGGTGGTGAACGGCGTGGTGATGGGCCTCATCGTGACGGGGGGACTGGGACACGTGGTCCTCTTCGAGGTGACCCGGCGGATCTTCCACCACAAGAAGAAGGACCTTCCCGTTCTCTTCAGCCTCCACACGAGGATCGTCTTCTGGACCACCCTGGTTCTGATCGTCCTGGGGGCGGCACTCTTCTACCTCTTCGAGTCCCGGAACACCCTGGCGGAACTTCCCTGGGGGGACAAGGTCCTGGCCTCCCTCTTCCAGTCCGTCACCCCCAGGACGGCGGGCTTCAATACCCTGGACATCGGCGCCCTCTCGGCCCCGGCCCTCCTCCTCATCACGGGGTTCATGCTGATCGGAGGTTCTCCCGGGTCCACGGCTGGCGGGATGAAGACCACCACCTTCGTGGTCTTCTTCGCCACCCTGCGCTCCTGGTTGCGGGGTGACGAAAACGTCACGATCTTCAAGAGGGAGATCCCCCGGGAGGCGGGCCGGCGGGCCGTGATCATCGTCTCCTCGGTTCTGTTCCTCCTGGCGGCGGGAGTCATGGTCCTCTCTCTGACCGAGGGAGGGGGCGGACCTTTCCACGAGGAGGGGAGCAGGTTCCTGGCCCGTTTCTTCGAGGCCGCCTCGGCCCTCGGGACGGTGGGCCTCTCCACGGGCGTGACCCCCACCCTCTCGGCGGGAGGAAAGGTGACCTTGATGGTCCTCATGTTCTCGGGGAGGCTCGGTCCCCTGACCCTGGCCACCTTCGCAAGGGGACAGGAGCAGGGGCCCCGGGTAGGATACCCGGAGGAACCGGTGATGCTGGGCTGACCCGGCCCGGCCCGACAAGGAGATTCGGAGATGCGGCAAATCTGCGTGATCGGCCTGGGCCTCTTCGGAAGCCACCTGGCGGAGAACCTCACCTCCCTGGGGTGTGAAGTCCTGGCGGTGGACAAGGACAAGGAGAAGGTCAACGCCATCCGGGACAAGGTCGTCCAGGCCGTCACCTTGGACGTGCGGGACCGGAAGGCCCTGGAGAGCGTGGTTCCGAAATCGGTGGACGCCGTGGTGGTGAGCCTGGGGGAATCGGTGGAGGCGAGCATCATGTGCACCCTCCACTTGAAGAACATGGGCGTCCCCTACATCGTGGCCAAGGCCATCTCCCAGGACCACAAGGCCATCCTGGAGGCCGTTGGGGCCCACAAGGTCCTCTTCCCCGAGAGGGACATGGCCCGGCGGACGGCCCGGACCCTGCTCAACCCGAACTTCCTGGAATACCTCCCCCTCCCCGGGGGCTACAGGGTCGACAAGGTGGAGACCCCCAAGTCCTTCCACGGCAAGACCCTCAAGGAACTGGACCTGCGCAACCGCTTCGGAATCATGGTCCTGGCCGTGGAGTCCGGAGAAAAGGGGAAGACCGTCTTCCTGCCCCCGGCCGATTATACGGTGAAGAAAGGCGACGTCCTCTTCGTGGCGGGCAAGAGCAAGGAGATGGACGCCCTGGAGAAGAGCAAGGGCTGAAAAGGCCGGGGGGTCGGGATCCCCCGCCCGGGGCCTAGGCCTCCTCCTCCTCCCCGCCGGGGAGAACGGGCTCCTTGGGGAGATAGACGTGGAATGTCGTTCCCCGTCCCTTCTCGGACTCGAAGGTGACTTCCCCGCCGTGCTTGCGGACCAGCTCCCGGACGATGTAGAGGCCCAGGCCCGTTCCGTTGATCCCTCCCGTGTTGGACCCGCGCTCGAACTTCTGGAAGACCTTCTCCTGGTCCTCACCGGGAATCCCGATGCCGTTGTCCTCCACCAGGAAAGTGAAGCCCTCCCCCTCCTCCCTGGCCGAGACGTGGATGTAGGGTCCCCTCGTGGGGTCCCTGTAGTTGACGGCGTTCCCGATGAGATTGGTGAAGACCTTGGTCATGGCCCAGGGGTCGCACTTGACCGTGGGCAGAGGCTCCACCCTGACGGCCACGTTGGTTTCGGTGAGGTGATACTTGAGGCGGCGCAGGATCTCCCCCACCAGGAGGGTCATGTCCACCTCCTCGATCTTGAGGTCGACCCCGTCGTGGTCCAGCCTGGTGGAGTCCAGGATGTCCTCGATGAGTTCCTCCATGTACTGGGAGGCTTCGTAGGCGTTCTGGACGGCGTCGGCCTGCTGCTCGGAGAGCTCCCCGAGATAGCCCTGCTTGAGGAGGGTGATGACCGTCTTCAGGGCCGTCAGGGGCTTCTTCAGGTCGTGGCTGATGGTCTGGCTGATCTCGACCAGCTCGTTGTTCTTGCGCTCCAGCAGGTTCTTGTATTCCGCGAGCTCGGCGTAGAGCTCGGCCAGCTCCACGTTGGTCTGGACCACCTGGCCGAGGAGCTGCTCCGGGTCCTCCTCACCCGTGGGGCCCTGGTCCCTGGGGGAGGGAGAGGGAAGCTCCTCCTCTTCCTCCTCTTCGATCAGGTCCTCCAAAATGGGGAGCTCCTCCAGGTCCTCCCCGGGGGCCTCCTCCCCGTGCCCGGCGCTCTCTTCCCCGGAGGAGAAAGGACAGGCCGGTTCTCGGCCGTCTTCAAGGTCGGCAGGGGTGACGATCCGGCCGGGAAGGCGCGATTCGGGTCCCCCGCCCAGGACCGAAGCGGCCGCCTCCTCGGGAACGGAGAGGGTGACCCTGTCGAAGGTGGGAGAATCGGCCTGGGAAGGCGCCTTGCGGGATTCCTTGATCTGGAAGAGTTTCCTCGCCGCCCCCCGGGCGACCTCCTCGGGATCCACCGTCCCTTTCCCCAGGCCGTATTGGAGGATCTTGGCTTCCACCAGGAGCCTCGTGGCTTCCACGAAGGCCTCGAAGACCCCCTCCCCCTCGGTGGCGATGGTGGGAAAGGCGGGGACGTCCCGCCACTTGAATTTCTCGTCCAGTTCCTCCAGGGAGACCAGGTCCGGCAGGTCCCGCTTGTTGTATTGGAGGACGAGGGGGATGGTCTCCGGGCTGAGGCCGTTTGCGATCAGGTTGTTCCTGAGATCCTCCAGGGATTTCAGGTTCTCCTCGAGCCGGGCCGCCTGGGAATCGATGACGAAGACCACGGCGTCCGCCCCGGAGAGGACGTACTTCCTCATGAGCCGGTACTTCGGCTGGCCCGGAACGGTGAACCCCTGGATCCGGATCTTGAATCCTTCCACGCTACCCAGGTTCAGGGGAAGGAAGTCGAAGAGCAGGGTGGCGTCCTGGTCGGTGTTGATGGAGACCAGCTTCACTTCGTTCCTGGGGCAGAGGATCTCGTGGATCGCCTGGAGGGAGGTGGTCTTTCCCCCCAGGCCCACCCCGTAGTAGACGAGCTTGGCGTTGATGGTCTTGTCGGCCAGGTTGATGTAGCCCATGGGTGCCCCAGGCCTCCTGCCGGGGTCCTACCAGCGGACCCCCTTCCCCTTTTCGGCCGAACCCGGGCCCTTACCTGAGCTGTTGCCAGTACTCGCCGGGCATGTCGTGAGCGATCTTGAGAGCCCCGTTGGCGCCGGCGTACAGGGGATCTTCGATCCTTTCCACCCGTCCCCCTCCGAGACGCTCTTTCATCTCCTTCTCGATCTCCACGTCCAGGGCCCGGATCTGGCTCCCGCCGCCGGCGAGTAGGACGTTCCGCCTGAGCCTTTCCTGGAACTCCGGATCGAAGGAGGCCACCAGTTCGTGGATGGCCTCCACGATGGGCGGAATGATCCGCTTGCAGGCCTTCCGGAGAGGTTCGGTCACGTCGAAGGTCGTGGGTTTCCCCTTCACGGGGAACTCCACCTTCACCGGGTCCAGCACGTCACCGACGAAGGCGTACTTCTCCTTGATGGACTTGACCATGTTGATGGTGAAGTCCGCCCCGGGGCAGGCCGCCTGGAACTCCTTGTAGATCTCCTGGTCGAGCCAGTCCCCACCGGTGTAGAGGGTGATCTGGTCGGCGTCCTCGGGCATGGTGCCGTGCATCCTGCAGAGATCCACCGTCCCGGCGCCGATGTCGATGACCAGTACGTCCATGAGGCGGTCGATGCTGTAGGCCACGGCGAAGGGCTCGGAGCAGAGCATGACCGAGTCCACCGTGTCCCTGGCGGCCTCGATGATGGCCTTCTTGTTGTGGATGCTCGCCTGGGCGGGAACGCCGATGACGGCGTAGATCAGCTCGTCTTTCCTGGGCATGCAGAGCTGGATGGTGTGGTGGATCAGGTCCTTTGCGGCGGCGAGGTTCTCCTTGGCGTCCTGGGAGTCGGCCTGGTCGGTCCCCTTCAGCTCGCCCTTCTCCAGGGGGCGGAAGAAACGGAGAGAGAGCCTGTTGTCCAGGGCCTCCTGGCCGAAGAGGACTTCCTTGCCCAGGGCCTTCCGGGAGACCACGTCCTTGGGATATCCCACGTAGGAGGCCAGGGTCTCTCTCACACCGTTGCTTGCGCAGACCGAGGTCCGGGAGGTTCCCAGGTCCACTCCCACGTAGAGGACGCCGTGATCCTTTCCTTCCGGGAGAGGATCGGGGGTCTGGGGATTGCTGCTTTCCTTCTGGTCGCTCACGGTCTCTTACCCCTCTTTCTGAAGTTCCTTCTGGAGTTTCACGTTCGCCAGGAAGATGTCCTTCAGGACCTCTTTCTTCTTCTTGTAGGCCGGGTCCATCACGTTCAGGCCCTGGATGGTGCGGAAGACCGAGGAGATCCCCTGGTCGATCTGGCCGTTCTGGGCGTAGTTCCGCAGGGCCTCCTCGGCCTTCTCCAGGGAGGAGGCGAGCTTGGCCACCCTGCGGCGGAGCCTCTGGGCCTCTTCGTCCCTCTCCTCCAGGGCCGCCGCCAGGGCCTTGTTGCGTTCCTGGACCACGTGGGAGGAGACCAGGGAGATCACCTCCTCCCTCAGGAGGGAGAGATCCTTCTCGCCCTCCCAGTTGCGGAAGAGAGAGCGGACGGCCTCGGCCAGCTTGGCCTCCTCCAGGAGGGCCTGGGCCTGGACGGTCTCCTTGATCCGGAGGCGTTCCCGCTCCAGCCGGGTCTCGGTCTCCTTGAGCTGGAGGCGCAGGGTGTCCACCTGGGCCTCCAGTTCCTTCTTCAGACGTTCCGCCTCGTCCCGGGCCTTCTCCAGGTCCTTGGTCCGTTCCAGGAGTTTCAGGAACTCCTCCCGGGCTCCCGCCGCCAGGGTTCCGGCCCCGGGGGCCCCCAGGTGGAAGGACCTGGCGAGAGTGCGGCGGACCGCTTCCTCCACGAGACCCACGATCCGGTCCAGGCCCACGACGTGGACCCTCTCCACCCCTCGGCGTTTCAGGTCGTCCGGGGTGGTCCGGAAGGAGAAGCGCTTCAGGGCTTCCTTCAGGTTGGCCTTCAGGTCCTTTCCCTTCACGGGCGCCCTTCCTCGTCCGACTGATAGGGGTAGTAGTAAGGGCTCTTCCTGCCCTCGTAATCCCCCCTGGCGCAGGTCAGGAAGGCCCCCAGGACAGGAGCCCCCACTTTCTTCAACTGGTCCAGGGCCCGGTTCACGGCGGGTTTGGGCGTGTAGTCCAACCTCACCACCAGGAGGGTCCCATCCACCAGGGGGGCCAGGGTGAGCCCATCGGTGATGGGAAGGATGGGCGGGGAATCGATCAGGACGTATCTGTATCGTTCTTTCAGGGCGGAGAAGAGTTCCCCCATCCTGGACCCCGAGAGGAGTCCCGCCGGATGGTCGACCTCTCTGCCGGCGCCCAGGATGTCCACCTGGGGAAAGCCCGAGGGATAGATCACTTCCTCCAGGGAGGCCCGGTCCAGGAGGAGTTCCGTCAGGCCCGGTTCCCTGTTGAGGCCCAGGAAGGCCTCCAGTCCGGGATGGCGGATGTCGGCGTCCACCAAAAGGACCCGGTTCCGCTCCACCTCCCCCATGGCCAGCCCCAGGTTCGCCAGGGTGACGGTCTTTCCCTCGCCGGCCATGGCCGAGGTGACCAGGATGGTCCTGGGGGACCCCGAGCGGTTCATGGCCAGGATGTTGTTTCGAAGGGCCCGGTACTGCTCCGCCAGCAAGCTGTGGGGCTTGTGGAAGAGGACCAAAAAGGGGCTGGTCACCCTCTCCACCAGGACGAAGGTGTCTTCCTGGGCCCCTTTGCCCTTTTGTTTCGCCTGTTCCGCCAAAGTCCGGGCTCCTTCCCGGGGTGTCTCCATCTAGACCGTTCCACCGGGAACAGGATATTTGAGACCGCCGAGAAAGGCCTGTCCACGCCTTTCCCTCCAGGGGAAAAGAAGAACTCCTCCCTTTCCGACATTCGACAGGCCGGGACCTCTACCTGGAGTGACTCATTCCGCAGGGAACCGAAGGGCCCATGCAAGAGGGTCCGCCTCCTCCAGGTTCAGGGAACTCCAGGCAGGCGGACTCCAGCCCAGGGCGATCCGGATCCCCTCCAGCCCCTTCCTGCCCAGGACGGCGTTCCACCGCCCCCGGGCCAGGGAAGGTCCAAGGACCACTTCTCCCTGGGGGTAGACCTGGACCCATTCCCTGAGGAGGAAGAACAGGCCCCTCCTCCCCTCTTGGTCCTTTCCCCAGGCCAGGTAGGATCCCACCCGGAAGTCCTGGTGGAGGCCGTGGATCCGTCCGAGGGCCCGGGCTGCGGCGAGACGCAAGGGACCACTCCCGCCCTTCCGGAAGGCTTCCTCCAGGGTCTTCTCCAGGGAGGGATAATCCCTCTGGAAGCGGTCCCTCACCTTCCAAGTGGCCACCGGGGAGAACCGGCCCGGATCGGTTCCCGAGGCCAGGAAGAATCCTTCGTCCAAGAGGAGGCCCAAGGCGACGGCAGCCCGGATCCGGGCCGCTCCCCCGCTCCCTTCCCAGGCATCCAGGAGGGCGGAGGAGAGTCCCGGCGCTCCCCGGTCCTTGGCGGTCCGCATCCCCAGGAGGAGAAGGGAGAGCTCCCCGGCGCCCCTGGACGACAGGAGCTCCCCGAGGAGGGCTTTCCACCCCCACCCGGGAGTCTCTCCCAGGGCACAGGCACCGAGCTCGGCCGGCCCCCTGGCCTTGCCCCGAAGGAGGGCAAGGGCCCAGGAGCGGTCCCGGCGCTCCAAGGGAGCCGCCAGGCGGGCCCCGTAGCTTCCCGCCCCCGGACCGGCCAGGACCAGGGCCTCCACCAGTGAGGTTCGATCGGGCCTGGCCCCGAGGAGGGAGAGGGCCCGGACCAGGCAGGCCGCCTCACGGGGAGAAGCAGGTCCCTTCTCCAGGGCCCGGACCAGCCAATCCCGGCACCAGGGGAAAGAGGTCTTCACCATGGGGAGGAGGACCTTCCACCTCCCCGGCGGGCCGAGCCTCTCCCAGGCGGCCCGGATCCTCCCTCCCCGGCGGGGTCTCGTTCCCGGCCCCAGGGCTGCCAGGGCCTGGGCGGCCCAGGCCAACCCTTCCCCTTCGAGGAGTTCCAGGTTCTCCCACAGCAGGTCCCAGGCCCGGTCCTCCCGGCCCGGTCCGAAGCCCGACCGGGCCGCGAAGGAGGAAAGTCCCCAGAGGAAGGGGATCTTCTCTGGTCCCTTCCGGGAGGCACTTTCCTCCAGGAAGAACTCTCCCACAGGGAGGAAGGGCGCTTGCCCCAGGGCGAGGGCCGCCTCCTTCGCCCTTTCTCCTCCCTTTCCGAGGAGGACCAGGAGTTCCGTCACCAGGCCCGGAAGATCCAGGGGAGGGGAAGCCCCCGGAGGAGCCAGGAGGAGGAACCTCTTTCCCATGAAGACCCTTCCTCCCTGGAGCCAGGAGAGGTCGCCTGGAGAGAGGAGGATGCGCCGGACCTCTCCTCCCCAGGGTCCCGGCGGGGTCCAGGCAGGACCGGAGAGACCGGGCCACACCAGGAGGGGCAGAGGAAAGGCCAGGTTCCGGGCCAGGAGCCCGGCCACCTGGGCGGGAGACCTGGGGATCTCTCCCAGGGAGACCCGGGCGCTGGGAAGGGGCTGGAAGGCGTCCGGGTCCTCCGGAAGGAGTGGGCTTCCCCTCCGGACCTGGGCGGCCAGGGCCCGGCGGACCAGGTCGGAGGGCCCCCTCATGGCGAGGCCTGCCAGGGCGGGAAAGAGGTCGAGCCTTCCCGCCAGGGCCTTGACACCTCGAATCCGGACCTCCGGATCGGTCCGCTTCTCCAGGGAATCCAGGAAGGGACCCAGGTCGGCCGGATCGAGGTGTTCCATGAGCCAGGCCTGGCCGGCCTGGCGGGTCCTTCCGTCGCGGGACTCCATGGCGGCGAGGGCTTCCCGCCAGTTTCCCGGGGGCCCCTCGGCCGGAAGGAGGGGGAAGGCCCCGAGAAGAGATGCGGCCGTGAGGATCCAGGACCGTTTCATCTTTCCCTCCTACCGCCTGCCGGTCTTCCTTGGAGAGTGACTCGAATCACCTGGATCTTTCCCTGGACCCGGAGTTCCGCCGTGCCCCGGGCGGGCTTCTTCACGGGAAGCATCCGGGGCGGGAGGACCGGTTTCCCGTCCAGGAGGAAGGTGACCTCCCTGGACCTTCCTTCCCGGGGCCCCAGGCGGATTTCGAGGGTATAGAGACACCCGGCCAGGAGAGGAACCTTGGGAGCTTCTCCGGCCCAGGCGGCCCAGGCCCTCTCCAGGAAGACCGCCGGCTTGTTCACCACTTCCGGGCCAGAGGACAGGAAGGAACTCCAGCCCACCTCCCCCCTTCCCTCTCCCGAGGGACGGACCAGGCAGGCGTGGACACCCTGGAAGGAGAGGAGGATCCAGGCGGGCGGCGAGGATCCGCAGAACCGGACACGGACCCTGAAGGAGGCTGCGAAGCGGCCGTCCAGGTTGGTTCTGAGGATCCAGGGACGGGAGAGGGGGCCGGGAAAATCTCCATCTCCGGAATCGAGGGAGAAGAGTCCCTTTCCGGGCTTCCTGTCCCAGCCTCTCCAGGGAAGTTCCCCGGCGGAGAGGACCCTCAGGTCCGCCGAGGCGAGGATGTCCGGCCAGGGGCTGAAATCCACCTGCCAGCCGGGGAAGAGGCCTTCCACCCGGATCCGCCGCCCCACCTCCTGGACCCCCTGGGCGGCCTTCCGGCGGATGGCCTCGATCTTCTCCTTCAAGGATTTCACCGTCTGGGTTCCCCAGTACCGGAAGATGAGCTCGTCGGCGATGTGGAGGGCCTCTTCGTGGAGCCCCAGGGAGATCTTCTTCTTCAATTCCCCGAAGAGCCGCCTGGCCCGGGCCTCTCTCTTCTCGAAGGGAAGGCGGAGTTCTCCGGCCCGCTCCTCCACCCTGGCCAGGAGGGCCTTCCTCTCCTCCCCCTTCAGGAGGGAGGCCTCTTCCCTGGCCCGGTCCACTTCGTCCCCGGCAAGGAGGAAGAGGACCACGGCCTTCCGGCGTTTCCTCCGGACCTCGGGGGGAAGGAGATCCACCAGGGAGGAGCGGCGGATCCGGGCATAGTCGATCTTGAGGGGTTTCCCCCTCTCGTCTTCCACCAGGAGGAAGCCCTTCCCTGGCCGGGCCCGGCAGACCTGGAACCGGACCTTGTACCGGGCTCCCTCCACGAGGAGGGTCCCCTCCCTGCCGGAGAGCTCCCGGATCCTCGAGAGGACGGCCTCTTCCAGGGAGAGCACTTCCTGGAGTTCCCGGGCCATACGCTCCAGTTCGGCCCGGGCCCGGGGAGTCCTGACTCCGGCCTTGGCCAGGATGCGTTTCGCCTCTTCGTAATCCCTCTTTCTCAAGAGGTGCCGGAAACGGCGGGAGAGCTCTTCCACCCTGGCCCGGTCGGAGGCCCTCAACTTTTCCAGGATCTCCTTCTCCAGCCTGGCGAGGCGCCCCAGGAGGAGTTCCTTGGACCAGGCCTTCCCACCCGAGAGGACCCGGGGGGGCAGGTCCCGGGCGCGAGGGGCCACCTGGACCAGCCAGGAACGGAGCCGCCCGACCTGGTCCAGGAGTTCGCCCAGGGCCTGGGGGGAGTTCTTGAAGGCCTCGATCCGCTTCTTCAGGTTCTTCTCCTTGTCCAGGACCTCGGAACGGCACAGGCGGACCAGGTTCTCCGCCTGGGCGTTCACCTCCTCCTCGAGCCGGTCCAGGACCTCCTTCCGGGCCTCCTCGAGGGCCCCCATCTCTCCGGCCGGAAGGTCCGGCAAGGGGAAGGATCCCAGGATTCCCCTGGCGATGGCGAGTCTCTTCCTGAAGGCCCTCTCGGGAACCTGGGCCCACTTCTCCCGGACCGTCTTTTCGGCTTCGGCCAATTGCTGGAGAGTCCGGGTCCGGAGGCGGGCGACCTTGTCCTTCCACGCCTCCAGGAGGGCCTTCTTGCGCTCCAGGAACCAGGCGTAGGTGTTCCTGTCGGGGATCCCCTTCGGGGGAACGCCGAAATCGCGGAGGAAGGCTTCGTCCAGGGTCCGCCCGACGACCTGGGGAAAGGTGGAGAGGTCCTTCCCCGCCTCGAGCCTCTTTCTCAGGCCTTCCAGCCGGGCCTGGAGCCAGGAGGAGAGCCTCCTGTTGAAGAGTGTGTGGGCCCTGGCAAGGAGGGGGATGGCCCCCTTCTCGCCTTCCTCCTCCAGGGCCCGGAGGCTCCGGATGAGGGGTATGAGCCTGGAGTTCCGGGGGGAACGAAGTTCCCGGGAGACTTCGTCGAGCCGCGAAGAGGGCTCCTTACGGATGGCCGGTTTCCCTTGGTGGGTGCCGCCCTTCCCCGAGAAGACCAGGACCGCCGCAAGACCCGCCGCCAGGAGGGCCAGGCCGCCCCAGAGGAGCTTCCTCGGGCGCCTCCCCGTTTCGAGCTCCTCCGCGTCCACGGCGGGGAGTTTCGTCGCCTGGACCCGCTTCAGGTCCTCCACGAGTTCCATGGGTGCCTGGTAGCGGCGGTCCGGGTCCTTGAGGAGGCACTTCCGGAGAAGGAGATCCAGGCCCGGCGAGATTCCGGGAAAGACCGAACGGGGGCTCGGCGCCGGGGAGTGAAGGACCTTGGTCAGCACCTCCCCCGGATCGTTTCCCTGGAAGGGCGGGACGCCGCAGGCGGCGTGGAAGAGGGTCGCCCCCAGGGAATAGATGTCCGACCGGATATCGGCCAACCCCGGGTCCCTCGCCTGCTCGGGGCTCATGTAGAGGGGCGTGCCCAGGGTCCGCTCCCCTTCCTGCCTCCCCGCGGAGAGGGCCTCGGGTCCCTTGGCCAGGCCCAGGTCGGCGAGCTTCACGTTTCCGTCCTCCTGGACCAGGATGTTGGCGGGCTTGATGTCCCTGTGGATCACGCCGTGCTTCCTGGCGTGTTCCAGGGCGAGGCCAACCTGGATCCCGATACGGAGGACCTGTTCCTCGGGCAGGCGGCCCCAATCCTTGAGGAGATCCCTCAGGGAGCGGCCCTCGACGTACTCCATGACGAAGAAGTGGTAACCCTTCTCCTGCCTCAGGTCGTAGGCGTGGACGATGTTGGGGTGATCCAGCCTGGCCACCAGGCGGGCCTCACGGGAGAGCCGTTCCACGTATCTCCTGTCCCGGGAGAGGGAAGGCTTCAGGACCTTGAGGGCGACCAGCCGATCCAGGCTGAGCTGGCGGGCCAGGAAGACGGCGCCCATGGAACCGGAGCCGATCTTGCCCAGGATCTCGAAGTCCGGAAAGGGTTGGGGCACGGGCCGGGTCATGAAGGCTCCTGCTTCCCCTCCTCCTCGCCGGGACCCAGGATCCCGTATTTGTCCATGAGTCTCTGGAGGGAGAACCTGGAGATTCCGAGGTCGGCGGCGGCCCGGCTCTTGTTGCCGTCACGTTTCCTCAGGGCCGAGAGGATCTCCCGGACCTGCAGGGCCTTGACCTTCTCGGGCAAGGATCCCCCCGGAAGGGGGGCGCCGCCTTCCAGGTCCGTCCTGTAGCGGACCTCCGGGGAGAGGTGTTCGGGCCGGACCTCGCCGGCCTCGGCCAGGATGGCGGCACGCTTGAGTTCGTTCTCGAGCTGGCGGACGTTCCCCGGCCAGGGGTAGGAGACCAGAAGGTCCATGGCCTTCGTGGAGACTCTCAAGGCCGGAAGCCCCCTCTCCCCGGCGGCCTTGGCCAGGAAGTGCTCCACCAGGAGGGGGATGTCCTCCCTCCTCTCCCTCAGGGGAGGAAGCCTGAGAGGAAGGACGTGGAGCCTGTAGAAGAGGTCCTCCCGGAACTTCCCCTCCCTGACCAGGTCCTTGAGGGGCCTGTTGGCCGCCGCCACGACCCGCACGTCCACCTGGACCGTCCGGGAGGAGCCCAGAGGGCGGATTTCCCCTTCCTGGAGGACCCTCAGGAGTTTCTTCTGGAGGGCCTGGGGCATCTCCCCCACTTCGTCCAGGAAGAGGATTCCCCCGTGGGCCGCCTCGAAAAGCCCCTTCCTGTCCTTCACGGCCCCCGTGAAGGCCCCCTTGGTGTAGCCGAAGAGTTCGCTCTCCAGAAGTTCCGTGGGAATGGCGGCGCAGTTCTCCGTGACGAAGGGACCGGAGGACCGGGGCCCCAGCTTGTGGATCGCCCGGGCGACGAGCTCTTTCCCTGTGCCGGATTCGCCCTCGATCAGGACGGGCTCGGGGGAATCCAGGTAACTCCGGATGGTGGAGAAGACCTGGCACATGGCGGGAGACTTCCCGATCATCCCGGCGAAACCCTCTTCCCTCCCCCCGGAGAGGCTCTTCCGCACGTTGAGGAGCTCCTCCTCCTGGCGGGCCACCTTCTCTCTCAGGGCGGCGTTGAGCCGCTCCACCTCCTTCGTCGTGGCCTCGAGCTCCTCTTTGCGCCGGACCAGGTCCTGGTAGAGCCTGGCGTTGGCCAGGGCGATACCGGCCTGGTCGGCGAAGGCCTGGAGGAGATCCAGGTCCGATTCGGTGAAGACGGCGACCTTGACCCGGTGGTCCACGTAGAGAACGCCTTCCACTTTCCCCCTGACCGTAAGAGGAACGCACAGCACGCTCCTCACCCCCAGGTCCACTACGGACTGGATCGCCTTCAGGTCCTCCTCGCCCAGGGCGTCGGCGGCGAGCCTGGGGACCCGGGTGGAGCGGACCTCCTCGGCGAGGCGGCGGCTGAAACGGACCTCCCCCGGGGGAATCTCCTTCCCCGTGGCGTCCCTGGCCACCTTGCAGTTCAGGCCCCCCCCTTCGTCCAGGAGGAGGAAGCCCCTCTCCCCGCCGATGAGCTCCAGGGCGGAGTCGACGATGATCCCGAGGAGTTTTTCCAGGCGCAATTCGGCGTTCAGGGCCCGGTTGATCTCCATGAGGGCCAGGAGTCTCTCCTTGGGGGGGGCCTCCTTGGCCAGGACCGTCTCCTCCACCCGGGTGGCCCCTTCCTCCTCCTCCCCCGCCTGGAGAACGGAGATCCTCGTCTTGCCGAGCTGGATGCTGTCCCCGGCCCGGAGGACCTGGCGGGAGACGAGGACCCCGTTGACCCTGGTCCCGTTCTGGCTTCCTTCGTCCAGGAGGACCCACCTGCCATCCTGGTCCACTTCGATCCGGCAATGGCGCCGGGAGACCCGCCTGTCCTGGAGGACCAGGTCGCTCTCCAGGGACCTGCCCAGGGAGACCGCCCCTTTTTCGGGGGGAAAGGAGCGGACTTCCCGGCCCCCGTTTTCCATGAGGACCTGGAGGACCAGGGGGCCGGCCCCGTCCTTTCCGTTTCTCGTCGTGGGATCCATACCCCGTTTCTTCCGCAAGGGCCCCCGAGGGAGCCTTCTTCGACCAACTTTATATACCAGAGCCGCCTGGAATGGATACCCTTGGGGAGGGAGGAAGGGACGGAGGTCCAGCCATGCAGGAACGCTCCCCCAAGGGAAAACCCAAGGCCAGGCCCTTGGAACTCCACCCCGTGGAGGTGGAAGGACGGTCTCTCTTCCTCGTCAGGGACCCCCTGGAGATCATGGAGGGCCAGGCCCTGGTGCCCCCGGAGGTGGCCCTCCTCCTCCAGTTCATGGACGGGACCAGGACCCCCGTGGAGTTGGCCTTGCGTTTCGCCCTGGAGACGGGCAGGACCCTTCCCACCTCCACGGTGGAGCGCCTCGTGGAGGACCTGGACAAGGGCCTCTTCCTGGAGGGAGAGCGCTTCGAGGAAGCCTTCGCCCGGGTCGTCCGGGAATTCCGTGACTCCCCTCTCCGGCCCGCCGCCCTGGCGGGGAAGTCCTACCCGGCCGACGAAGAGGAGTTGGCCCGCCTCCTCGAGGGGATCCTGGAGACCGGTCCTTCGGACCTCTCCCCTTCGGACCGGCCGCCCCTGGGCCTGGTGGCCCCACACATCGACCTGGACCGGGGCGGAAAGGTCTACGGGACGGCCTACAGGCATCTCCAGGCGGCACCTCCGGCGGAGACCTTCGTCCTCTTGGGGACCTCCCATTCGGGAGGGAGTTCCCCCCTGATACCCACCAGGAAGGATTTCGAAACCCCCCTGGGAAAGGTGGAGGCGGACCAGGAGTTCCTCGACGCCCTCTATCCCGCCTTGGGGGAGGAGGCCCTACGGGAGGAATTCCTCCACCGCAACGAGCACTCCCTGGAATTCCAGGTTCTCTTCCTCCAGGCGATCTTCCCGGACAGGCCTTTCAGGATCGTGCCCCTCCTGACGGGGGCCCTTCCTGCGGGAGAGGAGGGTACCCCCCGGGGAAGGCCCGAGGTGGAAGGCCCCCTCTCGGCCCTCATGGAGGAGGCGGCCCGCCGTCCCGGCCGGGTCACCTTCATCGCCGGGGCGGACCTGGCCCACCTGGGGCCCAGATTCGGTGGAGAGAAACCTCTGGGTAAGGAGGACCTGGCCGACCTGGAGAGGAAAGACCGGGCCACCCTGGAACTGGTCGCCTCGGGGAGGGCCGAGGACTTCTACCGCGACGTGGCGGGCGACGGGAACGCCCGCAACGTCTGCGGCCTCTCGCCCGTCTACATCCTCCTGCGGTGCCTGGAAGGAAGACCGGGGCGGATCCTGGACTACGCCCAGGCCGCCGAAGAGGACGGAAGCCAGGTCGTCTCCTTCGGCGCCCTGATCTTCGGCTCTCCCGGATAGGCGGGGGAGGAGGTCATTTTTCCCTCCCCTCCCCCTTCACACCCTCGAGGGAGGAAGGAGAGGAGAGGAGTTCCAGGGCCGCCCGGACCACCTCCTCGGCCGGAATCCCGCGCATGCAGGCGTGGTGCTCGTAGGGGCACTCCTTCCAGTGGCAGGGACCGCAATCCACTTCCTTTCTCAGGACCCGGCACTCTTCCAGGTGCTTGGCCGTGAACCTGGGGTCCGTAGGGCCCATGACCACGACGTGAGGCACCCGGAAGGCCACAGCGGCGTGGCGGGGCCCCGAATCGGTGGTGACCATGAGGCGGGATTTCCGGACCACTGCTTTCAAGGGTCCAAGCCGGACCAGGTTCTTGCCCACGGCGGGAAGGAGAGGCTTCCCCGGGGCCGAGGCGGCGATGCGGAGGGCCAGTTCCTGCTCTTCCCCGGCGGGACCGCTCAGGACCACCCCCCTGATCCCCAGGGAACGGTGGAGTTCCACCCCCGCCCGGGCCATGTGTTCGGGGGGCCAGAGCTTGCTGGCCCCGAAGGCGGCACCGGGATTGAGAAGGAAGAAGGGTTCCCCCTCTTCCAGGCCCAGGGAGGAGAGGACCCGCCGGGCTTCCTCCTCCTCTTGGGGGAGGACGGCGAGCCTGGGCCGGGTGTCTTCCACTTCCACTCCCACCAGGGCGGCCAGGTCGGCGTAGAGGTCCCCCATGTAGCGGGGAATCCTGCGGGGTTCCCGCCCCTTCCTCCTGGGTTGGGAAGGCTCCCGGAAGCCGGCGTTGAGGAGGAGACCTCTTCCGTCCAGAAGGCCCGCCCTCAGGGGGATGCCGGAAATCCAGGCCAGGAGGGCCGATTCCTGGGAGCGGGTAAGGAGGAGGGCCCCGTCGAAACGCCCCTCCTTCCAGCGCCGCCTCTCGGCCAGGAGGGCCTTCAGGGAGCGGGGGCGGCCGGCGGGGAGGAGGTTCTTCCCCGAGTTCAATCCGGCCAGAAGAGGGAAGAGGTGGGGCCGGAGGGCCACGGTGAGGCCCGGCCCGAAGCGTTCGGCCAGGGCCTCCAAGGCGGAAGTGGCCATGATGACGTCTCCCACCCAGTTGGGGCCCCGGACGAGGAGCCTTCCGGGGACCGGAATGGGAGGGGATCCCGTCTTTTCAGGGAAAAGGCCCCTTTTCCTGCGTTGCGAAGGGCCCCCGGGGGCTATAGGATCGGGTTTCTTTTCCGACAAGCTATCTCCACACACTCGACCGGGAAGGCCCAGATGGTCAGCAACATCGTCCTCGACCGTCTCTGTGATGAGTTCGACAACGACCGGGAGCACATCCAGGCCCTGCTGGAACTCCTGCTCTCGGGCGCCGCGCCGCTTTTCATCGCAAGGTACCGAAAAGAGGCGACGGGTTCCATGCCCCTCTCCAGGATCCTGGAGATCGAAAGGCGATTCCGTTTCCTGGATCTCATGGAGAGGAGGAAGAAGCGCTTCTTCGAGGCCGTGGAGAAGAAGGGCGTCCAGGTGGAGGCCGACCTGGCCCGGAAGATCCAGGAGACCTTCGACCCGGCCCTCTTCGAAGACCTGGTCAGGCCCTTCGGCGTCTTCCAGCAGAAGCGGAAGAAGGGGGCCAGGAAGGAAGGCCGGGAAAAGCGGAGTTTCGCCCGTGTCGCCCCCCTTGTCGAGAAGATCGAGTCTGGTGACCTGGGGGGCCGCACTCTTGTGGAGGCGGCCAGCGAATTCGTGAACGCCCAGGGCGGCCTTCCCGACCCGGCGGCCGTCCTGGAAGAGGCGGCCCTGGCCCTGATCCAGAAGGTGGGCGAGGACCGGGAGGTCCGGGCCAAGGCCAGGGAACGCCTCCGCCGGGGGGTGATCCACGCCAAGGCCGTGGAGACGAAGAAGAAGGGCGGCGACCGCTACCTGGGGATGGCCGGCCTGCGGGAACCGATCTCCCGTATTCCTCCCGCCAACCTTCTCTCCCTCATGGCCGGCGCCCGGGAGGGATTCCTGAAACTGGATATCCTGGTGGACCAGGTCCCCCTCCTGGACCACCTGGAGAAGACCTACTTCCCCTTCCTGCCCAAAACGGGTGGCGAGCTGAAACGATTCCTCCAGGACGTGGTGCGCCGCGCCCTGGAACAGGTGATCCTCCCCGAGTGCCGTGATGCGGTCCTGGAGGAACTCCGGGACCGGTGCGCCCAGGAGGGGCTCAGGCCCCTCCAGGCCAAGCTTCGTTCCCTCCTCATGGCCCCTCCCTTCCCCGGCCAGACCGTCATGGCCGTGGAACCCGGGCCTCCTTCCCAGGGCAACAGGATGGTCGTGGCAAGCCCGGACGGGAGTTTCCTGGACGACGGCATCTTCCGGCTGGATACGCCCGAGAAGGTGGAAGAGTCCAGGACCAAGGTGAAGGAATTCCTCGAGAGCAGGGGGGTGACCTTCATCGCCCTGGCTCCCTCCCGGGGGGATCACCGTGGGGTCAAGACCTTCCTCAAGGAGGTCGTGGCGGGCCTGGACCGGAAGATCCCGGTGGAACTGGTGAACGACGCCGGGGCCCGGACCTGGGCGTCGGGTCCCTCGGCCAAGCAGGAACTCCCCCACGTGGAACCGCCCGTGCGGGCCGTCCTCTCCCTGGCCAGGAGGGTCCTGGACCCCATTTCGGAATACCTGAAGATCGACCCTTCCATCCTGGTGGGCGGAACCAGGAACCTGGATCTCCCCCCCAAGCTGGTCCGCACGGCCCTCGACGAGGTGGTCCAGGCCTGCGTCGCCGAGGTGGGTCCGGACCTCAATTTCGCTCCCCATGAAGTCCTGGCCAAGGTGCCCGGCCTGGACTCCCGCTTGAGCAGGGACCTGGACAAGAAGCGCGCCTCCAGTCCCTTCAAGAACCTGGAGCAGCTCAGGGAGGTCGAATCGGTCAACGAGCGGGTCTTCCGGAATTGCGCCGGCTTCCTCAGGCTCCACGGAGGGGACAATCCCCTGGACGTGACCCAGATCCACCCGGAGCGGTACGAGCTCGTGGGGAAGATGGCCCAGAAGGCCCAGGTCTCGGTGGCCGACCTTCTGGGAAACAAGGAGAAGCTGGACTCCCTGGACCTGAACGAGTTCACCGGTGAGGGCGTGGGCCTTCCCACCCTGGAGGACATCAAGGAACAGCTCCTGGCCCGGGGCGTCGACCCCCGCGGGGTCTTCGAGCCCCTGGAGCCCCCCGAAGGGGTCAAGGAGCTGGCCGACCTCCAGGTGGGAATGAAGCTGAAGGGACGGGTGACCCGGATCACCGATTTCGGTCTCTTCGTGGACGTCGGGATCGAACCGGAAGGCCTGGTCCACGAGAGCCGGATTCCCAGGACCAAGGGCGACGCCTCTCCTCTGGAGGATTTCGTCCTGGGCACCCTGGTGGAGGTCCGGGTGGTCCACGTGGACACCGGCCAGGGAAGACTGGCCTTGAGCATGCTCCCCGAAGGCGCCGCTCCTCCCAGGAGGCGGGGCCAGGGAAGGGGCTCGGCCAGGGAGAGGGGCGGAGACGAGGAAGGCCGCCGCCCCAGGCGGGCCAGGGGGGAACGGCGCGGTCCCAGAGACAGGGACGACCGGGGCGGCAGGGGCCGCTACCGGGAAGGACGGCCCCCCCGCAGAGGGGAAAGGGAGATCGGGGAGCGGGTCTTCCGGCCCAAGGGAACGGCCGGGAAGGAGGAGCCTCCCGTGAACGAGTTCGGCGAGCTCACCTCCCTCTCGGGCCTGAAGGCCCTCCTGAAGAAGGAGGCCCCTTCCGCCGGAGAAGAAGAGAAGCCCCAGGCTCCCCCCGAAGGGGAAGAGAGCCGCCGGGTCGAACCAGGGGGAGAAAGCCGGGAAGAGCCCCCCACTCCGGCAGGGGAAACCTCTCCTGCGGGAGAGGGATCTTCCGCCGGCGATTCCCCCGGGGAGGAGGCCCCTCCCTCTTCGCCCGGCGAAACTCCAGGCGTCGGCCAGGGCGAAGCGCCCCCTCCCTCTTCCGCAGAGGCCCCTTCTCCCACGGGAGAAGCGCCCCCCCGGGAGGAGGATGCCCAGCCTGCTCCGGCCATGGAGGCTTCCGCCGTGGAGGAGACTCCCCAGGCCTCCCCGGAGGATCCCGAGGGAAGGGATCACCCCGATCCTGGGGAGGGAGCTTCCCCGCCGGAGGATTCTCCGGAACCGGAAAAGACCGAGTAGAGAACCTTCCTTGAAGGTCGGTTTCCTGATCGACCGCTGGCGCCCCGGAAGGGGCGGCGCCGAGAAGGCCCTGGCCCTCCTGGCGGAGCACCTGGAGAACCGGGGCCTGGAGGTACACGCCTTCGGAGTCCTGGGCCCGGAGCGGGGGGAGAGGGCTCCGGGGGTGTTCCATGCTGTGAAGGTCCGGGCGCTGACCCGGGCCCGTTTCGAACGCGCCCTCGGCGAGGCCCTGGTCGAGGCCGCCGAGAGGGAGGGATGCACCGTGACCGTCGGGGTCCGCCACCTTCCCCGGGTGGGCGTCCTGTGGACCCAGAACGGAATCCTCAAGGCCGAATACATGGGTTCTGGTCCCTCGGCGAAGAGGAAGGTCTTTTTGGACTTCGAGGAGTCCCTCCTGGGCCGGGGCGGCGCCGGGCGGGTGGTCTGCATCTCCGGGATGGTCTACAGGGAAGCCCTCCGGGCCTATCCCGCCTGCCGGGACAGGCTGGTCGTGGTGCCCAACGGCCTGGACCTGGCCCGCTTCCGGATCTCCGCAAGGGAGAGGGAGGGCCGGGCCTTGAGGGAGGCCTTGGGGCTCCGGGGAGAAAGGCTTCTCCTCTCCTTTCCGGGCAGGGACCCCCGGAGGAAGGGCCTGCCCCTCCTCCTGGAGGCCCTGGCCACCCTGGAAAGGCTCCCCTGGACCCTCCTGGTGGCCGGACCCAGGCATCCCCGCCCCTGGGAGAGGCTTGCCCGCCGCATGGGTCTCGGGAGGGACCGGGTCCTGGTCCTGCCCCACGTGGAGGACCTGGCCCTGGCATCGGGACCGGATCTCTGCGTCCTCCCCACGAAGCGGGACCCCTGCGGCCTGGCCGTCCTCGAGGCCCTTGCCGCGGGAACTCCGGTGATCACAACCGCCATGGCGGGAGCCGCCGAGGTCCTCCGGGATCCCGAGACGGGCACGGTCCTCTCCGATCCGGAGGACCGGAATGGGTTGGCGGAGGCCCTGGGATCCTGGATGGAACGCCTCCTCCTGGGGCCCCCCGAGAGGGAAAGGATCCGAAGAACCGTGGAAGACCGGGGCCTGGCCCCCTGGATGGCCGCCATGGAGAGAGTCCTTCGGGAGGCCGCCGGCCTCTCCGCCTGAGGGAGGGAGTCCTTCAGTCCCACTTGGGAGAGTGGGAAGCCATCCGCCTCTCCTTCTTCAGGACCCGGGAAGCCAACTCCCTGAGGACCTCCCTGCCGGGGATGCCCGATTTCCTGCCGTATTCCAGGAGAAACCTGAGGCGCTTTCCGGGGCCCGCCCAGGAGGGGGCCGAATGGAGCAGGGCGGCCAGGTCCTTCACCCTCCACCTCTCGAAGAAGAACTTGGGCTCCAGGAGCCTCTGGAGATCGGCGAGCCAGAGTTCCCCCCCCTCGTCCAGGACCAGGTGGTTCAGGTAAAGGTCCCGGTGGACCAGGCCGTTCGAGTGGAGGAGAGCCACCAGGCGGGCCGCCTCGGAAAGGACCGGGGGTGGAGGAGGCTCGGCGAGCCCGTCCAAGGGTCTCCCCCCGGGAACGGCCCGGGTCACCAGGGCGGAGCGGCCCTTTCTTGGACCTTCCTCGGCGAGGAGGACCGGCACGGGCGTGGGAATCCGGAGCCTGCCGAGCCTTTCCCCCCAATAGACCTCCACCCTGGCTGGGGAGAGGAAGGTGGATGCCCCCAGGCGGATTCTGTCCCTCAACCCGGCCCCCTTCCAACCTCGAAGATGGACCTTCCGGAAATAGCCCTCCTCCAGGGAGGTGATTCTGAAGGGCGTGGAACGGACCACCTCCCCTTGGGGTGGCCTGCAGACCCCCTCCAGGGTGTCCCATCCCCTCTCCCGGGCCTCTTCGAGAAACCTGGGAGAGAGGTGGACCCTTCCCCCGTCCAGGCTCACCCAACCTGCCAGGGGAGGGCCCTTCTCTTGGAAGAGTTCGGCGCTCAAGTCGTCCTCCAGGGCCTTTATATCGGGAGAGGGCGAAGAGAAAGAGGGGAATCCCAAGCCCGGGGGAAGACCGGTACGGCTACTTCCCCGCCAGGAGGAGGGCCAGCCGCTTCAAGGTGGGGATGTCGAAGGTCTTCTGGGAGAGCATGCTCCTCAGGGCGTCGAAACTCCGGAAGACCGACCCGTAGGGCCGCTCCGAGGTCAGGGCGTCGTAGGCGTCCGCCACGGAGACGACCAGGGAGACCGGGTGGATCTCCTCCCCCGAGAGGCCCTGGGGATAGCCCGTGCCGTCCACCTTCTCGTGGTGCTCCCTGGCGATCCGAGCCACCAGGGGATCCAGGTTCTTCCAGCCCTCGAGCATCTTCCCGGACCAGACGGGGTGGAGGCGCACCAGTTCCCACTCCTGGTCGGCCAGGGGACCGGGCTTGTCCAGGAGGGCCGGGGGAAGGCGGGTCTTGCCCAGGTCGTGGAGCAGGGCCGCCGTCACGGCGCAGACCCTCTCCCAGGGGGTCTCCTCCTGCAGGTGGGCCGTGAGGCCCGCCGTGATCAGGGCCACGTGGAGGCAATGCCGGCTGAGCGAGTATTCTCCCCTCACGTTGGGGGTGACCTCCAGGAAGGCCCCTTCCTCCTGGTCCACCAGGTGGATCAAGCCCCTTGCCAGGTCCACGACCCTCTCCCCGTCCCGGAAGGCCGAGGGCCTCTCCAGGATCTTCTCCAGGAGGACGTGGCCCGCCTCCACCAGGAGGAGGATCCTCCTCTCCAGGGGCAGGTCCAGGTCCTCCGAGGCGATCCGGGCGTTCGCCGCGAAGTAGTCCCTCCCGAGGGGCCACATGAGGGTCTGGACGAAGACCCAGGGGCCCGGAAGGTTCAGGACCCGCCTCCTGGTCCTCCCGGTGACCACCTGGCCGGCCCGAACGACGGGGCGGAAACCCATCCCATCGGGGTGGAAGGAGAAGAAATCCACGGGGGGGGTGCTTCCTTCCAGGAGGATCTCTCCCGGCAGGGGGAGAAGCCCCAGGATCTGGGAGAAAGACAGGAATTTCCTGCTCGGCGAAGTCACCCCTTCCTCCCGCTCTTGGGTCCGAAGGTCTTCAGGAAGGCCTCGACCATGACGGGGTCGAAACACCCCGGGAAGGACCGGATCAGGATCCGGAAGGACTCGAAGATTCCCAGGAACCCCCTGTGGGAGGAACGGATGTGATCGAAGACGTTCGCCAGGGCGGTGACCCTGGCGAAGGGGTGGATCTCTCCCGCGTCCAGGCCCCGCGGCGCCCCCGAGCCGTCCATCCTCTCATGGTGCTCCCCCGCCGCCCGGGCCACCTCCTCCGGCATCCCCAGGTCGAAGAGAAGCTCCTCTCCCGCAAGGGCGTGGCTGTAGTCGGGAGTCTCCTCTTCCTCGTTTCCCAGGATCGTTCCCGAAGGGAGGGGGGCCTTCCCAGGGGCGGCCGGCGCTCGGCCCACGTCGTGGAGAAAGGCGGCCCAGGCCAGCCTCCCGATCCGGACCCGGTCTCCCGGAAAGAGCTGGAAGCCCGTGCCCATGGCGTAGAGAGAGACTGCCACACAGTGGCCCGCCAGGGTTGGGTTCCCCTCCACCATCCTCCTGAGGAGGGGAAGGGCGCCGGGCTCCTTCCAGGCCAGGTCCACAGTGGAGTCCAAGATGGAGAGAACCCGTTCGAGGCGCTCCTGGTCGGGCCGGGTCTTGAGGAGGCTCTCCGCCGCGTGGACCACGACGATGCGAAGGAGGCCGCACCTCTCTTCCAGGGGCACCCTGGTGTCCAGGATGTTCTCGCCGAGCCGCTCTTCCAGGAACCGGTAGTAGCCGTCCAGGTAGGCCGGCGGCACCAGGAAGGTGGAGACCCCCGAGGCCTGGAGCCTCTCGAGGCGGGCCTCCCCCAGGCGGGTGCCGCTCTCTGCGAAGAGAACGGGCTCCCTTCCCGGGTCGGGTCGAAGATAGATCGGAAAAGGCAGAAGGCCTTCTCCATCCACTCCCGCCAGGGGAACTTCCACGAGTTCCCCCCGGACGACGGCGGCGGACCCCCCCATTTCCCAGGCTCCTTTCCCTAGGTTCCTCCCTGGGAGGATCGGTCCGGGAGGAGGGAAATCTTGACCTTCCAGTCTTCCCCGGATTCCGGGCCGGGCCGGGCTTTCAGAGGTTCTTCCGGCGCCGGATCCTCTGGATCAGGTCCTTGGTGGAGTGCTTCTTCTTGTCGCCCACGATGAGGATCCGGATCCCAAGCTCCTGGGCGGTGTTTCTTTCGGGGACGGTCTTCTCCGTGTAGTCCTGTCCCTTGGCCAGGATGTCGGGCTGGAGCTCCTGGAGGATCTCGTCGGCCGTGTCCTCTTCGAAGAAGGTGACGTAGTCCACGAACTCCAGGGCGGCCACGACCTCCGCCCTTTCGTCCTGGGGCACGATGGGGTGGGATTTGCCCTTGAGCCTCTGGACGGACTTGTCCGTGTTGAGGCCCACCACCAGGAAGTCCCCCCGGGAGGCGGCGTCCTCCAGGGCCCGGATGTGACCGACGTGAAGGAGATCGAAGCAACCGTTGGTGAAGACCACCACTTTCCCCTGGGACCGGAGGCCCGCAACGATCTGGGCCAGGATCCCCCTGTTCTTGATGATCTTTTCCTTGGTCTTCTTCGGTCTGGGCTTGACGCTCACCTTTCCGTCTCCTTCCTCCCGGGGTCTTCCCCCAGGAAAGGCCGGGCCCTTTCCAGGGCTCTTCGAAGTTCGTGGGGATCCGCCGTGGCGGCCCCAAGTTTCTGTACCACCACCGAAGCGGCGCAAGTGGCGAGCCAACCCGCCTCGAGGGGGTCGGCGCCGGAGCAGCGTGCCAGGAGGATGGTGGCCGCCACGGTGTCCCCGGCTCCGCTCACGTCCGTCACCTGGTCGGGGCCGACGACGGGAAGGAACCGGGGCTCACTCTCCGGGGTGAAGACCGCCATACCCTGGTTTCCCAAGGTGACGAAAAGGACCCGGGCTTTCAAGTCGGCCAGGGCCTCCATGCCACCCCGGCGGATTTCCTCCCTGCTTTCCAGGGGCCTGCCGAGAAATTCCCCCAATTCCTCCAGGTTGGGGCACAGGGCGTCGGCGCCCCGGAAGGCCCCCAGCCTGTGCCTGGAATCCACGACCACCACCTTCCCCCGGCGGGCCGAGTCCAGGATCCTGGCGGCCACCCCGGGGGAAACCAGGCCGAATTCGTAATCCGAAATCAACCAACCCTCCACGAGGGGGTCCAAGGCCTCGATCCTCTCCAGGAGCAGGGCTTCCAGTTCCTCCCCCCGGGGAAGGCCCGGTTCCCTGTCCACCCGGATCACCTGCTGGGGGGTCCGCCCCGGGTCCCCCACGAGGATTCGGGTCTTGGTCACCGTTCCGGCCCCCGGGAGGGCCACCACGCCCGAGGCGTCCAGGCCGGAGGCGCGAAAGGTCTCCAGGATGGCCCTCCCGGCGGAATCCTCCCCCAGGGCCCCGACCACGTGGACCTTTCCCCCGAGGGATGCGGCGTTCATGGCCGTGTTGGCCGCCGACCCCGGGATGACCTTCTCTTCCTGGTACCGGACGACCAGGACGGGCGCTTCCCGGGAGAGCCTCGAGGGACGGGCGAAGAGGTAGACGTCGGCGATGAGATCCCCCACGACACCCACGTGGCGCCCCCCCAGGGCGCGGGAAAGTTCGACCAGCCTGTCCAAGCGGGGTGACATCTATGTTCTACTCCAGCGTATAATCGGCACCTTTGGCCTCCTTGCCCCGGGCCTTCCTGGACCGCTCCCAGAGGATGTAGTCCGAGTGGACTCCCATGACCTTGCTGAACCTCAGGGAATAGTGGGGTATCCCCCGGGAGAGAAGCTCCTCCGAGATCTCCCGGTCCAGGGCGACGAGCTCCTCCTTCCGGGCCCGGAAGGTCTCCCGGTCCATGGCCTCGACCTCCTTCACCTTCTCGGCGTAGAGCCCGGCGCAGGGCCAGTCGGTGAGGGAGTTCACCCACCAGTGGCAGAGGAGGGTGAGCTTCTCCAGGAAGAAGTCGTGTTCGGGCCCGAACTTGAGGCACGAGGCGTCGAAGTAGTTTCCCATGGCCCCCCACTTCCCCCAGTCGATCAGGTCCAGTTCCTTGGAGATGGTGAAGGCCTTCGTCCCTGGAAAGGGGTAGAACACGGCCCAGCGGAATCTTCCCACCTTGATCCGGGCGCAGAGCTCCAGGGTCTCGAAGATCTCCTCCCTGGTCTCGGTGGGAAGGCCGATCATGATGAAGGCCGAGGTGTGGAGACCGGCGGCGTGGGCGGCGGCGAATCCGGCGGCGATCCTGTCGTTGGACATGGGCCTGGCCAGGATCTCCCGGCGCACCCTGGGGGAGCCGGACTCGAGACCGAACTTGACGATGATGCAACCCGCCTCCTCCAGGGCCCGGGCCATCTCCAGGTCGAAGGACTGGACGTGGGCGTTCACGACGAAGGGCAACCCGACGCCGGCTTCCAGGTAGGAGCGGCAGAATTCCACCACGTAGGCCTTGTCCAGGGTGAAAAGATCGTCGTCGAAGATGACCACCTCGATCCCCGGGACCTCGGCCTTCAGCTCCAGGAGCTCTCCTATGATTCTCTTCACGGGGTATCGCCGGAGGTACTCCTTCCGGTGCCGGATGGCTCCCTCCTCCTTGTAGAGGTTCACGATCTCCCTGTTGAAGCAGTAGGTGCACTGGTAGGGGCACCCCCTGCTGGTGAGCATGCTGATCCAGCCCCGTTTCACCCTGGTGATCCTGGGCAGGTCGAAGAGGAAGTAGTCCTTTGGCGGAAGTTCTTCCAGGGAAGGAAAAGGACCGACGGGATTCCGGATCACTTTCCCATCCTTCAGGACCCGGAGGTTGGGGATCCTTTCCGTCGATTCCCCCCTCTCCAGGCGGTCGCAGAGCTCCGCCAGGGCCCATTCCCCCTCCCCCACGCAGACATAGTCCCAGCAAGGCTCTTCCAGTCCGTGGGCCGTGACCTCCTCGGGGACCATGGTGCAGTGCACCCCTCCGATGATCACGGGAAGGGAGGGAAAGGCCTTCTTCAACTCCCTGGCGAAGTTCCGGGCCCAGGGATACTGCTGGGTCATCACGGAGATCCCCACGAGGCCGGGCCTCCATTCCCGGACCAGCTCCAGGATCTCCCCCGTGGAAGGCACCGGCGGAAGGCTCTCGGTGACGTGGACCAGCCTGGTTCGATGCCCCCTCGAGCGGAGGACCCCGGAGATGGCCGCCAGGCCGTGGTTGATCCCGGGGGGGGAATCCAGGATGGGGTAGACCAGGAGGACCTTCATCCCTCTCTCTTTCCCCCTTTTCCCTTCTTCAGCTTCTCGAGGGACTTCGTCGTGGACCGGCCCGGCAGGAGGGGGAGGAGAACCACCTCCCCCCCGTGGGACTCGACCCACTCCCTTCCCACCACCCCCTTCTCCTTCCAGTCCTCCCCTTTGACCAGGACCTGGGGGGTGATCTCCCTGATGAGACGCTCGGGCGTATCCTCCGGGAAGGAGACGACGTAGTCCACGTCCTCCAGGGCGGCCAGGACCTCCATCCTGTCCTCCAGGGGGTGGACGGGCCTTCCTTCCCCCTTGAGGCGGCGGACAGAGGCGTCGTCGTTCACCCCCACGACCAGGATGTCCCCCCTGGAACGGGCCTCCCTAAGGAACCGGACGTGGCCGGCGTGGAGGATGTCGAAACAACCGTTGGTGAAGACCACCCGCTCCCCCCTCTCCCCGGCGGCGGCGAGCCTTCCCAGGAGGGAGGGGAGGTCCAGGATCTTCCCCGAATCCCGGGCCGTGCCGAGCTCGCTCAGGATCTCCTCCCGGGTGACGGGCACGGCCCCGAGCTTGCCGACGACGATCCCGGCGGCGACGTTGCAGAGTTTCAGGGCCGGCGCCAGGGGAAGGCCCGCGCCGAGGCAGAAGGCCAGGACGGAGACCACCGTGTCCCCCGCGCCGGTGACGTCGTACACCGCCCGGGCCCGGGCGGGAAGGAGCCCCTTCTCGCCCGACCGGGTCTTGTAGAAGATCCCTTCCTTGCCCAGGGTGACGATTCCTGCCTGGAGGTCCAGCATGGAAAGGAGCCGGTCGGCGGCGGCCTCCACCATGGAAGGATCGGAGAGGGGGATTCCCGTGGCCAGCTCGGCCTCCAGCCTGTTGGGCGTGATGTGGGTCGCCCCCCTGTACTTGGCGTAGTCCCTGCCCTTGGGATCCACGACCAGGGGAATTCCGTCCCGCCCGGCCCGTTCCACGGCGGAGCGGATCACCTCTTCGGTGAGGACCCCTTTCCCGTAATCGCTGAGAACCAGGGCGTCGTAGGTCCCCTTGCCCTCCCGAAGCCAGGTCGAAATCCTGCGGGCCACATCGCCCTCCAGGGGGGAGGTCTCCTCCTCGTCCCACCGGAGGAGCTGGTGGTCCTGGGAGAGGAAACGGGTCTTCCTCGTAGTGGGCCGGTCCTCTCTCCTCAACAGGCACTCCGTCTCCACCCCCAGGCTTTTCAGGAGGGAGAGGAGAGTCTTCCCTTCCTGGTCCTCCCCCAAACACCCGCACACAGACGTGTCCGCCCCGAGAGCCCTGAGGTTGGCGGCCACGTTTCCCGCCCCGCCGAGGCGGTAGAACCGGTCGCCACCCTCGAAGACCGGGATGGGCGCTTCCGGCGAGATGCGCCGGACCCTCCCCCGGATGTAGGTGTCCAGGATCAAGTCCCCCACCACGAGGACCCTGGGGGAGCCGATGGACCTGAAGAGTGCTTCTTCTTCCTGCATGCCCCTCTCCGCTCCTTCGCCCCCTCCTGGGGAGACAGTTTCCAATCCCTTCCCCTCCAGGGCCACCCTATTCCTCTCCGGGAGGCCGGGTCCGGTACCGGTTGTGGAGCCAGAGATACTGGTCCGGGTAGCGCCGGATCACCTCTTCCATGGCGGCGACGACCCGCCGGGTGAACCCCGCCAGGTCCCGGGATTCCCTCTCTTCCCGGCCGGGCCGCAAGAGGCCGCCGGGAACCATCCGGAACCGGAAGCCCTGCCCGGTCCTGAGAGCGAAGCCCACCAGGACGGGCCGGTCCAGCCGGAAGGCCAGGGCCGCGGCGGAGCGGTCCGTGGAGGCAGGCTTTCCGAAGACCGGAACGAAGATGCCCCGCTTCCTCTGGTTCTGGTCCAGCAAGACGCCGACGTCCTTCCCCTCCTGGAGGGCCCGGGCCAGGGGGCGCATGCCGCCCCGCCGGGGGTGGACCACCAGGCCGGCCCTCTCCCTTCCCTGGAGGACCAGCCGGTCCAGGAAGGGGTTCTCCACCCTTCTGGCGATGACGTGGAGTTCCCCCCTGGCCCGGGCCAGGGCCACCCCCCCCACCTCCCAGGAGCCCAGGTGCCCCGTGACGAAGATCACCCCGCCGGGTCCTGCCTCTTCCAGGAGGGGATCCAGGAGGGAGAAGTCCACCCTTTCCCGGAGCTCTCCCCGGTCCAGGATCCGGGGGAGGCGGGCGAAATCCAGGGCCACTTTCATGAGGGAGCCGAAACTGGCCCTGGCCAGGGCCGGCGTGGCCTTCTCTCCCAGAGCCAGGCCGAGGTTTTCCAGGGCCCGCCTCCGCCGGGATGGGGAGATCCGCCAGAAGAGGCCTCCCGCCCGGGAGGCCAGGCCGTAGGCCGGACCTTCGGGCGCCCCGGCCAACAAGCCCAGGAAGAGGCGCAGGACCTGGGCCGTGGCCCAGTCCAGGGGAAGGATCCTCTTCCTTCTATTTCCCATCGCCCCCCCTCCCGAGAAGGCGGTCCAACTCTTCTTCCAGGAGCTCTTTCCCCTCCAGGATCTCCAGGTCCACCTGGAGGACTCCAGCAGGGAAGGGGAAGGCCCCGGTCCGGGCCAGATCCTTTTCGGTGGTGAGGATTTCCTGGGCGTCCAGTCTCCGTGCCTCGGCGGCGAGGGCCTCCAGCTCGTCGGGCCGGAACCTGTGGTGGTCCCGGAAGACCCTGTGGCCCAGGACACGGGCGCCCAGGCCCTCCACGGTGGTCCGGAAAGCCCGGGGGGAGCCGATGGCCGAAAACAGGAAGACCCTTTTTCCAGCCAGGTCGGCCGGATCCCTCTCGGAGGCCTTTTCCCGGGAGCCTGCACCGAAGGAAAGCCAGGCACGGGGACGGTGCCGGGCCGGCAGAACCGGTTTTCCCCCCGAGTCCTCCCGGGCCTTCCTCTTCAGGAGTTCCACCTCCCGGTCTTCCACTCCTTCCAGGTGGGTCAGGACCAGGAGGTGGGCCCGTTTCAAGGCAGAGGGGAACTCTCTCAACCGGCCCAAGGGGAGGGGACAATCCCGGAACCAGGGCCGCTTGGCCGAGAGACAGACCAGGTCCAGGTCCCGGCCGATCCGCAGGTGCTGGAAGGCGTCGTCCAGGATCAGGGCATCCAGGGGACCGCCGGCCAGGAGGCGGCGCGCCCCGGCGAGCCTGTCCGGATCCTGGACCTGGGGGAGGTCCGGGAACCTCCCGGCCAAAAGGCGGCCCTCGTCGTTCAAGGCCTCTCCTTTCGCCTTGGCGTAACCCCTGGAGAGGACTCCGGCCCGGAGGCCGCGGCGGCGGAGCATTTCCAGGAGATGGATCACCAGGGGGGTCTTGCCCGTTCCTCCCACGCTCAGGTTCCCCACGGAGATCACGGGAAGGGGAGGACGGTCCGAAGGAAAGAGGCCGAGCCTGTAGGCCTTCACCCGTGCCGCCGCCAGGATCCCGTAGGGTAGGCCCAGGAGGCGGCAGGCGAGGGAGGCCACGGTCTCTCAGCCTCCGAACCGGGCCCGAAGCTCTTCCACTTCCGCCGGGGTGACGGGAGCGAAGACCTGGAGGCCTTCCACTCCGTCCTGGCGGGCCACGGCCTGGACCATCCGGACCAGGGTGGGCTTGGGGCCGCACTCCACGAAGACCCGGAAGCCCTCGCCCAGGAGGCGGCGGATCGTGTCTTCCCAGAGGACGGGCCGGGCGAATTGCCGGGCCAGGGCGTCCCTGACGGCGGCCGCCGTGGCCACGGGTTCGGCGTCGACGTTGCAGATCACCGGAAAGGCCGGATCCCGGAAGGGAACCTCCTCCAGGCGGCGGGCGAAAGCCTTCCCCGCCTCCTCCAGGAGAGAGGAGTGGAAAGGCACGGAGACGGGGAGTTTCAAGGCCTTCCTGGGGCCCACCTTCTCCAGGACCTCCTCGATGGCGGCGATCTCCCCGGAAAGGACGTATTGGCCCGGGCAATTGAGGTTCACGACCTCGAGGACACCCGAAGTGACCGAGCCTGCCAGTTCCCTGGCTTCCTCCAAGGTGCACTTTCGCAGGACCACCATTCCTCCCGCCCCGGGGGGGACGGCCTCCTGCATGGCCTTGGCCCTTTCCCGCACGAGGGGGACGGCCCTGGGGAACTCCAAGGCGCCGGCCGCCACGAGGGCGGCGTATTCCCCAAGGGAGTGGCCGGCCGCAGCGGCGGGGGTGAGCCCAAGGGCCCGGTAGACCGCCACGTCCACGGCCAGGACGGCAGGTTGGGTGTTCTCCGTAAGGGCCAGGGCCTCCTCGGGCCCCCTCTCGATCAGCTTTCCCAAGTCCTCTCCCAGGGCCTCACCGGCCTCCTGGAGGGTCCGGGCCGCCTCGGGGAAGGCCTGGAAGATCTCCTTGCCCATGCCCACGAACTGGGAGCCCTGGCCGGTGAAGAGAAAGGCCAACCGTTCCATTCCGCCTCCTTGATCCAAGGATCCGTTCCATCCCCAACCCCTTCTGGGACCGGGTCGAATACCCCTCAACCCCGGGAAATGCAACCTTTCTTCCCGGGAAGGGCCGTTGTGGAAACGGCGCCGGGAGGAGGTCGGACCTCCTCCCGGCGGATCGAGGGCGGTGGTAGGGCCGGAAGAGGGACGTCCCTCTCCGGGGGGTTCCTTCCCTTCCTACTTCTTTCCCTTCAAGGCCTTCTCCAGGGCCTTCTCCTTCTTCTTGGTCTCCTGGGCCTCCTTGTAGGCCTTCTGCCAATCCTCGAAGACCTCGATGAAGCGCTGTTCCTTCTCGTTGGGGTAGACGTGCAAGGCCACCTTCCGGAGGTTGATCTCCTCGATCCGCTTGGGGCCCCACCCTTCCTCGGGAGGGAATTCCTTCAGGAGCTTGGCCCGCTCCAGCCTGGCCTTGGCCTCCTTTTCGTTTTCCTGGATCTTCTCGGCCAGCTTCTCCAGTTTCTCCTCAACCTTCTCCCCCTTCAGCCTCCGCTTGATGGCCTCGATCCTCTCCCTGGCCCTCTTCCTCGCCAGGGCGGCCTCCCGGCGTTCCCTCTCCTTGATCTTGTCCCCGATCTCCTTCACCTGGATGTCCGAGAGGCGCCTGAGGATCTTGTAGTTCTTGATATACTTATATTTGATGAAGATATAGGAAGAAGTGTTGTTGTAGTACCAGATCCTGAGGCCCGCTCCGGGGAGCCTTCTTTCCGCCGGGACGAATTCCAGCCCGGCGTCGCGCTCCACGAACCTCCCGTTCCGGACGATCCCCTTGATCTTCTCCCCGTTGGTCAGTTCCAGGAGGATCTGGACGTTCGCCGAGAGGGAGCGCCCGGACCTTCCGCGCCGGTAGTTCTTCCTGATCCGCTCCAGGACGGCCTTCTCCTTGGGGGATCCCTTCTCCAGGGGGGTGGTGGTGCGCCCGGGACGCCTTCCCTGGGGAAGGGTCCTTCCGCAGAGGGCGCCGCCCAGGAGGAAGAGGAGGACGATCCTGCTCCAGCCGCCGGTTCTCATGGTTTCCTGCCTTGCTCTGGACTACCGATCCAAGCCTTTTCCTTCTTCGGCCCCCCGCCGCCCGGCCTGAAGAAACTTTTCCTTTCCCCCCGGACCGGGCATGATTCCCCTCCATTACCTACGAAACCCTCTCCCGGGAGGAGAAACCCGGGAGGAGACCGGGCCCGGAGCATGAAGGAAGAGATTCGATTCCCCCCTGCCATGGGTGCTTGGCTCCCCTGCTCAAGGAATGGACAGGGCCGGTCGAAAACTCGACACGGCCCGGGAAAAGGGAAGAAGATCTGATGGGAAAGCTCGCGCCTGTTCCCCTCCTGGACACCAGGAGGGCCCTGGTGGCACTGGGAGGGGTCATCGCCGCCGTGGCGGGTGCCCTGGCCGGGATGGGAACCCCCCAGGTGGACCTTCCCCTCCTGGAGGACGTCCCCGGTGGGTCCCTGGCGGCGCCCTCCCTTCCCAGCCCCCTGGAGGGAGAAGGAAACCCCGCGCCGGACCGCCGGGAAGGAGCAGGTGCGCCCTCGCCGGCGGGGAACCGCCACGGGCGCCGCCAGGCCGAAGAGGTTCTCTCCGGGATCCGCGGTTGGATCTTCGGTCCCACGGGCCCCCTCCAGTCGGTGCCGGTGGAGCTCGTCCCTTTTCTTCGGGCCGGGGAGCCCAGGAGGGCGGGGATCCAGATCCTCTCGGGCCCCGGTGGGGAGTTCACCTTCCGGAACATGGGAATCCGCCCGGCCGATTGGGCCCTTCTGGTCCACGCCCCGGGTTTCGGGATCCGGGCCTTCGCCCTGGGACCCTCCATCTCCCGCCGGCCTGCCAGGATCCTCCTGGACTACGGAAAATGGATCACCGGAAAGGCCCTCTCCTCCAGGGGGAGCCCCGTGGCCTTGGGGAGGGTCTGGGCCGGCCTGCCCCTGGAAGGGGCCCCTTCGGGCAGGATCCTCTGGCGCCCCCTGGGAAGGACCTCACGGGAGGGTCGGTTCGTCGTCCGGGACCTTCCCCCCGAGAGGAAGGCCTACATCCTGGTGGACCACCCCCTCTTCGCCCCCTCCCGGCCCCTCCAGGTCTTTCCCACCAAGGGCGGCTCCCTCGCCCCTCTGAAGGTCTCCCTCGTGGAAGGCCGGAGGCTGGAGGGCCGGGTCCTCTCCCGCGAGGGCCGGCCCAAGCCCAAGGTCTACCTCTTCTGGGAAGGGGACCGGAACGGGGGGCTCTTGGTCCGGCGGGGAACCACGACGGACCAGGAGGGCAGGTTCGTGATCCAGGGCCTTCCCTGGAATCCCCCTCCTCTCCACCTCTGGGTGGCCGCCCCGGGAGGCCGTCCACGGCGGGTGGACCTGGGGAAGGGAACCGGGAGGGCCGGGGAGCCCCTCACCCTGCGCCTGGCCTGGTGAGGGGCCGCCCGTTCCGGCCGTCCCCGCCTCAGTCTCCGAAATGGATCCCCTGGGCCAGGGGGAGGTCGGTCCCCCAGTTGATGGTGCAGGTCTGGCGGCGCATGTAGGCCTTCCAGGCGTCGGAGCCTGCTTCCCTACCGCCGCCGGTGTCCTTCTCTCCGCCGAAGGCACCGCCGATCTCGGCCCCCGAGGTCCCCAGGTTGACGTTGGCGATCCCGCAATCCGAACCCTTGTGGGAGAGGAAGGTCTCCGCCGAGAGGAGGTTGCGCGTGAAGATGCTGGAAGAGAGGCCCTGGTCCACGGAGTTCTGCAGCTCCACGGCCTCCTCCAGGTCCTCCACCTCGAAGATGTAGAGGATGGGGGCGAAGGTCTCTTCCTTGGTGATGGCCATGTCCTTGTGGGCCTTCACCAAAGTGGGTTCCACGAAGAATCCCTTGTCGTAGATCCCGCCGGTGAGCCTCTTCCCCCCATAGAGAATCTCCCCGCCCTGTTCCTTCACGTCCTCCAGGGCGGCCATCATCTGCTCCACGGCGAGTTCGTTGATCAGGGGCCCCATGAGGACCTTCGGGTCCAGGGGGTCGCCGATCTCGACCTGCTTGTAGGCCTCCACCAGGCGCCTGGTGATCTCGGGTGCGATTCCCTTCTGGAGAATGAGTCTCCTCGTGGAGGTGCACCGCTGGCCCGCCGTTCCCACGGCTCCGAAGAGCACGGCCCTCACGACGAGGTCCGGGTCGGCGTCGTCCATCACGATCACCGCGTTGTTCCCGCCGAGCTCGAGCAGGGTCCTGCCCAGTCTCTCGGCCACGACCTTTCCTACGTGCCGGCCCATCCTGCAGGAGCCGGTGGCGGACACCAGGGGAATCCGCCTATCCGCAAGCAGGGTCTCCCCCACGTCCCGGGACCGGCCCACGACCAGGTTCATCACCCCCTGGAAGCCGTGCCGCGCCAGGACCCCGTCCACGATCCTCTGGGCGGCCACGGCCGTGAGGGGCGTGGAATGCGAGGGCTTCCAGACCACCACGTCACCGCATACGGCGGCGATCATGGCGTTCCACCCCCATACGGCCACAGGGAAGTTGAAGGCCGTGATCACCCCCACGGGGCCGAGGGGGTGCCACTGCTCGTACATCCTGTGATGGGGCCTCTCGGAGTGCATGGACAGCCCGTAGAGCTGGCGGGAGAGGCCCACGGCGAAATCGCACATGTCGATCACCTCCTGGACCTCGCCCAGCCCCTCGGCCAGGATCTTCCCCATCTCCAGGGAGACCAGCCTGCCCAGGGCCTCCTTCTTCTCCCGGAAGGCGTCGCCGATCTCCCGGACGATCGCCCCCCTCTGGGGCGCCGGGACCATCCGCCATTCCCGGAAGACCTGGACGGCCTTCTTCATCACCTCTTCGTAGTCCTGGAGGGAAGCCTGCCGGACCTTGGCGATGGTCTCCCCCGTGGCGGGACTCAGAGAGGCCACGACCTCGCCCCCCGGCTCTTCCAGGAAGGCCCCGTTGCTCACACCCGAGTGAATTCCCCCCGGGATGATTCCTAGTTCCTCGAGAAAGGACTCGTCCATGGCTCACCACCTCCTTGTTTCGTTTCCTCCCAGGATCGGGGAGAGCCCGGGCCCGGGCAAGGGAAAGAAAGGGAGAGAAAGGAGAAAAGAAAAAGGCGCCCCCCGCCGGGCGGGCGCCTTTCTTCGCCGGCCGCGCCCTACGCCGGGAGGGCGGCCGCGGGGGAGGGAGTCCTCAGGGGAGTTCGACGGTCTCCCCTTCTTCCTTCTCCAGGCTGATGAGCCCCCGCTTCCACTCCTCGAAGGCGATGCGGATGGGGTTGCGTTCCCGGGTTTCGTAGAGGGGCTTCCCTCCCCGGACCAGTTCGCGGACCCTCTTCTGGAGCAGGGCCGTGAGCTGGAAGGAACTGTTCACCTCGTTCATCAGCATCTGGGGAAGAGAGTCTTCCATGGTAATCTGCCCTCACAAGCTGGAATTCGATCTCCGACCTGGTGGATCCTCCAGGTCGCGGGCGGCATTGTAGGGCCCGGGAGGCTCTTGGCAACCCCTTGGAAAGGCCCCAGATGAACCGGATCGACCTGGACGAACTCCTGCACCCCCTGGATGGAATCGAGAAACCCGCCCGGTACCTGGGAGGCGAATGGAACCAGCCTCCCCGGGAGGATCTGGCCTCCCGCCCCATGCGGGCCGTCCTTTCCTACCCCGACCTCTACGAGCTGGGCATGAGCAACCTGGGGATCCAGGTCCTCCTGGAGTCGGGCCGTCCCCTCCGGGACTGGGCCCTGGAGCGGGTCTTCCTGCCGGGGCCCGACCTGGCGGCCAGGATGCGGGAACGGGGGATCCCCCTCTTCTCCCTGGAGACCCGCCGCCCCGTGAAGGAGGCCCACCTTTTGGGCTTCAGCCTCCAGACGGAGAACACCTACTCCAACATCCTGGAGATCCTGGACCTGGCGGGGATTCCCCTGGAATCGGAAAGGAGGGACAGGTCCCACCCCCTGGTCGTGGCCGGCGGGTCGGGAGCCTTCCACGCCGAACCCCTGGCACCCTTCGCCGATCTCTTCGTCCTGGGCGATGGGGAGCTGGCCTTTCCCGCCCTCCTCCGGCGGCTCCGTCCCCTCCTGGAGGAGCCCTCCCTCTCCAGGAAGGACCTCCTCCTGGAATTGGCCCGGGCCTTTCCCTGGGTCTACGTTCCCTCCCTCTACCGGCCCCAATGGGACCCGTCGGGCTCCTACCAGGGCATCCGCCCCATGGAGAAGGGACTGCCCCTTCCCCTGGAGCCGGCCCTGGTTCCCAGCCTGGAGGAGGCCCCCTTCCCGGAGACTCCCCTGGTCCCCTGGATCGAGACGGTCCACGACAGGGTCGCCGTGGAGATCATGCGGGGGTGCGTCCAGGGTTGCCGTTTCTGCGAGGCCGGAATCCACCGGCGCCCCCTCCGGTTCCGGAGCAAGGAGCGAATCCTCAGGATCGCCGAGAGGGCCCTGGAGAGCACCGGCCAGGACCGGGTCTCCCTCCTGGGGCTCTCCTCTTCGGACCATCCCCAGCTCAAAGAGACCATGGAGGCCCTGGACAGGAGATTCTCCGGGCGGAAGGTGGGAATCGCCCTTCCAAGCCTCAGGGTGGACCAGGACCTGGCCTGGCTTCCCGGGGCCCTCCGGAAGGTCCGGAAGTCTTCCCTCACCCTGGCTCCCGAAGCGGCCACGGACCGGCTGCGCAGAGTGATCAACAAGAACATCTCCACCGACGACCTCTTGAGGGGAGCCGAAGAGGCCTGGAGGCTCGGCTGGAAGAACCTGAAGCTCTACTTCATGATCGGCCTTCCCGGCGAGGCGGAGGAGGACCTGGCGGCCATCGCCGGGATGGCCGAGGAGGTGAGCCGCCTTCGCCGGAAATCCCACGGCGGGGCCGGCCCGGTGAACGTGACCATCTCCACCTTCGTACCCCGGCCCTGGACCCCCTTCCAGTGGGCCCCCATGCTCTCCCCTTCCCAGGTGCGGGAGAGGCAGGCCCTGGTGAAGGGAGCCCTTCGGTCCCGGGCGGTGCGCCTCAAGTTCCACCGGCCCGAACGCTCCTTCCTGGAGGCCGTCCTGGCCAGGGGGGACAGGAGGGTGGCAGAGGCTGTGGGCCGGGCCTGGAAGCTTGGAGTCCGCCTGGACGGCTGGGACGATCATTTCCGGTGGGAGACCTGGCTCAGGGCCTTCGACGAGACCGGCCTGGACCCGACCGCCCAGGGGCTGGCGGCCCGGGGGGAGGACCAGGTCCTTCCCTGGGACCACCTGGGGTGCGGCGTGCGCAAGGACTGGCTCCTGGAGGAGTGGCGCCGTTCCCAGGAAGGCCTTCCCACTCCCTCTTGCCAGGACGGGCCCTGCTCCCGGTGCGGATGGGATCCTGCCGCCTGCCGGAAGGCCCGCCGCCCGGGAGGATCCTACCGTTCCTGACTCCCCCTCCCTTTCCCCTCAGCTCACCCGGGTGAGGGCCCACTCCGCCAGGAGCGAGCAGGCCCGGGCCGATTTCTCCTGGGCATCGAAGTAGATCTCCAGGAGCCTCTCCCCCCCCTCCTTGGTTTCGCCTCCACGGATTCCCAGGAAACGGGCCGGCCTGCTCAGGAACACCGGGTCCAGCTGGTGGGTGGCCGCCACGGTGACCCAGTAGAGATCCCGGAGTTGCCGGAAGAAGGTCATGGCCCGGGAGAGCTCCTCCAGGGGACGGTGGATTTCGGGCCAGCGTTTTCCCAGCTCCAAGGGAAGCCTGGGGGTCACCTTCTTCCGGATCTTCCCTGCGGCCATGATCATGAGGAGGGTCATCTCCTGGCACCGGAGGCCTCCCGGGCCCTCCTTGAGGTCCAGGAGAAGGGGCCCCTCGGCGGAGGAGCAGGCCTTCTTCACCTGCCGGGCCATCCCCTCCACGTAGGGCCGGGCCCGTTCCAGGATCAGGGGCAGGATGACTTCCCCTTCCAGGCTCCGCCGGAAATGGTCCTCCCCGGCGGCGAAACGGGATCCCAGGAGGATGGAGGACTCCACCATGGGCGGGCCGGGAGCCAGGAGGAAGTGGCGCTTCACCTCCTCCAGGGTGCTCACCGTAGGGCCCAGGTGGTCGGAGAGGCAGAAATGGGGCATGAGGCCCCTCCGCCCGAGCTCCCGTCCCACCCGGTTCAGGACCTTGGCCAGGAAGGATGCGTCCTCCTTCCTGGCGCAAAGGGCGAAGAGGTCGCAATCCTCGCTGAAGGTCTCCCCCCGGGCCGTTCCGCCGGCCAGGAAGATCCCGATCTCGGCGTCGGCCATCTCGAGGGCGCCCGTCTCCTCCAGGACCTCCCCCAGGCAGGTGTGGTAGAGCTGGGAGAAGAAGGGGATGAAGAACCGCTCGAAGGTCTCTTCCGTGCCCGTCACGGAAGGAGTCCCCAGGGTGAGGAGCCCCATCCGGACCCGCTCCATGTCGAAGGAGTCTCCCAGGGCCTCCCTCCTCTCGGCGTAAGTGGGCCGGGTCTGGCCCCAGGCCTTGAGGCCGTGGGCGATCCGGTCCAGGAATTCCGGGTTGGAGAGGTGGCTGACCACGTAGGGGTGTCGCTCCACGACGCTGAGGAAGAAACGCTGGAAGTATCGGCTGTGGCTGTAGAAGAGCCTGCAGAGCCTGCGGATCTGGGCCAGGTAGCCCGAGGCGGGCTCCTCGTCCACCCCCTCGACCCGCTTCAGGATCTCGGCCACCCTGCGCTGTTCCTCCTCGGTGAGACTTCCCAGGAAGTGGCAGACCCGCCGGGTGTCCAGGAGGAAGACCTGGACCAGGCGAAGGGGAAGGTCCCCCTCCCGGGCGAGGGTGTCCAGGAAGCCCTGGACCAGGACCTGGACCAGCTCCCCCACCCCTTCCTGGTGAGCGTGCTTCTGCAGGAGGGTGATCAGCCTCATGACCCCCCGGGTCGTCCTGTGGGCTCCCGAGGAGATCCTGAGGAGGAGCTTCTTCAGAGGCCTCCGGGGAAGGGCCAGGGCGTCCTTCAGGAGGCCTTCCAGGAGGGCGGGCTCGTCCTCCAGCTTGTCCAGGATGTCGTCCCAGTATCCGACCCCCCGGAACTTCCTGGCCGCCCTCACGAGGTCCACCAGGCCCGGGGCGTCTTCCTTTTCCCCGCGCCTCTCCAGGAAGGGAGCGAAGAAAGTCGTCCTCCCCAGGTGGACCTTGAAGCGGTCCACGAAACGGAGGACCAGGTTCCTGGCGAGACGGACCTTCTGGTGGTAGCGGAAGACCAGCCCGTTCCAGGCGGATACAGGCCCGGCCTTCTCGTAACCCATGAGGTCGGCGATCCGCTCCTGCTCGGCCGAGACCCCGGGCTGGGGGAGGGCGATCTCCTCGGTCTCCTCCACGAAGAAGTGGTAGAGCTGGCGGAAGGTTTCGAAGAACAGGATATGATCCTCGAGCTCGTCGTAGAGGGGGATGTTCTCCGGGATCCGCCTCCTGAGGGCGTCGATGAGGTTGAGGGGGTCCGGCGCCTCGACCTTGTAGAGGGCCCGGGAGAGGCAGAGGATTCCCTTCAGGGGGCGGAGGGCGTCCTCCTTGGGCCTGAGAAGGCCCGGGTCCGCCGGGCGTGTCGCCAGGAGCAGGATCTCTCCCAGGTTACCCCGGAAGAAGATCTCGTGGTGGACGTTCTTCCCCTTTTCGTCGTAGTAGAAAAGGCCCTTTACTTCCTTCTTGAATTCCTCGAAGAGGCGGGCCGAACCCAGCATGAGGTCGGCGCTGAGCATCTCCGAGACGGAGACGAAGTCCCGGGGCGTCCGGGAGAGGAAGCGGCGGAAGTGCTCCACCGTGCCCGAATAGGCGTTCCCACCCGCCTCCTCGGCCAGATGGAAGTCCAGGCGGGTGGCGTAGCGGAGCATTTCCGTGGAAAGGCGGGAGACGGCCCTTCGCAGGCTCTCTCCCTCGGGGCTGCCGTCGTCCAGGACGCAGATGTCCAGGTCGTCCCTGTCCCACCGTGAGCCCACGTTGAGAAGGGCGAATTCGGGCCTCTTCTCGGGGGGAAGGAGGACCTCGAGCACCTTGGACATGTAGGTCTTCACCAGGTCCTGGAATCCCCTTGCGGAAGAGAGGAGGAAGAGCTTCCTCGCCCGGCCGGGCTGGAGGGACCGGGAGATCTCGAGGCCCAGGGCGTCCAGGACGGCCAGGTTGAGGTGGATCAACTGGAGAGCCTGGTAGGTTCCCAGGAAGGCGAGTTTCTCCTCCCTGTCCCGGCCCATGCGGGATACGGCCTCCATCTCGGCCGGGATGTCCCGGGCCCTGTCCCAGAGCCAGACCCGGTGGCGCAGCCCCCTCTCCTCGAGTCGTTTCTCCAGGTCCCCCGCCTTCCTGAGGGCCATGCGGAGGAACCGCCCCTGGTGGCTCCCGAGGGCGGCCACCCTTTCGCTCAGGCGCTGGAAGCCGAGGTCCTGGTGATCCAAGGGAGACAATCCGGCTGGGCGGCGGGGCTCAGGCGCCCCTGGAGGATCCCGGGGAGATCCGGTCCTTGTAGCGCTCCATGAACCACCTTCCTCCCCAGCCTTCGTTGGGTGGGGTGATCCTGGGGGATTCCACCAGGTGGACGTGACGGTCCAGGAGGAACTGGAGGTCTTCCGTCCCCCGGCAGGAGGGACAGAAGGGCTCCCAGAGGGTGGGGCTCCACCTCAAGGCGGCTTCCTCCTGGGCCTGTTCCTCGGGAACGACCTTGAGGATCCTCAAGGGACGGCCGCACTCCCGGCAGTGGGCCTCCTCCACGGGAAGGGCCACGAGGAGTCTGTCCAGGAAGAGGTAGGTCGGATTGGATCGGCGGAAGGTTTCTTCGGGCCACCGGTCCTGGTGGCAGAAGGGGCATACGCTCTTCTCGCGGATATCTTCCCCCTCGTATACGTCCCCGAGGACGGAACTGCACCGGGGGCAGATCCGGGGATTCTCACCCTCGTCCATCACCCAGGTCGCCATGACATCCTCCTTCCGCCCGGAAGGCGGGCGGCGTAGATCCTTGCCCTCGACGCAGCCTGCTCCATAATCCCGGACCGGGGAAACGAGTGTTTTCCCCGTCAGGTCGTGGGACCTGCCCCGGGCCTACTCGATGAGCCCGGGGTTTCTTGGGTGGGTTCTTGTCCAGGGCCTTTCGCGGGCCTGGGAGGATAGCATGAACGAATCCCGTTTTCATGTGTGTGTCCCCGCCGTCTCCGCCAACCTGGGGCCCGGTTTCGACGTCCTCGCCCTGGCCTTGGATCTCCACCTGGAGGCCACCCTCTGCCGCAAGAAGGGGGACCTCGAGGTGGTCTACAAAGGCACCCTGGAAGCGGAGCAGATGAGTCCGGACCGGGACATCCTCCTCCTGGCCATGGCCAGGGCCATGGGAGTGGAGCGGAAAGACCTCCAGGGGATCCACCTGGAGGTGGACTCCCAGATTCCCGTCACCCGGGGCCTGGGTTCCTCGGCGGCGGCACTCGTGGCGGGAGTCCTCCTGGGAAACATCCTCTCCGGCTCCCGCCTCTCGGCCGGAGAGGTCCACAAGGCGGCCTACGAGCTGGAAGGCCACAGGGAGGCCGTGGGGGCGGCCCTCTTCGGAGGCCTGGTCTTCGCCCCTCCCGGGGTGGAGGACCCGGACCTGGCCCATCCCCTTCCCCTTCCCATCCATCCCTCCTGGAGGTTCGCCGTGGCCTGGCCGGCCATGGAGGTCTCCACCACTCTGGCCAGGTCGGTCCTTCCCCCCTCCCTCCCCCACGAAGTGACGGCCCGGAGCGTGGGAAGGACCCTCCTCCTCCTCCACGGGTTGAAGGAAGCCGATCCCAGGCTGGTGAAGCTGGGAATCCAGGACGAAGTCCACCTTCCCTTCCGCCGCCACCTGGTTCCGGGTTTCAAGAGGGTCATGGAGGCGGCCTTGGAGAACGGCGCTTCTGGCCTGACCCTGAGTGGAAGCGGCCCGGCCCTGGTGGCTCCCGTCCTGGGGGAGGAGACGGGAAGGAAGGTCGTGGAGGCCATGGTCCAGGCCTTCAAGGACAGCAACCAGGACGCCGAGGGGAAACTCCTCGACGTGGCAGGGCGGGCCACCCTGGAGGTCCTTCCCCCCAACCTGCCGGGATGAGGGGAATCACTCCCCCAGGAGGGGCAGGCGAAGAAAAGGGACGAACCGCCGGACCAGGGCGTCCAGGAGGAGGGCGCCGCCGAGCCCCCAGAGGAAGAAGAGCAGGAAGCACCCTCCTTGAGGGAGGGCGGGGAAGGAGTCCGTCCGGCTCAACTTGAGGAGGACCGTGAATAGAGGGGCGTGGAGGAGGTAGACCTGGAAGGCCCGGTTCCCCAGGCGGTGGAGCAAGGCCGACCGGGGGAGGCGGCGCATCCCCAGGGCCAGAGCGGAGAGGATCGCACCCGTCACCCAGAGAGCGGTGGTGATCTTCCAGGGAGAAAGGGCGTCGAAGAAGAGGGAGAGATCGGGGAACCGGCCCCTTTCCACCAGGATCCGGTAGACCATGCGGGATTCGCTCAGGAGGAGGATTCCGCTCACCAGGGTGAGCATCACCAGGGGAAGGGTGCGGGAAAGGAGTATCTCCTTGGTGAAACGACTCCTCACCCCGACCCAGGCCCCGAGGGCGAAGTAGAAGGCGAAGCGGGGAAAGGCCCACTCGGGGACCCTGGGAAGGTGGCCGCCCCGGAGGTCCATGGCGAGGGCCAGGTAGTTCCAACCCGTGGCGAGGAGCTGGAGGAGGAGGGCACCGAAGAGAACCGTGTTGGGCCTCTTCTTGATCCAGGGGACTCCCCACCGGGCCAGGAGGTAGAACTGGAGGATCAGGGGAGTGAAGAAGTACCCCAGGAGGGCCTCACCCGTAAGGAGCCGTTCCAGGAATTCCCAGGGCCCCCAGCGCATCTCGGGGATCCAGGTCCAACCCCAGGCCCAGGCCGCCAGGGACCAGAACAGGTGGGGGTAGAGGAGTTTCCGGGAACGCCCCCAGATTCCCTTCCAGGAGTGGACGGCGTGGGAGGCGTAGTGTCCGGCCAGGAAGAGGAAGAGGGGGACGGCGAAGCGGGTCAACTCCTGGATGCCGATCCAGAGGACCAGGCCGGATGTGGGCTCCACCGTGTGTGGAGGGGCCAGGACCAGGCAGTTCCCCCCCTCCAGGGCCTGGACCATGGTGAGGAAGGCGGCGTGGTTGACCAGGACACCCAGGATGGCCAGGCCCCGGAAGTCGCCGAGGACCTTCCACAAAGGATGGAGTCTGCCTGGGGCCATCAGGTTCGTTTCCTGGGTCGGGAAGCCTGGGAGAAAGGGGGAGCGGGCCCTGGAAGCCGGGGAGTTTCCAGGATCGCGTCGATTCTTCCACGAAGAAAGGGAAAAACAAAGGCACCAGGAGGGGAAAGGACCCGGAAAGGGTGGAAAAAGAGACACATTTCGGGTGGGAGCGTATCTTTCCGGTCCTCTGAGGGGTGTTTCTTCCACTCCGGGCGGACCAGGCTTCGAGGGGGAGTAAAAAGGAAGAGGCCCCCAGGCCTGGGGCCTCCTCCTTGGATGGGCTCTCTTCCCTCGGCTGGGAAAGGGCCTTCCTCTCCCTACTGGGCGGGTTTCTTCTTCCCGCCCTCCTTGTAGTTCGCTTCGTTACGAAAGCCCGTGTAGCGGAAGCGCTTTCGCAAGGACTCGAAGGAGAGGGCCTTCTTGGTGAACTCGTGGACGACGTCGCCCTTGCGCTTGCGGATCTGGTCCTCCACCTCGCCGGGAGTCAGGTCCTCCACCTTCTTGGGGTGCCTGTCCAGCATGTGGACCACCAGGAAGGACCTGCTCGTGGGATCCTCCAGGACCTCCGAGACCTGGCCCTTCTCGAGGCCTTCCAGCTTGGAGACGCCCTCGGTCCCCTCCAGGTATCGAAGGATGTCGTCTTCCTGGGCGTCCAGGAGGGCCGACTGGAACTTGGCCAGGTTCTTGGGGAAAGGAGGGACCTTGACGAGGGGGACTTTCCGGGACTTGGCGTAGGAGGCGAAGATCTCCCCTGCCTTGGCCAGTTCGGCCTTCTTGAGATCCTCTTCCCGCTTCTTGCGCTCCTCCCGGCGGATCTCCTTCTCCTTCTCGGCCAAGGCGGCGAGCTGGGCCTTCTTCTCCTTCAAGGCCTTCCGGTAGACCTCCTTGGCCCGCTGGGGGATGTCCTTCCTGGCAAGGATCTTCTCGTCCTGGGCGATCTCCTTCTCCAGGTCGGACTTCAAGGTCTGGATCCTCTTCTTCGCCGCCGCCTCGATCTCGTCGAGGATCTTCTTCACGCCCTCGGGGTTCGCCTTCTTGCCCTGGACCCTCAAACCGGCGAGGAAGTCCCGGGCGGCCTTCCCGGCCAACTCCTTGGACTTCTTCTTGTAGTAGAGGTCCAGGAGATCCTTGCGGATCTCCGAAAGGGGCCTGGGGACGTTCTCCTTCACCTGGACCACCCTGGCGAAGAAGACCGCCTCGCCCGAGGTCTGGACCTGGGGGATGAACTCTCCCTCGGCGGGGGCCAGGGCCGTGTAGGCCTGCTTCCAGCCCTCGAGGAAGGAGACCTTCTCCAGGTCCTTGGGGGCCTTCAGGCCCGTCCTGGCCACGTGGAGAAAGGGGAAGTTCTTGGAGAGAAAGGCCTTCAGGTCGAACTTCTTCCCTTCCTTCCGGGCCGCCCTGGTGGTCTCTGCGAAGACCAGGTCCAGGGCCTTCTCCACCTCCAGGATCCGCCGGATCTCGGCCTTCAAGGCCCGGTCCAGGGGGCGGTATTTCTTCTCCGCCGGTTTGGATGCGGGCCGGGAGGCCGGCTTGGAGGAAGGCTTGGAAGCGCTGCTCCCCGGTTTTTCCTTCAGCCGGTAGAGGGAATCCTTGTGCTCGTCGTAGTACCGGCCGATCTCGGCGTCTCCGATACTCTTCAGCGTCTTGTCCAGGCCTTCCAGGAATCTGGCTCCCGGACTCCCCTTGGCGGGCTTCAGGGCGGCCAGGGCCTTCTTGAAGGCCCCGGCCCGGGCCTTCTTCTCCACCCAGGCAACCTGGAGGTCCACGACCCGCCTCTCCAGGAAGGGTCCCTTCTCACCCTGGGGGAGTTCCTCCAGGAAGGCCAGGAGCTCCTTGTCGGAGATCTTCTTCTTCTTCAGGTCCTTCTCGAAGTCCTCCTCCTTCCAGGCCACGTATTCCACCTGGAAGACCTCCCCGGCCTTCTTCGCTTCGTCCAGGACGGAGAGGACCGAGGTGTTCTCCCCCGCCGCCAGGGTCTGGATGTAGAACTGGATCCTCTTGAGATCCATGAAAGCCTTTTCGAACTGGGGAACGGAGGTGTGGAAGAACCGGTGGACGATCTGCTCGTACGACTCCTGGTCCTTCACCCTCCAGTAGTACTGGGCCAGGGGGGAATGGATGAAGTCCTGGATCACGGCGTCGCTCACACCGATCCCGGCGGCCTTGGATGCCAGGTAGAGGATGAGGACCCTGTCGAAGAGGTGGGACTTCTCCGCCTCGGATGCCCCCTCCTTGTCCCGGTCCAGGCCCATGTCGAGAAGGGGGAAGCGCTCCACGAAGAGCCTGAACACCATCTGGGCCGCCTCGTATTCCTGGATCGTGACCTGGTGCCGGGCGCCGTCCTGGAGGACCAGGGAGGGAAGGCCCTGGTTCGCCCCGCCGGTGCAACGGCTGAAGAAAGCGATCATGGTTCCCGTCACCGAGAAGGTGATGAGGGCGAAGAAGGCCAGGCCGAGCATCAAAGGCCGCTGGTATTTGTGGAAGAAGGAGGCCATATGAAGAAATCTCTCCTGGGATGGAAACACAAAAACGCCCCGAACCCCCGGGGCGGCGGAAAGAGGCACATTCTAGGGAGCCCGGCCCGGCCAGGCAATCAGCCGTTCTTCCCTTCTTTGAGTTCTTTCAAGGAAGGAAGGTCTTTCAAGGATTTCAGCCCGAACCGGTCCAGGAAGGTCCTGGTCGTGGCGTAGAGCAAAGGTCTTCCCGGGACATCGGCCCTCCCGGCGACCTTGATGAGTTTTCTCTCCAGGAGGGCCCGGAGCATGGGACCGCACCGGACTCCCCGGATGTCCTCGATCTCGGCCCGGATGATGGGTTGCCTGTAGGCGATGACCGCCAGGGTCTCGAGGGCCGCCTGGGAGAGGGTCTCCCTCTTGCGGATCCCCCTGGACCGCACAAGGAAGGGGTGGAAGACCGGTCTGGTGAGGAGGCGGAAGCCCCTGCCGGCCCGGAAGAGCACATAGGGCCTCTCCCCACCTGCGAGGCGCTCCTCCAGGGCCTTCAGGGCGGAGGCCACCTCCCCCAGGGGCCTTCCCACGGCGGAGGCGAGCTTCTCGGGGGAAAGGGCCTCGGGCGAGGCGAAGAGAAGGGCCTCCAGCACATCTTCCAGGGAGATCCCTTCGGGCAGGGGAGGAGGGGGCGGAAGGGGAGGAGCTTCCTTCTCCTCCTGGGCCTTGCCCTCCATCCCCTCCTCTTCCCCTCCCTCCCCGGGCGGAGGGGGAGAGGGCTGCTCCTCCCCCGAAGACGGAGCAGGGGCGGGGGCTTCCTCCTCAGGGCTCACGCCTGGGGGGGGAGGAGGTGGTGTCCCGGCCTCCTTTCCCGGGGGCAAGGTTTCCTGGGGCGGATCGGGGGAGGGTCCTTCCTTGCCGGGAGTCTCCTCCTGCCGGGGAATGGGTTCCTGTTCCTCTTTCATGGGCGCCCCTTGTAGAGTCCCCGGGGAAGAGCCGCAAGCCGTAACGTTTTCCCGCCGTTCCGAAGAAGGTCAGGATCTCCTCCGGGCTGGGAGGGGAACGGCGGATGCGGCGGCGGATCTCCTCCTCCAAGTCCCGGAACTTTCCGGGCTTGCCGGGAATCCGTCGCTCCACCATCACGAGGAGCCAGACCTTCTTCCCCCCCGCCTCCTGGGGAATGGGGTCGCTCACCTTTCCCGGCTCAAGATCGAAGGCCACCCGCGCCACGGGGTGGTCGAAGTCCCGCGGGAATGGCGGGACCTCCCCTCCCCGGGCCCCCGACGGATCGAGGGAGTATTTCCGGGCCAGAGTGGCGAAATCGGCCCCGGCCCGAAGGGAACGGGCCAGCCTCTCCGCCAGGTCCCTGTCGGGAAGGACCATGAACCTGCACTGGACCCGGTCCTCCTTGAGAGCCGTGTAGACCACCGTATAGGAGAGGAGGAGCTGTCTCGCGGCGATCTTCTCCAGCCAATCCTTGTACTCCCCGAGGCCCATCCCCAGTTCCTGGGCGGCGAAATCGGCAAGGGTGGCCTTGGGTCCCAGGGTTCGCCTGGCCCGCTCCAGGTCCTTCTTCATTCCCAGGCTCACCAGTCGTTCCACCTCGGAACGGGGAACCCGGATGCCTTCCTTCCGGGCCACCTGGGCCGCCAGGGCGAGGTCCGCCATGGCCTGGAGCAGTTGGAGCCCCCTGCGGGGATCCTGCTCCATGAGGAAATCGAAGGCCTGGTGGGCGTAGACCCGGTGCCTCTCCAGGGAGAAGAGGACCCGGTCCCCCTTGCGGGGAAGGTCGAGGACGGAGAGATCCACCCAGCCCCCCTTGGGGGAGGCGGGCCGGGAAGAGGGACGGGCCTCTTCACGGCGGATTTCCCCCCTCTTTCCGCCGGAAGGGAGGGGAGGGGATTGGGGTGGCTGGAGGGAGCAGGCTCCCCCCAGGAGGAGGCTCAGTAGAAGAGGATGCGACGCCGCATCGCGTAGCCGTGGCAGGCTGGGCATTTGACTCGGATTTCCTTTCCCGAATTGGCGTCCAGGGCTGTGACGTATCCCGTTCCGCCGCAGGTGATGCAGGGATCGGCGTAGGCCTTCTTCACCTTCATGACGCCGGAGAACTCGGCGAAGTAGGCGATGATCCAGTTCTTCCTCTGGTTGACCGTGGCGTTCCTCCACCACTCCTCGGGGGTCATCTCCTCCTGGCCCTGGCCGGCGCCACGGCCGCCCCGGCGGTTCCGGTTCCGCCGGTTCTGGAGCTGGCGTCGCAGGAGTTCCTTGATCCTTCTCTGGAGCTCGTTCTCCCTGGCCCTCCGGGAATTCCCCTGGGTCAGGCGTCCCTCCAGGGGAGTCCCGGCGTAGGCCTTCTCCTTGGGAAGGAGGAAGGTCCCGTCGCCGTACCCCGCCCGCTGGGGCGATGCCAGGTGGTAGTCCTCCCTCTTGTCCCAGAGGGAACGGGCCTCGTCCGCCTCGATCCCGAACTGGGCCGCCACCTTCGAGAAGATCGTCTCTCCCATTTCGTTCTTGGCGAATTCCTTGACCTCCTCGGGGCCGACGTCCCGCTTCACCGCCTCTTCCTGGGCGAGCCGCCTCATGAGCTGGTAGACCCGCTGGGTCACCCTGGAAGCCAGGTACTTGGTCCGGTCCTTGAGGAGCTTCTCCTTCTGGGCGAGCCAGACCTGTTTCAAGGGTCCGGGCATCCGGTCCAGTTTCCGGTCCAGTTCCTCGGCGATGGCGAGGGCCCTCTTGAAGTCTCTCTGCCCCTTGGCCTGGCGAACCTTCTTCATGAGGTCCGTCAGGTCCTGGTTGCTCAGGGCCGCATCGATCTGCTTCAAGGCGTGTTCCACGGCGGCCTTGTTGCGGTAGTCCGGGGCCAGCTCCAGCACTTTCAGGAAGTGCTCCTTGGCGTGGACCAGGTCGCCGGCTCCCTTGAGGATCCTCGCCAGGGTCTCGTTCTTGGCCGGATCGTCCCCGGGCTGGATCTCCTGGAGTTCCTTCTGGTAGAATTCTTCCGGCGTATAGACTTCCAGGGCGGGGACTTCGACCCACTCCGGCGTCCCCTCGATCAGGGCCGTCCGGATCTCGGTCTCCACCCCCCGCTTGCGGAGGACCACGACGCCCGGTCTCCTTCCAACGAAGATCCCGACGAAGCTCTTGGGCCGGGCCTGGCCGGGAAGGCGGACGGTGATCTTCCTGGCCTTCACGAGGACCTCCTCCTCGCTGTCGCCCACGAGCCCGGCCTTGGCCTTGAGGCGGCGGGCGTCGCCGGGCATCAGGTGCCGCCAGAGGATGTGGAGGAGCCCTCCGTTGTCGGAGCGGCGGAAGAGGAAACCCTCCTGGTCCGGTTCCCCCTCGATCTTGCCCAGGAGGACCTTCCCCGACTTGAGGCGGATCAACTCCGCCGGAAGGGGCCCGCAAAGGAGGAGCCAGACCGCCACGAGGGAAAAGAAGGTTTTCCAGGATCTCGACATTCCGCTCACCACCTCTCTCTCGCCTCCAAGCCTTCCATCCTACCTGGTTCCCCCACCGCCGCCCTCCCCCCCCCGGAGAAGGGCTTCGGCCGCCCGGGCCCGGAAGGGTTCGTTCCGGGAGAAGAACTCCACCAGGACCTCTTCCTGGGCGTCCCCGCCTTCCTGCCAGGTGAAGACGATCCTTGCCAGGATCTCGCCGGGCCAACCCCGGCTCTCCCGGAAGGCGGCGGACCAGCGCAACCCGGGGAACCCGGGGACGTCCCTGGCTTCCACGTCCCGGAGTTCCCCTCCCCCGGAGATCTCCTCCCGGACGAGGTCCTCCACTACGGGGATGGCCCCGCAGATCCGGGTGCGCATCACGGCGGCCCTCTCCCTGGCCAGGGTGGAGGAGAGGAATCCCAGGACGGCGCCCATACCAAGGGAGAGGATCAGGAAGGCCGCCAGGATCTCGATCAGGGTGAAGCCGGCCGTCCTGGGCCGGTGGAGGGAGAGGCCCTTCTTCATCTCAGCGCCCTCCTTCCTTTCCGGGCGGCTCGGGAAGGGGGCCCCACCACTCTCGTGGCTGGGTGAGGTGGACCACCCTTCTCACCGTCCACCCGACGTGGATCTTCCGCCCGGCCGGGTGGTCCGCCGCCTGGGTTCCCCTCACACCGCGGGTGAGCCCCAAAAGGGCCTCCCCCCGGAGGCGGCGGAAACGGATCCACTCGCCGTCGATCTTCACCATGCCTCCCTCGGCGGCGCCGGGTCCCAGCCTCTCCGGGTAGTCCACCCAGAGAGGCCCCTTGCTGGCGGCGGGCAAGGATTCCCTCGTCAGGGCGCACTCGGCTTCCCCCGGAGGTTCCTCCAGGACCATCTCCACCAGGAGGGCCGAAGGAAAGACGTCGTCCCAGGGAACCTTCAGGGACCAGGGGCCCAGGTCCAGGCCGAAGCCGCCCCCCGGCGCCTCCAGAGTCCCCCCTCCCCTGGTGGAATCCCACCAGACCTGGGCTCCACCCTGGGATGGGTCCTCCTCCCAGGAGGTGGTGTCCTGGGACCAGAAGCGGATGCCGAAGTAGAGGAGACCGTCCGCCAGGACTTCCGTGGCGTCCAGGAGGGCTCCCGCCGAAGGGAAGGGCCGGTCCGAGAACCAGGGGTGGAAGGGCCCGGCCTCCCTTCCCAGGACCAGGCCTCTCCTCAAAGAGAGATAGACCCCCGGCTCCTGGGCTTCGTACCGGGAGGTAAAGGGAAAGAGGATCTCCAGGGCGGTCTCCCCGCCCCGATCCCCTCCGGCCGGGAGGGGGGGATTTTCCTCCCCCCCCGTGGGGGTCGCCCCGGGAGGGGGCACCTTCCCTTCCCCGGCCCCCGAGAAGAGGGCCGAAGCCGGGTTGCGCTCCTCTGGGGAGGTGGACCGGAGGAACCTCCAGGCCGGAATCACCGGGTCCCCTTCCTTCCCCGGGGCGATCGGAGCGGCCAGGAGCCTGGCGTCCACCAGGGGCCCCTCACGGGACCCCCTGATCCTTTCCACGTCCCGGCAGACCAGGTCGGCCAGGGAGGCCCCCCTTTCCAGGAGGGAACGAACGGCCTCACCCCTGTTCCAGATCCGAAGTCCTCCCGAGAAGAGCTGGAACAAGAGGGCGCCCAGGATCCCCAGGAGGCCCATGACCACCAGGAGTTCCACCAGGGTGAAGCCTTTTCTCCCGTTCTTCACCTCGTACCCTCCTCCTCCAGGACGAGGGTGGGTGCCTCGTATACGACCTTTACGCTCTTGAGGGTGGGAGCGGTCTTCCACGCCCGGGCCAGGAAGTTCACCGGATCGAAGGCGCCCGGCTTGTATACGGTGAAGAAACGGAGGTCCAGGACGTTTCCCTGCATCCCGATCCTCCGGGCCTCGTTCTTCCGTGTCGGCGCGTCGAAGAGGAAGAGCCCCTTCGAGGGAGAAGGCTTCTCCCACCAGGGGGCCCTGGCGTCCACCCTGGCGAGCAACTGGAGGTCCACCAGGGCCAGGGGCGTCTCTTCTTCCCAGGTCACCGTCTCGAAGACCGCCCGGGGGGACTCGAGGTGGAGATCCAAGTGGTGCATTTCCGGAGCGTCGGCCCTCTCGGCGTAGGTGTCCCAGTACCTGAAAGGAAACTCGATGACTGCAGTTCCGGCGGGGTGGGCGGCCGGCACCGTTCCGAAACGCCCCCGGAAGATCCCGTCGCCGGGGCGGAACCTCTCGTCCGCCCCCGCCCCGTTCCCGGAGGAACGGTCCCTTCCCGCCCTCCTGGGGGGCATCTCCAGGGAGAGGGAGCGGCGGGAATAGACGTAGTGGACGAGCTCCTTGTCCACCAGGACCAAGCCCCGGTCCAGGGGAAGCCTGTCGGCCCGTGCCACCGGGAGGAGGGGGGAGCCGGCGTCCACGTCCATGGACAGGACCGTGGCTCCCGGCCGGGTGAGGGGCGTCACGGTTTCCCACATTCCATGAGCCGTTGCCTTGGTCCCCAAAAGCCCCCGGCCGTTCGCGGCGAGCTGGACCTCTCCGTTTCCCGTGACCTCCCGGTAGGCGAGGATCTCCTCTCCCACCTGGAGGAGGCCTCCCGACCGGAAGAGAACCCCGCCGAGGCGGCCGGAGAGCCCGGCCATGGTCCCCGGGAAGACGATCCTGGCGTGGAGGGTGATCCTGCCGGCCCCGGTCTGGGCCGTCGGGAAGGCGAGCATGAGCAATCCCCCGAGGTTGTTCGACGTGCCCGCCGGGATCCCGGCGGTGACCATGTCGATGAGTCCGTCGGCGGGCCAGCCGTCGGCGCACTGGGGCATCCCGAACTGGAGCTTGCTCGTGAACTTCCAGGGCATTTCACCCGAGGGGAACTTGACGATCCGGGTCAGGCGGCGGATGTCGTACGGATTGGAATTGCTCTTCCCGGCGCGCCGGGAGCGCGAGGCCCTGCCCCGCGAACCTCCCTGGGAGAAGACCCCCCTGACCCCCTCCATGAAGGCCGCCAGTATGGAAGGCCGCCCCGGGGACGGGACGGCCGGGTCGTCTTTGTCGTACCCGTAGATCCGTGTCGTCCAGTTGATGGTGTGCCATTCCACGAGGGGGCCGGCCGAGGCTCCCACGACGGCGGCCGTCTCCGTCCCCTCTACGAGGGCCACCCTGTCCTTCCTCCCCGGCCTGCCGTAGAAGGCCGCCGTTGGACCCCACCGGTCCCGGAGCCGGAATACGGGAAGGACCAATGCGTCCGGCGTCTGCGGATGGGTGGAGGTCCCGGTCTCGGGGGGCCCCCGGAACCGGAAGGCCCTTCCGCACCAGTAATCGATGGGGAGGATCTTGGGATCGACGTGGCCGATCTCGTCGTTCCTTCCGCTCTTGATGTCCTTGAAGTTGGGGTCCCTGAGAAAGGGCGGAGGCCAGCTGGTGGTCTGGGCCAGGGTGACGTTCAAGCTTCCCAGGCGGGAAAGAAGTCTCTTCACCGCGGCGGGCCGGTCCCGGATCAAGGTGTCCCTGAGAATCGCGTCGTACCGGACCCACTCCGTATCCGCTTGGACGCGGGCGGGAAGAATCTGGACGTATTCGGAACACCCCGTATCGGCCGGATTGGGGAGGAGGGCGACCTGGCCGGAGAGCTTGAGGGAGACGGGGATCACGTAGGCCCAGTTGGAAGGCCTGGCCTCCATCTGCTTGGTGGCCCACTCCGCCACGAAGGCGCGCATCTTCCCGTCGAAGAAGGTGGGCAGTCCCGGCGCCCCCCGGACGAGCCTCCGGGACCCGAGGTCGAGGGAGCCGGCCTTCAAGTCCGGCAGGAACCCGCCGAACCTGACCCCCGTCAACTTGTTCCCCCGGACCGAGGAGTAATGGACCACCACGACCCCTCCGATCACCTTCGTCTCGGTCTGGCCCTGGCCGCCCCCCCCTCCTCCCCCGCCGGGAGGCCCCTGCACGACCAGCATGCGCTGGACCAGGAGAGCGTATCCGCCTTCCTTCTGGAACCCGCCCATGAAGGTCTTGTCCGAGGACTTGCCCTTGGCGGCCCCCGCCTCTGGGGGGCCGAGTTCCAGGTCCCCCCGGTAGTCCTCCCGGATTCCCCTGCCCAGGGATCTCCTCCCCACGGAGATCTCGTCCTTCCTGGTGATCATCCTGGCGATCCGCCAGGGACCGATCTCCGAGGGGAGCCGCAGTTCCACGGGAGGGACCGCGGCGTAATCCTGGAGGGGAACGGAGTAACCGTAGAGCACCACCGTCTCACCGGGCTGGTGCTCCGGCGCCGGGACGGGGAGCTTCGAGGACCCGGGCCCCTTCCTGGAGGCCTGGGGCCCCCACTCCCATGCCGAGTGCCGGGCGTCCCTGCCTCCCGTGGAGTCCACCCTCTCGCAGGAGAAGGTGTTCCCCTTCAGGGAGGTGTACTCGAAGAGCTCCGACCCGATCCTCAAAACACCCTGGGAAGGAAATCCCCGGGCGTCTTCCACCTGGATCTGGATATACCTGTCCTTGACGCTCTGGTGGTCGAAGGGGGGGATGTGGGAGACCAGGCGGGTCATGTAGTCGTGGCGGCCCCTGGGCACACCGTCGACGAAGAGGGTCATCCTGTCCGGGCTGTTCCCCAGGACCTGGACCATGAAGTGGGTCCACTCCCCGGGACGGATCGGGTATTCGCTCAGAGGCATCCTGATGGCTCCCGCCGTCCGCCTGGGCCCGTAGACGCCGGGTTCGGGGTCCAGGCCGGCCCGGTCCAGGACCTCCAGGACGAGCTCCGACCCGTTCAGGAAGAGGTGGACCCTGTCCATCCCGGGCTTGCCCCCCCCGATGTCCATCAGGGTCATGTTCCCGCCGCGGGAGGGTTTGAACCAGAAAGAGGCGTGGAAGGGACCTGCAAGGCTTCCGGTTCCGGCCGACCGGTTCCTCCCCTTTCCTCCTCCGAAGATGTCCCAGAGGAAGGGACGCTTTCCCACGTCCCTCCCTTCGGGGTCCGGTTCCTTGTCGAAGAACCTGACCAGGGAACGGCTCCGTCCCGGGTACTGGAGCCGGGCCGGTTCCGGCCGGGCCCTGGAGGACTCGGCCTTCGTCGAGGGGTAGTAGGCCGCGGCGTCGAAGGTCCGGTCCATGGCGCTCCTCACGGCCATGTAGGGCCAGGTGTGGGCCAGGAACCGGGAGGGAGGGTCGTTCCTCCCGTCGAAGAAACTCGTGTTGTTCGGGAAGGTGATCCATCCCCTGGCCCCCCTCGAGATGCGAAGGGCCTCGTCGAAGTCGGCCTGGGTGGTCCAGACGGCCTGCAGGGGAAGTCCCTCCGGCCTGACGAAGGCCAGGCCCCTCCGCTCCCAGCGGGCCCATTCCCCCCCGGCCGGGCTGAGGATGGAGACGCCTGCCCGGTAGCCCACGACCGGGGCCGACCAGAAGCAAAAGGGGAGGGTGCCGAAGGTGACCCCCCTGTCCAGGGAGTTGAGGGCGTTCTTGTAGAGGGCCGCCATGAGGAGAGGATCCAGGCTCAAGAGCCCGCCCTGCCCCAGGAGCTTCCGGAAGACCCGGTCCACCAGGTCCTTGGGGCCCGTGAAGGGGCCGGTCCCATCCCCGGGTCCCGTGTAACCTCCCCCCGGACGCCGCAGGGATACCAGGATCCGGGCGAGCTCCCGGGCCTCGGAAGGGGAGATCCAGTCCCTGGCGGCTCCCTGCATGGCCGCCGCTCCTCCGGCCCTTCGCAAGCTCTGGAGATGCCTCCGGTTCCTCAGGCGGGTGAAGAGAACGGCAAGGACCTCCTCGGGGGCCGTGTTCAGGTTGACCGGAACCGGGGCCAGGACCCTGACCACTCCTTCGTATTCCTGCCAGTCCTGGAGGAGACCCTCTTCCAGGACCAGGGTTCCCGAGGAGGAGAGGACCTGGACCCTTCCCCCTCCTGCCCTCCCGCTTCCCAGGACCACTCCGTATTCCACCTTGCCTCCCGCTCCGTCGATCCGGATCAGGGAACCGGTGTTGAAGTACCGGCTGGAAGGAACGAAGAGGACGGGCCTTCTTCCTTCTTGGGCGACCGCCTGGAGGAGAGCCTGGGGGTTCACCCAGGCGGGGGAGAACCGCCGGGAGGAGCGCAGGACCATGAAGGTCTTCAACCTGGCCAGCTTGTCCGGGGGAAGGGGGCCGAAGCCTTCCGCCGCGATCTCCTTCATCTCCTCGAAGCGCCGCCAGGGCCTCCAGGCCCTGCGTCCCGACCGGGTCACGGGGCCTGTGGCGAGCAACCAGGCCCGCACGTCCAGGACGGGGGTTCCCACACGGTATTTCCGGGCCGGTCCCCACCTTCCGGTGATCCCGGCACTCTGGTCGTAGCCCACGGCCCGGGTGCACTGGAGAAAGGCGTGGGCGTTCTTGCTCCCGTAACGGACCAGCTCCCCCAGGATCCAGAGATACCCGGTGTCGTCGAAACCCTCCGTGCTGTCCACGGGGATCTCGGCGGCCTCACTATCCACGGGCTCGGTGATCATGGCGGACCATTCCAGGACGTCGGCGTAGACCAGAGGCCCCGCACCTTCGGCGCAGATCCTGCTCTGGGCGTCCCAGGTCTCCCCGCCGGGCACCTCTCCCGTCCGGGCCAGGAGATCGGCCTCCTCCGCGGCCCCCGGCTGGAAGAGGGCGTTCTCCTCGACCGTATCGACCAGGGGGCCAAGTTCCTCGTCGGGGACGGCGTCCAGGGTCGGGTCGGAGGCCGAGGCCCTCCGGAGGAGGGAGTCCCTGAGCGAGGCCGATACGGCCTTGGCCTTCGCCAGGGAGAGGCGCCGCCTGGCGGCCGCCCCTTCGGCGGTCACGGAGATCAGGAAGGGAAGGGTGAGGGCCAAAAGGAAGGAGAGGGCCAGGAGGACCATGAGAAGGGCCATGCCCGCCTGCCTCCCGCCGGCCCTTCCGGGGAAGGATCCCCTTCCTTCGTTGAAGATCCTCATTCCACGACCCCTGCAGAAGTTACGGAAACGGTCTTCTTCTGCCCCCCCGGGAGGCGGAACTCCAGGATCACCCCCTTGGGATGGAGGGCCGGGTCCAGGGCCCCTCCCGGAACGAACCGGACCAGGGACGGCCCGCCGGTCCACTCCACCCCTTCGGGAAGGGCTTCGGGCGGCTCGGCGTCCAGGGCCAGGAGGCGCACTTCGTCCATCACTCCGGCCAGGGGAGCCTGGGCGCCTGAAAGGAAGATGGGCTCACCCAGCCTGTAGTAGGGTTTCCCCCGGGCCTTCGCCCGGGCCGTGACCTGTCCGTCCACGAGGAGCCAAGCTCCCCTGCCGTCCATGAGGAGTTCCAGGGAGGACCAGGTCCCCAGGGGAAGGGGATCCTCTCCGGAGAGCTGGACCGTCTCCCCGGGAAGGTTCCGGTTGCCCCTGAGAGTCAGGGAGGCTCCCGGCACACCCCTCTCGTCCAGTTCCAGGGAGAAGGTCATGCCCCACTTGAAGAGGACCATGGTCCGCCTCTCCCGGGGTTTCACGTCCACCCTGGCCGAGAAACCCCGGTCCAGCATCAAGTCGTCTCTCCCCCCGGTGCTCACCCGGATCCCCGGCTCCCCGGCCCGATCGTGGACCAGGCCGTTTCCGAAGCGCCCCAGGGAGACGATCTTCCCCCCCAAGAGCTCGGCCTTCCAGCCCCCCCACCCGGCGGGCCCTTCCTCGAAGGAGAAGTAGAGCAAGGGCGAGGCCGTGGTCCACTGGAGGAAGCAGGTGTCCCCCCGGGCGCCCTTCCCGTGGAAGATCCTCACCCAGGAGGGGGTTCCCGAAACGACGGCGGTGTTGCGGGCCGCCGAAAGCCGGGCTCTCACCACGGCCAGGGTCCCCCTGGCGCCTCCCTGGAGCCTCCGGGTGTAACCCAGGACCACTCCCATGAGGATCCCCATGATGGCCAGGACGAGGAGGAGCTCCGCCAGGGTGAATCCTCCCTCGGGGTTCCGCCTCCGGGCCCGGGCCATGATCAATCTCCTCCAGGCGGCTGGAAGTTCCCGATGTCGTCCTCGGTGCCGAAGGTCCCGTCGGGGCCGGCGGAAAGGATCTGGAACCGCCTGGGTTCCATGAACCCCCCGGTGGCGGGATTTTCCACGGGCCGGACCACCTGGAGGGACCCGTCGGCCATGTGGATCGTCTGGGGATTCCTGTAGTCCCGGTGGTGGAAGTAGGCGAAGGGATTCTGCCAGGGGTCGAGGATCTCGAGCTGGTCCCTCCGCTGGAGGGCCCCGAGGACGGATCCGGCCTTGTCGCCGTCGGTGTTTCCCAGGAGGCCCTGGGCCTCCAGGTCGTCCAGGAGCCTCATGCAGGAGCTGGAACCGCTGGTGGCCAGGGCCACTACGAAGGCCTCGATCCCCTCGTTCTCCTTGTTCAGGGCGAGGCGGAGGCGGCCCGGGAAGGAGGAGAGGCTGTCGGGCGGGTAGTCCCCCCGGTCCGTGTCGTAGGTCTTGGCCACCATGGCGAGTTGCCCGATGATCCCCTTGCACTGGCTCACTTCGGCGGAGACCCGGGTGGAGAAGATCCGCGGGAGGAGGGCCGCCATGAGGATCCCCAGGATCACGATCACCACGAGGAGTTCCGCCAGGGTGAATCCCTTCGAGGCCTTTCTCATCTAGGCACCCTCCTTCTTGCGGACGAGGCGGAAATTGTCGAAGGCCGCCCGGACGGCCTCTCCCGGCCGTCCCTCTGCGAAGAGGAAGACCTCCAGGTCCCCCCGGCTCCTCCCAAGTCCCGGAAGGGGGATCTCCCGGACCAGGACACCGCCCACGTAGATCCGGACCTTGGGAATCTGGGTCCTGTCGGGAGGGACCTCGCCCGGGGCGGCGCCGTACTCGATCCTCAAGTGGACCGGCCCACCCTCCTTCCAGGCCTCGGCGGGAACGGGCTTGGGTTTCCTCTCGGCCTCGTCGGTGATTCCGTTTCCCCGGACCAGGGTCACCCCGCAACCCCGCTCGTTGTCCCAGTAGACCGAGACCTCCGGGTCCAGGTCCTTGCGGAACCCCCTTCCGATGGTCCTGGCCACCCCCACCTTGAGGCCCACCCGGTCGCACTGGTTTCCCGGGAGGATCTTCAGGTCCACCTCGGCAGAGACGAAACGGTCCGGCGCCTCGTTCTCACGGACCACGGCCAGGGGTTTCCTGTTCCGGTCCCGGTCCAGAGTCCCCTCCAGGAAGAGCCAGCCCTCCCGGATCCTGGGCTCCGCCCGGGCCTGGCGGTAGATCCTCCACCGGCCGGCACCGACCCGGTCCCGCTGGAAGTCGTCCACCACCTGCTCGAGCTGGGCGTGGTAGGAGATCATGGAGCGCAGTTTGGCCGCCTCCAGGGCCCAGGGATCCTTCTTGGGATAGTCGTTCAGGATCCCCTGGAGGATGTCCAGGCACTCCTGGATGTCTCCCTTGTAGTAGGCCACCTGGGCCAGGCCCATCCTGGCGTGGGGGCTCCGGCTCTGCTTCTTGGAGAGTAGGAAGGTGTCGTAGGCCTCGTTGAGCCTGTGAAGGAGGAGGAGGATGTCTCCCTTGAGGTCGAGCCAGACCGCCGGGGCGGAAGGCCCGGCCTCCTCGAGGGCCCGTTCCACCAGTTCCTTCGCCTTCCTGAGGTCCTGGCTCTCCATTTCCACCAAGGCGAATTCGGCCAGGAACACCGGAACGTCCTGGTACCTCGAGAGGAGCTCCTCCAGGGCGCTCCTGGCGTCCTCAGGGTCGCCGTTCTCCCTCTGGAGGCGGGCGGCCAGGTAGAGGAGGAAGGGATCGTCGGGTGACTCCTCCAGGGCCTTCCTCGCCGAATCCAGGGCGTCCGAGGCCTTCCCTTCCTTTCTCTGGAACCAGGCCCGGGCACCGAGGATCCTGGGGTGGACCAGGGGATCCCTGGGTGCGGCGGCCTCCAGGGTGGAGAAGGCCTGGGCCCGCTTGCCCGAGAGCCCCTGGGCGATCCCAAGGGCGAGGCCCGGCTCGGCCCGGTCGGGAAGGGCCTCCAGGGCCTTTCCCAAGGGATCGAGGGCTTCGCCGGGCTTTCCGGAACAGATGAGGACGATCCCCTGGAGGAGGTCCAGCAAGGGGGACTGGAACCCTGCCGAGCGGGCCCTCTCCACCTCTTTCTCCGCCTCGCCGATCCTCCCCAGGGCGATGAGGGCCTTGGCCACCTGGTAACGGCACTGGAAGCGTCTCTCCGCATCCTGGGGGGCGAACTGGACGGCCCGCTGCAGGTAGGGAAGGGCCTTGGCGGGCTTCCCTCTCTCCAGGAGGTAGGTCCCGAACCCCAGGAGGACTTCCCAGTTGGAGCGCTCCAGCTCGTAGGCCCGCTGAAATTCCGCCTCTGCGGAATCATACAGGGTCAGCCTGGCGTAGATCCCGGCGAGGCCCAGGTGAACGAAGGCCCGGTCCTTGAAGCGGGGGTCGGCCAGGAGTTTCTTGTAGAGAAGATACTCGTTCTCCAGCTCGCCGGCCTTGGCGTAGACCTGGGCCGTCACCTTCCATGTGGCGGGTTCGCTGGGGGCGTCCTGGGCCAGGATGGCCGCCTGGCGGCGGGCCTCCTCCAGGGCCTCGGGGTGTTCTTCCGCCTTGGCCAGGAGTTCCTCGATGAAGGCTCTCCTCTCCTTGGCATAGACGTTGCCCCGTTTCAGGGTCCTCTTCTTGAGCTCGATCCAATTGGGCACGGTCCTGGCGAAACCGATGGCCGTGATCACCTTCCCAGGGAAGGTGAGGGGGCCGATGGACTTGCCCGTCCTGGGCGAGACGGCCTGGATGTGGATCTCCTTCCCGGGAGGGAGGGGGACCTTCAAGTCGAAACGGTCCGGGTTCGTGATGAACCCCCAGACCATTCCCGTGCTGGTCACGATCCAATCGTACTGGTCCTTCCACTTCTCCTTCTCCGGAACCTCCCCTCCTTTGGAGGAAGAGGGGGGGCTGCCGCCGGCGGGGGGCCCGGAGGGGGCCTGGGCAGACTCTTCCCCTTCCTTCCCCCCCGCCTCGGCGGCGGGGGCCGCCTCTCCCCCGGAGGGCTCCACCATCCCGGCTACCAGCAGGACGCCGTAGCCCTCGGGAAGGGGCCCGGGAAGGGGAACGGGGGCGACGATGGGAAGAGGATCCCTGGGGGGAGGTTCCAGTGCGAGGGGAGGAAGGGGCTCGCTCTCGGAGGGCCGGAGAAAGATGTCCCTGCCCCCCACTCCCTTCCCGGGAGGAAGGGGAAAGAAGGCGGGTGGAAGGTCCAGGGGAGGCGGCGTCTTTTCCCTGGCCTTCCTCACCCTGGTGGAAGGCGGTTTTCCGCCGGACTGGAGCAGGAAGAGGCCTCCGCAGAGGACCAGGGTGGCGAGAAGGAGGATCTTTTCTTTGTTGAGACCTTCCATGGCCTATCCCACCTCCTTCAGCCTGGGAGCCAGGAATACGGCGTCCACCGTGAGGGCCGAACCTCCCTTGGCGGGTGAGGAGACCTTGAAGGACTCCACCTGGAGAGGCGAGGCGCCCGCCTGGGACTTCTCGAGAAACCTTCTCACCGTATAGCTCCCGCAGGTGAGGCGGACCCTGACCCGCACCACGTCCAGTTCGGGTCCTTGTTTCCTCAGGGCCCTCCGCCGGAACCCCGCCCCTGATCCTATGTCGATGGCCACCCTGTCAATGGAGATGAGCCCAAGGGCCCTCCTGCCGGGAAGCCCCATGACCTCCCTGCCCGCATCGAGCCACAGCTTGAGGGTCCGCTCCGCCAGGTCCAGCCCCAGGAGGGTCCGCTGGATGGATTCCTTGTCCAGGGGGGAACTGGGAGGAAGGCCGACCCTGGCCGCCCCCTTCCTGGGGTCGAGGGTCACGTTGTTCAGCTCGCATTCGTTGCGGATCTCCTCCTGGACCTTGGCGGCGAGGCGGGCGTAGTCCCGTTCGGGATAGGTCTTCTTGGAGACGTCGAACTCCGGCCGGATCCGGAATTCCACCAGGGACTTGTCCCTCTCCAGCCGGGCCAGGAGCTCCCGGACCCTCTTGTCGAGGACCTGGAGGGCCTTCCTCCCGAACCGCCGGGTCCCACTCAGGGAGGCCCGGTAGGAACGGATGGACCTCTCCAGCGAAGTGGTGTCGAACTCCGCCGAGATCCAGGAGTAGGCGACGAAGAAGAGCACGGCGCCGGTGGCCACGCCCAGGATGAAGCGCTTGTGCTCCTGCCAGAGGTCGTTCAGGTCCAACCTAGTTCCCCCCTTTCGTCCCGCCGTCCCCTTTCTTCGGGGATCCGAAGAAATCCAGGTTCACCGTGAAGGCAAGGACCCTGCTACGGTCCACCGGATCCACGCCGGTCCCGATCTGGGACTGGGGCCGTATTCCCCCCAGGGCTTCTTCCAGGGAGGCCAGGAATCTGTTGTAGACGTCGTTGATGGAAAGATCCTGTTGCTTGCCCAGGCCCTTGAGGGTGACCAGGGGATGGACTTCTTCCCCCTTCCTTCCCCTCGGGACGGCGCCCCCCTTCTCCACCTGGATGGAGCGGGCCCAGAGCTCGGGAGGCATGGTCTTCTCCAGGGCCCGCCAGGTCCGGAGAAGGGCGGGACCGCGCCCGCCCACGTCTTCCAGGAGGCGGATCCGGGCCATGGCGGCCCTGGCCTGCTCCAGGAGTTTCTCCGCCCTCTTGTCCACCCCGTCGGCCTGGGCCTTCATGCGGAGGAGCCGGTTCCGGACCTGGGAATAGGTGCGGTACCGTTCAGATGCGGTCTGGAAGTAGACCCCCAGGAAGACCAGGGCCAGGCCCCCGGCGATCCAGGCGTAGAGCGGTCCCGAGAGGAACTCCCTCTTCCTGCGGAGCTTTTCCGGGAGGATCTCCACCTGGTAGAGGTCCTCCGAGGCGCGGCCTGCGGCAAGCCCCAGGGCCAGGGCGGCCCGGGGGCCCTCTTCCCGGAGGGCCTCGGCCTGCTCACGGGGCAGGGAGTTCAGGTCCACCCTTCCCGACGCGAAGGGATCCATGGTGTCGACGGGACACCGGAAATGCTCGTTCAGGAGCTTGTGGATGCCCCGGAGACGCGCCGTCCCTCCGCTGAGGAGGATCCGGTCCACCTTGAGGTCCCTCAAGCCCGTCTGGGTCTGGCAAAATGCCACGGTGGAGCGCAAGGCCGAGACGAGCTGCCCCGCCGCACCCAGGACGGCGCGGGTCACCTTCTCCTCCTGGGAGGAGGCGTACCTCTCCCTGGCGGAAGGATCCAGGTTCACGTATTCGATCTTGACCTTCTCGGCCCTCTCGGGCCTCAGGTTGAAGGCCTGGGCGATGGCCTCGTCGAAGACCTTTCCGCCCCCGGAGAGGTTCCGGGCGAAGATGAGGTCGGGCCCCCTGGTCAGGACCACGTCCATGGTCTCCTTGCCCAGGTGGGCCGCCAGGAGGGTCTCCCCCTCCCGGGCCTCCCCCGAGACGAGGAGGGCGTTGTAGAGGGCGATTGGGTTGGGAGTGACGGCTCCCAGCCTCCCCCCGGAGCGCTCCACCCACTCCTGGTCCTCCCGGGCCTTCTCCTCCCTGGCCAGGGCGATGAGGACCATGTCCTCCCCCGTGAGTTCGCTGGAACCGGGAAGGAGATTGAAGTCGGCGCAAAGCTCCTGGCCCGACTGGGAGGCGATCTCCCGGACCTCGAATTCCACCAGGTTGCGCAACTGCCAGTCGGGAACGGGGGGGACCTGGGCGTAATGGAGCCGGAGATCCCTGCCCCCCAGTCCCAGGACCCATTCCTTCTTCCGGAACGCCTGGGGGACCTGCTCCTCCCTGCCCGGCGGAAGAACGGCGAAGGCCTGCACGGCGAAGCCGGTCCCCTTCTTCCGGAGGGCCAGGAACCTGGTTCCCGTGCTGCCCGCGTCGACCCCCACGGTGGTCTTGGCCATGGTCTACCCCTTCCTCAATCCTTCCCCGGTCCCGCAGGACCCAACCTGGTCCGGATGTATTCCTGTACCAGGGAGCGCAAGGCCTTGGCCTCGGGGCCCAGGGATTCAAGGACCCCCTGGAGGCGCTTGCGTTCTTTCTCTTTTTCCTTCTTCTCGATCTCCAGGAGAGCGCCCCGCAGGTCGGCCTCGATCTTCCCCGCCTGGCCGCACAGGGTTTCCTCTCCTTCGTATTTCTTGCGGAATTCCTCCAGCCTCGCCAGGAGAGCCTTCAGCTCGCCGGGAGCCATGAGGAGGGAGGCCCTTTCGGCGGCCTTCTTCAGCTCGTCCAGGGCCTTCTGGCCCCCTTCCAGGAGTCGCCCGTAGAGAGCCCGGGCCTTCTCCAGGTCCTTCTCGTTGTAGGGGACATCTTCCATGAGCTTTCGAAGGAGAACCATGGCCCGGCCGAACTCCCCCGCCGCCCGGGCCTCGGCGGCCTTCCTCAGGAGGGCCTTGCCCAGGACCCAATCCTTGCGGAACCCCACCTTGATGGTGAGGGGCCCGGCGGGAAGGGACCTCCAACCCAGGCCGATCCCCCCGGGGCCTGCCAGGTGGTTCACCTCCTCCGGTTCCTTCCAGGCCAAAAGGACGGCATCGGTCCGTGTCTTCAGCCGGACGGCCCGGATCCCTTTCCCCCGGGGTCCGGGGATCTCGGCGACCCTGGGGTCGGGAGAGAAGGCCCAGGCCAGGACGGGTCTCTCCCCTCCCGCCTCCCCGGTGAGGGACCATTCCACCTGGATCCCCTCCTCGCCGGGGTGGGCCTTCACCGAGACGAGGGCCTTCTCCCCGGCCGGGCCCAAAAGCAGGACGCCCTTCCCGCGGGGATCGAAGGCCCAGAGTTCCATGGAGAGGAGGAGTTCCTTCCCCTTGGGAGGGGAACCGGGGGGAAGGAAGACCGGCCCCAGGCGGAGGATCCGGGGCGAGTCGTTCTGGAAGACCGAAAAGAAGGGCCCGCCTTCCAGTATTGCCGCCGACGGGTATTCGGGAACGGAGATGAGGGCGGACTTTCCGTCCCCCCCGGGAAGGAGGAAGGCGTCGTCCACCAGGACCCTGCCCGAGGAGCCCTGGGCCACGACCTCCAGGGAGACTCCCGTGCATCCCCTGGGAACCCGGGCGTCCAGGGCGGCCTTCCGGAACTTTCCCGACTTCCCGCCCTCCACCCAGGGAGTGGACAGGGTGAGGACGGGAAAGGAGCTCCCGGCGGCGAAGAAGAGGATGTGAAGGGCCGCCCTGGCCTCCTCGCCCTCGACCCGGAGGAAGGCTCCCCCCCTGAGAAAGGAACCGCCCTCCCGGGAGAGCGGTTCCTTCAAGCGCAAAAGGGCGGGTCTCCCCGCCTCCAGGGTGACCGCCGCGGCCATTTCCCCCGAATGAGTGGTGCCGGGCTCGAGGTCGAAGGCCCCTCTCCCGGCCCGCAGGTCCCAGGCATCCATCCCGCCCTCCTCGAAGGAGGCGGCCTGGAGGGGAAGAAGATTCCCGGCGACCTCCAGGGGCTCGTTTCCCTTGGGGCCGGTCTTCCCCCGCTTCCCCATGTAGAGAAAGGCCCAGGCTCCGCCGCCAAGGGCGAGAAGGAGGAGGATCAGCAAGGGCGCGAGGGAGCGTTTCCGCCCGGCTTTTTCCAGGAGGTCCTGGTCCACCCGGGCGACCTGGACCTCCTGGCTCTCCGCCGCCAGAGGGCCGCCTTCCCGGTCGACGAATCGAAGCCGGAGGACCCCGACGGAAAAGGTGTCGCCGTGCTCCAGGGGGACTTCGTCGATGCGCCGGCCGTCCAGGAATGTTCCGTTGGTGGAACCCAGGTCTCGAAGGATCCACCGGTCTCCTTCCAGGACGATCTCGGCGTGGTACCCCGAAACCCGGGGATCGGGAAGAACCAGGTCGTTCTTCTCCTTCCGGCCCAGGGTGAACCGGTCTTCCTCCAGGGGGACTTTCTCCCCTTTGCGTTCGCCGTCCAGGATCAGCAGGAAGTAACGTGAACTCATTCGATCCACCCCGGAAAAGGCCAGGCCGCCAGGCGAAGGATTCAAAATATAAATGCCCTCCCGGCCGCTTGGTTACTGGACCGCCGGCCCGGCCGGGCGAAGGATGGGGCCCGTCCAAAGCTAGGGAAAGCTCCCTGGGGAGTCAACCGAGCCTTTCCGCCGGGTTTCCGGGCCCTTCCGCCGCCCCTTCCCTTCCCTCCGCGGCGGGCTAGAATCTACCTTTTGGTCCAACCTGGAGGGACCTGGAGATGCACCCCCCGGAGATCACCCGAAGAGAACTTCTGGCCCTGCTTCCCGCACCTCTTTTCCTCCTAGGAAGGGGTCCTTCCCGGGCCCTCCTCTTCCCGGCCCCTCCCGCCTCGTCCAAGGAGGAGGGGCGGAAGAAATCCCTGGAAGAAGCCCTCTCCCGGGACCGGGAGGAGACCAACCGCCGCTACCTGGCCCTCCTGGGATTCGGTCGATCCGAGCCCGAGAAGGGGCCCCTTCTGGGGTGGCAGGGAGAGGCCTATCCCGATCCCCGGCTCGAGGGAACGCCCGAAGGGGAGTTGCAGAAGAAGAAGGCCGCCGAGGGCAGGAAGCAGTGGAAGGCCTTCCTGGCCGCCACGGGCTCGGTGGAGGGCAAGGTGGTGAACCGCTGGGTCCGCAGGTATCCTGGTATCGTATATGCTCCCGCCCCGCCCGGTCGGACCTTCCCCCCGCCGGGACTCCATCCCATGTTCGAGCACATCCACATGGAGATGAACCCCAACCTCCTCCCCGTCCTGGTGGGAACCACGGTGGACTTCATCAACCGTGACGACTGCCGGGACAACATCATGTCCAAGTCTCCGGCGGCCACCTTTTCCCACTGGTTCACCGGTCCGGACCAGTTGAGGACCCAGAAATTCGACAAGCCCGGCGTTGTCCCCCTCCTCTGCCAGGTCCACCCCGACGAATGGGGGACGGTGGTGGTCGTCTCCAGCCCCTTCTTCGCCCTGACGGACAAGCGGGGCCGCTTCCGCATTCCCCACATGCCTCCCGGGAAATGGACGCTCCGGTTCTGGCATCCCAAGCTCAAACCCGCCTCCCTGGAAGTGACCGTCCGGCCCGGTGGGACGGCGGAGGCCCTCTTCCGGAGGCTCAAGCGGAAGCGGTGAGCCGGGTTCCCCGCTTCCACGTCCCCGACCTGCCGCCCTCGGGCCCGGTCCCTCTTCCGCCCGAGGCGGCCCGCCACGCCAGGAAGACCCTCCGCCTGGAGCCGGGGGATCCGGTCCGCCTCTTCGACGGGAGGGGCCGGGAGGCGGAGGCCCGGCTCCTGGGAGGACCCAGGGGAGGGCCGGTCCTGGCCGAGATCCTCCGGCTCCTGCCGCCTCCCGAGGGAGAGCTCCCTTCCAGGGTCCTGGCCTTCTCTCCTCCCCGGGGGGAACGGCTGGAGTGGCTCGTCGAGAAATCGACCGAGCTCGGGGCCACTACCCTCCAGCCCGTCCTCTGGGAGCGGACCCCACCCAGGTCGCGGAACCTCCGCCTGGAGCGCCTGGAAAGGATCGCCGCCTCGGCCTGCGAGCAATGCGGCCGGGCGTTCCTGCCGGAGATCCTCCCTCCCAGGACCCTGGAGGAATTCCTGGAGGGTCCCATCCCGCCGGGAGCCTTCCTCCTGGAGCGGGGAGGCCCCCCTCCGGGGAGGGAGGACAAGAGGGCCCCCATCCTGCTTGCGGCCGGCCCCGAAGGCGGTTGGACCGAAAGGGAGCGGGCCGCCCTGGCCTCCCGGGGCTTCCGCCCCCTGGGCTTGGGGCCCCTGGTCCTCAGGATCGAGACGGCCCTCCTGGCGGGCCTTGCTCTCCTGGCTCCCCCTTGCGAGGCCCCCGGGAGAGGAGGATCAGGAGCACCACCATGAGGACCATGGACAAAGGCGTCAGGTAGGGAAGGTCCAGGAAGGCCCCCCCTGCGGCGGAGAGGAGGGCGAAGAGGAAGAGGGCCAGGAGGAGCAAGGTTCCCCGGGTGAGCCTGGAGGGGGCCCCCTCCTCTTCCGGGGGGAGATTCCTTTCCCCCTCGAGGGGGTCCTTCTCGTCAGGTCTCTTCCGATCCACCAGGCGCCTCCCTCTCTCCCTTCCCCCCCACCCCGTGACCGGAGAGACCAATCTACCTCGGAGGCGCTCCTTTCCCAGCCCCGCCGGGGGAGGTTTTTCTCTTCACCAGGGCCAACTGGATTCCCCTGAGAACCCTCAGGGTCCGGGAGGGGTGGTCCGAGGCGAAGCCGTCCACGCCGAGCTGGACCAGCCAGGCCAGGGCCTCGGGAAGGTCCGGCCGGACCAGGCATTCCAGCTCCACGCCGAAACGGGCCGTGAGCCTCCTCGTCCAGGCCATGAAGGATGGAGGCGGATCCAGGTGGAGACCGTCGGCGGCCATCTGGGGCCAGACGTGGATCTGGATGCGCTTGATCCCCCGGAAACCCTGGGCGGCGAGTTTTTCCAACCGCTTCCGGAGGACCTGGTAATGCCCCTTCTTCCCCATCCAGACCATTCCCGTCGCCTCGGGGAGCCGGGAGGTCACGGCCCTGACTTCCTCGGGGTGTGTGGAGCAGGGGATGCACCTGTCCCCCACGCCGGCTTCCCTGGCCATGGCGGCGAGGCGGTCCAGGTCGGCCTTCTTGATGTCCAGGTAGAGCCTGGCTCCGGGGGTACGGGCCAGGGCGCGGAAGACCGCCTTCAAGGTGGGAATCCTCTGGCCCTTGTACTGTTTCCCGAATTTGACGCCGGCGTCCAGCCTGGAGAGCACACTCCAGGGAAGGGAACCGGCCCTCTTCCCCGCCAGGGAGGGGGGGGCCGCCACGGTCCGCTCCAGGGTGGGATCGTGGAGAAAGAACATGACCCCGTCGGAACTGGTGCGGATGTCCCCCTCGGGGATGCACCCCAGGGCCCAGCAGGCCCGGAAGGTCTCCAGGGTGTTCTCCGGACCTTCCTTGCCGAGGCCCCGGTGGGCCTGGAGGGTCAGGGGCGGCGCCCCCTCGGGGTCCTTGGAGATGTCGAACCCCTGGGGGAGGGGGAGGGGTTTCACGATCAGGGAGGTGGGAACGACATCGGGAGGATCGTTCCAGAGAAGCCAGGCGGCGAGCTTCCTGGGACGATCCGTGCCGATCAGGTCCACCCCGGCGTCCAGGAGTTCCCCCCAGAGGAGGGGTTCATCGGGAGTCCCCCAGAACCGGACCATCCTCCCCTTGCCGTGGATGAGGGCGACGAACCTCCGGAGAAAGGTCCGTTCCTTCTCGGGAAAGGGCCCCTTTCCTCTCCAACGGAACATCCCGCCGAAGGAGACCCCCCGGACCGGAGAGATCCCACCCCAGGAGGTGCTGAAGAGAGGGGCAGCGGCTGGATTCGCTTCCAGGCAGGAGTTGTCCAACCCCCAGAGCCGTTCCCCCCTGGAAGGAGAGACCGGGGGCACGGCACCGGATAGGAGGACCGTAACGGCTCCGGCCTTCCTTCCGCCGGGCCCGAACCGGGTGAGCATGAAGGAGTATTTCTCCAGGAGAGAGTCCAGGGTCGAGATCAGCTCCCCCCCGCCCTCCTTCAGGTCCAGAAGGAGGATGAAAGGCCGCCCGGCCTTCCTGAAGACCTTCCCTCCCTCCTTCCTGACCCTCTGGGCCAGGGGGGAGAGATAGAGGCCTTCCAGCTCCCCGCCCCTCTCGGCCTGGTCCCGGGTGTGGCCCACCCGGATCTTCCCGCCCACGAGGAAGAGGTCCGCCTCGACGCTCCGGAAACCCAGTTCCAGGGCGAGCTCGAGGGGCCGCCTTCGCAGGTAGTCGTTGTGGGAGTGGGCCCTCTCCAGGAGGACCGGCGGATCCGCCGCGAGGGAAGGGGAGAGAAGAAGGAGAAAGAGGAGAGACCTGAAGGGGAACTCTTTCCGCCTGTTCATGGACGAAGACCTCCGGCTCCTCCCGCCCCATCCCGGAAAACCCGGTCCATCCTAGGAAGGAAGGGCGGGGGCCGCAAGGGAATGTGCATTCATAACACGAATATTTATTCGTGCTTCGCCACGAGGCGATCCACCAGGTCCCCCACCTGCTGGGAGAAGATCTCCGGGAGGGGAGCCCCGGCCAGGAGGGCCGGGGACCATTTGATACCCCTTTCCGTAACCTCTGCCTCGATCTCGTCGAGCCTTCCGCCGAAGGCCTCGAGGGCCCGCGCCAGGACGGGGGCCTCCACCTTCTCCCTGCAAGGCGTATGGGCGAGGAGGATTCCGTCGGGAATCCCTTTGCTGTAGAGGGGAATCACGAGGACCGGCCGTCCGTCCCGCCCGCCACGGCCGAAGAAGAGGGTGTTCCTCTTCACGGCGAGCCACTTGGAACCTTCCAGGGGCGCCCCCCCGTCGGCCCTCGAAGGGATTCCCCGGGAGGAACCGACCTTCTCCACCACCTTCAACACCGTTCCTGGACCCGGTTCGCCCCTGGGGCCCAGCCCTTCCAGGGCGTAGAGGGTGGCCCCCGGGATCTCCTCCACGATCGGGGAGAGGGCCGCCAGGATGAGGCGGTGTTCCCTCCTCACCCTGGCGGGAGAGACGGCCAGCTTCGAGAAGACGCCGGCGAAGGGCGCCGGGAGGGCCTCGGCCTTCCGGGAGATTCCCACGGTGACCGTCTTGGCCTGGTGCTTGATGGCGTCGATGGGCCTGGTCAGGGCCTCCACCCCCCGGTGGACCCATTCCAGGGCTTCCCTGAGCTGGGCCTGCAAGGGGGAGAGGCCTACCCCCCCCCGGTGGACGGGACGGCGGAACCCGGCCCTTCCGGCGATCTCCTCCAGGGTGAAGGCGATTCCCGCACCCACCGAAGGATCGAGCCCCCCGTCGAGCCTCCCCTCCAGGAGGTCCTCCAGGAAGGTCGAGACCAGGGGGCGCAGGCGCTCCTGGAGCCGCCTTTCCCGGACCGGGTCCTCCTTCTCCAGGAGCTGGATCCACTCCACCAGGAGCCCCCGGATCTTCTTGAGGAGCCTGGCCCCGCCGTCCAGGGCCAGGGCGGCGTGGTATCCCCAGATGTGGCCCGCCATGGTGACGGGGACGAAGGAGAGACCTCCCCCGGCGTCGGGGACCTGGATCACCGACGCCGCATAGGGGGCGAACCTTTCGGCCCCGCCGGTGGTGAGCACCACCGTCACGGCCCGGTGGGCCTTGAAGATGGCCGCCTCCTTGACCACGTCCGAAAGGAGGGAGTCCTCCAGGCCCGCCGCGCAGAGGATCACCAGGGGTTCGGTGGAGAGGTCGATATGTTTCTTGTCTTCCGTAATATCTACGGGTATGGACTTGTAGCAGAGTTCGGAGAGCTTGATACGGATCTCCCTTGCGGCGACCTTCCCGGGCCCGTTCCCCACGGTGGCCCAGTAACGCTTGGCCGGGGCCAGGGCCCGGGCCGACTGGGCGATCTCTTCCTCCATGGAGAAGACCTCCTCCAGGATGGCGGGCATCTTCTCCAGCTCCAGGGCCTCCCTCTCCAGGGCCTTGGGATCCAGGATGCCCAGGAGCTCCGCCAGGGCGAGGGAGAGGAGCTGGCCCGCCGCGACCTGGGAGTAGAAGGCCTTCGTCGAGGCCACGGACATCTCCACGTCCCTCCCGTCGCTGGTGTAGATCACCCCGTCGGATTTGAAGACCAGGTCGGAGTTGCGCCGGTTCACCACGGCCACGACCTTGGCCCCCTTCTGCCGGACCAGGTCCACCGTCCTGTTGGTGTCCGTCGTGGTCCCGGACTGGCTCACCGCGACGACCAGGAGGTCCGAGAGGTCCTCCCCCGGGAAGAACCCGCTCACCTCCGAGGCCGGGGCCGCCTCCACGTGGATCCCCCTGGGGGCGAGCCTCTCCCTCAGGAGGGCCGCCACGGCCTGGGCGGCCACGGCCGCCGTGCCCTGGCCCAGGCATACGATCCTGCGGATCTCACCGGATTTCAGCCCGGCCTTCAGGGTGGCTGGAAGGGCCGTCTCCAGGAGGAGGGATGTCACTCCGCCTCCCGGGAGGGGGCGGAATTTCCGGGAAATGGTCTTCCGGAAGGATGAGGCCGCCTGGGAGAGCTCCTTGATGAGAAAGTGGGAGAATCCTCCCAGATCGATGTCTCTCGTGGAGATCTCCGGAGGGAAGGTCCGGGCCTCCTCCTCTGGGAGGGGACTCCCGTCCAGGTAGGTGAGGCCCTCTCTCCAGGAGAGGCCCGAGCGCACTTCCAGGACGCTTCCGGGCTTGCCTCCCTCCCGGCCGGCCACCGTGCCGGGAAGCCTGAGGAAGGACCGGCAGGTCTCGACGGCGCCGTAGACCTCCGAGGCCAGGAGGGTTCCCCCCTCCATGGCCCCGGCGAAGAGGGCCTGGCCCGAACCGGTGATCCCCGCCAGGAGAAGGTCCGGTTCCGCCAGGGGCAGGACCGCCACGGCGAGGGAGCCTTCCATCTCCTCCAGGGCCGCCCGGAAGGCCTCCCTCACGTCACCCGTCCTTTCGAAGTGGTGGGCCAGGAGGAGGGGGATCACCTGGGCGTCCGTGGAGATCTCCTCCCGGATCTTGAAACCCTTCTTGGCGTATTCGGCCTTCAGTTCCTGGAAGTTGTCCACGTCGCCGTTCATGACGGCCAGGAAACCCGGCATGGGGCCCGGGCCCTCGATGCTCCCCACGTCCGCCACGGGGTGGCAGTTGGCCGGCGAGACGACCCCGTTGGAGGCCCACCGCGTATGGGAGAGGATCCGGGCCTTCACCCCGGGGAGGGAAGCGAACCTCCAGAAGAGGGAGTCCCGGGCCAGGGCCTCCCTGAGGAAACGGGGGTTGTCCCCCAGACTCCCCACCTCGGCGGCCCGTTTCCAGGTGAAGGCCAGGGCCGCCGGTCCTTCCTCGGGGGCGTGGAGGATGACCGCCCCGTGGAGGAAGGCCTTCAGGTTCCGCCTTTCCTCCAGGAGGCCCTTCTCCTCCGGGGAGAGTCTCTCCAGGGCCCGCTCCAGGGGGGCCTTCCCGGGAAAGGAGAGAACCACCGCCAGGCCCGCCGAGTCCCTCCCCCGCACCTCGAGCCTCCCCAGGGAGTTCAGGACCAGGTTCACCTGGAAGGCAAGGAAGAGGGCCTCCCTCGTGGTGGGCCCCTCCCCTCCCTCCGGAAGGAGGGCCTGGATCTTGGCCAGGTTCCCCAGGGTGTCCTTCTCCAGGGTCCAGGCCAGGTCCAGGGCCTTCCCGTGGAGGGTCTCCCAGGGGGAAGGCCCGCCTCTGACCAGGACGGAGCCCGCCCCTTCGGGCCTGGTCCTCTCGGCGAAGGCCTCCAGCCTCCCCACCAGGTCCCGGAGTTCCCTTACCAGAGCGGGATTCCCGGCGGCCTCCTCCAGCCAGGCGAAAGAGCCGGGGCCGGCCAGGCGGGCCGTCTCTTCCATGAGGGCCTCCAGCTCCCCCCCCGGGGGGGCGGGGGCGGAGAGGAGCTCGACGAGCCTGCGGGCCCCATCCATCCGGAAGGGGCCTGCAGGGGGCAAGTCCAGGGACAGGGCGGCGATTCCACACATGGCGCTCTCTCTTTGGAACCCTTGTCCTTCTATCTTTCGGCTCCTACCATCCTTCGACCCCTGGAAAAACGAAAGGGTGCTCCGGTGAAGATCTTCGATCCCCACATCCACATGTTCTCCAGGACCACCGACGACTACGAGCGGATGGCTCTGGCGGGAATCCGGGCCGTCGTGGAGCCCTCCTTCTGGCTCGGCCAGCCCAGGACCCACGTGGGCTCCTTCCTGGACTACTGGTCCTTGATCACCGAGTGGGAACCCAGGAGGGCGGGGGAGTTCCAGATCCGCCACTTCTGCACCATCTCCTTGAATCCCAAGGAAGCCAACGACAGGAAGCTCGCCAGGGAAGTCCTGGACGCCATGGAGCCCTTCCTGGAGAGACCCAATGTCGTCGGCGTCGGCGAGATCGGTTTCGACAAGATCACCGACGAGGAGGAGGAGGCCCTCCGCGCCCAGCTCGAGATGGCCCGCCGCCACGATCTCCCCGTGCTGATCCACCTTCCCCACGTGGACAAGCTGAGAGGGGCCGAAAGGACCATAGCCATCCTGAAAGAGATGGATTACCCCGAAGAGATGGTGGACCTGGACCACAACACCGAGGAGACGATCCCCCTGGTGAAGGAGAAGACCCGTTGCTGGGCGGGCCACACGGTCTATACCCGGACCAAGCTCACCCCGGCCCGGGCGGCCAACATCCTGGAAGAATTCGGCACGGAGAAGATGCTCATCAACTCCAGCGCCGACTGGGGGGTCTCGGATCCCCTGAACGTCCCCAAGACGGTCCTGGAATTGCGGAAGAGAGGGTTCCCAGAGGAGGAGATCGAGAAGGTGGTCTGGCGGAATCCCAACGAGTTCTACGCCCAATCGAAGAAGTTCGAACTCCTATGACGGACCTCCCCCGGAAGGAGCCTCTTCTCAGGGTGGGCCTCCGGGAGAAGGCCGCCAGGGTGGAGGTGGAACTCCGGGGCGGCCCCTTCCTGGACGGCCGGGGTGGGAAGTGGGAGGGAAAGCTGGTCCTCCTGGCCCACCAGGGTGGATTCCGCGCCGAGGATCCGGGGGGCGGGGAGCTCCGGCGGGGAAAGGAGTGGATCCTATCGCCCTCCGATCCGGACCGGGGCTCCTTCCTCGTGGCCGACCTGCCCATCGGCATAGGGTTCCACTGGGAGCAGGGAAGGGACCAGGTCTTCCGGGGGGAACTGGAGGTCCGCACCCATCCGGAAGGAGGCCTTCTCCTGGTGAACCGGATTCCCCTGGAGGACTACCTGGAGAGCGTCCTCTCCTCGGAGATGAACCCGGCCTCTCCCTTCGAATTCCTCCTGGCCCACGCCGTCACCTCACGGAGCTGGATCTGGGCCCAGCTGGAGAAGAGAGGGAGACCCCAACCCCCTCCTTCCCGTCCCGGCCTCACCTGGAGGGACCGGTCGGACCACGAGCTCTTCGACGTCTGCGCCGACGACCACTGCCAGCGCTACCAGGGGATCCCCTCCGAGGGCAGGGAGGCGGCGGCCCGGGCCGTCCGGCTCACGAGAGGGCTCTTCCTGGTCTCCCCTTGGGGAAGGGTCTGCGACGCCCGCTTCTCCAAGGCCTGCGGGGGATGGACGGAGCTCTTCTCCACCGCCTGGGGTGACGACGAGGAGCCCTGCCTGGAAAGCGTCCGTTGCTGGACCGGCCCCGGCGGACCTCCGCCTGCAGGCGAGGAGGAGGTCCGGGCGTGGATCCTGGGGAATCCCCCCGCCTTCTGCGCCGACCCGCCCGAAGAGGTCCGCCGTGCCATCCTCCCCGACTTCGATCTCTCCACGAGGGACTTCTACCGGTGGAGGGTGGAATACTCCCGGAAGGAACTGGAGGCCCTCCTGGAGGAGAAGGGGGGCATCCGTCCCGGCAGGCTCCTGGACCTGCTTCCCCTGGAGCGGGGGCCTTCGGGGAGGATCTCCGTCTTGAAGGTCGTGGGCTCGGAAGGCTCCTTCCCGTTGGGCAAGGAACTGGAGATCCGCCGGGTCCTATCCCCCACCCACCTCTACAGCTCGGCCTTCGTCGTGGAGAGACCCGGGCCGGATCGCTTCGTCCTCCACGGCGCCGGCTGGGGGCACGGCGTGGGACTCTGCCAGGTCGGCGCCGCCGTCATGGCATGGAAGGGCTGGAGCCACGAGAAAATCCTCTCTCATTATTTCCCGGGAGCCCGCCTGGAACGCCTCTACTGACGGGTCCCCTTTCGAGACCCCTGGTCTTCCGGGGAGGAGGAGGGGCGTTGCCTTTCCCCGGGGGAAACCCAGAATGGAAGGAACCGACCAACCCATGGGGGCACACAAGGTGTTGCACGTGAAGCGTTCCGTTTCCCTCGGATTCCTCCTGGGAGCCCTGTTCCTCCCCTCCCCGGCGGACCGGGTCTCCTGCCAGGAGAGGAAGCCTCCCTCCAGGAAGGTCCTCCCTCCCGAGCTCAAGGGCCTGGTGAGACTCCAGCGGGGCCTCCAAAAGACGGCCCGCCGGGTCCGCCGGGCCACCCTGACCATCGAGAACTGGAAGAAGAACTCCAAGGGGGTGGAAGTCCTAAGGAGCGGCGGATCGGGGGTCCTCATCTCCTCCAAGGGACACGCCCTGACCAACCAGCACGTCGTGGCCGGTGCGGATCTCCTCTACGCAGTCTTCTGGAACGGCTTCCGCAGCGAGGCGAAGGTGGTGGGCAGGGATCCCAGGGGGGACCTGGTGGTGATCCAGGTGGAGAAGGCTCCCCCCGGGTCCAGGTCCTACTACGCCAGGCCCGACCCGGGCCCGGCGAGACGGGTGAAACCGGGAGCCCTGGTCTTCGCCACGGGCAATCCCTTCTTCCTCGCCCCCGACGGCGACCCCGTGGTCTCCCTGGGAATCGTGAGCGGCCTGGGCCGGGTCACGGGAGGGACCTCGGTGTACGGAGCGGCCATCCAGCACGACGCGCCCATCAACCCGGGGAATTCGGGGGGCCCCCTCTGGGACCTGGAGGGCCGGCTCCTGGGGATCAACGGGAGGATCTCCTCCTCCGGGGCCACGAGCCCGGGCAGTCCATCGAGTACGGGCGTGGGCTACGCCATCCCCCTGACCCAGGTCTCCAACTTCCTCTCCCAGCTCCTGAAGGGAGCCGAGGCGGTGGTCCACGCCGACCAGGTCTTCGGCGTGAAGGTCCGCTCCGCCCGGGACGCCAAGGGGAAGGAAGCCGGCGCCCAGGTGACGGAGGTGAAGCCCGGGTCCCCGGCGGCCCTGGCCAGGTGCTCGGGTTTCTCCGGCCGGGGCCTCCGTGTCGGGGACCGGATCGTCCGGATCGTATACAGGGGAAAGAGCCACGAGATCCGCAACGCCAGGGACTACATGAACCTGATGACCACCATCCCGGGAGGTGTGACCCTGACGGTGGTGGTGAAGAGAGGAAGAACCTACCGCCGGTTCTCTAGGATCAAGATCCCCTCCTCCCTGAACGGAAGGGCCGGACGGAAAAGAGGCGGAAGATGAGACCCTTTCCACCGATCCTCTTCTCCCTCTTCCTCGCCGCCGGGGCGCCACTCTCGCCGGGCCAGGCACCGGGCCTCCTCCAGAAGGAGATCCAGGAAGCGGCCAGGCGGGTCATGCCCGCCACGGTCCGGATCCGGGCCAAGGGCGCCGCCAAGGGGATCCTGGGTTCCACGGGGGTCTTCCTGGACGCCTCGGGGCTGGTCCTCTCCGATTCGGACGCCACCCTCCTCTCCTTCCAGCGGAGAGGCCGGGGAAAGCCTCCCCTCAAGGTCCACGGGAAGGAGGCCCAGGTCTTCCTTCCTCCTCCGGACGGCAGGGTCTTCCCGGCCCGCCTCCTCAGGCGGGACGAAGAGACGGACACGTCCCTCCTGAAGGTGGAACTCCCGCCCTACACCAAGGTCCCTTCCCTGAGGCTTTGCCGGAAGGACTCCCTCAGGATCGGGACGCCCCTCCTGGTGGCGGGAAACGCCTTCGGCACGGCCAAGGAGGGGAAGCCCGCCGTCTCCTTCGGCATCGTCTCCGGCTGGGGACCCGGGAAGAAAGGGGGACCTGGGAGGCGTTTCCTCACCGACGCGCCCGTGAATCCCGGGACCAACGGAGGCCCCGTGGTCGACCTTGCGGGGAACCTGATGGGAGTGGTCTCCACCTTCGAGGCCTCCCCCCTCTCCCCCTACAGGGGCTTCGGCTGGGTCACACCGGTGACCATGCTAGAAACCGTATACAAGGACATCCGGGAGGCCGACCCTCTCTTCGGGAAGAGGCGCAAGCCCCCCAGAAGGCTCCCCAGGACGGCCACCCTCCTTGCGAAGGGGATCGGGACGATCGTGAAGAGAGCCGGCCCGGCCGTGGCCGCCCTCCTGGTGGACCGGGGGAAGGCCCGGGCCACGAAGACCATTCCCCTCAGGCGACCCGTGCCGGGGGGGCCCAGGGCCATCAAGATCCCCCTCTACGCCGGCCCCTACACCGCCCTTTGCGTGGATCCCCAGGGCTACCTCCTCACCCCCCTGGCCAACCTCTGGGGGAAACAGGTGATCCGGAAGATCACCGTCCTCTTCTCCGACGGGCGGAGACTTCCCGCCAGGATCACCGCCAGGGATCCCCTCCGGGGGGTGGCCCTCCTGGAAGTGGACCCGGGAGACCGGCCCCTTCCCGCCCTGCCCCCCCCGGAAGAGGGCTCCCCCTTGCCGGGCTCCCTCGTGGTGGCCCTGGGTCGGCCCTGGGACGGGAAGAGCCCCGGCGGGGGAATCCTGGCCGCCCTTGGGATCGTGAGCGCCCTCCACCAGGGAAACGCCGCCCAGGACGCGGTCCAGACCGACGCGGGGATCCTGGACTCCACGGCGGGAGGTGCCCTGGTGGCCGCCTCGGGGAGGTTCCTCGGCATGACCCTCCTGTTCAATCCTGACGCCACGGGAAGGAACTCGGGAATCGGCTTCGCCCTGCCCCCCCGGGTGGTGAAGGAAGCCCTGGAACGACTCGTGCCGGGGAAGGACGTGACCCGGGGGAAGTTCGGCTTCGGCCTGGTCCAGGAGGGGCCCTGCGCCTTCCTCGTCCGGAAGGTGGGAGAGGGAAGCGCCGCCCAGGAGGCCGGCATGAAACCGGGAGACCGGATCCTACGGGTGGGCCCCAGGCCGGCGGACCACTTCGCCACCCTGGGAAGGCTCATCTCCTTCCTCTCGGGTTACGCCAGGGGGGACGAGGTGCCCTTCCAGGTGGAACGTGGGGGGAAGACCCTCACCCTGAAGCTCCGGGCCCGCTGACCCCCCCTTCCCGGGGGGCCTCCCCTCCATCCCGGCCTTCCTCCCGGGAAGGGAAGAAGCGGGTCTCCCTCAAGACGTAGAGGGGCCTGCCCTTGACCTCGTTGTAGACCCTTCCCAGGTAGAGCCCGATGACCCCCAGTGCCAGGAGCTGGATGCCCCCCAGGAGGAGAACGGCGGCGATCAGGGAGGACCAGCCCGGCTGGACGGCCCCGCGGGCCCACTGGACGAAGGCGTAGACCATGTAGAGAAAGGCCAGGGCGGTCACGGCGGCACCTGCCAGGGCGGTGACCTGGAGCGGCGCCGCCGAGAAGGACGTGATGCCGTCCACGGCCAGGCGAAACATCTTCTTGATGCTGTACTTGCTCTTCCCGGCGTGCCGGGCCGGAGCCTCGAAGAAGATTTCGGTCTGGGGAAAACCCAGCCAGGGGACCAGGCCCCGGAGGAACCGGTGCCGCTCGGGGAGTTCTTTCAGAGCGTCCACGACGGACCGGTCCAGGAGGCGGAAATCCGCCGACCCGGGCCGGATCTCCACCTCGGAGAGCCTCTTCCAGAGGGCGTAGAAGAGCCTGGAGGCGACCCTCTTCAAGAGGCCGGCGTCCTCCATCCGCCTGCGAAGGGCGTTCACCACGGCCCAGCCCTCTTCCCTCCAGAGACGCACCATCTCCGGGATGAGGGCGGGAGGATGCTGGAGGTCCGCGTCCAGGCTGATCACCGCCTCCCCCCGGGCCAGGTCCAGCCCCGCCGTCAGGGCCGCCTGGTGGCCGAAGTTCCGGCTCAACCGCACGAGGCGGACCGAGGGGTCTCTCTCGTGGAGCCGCTCCACCACCAGGTGGGAGCCGTCCCGTGAACCGTCGTCCACGAAGAGGATCTCCCCCCCGATCCCCCCCCGGTCCAGGGCGGCCCGGATCTCCTTCCAGAGAGCCTCCAGGTTCTCCTTCTCGTCGTAGAAGGGGACCACCACGCTCACCAGGGGAGACCCGCTTTTCTTCCTACCTTCAGGCATCAACCCTCCGAGGCGAGCGCCCGCCTGTCCACCTTCCCCGACCCGGTCCTGGGGAGTTCTTCCTTGAAGACGATCTCCCTGGGGATCTTGGCCTCTTCCAGGTAGTCCCGCAGAAAGGCCTGGATCTCCTTGGGATCCACCTCCACGTCTTCCCGCAGGACCAGAAAGAGCTTGAGCCTGCTCCCCTGGACCGGGTCGGGGACCCCCACGGCGCAGGCCTCCACCACGGCGGGGTGGGAGAGGGCGGGCCGTTCCACTTCCAGGGGATAGACCTTGCGGCCTTCCACCTTGATCAAGTCGTCTTTGCGGCCCTGGAAGTAAAGCCTTCCTTCCCGGTCGGCCTTGAAGAGGTCCCCCGTGAGGAGGTCGGGAGGGCCGAAGGGGTCCCTCCTTCTCAGCACCTGGCCCGTGGCCTCGGGATCCCCGTAGTAGCCCATCATCACGTGGCTTCCCCGGACGACCAGCTCCCCCACCTCACCGGGCTCGGCCCTGCTCCCGTCGGGCCTCTCGATCCAGACCCGGGTCCCCGGAATGGCCCGTCCCACCGATTCGGGGTGTTCGTCGATCTCGGCGGGGTCCAGGTAGAGGGTCCGGGTGCACTCCGTGAGACCGTACATGGAGAAGATCTCCACGTGGGGCCAGAGTGAACGGAACTTCCGGATGGCCGCAACAGGAAGGGCCTGGGCGGTGTTGGTGACGAACCGAAGGCTGGAGAGAGAATAGGCCTCGGGCCTCTTCATCCGGAAGACCAGGGCCAGCATGGTGGGCACCAGGGGAAGGCCGGTGATCTCCATCTCCTGGATCTTCTGGAGGACGAAGCCTGGGAAGAAGACCTTCTCCAGGTGTACCGCCGCCCCCGCCAGGAGAGCCGTGGGCACCTGGAAGAACCCGTAGTCGAAGGAGAGAGGGAGGGTGCTGAGAACCCTGTCCCGGGCGTGGAGACCCAGGTATTCGGCGATGGACCAGGTGGTGAAGCAGAGGTTCCGGTGGGAGAGCATGACTCCCTTTGGGACCCCTGTGGACCCCGAGGTATAGAAGAGGGCCGCCAGGTCCAGGTCGATCCTCCCCGGGTCGGGAGGGGCTCCCTGGAAGGCCTCCACCTCCTCCCAGGGGAGGCTCTCCCCCACCTTTCCTCCCAAGGTGACCACCCTTTTGATGGAAGGGATGGTCCCGGCCGCCTGGAGGGCGGCCTCGTCTCCCGCCGTGCAGACCAGGATCGTGGGAGCGCAATCACGCAGGACCTTTTCCAGGACGGGCCTCTTCAGGTCCGGGGCGAGTAGGGTGAAGACTCCTCCGGCCCGGGAGGCGCCGAAGGCCGAGAGAACGGCCTCTACGCTGTTCTTCAGGCGAATCGCCGCCCTTTCCCCCGGCCTGAGCCCCAGGGAGGCGAAGGCCCCGGCCGTCCCCAGGACCTTCCCCGTGAATTCCGGCCCGGAAAGGGACCTCTTCTCGTCGGAGAGGCGGAAGCTCTCCGCCCCCGGTCCCTCCAGCAGGCGGTAGAAGAGCTGTTCCCCCAACAAGGCGGTCATCCTTTCCAAAAAATCGGTTCCAGGGATTTCCAGTCGGCCGTCCCCCGCCCCCTCTCGGCGGCCAGGTCGATGTAGGCCGGGTGCCTCTCCTTCCTGGAAAGGAGGGTCCACCCGAAGGCGTCGGCCGCCACGGGATCGGTGGACAGGGCCACCACGTCGGCCCGGCGGACGTCGGAGACGCTTCCCCCCGTGGGGCCGTGGGCCATGAGGACCCTCGTCCCGTCCAGGACGGTGAGGGTGGGCATGAGAAGCTCGAGGAAGTCGGCGATCACCTGGTGGATCTTCTGGTGGAACTGTTGCCTCCTCCCTCCCAGGAGGCCGTACCAGTTCTTGAGTCCCATGGAGGCCCCGCAGAGGTTGTGGTCCTTGACTGGAGCCACCCCGATGACCCTGTCGGCCTCCCTCAAGGGGCCGTCGAAGACCTCCCAGGCCCGCAGGACCCTCGTGCCCGGGACGGGAATCCTCTCGAAGAGCCCCGGCGCGGGGAGGACCACCTCGCCGCCGGCCTCCTTCACGGCCGGGCCGACGCCGGTCTTCCAGAAGCAACCCTCGGGCTTGTGGATGGGGTTGTCCGCGACCAGGACCCTCCTCGCCCCCGCCTGGAGGCAGAGACGAACGACCTGGGCAGCCACCTCGGGGGAGGTCGTCGCTCCCAGCATGGGGGAGCGGTCGAAGGCCACGTTGGGCTTCACCAGGACCGTCTCTCCGGCCTTCACGAAGCGCTTCATCCCGCCCAGGGCCTTTACGGCCTGGCGGACGAGAAGGGCGCCGTCCCTGGAACCGGAGGCCACGGCGAAGGTCTTTCCCTCCAGGTCGAGCCCGCGGCGGTACTTGTCCGGGTCCAAGGGTCTTCCCCCGGGAGGGAGGACGTCCCCCTCCCCCCGGGAGGCCAGGTAGGCCCCTCCGGCGAGGATCCCCGCCGAAAGGCCCGAGGCGGCCAGGATCCGCCGGAAGAAGGTGCGCCGGTCCAGGGCGGGTCTCCTATCGTCCACGGCGGGCCTCCTCGAGTCGTCCCTCCAGGACCTTCAACCAGCGGCGGGCCTCCTTCTCGTCCGCCGCCCCGATCACCCCGAGAAGATATCCTCCCCTCTGGAACCCTCCTTCGAAGCCGTCGGCCGATTCCCCCAGGACCGCGCCGGGCGGGTCCTCCAGGACCCGAACGGTTCCGCTCCCGGCGAGGGCCTCCTTCCAGGCACGAAGGGCCCGGGAGGCGCCGCCCGGCTCGGTCTCCCTGGAGACGACCAGGGTGACGGGCCCGTCGCCGTAATCGGCCTTGAACACGTTGCGCAAGAAAGGATAAGCTCCGTCGAAGGCGTCCTTCCGGAAATATCCCTCGCTGCCGGGGATCCTCCCCTTTCCGGGAAGGAGGGCCAGGGGGGCCAGTTCCTTTTCGGCCCCCGGGGGAAGGGGCGCTCCGGCGGCCACGGCCCGGGCCAGGGCGAGGGCGGCCTCCTCCACGGCCTTCCCCTCCCTGGTCCCCAGGGCCTGGACGCAGAGGTCCCCGGCACGGAAGAAGACGCTCGTCCCGTCCCTCCACCCTCCTTCACCCAGGTGAACCACCTCCACGCCGGGGGGGCAAAGGCTTCCCAGGATCCCCAGGGCGTCGGGCCTGGATCCCATCTGGTAGATATACAGGTCTACGCCCCTCCTCTTCTCGCCGGGATCCTGGTAGGAGGCGCAGACCAGGCCCTTCACTCCGAACTTGTCGTATTCGGCTACGGCCCCGTCGATCTTGTCGGCGATCTTGTCGTGGGGAAAGACCTCCACCTCGCCCACCCGGGGCCAGCCGGGCCCGGGTATGGAGGGAGGGACGAGGGAGACCAGGGGTGCCGGATTCCATGCCCCCCCCGGGGGGCCGCCGCTCCCGGACTTCCCCTTCGAGAGCCCCGTGCCGGCGAAGAGGCTCTTGTCGTAGCACCCCGCCTTCCAGACCAGGCCCAGGGCCAGCAGGATGAGGCCGATCGAGAGAAGGACCCCGGGAAGGGCCTTCCCCCCGGAGGGGCTGCGGGAAGTGTGGGAACGGAGTGACATATCTACACAGTCTAGGGGGAAGAGGGGGGGATCCCAAGAAGGTGGGTCCTACCGGGCCGCCCCCCTTCCTTGCCATTCCACGGGGCCCCGGCCAGACTTCCTACGTGGAAGCCCTCTCCCAGAAAAGCCGGCCTTCTCCGGGACTTCCCTGGAGGTGGAAACTCTGGGGGCTCCTTCTCCTCTCCATCCTCGGGATCAGCACGGCGGCTCCCCTGATCCGCCTCTCCCACGCCCCGCCGCTCTCCCTGGCCTTCTGGAGGATGGCCTTCTCCTCCCTCCTCATGGGGGTCTTCTGGGCCGCCCGGGCGGGCAGGGAACCCGCTTCCTTCGGCCCCGGGAGTAGAGGCAAAAAGATCCTCCTCCTGGCCCTTTCGGGTTTCTTCCTGGGAGTCCACTTCGCCCTGTGGGTCCTGTCCCTCTCCTTCACCTCCGTGGCCGTCTCGGTGGTCCTGGTGAACACCCAGCCCGTCTTCGCCGCCCTTCTCGCCTGGCTCTTCCTGGGCGAAGCCCCGGCGAAGCGCCAGGCCTGGGGAATCGCCGTGGCCCTGGCAGGCGTCACCTTGCTGGGCCTGACCCAGGGAAGCTCCCCAGGCGGCCCGAAGGGGAGCCTCCTGGCCCTGGGGGGAGCCCTTTCGGGGGCCTCCTACTACGTGGTGGGAAGGAGCCTCCGCCCCAGGATGGGGCTCTGGGCCTACGTGACGCCTGTCTACGCCGGAGCGGGTCTACTCCTCCTCCTGGCGGCCCTGGCCTTCCAGGCCCCCCTGGGGCCTTTCCCCCCCCGGGAGTGGCTCATCTTCGCCGCCCTGGCGGCGGCCCCCACCCTCTTCGGCCACACCCTCCTCAACTGGGCCCTCCGCTGGCTTCCCGCCCCGGTGGTGAACCTGGTCGCCCTGGGCGAACCCGTCGGGGCCTCCTTCCTGGCGGCGGTCCTCCCTTCCATCGGGGAGGTTCCCCGGGCCTCCACCTTCCTCTTCGGGGGAGTGATCCTGGCGGGGATCTTCCTCGCCCTGGGAAGGCCCCCCGCCGTCGCCGGAGGGGAAGGCCGGGGTTGATCCCGGCGCGGAGGGAAGGATCATGGGCCCCACACCCATCCAGGAGGTTTCCATGCCCCGACACGAGCCTCACGAAATCTCGAGGCGCCGCTTCCTCCGGCTCCTCGGCGCAGGGGGCGCCTGCCTCTCCCTCGTCCCCGGCCGTCCCTCCCTCTTCCCCGCCCCGGGGAAAGAGGAAAACCCCATCCTGGTCTTCGGAGCCGTGGCGGACGCCCAGTACGCCGACGCCCCCCCCAAGGGGACCCGTTTCTACCGCCGTTCCCCGGCGAAACTGGCCCGGGCGGTGAAGGAACTCGACCGCCACGACCTGGACTTCTCCATCCACCTGGGGGATTTCATCGACCGGGACTTCCGGAGCTTCGACAAGATGGTTCCGATCTGGAATTCCTCGAGGAGCCCGGCCTTCCACGTCCTGGGGAACCACGATTTCCAGGTGAAGGACGCCGAGAAGGCCCGGGTGGTGGAGAGACTCGGCCTGGACATCCTCGGTCCCGGGAAGGGGTACTACTCCTTCCGGCTGAAGGGCTGGAGGTTTTTGGTCCTGAACGGAAACGCCTCCAGCCTCCAAGCCCATCCCAAGGGTTCCAGGGCCCACCAGGAGGCCGTGAAGACCCTGGAGGCCCTGAAGAGGAAGAAGGCTCCCAACGCCATGCCCTGGAACGGGGCCCTGGGAAAGGCCCAGTGGGCCTGGCTCCGGAAGGAGCTGGACCGGGCCGCCGGGAAGAAGGAGAAGGTGATCCTCTTCTCCCATTTCCCCGTATATCCACCCAACGTGCACAACCAGTGGGACGACAAGGAGGTGGTGAAGCTCCTGGACGGGAGGGAGGAGGTCTTCGCCTGGATCGACGGGCACAACCACGCCGGGAACTACGGGTTCCACGGAGGAGTCCACTACCTGAACCTGCCCGGAATGGTGGAGACCAAGGACACCACGGCCTTCGCCAGGATCGAGATCCACCGGGACTACTTGAAGGTCGTTGGTTACGGCAGGACGCCTTCCCGGAAGCTCCCCCGGGGCGAAGAGTGGGAGGCCCGCCGATGAGGAAGGGAAGAAAGAGAGATTCCGCACCGGGCCTCCTCCTTGCGGCCCTCCTCCTTTCCGCCCCCCTTCTTCGCGGGGTGCCCCCCAGGCCCCTTGCGAAGGAGGGAAAGGGCTACCTCCTCCAGGTGGGCCCCCTCGAGGTTCTCCGCCTGGAGGGGACCCCCTACGAGAGGGGGTTCCAGCAGGGCCGGTTGATGAGGGAGCGGGTGAGGACCCTGGTGAAACGGGTCCTCCTCATCGCCGGGAGCACCACCCCAGGAACGAAGGGTCTTCCCTCGGGCGCCCTGGCCGAGGCCCTCGCGAGGACCTCCCCCTTCCTGGAGAAGGCCTGGCTGGAGGAGCTCCGGGGGCTGGCCGACGGTGCGGGCCTTCCCTTGAAGGAGGTGCAGGAGGCGAACATCTTCCCCGAGCTGTTCCATTGCAGCGGTTTCGCCCTCATGGGAAAGGCGACCCGGGACGGAAGGCTCCTCCACGGCCGCATCCTGGACTACATGACCGGGGCGGGACTCCAGGAGGCAGCCGTGGCCGTCGTGGAGGTCCCCCGAAAGGGCATCCCCTTCCTGAACGCAGGCTTCGCCGGTTTTCTTGGCTCCGTAACCGGGATGAACGCCCTGGGGATCTCCGTCGGGGAGATGGGCGGCCGGGGTGAAGGAAAGTGGGACGGCACCCCCATGGCCTTCCTGGTCCGGAAGGTCCTCGAGGAAGCCCGGACCCTGGAGGAAGCCCTGGAGATCTTCCGCAAATCCAAACGGACCTGCGAATACTACTACGTCGTCTCCGACGGGAAGATCCCCGACGCCCGGGGACTCTACTGCACCCCCACGGTCTTCCAGGTCCTGGCCCCCGGGAGGCCCCACCCCCTCCTGCCCGTCCCGCCCGTGGAGGACGCCGTCCTCATGAGCAGGGGAAAGAGGCTCCTTGCCTTGAGGTCCCGGGTCCTGGAGGGGTTCGGTTCCTTCGGCGTGAAGGAGGCCCTGGCCCTGATGGAGCGGCCCGTCTCCATGAAGAGCAATCTCCAGTGCGCCCTCATGGATCCGGCCCTCCTCACGATCCACCTGGCCTACGCCGCCGACCCGGCCCGGACGGACCGTTTCCAGGCCTGCTTCCAGCCCTATACCCGGATCTCCCTGGCGGAGATCCTCGCCTGGAGGCCCCCTGCGGACTGGAAGCCCCCCTCCCGGCCCCCACGGGCCGGCAAGGGGGGAAGAAAGAGCTCTCCCCCATCCCCGCGAAAGGCCCCTCCCGGCCCGGAGACCCTCTCTGGGCGGATCCCGCCGGGTCTCACCAGGCCTCTCCCGCCCGAGAAGGACCCGGCCACGGCGGGGTTCCTGGAGAACTACCGCCTTCCTGCGAAGGGCTTCGCCTGGAAGGCCCGCCGGGTGGCCCTCTTCCACGGCTTCGACCAGTACGATCTCACCTTCCCCTCGCCCTTCCGCTCCCCCGACCCGGAGAACAACACCGTCTCCTGCGAATTCTACCGTATCCGGGGGAAGGCAAAAAGGCCGGCCGTCATCGTCCTCCACATCCTGGACGGGAAGTTCCGGGTGGCCCGCCTGGTCTCCCGCTACCTGGCGGGAAGGGGCATGCACGCCCTCCTTCTCAAGATGGCCTACTACGGGCCCAGGCGCCCCAAGGATCCGGCGCGAAGGAAGAAACTCTCCCAGGACCTTCCCACCATGCTTTCCGGTGTCAGGCAAACGGTCCTGGACATCAGGAGAGCGGCTCTCCTGCTCTCCACCCTTCCCGAAGTGGACCCGGAAAGGATCTCCATCGCCGGAGTGAGCCTGGGCGGATTCCTGGCGGCCCTCGCCTCCGGCGTGGACGGCCGGTTTTACAGGACCGCCGTGGTCCTGGCCGGGGGGAGGATGGAGAAGGTCTTCCTGGGAAACTCCAAGGAGGCCCGCTCCATCAAGAGGTACCTCCTTTCCCGGGGGTTCACGGAGAAGAAGCTCCTCCGGGTCCTGGCCCCGATCGAACCCTGCCGTTACGCCCACAGGATCGACCCCTCCTCCCTCCTCATGGTGAACGCCGACAAGGACCCGGTGGTACCGGCCCTTTCCGCCCGGGCCTTCGCCGAGGCCGCCGGAAAGGGAGTGAAGATCCATTGGATCCACGGAGACCACTACTCCCTGATCTTCCAGGCCCTGCCGGTCCTGAAACTCCTGGGCGACCACCTGGACTCCTGAAGCCCCATGGAAATCTTCCAGATCCTGGCCGCCCTCTTCACCCTCACGGCCCTTTGCAGCTACGCCAACTACAAGTGGATCCGCCTGCCCACCACCGTGGGGGTCATGCTCCTCGCCCTGGTCTTCTCCCTCTCCCTGATCCTCCTGGACTTCCTGGGCCTGCCCTTCAAAGAACCGGCAAGACGCATCGTGGAGCAGATCGACTTCGACAAGACCGTGCTCCACGGCATGCTGAGCTTCCTCCTCTTCGCCGGCGCCCTCCACGTCAACCTGAACCACCTGGCCCGCCGGAAATGGACCATCGGGATCCTGGCCACCCTGGGGGTCTTCCTCTCCACCCTCCTGGTGGGTTTCTTCTCCTGGGCCGCCGCCGGGGCGGCGGGCCTGGAAGTGCCCTTCCTCACCTGCCTGGTCTTCGGTGCCCTCATCTCCCCCACCGACCCGATCGCCGTCATGGGCCTCCTCCGGTCCGCCGGGGCCCCGAAGGACCTGGAGACGACCATCACGGGGGAATCCCTCTTCAACGACGGGGTGGGCGTGGTGGTCTTCCTGGCCGTCCTGGCCCTCGCCGCCGGAGGGGAAGGCGTCACACCCGGGAAGGTGGGCCTCCTCCTCCTGGAGGAGGCCGCCGGGGGAATGGTCTTCGGCCTCCTCACCGGAGGCATCGCCTTCCTCCTCCTGAAATCGGTGGATTGCTACCAGGTGGAGATCCTCATCACCCTTGCCCTGGTCACCGGTGGTTACGCGACTGCGGAACTCCTCCACGTCTCCGCCCCCATCTCCACCGTCGTGGCGGGCCTGCTCATCGGAAACCACGGCAGGCTCTTCGCCATGTCGGAGAAGACCCGCCGCAACATCGACACCTTCTGGGAGCTGGTGGACGAGATCCTGAACGCCCTCCTCTTCGTCCTGATCGGCCTGGAAGTCCTGGCCCTGGTCCTGGAGACCCCCTACCTCCTGGCGGGTTCCGCCGCTGTCCTCCTGGTCCTGTCGGCCAGGATTCTCAGCGTCTACGCCCCGATCGCCGTGCTCCGCCGCCTGGGCCGCACCTTCCCGGCGGGGACGGTCTCCATCCTGACCTGGGGAGGCCTCAGGGGAGGGATCTCCGTGGCCATGGCCCTCTCCCTGCCGGAAGGCCCCTTCCGGGACCACCTCCTCTCGGCCACCTACCTGGTGGTGGTCTTCTCCATCCTGGTCCAGGGGCCGACCATGCCCGCCCTGGTCCGGTTCTTCCACGACGGGGAAGGAGGCCCTCACCGGGAGGAACCATCGCCCGGGGAGGAAGGGGGGGCCTAGGGCCGCCGCCTCCGGCCCGGCCGGTTCCGCCCCCTCCCGGGCCTCCCCCTCCTTCGGCTGTTTCCGTCCCCCTTCGCCTCCGGCGAAGGACGGCCCTTCTCCTTCTTCACGGAGATTTTCAGGAAGGTCGGGGCACCGGGCCCAAGGGTGCAGGCGACCTCCTTCCTTCCGTAACCTCCCGCAAAGACCATGACCCGGACCTCTCCCTCCTGGAGGTTCTTCAGGAAGACCCTTCCCTTCTCGTCGGTCCGGGCGAAGGCCGAACTCCTCCTCCGCCTGGAGCCCGGAACGGAAGGACCCGAGGGCCGCACGGCGACGAAGGCCCTGGGAACGGGCTTCCCCGTCCCGGCCTCCACCACCTGGACCCGGAGATCGCACACGGTCCAGGAGAAATCCCTGTGGGTCACCCGGCCCTGGTAGACCTGGATGGGCCCGAAGTAGTAACGGCGCCGGTCCCTTCCCCGGATCTCCACCGAATAGGAGCCCTGGGGAACCCCTTCGATCTTGTAGCGCCCGTCCTTCTTCGTCCGCCCGTCGAAGGTCGAGGAGAAACCCTGGGAAGAGGGATCGAGGCCGCCCCCTTCGCGGATCCTCCTGAGGCGGACCCGGGCCCCCGGAAGAGGCAGGCCGTTCCGGAGGACCAGTCCCTCCACCGCTCCTATGGGCCAGGTCAGGGCGACCTGGACGGTACCCCCTGCCGGGACGTCCACCTTCCCCAGGGGGATCCAATCCCGCCCGCGGATACTCCCTTCCACTTTGTAGGAGCCGGCGTCCAGGTCGGGGAAGAAGAAGACTCCCTGGAGGTCCACTTCGGCCCAGGGACCTCCTCTGCGGAACCGGCTCGGCCCGCCCCTCCTTCCCTCCCGGGGACGGCTCTCCCCGCTGGAAAGGGAAACCAGCCTGACCCTGTAACCCGCCGCCGGAACTCCTCCCTTGAAAAGGGTCCCCGTCAAGGCCCCCCAGAGGGGCCGGAAGAGGGGAACCTGGACCCGGACCTCTTCCCCCTTCCCGAGTTTCACCTTCACCTGCCCCTGGGTGGAATCCCCGCCCATGGCCCGGAAGAAGGCCCGGAACATCCGCCTGGGATCCATGTCGCCGGCGAACAGGGTCCACTCTCCAGGGGTGAGCCCCTCCAGGACGAAACGGCCCCGGTCGTCCACGGCGGTGATGTGGGGGCGCCTGTCGGGTCCGAAGGCGGCGACGGTGATCGCCGCGAGCTCCTCCGGCCTCCAGCCGGTCACTTCGCCCTCCACCCGGGCCCCCGGAGGCAGGAGGACCTCCACGGGAGGGGGATTCTTTCCGGATTCCAGGTTTACGGTCTTACTGAATCCGAGGCCGTACTTCCCCCCCGCCGCCGCCAGGTACCACTTGCCGGGCGAAAGCCCGGTGATCTGGAAGGTCCCGTCCCGGCCGGTGACGTCGCTCCATCTCCCCCCCCGGAAGCGCACCATCCCCCGGAAGGACCGGCCCTTTCCCTCCAAGGGGGATGTGCCGCGGACGGCCATGACCCGGATTCCCGCCAGGGGTTCGCCCGAATCCTCCGCCAGGACCTTGCCCTCCAAGGACAGCACCCGTTCCAGGGCGAGGGTGATTCCCTGGAGGGAATTCCCCTTGGAGATTTTCAGGGGCCCCGACTGCTTCCTCAGGAAACCTGGAGCCTCCACTTCGATCCGGTAGGTCCCGGCAGGGAGCCCCCCGATCCGGAAGTTCCCGCCGGGATGGCGTGCAGCCTTGGGCCGCCTGGGCCGCATCTCGCCCATGACCCGCATCTTCACCCTCTCCATGGGGTCGGGCCTCCTCCCCTGGCCTGGGCCGGAAGGAAGGAATCTCCGGAACCTCTCCAAAAGCCCGGGGGGAAGGTTCCCTCCTCTCCGCCGGAGACGGTCCAACATCTCCTGGATCCTCCGGGCCCGGGCCGGATCCGGCCGGCCGCTCCCGGAGGTTTCAGGCCTGCCGCCCCGGGGCCTGGCGTTCCCGGAAGATCCGGACCTGCCGCCCCGGGGCCTGGCGTTCCTGTTCCCGGCCCGGGAAGGACGGACCCTGTTCCCCCACCTTCTTCCATTGGAGGAGGAGGCCCGAAAGGAAGAGGAGAGGCGCAACTCGTCCTCGATCCTTTTGCGCACCTGGGGGGGAAGGGGAGGAATCCCATCACCGGAAAGAGCCGTGGGATAGACCAGGAGGGAGTAGACCTCCACAGGTTCCCCCCGGGCGTCCACGACCCTCCCTTCCAGGGAGGCACCTTTTCCAAGAGTGAAGGAGAGAGGCCCCGGCGGCGGAGTCTTTGGGCCGAGACTCGCCCATTGGAAGGAGGGCATCCATCCCTCGGCGCCGGCCATGACCAGGTAGTCTCCCGCCGGGAGGGCGGGAAGGGCGAACTTCCCTCCCTTGTCGGTCCGGGCCTGAAGGACGGGACCCCAGGCGGGCCGCCCGTTCCCTCTACCGAAACTGATGGCCCTGACCTGGGCCCCGGCGAATGGCTTCCCTTCCAGGGACAGGACCTGGCCTTCCAGGCGATATCCAGGTGGAAGGACGATCCGGATCCCGTCCTGGACCGTTCCGTCCTGGACACGGATCAAGGGGGTCCTGGCGGAAGGATGGGCGGGGTGGGCGGCCCGGAGTTTTCCTTCCCCCCGGGGAACGTGTACCAGGCGGAAGGCGCCCGAGGGGCCGGTCAGGGCCTGGAATGGAGGGGTCCCGCCGTTTCCCCCCCTCCTGCGGAAGAAGGCTCCCCTTCCGAAGGCCTCCCAAGTGACCTGGGCGCCAGGAAGGGGATTCCCGTCCCGGTCCAGGACGTATCCCGCCAGGATCCCTCCCGCCCCCATGACCAGGTCCCCCACCTTCACTTCCGGTCTGCCCGGCCGGGCTATGCCGCTCTTCCCGACGGGGGCCAGGCCCTCTTTCCGGGCCAGGACCTCCCAAAAAGTGGGGAGCCTTCCCAGGAGCCGGACCTGGAAGGTCCCGTCCGTTCCCGTCTCGGCCGCCGCCGAAACAGGGCCGCCCCGCCCGCCCCGGCGCCTTCCCGAGAGGGTGACGACGACCTTCACCGATGGAATGGGAACCCCCCCGGAGGTGACCACCCTTCCGCGGAAGGTCAGGTTCCCGGGCGTGCCCCTGCCCAGGTCCAGGGTTCCCAGGTCCACCCTGGAGGGGTCCTCGCCATCCTGGGTCTCATCCCGGGGAGTGAAGGGATCGGCCGCGCCGGAGGGATCCTGGAAGGAGTCTTCGGGAAGGCCCGGCAAGGCCGGCTCCAGGCCCGCCACGGCGGGCTCCACCCCTCTACCCGAGAGGACCAGGAAAGCGGTCCCCCCCAAGAGGACCACCAGGAGCGCGAGAAGGAGAGTCCTGCCTTTCCACATACTGTGTTCTCCTTGCCCCCCCTGGGGGACTTCGGGGAAAATGCCCCTTCGGGGCGCAGGAACAACTTAAGGGAAAGCCGGGTCCCTGGGGCCCGGTTCTTGAATTTCTAACGAGAACTTGACGGAAAGCCGGGGGTTGTCCCGGCCATGTATCCGGGGGCGGGGCCCGGAAAGCCCCCGCGGAGGCTCGGCCTTGTTCGAAACCTTGCCGACGGGAATCGAGGAACTGGACCTGATCCTGGGGGGCGGGATCCGCTATCCCAGGGACGCGGCGGCCTTCGTCTTCATCACCGGCGGTCCGGGGACGGGAAAGACCATCCTCGGGCTGGAGCTCACGGCCAGGGCCTGGCTCGGAAGGGAGGAAGGGGGAGGGGTCTTCCTCTTTTACTCCGTGGAGCAATCTCCCCTGGACATCCAACGGAAGCTCGAGGCCGATTTCGGCTACTACTTCGAATGCGACCGGGAGGTCCGGGTCAACACCGAGGGCCTCATCGGCAAGGTCCAGCTCGAGGTCGACGCCCCCGGCGGCGGGGTGAACCGCCTTCTCCTCCTCCAGGCCAACCCGGCGGGACTCCAGGGTCCTCCTCCCGGGGGAAGACCTCCCATGGTGGGAATCGAGTGGATCCAGGCCGAGGTGGGAAACCTGGCCAGGGTGGACAACCTGGTCCTGGTCTGCCTGGACAACGTGGCCCTCCTCCTCTCCGAGACGGAATACCTTCCCAAGAGGGCCGCCCTTCTCCAGGTCCGCAAGGAGCTCCAGCGCCACAGGATCCACGGAATCTTCATCCAGGAGGAATCGCCCGGCGCCAGGCCCTGCCTCCCCTCGGCGGAGGAATTCTCCACGGACATCCTGATCCGCCTGAGCTTCGGCACCTTCCGGAACGACTTCAAGGCCAGGATGCTGGAGATCGAGAAGGCCAGGCACCAGTATTACTACCGGGGGGCGCACCACTTCTCCATCGTGGGGAAAGATATACGCCGGGACCAGTTTCTGGGAGCCAGGAGCGAAAAGGGCCCGGGCGTCCATATCTACCCCTCCATCCCGGCCCAGCTCTCCCTTCTCAGGGATGCGGCTTACCACAAACGTCCTCCCAGGGGGCCCGACCCCCTGGACTACGGGATCCCCGCCCTGGACAAGGCCCTCTCGGGAGGAGGCGGCCCGACGGTCCGGACCTCCACGGTCCTCCTCGCCGAGCCCGGGACCCCCGCAACGGAAGCCGCCCTCTTCTTCGCCGCCGCCGGTGTGGCCAAGGGTGAGAAGGCCTTCTTCGTCTCCACCAGGGAGGACCTGGACTCCCTCCGGAGGATCTGCAGGAGGAGGAAGGGGCTGGAAGGCCTCCTCGCGGGGGGCGGGGAAGGATTCCACCCACTCTTCGTCCCCCGCTATCTCAATCCCGAACTGATTCCTCCTGGGAAGTTCACCTGGGACATCCTGGACATGGTGGGCGCATCGGGTCCCGTTCCCGAGGAACCTCCTCCCCACAGGAGGCTCGTCTTCGACACCATCACGGGCCTGGACACCCGGTTTCCCCTGGTGGAGGACCCGGATTTCCTCGTCCTCGCCCTCCTGGACCTGCTCCGCAACCAGGGGGTCTCCCCCCTCTTCATCGAGGTCTTCTCCCCCGGGGACGGGGAAGGCGGGGCGCCGGCGGCCCTCCTGGCGCCCTACGTCTCGCGCTTCGATACGGTGGTCCAGGTCTTCTTCCGCCGGGACGGAACCAGGGAGACCCCCTGGTGCAGGATCCACAAGTCTCCCGGCGGAGAGGACGGGCGGGAGCCCTTCCCCCTGGACTTCAGTTCCGGAGCCTGAAAGGGACCTCCATGCCGTAATCCGCCCGGAGGACCCGGCCTTCCACGATACTTCCCTCCCTCCGGAGGAAGGGAAGGGTAACCCGGACCCGGAAGAGGCCGATGGCGGAGCCTTCCCTGGAGGCCCGGGGAAGTTCCGGAAGGGGGAAGGAGGGCTTTCCCCAGCGGATACAGATGGAGCCCTTCCCGTCCAGGAAGGAGACCTTCCCGCCCACAAGAGCCTTCAAGGCCCCCAGGGGAAGTCCGGGCCGGGCGAGGGCCGAAGCCACCTTCCTTCCCCTCTCCCCGGAAAGGAGTCCAGCCCGCAGGAAGCCCCCTTCCGCCCCGAAGGCCAGGAGGATCCGGCCGTCCAGGCCGGCCGCCAGGTCCCGGGCCGGATCCAGGCCGAGGCGGGCCTTCAGGAATCCCACACCCACCTGGAGCATCTTTCCCGCCGGGCCCGAAAGGCTCTCCAGGCCCGAGAGGAAGGATCCGAGCCTGGCGGGATCGATCCTCCAGGCCAGGTAGGAAAAAGCCCCCCTGGGGGGACTTCCATCGATGCCCCCTTTCCCGGGAAGGAGGATCCCGGGCAAACCGAACCGGTCGGGCCAGAGGAAGAGGGCCGCCCTGCCCCGGCCACCCCTTTCCACCCGGGCCAGGAGGGCCTCGAAGGTGTCCAGGTTCAGAGCCTCCCGGAACTCCCTCCGGGCAAGCCAGGCCGTTCTTCCGGGAAGCATCCCCTCCTTTCCCTTCCCCGCCCCACCTCCTTCCAGAAGGCGGGCCAGGGAGATCCACAAGAGGAGCCTTCCCTTCCAGGGCGCTGCGGCACGGGTGAGGACGGGCCAGGCCGGGGAGTCGGCCAGGACGGGTCCTTTCGGAACCGAATCCCCCGAGGGAGTGAAGGAGAGGATTCCTCCTCTCCAGGGCCGGACCCGGCGAGGAAGGGAGCCCCCCCCTCCCTCTCTCCGGAAAAGGGCCAGGAGCCGCCGGCCCGCCAAGGCGGCGGCCAGCCCGTCCGTCCTCTCCAGGAACCGGATCTCCTCCCTCCCGAACCCCAAGGACACGAGGAGATCCGGAATGGGGGAATCGGGAGGAATCCTCCCGGGGAAGGAGAGGCCGAAGAGGGTCTCCTCCGGGAGGGCGCCCAGGAGGTCCCCTCCCGGAAGATCGGAGGCCCTCCCTGCACCTTCTCTCCTGCAACCCGCCGCCGGGAAGGTGCAGGCCAGCAAAAGGAGGAGAAGACAGAGGAGTCTCACCTCTTTTTCTTCCACGGCGCCCCACCCTCCTGGAGGAAGCGAAGCAGGAGCCTGACGCCCACGCCGAAGGCGCCGCCCTTGTAGTAGTCCCGCTTGCGGACCTTCCAGGCCGTTCCGGCGATGTCGAGGTGGGCCCAGGGGGTCTCGCCGGCGAAGTGTTCCAGGAAAGCCGCCGCCGTGATGGTCCCGGCGCCCGCGCCGTCGGCGCCGATGTTCCTGAGATCGCCGTAAGCCCCCTTTACGAGATCCTTGTATTCCTTCCAGAGGGGAAGGCGCCAGCACCTCTCTCCCGTCTTCTCCCCGGCCGAGAGGATGGATTCCGCCAGGCCCTCGTGGTTGGAGAGGAGCCCCGTCGCCTCGTGCCCCAGGGCCACCACGCAGGCCCCTGTCAGAGTGGCCAGGTCCACGATCGCCCTCGGCTCGAAACGTTTCTTCCCGTAGGCGATGCAATCCGCCAGGACGAGTCTTCCCTCGGCGTCGGTATTGAGGACCTCGATGGTGGTTCCGTCGCAGGCCCGGACCAGGTCACCAGGCTTCTGGGCGCCCCCGCCGGGCATGTTCTCCGCCAGGCCCAGGATCCCGACCAGGTCGTAAGGCAGGCTCTTTCCTCCCCTGAGGGCGTGGAAGAGCCCGAGGACCGCGGCGGCGCCGCACATGTCGTAGCGCATTTCGTCCATGCCCCGGGAAGGCTTGAGGGAGATCCCCCCCGAGTCGAAGGTGAGTCCCTTCCCCACGACGCATACCTTCTCCTTGGCGGAAGGCCTGGTCTGGAGGATCACCATCCTGGGTGTCTCCTTGGATCCCCGGGCCACACCCAGGAAGGCTTCCATCTTCAGGCGTTTCATCTCCCTGGGGCCGAGGACGGTGCACTTGTATCCCCAGGCCCGCGCCACCTTCCTGGCCCGGGAGGCGAAATCCGCCGGGGTGAGGAGGTTGGAGGGAAGGTCGCCCAGCTCCCGGGCCAGGTTCTGCCCCTCGGCACCCGCCAGGCCCAGGCGGAACCCCCGGGAAGCCCGGCTCCGTTCCCCGGCCTTCCCCTGGAGGAAGACAGCCGCCCTGGCGGGAGCCTTCTTCTCCTTGGAATCCTTGTGGCGGAAACGGTCGAACTTGTAGGAAGCCAGCAGAAGCCCCTCGGCGAGGGCGGCCCCCGCCTCGAAGGGCTCCACCGGGTGTCCCCCCAGGGGGAAGGCCAGGCTGAACCCGGGGGCCTCCAGGGCCGAGGCCCGGTTGTAGGCCTTTCCTGCAAGACGCCGCACCTTCTCGGGGTCCAGTTCCCCCGCCTTGCCCGCCCCCAGGAGAAGGAGCCTCGACGCAGGGGGACTCCCCTGGGGATAGAGGAGCCTGGTGGAACCGAAATCCCCGTCCAGGTCCTTCCAGGCGGCCTCCAGGGGCTTTCCGTAGCCCCGGATCGCGGGCGGAGTCTCCCCCTGGAAGGCCGGCAGGATCAACAAGGCCGTCTTCACCCCTTCAGGGGCTCCCGTCTTCAAAGAGACTTTCATGGAGGTTTCCTCTCCTTTCGTGCTCCGTCTCGTCTTTTCGCCGGGTCAATCGCCGTCCAGGATCCCTGCAAGGAAAGGATTGGACCTCTTTTCCTCTTCCACCGTGGTCCCTGGACCGTGGCCCGGAAGGATCCGGGTCTCCCCTGGAAGGGAAAGGACCTTCTCCCGGATGGACTGGAAGAGGAGGGGACCGTCTCCACCGGGGAGGTCCGTCCTTCCCACGGAGCCGCGGAAGAGAAGGTCTCCCGTGAAGAGGGTGTCTCCCGCCAGGAAGGCCACCGAACCGGGGCTGTGGCCCGGTACGTGCAGGACTTCCAGGAAGCCCTCTCCCAGGGGGATCTTGTCGCCCTGGGCCAGTTCACGGTCCAGGGGGGGCGGATCCACGGGAGGAAGGCCGAACTGCTTGCGCGTCCCGGCGAGCCCCTCCAGGAGGAAACGGTCGGCGGGATGCATGGCGAAGGGGATCCCCCCCCAGGCCTCCTTTAGGCCGGGAGCGGCCGAGACGTGGTCCAGGTGGCCGTGGGTGGCCAGTAGGATCTCGACCCGGACCCCCCTACCCTCCACCCAGGAACGGATCCGCTCCGGTTCGTCCCCCGGGTCCAGGAGGGCGCCTCTCCCCGACGCGGGGTCCCATACGAGCCAGGCGTTGGCCTGGAAGGCACCGACGGCGAGACTTTCGATTTCCATCGCCGCATCATACCAGGGGGACTTTCCGAAGAAAGAAAGACCCGGGCGAAGGGCCCCGGCGATGCTCCGCCGGAAGTGCCGGAGAAGCGAAAAAAAAAGGCCCTTCCGGTCGTTCCGGAAGGGCCTTCCCCGTCCGCCTCGGGCCGCCGCCCGCCTTCCGGCGGGCTCCCCCCGGCCCGGAGCAAATCCTTGTTTCCGCTCTACTCGTCGCTGATGGCAGCCGCCACGAGGCAACCCTTGGCCACGGAGTTCAGGGGCTCCGGAGCCCGGCGCACCTCGGACACGTCCAGGGGGAAGTCCACTTTCTGGAATTCCTCCCGGAAGACCTCCTCGAACCCCTCGATCATGGAGGTTCCGCCGGCGCAGACCACGTGGATCGCGTCGGGGAAGGTGGGCATGTTGGAGCTGGACTCGAAGCGGTGCTTGATGTTCGTGATGGTGTAGTTCAGGAGGTTCCGGTAGTAGATGGCGATGGCCTCCTCCTCCCGGTTCTTGGGATTGCGGATGTCCACGCCCCGCTCCTTCAGGTAGGTCGCCTTGGAGGTGGGGATCCCCAGCACGGTGGCCACGTTCTTGTCGATCCAGTCCCCGCCGCGGCAAACCGAGAAGGAGAGGGCCGGGATGGTCTTGTAGCAGACGCAGACGTTGACCATTCCGCCGCCGAAGCTGATGCCGATCCCCGTGAAGTCCTGCTCGGCCAGTTCGGAGAAGACCACGGCGTGGCCCTCGTTGATGGCCTGGGCGTTGTAGCCCATCTTGCGCAACATGCCCTCGAAGAGGCCCTGGTGGTAGATCACGTTGTTGTCGGCGTCGATGGACTCGGCGGGCACGGAGAAGTAGCAGTTCTCGTTGGGCGCCGCCGGCTCACCCAGGACCTTGGAGATGATCAGCTTGATCATGGGCAGGGCGTCCACCTCGCTGGGGCTGATCAGGCCGTCCTTCATGGGACGGCGCGTCTCCCTTCCGAAGATGTTGGCCAGCTCGAAGGCCGATTCCCCGATGACGATCATCTTGCCGTTGTGCACGACGTAGGGGACCTTGAGCTTGGTCAGCATGTTCTTGGAGTACACGTCGCCCTTGATGTCCAGGAAGGCGTTTCGCTCCAGATGGATGGCCACGTTCCCGTCGGGAGTCTGGACGGCGGCGGCGATGTTGGCCGTCCCGATGTCCAGTCCCTTCCCGAGGAGGACGTTGGTCTCGCCTCCCTGCTGCTGGTCCACCTCCGAAGCGGTGGTGGTGCCGGCATCCTGCTGGTTCTCGAAGTCCTGGTAGTTTTCGTTTTCGCTCATCTGCTCAACCCACTCCCCTTCCTGGCCTTGGAAATCTTCCGGATGGACTGGATCAACCGCCCTGGCGGCGCAATTTCTTCATGCGTTCCAGGTTCGCCGCGATACCGGCCCCCGAACGCTCCTTCACCTGGACGGTGTCCAGGTTGCTCTCCAAATCCACATCACCGTGATCGGTGAAGAGGGCGTCCAACTTGACCTCTTCCCCTTCCACGGCCTGGTGGATTCCCACTTTCTTCCCGATCTTCTCGATCTTCCCCTCGAGGGAATTCATGACCTGCTCGAGCATGGAGGCGATCTTGCTCTCGTCCCCTCCGGCCTGGGCCGGCTTGGGAGAGGCGACCTGGGCCTTGAGGTCGGCGATCTCACCCATGAGCTTCATCATGAGCTCGGCGTTGAAGCCGCCCAGGGCGGCCTGGGGGGGCTCCCCTGCGGGGGTGGAGGACTCCAGCTCCTTCACCTTGGCCTGGAGTTCCTCCTTCTCCGAGAGGACCCGTCCGAGTTCGGCCCTGAGGCCTTCGAGCTCTTCCTTGAGGCGGGCCGTTTCCTCCAGGCTCGCCTGGAGTCTCTCCGTCTCCCGGCGGCGTTCTTCCAGCTCCTTCTCCCTCTGGGCGAGGAGCCCCTGGAACTCCGCCTTCCCCTCCTGGACGAGCCGTTCCACCTCCTCGGGCGGAACGTAGCCCGAGCCGGCGAGGGCCTTCTCCACTGCTTCCTGGATCATCCCGGCGATTTCGGATGGTCGTATGACCTTGACCCGGGACTTTCCGTTGCGCTCCAGCTCGGCCAGGCTCTTCTCCCTGGCCCGGGCCTCCAACGCTTCCAGCAATTCTGCGGTTTGATCCATGCCAAACGCCCCCAGGTGCGGATGAAGGGCAACCGCCCCCCTCCCTCCGGGGCGAAAAACCGGCTCCCGGGATTCCTCCCGGGCCGCCGTCCCCGCCCTGGGGAAAAGGAGGCACTCAACTCCCCCCTTCTCGAACGGGACGGGCCCCGGCCTTGAGGGATTTCCGCACCCCTGGGGCGAAGTTTGTCCATTCCGGGGACACCAGGGAGGAAATTCCACTCGACCCCGGCGGACGGGATGGATCGAAGGAGAACGGAGGAGGCCCTAGAAGGGGATGGGATCGTCCCCCCCGCCTTCGGCGTAGTACCCCCCTTCGCTCTCCTCGGGAGGAGTCGTGTATTCCTCCTCGGCCCGGGGGGGCGGCGCCGCCGGGGGAGGAGCGGGCCTGCTGGGGGCTTCCTCCCGGTCCTGGCGGGATCCGAGGAACTGGAAGGATTCCCCCACGATCCGGTGCTTGGACCGCCTGGTCCCGTCCTGGGCCGTCCAGGAGGCATACTCCAGGCGCCCTTCCACCAGGATGGGCCGGCCCTTCTTCATGTAGGTGGCGAGGATCTCGGCCATGCGGCCGTAGAAACGGACGTCGATGAAGCAGGTCTGCTCCCTCTGGCCGGAATTCTGGGTGTTGAACCGCCTCGTGGAGGCCAGGCCGAACTCAACCACTTGGGTCCCCGTGGGCAGGGCCCGAAGTTCCGGGTCCCTCGTGAGGTTCCCGATCATGATCACTTTGTTGAAACTAGGCATCTCGAATGTCTCCCGGGTTCTTCGAATGGTGGAACCTCTTCGGGGTGATTCTAACCCTTTCGGCTTCCCGTCCCAATAGAGCCTTCGTGAGGGCCTTTCCTTGGCCCGGAAGAGGAATGGCCGTTAGAATTCCCGGCCACACCAAGGAAGGCGAACTATGAGCGAGAACTACTCCGAACGGCGCGCCCATCCCCGGGCCGAGGCGGATTTTCCCTTGAAGCTCGGTCCCGACGGGAAGATTCCCGCCCGCCTGAAGAACATCTCCCGGTCGGGGCTTTGTTGCGTCGTCCCCCAGCCCCTTCCCGAGATGTCCCTCGCCGAGGCCGTGGTGGAACTCCCCGCCCCCGAGGAAGGGACCCGGGCCTTCCGGCTCCAGGGGGCGGTGGTCCGTTGCCGCCCCGAGGAGGAAGGGGGATACGAAGTGGCCCTCTTCTTCCAGTTCCCGCCCAGGGAGGCCCAGGACCTGATCTCCCGCTACGTCGATTCCAGCCGCTGAGCCCCTACGACCCTGGGCCTTCCCGCCAGGTCGGGCCAGGTCCTCCCGGCCCCCCAGGGAGGTCCGGCCAGGGCCTTTCCCAGGCGCTCCGCCTGGGCCGGAGCGCACTCCAGGAGGAGCCACCCTCCGGGCACCAGGAGTCTCCCCGCCTGTTCCCCCAGTCGCCTCCACAGGCCTTCCAGGCCTTCCCTGCCGGGGAAGAGGGCCAGGGAGGGCTCGAAGCGGGCCACAGAAGGGTCCAAGTCGGGATCGCCCTTTTCCACGTAGGGGGGATTGGAGAGGACCAGGTCCAAGGGGCCACCCCATCCCCTCTCCTCCAGGGGGTCCAGGAGGTTCCCCTGGAAGAACCGCAGCCTCCCGGCCACACCGTGCCTCTCTGCATTGGCCCGGGCCACCTCCAGGGCCGGGCCGGAGAGATCGATGGCGATCCCCCTCCAGCCGGGACGCTCCACGAGGAAACTCACGGCCAGGCACCCCGAACCGGTGCCCACGTCGGCGAAGGTCCCCTCCCCTCTGCCGGCGGAAACCTCCAGGGCCGCATCCAGGAGGGTCTCCGTCTCGGGCCTGGGAACGAGCACCCTCTGGTCCACCAGGAAGGACAAGGAGTGGAACTCCTTCTCTCCCGTCAGGTAGGCCGAAGGAACCCCCCGGGCCCGTTCCCTCAGGAGGTGGCGGAAGGCCTCCTTCTCCTCCTCCGTGAGGGGCCGGTCGAACTCCAGGTAGAGCTGGAGCCGGTCCATCCCGAGAACCTTGGCGAGCAGGACCTCCGCCTCGAGGCGGGGCCTCTCCAGCCCCCTTCCCCCAAGCCATTTCGCGGCCGCCTCCAGGACCCCGAGAAGGGTCGAGGGGAAGGCCTTCCCGGCCTTCCCCTCCCCTTCCCGGGGACGGGGCGAGGAATCCATGGGCTCCCCTTCCAGCCCGCTACCTCCGGCGGGAACGCCCGCCCTGGGCGGCCCGCTGGGCGGCCTTCTGCCGGTTGTGCCGCATGCCGCTGAAGAGCCCGCCGATGATGAGGAGGAAGCCCAGGAGGGATCCGAGGGTGATGAAGGCCGGACCGTATCCGTTCACCCAGAACCAGGCACGGATCTTGCCCCAATCGGGGGGAGCCTGGCCGAGGGCTCCGAAGAGCTCCTTGAAGGTCGTGGGAGCGCCGTGGGCGGCCAGGGACTGGAGGTGGTGATAGTCGGCGAGCTGGGCCGCCGAGAGCTGGACCCCGTGCTTGACCAGTTGCTCGTACCCCTGGAGATCGGTCCCCATCATGGGGAGGCAGAACCGCCAGAACCCCCAGATCACGGGGATGAAGAGAAAGAGGATCCAGCGGGCCGAGAACCTTCCGGAGTAGATGGCCTTCCAGGAGGACCACATCACCCCCAGGCCGAGGAGGAAGAAGAAGCCTCCCGCCATGGTCTGGAGGGTCATCACCTTGGCGTCGGGCCCGACGGGCATGAACCCGCCCAGCACGATCAAAAGCCCGCAAAAGAGGAAACGGAAATACTCCTTGGGCGTGGAGGGCTCGAAGGGACCAAGGGCGTGGCCGCAACGCTCGCAGGCCTTGGCCGGAGCCGGGATCCTGGCACCGCAGAACATGCAGTGCTTCCAGGGAATTTCCTCTTCCTCTCCCCCCCCGGGAAGGGGCTCCTCTTCCACGAGGGCCTCCTCTTCCGGCTCCAGGGGTTCCACGAATTCCTCCAGGGGTTCCTGGTCCTGGGACTGATTTTCCGTCATCGGCGTACTCCCTTGGCTTGGGATCCTCGAATCGGCCAGGAGGCCACGCCTATTGTGCCCTTCCTGGGATGAACTCACAAAGCCTTGATCTTTTCCTCCCTGTCCCTCTGGAGGAGCTTCTCCAGGAGCCCCTCCAGCTTTCCGTCCATGATCTGCTCCAGGCTGAAGTTCTCCTTGATCCTGTGGTCGGTCACCCGGTTCTGGGGAAAGTTGTAGGTCCGGACCCGCTGGTTCCGGTCTCCCGAACCGATCTGGTTCCGCCTCTCCCGGGCCCGCTCCTGGTTGCGCTCCTGCCGCTCCTTCTCGAAGAGGCGGGACCTGAGAACGCGCATGGCCTTGGCCCGGTTCTTGTGCTGGGATTTCTCGTCCTGGCAGACCACGACGATCCCCGAAGGGATATGGGTGATCCTCACGGCGCTGGAGGTCTTGTTCACGTGCTGGCCCCCCGGACCGGAAGCCCGCATGGTCTCCACCCGGAGATCCTTGGACTGGATCTGGACGTCTACGTCCTGGGGTTCGGGAAGGACCGCCACCGTGGCGGCCGAGGTGTGGATCCTTCCCTGGGATTCCGTCTCCGGGACCCGTTGGACCCGGTGGCCGCCGCTCTCGTAGCGGAGATACTTCCATGCCCCCGGCCCGGAGATGGAGAAGATGGCTTCCCGGAAGCCCCCCCGTTCGGTGGGAAAGAGGGCGATGGTCTCCAGCCTCCAGCCCTTGGACTCGGCGAAGCGGGTATACATCCGTACCAGGTCCCTCACGAAGAGGCTGGCCTCCTCCCCCCCAGTGCCGGCACGGATCTCCATGATGAGGCTGTCCCCCCGAACGTCCTCGTCCTCTTCGACGAGTCCCTCCAGGACCCTGGCGGCCTGAGCCTGGAGGGATTCCTCCAGGCGGGCCGCCTCCTCCCGGGCGAGTTCCCGCATCTCCGGGTCCTCTCCCTCGGCCAGGGCCCGGGCTTCGTCGAGTTCCTTCTCCAGGGAGAGGTAGACCTCGAAGGGGCCCACGATCCGGTCCAGGAAGCCTTCCTGCTTGCGGAGCTCCGCCGAGAGCCTGCCGTCGGCGGCGGTCTCCGGGTCCTGGAGCCTGGAACGGAGCTCGTCCCTTTGCCGGAGCTTCTCCAGCAGGAGGGCCCGGACGGATTCCTTCAGGGGCCGGGTCATTTCAGGAAGGGGAGAGGCCGGGAAGGGGAGGTCAAGCCTTCTTGCCCTTGGCTTCCCGTTCCTTCTTGAGCTGCATGGCCTTCTCGTAGCGCCGCTTGAACTTGTCCACCCTCCCGGCGGTGTCCACGAACTTCTGCTTGCCCGTGTAGAAGGGGTGGCAGGAGGAGCAGATTTCCACGTTGATCTTGGGGACGGTGGAGCGGGTCTTGAACGTGGCCCCGCACCCGCAGGTCACGGTGCACTCCACATACTTGGGATGGATGCCCTTCTTCATGGCTCAATCACCTCGATACCCAGGTCTTCCCCCTGGAAAAGGGGGGAATTCTACCGGCCCTTTTCCTCTTGTCCAGGACCTGCCCCCCGGATCCAGGATCGAAGGCGGTCCCCATCCAGGCCGGATCCCCCCCCGGTGGAAGGCCTCTTCCGGGAGGACCAGGGAAGTTCCCAGGGAAGGCGGACGGCCTGGACGGGAAGGGAGAAGAAGGAGACCAGAGCCTCCAGGACACGGACCAGGCTGGCCCGCAGCCTGGGGGTGGCCTCTCCCAGCCAGGCCAGGCGGAAGACCCCGTCGGTCCGGGCCGGCCCGGAGCGGGTCCACCTGGATCCCCAGGCGATCCAATCCTTCCTTCCTTTCTTTTCCTGGGCCGAGAGGACCAGGTCGTAGGTGGCCAGGGCCTTCTTCCAGTTCCCCTCGTTCCGCCTTCCCCCGTGGTAGACCAGGATCCAGCGGAAAGACCTTCCTGCCCCGCCCTTCTTGAGTTCTCCCAGGAACCGGGCCGGAAGGGTCACCCTGGGCGGCCCCGGGCTCCTCCTGCCGGCCCTTCCCTTCCGGGAAGGTTCCTCCCGGGAGAAGGACCAGACCAGGAAGAGGAGGGCCACCGAGAGAGCCCCCGCTCCAAGACCGAATTTCAGGAAGCGGCCGGCTTCCATGGTCCCCCCAGGCTCTCCAGGAGAAAGAGGGTCAGTCCCTTGGGAAGGCCCACGACGTTCTCCCTCTCTCCCTCCAGGGCGGCCACGAAGCGGGAGGCCTCCCCCTGGACGGCGTAGGCCCCGGCCTTGCCCCTCCACTCCCCTCCCTCCAGGTAGGAGGCGATCTCCTCCTCCTCCAGGGGGCGGAAGCGGACCAGGGTGGTTTCCACCCCTCCCTTCCCGGGATGGTCCCCGGGCAGGATCCTGGCCCAGACCCCGGTGATCACCATGTGTATCCTTCCCGACAGGAGGCGGAGGAAACGGGAGGCCTCCCGCCGGTTCCCGGGCTTCCCCAGGAGGCGACCCTCCGGAGAGACCACCAGGGTGTCGGCCGAGAGAACCAGGGCGGGGCCTTCTCTCCTCTCCGGGAGGGAGGCCCCCAGGCACTTTCCCCGTGCCAGGGAGAGGACGGTCTCGAAAGGGGAGATCCCCCGGGGCGGATTTCCTTCGGCCCCAGGTTCCGCCAGGGAGTAAGGGATCCCCCACTCTTCCAGGAGGCTCCGCCTCCTGGGCGACCGGGAGGCGAGAAAGAGGGGTATATCCCGGGAAGGACCCACGCTACGCCTTGGAAGAGGGGCACTTCTTCCCGAAGATGCACTCCCGGCACAGGGATACCCGGATGGCGGATACACAGACCTCCGTGCCGTGGCGCACCAGGGCGCACTGCCAGGGAACCCGGTTGGGGTGCCCGCCCATGAGGGCCTCCCCCGCCTGGGCGGCCTTCCGGGGGGAGCCCTCCCGGGCGATCAGCTGCAGCCGCTGGAGCACCCGGTTCATGTCGTTCTGGAAGAGGAAGGAGCGGTAGTCCTGGGCCGCCAGGGAGAGGTAGTGGATCATCCAGGGTTTCAGCTCTTCCAGGTCCGCCAGGAACTTGACCCGCTCCTCGTGGTCCATCTCCCGGAGGTTCTCCAGGTCCAGGAGGTTGGTCTTTTTATAGAGACTCCCCAGGAAGGCCAGGACGGTCTTGCACCTCTCCAGGAGATTCTCCCCCCCGGCGGGGGCGCACCAGTTCACCATCTCGGAGAGACTGCTCACCCGGGCTTCGTTCCAGTTGACCGTCTCCTCCCTGATCCGGAGAACGGCCCGGCGTGCCCCCCCGGGATCTCCCCCTTCCTGGAGGAACAGGAAGAGGGCCGTCTCGAGAAGAGGAAGGCCCTCCACGGCCCCGGGAGACCGGTAGTGCTCCGCCAGGGCGTCCAGGAGCTCCGCCTGGTCCGCCGTGAGGCCGGAGCCGGAGGCTGCCTTCTCCTTGGATTCCGTCATTTGGCGGCGGCCTTCTTCTTCTGCCTCTCCTGTTTGGCCTGGACCTTCTTCTTCCGCTGGACTCCCCTCTTGCGGGGTTTCCTTGCCTTGGTGCGGGCGGGGAGCTCCACGCCGAAGCGTTTGCAGAAGGAGCGGACCGTCTCGGAAGGCTGGGCGCCCTGGGAGAGCCAGTAGGCGATCCTCTCCTTCTTCAGGACCACCTGCTCCTCCTCCCTCGGGCTCAGGGGATCGTAGTGTCCCAGGATCTCCAGGGCCTTCCCGCCCCGGGCGGTTCGGGCGTCGAAGGCGCAGATCCTGTAGAAGGCCCGGTTCCTCCGCCCTGTCCTCATGAGTCTGATTCTTACTGCCAACGGTTCCTCCGCTTCGAAAAAGAGTAAAGTAAAGGTTCGTTCCTCGCGTCGATTCGAGGGCCCCGGTCTCCCGGAAGTCCCGGCCTAGCGCCGCCTCCTCCTGGGGGTCCGGAACCCCTTCCTGGGAGGTCCCCCTCCCATCATGCCCTCCAGGGCACGGGGGTCCATCTTACCTGCCTGCTTGAAGAACTTCCCCGCCATCTTGAACTGCTTCAAGAGATCGTGGACGGCCTGGACGTCGTTCCCCGACCCCCGGGCGATCCGCCGGCGCCGGCTCCCGTCGATGATCTCGGGACGGCGCCGCTCCTCGGGGGTCATGGAGGTGAAGATGGCCTCCAGGCGGCGGAAGTGCTTGTCGTCGAAATCGAGCTGGTCCAGGAGCCCCCCCATCCCGGGGAGCATCCCCATGACCTTCTTCAAGGGGCCCAGTTTCTTGATCCACTGGAGCTGTTTGTAGAAATCCTCCAGGTTGAAACGCCCCTTGAGGAGTTTCTCCTGGGCCTTCTCGGCCTCCTCCCGGTCCACCACCTCCTGGGCCTTTTCCACCAGGCTCACCACGTCGCCCATTCCCAGGATCCGGCCGGCCATCCGGTCCGGGTGGAAAGGCTCCAGGTCGTCGGGCTTCTCCCCGACCCCCACGAAGAGGATGGGCCTGCCCGTGACGGCCTTGATGCTCATGGCCGCCCCGCCACGGGCGTCGCCGTCGAGCTTGGTGAGAATCACCCCCGTGAGGGGAAGGCGTTCGTGGAAGGCCTTGGCGGACTGGACTGCGTCCTGGCCCGTCATGGCGTCGCTCACCAGGTAGACGGCGTGGGGCTTTACGGCGGCGTGGATCTCCTCGAGTTCCCTCATGAGATCCTCGTCCACGTGTAGACGCCCGGCCGTATCGATGAGAACCGTGTCGTGGCCGGCCTTGCGGGCCTGCTCCAGGGCCCGGCGGCAGAGATCGGGGGGCCTGGCCGTGGTGGGCTCGGTGTAGACAGGCACGTCCAGTTGCCGGCCCAAGGTCACGAGCTGGTCCACGGCGGCGGGTCTCTGGAGGTCGGCGGCCACGAGGAGGGGCTTCTTCTTGTGCTTCTTCCTCAGGTAGAGGGCCAGCTTGGCCGCCGTCGTGGTCTTGCCCGACCCCTGGAGGCCGGCCAGGAGATAGACGGTGAACCCCGAGGGGGAGAAGGTGACAGGCGGCTCCTCCGGCCCCATCAGGGCGGCCAGTTCATCGTGGAAGATCTTGATGAACTGCTGGCCCGGTTCGACGGACTTGAGGACTTCCTCACCCAGGGCCCTCTCCTGGACCTTCTTGATGAAGGACCGGGCCACCTTGAAGTGCACGTCGGCCTCGAGGAGGGCCGCCCTCACGGCGCGGAGCCCCTCCTCTATGTTCTTCTCGGTGAGCTTCTTCTGGCCTTGGAAGACCGTGAAGGCCTTGCCCAGGGCCTGGGTCAGGGATTCGAACATCTTGGGACAGTCCCTTCCTTCCACCCCAACCGGGGGCCAGGGAGCGGCGCATCATAGGGTCCTCCCCGCCAAGGTTGCAAGGCGCCCCGCGGGGAAAGGGCCTATTCCTGGACCCTCTCCACGTCGGCCCCAAGAGAACGGAGCTTCTCTTCGATCCGCTCGTAACCCCTGTCGATGTGGTAGACCCGGTCCACCAGGGTGATCCCCTCGGCCACCAGGCCCGCCAGGACCAGGGCCGCCGAGGCGCGGAGGTCGGAAGCCATCACGGGAGCCCCGGAGAGCTTCTCCACCCCCTGGATCACGGCGCTGGCTCCTTCCCTCCGGATGAGGGCCCCCATGCGGGTCAGCTCGGCGGCGTGGATGAACCGTTCCGGGTAGATCCGCTCGGTCACCACGCTGATCCCGTCGGCCAGGGAGAGGAGGGCCATGAACTGGGCCTGCATGTCCGTAGGGAAACCCGGATAGGGGTAGGTCGTCAGGTCCAGGGGGGCGATCCGCCCCTCCCTGGGAAGGGTACGGATGGAATCCTCCCCCACTTCCAGGCGGATTCCCGCCGCCTCGAAACGGTCCAGGACGGCCGAGAGGTGGTCCGGCCGGAGGCCTCGAACCAGGATCTCCGAATTGGTGATCAATCCGGCGATCACCAGGGTCCCGGCCTCGATCCGGTCGGGGATCACCTTCCATGTGGTCCCCTTCAGGTCCTTCACGCCGTGGATCCTCAGGAGATGGCTCCCCACGCCTTCGATCTCGGCGCCGCAGGCGTTGAGGAAGTTGCAGAGGTCCTGGACCTCGGGCTCCATGGCGGCCCCTTCGATGATCGTGTCCCCCTTGGCCAGGACGGCGGCGCAGACCACGTTGCACGTTCCCAGGACGGTGCTCCCGAAGGATCCGCCCAGGTAGATCCGCCCGCCCACGGGATCACCCTCGGCCACGACGTAGCCCCCCTCCACCCGGATCTTCGCACCCAGGGCGCGAAGCCCTTTCAAGTGGAGATCCACGGGTCTGTGACCGATGTTGCACCCCCCGGGAAGGGAGACCTTGGCGTACCCCCTGCGGGCCCACATGGGCCCCAGCAGGTTGAAGGAGGCCCGCATGGTGCGGACCAGCGAATATGGCGCCGTGGAGGAACGGGGATCGGTCACCCGGGCCCAGACCAGCCCCGAACGGTCCCGGTCGCACTGGACCCCCACGGTGCCCAGGATGCGCATGAGCGTGGCGATGTCCGAGAGGTAGGGAGCGTTGGTGATCTCCATCCTCCCGTCCAGCAAGGGGGCCGCCGCAAGGATGGGGAGAACGGCGTTCTTGGCTCCCGAGACCTTGACCTCGCCGGAAAGCTCCTTGCCCCCAACGATCCTGAACTTGTCCATGACTCAAACCTCCAAGCCCAGGCTGGCGAGCCTCTTCCGCCGTGCCTTCTCCCGCTCCTCCACGGGGGCCCCGGCCTGGAACCCCAGATCTTCCCCGGTGATCTCCAGGAGGACCTCGTCCGCCTCTTCCTGGACCAGGGGATTCTCGTGGAGGAGGAGGTCGCAAACGGGCCGGGCCAGTTCTTTCAACCGGAATCGCCAGCAGGTCCTTAGGGCCAGGATCACCACGTCCGGATCCTCCGAGGAGAGGAGGGGGGCGATCTCCCCGGCCAGGCCGGGAAGGTCCCCACCGCGGCAGGCGCTGAAGGCCCAGGAGAGACGCTCCTCGTCGGGAGCCCGGCAGATTTCCCCGAGGAGTCCTGCAACGGCCCGCCGTCCCTCGTCCCCCAGGGCCAGGAGGCGCTCCACGGCCTGGATGGAGGCGGACACGTCCCCCGACAGGGCCACCCGGCGGAGGCGGTCCAGGGCCTGGGGGTCGGAGGCGAGCTCCCGGGGATCCTGGAAGATGACCTCGCTCCCCTCACCCCCTCCGTCCTTGAGAGGATCGAACTCCCGGATCAGGAAGGACTCCCCCTCTTCGGCCGGGGCTTCCAGGACCAGGTCCCGCATCTGGGATGTGATCCATCCCACGGCCCGGGAGGCGATCTCCAGGGGGAAGAGCACGCCCCGGGCCTCCCCCTCCTCGCCGACCTGGATGCAGGGGATCCCGGCCCCACGGCAGGCCCGCTCCACCCGTTCCGCCACGTGGGGTGCACTCGTCGCCACGAAGACGGCCTGTTCCGCCCGATCGGTTTCCTGGGGAGCGGCAAGCTGGGCCACCAGTTCCACCCGGCAATCGGGGCAGACCCGGACGCCTTCGCGGAATTCCTCCCGGCACTTGGGACAAAAGGGCATGAGAACGCTCTCCTTCCTCGGCCTACCTGCAGACCATGGGACCCATGGGCCGGCCCCCTAGAACGTGGAAATGGAGGTGGCCCACCTCCTGGCCCCCTTCGGGCCCGCAGTTGAGGATGACCCTGTATCCCTTCTCCGCCACCCCTTCGATCTCGGCCACTTTGGCCAGGGCGGACAGGAGGCGGGCCGCAAGGACGGGGTCCACTCCTGCCAGGCCGTTGGCGTCGGGAATGTGTTTCCTCGGAACGACGAGAGTGTGGACGGGGGCCTTCGGATGGATGTCCTTGAAGGCCAGGACGTGTTCGTCCCGGTAGACTTCCTTGCAGGGAATCTCGCCCTGGACGATACGGCAAAAGATACAATCCATGGATGCACCTCCCGGAGGAAAAGGGGGCGCCCGCCGCCGGGCGCGGCGCCGGGAGGGGATTCTATCGAAGGGCCTTCCCGGGGGACAGGGAGAGCCCCTCGACTTGACACGGAGAGCTTCAAGTTCCTAGAATCCCCGCCCTTTACGGGCTTCCCGGCACCCCGGCGGGGAAGCCGATCGCAGGACACGCCTTGAACAAGGTCGGAAGGGATATGATCGAGGGAAGCTCCTCCGTGGAAGAAACCAGCCGGTCCCCCCAGGACATCCTCATGTTCGACCCCATCAGTCCGGCCTGGGCCAAGGACCTGAAGAGCGCCGTCTACTCTTCTCCCAAGGCCAAGACCCGTTTCGCCCAGGCCCTCGAGGCCCTGGCCAGGGACCAGGCCGGCGCGGACGAAGATACGCAACTCCGTAGAGGTGTGGGCCTCTTCATCCTGGGCCGGACCGAGGAGGCCGTGGATGTCCTTTCCAAGGTGGATCCCTCCCGTCCCTATGCAAGGTTCTTCCTGGGCCGGGCCCTCTACAAGCTCGGCCGGATCCAGGAGGCCAAGGAGACCCTGGAGGGCGCCCTCGCCCTGACCCCCGAGGACCACGACGTCCGGGTGGCATACCTGGAGCTCACCGCCGGATTCAAGGATCCCGATCTCCTGGAACGGGAGATGGAGATGGGCCGCCACATCGAGGGAACCTCCGACTGGTTCTACTTCCTCGGCGTCCTCCAGGAGATGCGTGGGGATCACCAGGCCGCAATCGATTCCTGGGACCAGGCTCTCCAGCTCGACCCCCAGCACCCCAAGGCCCTCTTCGCCCTGGCCAAGGAGCTGGACCGGCGGGGCGAGGACGAGGCGGCCCTGGAGCTCTACGAGCGGGCCGCCGCCCTCAGGCCCGTCTTCATGGAAGCCCTCATGAACCTGGGAGTGCTCTACGAAGACCTGGGGCGGTACGACGACGCGGCCCGTTGCTTCTCCATGGTCCTCCGGGAGGATCCGACCCACTGGAAGGCCCGCCTCTACTTCCGCGACGCCGACGCCTCCAGGACCATGTACTACGACGAGGACCAGGAGAAGAAGGAAGACCGGCGCAACCAGATCCTCCAGATCCCCATCTCCGATTTCGAGCTCTCCGTCCGCTCCAGGAACTGCCTGGCCAAGATGGAGATCCGCACCCTGGGAGACCTGGTCAAGAAGACCGAGCAGGAGCTCCTCTCCTACAAGAACTTCGGCGACACGTCCCTCATGGAGATCAAGGAGATCCTGCGCCAGAAGGGACTCCGCCTCGGCCTGGGCAAGGAGGAACTCTCTTCTCTCGACACCCTGGAGGAGGAGGCCGGCGAAGGGGCCCCGGAGGACATGAAGAACCGGCCCGTCTCGGCCCTGGAACTCTCCGTCCGCGCCATGCGGGTCATGGAGATCCTCAAGGTGAAGACCCTGGGGGATCTCTGCAACAAGACCGAGGCCGAACTCCTGGCCTGTCCGAACTTCGGCCAGACCTCCCTGAACGAGGTGAAGCAGAAGCTGGACAAGTTCGGCCTGAGCCTCAAGGGATAGGGCCCCTTGCTGGACCACGTCCTGGGTCTGCTGGTCCACCTGGAACCCATGCGGGCCGTCGTCCGCACCGGCGGGCTGGGCCTGGACCTCCTCGTCCCCCTGACCACCTCCGCCCGCCTGGAGGAAGGCCGGGAAGTCCTCCTTTATACGCATGTCCACATCTCGGACAGCCCGAGGATCCTGGCCTTCTCCACCAGGGAGGAGAGGGATTTCTGCAGGAGCCTCCTCAAGGTCTCCGGTGTGGGCCCGGCCATCGCCGTCTCCATCCTCTCCCACGCTCCCCTGGAGGAACTCCTCGCCGCCCTGGCGGCCGGGGACGAGGGGGCCCTGACCCGGGTCAAGGGCGTGGGGAAGAAGACGGCCCAGAGGATTCTGCTGGACCTGAAGGAGACCGCCGGAGCCCTGGCCGCCGGAGTCCCCTCCCGCGGGGCCTCCCGGGAGGAGGAGGACGCCGTGGCCGCCCTGGTGGCCCTGGGCTTCAAGGAGAAGGAAGCCCGTTCCGCCGTGGCCCGGGTCCAGGCCAAGCAACCCGGGGTCGAGGCGGGAGAGATCATCCGGAGGGTCCTGGCGGGGGCCTGATTTCCTTCCCTTTCCGGCCCCTCCATGCCGATCTCTCCAGGGATGTGGAACTACGTCTTCAGAGAACGGCGCCGCCTTTCCGCGATCTACCGGAAGACCCGGCCCGTCCGGCCTGGAAGAGGAAGCAAGGCTGTGCGATAAAGGAGGGATGAGCTTCTCCCTCCTTCCGGCCGCATGGATTCTGGGGTCCCTCCTGGCCCTCCAGGGCCCGGGGAAGGTCCAGCCTCCCAGGAACCTGGAAGATCTCGCCCGCATCGCCGCCGCCCGTGCCGCTCGGGCCCTGGAACGAGGGAAGCTCCTCCTGCAACGCTACAGGGCGGACCTCTCCCTTTCGTACGACCAGAACAGGGAATTCGTGGAACGGGCCGTCCGTGCCCTGGCTTCCCGGGGAACGGACCTGGCCCCCCTCCTCCTTCCTCTCCTGGATCCCAAGAACCAGAGCGACCGGGCCAGGTACCTGGCGGAAAACGCCGCCCGGGTCCTGGAGAGGATGGGGACCGGGGCCTTCCTCCCCCGGCTCGAGAGGCTCCTCCGGGAAGGAAGCCCCCCAGCCAGGGCCCTGGCGGCGCGCCTCCTGGGAAGATCGGGAAGGAAGGAGGCCGTTCCTCCCCTGATGGAGGCCTTGAAAGATCCAGACCCAGCCGTGGTGGCCTCAGCCGTGGAGGCCCTGGGAGAACTGGGCGCCCGGGAGGCCCGGAAGGCCCTCCTGGGACTTTTCTCCACCCAGGATCCCCGGCTCCGGAAGGCCCTGGTCCGGAGCCTCGCCAAGGTGGGCGAACCCGGGGACCTGGACCGGGCCCTGGCCTCCTTCGCCGGCAACAGGGACGAAGGAACCCTCTTCCTCCTCCTGGACCTGGTCCAGGCCCTGGGGAAGGGAAGCACCAGGGCCCTCCGTTTCTCCGCCGACCTGGCGGCCTCCGAGGGCCTGAGCCTGGCCCTCCGCCAGAGGGCCATGGAGGCCCTGGGCGCCCTGGCCCGGAAGGGGGACAAGGAGACCATGGGGAGGCTCAGGAAGCTGATCAAGAATCCCCTCACCCCCGAATCCCTCCGCAGGCAGGCGGCCTACATCCTTTACGGATTAGGAGATACCTGGGCCAAGAAGGTGGTCCTCGGGCCGGCGGAGCGCTTCCTCAAGAAGAACCCCCGGATTCCCTACGCCTGGGTCAACAGGGGGGACGTCTACTTCAAGCTCGGCCGTTACGCCAAGGCTTTGCAGGACTACAACCGGGCCGTCCAGCTCTGCGGGAGCTCCTCCCGTGCCGAGCCCCACACCTGGGCGCAGATCTTCCTTTGCTGCCTCAAGCTCGGCAAGAAGAGGGAATTGCTTCGTGCCGTAAAAAAGAGCCGCCTTGGACCGAAGGTCCTGGCGGAACTTCTCCAGGGGAACCCGGAACTCCTGGAGGCCTGCCGCCGGGACCAGGATCTCGCCCGGGCCTTCCAGTTGCGCCGTTGAGAGAATGCGATGACTCCGGAGAGACCCTCCAGGTTCGGCTGGATCCTCCTGGTCCTCCTCCTGGCCTTCGCCTTCCAGGGCTCCCGCCACGTCTGGGATCCCGACGAGGGACGGTATACGGCCGTGGCCCTGAACATGCTCCGCACCGGGGACTGGCTGGTCCCAAGGCTCCACGACGAACACCTCCACTTCACCAAGCCCCCCGTCACCTACTGGGCCCTGGGGGTCTCCATGCTCCTCCTGGGAAAGAACGAGTGGGCCGCCAGGGCACCCAACGCCCTGGCCTTCCTGGGAACGATCTTCCTGGTCTTCCTCCTGGGCCGCTCCATCCGGCCCCGTTCCCCCGGCCTCCCGGCCCTGGTCTATGCAACCACCATCCTTCCCTTCGGCGCGGCGAACCTGGTTACGACCGACACCATCCTCGTCTTCTTCGAGACCCTGGCGGCCCTCGCTTTCTGGAAGTGGGAGGAGAGCGGCGGAAAGAGGGGCTTCCTCCTCCTATTCTGGGGAGGCCTTGGCCTGGCCTTCCTGACCAAGGGTCCTCCCGGCCTGATCCCCCTCCTGCCCGCCCTGGCATATCTGCTGATCCGAAAAGGAGCGAGGGCGTCCCTCCGCCTCTTCCATCCCGCAGGCCTCCTGGCCTTCCTGGTCCTGGGAGGGGCCTGGTACGCCCTGGTGATCTGGAAGACACCGGGCCTTCTCGACTACTTCCTCGAGAAGGAGGTGGTGGGCCGGATCTTCACGGGCATGCACAGGCGCAACGCCCGGTGGTACAAGGCCTTCGTCGTCTACATCCCGACCCTCCTCCTGGGTGGTCTCCCCTGGGCCTGGTTCCTCCTTGGAGCCTGGAGGAAGGGGGCGGGCCTCCTCGAGCCCTCCCGGTGGAAGGAACTCTCCCGCAGGGAGCCGGCCCTTTTCTTCCTCCTCCTCTGGTTCCTCCTTCCCCTTCCGGTCTTCTTCCTGGCCACATCCCGCCTTCCCCTCTACATCCTCCCCCTCTTCGTTCCCCTGGCGATCCTCTCGGCATCCCGGATCCCCCCTTCCCCTTCCTTCCCCTCGAAGTGGAAGAAGGCCCTCCTCGCCTGGTCCCTCCTGCTCATCGCCGCCAAGGGGGCCTGTGCCTTCCTCCCCTATCCGAAGGATCCCGTCCCCTTGGCCAGGTTCCTCAGGGGAGTCCACCCGTCCCCGATCCAGGAAGTGGTCTTCTACTGCACCCACCCCCGTTACGGACTGGCCTTCTACCTGGACACGGAGGTGGAGGAGGTCTTCCCCCATCCCCGGCCCCCCTCCTTTCCCTCCCCCTTCCCGCCCCAGACCCTCTCCCAGGAATTGGAGGAGAAGGAGCCCCACTCCCTGCTCCTGGCCCGCAGGGAGTGCGGCAAGGAGGCCGAGAGGATCCTCTTGGAGAAGGGCCTGTCCCCGACTTCGCTGGGGACCTTCGGCAAGTACAGGGTCTTCCAGATCCGCCCTTGAGGAGGATGCGCCCATGAATCCCGTCCTACGAAAAGCACCGGCTGTGTCGCTCCTCCTCCCGGCGATCCTCCAGCTTCTCCCCGCCCAGGCCCCGAGGGAGGTCCCACTGGGCTTCGACCTTCTCCCGGCCTGGGATTCCCTCCCCTATCTCCACGACAGGCCCTGTCTCCAGGCCTCGAGCTGGGACCGCAGCGGTGGAAACAGGGATTCCGGCAACTTTCTCCGGGTGGAGAAGGACGGAGAGCAGGTCCTGATGGAGGCCCGGGGGCCGGGATGCATCCACCGGATCTGGTGCACGGGAATCCTCCGTCCCGGAATCCCGGCGACGAAGAGCCCCGAATGCCGCTGGCGGTTCTGGATCGACGGAGAGAAGAAACCCAGGCTCGATCTCTCCGTTGCCGAGCTCTTCGGCCTGGCGGGCAGGAAGCCCTTCGTCCCTCCCCTGGCGAGGACCTTCCGGTCGGGCCGGGGGCCCTGGGAGGGCCATGCGAGCATGTGCTACGTTCCCATCCCATTCGAGAAGTCCATCAGGATCACCGGGAGGAACCTCTCCTTCTACCAGATCGACTACCACCTCTATCCCCCGGGAACCAGGATCCGCTCCTTCTCCCTCCCCCTCGAACCCCGTGAGGAGGAGGCCCTCCGGCGGGGGGCGGCGATGTTCGCCCGGAAGGGAAGTCCTCCCCTCCCCATCCCCCCCTCGGAATGGAGGGACTTCACCCCAGGAGGCCCCCTGCCCCTGGAACCGGGGGGAACCTTCTCCACCACACTGGATGGGGCAGGTTCGATCCGGGGGATCCGGATCGGTGTGGAACCGGTCACGCCCGAGACCCTGAGGGGGCTGGTCCTGGAGATCTCCTGGGACGGAAATCCCTTCCCCTCGGTCCGGGTTCCCCTGGGAGACTTCTTCGGAACGGGCCCTGTCCCCCGGCCCTTCCGTGCCCTTCCTTTCGGAAGGACCGCCGGGGGGTTCTATTGCTGGTTCCCCATGCCCTTCCGCTCGGGGGCGGAATTGAAACTCCGCAACGATCTTCCCCGAAAAGTCCGCCTCTCCTCCTTCAGGATCGCCTGGAGGCCCCTTCCCACCCTCGCCCCGAACGCAGCCCGCTTCCATGGTGCCTACCGCCAGGTTAAAGACATCCCCGGCAGGCGGGATTTCCGCGTCCTCCAAGCCCGGGGACGGGGGAAGTTCCTGGGTTGCAATCTCACCATGCAGTCCCGCCCCGGGACAGAGGGGATCTATTTCCTGGAGGGAGACGAGAAGATCTACGTCGACGGGGAGAACTGGCCCAGCCGCTACCTGGGAACGGGGACGGAGGACTACTTCAACGGCGCATACTTCTGGAACGCCCTTCGTTTCGAACACGGCCCGGTCTCGGGCCTCACCTTCCTGGATTGGGGGATGAGACGGGTTTGCGCATATCGGGTCCACTTCCCCGACGACGTCTCCTTCCGGAAGGAGTTCGTCATGGACATCGAGCACGGTCCGGTGAGCGACCACCCCTCCGACTACCAGGGCGCCGCCTGGTGGTACCAGCTTCCCCCGGCCCCCGCCCCTCCCCTTCCCCCCTGGAGGGAACGGATCGCCAGGACCATCGTCCCCCGCCCTTTGCGGCCCCCGGAATCCATCGCCCTGGAGGCCTCGCCCCGGGTGGAGGAGGGTGTCCTCCGCAAGAGGGCCTGGAAGGACCTGAGCCCTTTCTTCCTCGGCGGGGAGGCCTGGGAGTGCTCCCCGGGGAAGGAGGGAGGCAGGTTCACCTGGACCTTCCACGTTCCGGCCAGGGAGCGGTACGACCTGGCGGTCCAGCTCGCCCGGGGTCCCCTGGGAGGACCGGTCCGGTTCCTCCTGGACGGAGATCCCCTCCGGGAGATCTCGACCCTGGGCCCCTCCCTCCGGCCGGGCCTCCTGGTGAACCTCCCGGCTAGGCTCCTTGCGCCGGGCCCCCACGACCTGACCCTGCTCCTTCCCCGGAGGGGAGCGGAAAGGGTCCTCTGGACGGGGCTCTCGGCCGGGCCCACAGGGCCCATGGTGGACCGCTGGTACCTCCTGGGCCCCTTCCCTTCCAGGAAGCCCGAGGAATTCGCCCGGGAATTCGGCCCGGAGAAACGTCCCGGCGGAAAGGTGGACCTGGAGGCCCCTTACTCCGGCGAGGGCGGGAGGAGCCTCTCCTGGAAGCCCTGGAAGGCGGCCTACGTGGACCTCTGCGCCGCCCTGGGAGGCGGAGGCGGACGGGCCGCCTACGGCTACTCCCGCATCGAAGCCACGGCACCCCTGGAAACGGTCCTCTTCGTAGGGAAGGACGACGGGATCCGGCTCTGGCTCAACGGCAGGCTCCTCCTGTCCCGGAACACCTGGAGCCACGGCACACCCGACAGGCTGGCCGTCCCGGTCCGGTTCCGGAAGGGGACCAACCATCTCCTCGTGAAGTGCGCCAACCTCTTCGGTGGGTGGGGTTTCTGTATCCGGCCCGCCGATCCGGAGAGGCTCCTCTCCTGGTGACCGCTCCGAATCCCCCCGGTCCTCCTCCCCCGGAGGGAAAGGAGGGGACGGGCCGCCTTGACTTGCTCCCCCCCCCTCCCCAGAATCCGGCCTTTCCTCACAACAACCGGAAAGAGGTCATGGAAACCAAAATCGAGGACATCGGGCCCTGCCGGAAGAAGCTGACCATCACCATCCCGGCGGAAGAACTCAAGCAGGAACTGGACAAGGGATTCAAAGAGGCCTCCCGGTACGTCCGGGTGCCCGGGTTCCGCCCCGGAAAGGTTCCCAGGGCCATCCTGGAGAAGAAGTACGGCCCGGCCCTGAGGGAGGACGTGAAGGAGAGGGTCGTGGACCAGGCCTGGCGGGAGGCCTTGGAGAAGGAGGAATTGGAACCCCTGGGTGAGCCCAAGGTGGAGAACCTTCCTCCCGGCCCCCTGGACGAGACCCAGGACCTTTCCTTCCAGGTCCTCTTCGACGTCTATCCCCGGATCCAGCTGGGCGAGGTGAAGGGCCTCAAGGTGAAGAAGGAGAAGATCCATGTCTCCGAGGCCGAGGTGGACCAGGCCCTGGACGAACTGGCCCGCTCCCGTGCCCGCCTCGAGCCCGTGGACGACGCCGAGATGGAGAGGGAGGACCACGCCAAGTGCGACCTGGAGTTCCTCCACGAAGGGAAGAGCGTCAAGGAGATCAAGGATCTGGTCCTCTCCCCCTTCCGGCCCTTGGAGGGGACCGATGCCGAGGAGTTCGCCGCCAAGCTCCTGGGGAGGAAGGCCGGCGAAGAATCTGTCATCCCCCTCACCTTCTCCGAGAGGTTTCCCGTCGAGGAGGTCCGGGGCAAGCCGGGAGAGGTGAAGATCAAGATCCAGCAGGTCCTCAGGGAGAAGGTCCCCCCCGTGGACGACGACCTCGCCAAGGCCCTGGGAGTGGAGGGGGGACTGGAGGAACTCCGCAAGAAGGTGGAAGAGAGCCTCCTCAGGGAGAAGGAGCAGGCCGACCGGAAGCGGATCGAGGAGGAGCTCCTGGACCAGCTCCTGGCGGAATACCCCTTCGACCTCCCCCAGGCCATCGTGGACGAACAGGTGGAGAGCCGGATCAAGCGTGCCAAGGCCGAGATGGAGGCCCAGGGGCTCCCACCCGAGGAGATCGCCGCCAAGGTGGCCGCCATGAAGGAAGAGGTCCGGGACGAGGATGTCCGGGCCATCAAGACCTTCTTCCTGGTGAGGGAGATCGCCAAGAAGGAGAAGATCTACGTCACCGAGGGGGAGGTGACCCGGGCCGTCCAGGCCCTGGCGGCGGAGCAGAACGTTCCGGCCGACCAGCTCCGGGCCAGGATGGAGTCCCAGGGCTACCTCCAGGAGCTGCGCTTCGACCTTCTGGAGAGGAAGGTCCGGGACTATCTCAGGGAGAAGGCCGACCTGGTCGAAGAATAGATAGAATAGGCAACAGGCCGAGGATCGATCCCGGCTCCACCTCCCCCCTCCGGGGCTGGTTCCGGGTCGAGGCAATCGAACAACCGAGGAAAACGGAGAAAGGCCCATGGTCAAGGGGTACGTGCCCATTCCCTTCGTGATCGAGAAGACCAGCCGGGGTGAACGGCAGTACGACATCTACTCCAGGCTTCTGGAGGACCGGATCGTCTTCATCGGATCGCCCATCGACGACAGCGTGGCCAACGTGGTCATCGCCCAGCTCCTTTTCCTCCAGAAGGAAAACAAGAACCAGGACATCAACATCTACATCAATTCCCCGGGGGGATCGGTCACGGCCGGCCTGGCCATCTACGACACCATGCAGTTCGTCCAGTGCCCCGTGGCGACCTACTGCATCGGCCAGGCCGCGAGCATGGGGGCCGTCCTCCTGGCGGCGGGCACCAAGGGAAAGCGCCACGCCCTCCCCAACTCCCGGATCATGATCCACCAGCCCTGGGGAGGAGTGCAGGGCACGGCGGAAGACATCTCCATCCAGGCCGAGGAGATCCTCCGCCTCAAAAGGCGCCTCAACGAGATCCTGGCCCTTCACACGGGCCAGCCCGTAGAGAAAATCGAAAAGGACGCCGACCGGGACTTCCACATGGATTCCCAGGAGGCCAAGGACTACGGGCTGGTGGACGAAGTGATCCACCCCTTGCAATGAACGGACCCTGAGCGGAGAAGACCATGGCCAGATCGGGCGGACAGGGAGGTGGAAGGCGGATCGAACGCTGCACCTTCTGCGAGAAGAGTCGCAACCAGGTGCAGACCTTGATCGCCGGACCTCCCGGCGTCTACATCTGCAACGAGTGCGTGGAGATCTGCAACTCCATCCTCCAGGAGGAGAGGCAGCACGATCCCGGCGCCGCCTTCGGCGGGGAAGGGATCCTGAGAGAGAAGATCCCCACCCCCGCCCAGATCACCTCCTACCTGGACCAGTACGTCATCGGCCAGGAGGAGACCAAGCGCCGCCTGGCCGTGGCCGTCCACGCCCACTACAGGCGCATCCTCTCGGGCCGGACCAACCCGGAGGTGGAGCTCGAGAAATCCAACATCCTCCTCATGGGTCCCACGGGATGCGGCAAGACCCTCCTGGCCCGGACCCTGGCCAGGATGCTCCAGGTCCCCTTCGCCATCGCCGACGCCACGACCTTGACCGAGGCCGGTTACGTCGGGGAGGACGTGGAGAACATCCTCCTCAAGCTCCTCCATGCGGCCAACTTCGACGTGGAGAGGGCCCAGTACGGCATCGTATACATCGACGAGATCGACAAGATCGCCAGGACCACCCAGAACGTCTCCATCACGAGGGACGTCTCGGGCGAAGGGGTCCAGCAGGCCCTCCTCAAGATCCTGGAAGGCACGGTGGCCAACGTTCCTCCCCAGGGCGGCCGGAAGCACCCCGAGCAGTCCTACATCCAGGTCAACACGGAGAACATCCTCTTCATCTGCGGGGGCGCCTTCTCCGGGCTGGACGAGATCGTGGCCAAGAGGATCGGAAAGGCCGTCATCGGCTTCGGAAGGGGAGACGAAGGGGGAATCGACAGGGACGCCCTCTCCAGCGAAGAGATTCTCTCCTACGTGGAACCGAGGGACCTGATCGAATACGGCCTGATCCCCGAATTCGTGGGAAGACTCCCGGTGATCACCACCCTCCACAGCCTCTCCCGGGACGACCTGATCCGGGTGATGACGGAGCCCAAGAACGCCATCGTCAAGCAGTACGAGGCCTTCTTCGAGATGGAGGGCTCCAAGCTGGAGTTCACCCAGGACGCCCTGGAGGAGATCGCCGACAACGTCCTGGAGAAGAAGACCGGGGTCCGGGCCCTTCGCTCGGTCTTCGAGGACCTCCTGCTGGATCTGCGCTTCCACCTCCCCGAAAGGAAGGATCACGCCCACTACGTGATCACCAGGGAGATCGTCCGGGAGCGCCTCGAGGCCAGAAAGAGAGGCCCCGGCGATGAAAGCCGGAGAAACAGGGAGTCCGCCTGAGGGGAAAGGCCCCGGCCTTCCCGCCACTGCCTTGTCCCGGGAAGAACTGGCCCTGAGGATCCGGGCTCTGGGGGGAGAGGATTACCGGGCCCGCCAGGTCCGGGCCTCCCTCTTGCAGGGAAAGGCCGTCACCTGGGAAGAGGTGAAGGGCCTTCCCAAGGCCTTGAGGGAGAAGCTCGGCAGGGAGATCCCCCTCCTCTCCACCCGCCTGGAAGGAATCGAGGCCGCTCCCGACGGAACGAAGAAACTCGTCATCCGCCTGGCCGACGGGAACCTGGTGGAATCGGCCCTGATCCCCTCCGGGAAGAGGAGGACCCTTTGCCTGTCCACCCAGGCGGGATGCCCCGTGGGATGCCGGTTCTGTGCCTCCGGAATCGGAGGACTCCTTCGCAACCTGGAGGCCTACGAAATCCTGGAACAGGCCCTCCTGGCCCGGCACGTCCTCCTTCCCGAAGAGCGGTTGACCCACATCGTGGTCATGGGGGTGGGAGAACCCCTCTTCAACCTGGAGGCTCTCCTGGAAGCCCTGGCCGTCCTGGAGAGCCCCGATTCCCTGGGCATCGGCGCGAGGAGGATCGTCGTCTCCACGGCCGGCGTTCCCCCGGGAATGCGGGCCCTTTCCGGGCGGAAGCCCCACCTGAACCTGGCCGTGAGCCTCCATACGGCGGACCAGGCCTTGCGTAGAGAGCTGGTTCCCCTGGCGGAGAGGTGGACCGTCGGAGAGATCCTGGAGGAAGCGACCCTCTACCAGGAGAAGACGGGAAGGCGGATCACCCTGGAGGTGGTCCTCCTCGGGGGAGTCAACGATACGCCACGCCAGGCGGACATCCTGGCCCGTGCCGCCGCCCCCAGGGGATTCCACGTGAACCTGATCCCCTGGAACGCCGTCCCGGACCTGCCCTTCCGCCCCTCTCCCCCGGGAAAGGTCCGGGCCTTCGCGGACCGCCTGGAGAGAAGGGGCGTGAACGTGACGATCCGCCGCTCCCGGGGAGGAAAGGCATCGGCCGCCTGCGGCCAGCTCAGGAGAAGAAACACCCTCTCCTGAATTCCCGCCGGGAAAAGGGGCGGCGGGGGCTTCCGGCCTTCTTCCGGGTGGAACGGCCCCGGCCCGGGGAGAAGAATCAAAAAAAACGGCGGGGAGAAGAAGCTCCCCGCCGCCTCGCAAGAAGACCCGTCACACCGGGGTCAGACTTTGACTTTCTTGAGAGTCTTCACTCCCGTCGAGGATCGCCCTTTCACAGCCTCGAGAACCACCTTGCGTCCCTTCCGAATCACCGTAATCTTGACCTTCGCCCCCGGCCCCGAGAGGGAGAGCCCGTTCTTCACGTCCTCCACGTCGCGGATACGGACGCCGTTCACCTCGAGGAGGATGTCCTTCGGTTCGATCCCCGCCCGGTCGGCGAGGCTTCCTCCCAGGACGTCCTGGACCATGAGACCGTAACCGGGGGGAAGGCCGAGGTAGTCGCCGAGAGCTTCCGGCACGGGGCCGACGTAGACTCCCAGTTTCTCACCGGAAGGGGCCGGCAGGGGTTTTACGGGGGACACGGGCCTGAGCCCCCGTCCCGGCCAGTTCCACCACCCCCAACCGCGTGGGGAAGGAGGCGGGGGAGTGAGGGGACTCCCCTTCCCCGGTCCCGGGGCGAGGCCGAACTCCTTGAGGATCTCCTCCAACCTGCGGGAGAAATCCGTGACGCCCGGCGTCCCGATACGGAAGGACAGACCGTTACCGCCGATATGGTATTTCCTGGCGATCTCCGGGTAGAGCTTCTTGAACTCCTCCACGTCCTTGGCCTTGTAACGTTTCACTTCCTCCTTGCCGCCGGGGGTCTTGCGCCGGATCTCCAGTTCCACCCCCTTCGGGCCGATCTGGAGGCGCACGGTCTCGCCCGAAGAGAGGACCTTCCCAACCTTCCCGGTCACGATCCTGGGGATCCTGAGCCGGGGAATGCCCGAAGGACCCGGACCGAAGAAGGGACCGAAATCCTTCTCCATCTCCTCCATCATCTTCCGGAGACGCTGTTGCATCTCCTCGAGGAAGTCCTCGGTCTCCTCGGGTGTGACGGGTCTCACATCGCCCTTGGGGATGATCCTGGGGCCCCTTCCCCGGATCGCCCGGACGACCTTCTTGATGCGCCACCGGACCTCGGGGGAATTCTCCTCCTCGGCCAGGGACTCCAGGAAGGGAAGAACGGCCTTTCCCATTTCCTCCAGCCGCTCCTCGGCCTCTTCCCGGACTTTCTCGTCCTCGCTGCCGAGGGCCTCCACGAGGCGCCGCACTTTCCCGGCGTTCACCTTCTTCCGGAGTTTCCTGAGCTTGCCCCCGGCCTTCTCCACCTTCCCGGTCCGCCCGTCAACCTTTCCCGCTCCTCCGGCGCCCTGGGCGGCGGCGGAGAGGGGAACGGCGAGAAGGACCCCCAAAAACCATACCGGATAGGTCTTCATGGCCCACCTCCTCGAATCGCCTGGATTCTCTCAAGGGAAACGAATCTTCGCACGGCCTTCGGTTCCTCCCCGGACATAGCCCACGGAAACGACTTTCTTGGACCACCTGGACCGGGAAAAGACCTTCTTGAAGGCCGACAAAGAATCTACGGGCAGGCCGGCGAAATGTGTGATCCTGTCACCCTTTTTCAGCCCACCCTTCTGGGCCGGGCTCCCGGCGATGACGTGTTCCACCACCAGATCCGGAAGGAGCACGACACCAAGGGTGAAGCGCTTCTTCTCCCTTTTCCCCCCCACCTTCCCCGTCCTTTTCAGGACCTCCTTCACAGCCTCGAAGACCCGTCCAAGGGGAATCACCCTGGACAGGTCCTCTTCCCTCTCTCCACCGCGCTCCAGAGCTTCCTTGACCATGGACCGGGCCAAGGGGGGAAGGGCGAACCACCTGGGTATCGCCCTGGGGACGAGGAGGCCCACCGCTTCCAGGGAGGAATTCGAGACGAGGGCGCCCCGGGCTTCCCCGCCGGGAAAGAGCACGGGAAGATGGAGCACCGGTTCCCCGGCGCCGCTCTTCCCCTCTCCGCCCAGCCTGTGGACCCTCCCGATGGGAAGGAAGTAGACCGGGGGTGGATCGCCGGGGGAACCTGCGAAGGCCAAGAGGACCATGGAGCCCGGGGAAGGAAGCTTCCCGCCGGAAACGACGGGTTTCATTCCCGGGATGGAACGGACCGGGTAGGAGAGGACGGCCAGCCCCCCCGAGAACCCCCGGATTTCCAGGGGAAGGGAATATCCCTCCCCCACGAGGGGTTCGCCGAGGACCATGTCGGCTCCCTCGACGGCCTCCCCGAGGGTCACCAGGAAGCCCGGACGGACCACGACGCCCGTGGCCCTCCCGGGGGGAGCGAAAGGAGTCTGCCAGACATGGAGTGCCACGAGGGAAGGAGCGAGCCTGTTTCCTGCTCGCCGCAATGCCCGCTCCCAGGCGCGGAAATCGGAAGGGAGGGGGGAAGGGGCCTCCTTCCCCGCCGGAGAGGTCCCACTCCTTCCCGCCTGGGCCCTCGGGGCCGGCAGGGGAAAGAGGAAGAGGGAAGCCAGGGCGAGGATGGTGAAGGCGAATCTCGATCTCCCCGCCATGGCAGGAATCCTTTCCTCAGAACCGGCCCCGGTCCCCTGCGGGAACGGCGTCGGAAGAGTTGGTCTCCCCCATGAAGCCGGGGAACTTGGGCCAGTCCACCCTGAACCACTTGACCGGAATCGCCCCGCCCTGGGTCTCCATGGAGGGTGCGTTCAAAGGCGAGATGGGCCCCTTGACGGGCACCAGCCTCCGCCGTGGAGAGGCGTCGGCCACGGGCGAGGGAGCCGTTCCGGCGGAAGCGGGGACCTTCCCGGCTCCACCCCTGGGAAGGGCGAACCACAGGGTCAGGAGGATCCCCGCAGCCGCGGCGAATCCGGCGCCGAAGAAGACCAGGGGACGGACACCGCCGGGGGCGGGCCGTTCCAGCCGGCCCATGACCGTCTCCTCCAGGCCCGTCCAGAAACCCGGCAGGGCCGTCTCGGGAATCTCCTCCTCCATGGAATCGATCCCGAGAAGGGAAAGAGCCTCCAGGCACCTGGTGCCGGACTCGTAGATCCGCATACACTCCGGACAGGAGTCCAGATGCTCCATGAGGAGCTCGGTCTCCCCGGGTTCCAAGTCGTCCTTCCCGGGGAGAAGATCCAGGAGCCGGCGGACTTCGGAACACTTCATCTTCCTCGCTCCTCGCTTCGCTCCATGCGCTCCCATTTCTCTCGGAAGAGCTGGCGGGCCTTGTGAAGTCTCCAGCGGACCGTGGCGTAGGTCGTGCCGATCACCGGTGCGATCTCCTTGCAGGAGAGCCCCTGGATGTCCCTCAGGACCATGACCTCCTTGAACTTGGGTGGAAGGGTCTCCAGGAGGGTTCTGACCTTCCTCCGGGTCTCCTCCCTCTCCAGGGGAAGGGAGGGTCCCTCCCCTCCCGAGGGAAGGGCCTCGGCGAGTTCCTCACCAAGGGAGACCGACTTGGCCACCGTTCTGCGCCTGAGCTTGTCGATGGCCAGGTTGGTGACGATCCGGAAGAACCAGGTGTAGAACTTCCGCCCGAAATCGAACCGGTCCAGGGACCGGTAGGCCTTGACGAAGGCGTCCTGGAGGACGTCCCTCGCTTCCTCGGGGTTTCCCAGGAGGTTGTAGGCCACCCAGAAGGCCCGTTTTTCGTACCGCTGCATCAAAAGCCGGAAGAGGTCCTTCTCTCCACGTAGACAACGACGAATCACTTCGTCGTCGGAGATCTCTCCGTCCCCGCCGCGGAAGGGGACCAAGGCCGGTCCCGCCTTGGGACGGACCCTCTTCTTCCCCGGGGCCTCCAGGGTCTCTTTCCTTCCCGGCTCGTCCCGGCCTTCGATTTTCCAACCCTCCCGGGGCAAAGGCCTCTCGATGGTGATTGCAGTCATGGGGCATCCTTCGTGGGCTTCTTCTCCTGGACCAGAGAAAGCCCGGATGCCCTAACTACGCCCAGGAGGAGCCCAACGTTGGCGCCCATTCCTGGAAAGGGAGAGAACGATCACTCTTCTTCCTGCGAATCCTCTTCCACCAGGGGCTCACCGATGGCCCGGAACTTCCGGTAACGCCGCTCCAGGAGCTCCTCGACCGGGAGCTCCCTGAGCTCCTCCAGGCTCCGGAGAATGGCCTCCTTGACGGAGAGGATGGTCCCCTTGGGATCCCTGTGGGCCCCCCCCAGGGGCTCGGGGATGACTTCGTCCACCACGCCCAGGCGAAGGAGGTGGTCGCTGGTGAGCTTCAAGGCCTCCGCCGCCTCGGGAGCCTTCTCGCCGCTCTTCCAGAGGATGGCGGCGCACCCCTCGGGGGAGATCACCGAATAATAGGCGTGTTCCAGGATGAGAACCTTGTCTCCCACGCCGATCCCGAGAGCCCCGCCGGAACCGCCTTCCCCGATGACCACGCAGACGATGGGAACCTCGAGGCGGAACATCTCCATGATGTTCAAGGCGATGGCCCTGGCCTGTCCCCTCTCTTCTGCGCCGATCCCCGGGTAGGCACCGGGAGTATTGATGAGGGTCACGATGGGAAGGCCCAGCTTTTCCGCCAGGCGCATCTTGTCCAAGGCCTTCCGGTAGCCCTCGGGGTGGGCGCAACCGAAATTGCAGACCAGCCTCTCCTTGGTGTCCTTTCCCTTCCTGTGGGCCACCAGGAGGAACCGTACGTCCCCCATCCTTGCCAGGCCGGTGACGATGGCCTTGTCGTTCCCGAAGAGCCGATCCCCGTGGAGCTCGAGGAACTCGTCCAGCATGACCCGGATGTAGTCGCTCGTGATGGGCCGGTCCGGGTGGCGGGCCACGTTGACCCGGTCCCAGGGGGTCAGCCTGGAATAGACCTCCTGCATCTTCTTCTTGAGCCTGTCCTCCAGGGCGACGATCTCCCCGTTCAGGTCGAACTGGGTGGAGGCGGCCAGGCTCTTCAGCTCGGAGATCTTCTGCTCCATCTCCAGGATGGGCCGTTCGAAGGCCAGTCCCGGCTTCTCCTGGATCTGGTTGGCCCCGCCCTTTTTCTTCTTCTTCACCATGTATTCACCCCTCCAGCCAGGGGCGCCGGGAAACCACCGGGTCCCGGCCCCCAGGGCCGCGCGGCCCCGCGAATCGGGGCGTTGGAAGTCGGGTTCCGCTCTCCGCCGGATCCTCCAAGGTCTTTGGGCTCGAAACCCGGGATTCTAGGTGGGCCGGAGAAAAGATCAAGAAGGGAAAGACGCCTTGAAGGGGGCCCCTCCCTCCTATAGGGAAGGGTCCTTACCCACCCTGCCGGCACCGGTCGAGGCCCTGGAGAGGTGAAAACTGATGAAGGCCTGGCGCGTCGAAGTGTCCTACAAGCCCGGGATCCCCGATCCCCAGGGAGCCTCCGCTCTCCAGACCCTGCGGGAAGCGGGCCTGGAGGAGATCGAAGAGGTCCGGACCCTGAGAGGAACTCTCCTTCCCGGGACCCTCTCTTCCTCCGAGGCCGCCCGGGCGGCGTCGGAACTCCTTTGCGACCCCGTGACGGAGACCTTCCGCCTCCTTCCCCCCGATGCCCCCCTTCCCGGGGAGACCTTCACCAGGCTCACCGTGGTCAGGCTCCCGGGGGTCATGGACCCGGTGGCCCACTCCACGGCCCGGGCCCTGGCGGACATGGGCATCCCCGTGGAGGGGACCGGCACCTATCGCTCCTTCCTGATCCGCTCCTCCCTCCCCGGCCGGGAGGTGGCCCGCCGGGCCGGGAGGGTCCTGGCCAACGAAGTGATCGAAAAGGTCCTCCTGGACCAGGTTCCCCTGGAGGTCCCCGGCTTCGCCGGAGCATCCCCTCCCAAGGAAGAAAGGGTTCCCCTGAGGGAACTGGAGGGAGAGGCCCTCCTGGAACTGAGCAAGGCCAGGGTCCTCTCCCTCTCCCTGGAGGAGATGGAGGCCGTGAGGGACTACTTCCGCCGGGAGGGGAGGGACCCGACGGACGTGGAACTGGAGACCCTGGCCCAGACCTGGTCGGAGCACTGCAAGCACAAGACCCTCACGGGGATCGTGGAATACGAAGGAAAGGTCTACGACAACCTCCTGGCCTCCACCATCGCCGCCGTGACGAAAGAACTGGACCGTCCCTGGTGCCTCAGCGTCTTCAAGGACAACGCCGGGGTCGTGGCCTTCCACGAGGACCAGGCCCTCTGCATCAAGGTGGAGACCCACAACCACCCCTCGGCCATCGAGCCCTTCGGCGGGGCGGGAACGGGAATCGGGGGAGTCATCCGGGACATCATGGGAACGGGCCTCGGGGCCCGCCCCGTTGCGAACCTGGACGTCTTCTGTTTCGCTCCGCCGGATACACCGCGGGATTCCCTCCCCGAGGGCGTCCTCCACCCCCTCCGCGTCCTCAAGGGGGTCGTGGCCGGCGTGAGGGACTACGGCAATCCCATGGGAATCCCCACGGTGAACGGCTCCCTCTCCTTCGACGAGGGCTACGCCGGGAATCCCTTGGTCTACTGCGGTTGCGTGGGAATCCTCCCCGTCGCCTGCGTGGAGAAGGAGGTCCGCCCGGGAGACGTGATCGTCGTCGCCGGCGGCAGGACGGGCCGGGACGGAATCCACGGCGCCACCTTCTCCTCGGTGGAGCTGACCCACGAGTCGGAGGAGGTCTCCGGCGGCGCCGTCCAGATCGGAGACCCCATCACGGAGAAGAAACTCCTGGAAGGCCTCCTCCGGGCCAGGGACCGGGGCCTCTACCGGAGCGTCACCGATTGCGGAGCAGGGGGACTTTCCTCGGCCGTGGGCGAGATGGGGGAGAAAGTCGGCGCGAAGGTGGACCTCTCCAAGGTCCCCCTCAAGTACCAGGGCCTGGCCCCCTGGGAGGTCTGGGTCTCCGAGGCCCAGGAGCGGATGGTCCTAGCCGTTCCGCCGGAAAACCTGGAGGATCTGCTGGAGGTCTTCGCCTCCGAGGAGGTGGAGGCCACCCCCCTGGGGACCTTCGGCGGAGGGAGACTGGTCCTCACCTGGGGGGATCGGACCGTGGCGGACCTGGACCTGGAGTTCCTCCACCACGGCCTTCCAAGGCAGAGGCTCTCGGCCAGGAAACCCTCTCCCGGCCTGGTTCCCCCCGCCCTTCCCCCCAAGGAGGACCTGGACCTCGGGAGGGCCCTCTTCCGGGTCCTCTCCGATCCCAACGTGGCCTCCAAGGAGTGGGTGATCCGCCAATACGACCACGAAGTCCAGGCGGGGAGCGCGGGAAAACCCTTCTGCGGAAAGGAAGGCAAGGGACCTTCCGACGGGGCCCTGGTGGCCCCCATCCTGGGCCTTCCGAAGGGCTTCGCCCTGGGCCACGGTCTCTGCCCCCAGGTGGGCAAGATCGACGCCTACGCCGCCGCATCCCTGGCCGTGGACGAGGCGGTCCGCAACGTGGCCGCCCTGGGCGCCGATCCCGAGAGGATCTCCCTCCTGGACAATTTCTGCTGGGGAAATCCCAGGGACCCGGAACAGATGGGCTCCCTCGTCGAGGCCTGTCTGGGTTGCTCCGACGCCGCCAGGGTCTTCGGAACCCCCTTCGTCTCCGGGAAGGATTCCCTGAACAACGAGTTCCGCGGGCCCGACGGAAAGGTCCACTCCATCCCGGGAACCCTCCTGATCACGGCCCTGGGGATCGTTCCCGACCTCTCCCTCGCCCCGGGAACGGACTGGAAGGTTCCGGGTGACCAGGTCTGGATCGCAGGGGCCACGGGCCCCGAGATCGGAGGATCGGTCTACCTGAAGACCCTGGGCCAGCTCGGGGACGTCCCACCCAGACCGGCACCCGAGAAAACCCGAAAAACCGTAAAAGCTCTCCACGCAGCCCTGGCCACGGGAAAGGTGCGGGCCGTCCACGATCTCTCCGAAGGCGGCCTGGGGGCGGCCCTGGCCGAGTCCTGTTTCGGCTCCGGCCTGGGCGTCCGGGTGGATCTCTCCCTGGTACCGGTGGAGGGCAAGATCGAAAGGGATGACATCGTCCTCTTCTCGGAGTCGCCGGGACGCTTCCTCCTGGAAGTGGATCCTTCCGGGAAGGACGAGATCGAAGAGATCTTCCGGGGGATCCCCTTCGCTCCCATCGGGGTCGTTCGCCCCGATGCGAACCTCGAGATCCGGGGCCTTTCGGGGGAGCCTTCCCTGGCGGCCGCCGTGGCCGAACTGGAAGAGGCCTGGCGAAGCCCCCTCGATTTCCGGGGCAAGGAGGAGAAGAGCCGTGGCTAGACCGGAATTCCTGGTGCTCCGGGCGGCGGGCACGAACTGCGAGATCGAGACGGCCTGGGCCCTGGAGACTGCCGGGGCCCGAGTGAATACGGTCCATATAAAACGAATCCTCGAAGAGCCGTCTCTCCTGGAGAGGGCCCAGGGCCTGGTGATCCCGGGGGGGTTCAGTTACGGCGACGACATCGCCGCCGGAAGGATCCTGGCGAACCAGATCCGGAACCACCTGGCCCCCTCCGTTGCGGCCTTCGTGGAGAAGGGTGGACTCGTGCTGGGAATCTGCAACGGTTTCCAGGTCCTCGTGAAGACGGGTCTCCTCCCCGGGCGGTACCTCCCCAGGATGGTCCAGGAGGTCACCCTGGGCTGGAACGATTCCAACCAGTACGAGTGCCGGTGGGTCTACCTGGAGTGCCTTCCCTCCAAGTGTCTCTTCCTTCCCCCCGGCGGCACGATCCTGCGCGTTCCCGTGGCCCATGCCGAGGGCAAGCTCCTTCCCGGGAAGCCCGGCGGGGAGAAGGACCTCTTCCGGGAAGGCCTGGCGGCCCTGCGCTACGTGACCCCCGATGGGAAGAGCCCCGCCCCCTTCCCGTGGAACCCCAACGGATCGGCCGGGGGAATCGCCGCCCTCACCGACCCGACGGGGAGGATCCTGGGGATGATGCCCCACCCGGAAAGGGCGATGCTTCCCTGGCACCTCCCCGGGGGAGGCGAACCCCAGGGGGGGGAGATCTTCCGGAGGATGGTGGCCCTATTGGCCTGAAGGCGGCAGGGGCCTTTCCTCCTCAGATCCAGTGGAGGACGTCCTTCGCCAGGATCAGGGCCGCCACCCCCAGGAGGACCCAGCCGAAGACCCTCTTCACCCCCTTGGGCCTCAAGTGGTCCGCCATCACCCGGGATCCCAGCCGGCTTCCCAGGAAGACCGCCAGGACGCACCCGCCCCAGACGCCCCAATCGGGCCTGGCCGCCGTGGCCAGGTGGGAGAGGAAGCTCGAGGTGCCGGCGAAGGTCACCACCAGGGCTGAAGTTGCCGCCGCCCTCCTGGGGTCCAGGCCGGAAAGGTAGAGAAGGGGAACCACGAAGGACCCGCCCCCCCTACCGATCATTCCCGCCGCAATCCCAAGGAGGGAACCGGCCGAGAAACCCAGGGCCAGCCTTCCGCCGGGGGACAGGGGCCTTTCCGGCCTCCAACCCGTCAGCACCAGGACTCCCGCCGAAGCGGTGAAGAGGGCGAAGAAGACCAGGAGTGGTTTTGCAGGGAGCCCCCTGTCGATCCAGACACCCAGGGGGGCGAAAACCACCATGGAGGCGGCGAAAGGGAGCCCCACCCTCCAGGAAACCAGTTTTCTGCGGATGTAGGTGACCGAAGCGGAACCGCTGTTCACCACGTTCAGGAGCATCCCCAGAGGGACGGCCTGGGTCTTGAAGTCCATCCCGAGCCAGAAGAGTAGGGGCACGTAGAGCTGGGCCCCCCCCATGCCGAGCATGGAGAAGAGGAAGGAGATGCAAAAAAAGAGGGGGACGGCCAGGTAGAGAGGGTCCATGCCTCCTCCCCGGGGCCCTAGGCCCCTGTTCCTCCCACAAGGCCTTCCCTGGCGGCGATCCTCCCGGGCTTCAGCTCCTCCACCAGGTCGTGGTAGCCCGTGGCGAGGAACCGGACGTTCTCCCACCCCGAGGCGGAGAGGTAGGCGTAGGCGATGGCCGACCGGGTCCCGACGGAACAGAAGACCGCTACGAGCCCCTCCCTGGGGACCTCCTCCTTCCGCCGGGGAAGTTCGTCCAGGGGGATGTGAAGGGCCCCGGGAAAGGCCAGGAGCTCCGCCTCCTTCCGGGACCGGACGTCCAGGAGGAGGGCCTCCCCCAGGACCTTTCGCTCCAGGAAGGTCCGGGCGCTCACCTTGTGCCCGCCCTTGGAGAAGAAGTCGAACCGGAAACCTTGCAACCACTGGTCCATCGAAGGGGTCATGGATGTCCTCCCGGGTCTTTCGGGCCATCACTTTCCCAACTATCGAAGTAACGACCTCCTTTCCCTCCTCTTTCCCCCCTCCCCCAAGTTTCCCTCCCCCTGCGGCCGATCTCTCCGGAGGGGAACGAGGAAGATGGGAGGAAAGACCGGTCGGATAGGCCTCCAGGAGAGGCTCTTCTCCACCTGGGAGGCGGAACTCCGGGCCCTGGGCCTGGAGGGCCCCCCTTCCCTGGCACAGAGGAAGGAGAGGCTCTACAGGGAGATCGAGAGCCTTCCTCTCAGGAGAAAATCCTCCTCGGGAGAGTGGATCCGCCGGGTCCGGAAGGAAGGAGGGGCCCTCCTGGTGGGGGACTACCACACCCTCCCCAGGGCCCAGAAAGCGGCGGGGAAGATCCTCTCCCTCCTCGTAAAGGCGGGATCCTCTCCTCTCCTCATGCTGGAGTGTTTCTCCGGCCGCCACGAAAAGGCCCTCCGGGAATGGAACCAGGGGCGGATCGGTACCGGAACCCTCCGGGCCAGGACCTCCTTCGACGAGACCTGGGGTTTTCCCTGGGAAGGTTACGCCCACCTCCTGGAACGGGCCCGCCGGCTCGGGGTCCCGGTCCTTCCCCTGGAAGGAGGATCCTCCCGGCGGGGAATGGCCGGGAGGGAGAGGGAGATGGCCCGCCGGGTCCTCCGGGCCCTTCGGGCCAGGCCGGGCCGCCCGGCTTTCCTCCTCGTGGGGGATCTCCACCTCTCCCGGGAAGGCATCCCCTCCATCCTGGACGAGGCGGGTGTTCCCACGTTCCGTATTTTTCAGAACCTGGAGACGGTCTACTGGGATCTTTCCTCCCAAGGGAGCCTCAGGAAGGAGACCTGGGTGGAACTCGGGGACCGGACCTGGTGCCTCCTGGAGACCCACCCTCTCTGGAAACTCCAGTCGGCCTTCACCTGGCTGGAGGACCGGGTCTTCCAGGCAGGAAAGGAAGGCCCCGACGTGGCCCTCTCGGAGAAGGCCCTCGAACTGGCCCAGGCCATGGGGGAACACCTGGGCATCGCCCTCCCACCCTACCGGGCGCCCCTGGTCTTCACGGGGGACCCCTTTCCTTTCCTGGACCTCCTCCACGCCATGAAGGTGCGGGCCCCTTCCAGGAGGGCCTTCCTCTCCCAGGTGAGGGCCTGCGGAATCTACCTGCCCCCCGGCAGGGACCTGGTCTTTCTTGTCTCCCCCTCCTTGAACTTCCTCGCCGAGGCGGCCGCACGTTGGCTCGCCGAGACGGCGAAGCCGGCCCGCAGAAGCCCCCATACCCCCGAGGGAACCTTCCTCCACGCGGTCCTGGACCACGCTCTGGGCTGGGCGGGATCCCTCCTCTTCAACCCCTTCCGGGCCAGGTCGGCCGGCCCGGGGGTCCCCCGGGGATTCTGGCCCCTCCTGGACGGAAGCCGGAAGGGATTCGAGGCCCTGGGAGAGCGGGTCCGCCGGGTTCCCCCGACGGAGAGGTGCTTTCTCGCAAGAAGGCTGGGAAGGGCCCTGGGAACCGCCATTTACGGAGTCCTGGAACAAGGGATCCAGGAGGAGAGCCTCCTGGGGGAGCTCTTCCTTTCCCGTCCCGCCGGCCCCAAGGGGGTCTATACCTTTCTCTCCTCGGTCCTCGAAAAAGAGGGGATCCTGGAGAGGATGGGCGGCACTGCGGGAAGGTCGGGAAGGTAGGGATGCCGGCGGGCCTTGCGGGAATTCCCCGTTCCCTTGCCGGGAATGGGGGAAATCCCCCTCCCGGCGGCCCGCCCGGACCCGGGGGGGCAGGAAAAGCCGGGTAGCGGCCCGGCCCCCCTCCCGTTACCCTGGCCTCGGTGAACCTCACGGAGAAATGGATTTCTCTGTTGCGGCGCCGGTGTTTTCCCCCCTGGGAGGGACCGGGCAGGCCCGGCGACGGAGAGAGGGAGGCTCTCAAGCTCTTCCGGGAGCTTGGAAAGGACCGGCTTTCCTCCCTCTCCTGGGAAGAAACGGAAGAAATTCTCTCCCGGGCCAGGATCCTCCTGGTCGGGTCCTGGCACCACCTCCTCCTCCATGCCCGCTTTGCAGGAGCCCTGGCGGCCCGTTTCGCCCGGAAGGGCGAGGAGGTCCATCTGGGCCTGGGGATGATTCCCCAGGAGGCCCTCCGGACGAAAAGGATCCCGAGAGGCCTCCCGGAATCCTTCCTGGATGCCCTCTTCCAGGGTCTGGGGGAGGAAGGCGACGGGGTGGAGGTCCGGGGATGGAAGAAGTGGAACCGGGGCCTGGCGGCCCCCGGGCCCATGGCGGAACGCCTGGTGAAGCTCGCCGAGCGTGGGAAGAAGGTGATCCTCCTCCACGGAGAATTCCATCTCCTGCCCCCCTTCCTTCCCCGGGCCTTGAAGGAATCCGCCCTGGGCTCCCGGGAGAAGGAATTCCGGGTCCTCTGGCCCGGCGCCCCCGGTCCCTTTCTCCACCTCGCCTCCAGGGGAGGGGAGAAACTCCCGGCCCTCCTGGGAGACGGGAGTGTGTACCTCCCCCTCTGCCATCCCCTCCACCGGATCGCCGCCCTCGAGGCCTGGAGGGAGAAGTCCCCCCTCCTGCCGGCCACGCCCCTCCACCCCCTCCTTCCCCCGGGCCCAACCCTGGAGGAGGCCTTCCACGACCTGGCCGGCCGTTGCGCCCGCTTCCTCGAGATCCCCCTCCCTTCGCCCATCCCCCTGGTCACCTTCGAGGCGGACAACCCCTACGCCCTGGTGGACTCCGCCCTGGACCCGGGCCCGGCCCGGGACCTGGCCCACCGGGCCCTGGAAGAGGGAGAGGGCCTGGCCCTACCCCACCTCCCCATGGTGGTCCTGGGCGGTCCCGGCGCCTTGGAGGCCGCCGAGGAGGCGGCCCACTTCCTCCACATCTCCAGCACCGGGCTCCACAGGGTCCCCCACGCCTCCCCCCTGCACGGCATGCTTCTCGGGGCCCTGGCCGAAGCCGTCGCCCGGGGAACGGCCCGGGCGGTCCTACCGGGGACCCAGCCCTGGCGGCCCAGGACGAAACTTCTGCCCCAGAAGGCCCTTGCCTGGAAACGAAGGGCCTGGCCGAGGATCCGGAAGGGCGGGGCCCACCTCCCCTCCCTGGAGTGGCTCGACCCCACGGAGAGAGGTGTGGCGGCCCACCTCATCGGTTACTCCCTGGCGGAAACGATCCTCGAGTCCCCCGGGGCCCGGGAGCGTCTCCAGGTCCTGGCCCGAACCCCTCCCCCCTCCGGGGAAGAGGAGTGCCTGGCCCTCTTCCGGGAGGTCCTGCCGTGAGGCCCGGCCCGGCACGGCTCCTCCCCCTGGCGGTCCTTCCGATCCTTGGAGGGTGCCTGGCCCGTTTCGACCCCGACGAGACCCCCTGGTGCCTCCAGGCCGTCCCCCTCCGGGGCGGGAGGCTCTTCCCCCAGGGCGTATGGGAGAAGGAGGAAGGGGACCGGACGAAGCGAACCTACCTTCCCTTCGCCCGGGAAGGGAGGAGGATCGGCCTGGCCCTGGCCCGGTTCCCGGGAGGAGAGATCCTCGTGGCCGACGTGGTTCCCGGGGGTCCCGCCGCCAGGGCGGGATTCAGGCCGGGCCAGGTCCTGCTCTGCCGGGGAAGGGACTTGAAGGCCCTCCTGGAAAGGATGGCCGCCCGGCCCGGCCGGTGGAGGGTGCGCCGGGGCAAGGAGACCAGGCTCCTCTTCCTCTCCCCCGTGGAGAACATCCGGGGGCGGTCCGACCTGGCCCTTCCCCTGCTCTTCTCCTTCTCGGGGGACGACTCCTTCCTGCGGCTCGAGCTCTTCCTGTCCTTCCTCTCCTTCGAGACGCGCTGGGAAGAAAGAGGGCCGGGGCTCCTGGAGCGGAGGGTGACCTTCTCCCTCTTCTGGGGGCTCCTCGGTCTTTGAAGGGCTTCTCCCCCTTCCCGGTCCGCATCACCCCTCGAGGACCTTCAGGTAGAGGTCCATGTAGGCCGAGAGCCTGGCCTCCAGCTCGAATTTCTCCCGGCAGACCTTCCTGTTGGCCCGGCCGATCCGTTTCCGGAGTTCCGGATCTCCGGCGAGTTCCGCCAGGTGCCGGGCCAGGGCGGCCTCCTCCCCGGGAGGGGCCAGGAAGGGACGGTTCTCCTCGGAGACCATGTCTCCCAGGTCTCCCACGTCCGTGGAGACCAGGGGCAGGCCGGATGCCATGGCCTCCAGGACGACCAGGGGCATCTGTTCCGTCCGGGACGAAAGGAGGAAGACGTGGATCTCCCTGTAGAAGGGAGCCGGGTCCTCCAGGTTCCCCCGGAATTCCACCCTTTCCTCCAGGCCCAGGCGGCGCACCTCCCGCCGGAGGTTCTCCTCCTCCGGCCCCCCTCCCGCCAGAAGGAGCCGGGCCTCCGGTGGAAGTGAGGCCCTCCGGAAGACACGGACCAGGACCTCGGGAGCCTTCTCGGGCCGGAATCCCCCCAGGAATCCCACCTTGAGGGGCCCCGCCGCCTCGCTTTCGGCCGGGTGGAAACGCTCCAGGTCCACTCCGTTGGGGAGATAGTGGAGTTTCTCCTCCGGGACCTTCCATTTTCTCCGGGCCAGGCGTTGGAGAACCCGGGAAGGGACCACCAGGGCGGAGGCGCCCTGGAAGAGAAAACGCCTGGCCAGGTTTCTCCGGAGGAAGGTCCCTTCCGCCTCTCCCGGGCCGAAGCCTTCCTCGTGGTGGACCACTTTTCCGATCCCGGCGGCCATGGCCCCTGCCAGGCTTTCCACGGCGCCCCAGTTGTAGGTGAGGAGCAGGTCGGGCCTCACCTTCCGGAAGAGACCCGCCATGGCCTTGGAAGTCTTGAAGAAGCCCTTCTCCCCCGGGGGGGGAAGGACCTGGATGGTGACTCCCCGGGGCACCAGGGAGAGGGCCTCCGTATTCCCGTCCATGGCCACGAGGAAGTGGGTCGTCCCCCGGGGAAACCGCCCCATGAGGGCGGCCGACCGGACCTGGGGGCCGCCCTTCCCGAAGGTGGCGAAGACGTGGAGCACCTTCGCGCCCAAGGCCACTCACTCCTTCCCGGCGGGCCCGCCGGGACGGTGGACCAGGAAGGCTTCCCGGTGGAAGGTCTCCAGGTCCGAGACGGGCTTCCAGGCCAGGTCCTCCTTGGCCCGGGAGGTGTCCAAGGGGGCCAGGAAGGCCCGGGACTTCAGGTCCCGCCAGGAGAGGACCTGGGCCTCCTTCCGGGCCAGGCGCTTGATCCATTCCTTGGCCTTCTCGGCGGCCCAGGTGACCCAGAGAGGCCTGGGATGGAACCGGTAGGCCCGCCCCGTGGCGAGCTGGAGCCGGTAGATGTACTCCCTTGCGGAGATCCGCACGTCCCCGGCCAGGTTGTAGGAACGGCCCGGGGCCTTCTCCGAGAAGAGGGCGCCCCGGGCGGCCTCCGCCCAATCGGAGACCAGAAGGAAGGGAAGGGGATGCCTCCCCAGGCCCCATCCCACGCAGTGATTGTCCCTGACCCAGAGGCCCACGCCGGAGTGCTCGGGGATCCCCCCTTTGCCCACCACGATTGCGGGCCTGAGGATCACGAGGCGGGGCCCGGCGTCCCGGGCCGCCAGTTCCGCCAGGGCCCTTTCTGCGGCGATCTTGCCCCTGGCGTAGGGAGGCCTCTCCGAGGGGAGGGGATCGGGCCCGGAATCGCAACCCACAGGTTTCCGGTCTCCAAGATACAGGGCCGCGGTGCTGGAGACGAAGACCAGCCGCTCCACCCCGGCGGCCCGGCAGGCGGCGAAGGCGGCCCTGGCCCCCCGGGCCATGGTCTCCTCGATCCGCCCGGGATCCGATCCGGCGCACGTGGCCAGGTGGAGCAGGGCCCGCGCCCCCCGGAGGGCCTCCTCCAGGTCCCCCGCCTCCAGGGCGTCTCCCTGGAAGAAGCGCACCCCCCTTTCGAGGAAGTCCCGCGGGAGGTTCTCCCTCCGGCGGGCCAGGACCGTCACGGGGACCCCCTCCCGCAGAAGGAGGTCCACCACGGCCTTCCCCAGGAATCCCGTCCCGCCGGTGACCACCACCTCCCCCTCCCTTGGGGGGCCCGCCTCGGGGGGCTTTGGGAAGGGTGAGACCTCCAGGGGAGCCCCGGCCGATTCGGCGGCGGCCTCGCACATGGCCAGGACCCTTTCCCCCTGGAGCCCCCCGGCGGGAGGCTCCTTGCCCAGGGACAAGGCCCTGTGGAAGGCCCGCACGCTCTCCACCATGGAGCGGCTGAAGGGGTCGGAAGGCGGTGCCAGGCCGAAGAGGGAGAGCCCGTAGGAGGGAACCTGGGCCAGGCCCCGCAGAAAGAGCCCCGTCCCCTGGAGGGCGCCGTTCCAGGCAAGGTCCAGGAAGTCCAGGAGGGCCGTCTTCTCCACGAACTGCCAGTTCCCCCGCACCAGGTCGACCCGGGCCGCCCCGTCCGATCCGAGGAGGTAGATCCAGGTCTCGGGCATAGTCTTCCCGAAGGCCAGGTGGAGCCTTGCCTCACCCTCCCGGCAGGAAAGCTCCAGGTCCCACTCCTCCCTGAAGGAGAGGCCGTTGGGAAGGGCCCTGGGAGGAGAGGTCCGGGCCTTCACATCCCGAGCGGGCCCCAGGAAATACTCCACCAGGGAAAAGAGGTGGACCCCCTGTTCCCAGAGGATGTTTCCTTCCCCCCGGAACATGAAGTGGGAGAAGTCCCCCGCCGCCAGTTGTCTCAAGGGCGCGTTGTGGACCAAAAGGAGCCTCTCCACCCGCCCAAGCCGGCCCCGGCCGGCCTCCCGGCGGAGAAGGGGGACGCCCGGGAAGAAGGTCATGTTGTGGTTCACCCCCAGGAGGACGCCCTTGGAGTCGGCCAGGGCCTTCAGTTCCCGGGCCTCCTCCGAGGCCAGGGCAAGGGGTTTCTCCACGAAGCACGGAATGCCCGCCTCCAGGCAGGTCCGGGCCAGGGAGGCGTGTTGGGCCGGCGGGGCCAGGACGTGGACGGCACCGACCTCCCCGTCACGAAGCATCTCCTCCAGGCCCGGGTAGACTTCGGAAACCCCGAAGCGGGCGGCCAGGTCCCGGGCCCGGTCCAAGGCCGGGTCGCAGAGGGCCCGGGCCTCGGCGAAGGGGCACCATTTCAGGGCCTCCAGGTGGGAGCGGGCGATGAAACCCGCGCCGGCCAGCCCGACGGGAATCAGTTTCTTCTTCTTGGACACGGTTCCGGAAGCCCCGGGAAGGAAAGCAGGGAAGAGTCGAAATTCAAGGAACCGGGAATTCTAGGCCCCCTTCCGCCGGTCTCCAAGCCTTCCTTCCATTTTGCCCCCCCCGGAAGGAGAATCTCCCTCAAAGGGCCGGGTAGGCCCCCAAACCGGCTGGAGTCTTCCATGGCGCGGCTCTTCCTGATCTGTCTCCCTCTCTTCCTGGCCCTTCCCGTTTCCGGTCAGAAGTCATCCAAGGAAAAGAGAGGTTCCCCGGGATGTCTCTCCTGCCACGAAGGGATCGAAGAGATCCGGAGCCCCTCCTCGAAGATGATGCAGGCCCTCTACCGGAGGGGGAGGTCCGAGGGGGATCCCAGGGGATGCGTAGTGTGCCACGGGGGAGACCCGGCCGCCCGTGAGAAGGAGGAGGCTCACCGGGGCCCGGCCTTCTATCCCGACCCGGGAAGCCCCTGGATCAACGAGAAGACCTGCGGCCTCTGCCATCCCTCCCACGTGAAGGTCCAGTGGCGGAGCCTGATGACCACCGAAGCGGGGAAGATCCAGGGCGTGGCCTGGTCCCTGGGAGCCCTGACGGGACGGCGGGCGAAGTGGGGGAATTACGCCGTCGAAAACCCCCGGGACCGGGCCGGGAGGCTGGGCACGCCGGCCTACCGGTCGATCCTGGAGGAGCTCTCCCGCCGGGAGCCCCAGGTCTACCCCGGCCGCCTGGAGGCCCTTCCTCCCGCACCGGACGACCCGGCCCGGGTGAAGGACCACCCCGAGGAGGCGGGCTTCACCTACCTCCGCAGCGAGTGCCAGCGTTGCCACCTCGCCGTCAGGGGGCGCCGGACCCGGGGTGACTACAGGGGCATGGGGTGTTCGGCCTGCCACGTACCCTACGGGAACGAAGGAGTCTACGAAGGCGGAGACCCCTCCATCCCCAGGGGGGAAAAGGGCCACATGCTGATCCACCGGATCCAGGGCACACGGAAGGCCCGCCTCGCCCTCCACGGGAAGACCTGGTCGGGAATCCCCGTGGAGACCTGCACCACCTGCCACGACAGGGGAAAACGGATCGGCGTCTCCTACCAGGGGCTCATGGAGTCGGCCTACCACTCCCCATGGAGCGCCTCCGGCGGGGACCAGCCTCCCCTCCATACCAAGCACTACCTGGCCATGAAGGAGGACGTCCACTTCAGGAAGGGGAAGATGGTCTGCATGGACTGCCACACCACCCTGGACGTCCACGGCGACGGGTTCCTGGCCTGCAGCACCCTGGCCGCCGTGGAGATCGAATGCGCCGACTGCCACGGAACCCCCCGGGCCTACCCCTGGGAACTCCCTCTGGGCTACGGCGACGAATTCGGCAGGAACCTGGAAGGGAGGAAGGCCAGGGGCACGACCCGGCACCTCCTTCCCCTCTCCCGGCAGGGCACGGTCTATCCTCCCGAGGACGGCTACCTGGTCACGGCCCGGGGCAACCCTTTCCCCAACGTGGTCCGCCGGGGAAACCGGGTCGTGGTCCACACTGCGGGAGGAAGGGACCTGGTTCTAGAGCCCCTGAAACTCCTGGAGGAGAAGAAGAAGCTCTCCCTCTCCGGCAGGGTGGCCATGAGTTCCGTGAAGATGCATACCGAGCGGATGGAGTGCTACGCCTGCCACGCCTCCTGGGCGCCCCAGTGTTACGGGTGCCACGTGAAGGTGGACTACTCCCGGGGGAAGAAGAGCTTCGACTGGATCTCCGCCGCCGCCGACAGGCTGAAACCCGGGATGAGGGCGGCGAACCGGGAGGACCGGGGCGGGCACGAGATTCCCGGCAAGGTATACGAGCAGAGATCCTACCTCAGGTGGGAGGAGCCGGCCCTGGGGGTGAACGGTGAGGACCGGATCACCCCCGTCGTGCCGGGGTGCCAGGTGGTCTACACCGTGATCGGCCCGGGAGGAAAACCGGTCCTCCTGAACCGGGCCTTCCATGTCCCGCCGGGACTGGAGGGGAGGGGGAAGGAGCCTCCCCTCTGCCTGGACATGAGCCCCACCAACCCCCACACCAGCGGGCACCCCAGGAACTGCGGGTCCTGCCACGACTCACCCAAGGCCTGCGGCTACGGAATCGGCGGCGGTGCCTGGAACCGCCCCTGGAAGGAGAAGACCTGGGTGGACCTGGCCACTCCGGGAGGAGAGGTGATCCCCGCCTCGGCCCGCCCCCAGATCGAAGGGATCCCGGGCCTGGAAGGGGACTGGTCCGCCTTCGTCACCCCCCGGGGCAGGCAACTCCAGACGGTGGGGCACCACCTCTCCCTCTCCCGTCCCCTGAACCAGCAGGAGAGATCCCGCCTGGACCGCTCCGGGGCCTGCCTGGCCTGTCACCGGGAGATCCCTTCCGGCTCCCTTGCCGTGGGTTTCCTCCACCACGTGGCCCGGGCCGCAGGAATGCTCCCCGACACGGCGGAAGAACACGCCTCCCTTCTCAACAAGATCCTCCTCTTCTCTGCCTGGGGGCAGGCCCTTCCCCTCTTCCTCTCCCCCCTGGGAATCCTCCTCCTCCTTTGGTGGAGGCGAAGGAGAAGGAAGGCCGCCGCCGGAAGCTGACTCCCTTTTTCCAGGGGCTTTGCCCGGCCGGCAGGAAGCAAGCTAAGATGCCTCCTACCCAGGACCCCGGGAGGAGCGACCTTGACCCTTTCCCCGACGACGCCCCCAAGGAGGGACCTCCTCGTCCTCGTCCCCGCCAGGGACGAGGAGGCCTCCATCCTCCAGGTTCTCCAGGGGTGCGCCCGGGCCCTCCCGGGAGCGCCCATCCTGGTGGTGGACGACGGTTCCCGGGACGCCACGGCCCGCCTGGCCCGCCAGGCCGGAGCCCGGGTCCTCTCCCACACCTTCGGGATGGGCTACGGCGCCGCCCTCCAGACGGGATACCTCTACGCCCTGCGCAAGGGATTCTCCCTGGTGGTCCAGCTCGACGCCGACGGCCAGCACGACCCGGCGGACCTTCCCCGCCTGGTGGGACCCATCCTGGAGGGACGGGCCGACGTGACCCTGGGGTCCCGGTTCCTGGGAAAGGAGAGCCCCCGGATCTCCTTCCCCAGGAAGATGGGGATCCTCTTCTTCCGGACCCTGGCCTCCCTGGGGCTGGGGGGAAAGGGCTTCACCGACCCCACCAGCGGGTACCAGGCCCTGGGGAGGAAGGCCCTGGAACTCCTGGCCCGAGGCCACTTCCCCGAGGACTACCCCGACGCCGACGTCCTCCTCTTCCTGGCCCGTTCGGGTTGCAGGATCCTGGAGGTGCCCGTCACCATGCACCCCAGGACGTCGGGGGCCTCCATGCACGGCGGAATCCGGTCCCTCTATTATGTCTACAAGATGAGCCTCTCCCTGGCCTTGACTCCCATCCGGCCGAAGAAAAGGAGGAGAACGGGATGATGGGCCTCCTCGCACAGGCCGCCCTCCCGCCGGCCGCCCTTCCCGCCAGGCAGAAGACCGTGGCGGTGGTCATCGCCCTGGTCATCCTCGTGGTCATCCTGGACCTTGTGAGGCGGCGTAAGCTCAGGGAGGAATACGCCGTCCTCTGGCTGGTCACGGGGATCCTCCTGCTGGTGGTGGCCCTCAACTACGGCCTCCTCCTCTGGTTCACCCGCCTGGTGGGAGCGGTCATGCCCGTTTCCACCCTTCTCTTCTTCGGGATCCTCTTCCTGCTCCTGGTCTCCCTCCAGTTCTCGGTCCGCCTCTCCACCACCACCCGCCGGGTCAAGGAGCTGAACCAGAGGCTCGCCCTCCTGGAGGAGGAGCTCCGGGTCCATCTCGAAGAGAGAGGGCCCCGCCCCGAGGGGGACCTGGAAGGGGAAGAAGGGCCGAAAGGACCCGCCGGGCCATGAAGGTCCTCACCGTCCTTCCCCAGGGCGGACTCTGGGGGGGGCCCCTGGCGGGGTTCCGAATGGCCCGGGCCCTGGCCGCAAGGGGAGTGAAACAGGAACTCTGCCTGGGCACGGAGGGCCCCATCCTGGAAGAAGCCCGGGCGGCAGGTTTTCCGGTTCACCGAATCGAAGCGGAGAAGAAGGCCCCTTCCCGGGTCGTCTCGGCCCTCCTCCTCCTCTACAAGAGGAAGCCTCACCTGGTCCACGCCCACAGCCTCCTGGGGCTCTCCCGGGATTTCGCCGTGGCGGCCCGGATCCTCGGGATCCCCCTGGTCTGGCACCTCCACGAGGACCTGACCTTTCCCCGTTACAAAAGGCGCCTCTCCTCGGTCCGCCTCCTCTCCACCCTGGCCGTGGCGGTCTCCAAGGTCCAACTCCCCCACCTGGGAGGAACCAAGGCCATCCACCTGCCCAACGGGGTGGATCCCCAGGCCTTCCCTCCCCCCTCGGAGGAGGACCGCGCCCTGGCCAGGAAGGCCCTGGGCCTGGAGGGGAATCCTTTCCTCGTCCTGGCCTTGGGGAGGATCTCACCCGACAAGGGGAGCGACCTCCTCTGCCGTGCCCTGGAGAGGGCCCGGGAACGGGAGGAGAGGATCTTCGGTCTCTTCGCCGGCCGCGGGAAGGAGGAGGACCTGGCGGACCTGAGGAGGGTCCTGGAGCGGGGCGATCCCCCCCTGGGAAGGATCCTTCCCCCCTCCAGGCAGGTCCTTCCCCTCCTCCACGCCGCGGACCTCCTGGTCCTTCCCTCCCTCCGGGAGAATTGCCCCCTCGTGGTCCTGGAGGCTCTCTCCACGGAACTCCCCGTACTGGCCACCCCCGAAGGGGACGTCCCCCGGATCCTCTCGGGAGGAAGAGGGGGAAGATTCCTTCCCCCCAGAAAGGGCCTGGACCGGGAGACCCTGGCCTCCTTCCTGGTCCGGGCCTGCCGCGGGGGGGGGCCCTCCCGGGAGAAGGAGGGCAAGAAGGGAAGGGAACTGATCTTGCGTCATTATGCGCTTTCCGACCGGGCGGCCCGCCTGCACCATATCTTCCGGAACCTGGCTGGAGACACGATGGAGGAACCAAGCCGATGACCTTGCCCCGAGACAAGGAAAGACTTTGCGCCATGACGGTCCGCTTCCTCTCGGCCGACGCCGTGGAGAAGGCCCGGTCGGGCCACCCCGGCATGCCCATGGGCATGGCCGAGGCGGCGGTGACCCTCTGGTCCCGTTTCCTGAAATTCGATCCCCAGGACCCGGGCTGGCCCGACAGGGACCGGTTCGTCCTCTCGGCGGGCCACGGTTCCACCCTGCTCTATTCCCTCCTCCACCTGAGCGGATACGACCTCTCCCTGGAAGACTTGAAGCAGTTCCGCCAGTGGGGAAGCAAGACCCCGGGCCACCCCGAAGCGGGCCGGCCCCCGGGAGTGGAGACCACGACGGGCCCCTTGGGACAGGGCTTCGCCACGGCCGTGGGCATGGCCCTGGCGGAGCGGATGCTGGCGGCCCGGTTCAACGACGATGCCCGCAAGGTAGTGGACCACAGGACCTTCGTGATCGCCGGCGACGGGGACCTCATGGAAGGAATCTCCCAGGAGGCGGCCTCCCTGGCGGGCCACCTGGGCCTGGGAAAACTGGTGGTCCTCTACGATTCCAACGGCATCACCATCGAGGGAAGCACTTCCCTGGCCTTCTCCGAGGACGTGCCGGCCCGCTTCGAAGCCCTGGGTTGGAAGACCGTGAAGAACGTGGACGGCCACGACCCCTCGGCCCTGGCCCGGGCCCTGGAGGAGGCCCTCTCCCAGGAGGAGAAGCCCACCCTGATCGAGGTGAAGACCCGGATCGGCTTCGGCGCCCCCAACCTGGCCGGGACGGCCAAGGTCCACGGGGCCCCCCTGGGCCCGGAGGAACTGGCGGCGGCCAAGGAGAACCTGGGGTGGCCCCCGGCCCCCCCCTTCTACGTGCCCGAAGGGGCGGCCGATCCCTTGAGGGAGGCCGCCGCCCGGGGAAAGGCCCTCAGACTTCGATGGGAAGAGGGGATCGCCGCCTGGGCCGGAAAGGATCCGGATGGATACGCCGCATGGAAATCGGCCCTCTCCCGCGAAGTGCCGGAGAACCTGGAGGAAATCCTCCCCGACTTCCCGGCCGACCCCAAGGGCACGGCCACCAGGGCCGCCTCGGGCAAGGTCCTGGCCGCCCTCTCCCGGGCCGTCCCCCACCTGGCGGGAGGTTCGGCCGACCTGGCCCCCTCCAACAAGACCCACCTGCCCGATGCCGGGGATGTGGGGCCCGGGGACTTCTCCGGCCGGAACCTCCACTTCGGCGTGAGGGAGCACGCCATGGCGGCCATCCTGAACGGCCTTGCCCTCCACGGGGGATTCCTCCCCTTCGGGGCCACCTTCCTGGTCTTCTCCGACTACCTGAGGGGAGCCTTGCGCCTCTCGGCCATGATGGAGCTCCCCCTGGTCTACGTCTTCACCCACGACAGCATCGGCGTGGGCGAGGACGGCCCCACCCACCAGCCGGTAGAGCACCTGGCCTCACTCAGGGCCCTTCCGGGCCTCCACGTGGTCCGTCCCGCCGACGCCGTGGAGACCGCCCTGGCCTGGGCCTATGCTCTCCGCCGCAAAAAGGGTCCCACGGCCCTGGTCCTCACCAGGCAGGCCGTGCCCACCATGGACCTTCCCGCAGGGGAGCGCCGGGCGGGCTTCCACCGGGGGGCCTACCCGGTCCGCCGGGCCTCCTCTCCGGAGGTGGTCCTCCTGGCCTCGGGCTCGGAGGTTCCCCTGGCCCTGGAGACGGCGGACCTCCTGGAAGAGGAGGGCCTCTCCGTCCAGGTCGTCTCCGTCCCCTGCATGGAGGCCTTCCGGGAACAGGACCGGGAGTGGCAGGACGAGGTGATCCCCCCGGGGGCGAAGGTGGTCTTCGCCATGGAAGCGGGGGTCTCCCAGGGCTGGGAGGCCTGGACCAGGCCCGCCGGCGCCGGGCTCTTCATGAACCGTTTCGGCGCATCCGCCCCGGCGGGAGTCCTCTTCGAGAAATTCGGCTTCACCGCCGGGAATGCGGCCCGCCTCGTGAAGGAGCTCCTCTCCTGACTCCCCCGCCCCGGAGCCCCAGGGCTCCGGCCGCCGCCCTGCGGACCTCCCGGGAGGGATCCTCCCGCGAGGCCTCGGCCAGGGCCTTGCGGACCTCCGGATCGTCCGTGAAGGCCGCCAGGGCGCGGGCGGCCTCCGCCCTGAGGGCGGGATCCCTCCTGTCGGCCAGGCAGGCGAGGAGGAGGGGGCGGGCCGCCCGGCCCGCGGAGCGGAGGGCCCGGACCGCCAGGTGCCGGTCGGGCCACTCCTCCGGGGGGTAGGCGGCCAGGGCCTTCCCGATCCAGGGCAGGGCCTCCTCCCGGAACCTCCCCGCCAGGACGGCGGCCACCCTCGCCCGTTGCGTGGAGGTGAGCCTGGAGTCCATGAGGAGGGAGGGAGCCTCTCCGGACGGAATACGTCTGGCCGCATCCAGTGGATCCCCGGGAAAGGGCCCCCTGGAGCAGGAGAGAGGGGGAAGGAGGGCGAAAAGAAGGAGGAGCGGCCGCATCACAGGTCCCCGAAGAGGGTCTGTTGCCTGGGCCCTCTCTTCCGTGGCGGTGCGGGGCTCCGGATCTCGACGAGGCCCGCGGGAAGCCGGGAGAGGAAGGGGGAAGGCTTCCCTTCCCGGGTCCTCCCCCGGACGGTCCTGCGGCGGGCCCAGGAAAGGAAGAGGCGCCGCTCCGCCCTGGTGATGCCCACGTAGAAGAGGCGCTTCTCCTCCTCCGGCGCGGCCCGGGTCTCTCGGTCCCGGAAGGGGAGGATCCCCTCTTCCAGGCCCACGAGGAAGACTACGGGAAACTCGAGGCCCTTGGCCCCGTGGAGGGTGGAGAGGAAGACCCGGTCCAGCGGTTTCTCCGCCAGGTCGGGCAGGCGCTCCCTGGAGAGGAGGTCCGCCGCACCCCGGAGGCCCTCCCTACCGGCCAGGTCCTCCAGGACCTCGATCCAGCCGGGCCCCGGATGGAGACCCCTCTCCCCGGCCCAGAGGGCCGCTTCCCGGACCAGGCCCGCCGGATCCCTGCCTGCCAGGCGCTCCCAGGCGGGCAGGAGGGGGGCCAGGCCCACGGCCCACTTCCGGGCCTTGGGAGGAAGCCCGCCCAGGAGCCCCGGGGAGGAGAGGACCTCCATGAGAGGAGCCCCACGTTTCCGGGAGGCCGAAACCACGACACCCGCCGCCTTCCAGCCCCAGGCCCCTCCCGCACCGCCGAAGAGGTCGGAGAGGTCCAGGTCGTCGGCCTCCCCGAGAAGGAGCCGGAAGAGGGATGCGAGGAAGGAAAGGGCGGGAAGGGCCTTTCCGTCGGAGGCGCCTCCCTTCCAGAAGGGGACTCCCAGGCGGGAGAGGGCCTCCTCCAGGGGAGGTTCCAGGCTCCTGGCCCTGTAGAGCACGGCGATATCCCCGAAGGAGAATTCCTCTCCCCCGCCGCCGGTCCGGCCCGAGTCCAGGGAGAAGAGGCTCACCCCCCCGACGAGTTTCTCGATCTCGTGGGCCACGAATTCCGCCTCAGCCGAGGCCGTGGGAGCTTCGTAGAGAAGGGCCCGGCCCCGTTCCGCCCGGTTTCCCGCCTCCACCTCCAGGGAGGAGAAGGGCCGGGCCAGTTGCACCAGTTCCGGGGCGGACCTGTAGTTGACCCCCAGGCGCAGGACCGGAGCCCCGGGATGGCGTTCGGGGAAGGAGAAAAAGAGGGAAGGATCGCCCCCGCGGAAGGAGTAGATCGCCTGGTCCGGGTCCCCGATGGCCGTGAAGTCCCCCTCCGGGCCGGCGAGGCGGTCCAGCAAGGCCGCCTGGGCGGGATCCACGTCCTGGTACTCGTCCACGGCCAAGAAGGAGATCCCCCTCCGGATCCTCCGGGCCGCCCCGGGGGAGGACAGGAGGTCCAAGGTCTCCAGGATCAGCCCGTCCTGGTCGATCCGCCCCCTCTCCTCCAGGGCCGCGGCGTAGGTCCGCCCCAGTTCTTCCATCTCCCCGGGAAGCTCGCCAGCCAGCCTTCCGAGGAAGAAGGCCCGGGCCGAATCCCTTTCCCAGGGAAACCCGCACTCCTCGGCGGAGAGCCGAAGGAGCCTCTCCGCCTCGGACCGGCCGGTGATCCTCCTTCCTGCCAGGAGGCCCTCCTCCTCCAGGAGGTTCCGGCAAAGGGAGTGGATCGTTCCGGCCCGGACCCGGGCGGCTTCCCCCCCCAGCCCGGGAAGGGCGGCGAGCCTCTCCCGGATCTCCCCGGCGGCCTTCCTCGTGAAGGTGACCACCACGATCCGCTCGGGCGGAATGCCGGACTCCAGCCTGGCCGCGATCCGGGCCACCAGGGTGCGGGTCTTCCCCGATCCCGGCGGGGCCTGGACCAGGAGGGGACCGGGAGGAGCCTCCACGACGGCCCTCTGGCGGGGATCCAGGATCCCGGGAAGGGCCTTTCCGGGGCCCTTCCCCCCCGGCGGCGGGGGAGGGAGGGGGAATTCCCCTTCGGCCGCCAAGGAGACGCCCCTCGGAAGGAGCCTCGCCTCCTCCTTCCCGGAAGGGAATTCGAAGAGGGCCTTCTCGCCGGTGAAGCGCTCCCTCTCGCCGGGAGCGAAGAGAATAGGTTTTCCGTATTCCCCGTCGAATCCGGCCTCCCAGGCGATCTCCCCCAGCCTGGCCCGCCGGATTCCTTCCGCCGCGAGGGGGCCCGCCGAGGAGGCGATCTCCTGGAGCGGGACCTCGGTGAGGACCTGGAACTCGGGCCCCAGGTCTTCCAGCATCTTCCTGTAGAGCCTCTGCACCCCCTTCGTGGAAGGTCCCTTCCGGAGAACCGAGCCGAGAAGGGAAGGGAGGGGCAGGAGGGAGAGGAAGGGCCTCCGCCCCCTGCCGACCTCTTCCCTGTCCCGGTCGGCCAGCTCCACCACCCGGGAGAGGACTCCCACGGTGACGGCCTTTCCGCAGACCGGGCAGACCCCCCCCAGCCTCCGGGTCTCCTCGGGTGTGAGCCGGACGCCGCACTTCCTGTGGCCGTCCAGGTGGTATTTCCCCTCCTCCGGAAAGAACTCCAAGGTTCCCTTGTAACGTTCCGGGTCCCCCTTCTCCAGGGCATCCCGGAGATCGGGAAGGGAGAGGGGACAATCGAAGAGGGTGGCCTCCCGCATCAGGTTGGGCGCGGAGTGGGCGTCCGAGCAGGAGATGAGGCGGTAGCCGTCCAGGGCGGAGAGGCAGTCGTTCATGGGGGGATCCGAGGAAAGCCCCGTCTCCAGGGCGAAGATCCGGTCCGACAGGTCTCCGTAACACTCCTCCAGGGCGTCGAAACCCGACTTGGAGCCCAGGACGGAGAACCAGGGGGTCCAGATGTGGGCGGGAACGAGCCACCCCTCGGGATCGGCCTCGAGGAGCACTTCCAGGAGATCCCGCGAATCCAGCCCCAGGATGGGCCGGCCGTCGGAATGGAGGTTTCCCAACCGGCCCAGGCGGTCCCGGAACCGCTCCAGGGCCTCCAGGCCCGAGAGGAAGACCAGGTTGTGGACCTTCCGGACCCGGCCGCCCCTCTTGTAGATGTTGCTGATCTCCCCGGTGAGGCAGAAGCGGACCGGTCCCTCCCCGCCGGCGGGAAGCCACTCCCCCTTCAGCCGGAAGGCGTCCTTCAACCGGAAGAGCCCCGGCTCGGCTTCCTCCAGCATCTCCCCGATCCTCTCGGCCTGGCCCGGATGGGTCACGTCCCCCGTTCCCACCACGTGGAGGCCCTTCCGCCTGGCCCAGAGCTCCAGGTGGGACAGGTCCAGGTCCTTGCTGGTGGCCCGGGAGAAGGAAGAATGGATGTGGAAGTCCGCCAGGAGCATGGTTCCTCCGAAGTCGGATTATGCTCCCTCCTTCCCTCCCCCAGGAAGAGGTTCTTTCCAGGATCCTCAAGGAAGGCCCCCTTCCTGTGCGAAGGGAAGAGAAGAAATCCTGTTTCTTTCCAGGTGGGGTGGCTAGTTTCTTCTCAGCCCTGCCCAGAAGGACGACGGAAACCATGGCCCCGAATCCCCCCCACAGCCCGGCCTCCCCAGGAAAGATCCTGGTCGTGACCCCCTCGAAGAACGAGGAGGCCTACCTTCCCAAGACCATCGCCTGCATGGAGGCCCAGACCCGGAAGCCCGACCTGTGGATCCTCGTGGACGACGGCTCCACCGACGATACGGGGAAGATCGCCGACGAGGCGGCGGCCAGGCACCCCGATTGGATCCGGGTCCTCCACAGGCCCGGGGGAGTGGCCCGCCGGGTGGGACCCGGCGTGGTGGAGGCCTTCTACGCCGGCCTGGACCTGGTGGACCTGGAGGAATTCGAGTTCCTCTGCAAGCTCGACGGGGACTTGGAATTCGGCCCGGGTCTCTTCGAAGGGCTCCTGAGAAAGGGGCGGGAAGACCCCCGTCTCGGAACCTGGTCGGGCAAGTTCTGGGAACGGGACGACTCGGGGACGCTCCGCCTCTACCGGACGGGCTCGGAGTTCACCGTCGGAGCCTGCAAGTTCTACCGCAGGAAGGCCTTCCAGGAGATCGGCGGGTTCGTCCGGGAAGTCATGTGGGACGGGATCGACTGCCACCGTTGCAGGATGAGGGGTTGGAAGGCGAAGAGCTTCCCCGACCCGGAACTGAAGATCGTCCACATGCGCCCCATGGGGTCCTCTTCGAAGAGCATCTTCCACGGAAGGAGGCGCTGGGGCTGGGGCCAATACTTCATGGGCACCCACCCCCTCTACCTCCTGGGGATCGCCTTCTACAGGCTGTGGGAGAGACCCTACATCCTCGGAGGACTGAATATCTTTCTGGGTTATTTCTACGCCTGGATCACCGGGGCTCCCCGGTACGAGGACGAAGAATTCCGGCGCTTCCTGAGAAGCTGGCAGTTGAAGCGCCTGGGGCTGGGATTCCTTTCGGGAAGAGGTGGAGGAAAGGTCCATGGCACTGGAAGTGAAGAACCCGCCTGAGGAGGAGACCGCCGGCAGCGAGGTCCTTCCCCCCCGGGACCTGGTCCGGATCCTGGAGATCGACGTGGACCGGGTCGACATGGAGGAAGCCCTGCAGAGGGTGGACGCAATGGTCCGGGCCGGCGGACCTTTCCAGGTCCTCACTCCCAACGTGGACCACGTGATGCGGGCCTTGAAGGACGAAGACTTCCGCCGGCTCTACCGGCGAGGCGACCTGGTCGTGGCCGACGGCGCCCCCCTGGTTTGGGCCTCCCGCTACCTGGGGGACCCCTTGCCGGAGAGAGTCGCCGGGTCCGACCTCACCCCCAGGCTCTGCGGACTCGCCGCCGGGCGTGGATATTCGGTTTTCCTGATGGGTGGCCGTCCCGGTTCGGCCGAGGAGGCCGCCCGGGTCCTGGTGGAGCGGAACCCCGGCCTGCGGATCGCCGGATGGGACCCGGCGCCCATGGGATTCGACAAGGATCCCGCCGCCTCCCGGGCCTTGATCGAAAAGATCCGGAAGGCCTCGCCCCACCTCCTGTTCGTGGCCCTGGGCTCGCCCAAGCAGGACGTGTGGATCCACGAGCACAAGGAGGAGCTGGGAGTCCCCGTCTCCATGGGCGTGGGGGCCACCCTGGACTTCCTGGCGGGCAAGGTGAAGAGGGCACCCCGGGCCTTCCAGAAGGCGGGCCTCGAATGGTTCTGGAGGCTACTTTGCGAACCCCGCCGCCTCTGGAGGCGGTACCTCCTGGACGACCTTCCCTTCTTCTGGCACATCTACCAGGAAAAGAAGAGACGCAGGAGGGAAGATCCTTCCCATGCAGGACGCCCCTGAGAACCAGCCGCCCCCACCACCGCCCAGGACCGTCCCCCTCGGGCCCTGCCTGGCCATGGGGAAGACCAAGGGAATCCTTTTCTCCGTCTTCCTGGTCCTGGGAATCGTTCTGGCCCTTCTCTTCGCCAAGATCGGGAGGGGCCTGCCTCCCGGGCCCGACGCCAGGCTGGACGAGAGGCACGCCGTCGTCGAGACGGGCAGGCTCCTTCGCCGGCCCTATCCATCCAAGGACCGGGTGAACGGCAGGAGGCCCCTCGTGCTGGAATTCGCCTTCCGCCTTCCCGGGGGCAGGACCGTGAAGGGGTACTCCTACACCTTCTCCCTCTCCAGGGCCCAGAAGGCCCTGGTCCTCTCGGGGAGGATTCCCGTGGAGTACGACCCGGAGCGGCCCGAACTGGCCAGGATCGAAGGGACCAGGCTCACCTACTTCCCTTCCCTCCTCTTCCTTCTCCCGGCCTCCTTCCTGGTCCTCTCCCTGGTCATGGGGGTGGTCTGGATCACCTCGGCCCTGAGGCTCCAGTCCCTGGCCAACTTCGGAACGGCCTGCAAGGCCCGGGTCCTGGAGATCCGCCCCGTCACGGGGATCAATCCCCCCCCCTGGCGGGTGACCTGGAAACTGGAGGACCCTCCTCCGGGCGTCCCTGCGGAGGGCTCCGCCTGGATTCCCAGGAGCCACCCCTTCGCCCGGACCCACGGCCCGGGGGATCCTATCTGGGTGGTCTGCGACGAATTCTCGGGAAGGGCCTTTCCCTGGATCTTCCGGGAAAAGACGACCGACCCCTTCCAGGAGGCCCTGGCAGGAGGGACGAGGTGATCTTCTCCATCGGCCTGGACCTGGTGGAGCTGGACCGCTTCGAGAAGGCCCTGGAAAGGAGCGGAGAGAGGTTCCGGGAGAGGATCTTCACCCCTGCCGAGAGGGAGGCCGCCGCCGCCCTTGGACGCTCCCTGGAGTTCCTGGCAGGCCGCTTCGCCGCCAAGGAGGCCGTCTTCAAGTGCCTGGGAACGGGGTGGGCGAAGGGTGTGCGGTGGAAGGACCTGGAAATCCTGAGCCTCCCTTCGGGGGCCCCCGTCCTCACTCTCTCGGGAAAGGCCCGGGAGGTGGCGGCCCTGCTGGGGATCACGGCCTGGCACATCTCCATCACCCATACCCACCGGACGGCCGCCGCCGTGGCCCTGGCGGAGAAGGCCTGATTCCTCCCTTCCCATGGGCCCTTTCCCCGGGGTGTCAAGAAATCCGCCCATCCTGTCGAAAATCCCCACAGCCTGCCGGGAAATGCGGCACCCCCGCGCCGGAAGGGACCAGGAAGGGGACACATGGGAAGGGGCCTTGGGAAATGGACGGGACCGGCGGTCCTCCTGCTCCTGGGAGCGGGATCGGGCTGTGCCGGCTTTCCCTGGAGCGGAGGGGGGAAGGAGGCCTTCCTGGAAGCCGCCCTCTCCCCCCTGCAAGGGGCCTGGACGGCGGCCACGGTCCTTGCAGGGGAAGTACCCCGCCCCGCAAGGGGAGAGACCGTTCCCCTGGTCCGCACGGGGAGGTCCTCCTACCTCCTGGAGGCCCGGGCCAGGCCCGGGCGGCTCTACCGTTTCCGCCGGGGCTGGACCTTCCTCCCCCTCGACCCCACCCCACCCTTCTCGGTGGGAAAGGACCCGGACCCGGCGAAGCTCCTGGAGACCCTGGAGCCCCAGCCCTTTCCTCTTGCATCCTTCCGGCCCACCGGCTCGGCCCCCTTTCCCTCCTTCTACGACTCCTACTTGAAGGTCCAGGTGGAAGGAGCCGGCCGGAGAGGGTGCCGCATCCGGATCCAGTGGAAGGACCGCCCGGGAACCCCCCTGGGGGAACGGGTCCTGGCCCACCTCCGCCGGGCCCTGGCCATCCTGGAGCCCCTGGAGGAGGGGAACCGGCGCTTCCTGGCGGGAGACCCGGCAGGGGCCCTGGAATCCTACGACCGCGCCCTGGCTGCAGGGAGACCGCCCTGTTGCGCCTTCCACGCCAGGTGCCTGGCCCGGATCCACTTCAACCGGGGGGTCTGCCTGGCCCGCCTGGGCGACCTGGACGGGGCCCTCCTGGCCTTGGAGCGTTCGAAGGCCCTGGACCCGCACCTTCCGGGAGCGGACCTCCTGGCAGGAAGCCTGGGAAGCCTCCTGGGGAAAAAGCCCGGAGAGACCCCTTCCAACGGGGGCCTTCCCGGCAGGGAGGCGGACCTCCTGGGGAAGGGGAACCACCTCCTCTCCCGGGGAAGGGCCCGCCAGGCCGAAAGGGTCTTTCTCGTGGCCCGCACCCGGAAGGGACTCTCCGTGGCGGCCCTCCAGGGTCTCTCCCGGGCGGAAGAGATGCTGGGGCGGAAGTGGCGTGCCCGGGCCCACCTGCTCCAGGCCCTGGAACGAAGCCCGGGAAACCCGGCCGTCCTGGCCGAACTGGCCCGCCTCTCCGAAGACCAGGGGGACCCCTTCCAGGCCCTGGAGGCGGCCCGCCTGCTGGGAACCGGTTCCCAGGCCTTCCGGGAGATCCTGGCCCGGGTCCCGCCGGGGACGGCGGCCCCCTTCCTGGCCCTGGTCTGCAGGCGTCCCGCCCCCCTTCCAGACTCCCCCATGAAGCGCGCCCTGGCCGCCGCCAGGACGGGGTCGCCCCTCTTTCTCAGCGTCCTTCCCGGGCCCGGAAAGGCCCTGCCCGCCGAACCGGTGCGCTGATTCCGGAGCCCCTGGTCACTGCCTGACGTACTGGCCGCCCGACTCCCGGGCCAATTCCCGGAGCAGGGGGCTCGGCGTACCCAGGGAGATCGTATGGATTACGATCCTCCGGGTCAGGTTCCAGGCCCGGACGGCCTTGGCGATGGCCCGGGGGTCCAGCACCTTCCCGGCCGTGGGGGCACCGTCGGAGAGGAGGTAGATCGTATCCACCTCCTTGTCCTGGAAGGCCTTCTCCAGGGCGCCGTAGATGTTGGTGGCCCCCATGGGCCGGGTGGACCGGACGAAGGCCTCGGCCTTCCTCTTGTTGGACCTGGTGGCTGGAAGAAGGTGTTTCTCCCAGGCCCGCACGGGGGTGCTGAAGAAGACGATGTTGAAGCGGACCTTCTTGTCGAACCGGGCCAGGGCCTGGATCAGGGCCGCCTTGGCCAGGTCCAGCCTGGTCCGGCCCGCCGTGTCCACCTTGGCGGCCATGGAGCCCGAGACGTCCAGGACGAAGGTCACCCTTTGGCTCACCACGGGGATTCCGTAGTAGGTGTTTCCATACCTGCCCTTGCGGGCGACCCTCTTCCTGGGAGGCGGCGGCCGGAACCGGTCCTTCTCCCGCTCCCACCAGTATTTCCAGCGGGCCAGGTCGTCATGGAAGGAGATCCCGGCGATCCCGGCCAGGGCCTCCTCCACCTCCTGCTTCAAACGGCCCGTCTCCCGGCCCAGACGCTCGATGAGGATGGGGACGGCCCGGGGGTCCCGGACTTTGCGGGCGTAGGCGTAGAAGGCGGAGCGGACCATCCAGTTCCGGTCCCACGCAAGCTTGCTCAGGGCCGGAAAGTCCTCCCTGTCCCCCAAGTCGGCCAGGAGGTCCAGGGCCCGGGCCCGGAAGGCGGGGAAACCCGACCTGGCGAACTTGAGCAAGGTCTCCTTCCAGGAGGGGTCGCCCTTCCTGAGCCCGTGGAGGGAGTCCAGGGCTTCCAGGCGGAGGACCATGGGGCCTTTACGGAGCATCCCCTCCAGGACGACCTGGCCCAGCCGGTCCCCCGAAGTCCCCAGGGCACGGGCCGCCTCCCGCCGGATCTCCATATCCCTGTCCCGGAGAGCCCGCCTCAGGGCCTTCCTCGCCTCGGGGACCTTGCTCCCCGCCAGGCCCAGGACAGAGAGAAGACGAAGGGTCCTGCTCTTGCTTGCCAGGCCCTTCCGGATCCACCACTCCAGGCAGGGGCCGTCCTGGAAACGGGAGGCCCTCTCCCGGAAGAACCCTTCGAGTCCCAGGGGTCCTGCGGCCGCCAGGGCCACGAAGAGGGCCTGGGCCCGCCGCGTCCCCAGGCGGGCCAACTCCTCCCCCAGTGCCCTGGCCAAGGCCGGGTGGGGCCGGATCCTGAGCTGGAGTTCCCAGGCGACGGCCCGATCGAGGAAGGCCTGGGCCTCCTTCCCGAGACTCCGTGCCAGGGGTCTGACCAGGGCGGCCTGGAGGATGGGAGAGGTCCTACCGCTCCCTCCCTGGAAGTAGAGGGCCTGGAAGAACCCCAGGACCTTTGGGGGAAGGCGGTCGGGGAGGGCCCGGACCAGCCTTTCCCTGGAGAGAGGGACCAGGAGCTTCCAGAGGGAGGGGAGGGCCCGCCCCACCCGGGGTTCCCCCACCCGGCGCCCCAACCCCCCGGCCAGGATGGCCTGGACCTGGGGGGAGGTCTCCTCGGGGGTCCTGGACAGGAGGAAGGCCGTCACCCGCGGGTCCTTGCCGGAGGCGATCCTGGAGGCCGTGGCGACCCTCGCCGCCGGCGGGAGGGAGGCCTCCTTCCGGAACCTCTCCAGGAGGGCCGCCGGGCCCTTCCCCTCCTTCCCGCCGGGAGGAGCGGCCGGGAGGGGATTCGCCAGGGACGACAAAAGAAAGAGCCCCCAGAGGAGCCGGAACAGGTTTCGCGTCATATCCGGAAAAAGCCTCCTTGCCTCCACCAAAAGGGGCCTTTCCTCCTCCAGTAACGCCGCCGGGGAAGTCATCCTTGCATCGCCGGGATCCATCCTTTTGGATGGGCGGCCTGGATTTTCCGGCGGAAGGAGGAAAGAGGCGGAACATGGACGAAAGTTCCAGGAAGAGGCTGGGATTCCTCGGGAGGATCTACTGGGAGAAGCTGGTCATCTGGACCCTCTTCCTCCTCTTCCTCTACGTCATCCGGGATTTCTTCACCCTCCTCTTCCTGACCTTCATCCTGGCCTACATCTTCTTCCACCTGAGCGACTGGTTCCTGGAGAAGATCTTCCGCAAGAAGCGGCCCAGGTGGGCCCGGGTCACGGTGGTGACCTTCCTCTACCTGGTCTTCCTGGGGTGCGTCGGGGCCGGTGCCGTCTTCCTGGGCCCCCGGGTCTATTCCCAGGCGGCGGACCTGGTGAACCGGGTGGAGAAGTACGAAGCGGGCCGGAAGATCGCCGAGAAGATCGTCCACACCCTCTCCCAGACCGTGGGGGACGAGGGGGGCGGCGTGACCAGGCCCTTCGTGGAGGACTGGCTCCTCCTGGCCCCCGAGGAGGAGGAAACGGCCCGGAAGCGCCTGGAATCCTTCCTGGAGGCCCAGGGCCTCTCCCCGGAAAGCCCCCGAAGGTCCATCGTCTGCGAGGAGATGCTCCGCCTCTTCCGGGAGTACCACAGGAAGAGCGGCCTGAAGAACGCCATCGCCGCCTTCCTGGCGAAGAACCTGGGGGTCGAGAGGACCTCCAGGATGGAGCGCATGATCGAGGAGGGGGGAAGATACCTCGTAGGGCATATCCCCTCCCTCGTGGAAGTGCTCCGCAAGTTCGTGGGGGGCATATTCAACGGCCTCATCTCCCTCCTCCTGGCCATCATCTTCTCCTTCCTCGTCCTCCTGGACCTGCCCAGGATCGCCAGGAAGGTGGAGACCCTCTCCCGGAGCAGGGCCGCCCGCTTCTACGAGGAGATCAAGCCCACCATGGTGGGTTTCGCCTCGGTGATCGGAAAGGCGTTCCAGGCCCAGGCCGTGATCGCCCTGCTGAACACGGCCTTCACCTTCGCAGGAATCCGGCTCCTCGGAATCCCCCACGCCGCGGTCCTCTCCCTCATCGTCTTCCTCTGCTCCTTCATCCCCGTGGTCGGCGTGTTCATCTCCTCCACACCCATGGTGATCCTGGCCCTCCAGATGGAGGGTGGAGGAATCGGTATGGCCTTCAACGTGGTGATCCTGGTGACGATCATCCACATGCTGGAGGCCTACATCTTCAACCCCAGGATCATGGGGGAATTCCTCCACATGCATCCCCTCTTCGTGCTCCTCGTCCTGGTGGTGGCGGAGCACTTCTTCCACATCTGGGGGCTCCTCCTGGGCGTCCCCGTGGCCTACTACGTCTTCTCCCAGGTCCTGAAGCCGGGGAAGGAGGATCCTTCCGGAGAGGAGGCCTCTACTTGACCCTCTCCACGAACTTCCCCGTCCTCGTGTCCACCCGGACCCGCTGGCCCGAGGACAGGTAGGGAGGAACCTGGATCACCAGGCCCGTCTCCAGGGTGGCCGGCTTGGTCTGGGCCGCCGCCGTGGCCCCCTTCAGGGCCGGATCGGTCTCCACGACCTCCAGCTCCACCACGTTGGGAAGCTCCAGGCCGATGGGGTTCCCCTGGTAGAAGCGCACCTTCAACCCTTCCAGGCCGTCCACCAGGTAGTAGGCGTCCTCCCCCACGAAGTCCTCTCCAAGGAGGATCTCCTCGTAGGTCTCCAGGTCCATGAAGTGCCATCCCGAGGCGTCCTTGTAGGTGAGCTGGACCTCCCGCACTTCGAAGTCCGCCTCCTTCACCCGGTCGGTCCCCCTGAGGGAGCGGTCCATCACCTGTCCCGTCCTGAGGCTCTTCAGGCGGACCTTGACGATCAAAGAGGCCCCCCTGGCGCTGGGGGTCTGTTGCTGGGTGTCCACAACCACCCAGGGCTGGCCGTCCACGTCGAGAAGCATGCCTTTCTTGATGTCCGTTGCCTGGATCACGACATTCCCTTTCTGGAGCACTGGAAGGGGGGGGAAGGGGGCCTACTGGCAGGAAACCTCCCGGCCACTATGATGGCCTGGATCGGGGCCAGGCTGAAGGCCGTAGATTGCCGATATTCTTCAAGATGCGCATCCAGTTCATCCACCCGCCGGTCTACATCAACGTCCATGCCATGACGGCATTGAGGCCCAGCCTCCCTCTGGGCCTCGCCCTTGTGGCCGCCGTGGTGCGCCGCGCGGGCCACCAGGTCTCCGTCCTGGACGCCGTGGGCCTGGCACCCACCCAGGTCACTCCCGACGGGAGACTCCACTACCTGGGACTCACCCCCGAAGAGATCGTCGAGAGGGTGGACCCCGAGGCCCAGGTCCTGGCCCTGACCAACACCTGGTCCTTTTCCTGGCCCCTGGTCCGCCGGATCGCCCGGTTGCTCAAGGAACGGTTCCCCGGAAAAACCCTCGTGGCGGGAGGGGAGCACTTCACGGGAATGCCCGAACTCTCCCTGGAGACCTCCCCCATCGACGTCCTGGTCCTGGGCGAAGGGGAGGAGACCATGGTGGAACTCCTGGGAGCCCTGGAGTCCGGCTCCCCCCCCCTGGAGGAGATCCGGGGCCTGGCCTTCCGCAAGGAGGGGAAGGTCCACCGGACCCCGCCCAGGCCCAGGATCAAGGACCTGGATTCCCTCCCCTGGCCGGCCTGGGACCTCTTCGACCCCAGGGCCTACCACGACAACGGACTGGTGATCGGCCTGGACACGGGGATGACCATGCCCATCCTCGCCACCAGGGGGTGCCCCTACGCCTGCACCTACTGCTCCTCCTCCACCATGTGGACCCGCAGGTGGTACGCCCGGGATCCCATCGACGTGGTGGACGAGATCGAGCACTACTACAAGAAATACGGCGCGACGAACTTCCCCTTCCAGGACCTCACCGCCATCCTGAAGCGGGACTGGGTGATCACCTTCTGCAGGGAGCTCCTGAAGAGGGGCCTGAAGATCACCTGGCAGTTTCCCAGCGGAACACGTTGCGAGGTCATCGACGAGGAGGTGGCCGACCTTCTGGCCCGAACGGGCGGAAAGTCCCTGGCCTTCGCCCCGGAGAGCGGTTCCGGGAGAACGAGGAAGCTCATAGGAAAGCAGATGACCGAGGAGGCGCTGATGAAGGCCGTCCGGGCCTCCGTCCGGAAGGGCCTCAACATCACCTGCTTCTTCGTGATCGGCTTCCCCCACGACACATGGGAGGACCTGAAGGAGACCTTCCGCCTGGTCAGGAAACTCGCCGTGGCGGGAATCGACGACGTGGCCGTGGGCTTCTTCTTCCCCATCCCCGGGACCAGGCTCTACGATGAGCTCCTGGAGAAGGGGAGGATCGAGCCCTCGGACGAGTTCCTCTACACCCCCATCTTCGCCAACGACGAGAAGATCCGTCCCGAGAACAATTACTGCGAAAACCTCTCGGCCCGGCGCCTCACCCTGGCGAAGTACCTGATCCTTCTCAATTTCTATCCCCTCTCCTTCGCCACCCACCCCTGGAGGGTCTTCACCATCCTTTGGAACGTCCTCAGGGGGAGGGAGACCAGGAAGCTGGAAACCTTCCTGAACGACTTCAAGAGGAAGGTCCGCCTCTGGTTCAGGGCCAAGGGGAAGGAGAGGAGAGGGCCGGAAGAGGTCCGGACCCGCCGTTGCTGATCAGGCCCTTCCCAGGCAGGCGATCCCCGCCAGGCCGGACCTCTTCCCTCCCCGGCCGAGAATCCTGGCGACCCAGGACCGTGGGTCGTGGTAGAGGAAGGCCAGGCTCCCCCGGCGGGCCATCTCGTCGGCCACTTCGCGGCGGAAGAATAGGGCCAGGTCGGGCTCTTCGTCGGAGTGGGCGTCCCTCTGGAGGAGGAAGGAGCGGGCCACGGGGAGCAGGTCGCTGGTGAACCAGCCCTCCTCCCGGGATCCCCGGAGCCTGAGGACCATGAGACCGCCGGTGTGCCCGGGGGTGTGCAGCACCTGGAGGCCCGGGGAGAGTTCCTCCTCTCCCTCCAGGAGCCGGATCCGGCGCTCCGAATAGGCCTGCCGGATGCGCTCCGCCAGCCCTCCGGCCCGGCCCGTCTCCAGGCCTTCCCGCCACTCCTCCCTCTGGACCAGGATCTCCGCCCTGGGGAAGCGGGGCCGGCCCTCCAGGAGAACGCCGCCTGCATGGTCGAAGTGCAGGTGGGAGAGGAAGACGAAATCCACCTCTTCCGGCGAGACCCCAAGCCCCTGGATCTGCTCCTCCAGAGGAGGGTCGGGGGGCTCCACGGCGAACTTGTTCCACCGCAAGGCGTCCAGGTCGCCCACGGCGGCGTCCAGGAGCCCGGTGCCCCCGGGGGTGCGCACCAGGAGGGGCCTCATGGTGAGGGGGATCCAGAGTTTCCGCCCGAGAGAGAGGGTGAGCCTGAGCCTCCCCCCCCAGAGGGGAGTGCAAAGGATGCCCCCCAGGTCGAGGCCCATCCCCGGAGGGGACGGGACTCCCCGGCCGGCCGGGGCCGCATCGGGGCGGATGGTCGCTCGGGTCTTCATCGCATCGGGATCCTAGGCCGGAAAAGCCCGGGAGAGAAGTCTAACGTCGCCGGGCCTCCCCCTTCTTTCCCCCCTTTTCCCGGGAGGGGCGGTGCAGGTTCTCACAGGATCTCCGGAAGGTCGCCCCACTCCTCCTGGACCCAGGCCTTGCAAGTGGGAGAGGAGGAGAGGGGATAGCGAGGCCCCAGGTCCTCTTCCCGGGAGAGGATCCAGGGCCTCCAGCCCAGGATGTCCTCCTCGCCAAGGCGCCAGGAGAGGAAGACCAGGCAGCCCTCCAGGCGTGCCGGGAATCCGACCTCCCCTTCCTCCTCGTCCAGGACCTGGACCCCCAGGTCCTCCAGTTCCCTCCGGTACTCCTCCATCTTCCCGTAGAGAGCGGAGAGTTCCTTCAAGGGCAGGCCCGGTGCCTCTCCCCAGGGAAGATCCCCGGGACAGGCCAATCCCTCGAGGATCCCTTTCCAGCGGGACCGGGTCTCCATCAGGTCCGAAAGTATGGGGCCCACCAGGGCCAGGGCCTTTCGGGCCAAGTCCAGGGAAAAGAATCGAAACGAGGGCTTCATGGCTTCCTCCTCTTGCGAGGCGGGTCTGGAAGGTCCTTTTGGTCTCCCCGGCCTTCGAATGCAACACCGATCTTGGGACAATCTTCCCGGAGGGGGCATTCGGGGCACCTGGGCTTTTTGGCCCGGCAGAACTCCCTTCCGAGGAGGATCAGGGCGTGGCCCAGGAATGTCCAGGACTCCCTGGGGAAGAGTTCCATCAAATCCTTCTCGATCCGGCCGGGGTCCTTCTCTTTCGAGAGGCCGAGCCTCCCGGCCAGGCGTTTCACGTGGGTGTCCACTACGACCCCTTCGTTCCGGCCGAACCAGGTCCCCAGGACCACGTTGGCCGTCTTCCTGGCCACCCCGGGAAGCTCCGTAAGGGCCTCCAGCCTCTCCGGAACCTTCCCGCCGTGTCTCTCCACAAGGATCCCGGCGCTCTCTTTCAGGTACCGGGCCTTCTGCACGTAGAATCCTGTGGGCCGGATGATTTCCCGGATCTCCTCCAGGGAGGCCGCCGCCAGGGAAGGAGGGTCGGGGAAACGGGCGAAGAGGGCGGGCGTCACCTCGTTGACCTTCGCGTCGGTGCACTGGGCGGAAAGGATGGTGGCCACCAGGAGCTGGAAGGGGTCCTTGTGCGCCAGGGCGCAATCGGCCCTTGGATAGGTCTCCTCCAGGACGCGGAGGACCCTTTCGGGGGGGAAGCCTGCACTCTCTTTCTTCATGCCCGCATTTCCCGGCCCCTTTCGCCCCGGCTGGGGGGAATCCGGCCGAGGCCCCTTCTTACCACCACTGCAAAAGGACGGGCAAGGAAAGATCCAGTTTTCCTCCCCCGGCAGGCCCGAAAGCCTGGGCCGCCAGGAGGAGGGGGCCGGAGAAACCCGGCGGCGTGGGAAAGGCCTTCCGCCCTCCACCGGTCTTGTCGGCCCTCCCCAGGGGAAAGAGGAAGACCGGCCCCCCCTTCCAGAAGACCTCCCAGGGACCGCCCAGGGGAGTGGGAGGAAAGACCAGGGAAGGAAGGGCCTGGCCGGGCCCGGTGGGACCGGGAACCAGGAGGAGGAAAGCCTCCCGAGCGGGTTCCACGCCGGCCCAGTAGAAGAGAGGGTCCCCGGCCCCGGGGGAGAACCTGCCCCGGCGGGCCTCCTCCAGGAGGATCGCCGGCGCGGGAGGCAGGGGGAGGAAGGCCAGGGCCGAGACCCAACTGTCCGAAGATCCGCCCCCGAGGGAGCGTACGCCCAGGTGTTCTCCCGTGGTCTTCCCTTTTGAGCCCAGGTCCACGCCGGCGAAGGCGGCGGGGCTCCCCTTGCCCAGGGTGGAGCAAAGGGCCATGGCCCACCCCTTTCCCGAACCGCCGAAGACCAGGTTCGGAAGGGGACCCAGGGAAGGGGAAGAGGGAGGGAGGAAGGTCCCGCCCCGGGGATCCAGGGCCAGGCAGGCCAGGTTCCCGATCTTCAGAAGGGGCTTTCCCGCCGAGGAGGCGAGCCCCGAGGCGGCCAGCATCTTGTCCAGGTCGGCCTCCCGGGCCGCCAGGACGACCGACCGGGGCTTCACGTCCTTCACGAGCCCCCGGGAGTCCAAGGTCATGGCCTTGGCGGGAAGGAAGCAGAGGTCTCCGTCCAGGACCTTGGGCCCGGGAAAGGGCTCGTCCAGGGCAAGGCTGAAGAAGAGGTTCCCCTGGGAGTCCAGGCAGAAGGCGTCCACGTCCAGGGTGGAGCTCTGGAACCCCAGGGCCTTGGCCAAGAGGGCACGGGAGAGGAAGACCTCCACCCTCCCGCCGGGGGCCCACCGGAAGATCTCCCCAGGCCCCAAGGTGACGCTCTTCCCTCCCTGGAAGGCTTTCCACTTCCTGGCGGTGACGCTCATCCAGAGGGAGCGGGGCCCTGGAACCTCTCCCTTTTCCCTCCTGCAAGGAGCCAGGCCGTCGATCTGTCCCACCACGAAGGCCGGGGTGTAGTCCCCCCTTCCATCGGGGTCGCCCCGGAAGGCGTGGAGGCTCTCCAGGGAGAGGAACTTCCTGGTGGTGAGCCCCCCTCCCTTCTTCCCCGGGAGGGCCAGGGCGATTTCCTGGTCGTCCAGGAACCCCAGGGGTCCGGCCCCTTTCCAGGCCCCCAGGAGCTGGGGTTCGTCGGGAACGAAGAGGAGGGCCCCGCTCTGGCCCCGTAAAAGAGGAGCCCAGAAGAAGAGCAGGAAGGCCAGAACCGGGGGGAAGAGCCGCCCCGAAACCCGGCCTGGAGAAGACCTGTCCATCTTCACTCCAGGAGACCCTTCAATCTTTCCCGGAAGGCATCGAAGGTCTGGACCCCGACGATCCGGTCCTTCACCCGGCCTTCCACCACGAGAAGGGACGTAGGGACGCCTTCTACGTCGAACCGTTTCACCAGGGCGGGATTCTCGTCGGCGTCCACCACGAGGACCTTCAGGTTCCGCCCCATTTCCCTGGCGATCCTGTCCAGGACGGGCTCGAGGGCCCGGCAGGGAGGACACCAGGAGGCGGTGAAGTTCAGGAGGAAGGGGCCCCGTTCCTGGAGGATCTCCTTCTCCAGGGCCTCTCCCCCGGTCTCATGGGCCTGGTATGCTGTCTCCTCGAAGGACATTCCGTTCTTCTCCGGCTCCCGGGGACGAGGCCCGGGAGGGAAAAGAGGGGTCCCTCGCGGCCCGGCCCCGTCCTGGAAGGACGGAAAGATGTTACGATCTTTTGGGCCGCACCGGGCAGGGGTACCCGGAAAATTCGGCCAGGTGCACCAGTTTGGAACGAAACGAGATTCACACCATGAAGGCCCATCCCTTCCGGTTTCTTCTGATCCTGACCCTCTTCCTCTTCCTGGCCTCCCCCGGCAGGCCCCAGTCCGACGGGGACCGCCCCGCCAAGGAAGGCTCCCAACCGTCCCAGCACGAACAGGGCCCCCCGGGGGACCTCCCCGTTCCCGAGGAGTTCCAGAACATGGAGAGCCTCCAGGGCCCCGAGAACCTGAGCGTCCAGGTCTTCACCGACCCCGATCCCCTTCCCCGGGGGGGCTCGGGAGCCATCTACATCCTCCTCAACATCGGGGAGGGCCGGTTCATCACCCGTGGGCAGGGGGAGACCTTCGTGAAGCCCCCCGCCAGGTCCGGGCCCTTCACCCTGGGGAAGGCCTCCTGGCCTGCCCCGTCGGGGAATTTCCGCCACCCCGAATCCGGGGCTCCCGTCCCGGGCTGGACGGGCCAGGTCTTCCTGAAGATCCCCGTCCAGGTCTCCCCGGGAGCCCGGCTGGGCAAGACCCCGGTGAAGATCGATTTCCAATACAGGGTACTCTCCAGGAAGCCCCCCCTGGCGGGGATGGTGAACGTAGACCCCATCGAGCTCCAGGCCCGGGTGGGCCCGCCCCTCCCGAAGGTGGTCTTCCCCGGGAAAGGGGGCGCCTCCCCGGGAGGTCCCTCCCGTTCCGCCGCACCGAAAACGAAAGAAAGGCCATCCGGTCCGTCTTCCGGGAAGTCCCCCGGCGGAGAGGCCTCTTCCGGGAAGACCGGCGAGGGGAGGCTGGCGGCCGTGCCGGGAGCCGGACCGGCCTCGGCAGGGGAAGAAGGGGAGGAACCCGGCCTCCCGCCCCCCTCGGGAGGGTTTCCCGCCGGCGCCCCCCTGGTCTTCGCCGCCGCCGGAGTCCTGGTCCTCCTGGCCCTCTGGATCCTCTTCCGGGGGAAGAGGGCCTAGGCCCTTCCCCCGGCCGGCCTTTCCACCGGCCCGGTCAACCCCGGAATCTCCCGGGATAGCCCTTCTTCCGCCGCTTCCTTCCGGGCCGCCCCCGCCGCCCCTTCCTTCCCTGGTAGGAGCGTTTCTCCCCGGTCCTCTCCCTCCTCCGGGAGGGGGCTTCCGCCAGGCCCTCCATCCGGAAGGGATTCCCTTCCACCGGTTCCGTTCCGTTCCACTCTCCGCAGAAGAGGCACCTGGACCGGGAAGAGGCGAGCCTCTCTGCGCAGGTGGCGGTGCAATCCACCGTATCGGGATGGATGTCGCAGGAGATCCTCTGCTTGTAGGGCTCTCCCCGGCAGGCGGGGCTGTAACAGGGACGGACGACTTCGATCACTCCTGGTCCTCCCAGTCTTTCCAGATTTCTGCGTAGACGCCGGGCGCCCGGTCCCCCCGGAGAGGAAGTTCCTTCTCGGCCTTGTCCAGGGCGGCGAGGTCCACCCGGGCGGCGAGGACGCCCTCCTCTTCAGGATCCATCTCCGCCACCACCTCGCCCCAGGGGGAGACGAGGCAGGAGGAACCGGCGAAGCGGGTCATCTTGCCCGAAAGGGGACTCCTGTCCAGGCCGCACCTTCCGGAGGCGAGGAGGAAGCACTGGTTCTCCAGGGCCCGGACCCGGGCGAGGAGCCGGAAATGCTCCCGCCTGGCCAGGGGCCACTGGGCGGGGACGAGGAGGACCTGGACTCTCCGGGTGAAGTACCACCGGGTGAGTTCGGGGAAGCGAAGGTCGTAACAGACCACCATCCCGAGCCTGCCCAGGGAGGTGCGGGCCAGGAAGGGCCTTCTTCCGGGGGAGAAGAGCCTGTCCTCGCCGGCCCGGCGGAAGAGGTGGATCTTCCGGTACCACCCCAGGTGCCGACCCTTCTCCAGGAGGAAACCGGCGTTGTAGAGCCGGCCCCCCTCCTGGAGAGCCGTACTGCCTCCGATCACCAGGTCGAGCTCCCGGGAGAGGAGGAGGAGTTCTTCCTGGGCCCGGGAGGCCTCGGCCAGGACGTCCTCCTCCCCTGCCACGGGAAAGGAGGTGGCCCACATCTCGGGAAGGAGGGCGAGGCGGGCACCCCCGGCGGCGGCCTCCCGCAGAAGGGAGGCGGCCTTCCCCAGGTTGAAGGATGGGTCGCTCCGCTTCACGTCCCATTGGAGGGCGGCGGCGGAAAAGGATCCGGGCGGGCTGGACATGACAGCCCGAAAAGATACCGGCGCGCCCGGGAGTCCTCCATCGTCCTCCCTCCCGGGATCGCGCCGGCAGGAATCCTCCAGGGGACGTGCCCCCTCAGTCCAGGATCAGCTCCGGCCTGGGACAAGAGGCGTCCTGGGGCCCGTGGAGCTTGACGAGGAGGTTCTTGCTGGGCTTGAAGACCACCGTGCCCTTGTCGGGGACCTCCACGCTCTCACCCGTCTTGGGGTGCTTGTAGGCCCTTCCCTTCCTCGTGCGGCTCTCGAAGGTTCCGAAGCCCTTCACGGCGACCTTCCGCTTCTCCCTCAGGAGATCGGTTATGACCCGCAAAACCGTATTCACGGTCCGCATGGCTCTCTTCCGGGAAATGCCGAGCCTCTCGGCGACGGTATCGGAGAGTTCCGCCTTGTTGGCCCAGCCGCTCGCCCAGCCCGGGCGGCATTCGCCGGTGGAAGAGGGTTTCGCCGTGACGGCGGCGGCTTCACCCGTCTCCTTTTCCTGCACGGCGATCCTGCCCGAAAGGACCATGGGCCCGTTCTGGTTCGTTCGCGTCATTTCCCCTTTTCCTCCTGTGCTGCAGCGGAATCCCTCGAAGAGGGACCTCCCCACGTCTTCCTACCCCTTTTCCCTTTTCCCCTTGCCGCCGCAGCCTCGGCGGGTCAGGTGGCCCGGATCTTCTCCAGCAAGGTGTCTTCCACCTTCTTCGCCACCTGTCCCAGGTACCTGCTCACCACCGCATCTGGAAAGGAGAGCAGGTAGGGGGTCCGCTTCTGGACGGCCTTGTTCACGGCCGGATCCTCGGGAAGGAACCCCAGCAATTCTATGTTCAACCCCAGGAACCGGTTGGTGCATCCCTGGAGCTTCTTGTAGACCGCTTCCGCTTCGTCCATGGAGAGGACCCGGTTCACCAGAAGGTGGAGTCCCCCCTTGTACCCTTCTGTGGTGATCACCTTCATGATCCCGTAGGCGTCGGCGATTGCCGCGAAATTGGGCGTGCACACCACCAGGGTGTGGTCGGAGATCTTGATGAAGTCCGTCACCGACCTGGAGATCCCGGCGGCCGTATCTATGATGATGACGTCCACCCAGGGCGTGAGCTGGAGGACCGCATCCAGGATCTTCTGGCGCCCCGCCTCGTCCAGGTTGGCCATCTCCGCCACGCCGGAACCCCCGGAGATCATCCGCAGTCCCGCCGGTCCTTCCACGATCACCTCCGGCAGGTCCACTTTTCCGTCCACGTAATCCGAGAGGGTCTTCTCCGGCCTGGATCCGCAAAGGATGTGGGCGTTGGCGAGCCCGAGATCGGCGTCCAGGATCAGGGTCCTCCTCCCGCTCGAAGCGAGGGAGGTCCCCAAGTTGACTGCGAAGGAAGTCTTCCCCACGCCTCCCTTACCCGAAGTCACTGATAGGATCTGGGCCATATTCCCACGCCCTTTTCCAATGAAGCCTTCTCCCCTGGGAAACCACCTGGAAGGGCCGAGCCCACTTACACCCAGGCAAAAGGATTGTCGGAATCTGGAGGCCCGGACTTTGCTAAACTTGCCCCACCGGGAGCCAGCGGGAGGGCCAGATCGGGACAATCTTCCGGTTTCCCTCCGCCTCCTTCCCTGTTCTTCCCCCCCTTGAACTTTTTCCCCTCCCTCTCTATACAGGGGCCTCGGCATGGCTGGGGACGTAGCTCAGCTGGGAGAGCGTGGCGTTCGCAATGCCAAGGTCGTGGGTTCGAATCCCATCGTCTCCACCAGCCATCTCCTTCAGCACCAGTGATTTAGGAGCCCGCCCGCCCTCTCGTCACTCCAGGAAGAGCTCGATCCTCCGGGCGATGGCCCTCTCACAGACCTTGCAGTAGGACCTCTCTTCGGGTGAGAAGGCGAACATCAGGCAGTGGAGGGAAGGCCTGTAGAGCCCCTTCGAGGCGTACCCCCCTCCTTCGAAGGCCCCGATCTTGTTCCAGTAGGGGCTCCTCTCCAGGAACTTCCTGAGGGCCTCCTTGTGGGCCTTCTTCAAGGCGGCGAGCTCCCTGCGGAGCCTTTCCCTCTCCTTCCCCGGGGCCGCCCGGCCGGCCTGGGCCTGGAGGGCCCTCTCCCGGCCCCGGAACTTCTCCTGGAGCCTTTCGTAGGCTTCCTTTCCCCAAGGCGTCGGAATGGGCGTTCCCGGCTCCACCAGGTCCTTCCACTTCAGGCGGGCCGGGTCCAGGAGGGCCGTCAGGTTGGGCACCCGGGGTTCCACCCCGGGGGGATAGAAATCGTTGTAGGCCACCCGGGCGGAATAGTATTCGTCCCCCAGCCCCCCGAAGGAGTGTCCCAGTTCGTGGAGGAAGACCCTGTCGGGATCGGGGCCGTCGGCGGCGAAGATGCAGTAGAGGTTGTAGATCCCTCCTCCCCCGTAGCGTTTCTTGTTCACCACGATGGCCAGGGTGTCGTGGGGCACGGCGGCGGCCGTCTCCTGGACGGCCCGGTTCCGGAAGGTGAGGCAGTACCTGGGCAACCCGAAGGCGCAATGGGTGGCCTCCAGGGAGGTGTGCCGCCAGACGCCCCGGTCGGGCTCGTCGCACCCTTCCTCCAGGGAGGGCCGGAAGGCCCCCCAGACATTGATCCTGTCCCGGAAGCGGGAGAAGGGTCGCTGGGTGAAGAGGTATCCCGTGAAGCGTTCCACGTCGCGGCGGAATTTCTTCTCCTGGCCGCGGGTGTATCCTTCACCCAGGAAGGCCAGGTCCAGGCACTTCCAGGGGGGGCCGGCCCGGTGGACCTGGAAGGAGATCACCCCCATGCCGGGCTTCTCCCGGTGGATCCTTTCGTCCCGGGGATCCAGGAGGACCTGCAGGAGGGACCGGGCCTTCCCGCCGGGATCCAGGGCAAGGACCCGGAAGGAGAGGGGTCTCTTCGGCATGGGAAGGAGGCAGGACTCCCGGAAGACCCGGACCTTCCCCTTCCCGGCCTCGCCGGTGGTCTTGTATTCCCCGAAGATGCTGTCGAAGCCCCGGGAGAAGAGGAGTTCGCCCGAGGAGGGATCCCTCACTTCCACCCTGTATCCGCCCAGGTCCAGGGGATCGACGAGACGGGACCTGGGACCTGCCCAGGGCCCTTGCATCCAGAGGGAGTCCGGGCAGATCCACTCCTCCTTCCCGTTCCCCCCGTGGAAGTAGTCCACCCTGAGAGAGGCGTCCCAGCGGAACCATTTCCCCGGGCCGGCCTCTTCTCCTCCCCCGGCGAAAGCCCAGGGGATCAGAAAGGCCGCGGTCCAGGCCAGGGCGAAGAAGAAAGTCTTCATGGGAACCACCCTTTCTCCTCCCGCCCCGATCCCCCCGAGTTTGACGAAACCCGCCGGCTCCGCAAGGAGAACCGGCCCTCCCCGGGAGGCATCGCCGGAAGGACCGGTGCCCCTCATCTCTCCCTTCCATCCTCCAGGGTGTAGAGTTCCAGGTCCCCCCCGGCGAGAGGGAAGGGCCCCTTCAAAGCCTTGAACCGGCGCCGGGCCCATTCCAGGAGGAACCCCCGACGGGCTCCGGGCCGGACCAGGATCCCTCCCGGAATCATTCCCTGCGTATCCCGAGGATCGGGAAGGGAGGAGGGCCCTGCCACGTTCCAGAAGATCCTCCGGCGGGAATAATAGGCCAGGGGGGGCAGGAAGGATGTTTCGGCAAGAAGGTATTCCCCGGGCTCCACCTTCTCCGCCAGGGTCCGCCCCGCCTCCCGGTAGAGGCCGAGCCCGGCTTCCTGGGCCTCCCACCGGGCCCGGCTCTTCCACCCACCCCAGAGGAGACAGGTCACCAGCAGGAGGACCGACCCGGCCTGGAGGAGAAAGGCCAGGGAAGGGCGGCGGCGGAGGATCCTGTAGACCAGGTAGGCCGTTCCCAGGCCCGCCCCTGGAGCGAAGTAGATCTGCAGGTAGTCGTGTTCGAAGGCCGCTTCCAGGAAAACCAGGGAGATGACCGTTCCCATGAAATAGGGAAGGACCAGGAGAGCGCCGGCCCAGGGGATCTCCCTCCGCCGGGCGTCACCGAGGGCCAGGAGGGCTCCGGCCAGGCCCGAAAGGGTCAAGGGAAGAGGAATCCCCTTCCAGTTCCATTTCGCCACCTGCAGGAGAACCTCCCAGAAGGAATAGGTCCTTCCGTGAAGGTGGAGATCCCCGCCGAAGAAGGCGCTCCGTTTGATCAAGGGCAGGAGGAGCCCTCCGCCGCCGCCCCCCGCAGCCAGGCTCACCTGGAGGAACAGGAGCCCGAAACAGAAGGCCCAGGTTCCCCAAAGGGCGAAAGCGCCCTTCCATGCGCCCTTCCTCGGGGAAAGGAGGGCCCAGAGCCCCAGGGGACCGGCGATCAATACGGCGGCCCAGTCGTAGAGACACCCCAGGGCGACGAAGAGGCAGGCCCACGAGAGATCCCGCCGCCTTCCTTCCCCCTCCCAACGGGAGGCCGCCCAGGAGCTTCCCGCCAGGGAGAGGAGGAGGCCCGGCCCGTGAGGGTCCACCAGGCTCCCGTAGAAGGCCCAGACCGGAGTCGCCAGGGAGAGGAGGACTCCGAAGACGGCGGGCCGAAGCTCCCCTCCGAAAAGCCTCCGCGCATAGAGGAGGAAGAAGACCGCCGCAAGGAGGGAGAGGGCCAGCGCCGTGGCACGGGCCTGGAGCTCACCCTCCCCGAAGAGGGCGAAGACCCCCGCCAGGACAAGCCCCACCCCGGGGGGATGATCTCTGTAGAGCCTGGGCCTGGCGGCCCTGGGTCCGGACTCGATGGAGAGGCACCCGTCGAGCCGGGCGGGGCCGTAGGAAAGGAAGTTCCGGGCCGAGAGGCTGTACCAGGCGGCGGTGAAGCCGATATGGTTCTTGTCGAAAGGGGCCCCCAGGTGGGAGGAGAGGAGGAGCCCTCCCGGGACCAGGACCAGGATCAAAGCCAAAACCAGGGAGGCTCGGTCTCTCGCCATGGGGCACTCCCTCTCCTTCCGGCCCCTTCCAAGGAAATAACCGATCCTGTAGGCTCTGGAAAATCCTTCCACTCCGATTCTTCCCGAATCCCCGGCCCATGCACCAGGAAAACCAGGATCCCGGCAACCAAGAGACCCCGGTCCCCGCCGGAAGGATCCCTCCCCGGCCCCCTGGAGGGGAAAAGAAAGCGATCTTCGGGAGTCAAACCCGGAGAATCGACCAGGCCGGGGCCATCCCGCCCTTTTCGGGCATCCTGGAACCCCACCCCTCGTCTTCCGAAGAAGAGAGACTCAAAGAGGAATTCACCCTCCCCAGGGCCTTCGGGAACTACATCCTCCTCGAGCAGATCGGCAGGGGAGGAATGGGCGTGGTCTTCCTGGCCCGGGACAATGTCCTGAACCGGAAAGTGGCCCTGAAGATCCTCAGGCCTGAAACCCTCCTCTTCCACGTACAGGCCAGGGAGCGTTTCCGGAGGGAGGCCCAGGCGGCGGCCAAGCTGGACCATCCGGGCATCTGCCCCGTTTACGAGGTCGGAGAGATCGACGAGCTTCCCTTCATGGCCATGCGCTACCTGGAAGGGGAGACCCTGGCGGAGATCACCGAGAAGGCGAAGAAGGAGGGAAGGCTCCCGGACAAGCTCAGGGTGGCGGAACTCCTCCAAGTGGGAGAGAAGGTGGCCCGGGCCCTCCACGCGGCCCACGAGGCCGGCCTGGTCCACAGGGACGTGAAACCGGCCAACGTCATGATCGAGCCGAGCGGGGAACCGGTGCTCCTGGACTTCGGCCTGGCCCGGGACACCTCTCCCGGGGTCAAGGACCTGACCATGTCCATGGCCCTGGTCGGCACGCCCCATTACCTTCCACCGGAACGCCTCGACGGAGGCAAGGCCCCCCCGGACAGGCGCAGCGACATCTACTCCCTGGGGGCCACCCTCTACGAGGCCTTCACCCTGAAGTCCCCCTTCGAGGGGGAGACCCTGGAAGAGCTCAAGGAGAACATCCGGAAAGGGATTCTTCCGGATCCCCGCAAACTCAACCCGGCCGTTCCCAGGGACCTGGCCCTGGTGCTGGCGAAGGCCATGGACAAGAATCCCGCCAGGCGGTACCAGGACGCCCTCTCCTTCGCCGAGGACCTCCGCCGGGTCCGGACCTACGAACCCGTCCAGGTCCGGCCCGCGGGGCCGCTCCTCAAGACGGCCCGCTGGGCCCAGCGGAACCCGATCCTCGCCACTTCCCTGGGAGGAATCTTCCTGGCCCTCCTCGTGGGATTCCTATCCACGTACTTTCTCCTGAAGAAGGTCCAGGCGGCCTACAAAGAGACCCGGGCAATGGCCCTCCTCGCCTCTTCCAGGGAAAACCTCGGGAAGGACGAGAGGCTCTCCTTCCTCTTCGCCCGGGCGGCCTACCGCCTCCACCCCTCCACGGAGACCTTCTCCAACCTGTTCACGACCCTGCTGAACTACCACCTCCTCGCCACGGTTCAGACGGCTTTCTACCTGGAGGCCTGGAACCGCAACCTTACCGTCTCCCCCGGCGGCAGGAGGATCCTCCTTCCCTCTCCCAAGGGTTACCTCGACCTCCTGACCAAGGAAGGAAAGAGAATCCTCTCCATCCCCGCAAAGGATTTCGCCTTTCTCGGAAAGAGGGGGGCGTCCCAGCTGGAATTCTCTCCCCGGGGGGACCTCATCCTGGCCGGCGGAAGGAAGGGGATCTTCCTCTGGGACCTCGAGGGGCGGATGGTCACCAGGATCTTCCCGGAGAAGGAGGGCGGCCCGGGAGATTCGAATGCCTTCCTCAGGGCCTGGTTCGACAAGGACGGCAGGCACCTGGTCCTGGTCCTCTCGGTGAGGCCCGAGCCCGGCGGGGATTCCCGCTCCACGGGAAGCCATCCTCCATCGAACCGCGGCCTCCTGGCCCAGGTGAGAAGATTGGACGGGACCATCCTCAGGACGTTCCAGATCGCCAGGTACGGAACCCAGTGTTACGGATTCCACAAGCCTACGAACACCCTTTGGGCCATACCGAAGGCGGGTCCCACCCTCCATACTTCGCCCCTTTCCTCCCGGGGAAGAAAGCCCCGGGAGAACCCCGTCCTCCATCTCTGGACCCTCCAGGGGAAGGACTCCGCCCTCGTCCTGCCCACGTCGAAACCGGTGATCCACCTGGGGTTTTCCCCCACCAGGAAATTCATCGCCTTCAACACCATGGGAAGGACGAAGGAGTTCATCCTCATGGACCGGGGCGGGAGGATCCTGTACCGGGAGAAGTCCGCCAATTCCGGTTTCAAGCCCTTCTGCTTCTCCCCCGACGAGAAGAAGGTCGCCCTGGCCTACGGTTCCTACCTGGTCGAAGTGATCCCCATAGAGTCCCCGAGGCCTCCCGTCCACTGGGTCGCCCACAGCCGCCAGGTGAAGTTCCTGGCCTTCTCCCCCACCGGCGGAAAGCTCCTCACCGGCTCGGAGAACGGGATCGCCTCCTTGTGGAACCTGGAAGGAAAGAGGCTGGCCCACCTGAAGGGCCACCAAGGGCCCATCATCAAGGTCGGTTTCCTGGGAGAGGATTACTGTTACACCCTGGGGGAAGACTCCACCTTCCGGACGTGGAGGCTCAAGGATCCCGACTTCCCCTGGATCCCCAAGGCCTCCACCACGAGGGTCTCCTTCTTCCTCGCCTCGCCGGGCGACAGGATCTTCCTGATCGCCAAGGGAGGGGGGATCGAAGAGTGGGACCCCCGGGGGATCCGGCTCCGCCGGTGGAAATTCCCGGGAAGGAAACCCTCCCTGCTCTACGGAGACCGCAGGGGGAGGAACCTCCTGGTCTCCGGCATGGACAAGATCCCAAGGTTCCTGGATACCGAAACCGGAACCTGGACCGCCGCGGAGGTCCCCCCCAGCGTGGTCTACCCGGGGCTCTTCGAGCCGGGAGGAGAGGTCTTCCTCGGGACCTTCACCTGTCCGAAAAGAAGCATCCAGGCCATGGGAAGGAAGAGGACCCTTCACCTCTTCACCCACCGGAACGGCCGGTGGACCCTGGCATCCAGGATCCTCGAGAGTCCCCTCCACATCGACATCCTTCCTTCGGGGGAGAAGATCCTTTGCGTGTGCGGCCAGGGAGAAGGAATCCTGATCCTCGACCGGTCCGGCCGTATCCTGGAGAAAGCCCTGGCAGGTTACTCTCCGAACAAGGCTCTCTTCCTGGACGGGGGGAAGAGAATCGTCGTCCAGGCCAAGACCGCGAACCGGATCCTCCTCCTCGACGGGAAGTGCCGGGTCCTTCGCACCCTGGGGCCCTTTTCGTCTACCCCCACGGACATCGCCCCCAGACCGGACGGCCGGGCCTTCCTCTACTCCACCCGGGGGGGGGAGTTGGAGGTCCTGGATTCCGAGGGCCGCCTCGTCCGTGCCTTCCGCGTGGCGGACCTCCCCATCCAGAACGCGACCTTCTCCCCCGACGGGAAGAAGATCATCTATACGACCCCCCGGTCCTTCACGATCCTGGACGCCCGGACGGGAAAGACCCTCCTCTACTACCGCTCGGAGAATCAGATCCGGAGGGCCGGTTTCACCCCGAGCGGGAGGAAGTTGTGGCTCCAATTCTCCCACATGCCCTACCTCAGGATCCTCTCCTACCTGGAGAAGGACATCCTGAAGGCCGCCGAGGAGGCGGCGCGCCAGGGGTTCACTCCCCGGGAACGGGAGGTCTACCGGGCCCTCCTGGAGAAGGGTTGAGGCCGGGTCTCACCAGTTCCTCCACAGATCCGTCCTCCTTCCCCACCAGGACCCTGCCGGCCAGCCCCACGAAGAGCCCGCATTCCAGCACACCGGGAATCCCCTTGAGCTCCCTCTCCAGGCCGGGGGGATCCTGGATCCCTCCGAAGCGGCAGTCCAGGATGTAGTTCCCGTTGTCGGTCAGGTAGAAGTCCCCCTCCTCCTTCTTCCTGAGCATGGGCTCCGCCCCGAGCTTCCTAACCTCCCCGGCGGTGAAACTCCAGCCGAAGGGAAGGACCTCCAGGGGGAGGAGGAACTTCTCCCCCAGCCTGGGGACGAGCTTCCTTGGATCCACCACGACGATCCTCTCCAGGGAGGCGGTCATGACGATCTTCTCCCTGAGCAAGGCTCCTCCCCCCCCCTTGATCAGGTCCAGGTTGGGGTCCACCTCGTCGGCCCCGTCGATGCAGAGGTCCACCCGGTCCACCTCGTGGGGTTCCACCAGGGGGATCCCGGCTTTCAAGGCCGCCTCCCTGGTGGCCCGGGAGGTGGGGACCCCCCGGAGGGAAAGGCCCTCCTTGCGGATCCGCTCTCCCAGGCGTTCCAGGGCGAAGAGGATGGTCGAGCCGCTTCCCAGGCCCAATATCATCCCTTCCCGCGCAAACTCCGCCGCCGCCCTTCCGGCCGCCCTCTTCGCATCGGTGATCATGGCCCCCCCGTCGGTCCCCCCGGCGGTTCTCTTCCCCCCCCAGGCCCGGGCCCCTCTATAATGAGGCGCCATGAAAACCTCAAGCTCTCTCTCCCTGGCCGTCCTCCTCCTTCCGGCCCTCCTCCCCCTCCAGGGAGGCCCTCCCGCCTCGAGGCCCGCCGGCCGGCCCCCTTCCCTGCAGAAGGGCCGGGGCCGGGCAGCGGGAAAGCCGCCCCGGTTCCCGGGCCTCCCCCCCGGTAAGGCCGGCCCCCGCCGCCGCAGGGCCTCCCCCCTGGTGGGAACCTGGGAAATCCGGAAGGCTTGTTTTCCCGGCGCCCCGCCGGGCCTCCAGGTGCGGGGCTACGCCGTCTTCACCCCCAAGTACGCCTCTTTCCAGGTCTTTTTGAGGGAGCCCAGGGCGGAGCCCCTCTTCCAGTCGGGCTTCTGGCGCTACGCCTACATGGGAGGCCGGATCCGCTTCCAGTCCCTTCTCGGCGTCCGCGCCGCCCCCGGGGGGAGGCTCCTTCCCGACAAGAAGGGGAGCATCCACGAGAGGATTCCCCGCTTCCTGGGCGGCGGGGTCCTCAGGCTCTACCGGGGCAGAGGGGCCTACATGGAGATGATCCGCCTCGAATAGGGCGGGAGGATCAATCCTCCCGGCCCCTCCCGGGAGGGCCGGCGCCATCCTTCCGCCAGCTTCCCGAAAGGCGCCGCCACTCGGGGAAACCCAGGAGGGCCGCCGGAAGGAGATAGGCCCCGCCCCCCCCCAGGAGGCCCACCGCCAGGGCCGCCCCGGGCCCCCACCCTTCCGTGCCGGAACGGAGGAGAAGAACCAGGGCCCCCATCAGGAGGGTGAGGGGAAGGAGACGGGCCAGGGGAGGTAGGATCTCCCTCCAGGGAGAAGGAACCCCAAGGCGGGAAAACCTCCCCAGGAGGGCAAAGGCCAGGAGGAAGGAGGTGGCCGCCGTGGCCAGGGCCAGGCCGGCCACCCCCATGGGCCCCACCAGGAGGAGGTTCAGGGCCAGGTTCACCCCCACCAGGACCGCCCCGATCCGGACGGGGCTCCTGTAATCCCCCATGGCGTAATGGACCCGGGTCGCCAGCTGGGCGAGGCAGACGAAGGGAAGTCCCCCGGCCAGGAAGGCCAGGACCCGGGCGGTCTCTCCGGCGTCGGAGAGAGTGAACCTTCCCCCGGGGTGGACGAAGAGCACCCTCAGAAGGGGGAAGGCCAGGAGAGCCAGTCCCAGGGCGGCGGGAAGGGCCAGGAAGAGGACCGTCCCGGCGGAGAGGCCGAAGAGGGAGGAGAGTTCCTCCAGCTTGCCCTGGCCGGCCTTTCTCGCGAAGGCCGGAAGGGACGCCACGGCAAGGGAAGTGCCCAGGAGGGCCAGGGGAAACTGGAAGAGCCTGTTGGCGTAGAAGAGCACGGCGTTGCCCCCCACCTCGGGTACGAGGGTGGCCGCCATGACCTGGTCCAGGAGGGTGTTCACCTGGAAGACCGCCAGGCCCACCAGGGCGGGGGCCATGTTGCGGGCCACGTCCTTCACCCCTGGGGAGGACCAACCGGGCCTGGGAAGGACCAGGAGCCCCTTCTTCTTCAGGGCGGGAACCTGGAGCAGGACCTGGGCCGCTCCTCCGGCGAGCACGCCCAGGGCGAGAAAGGCCCCCAGGCGCTCGCCCCGGTAACCCCAGGCCACGCCCCCGAGCAGGAGAGAGGCGATCCAGAACAGATTGAGGACCACCGGGGCCAGGGCGGGAAGGGCGAAATGCCCCCGGGCCTGGAGGGCCCCCGCCAGGAGACCCAGGAAGCAGACGGGAAGGAGGTAGGGGAAGAGCCAGGTGGCCAGGCGGCGGAAAGCTGCGGCGTATTCCAGGGGATTTCCGGCGGAGCGGGTGAAGAGGGAGGCGAGCCAGTCCGCAGGGAGGAGCCAGAGGAAGGAGAGGCCCGCTACGACCAGGAGGAAGAGGAGGACCAGGAGGGAACCCGAGACCTGGGAGAGGAGCTCCCTGGCCCGGTCCGGACCCTCCCGGTCCCACTCCTTCTGGAACCTGGGGATGAAGGCCGCCGCCAGGGCCCCTTCTCCGAAGAGGCGGCGGAAGAGGTTGGGAAGGACCCAGGCCAGGTAGAAGGCCCCTGCCGCCATGCCCCGGCCGAGGAAGTGGGCCATGAGCATGTCCCGGGCGAGCCCCAGGAGGCGGGAGACCAGGGTCAGGCCCGAGACCAGGGCTCCCGCCCGGAGGACCCCCCTTCCTTCCTGGTGGGCCTCCTTTGGGGAGGGCGATCCCGGGGGGCCTTTCATCCCGCCTGGGTGGCCTTCTGCCTTCCCGTGAACCTGGCGGCCAGGTTCCCCAGGACGTAGACGGCCATGTGGGGGTTCTCGGCCAGCCTGCGGCGGCAATAGGCCGTTGCCTTGGGCCAGCTCGTGGCGAAGGGCGTGTAGATCCTCACCATGGGGACCTTCCCGTCCCTGGAGAGGAGCTCTCCCGAGAGGATCCGGCCGATGATCTTCCTTCGGGGCACGCCGTAGAGCATCTGGATCTCGCAGTCTTCGGGCCCTTTGCCGGCCTTCGCCACGGTCTTTCCCAGGAAGGCCTCGATCAGGGCCTCGTCGTGGGTGCCGAACTCCACGTAGTGGCCCCGCCGGAGGAGTTCCTCGCCGAACTCGAGCATCCGCCTCTTCATGGAGGCCTTGTCGGTGTAGGCCACCTCGGGGGGCTCCTTGTAGATTCCCAGGACGAGCCGCACCCGCATCCCCTCGGGGATCCGGTCCAGGTCCCGGTCGGTCCGCTTCAGCCGGGTCTGGAGGACCCCGCCCACGTTCCGGTAGCCCCCTTCCCAGAGATCCTCCAGGAGGTCCAGGGTGAAGTCCGTCCAATGGCGGTCCTCCATGTCCACGGTGATCTCCACACCCCTTTCCCTGGCCAGGCCTGCCAGGTGGAAGATGTGCTCCCTGGACCCCTTGGCGTCGTTTCCCGGCCCCCTGTCCAAGGGAGAGGTGGTGAAGTTGGAGGGCTTCATGGAGATCGAGGGCCTCAAGGCGGGAGGAAAGGAGGTGTCCTTTCCCACGGCCTCGATCAGCCGCTCGTAGAGGGCCAGGTCCTCCTGGACTTCCTCCTCCCGGGTGATCCCCTCGGCCAAGAGGTCCATCGTGGTGGCGATGCCCCCCGAGGCCAGGGAGCGGGCCACCTGGAGGGCGGCCTCCATGCTGTCTCCGGCCACGTAGGGACCGGCGAAGAGGCGGATCAGAAAATCAGGAAGAACCTTTTCGATCACCGACACCCCCTGGAAGATCCATTTCTTGAACGAACGTTCCGGCCGGCCCCGGGATTCCAGGCCGTCCGCTAGAGGATCTCCTTTCCCCCGGCCCCAAGGAAAGGGCAAAATCCCCCACCCTCGGGAAGGGGAGAGGCCCGGAACGAAGATGACATTTCCTTCCAAGAAGGACAGGCCGGCTCTGGTCCTGGACCTGGACGGGACCCTCCTGGACAGGGACTTCCGGGAGAGTCTCAGGCTCTACCTGGTTCCTTCCCCCAGGACGGGCCGGATCTTCCCCCACGTCAGGGAGGCCCTCTGGAACCTCTCGGAGAAGGCGGACCTCCTGGGGGTGACGGCCCGGTGCTTCCTGGCCCGGGGCAACACCCGCCGGTGGCAGGAGGCCCAGGGCCTGCCCCTCTTCCCGGTCCTCCACGCCCCGGTCTTCCTGGTCCGCGAAAGGGCCCGGATCTTCTTCAAGAGAAGGTGCATCCGCCGCTTCCGGGCCGCCGGGTACCGCCCCGCCTTCGGCGTGGGGGACAGGGGGTCCGACCTGGAGTGCTACTGGAGGGAAGGCATCTTCCCCCTCATGGTGGTCCCCCGCCCCGGGGGAAGCCGCCACAAGGCCCTGGAACAGAGGGCCCGCCGCCTGGGCCTCCGGCAGGGAGAGGACTTCCTCCTCTTCACAGAGGACGGGGAAGCCCCCCCCCTCTGGAAAAGGCTGGAGGCCTGGCTGGAAGAGGCCCTGGAGGAAGGCAGGCCCCCGGCTGGGAGGGGAGGCTGACGAACCGGGCCCACCTCACCGGCCGGCGGAGAAGTCGAACCCCCTGGGGCCGGAGAGCCTCTCCAGGAGATCCCTGGACCGGCGGGGGAGCTTCTCCAGGGCCTTCCGGACCTCCTCGTGGAGTCCCCTCCCCTGGAGCCTGGCCAGGAGGGAGAAGAGGGCCTCCAGGCCCTTCTCCAGGTCCGGAAGGACCGGCTCCTCCCCGGCCGTGAAGGGCTCGGAGATCTTCCTCCGGATCACGGCGATCGGCGGGTACGGATCGTATCCGATCCCACGCAATCCAAGGGCCCTTGCCGCGGCCAGGGTCGAGCAGGTCCCCGCGAAGGGATCCAGGACCGACCTGGCGCCGGGGACGAGCTTGATGCACCGCCAGGGAAGTTCCACGGGAAAGACCGCCTCGTGCCCCTTCTTCCGCGTCTGTCCCGTGGTGACCCTGTAGGGGATGAACCAGACGTCTCCCGGGTCGCGGAGGTCCTTGTCGCTGTACCGGCCCACGTTGGACTTGTCCGCGTAGGGGACCCCGATGGCCAGGGGATCGAAGAGGTATTTCCCGTCCTTGGCCAGGATGAAGACGAATTCCCACAGGTGGTTCAGCCGCCGCCTGCCGCCCGAGGGGGAGTAGTGGCCTTTTCCGAAGATGGATTTGACCCAGATCACCGTCTGGACCCTGAGGAACCCCGCCTCTACGGCCTTCCGGACCACATCCTCCGCCAGCCCCCAGGTGCGGGCCGTCTCGCCCAGGTTGAGGAAGAAGAGCCCCTTCGGAGAGAGGGCGCGGTGGACCTCCCGGAACACCCTTCCCAGGAAATCCAGGTATTCCTCCCTGGGCATCCTGTCGTCGTGGGCCTTGCCGTCTTCCCCCCGGTAGATCTTGCCGATGTTGTAGGGAGGGGAGGTCACCGCCACGTCCACGCTGCCCGAGCGGACCTCCCGCATGTCCTCCGAGGAGGCCACGACGAGCCTCTGCCTTCCCCCCAGGTCCAGGACCTTCCGGCTCTCAGCCACGGCGTCTCCTCCCTCCCGGCCCCTTCCCCGGGCCGGCCCAGACCAGGCAGAGATCTTCCGGGTGCAGGTGGTTCCGGGCCGCCTCCAGGACCTCTTCCGGCCCCTGGGCCCTCACCAGGTCGGGGAAACGGTCCAGGTAGTCCAGCCCCAGGTCGAACCTCTCCAGGTTCACCAGGAAGCGGGCCACCTGGGAGGTCCGCTCCAGGCCCAGGTAGAAACTCCCCGTGAGGTACTGGTGGACCAGGGAGACCTCCTCCTTCCCGGGCGGCTCGGACCGGATCTTCCCGATCTCCTCCAGGAACCCCTTCACGGCGGCCTCCTTGTTGGCCGGGGAGGTGCCGATGTAGGCGGCGAAGAAGCCCGGGAACCTGCCGGCCGAACCGGTGATCCCCGCCGAGACCTGGTAGGCCAGGCCCAGTTCGTCCCGGAGCCGCCGGGAGATCCTGTCGGTGAAGCCCGGCCCCTTTCCCAGGACGTAGTCCAGAACCAGCAGGGCGTAATAATCGGGGTGGGTCCTTGGGATCCCCAGGTGGCCCAGGTAGAGGTGGACCTGCTCCCTGTTCATGGGAAGGAAGGCCTCCCTCCTGCCCGGGACCCTCTCCAGGGGGGGGAGGGAAGGCTCCTCCACGGCCTTGTCCCTCCAGGATCCCATCCTCTTGCGGATCTCCTCCACGGCCCGCCGGGGGTCCACGTCTCCCGCCACGGCCACGACGGCCCGGGAGGGAACGAAGAGCCTCCCGTGCCAATCCGCCAGGTCCTCCCGGCCGAGGCGGGCGACGCTCCCGGGATATCCCTTGTGGGGAAAGGCCAGGGGGTGCTTCCCGTAGACCATCTCCTTGAACTTGAGGAAGGCCGCGGTCCTGGGGTGTTCCAGGTCCGAGAGGATTCCCGTCAGGGTGATCCCCTTGACCCGCTCCACCGCATCCTCCGGGAAGGAGGGCCGGCGGACCACCTCGTCCAGGAGGGCCAGGGCCCGCGGAAAATCCCCGGCCCCCATCCGGATGGCCGCCCCGCCGGCGCTGGACGCCAGGTCGCCGCCCAGGGACTCCACCGCCTCGGCCAGGGCCTCCCCGGACCGGCGCTTCGTCCCCTCGGCCAGGCAGGATCCGGTCAGGTTTCCCAGGCCCGCCTTGGTGCGGGTCTCGAACTCCTGGCCCGCCTCGACGCTGCACACCAGGGAGACCAGGGGGAGGGATTTCATCCTGACGGCCAGGACCTTGAGGCCGTTCTCCAGGACCTCCCGGTGGACGGGGGGAAAACGCCTTTCCCCGCCCCGGCGGAAACAGAGGCTCCCGGGCCTCCGCCTTCCCGGCGCCCCGGCCGCCCGGGAGCCCCCGCCGCGGCCCTTCCTCCGGGTATCCCCGGCGGGGAAGCTCCACCCCACGGTCCTGGTCTCCTTCCCGAGGAAGGCCCGGGCGCAGTCGCGGATCCCGGCGGCCGTGGCCTTCCGCACCCGGGACTCGTAGGCCTCGAGGGAGGCCAGGTCCCCTTCCACGGCGTATTCCCCGTAGCGGACGGCCGTCCCGTAGGTGCCCTCCATGGCGAAGTGGACCCCCGTGAGGATCCTGGCCTTGGCCCGCTCCACCTCCCCCTTCCCGGGAGGCCGGGTCCGCAGCCGCTCCACCTCCTCCTCCACCAGGGCCTCGACCCGTTCGGGGGAAGAACCCTCCTTGAGCTCCACCAGGACCCAGAAGAGGCCCGGGTCCAGGTGGCTCTCGTTGTAGACCGAGACGGACCCCGCCAGGCCCTCACCCTTGACCAGCCGCTTGTAGAGCCGGGAGGCCCTCCCCCCGCCGAGGATGGTGGAGACCAGGTCCAGGACGGGATCCATCGGGTCGGCCACCCGGACGCCCTTCCAGGCGGCGGCGAACCGGGCCAGGTTTCCCGGGGCCCGGATCTCCACCCTCCTGGGCCCCTCCTGGGGTGGTTCCGCAGGAGCGTAAGGCCGTTCCGATCCCGTGGGGGGAAGGGGACCGAAGAACTTCCGGACCGAATCCAGGGCCCGGGAGGAATCGAAGTCCCCGCAGAGGACCAGGACGGCCCGGTCGGGCCCGTAGTGCCTCCTGTAGTAGGAGAGCATGTCCTCCCTGGTGACCCTGGCCAGGTCCTCCTCCCAGCCTATGATGGGGTGGTGGTAGGGATGGACCTGGTAGGCGGCGCTCTCCACCTCCTGGCAGAGGACCCGCCAGGGCTCGTCCCTCCCCATGCGGAGCTCCTCGAGGACCACTTTCTTCTCCCTCTCGAACTCCGCCGGGTCCAGGAGGCACCCCCCCATGCGGTCCGCTTCGATCTCCAGGACCTTCTCCCACCTGTCCGAGGCCACCTGGAAGTAGTAGCCCGTCGAATCCTTCCCCGTCCAGGCGTTGTTCTGCCCCCCCAGGGTGGAGGTGATCCTGTCGATCTCACCCCGTTTCAGTTTCCGCGTCCCCTTGAACATCATGTGTTCCAGGAAGTGGGAGAGGCCCGTCTCCCCCCGCCCTTCGTCACGGGATCCGACGGTGTAGCAAAGGAGGGAACAGACGACGGGCAACTCCCTCCTCTCCAGGAGGAGCACCCTGAGACCGTTCTCTAGCGTTTCTTCCCGGTATTTCTTCTTCCTCGCCATCGCCCGCCTTTCCTCTCTTCCCGGGTCCGGCCCTCCGCCGGGGAGAGCAGGTCCCGCACTTCCTGGGCCGTAAGGGGACGGAAGGCGCCAGGCTTGAGCTTGTGGATCGTGAGTCCACCGATCCTCACCCGCTTGAGGCGGATGACGGGCAGGCCGAGCCTGGCGAAGGTCCTCCGGATCTCGCGGTTCCGCCCTTCCGAAATCGTAACCAGGAGGTGCGTCCGGTTGGAGGAGCGCTTCCGCACCAGGATCTTCATTCCCCTGGTCCTCCCCTCGGAAAGCCAGATCCCCCCCCGGGCCTTCTCCAGGGCCTTGGCGTCCACCTTGCCCCGGACCTGGACGGAATAGGTCTTTTCCACGCCGTATCTTGGATGGGAGACCCGGTTGGCGAAATCCCCGTCGTTGGTGACCAGGATGAGGCCCTCCGAGTCCATGTCGAGCCTTCCCACGCAGAAGAGGCGGACCCCCGGCCTCCTGGGAAGGAGGTCCACGGCCCTGGGATGTTTCTCACCGGGGTGGTTCGTGCAGACCACCCCCCTGGGCTTGTTCAGGAGGTAGTAGTATCTCCTGCCGGCCTTCAGCCTCTCCCCGTCGAGAAAGACCTTCTGCTCCGCCGGATCCACCCGGAAAGCCGGGTCGGTCACGGTCTCCCCGTCGACCTCCACGTGGCCCTCCCGGATGAGCTGGTCGGCCTTGCGCCTGGAAGCGATCCCGCAGAGGGCGAGAAAACGGTTGAGCCTGACCAGGCCCTCCCCGTCCTTCCCCTCCTCCCGGGGAAGATCCTTCTTTTCCTTCTTTTCCTTCATCGGGACCTCCCCGGCCGGGCCGAGAGAACGCTCCAGGAAGAACACCCCCTGCCTTCCAGGGTGGAGGCTCCCGCCCGGGCCGGAAGGAGGACCGTCGCTCCCGGGCCGAGGGAAAGGCCCCCTTCCCCCCCCACCCGGACGTCTCCCTCCAGGACGGAGAGGAGGGTGAAACCATCCCCGCCCCCGACGGCCCCACACCAGGGGGGGCCGAACCTCTCCAGGACGAACCAGGGCGTCTCCAGGAGGAGGGTCCTCCCAGGCTGGACCTCCCTGGGCGGAGGCGTTCCCCCAGGTTCCCGGGAGAAGTCGATCACCTCCAGGGCCTTCTCCAAGTGGAGTTCCCTGGGCCTGCCGTCCCTTCCGGGCCGGTCCCAGTCGTAGAGCCTGTAGGTGACCTCCGAGTTGGTCTGGATCTCGTAGACCACCACGCCCCCCCCCATACCGTGGACCGTGCCGGGGGGGATCCAGATCACCTCCCCCGGCTCGGGACGGAAGGACCGGAGCAGGCCGGGAAGGGTGCCCTCCCGGGCGGCCCTCTCCAGGGCCGCCCTGTCGGCGCCGGCCCGGAGGCCGTGGTAGACCTTCGCTTGCGGCATTGCGGATACGACCACCCAGGCCTCGGCCTTCCCCCGGTCGCCTTCCTCCAGGGCGGCGTAGTCCCAGCCTGGATGGACCTGGATGGAGAGCAGGTCCCGGGCGTCCAGGAACTTCACCATCAGGGGGAAGGAGCCCTTCCCGTCCCGGGCCCCTTCCGGTCCCAGGAGCCCCTCCGGGTCTTCTTCCAGCAAGTCGTGGAGGGTGATCCCGCCGGGGACCCCGGCGAGGAGGCTGGAAGAGCCCGGCCGGTCGTAGACCTCCCAGGATTCCCCCAGGGGCTCCCCGCCGGGAAGGCTCTTCCCGAAGAGTTCGCCCAGGGCGGAACCGCCCCAGACCTTGGGCTCGAGGCGGGGGACCAGGGGCAAGGGGCGCTGGAGGAGATTCGGGTCGAACATGGGCAGGGATTCTACCCGCCCCGGCGGCTGAGGCTACGGAAACCTGGCGTCCCGGGTACGGAGACCCTCCCGGAGCGGGCCGGGCCCCGCTTCCGGGAGGGATCGTTCCTCCCCCGTCCTTCTATTCCGGGTCAGCGCCCGGAGGGAGGCGAGGCCGGGTGGGTGGCCTGGACGCCCGGAGGGACGATGACCTTCACAGGTTTCCCCTGGGTGGAAGGCTTGGATGTCTTCCCCTCCCCCTTCTTTCCCTCCTCGCCGGGCAGGTCCTGCCAGAGGGGCTTCTCCCACTCCTTGAGGTTGGAGACTTCCACCCTGTTGTCCATCCCCTGGATGGGCCGCTCCTGGAGGACCTGGGCCAGGTGTTTCGTCTGGGGGTAGTCGGGCCAGGCCTGCTTCGCCAGGGCCAGGGCCTTTCGGGCCTGGGGGAAATCCCCCGTCTTGGTGTAGCAGACGGCCAGGTCGCTCCAGATGACCCCCTTGACCTTGCCGGGGGCGTTGGGCGAGGCCGAAGCCTTCATGAGCTGGGCCCTGGCGGCCTTCCACTTCCCTTCCTTCATCAGGGTCTCCCCCCGGACCATGTGGAAGAGGGTGGCCTCGTCCAGGCTCTTGGGCAGGGGGGTCAACTCGGTGATCTCGATCCAGGCCGTGCCCTGGAAGGTGTTCCTCACGAGGGCCACCACCCTGGCGCGCTGGAACTTCTTCAGCTTGTAGAGGGGAATGGCCGCGGAGGACCGCTTGTCCACGAAGAGGAAGTGGAAGTCCTTGCGGAATTCCTCGAGTTTCCAGATCTCCTGCTCCGTGCCCCAGGCCGAGAGGCCCACGTAGTCGGTAGGCACGAAACGGGTGAAGAAGGGGTTGTACACCGTGCTGAGGCCGCCGAACTGGATCTCGAAGGTGACCCAGACGTTCTTGAAGGCCTCAGGATTGTCCCTGATGGCCGAGAGGGTCGTCTCCTTGGGCTTGGTGAAACCCTGGAGATCCTCGATCCTCTGGGCGACCGCCGGGCAGGCAAAAACCGCCAGGCCGAAAACAACCGTGAGCAATCTCGCTCGAGGCATCGCTCCGCTTCCTTTCCCGGAAAAACCCGATCAAACCACCTGACGCCGGGTCACTTCGCCTCGGTCAGCCTCGCGACCAGCCGGGCGAAAGCCACCTCCAGCATCTCGTCCGTCAAGTAACCGTCCTTGGCAATGAGCTCCTTGAGCAGCTTCACCTTCTCTTTCCTGTCCTCGGCCTTGCGCAACCGCTCCAGGAGTTCTGCCACCTTGGGATCGAGCGCCGGGTCCATTTCCGGAAACCTGCCTCCCTGGTCCTTTCGCCGACGCCGATCCATCACCCCCTGGATCGGCCGAAACCGAGACAGACTTGAATCTCCCCGGTCCCGGCCCGGCCTTCCCATGGGAGCTTCCCGCCTTTCCCCGGCCGGGGCCTGTGGTATGCTTTCCTGTCGTCGTGGGCCTCCCCCGGGGTGGGAGGCCTGGATGTGTTTCAAAACGATCCGGAAATCGTCCAGCAGGAGCACCACATGGCTTCTCTTCGAAACAGGGCCCTATCTTTGGCCGCCGGCCTGGCCCTTCTGGCCGGGGGGGCGGGTTCCCAGGTGGTCATCAGCGAGGTCATGATCCATCCCAAGTCCGGAAGCGATGTGGGATACGAATGGATCGAGGTCACCAACGTGAGCAGCTCCACGGTGAGCCTCTCCAACTGGTGTCTCTTCGTGGCCACCAGGAAGGCCATGGGAACCAACAAGCCCGGGAACTACTGGTGGCCCTTCCCCAAGACCGGGCCGGGCTCCCAGATTCCCGCCGGGGGCAGGGTGGTGATCCAGTGGCTCCAGGACGGGACCAACCGCCACGTCCAGGACCCCAAGGGCGACTACGACCAGGTCTTCACGGGAACGACCGTATTCGACTTCCTCTTCGGCCTTTTCCACTACGACCGCTCCAAGAATCCCCCCGAGAGCGACATGGCCCTTCCCAACGACGGCGGCTCCCTGGGGCTGGTCCGGACGCAGGACGCCAGGAAGGTGCGCCTTCCCGGCTTCTGGGCGGACTACCTGGAATACGGCAGCGCCGGCTTCCTCAGGGAGGAGATTCCCGTGAAGGCCGGCATCTGGAAGGCCGGGACCTTCGTCCCCCTTCCCCCCAAGGCCACGGAATGGCCCCTGGGGCAGAGCCTGGCCTACGGATATACGGGGAACTCCCCCCTCAACTACTGGCGCGACAGGACCCCCACGAAGGGCCAGCCCAACAGCGTGGGAGCCACGAGGGGGACCTTCGGAAGGGGATGCTCCTGCTCCACCGGCGGGAACCCTCTCTTCTGCACCCTTCCCGTTCCGGCCGTCTCGGGTAGCAGGGATTTCCGCTTCTTCTTCACCGGCGCCCTCCCCGGCGCCCCGGCCGTGGCCTTCATCTCCCCCAGGAAGGCCGCCTTCTCCCTCCTGGGCTGCTCGGTCCTCCTGGACTTCAGCCTTGCCCTCTACCTGAACCCCGTGACGGTCAACCAGAGTGGCGAGGGAGTCATCACCCTCTTCATCCCCCCCGATCCCAGCCTGAGAGGCCCCCTCCTCTACGGGCAGGTCTTCGTGCCCTCCTACAAGACCCCGAACGCCACCTTCTGTTCCTCCAACGGGGTCTCCTTCACGATCGGAGAGTAAAGGGGCCGGGCCCCCCGGGCCTGGATCCGAAAAGACGGGCGGCGTTGGCCCAGGCGGCCTCCGCCGCCCGTATCGGTGATACGCCCTTGATCTCGGCGATTCGCTGGACCGTCACTTCCAGGAGGGCGGGCTCGTTCCGCTTCCCCGGAACCGGTCCCAGGACGGGGGCGTCGCTCTCCAGGAGGATGGCCTCCAGGGGAAGGGCCCGGACGAGCTTCTCCTTCTGGCGGGACCGGACCAGGCTGGGAGGAATGGAGAAGAACCAGCCTCTCTCCACCCCCTCGAGGGCGTAACGGGCCTTCCCGTCGAAGGCGTGCATCACGACCTTCCCGGCCCCCTCGGCCGCCAGGAGATCGAGGGTCCTCTTCCCGGCGCTCCTGGAATGGACCGAGAGGGGAAGGCCCGTCTCCCGGGAGAGGGCCACGAAGAGAGCCAGGACCTCCTCCTGGATCTTCCGCCCCCGGGGATCCCCTTCGATCCGGAAATCCAGGCCCACCTCCCCGATCGCCCCGAGGACCTCCCTCTTCTCCCGGATCCGGGCGGCCAGGGCCTCGGCCCGGTCCGGGCCCCCCTTGCCCGGAAAGAGGCCCAGGCAGGGGAGGAGGAAATCCTCCCGGCCCTTGCAGAGCTCCAGGACCCTCTCTCCTTCCTCTTCGTCCTCGGACATCACGAGGACGGCCTTCACCCCCACCCGAAGGGCCCGCTCCAGGACCTGGTCCAGGTCTCCGGCGAAGGCCGGATCGGCCAGGTGGCTGTGGGTGTCCGCCAGGGGCGGAAGGGCCCCTTTCTCCCTCGAATCCGGGATCATGGTTCCTCCTCCAGGGAGGGCAGGAAGGCGATGGTGCTCGTCCCCCAGGTCCGGCGCCGTCCCTCCATCCCTTCCAGGGCGCCGGCCGCCTCGGGCAGGGAGGCGGGGTAATGGAAGACCAGGAGCCCCCCAGGGGCCAGCCTCCTCCTCAGGGCCAGGACCCTCTCTCTCAAGAGGAAAGGGTCGCCTCCCACCTGGGCGTAGGGGGGATCCAGGAAGACCAGGTCCGGCGGCGGCTCCTTGGGGAGGGGAGGATCCCAGGCGTCCCCCCCCACCAGGAGGGTCGTCTCTTCCTTGTCCTTTCCCAGCAAGGCCTGGAGGTTCCGCTCCAGCAGGGCCAGGACCTGCTTGTTCCGCTCCACGAAGAAGGCCTTCCCCGCCCCCCGGGACAGGGCTTCCAACCCCAGGGCGCCGCTGCCGGCGAAGAGGTCCCACACCAGGGCTCCGGGAAGGCGGGGCTGGAGGATGTTGAAGAGGGCCTCCCGGACCCGGTCCAGCATGGGCCTGGTCCCCCTTCCGGGGGGGGCCGCCACTTTCCTTCCCCGCAGATTTCCGGCGATGATTCTCACCCTGGCGTGCCTTTCCGTCCTTTCTGGGTTTTTTTTCCGGGACTCCTCCTGTCGGAGGAGGCCTGCCTGCCGAAAAATAAGACGACCACAGCCCCGGCGAGGAAACAAGTTGGACCCCGAAGGAAAACACCAGGAGCCCTCTTGCCCACTGGCTCTCAAAGTGGGGGGAAAGACCTTTTGTTTCCTCTCCTGGGGAACGTACGGCCTGGGGAGGAGGGAAGACCTGGAGATGGCCCTCCAGGACCTCTCCCTGGAGCCCCTCCACTGCGAGATCCACCCCTCCCCCGGGGGAATCCGCCTGGTGGACCGGAGCGGGCGGACCTTCCTGGAAGGCAGGCCGGTGGAGGAGGTGGACCTGGCCCCGGGTATGCGCCTCTCCCTGGGGGAGGTTCCCCTGGAGGCGGTCTTCCGGGAAGAGGCCCACCGGGCCTACCTGGTCCGCCCCAAGAGGCCTCCCCGCCGCCGGGCCGCTTCCGGCCCGGGCCGGAACCTCCGGCCCGCCCTGGAGAGATACTGGCGCGCCCGGGGGCCTTCCTTCTCACGGGAACTCCAAAGGAGCCTCCGTTCGGCTCCCTGGTTCTCCCTCTCCCTCCTGGGGCACCTGGCGATCCTCTTCCTCCTCTGGAACCTTCCGGTCCACAAGGGAGGATCAGCCTTTCACCGGGTGGAGACAGCCTTCCAGGCCCGCCTGGAGAACGAAGTCCCCCCCGGGCCGGCGGGCCCCTTCGAACCGGAAGAGGTGGTCTCCCCCGAGGCCCCCTCCATCCTCCCTCCCCAGCCCGAGCCTTTCGAGGAGGACCGCTTCTCCCCCGATCCCCTGGAGGATCCGGGAATCTACCTGGGCCTGAAGGGAGGCAGCTTCACGAGGAAGGTCCTCCTGGCCGGGGGAGGGAGGTTGGGGAAGGCAGGGGGAAAGGGAAGGGGCATCCTCTCCCCCCATCTGCTGGGCACTTCCCCTTCCTTCAAGAAGAAGATCCGGGCCCTGGAAAGGACCGGGCTGGACGTGGTCCTGGTCCTGGACGCAACGGCCTCCATGACCTTCGGCCTCCAGCTCGCCCGCTCGGCCTTCCTGGAGGTCTTTCGGGCCTTGGCCGTCCTGGTTCCCGACACCAGGATCGCCCTGGTGGTCTTCAGGGACCCCAAGGAGGATCCTTCGGGGAAGAGGCCCGTTCCCCAGGTTCCCCTCTCCCGGAATCCCTGGGCCACCATGGATTTCCTGGAGATTCTCTCCCCGGGAGGCGGGGGAGGACCGAGAGAGTCCCTCCTCTCGGCCCTGGCCCGGGCCATCTCCCTCCTGCCCGGAAGGTCTTCCAGGAAGGCGGTGATCCTCCTGGTGGGAGACGCCCCGGGCCACCCGGAAGAGGAGAAAGACCTCCGGGCCCTGGTCACCCGTTTCCGCCAGGAGCGGGGAGGAACTCTGAACACCCTGTTCACGGGCCCTCCCCCCGAAAGAAGCCCTTTCCATGGGGAAGCCCTGGAGGAATTCCGGGAACTGGCCCGCCTGGGCGGAGGCCGGTGCGTCTCCTTGAAGAGCCTGGAGGCCACGAGCCGCTGGATCCTTGCCCTCCTCACGGGTGAAGAAGACCCCGGGAACCCGGCCAAGGTCCTGGCAAACCTGGAAGCCAGGCCCACTCCCCTTGCCAGGATCGCAAGAAGGCACCTGGCCAAAGGCGAGACCCGCTGGATCCTGGAACGCCTCTCCCGGAACCCGGTCCCCCCCGAAGTGGTCCATGAGATCCTCCGGCGGCCCGGCCGGTCCATCCTGGAAAAGATCCTGGAGGGCCTGGACAGGAAGAAGGCCCGCCCCTTCCCCCTCCCGTCCAGACAGGCCTTCCTCTACATCCTGAAACACCTCTTCCCCTCCCTCCCCCTTACACCCGGGGAAATCCGGGAAGGCCGCCTATCCCCAGAGAAAGCAGGGAAGTACCTCCCCTCT
>CAZLQD010000054.1:0-3000 GCA_964561605.1 uncultured Planctomycetia bacterium
ATGCAGAAGAGGACCGCGTTGAGGACGTTGTAGACCACCGAGAAGAGGGGCCCGCAGGCCCGGCGGAGGTACCAGTAGAGGGTGAGCCTGGTCCTCACCGCGATGGGGGCGCAGACCAGGGTCCAGCTCAGGACGGCCAGGAGGTTTCCGATGGCCAGGCCCAGGAAGATGTCCTTCAGCCCCGCGCCCCAGCTCACGAAGAGGGCGCCGATGACGAACTCCGTGGCCGCCACGTGCTCGCCCGCGAAGGAGCCGGCGAAATACCCCGGCCCCAGGAGCTTCTCCTGGGTCACCGGGGCCCGCTCGAACTCGTAGAGCCGGTCCAGCCGGGCCGCCGCCCCGCCCCGGGAGGCGGGGGCCGGGGGTTCGGCCGGTCCCGTTCCTGTCGGTTCCATGGAAGGATGGGCTCCTCCCCCCGGAGGAACCAGGATAGAAGGGATCCCCTCCCGGGTCGAACCTTTCTCCTGGTCCTCCCCCCGGCAGCCGTCCTTCCGCCGGCCTGGTGGGTCCCGATGGGGCGGAACATCTCGAAAAGGTCTGTGTCCCGGTCCGGGGCCTTTCCGGGAAAAGGAGGAGCCGAAAACCCTCTTGGTGGTCAAGAGCGATCCTGGTTGTCTCGAAAGATAGGTGGGAAAGAGGAAGTGCGGGGGAACAAGGAGGGGCGTCGTGGGGAGGGTCTTTCTGGCCGCGGTCTTTTTGTCTCTTGCCGTCCCTTCCGGGCGGGCGGATGTGGTACGCCTGAAGAATGGAAGTTCCTTCCGGGGAAGGATCGTGAAGGAGACTCCCCGCGAAGTGGTGATTCGAACCGAATACGGCAGGATATCTTTCTCCCGGGACCAGATCTCCAAGGTTATCCGGGACCGATCCGGGCCGGTCGTGTCCCACCGGGAGAAAAAGGGGTCTCCATTCCCCCTGGAGGAGAGGGTTCCGGGCAAAGACTCCGCCGGAGGGGCGGGCGCCGGGTCGAAGACTCCGAAGGCGGGGAGAGGTCTTTTCCGCTCCGGAAGAGGGAGACCCGGGCGAGTTCCGGAAAAGAATTGGAAGAGTCCCTATGTCCACCGGGGCCGAAGGCACCCTGAGACCTTGAAGCTCCTGGAGAGACTCTCCAGGAGCGATTGGAACGCGTTGCTTGACTTCAAGCCCCTTGGAGCCAGGGGAGCTCCCGCGATTCCAAGGTTGCTTCGGTACCTGGGATGGAAGAAGACCGTCCTGGTCGAGTACCGGGATTCCTTGACTCTTTACTCCGTCAATCACGGTCCGTTCCTGAACCCCACGGAGGAACAATTTCTCCCCCGAATCTCCGCCGTCATCCTATCCGACATGGGGGCGGTCTCCCTTCGTCCCCTTCTCCTGGTCCTGGACGACGAGAACCCTTTGCGAAGATATTGGGCCGTTTCGGCCCTCGCTTGGAACCGAGCGGCCAAGCTGAGGAGGGACATCCATGCCCGGGTGGCCGCCCTCTTGAACGATCCCGACGTGGCGGTCCGGGGCCAGGCGATCGAGGCCTTGGGATTCTGGCGGGCCACGGCCTACAAGGGAAGGATCTTCGGTTTTCTCCTCGACCCGGACTCGGGGATCCGGGGCAATAGTATCGATGCGTTGAAGCGGATGGTCCAGGGGCCGGAACTGGATCCGACACCCCTGTTGAGGGCTCTCCACTCCAGGATGGAGTGGAAGGTCCGGGCCGCCCGGGGCGTGTTGAGGCGGTTGAAAGGACGGTTTCGGGACGCCCACAAGGTGGCCGCCGCCCTCGAACTGGAGGAGGGTGTCCGGGGACCTTCCCGGCTCTCTCCGCGGGAGAAGGTCAGGCGCCTCCGGAAATCGGCGCGGAAGGGTGGGGATGCGGCTTTCCGGGCGGCCCTGGCGGGACTCAGGGATTCCTCGCCCCTGGTTCGCAGTGTGGCCGTGGGGATCCTCTCCAAGATCGAGGATCCCAGAAGGAAGGGGATCCTGACCAAGGCTTTGGGGGATCCGGCCAGGTCGGTCCGCCGCGCGGCGGGGTATGCCCTGGGGAGGGTCGGAGGGATGGAGGCATTGCCCATCCTCTTCCGGGCCTACGCCGACGGAAGAATCGGGGAGAGCGCCTTGGCCCTGGTGAGGAGGTTGAACCGGAAGGACCCGGGGCGGGTGGGAGCGGCCTTGGCCGGAAGACTCCGGGGCGGCTCCGCCGGGGAGAGGCGTGCGGCGGCTCTCCTCCTCGGCTTGGTCTCCGATCCGAAGTCCAAGGGAATCCTGGTCCGGACGGCCCGGTGGGACAGGGACTCCAAGGTCAGGAAGGCCGCCCTGGAGGCCCTGGTCCGCCTGGGGAAGAGTGCTTCCCTCCCTTCGCTTGTCCGGGCCCTTCGAGACAAGGATTCGGAAATCAAAGAGTTCGCTCTCCGCCGGCTCCGCTCGATCACCAAGAAGAAAATGGGGCCGGATCCCCGGCCCTGGGAATCCTGGCTCCGCTCCCGGTGAAGGGAGCCGGTTCCCCCCGGCGCCCGGAATGTCCGGCCCTCCGGACCGTCATTCCCGATCGGGATCGTCCACTCTTCCGTCGTCGGTCTCGTCGGCCTGGTAGGTCTCGAGGCGGCGGAACATCTCGAAGAGGTCCCGGAAACCCCCGATGGTGAACCAGATCAGCACGGGACCAGTTACCAACCACCTTCGATCAAGCTTTCCAAGCCTGCCGGGCTGGAAGACGTGCTGAATGCAGAAGAAAAAGTCAAGGATTGGATCAGGAAAAGATTCAGGGTCCGTTGGAAGAAACAAAAAACCTTGTAAAATGAAAATTCTTCCCGGGCCTGGGCAGAAACTTGGGCCCGGGAAAGGCCCTTTTCTGTTTGGAGAAGGAGGGAAAATTATGAAGAAAGAGATGGGAAACCTTGAAATGGGAAAAGAGGCGAAGCCAACAGGGGGAGCCGCTAGGTTTTTGATCGGCTTATTGGGGTTGGGGATGCTTCTGTTGATGGGGTGGGGGCCTTTTTTTGGGAAAGGTGGGGGGGATTCGACAAGAAGGGG